>NZ_CP173028.1:4800000-6694695 GCF_044784325.1 Olivibacter sp. EAT-5 | reverse complement strand
ACCGTAAATTCTAATATTCTGATTATCAATAATCGAAGGTTAAAATGTTAATAACCTATCGGAGAGTCGAAGTTCACAAAAAAAAACAACTAAAAAAATTAAAATTTAAATAATGTTTTAACTGATTGTTTTATAGTTTATTATATCGTTTATATGCTGTTTATCTATACTTGTTTTTTGGAATGTGAAATTTTTCCACAACCAGATAAAGTGTGGTTTTTTTCACCCATGTTTTTGTGCTTTTTTTTGGTAAAAAATGATAGTTGAATTCCCTTCGGTGAGGGTTCTATGTCTGCCATAAATTTCTCAAATTAATCCTAAAAAAAAAATAAAAATTTAAATTGGCTTTTTCTTTTGTCCCGCTGTTCGATAAGGGAGTTTATGAAGCAGTTTAAAAAATGAGTGACTATTATATATAGGCGATAAGATTGGCTATCAATCGCAGCGGACAATTATCATGCTGTTTAAATGTCATTTAACAGAGCTTACTTGTCTAGTACTATAAAAGGTGTTATGAATCTATTCATAGTACCCCTAAATGGAGCTAGATCTTTTTTCGGCGCTGCCTTCCCGCATGGTCTGTAGATCGCGTAAGTACAAATGGTGCATCAAATAACGAAAGGAGTAAAGGATAAGATACGGCAGGTTCTAAGTTATACGATTTATGAATGAATCCATATTCAAAGCTTGCATAGCGGGAGGAAAAAAAACGATTTGATTTCCAGTTTGTTGTAAAAAAAGCTGTGGTCCGGGGCGCGAAACATTTGCGGGAACGGCGGAGATTCGTACCTTTGCCATCCCGTTCGGAAGGCGGGCGCTCCGCAAACGAAGGGATGCGGTTGTTTTTTGAGGTACGGAGGTGAACGGCAGGGGAGGAAAAAATATTTTAAAAAAATATTTTGGAGAAAAGAAAAAAGCTGTTACCTTTGCACTCCCAATCGGGAGAGAGGGGACGACGGAACGGGCGCGATGCCCGGGAAGGTGAAAGAAAAAAGCAGGAAGTACCGGAGGGGAGACCCGATGGATACGGCGGAGGCCGAAGCGTGAGCGGAGGCGTTTAAAGTTCTTTAAGAAATCAGATTCATGTAGCGTAACGGACGGCCTGTTTTTTGGCGGAAGTCAAAAGGACAGGCCTGAACGGTCCGTCGGCCGGAAGATACAAAAAAGATCGGAAGGCTGCACTGAAAGAAGTGCGAAAGCCGAGATCGGAAACTTAACATTATACAATGGAGAGTTTGATCCTGGCTCAGGATGAACGCTAGCGGCAGGCCTAATACATGCAAGTCGAACGGGATCGGGGGCTTCGGTCCCCGTGAGAGTGGCGCACGGGTGCGTAACGCGTGAGCAACCTGCCCGTCCCAGGGGGATAGCCCGGAGAAATCCGGATTAATACCGCATGAGAATGCAGGTCCGCATGGGCCTTCATTTAAATATTCATAGGGGACGGATGGGCTCGCGTGACATTAGCTGGTTGGCGGGGTAACGGCCCACCAAGGCGACGATGTCTAGGGGCTCTGAGAGGAGAAACCCCCACACTGGTACTGAGACACGGACCAGACTCCTACGGGAGGCAGCAGTAAGGAATATTGGTCAATGGGGGGAACCCTGAACCAGCCATGCCGCGTGCAGGAAGACGGCCCTACGGGTTGTAAACTGCTTTTGCACGGGAATAACCCCCGGTATGTATACCGGGCTGAATGTACCGTGAGAATAAGGATCGGCTAACTCCGTGCCAGCAGCCGCGGTAATACGGAGGATCCGAGCGTTATCCGGAATTATTGGGTTTAAAGGGTGCGTAGGCGGCGCGCTAAGTCAGGGGTGAAAGACGGTGGCTCAACCATCGCAGTGCCTTTGATACTGGCGCGCTTGAATGTACCTGAGGTAGGCGGAATGTGGCAAGTAGCGGTGAAATGCATAGATATGCCACAGAACACCGATTGCGAAGGCAGCTTACCAAAGTACGATTGACGCTGAGGCACGAAAGCGTGGGGATCGAACAGGATTAGATACCCTGGTAGTCCACGCCCTAAACGATGAACACTCGATGTCGGCGATAGACGGTCGGCGTCCAAGCGAAAGCGTTAAGTGTTCCACCTGGGGAGTACGCCCGCAAGGGTGAAACTCAAAGGAATTGACGGGGGCCCGCACAAGCGGAGGAGCATGTGGTTTAATTCGATGATACGCGAGGAACCTTACCCGGGCTTGAAAGTTACTGAATTGTCCAGAGATGGACAGGTCCTTCGGGACAGGAAACTAGGTGCTGCATGGCTGTCGTCAGCTCGTGCCGTGAGGTGTTGGGTTAAGTCCCGCAACGAGCGCAACCCCTATGTTTAGTTGCCAGCACGTCAAGGTGGGGACTCTAAACAGACTGCCTGTGCAAACAGAGAGGAAGGCGGGGACGACGTCAAGTCATCATGGCCCTTACGTCCGGGGCTACACACGTGCTACAATGGGGGGTACAGAGGGCAGCGACACCGCGAGGTGAAGCCAATCTCAGAAAGCCCCTCACAGTTCGGATCGGGGTCTGCAACTCGACCCCGTGAAGTTGGATTCGCTAGTAATCGCGTATCAGCAATGACGCGGTGAATACGTTCCCGGGCCTTGTACACACCGCCCGTCAAGCCATGAAAGCCGGGGGTACCTAAAGCATGTAACCGCAAGGAGCGTGTCAGGGTAAAACCGGTAATTGGGGCTAAGTCGTAACAAGGTAGCCGTACCGGAAGGTGCGGCTGGAATACCTCCTTTCTAGAGGGCCCTCGGGCCGTTCGGTTACGCCATGAAGATTTCTTGAAAAAAGAGAAAGAGAAAAAAGAGGAAAGTGCCACAGTGCCCCTTCGGGGTCACCGGTGCGGAAGCGAAGCAGTCCCGTAGCTCAGTTGGTCAGAGCACTACACTGATAATGTAGGGGTCAGCAGTTCAAATCTGCTCGGGACTACCTGAAAGAGGGAGGCCGTCCGGGAAACCGGAGGCGGGCGGTCCTGTCCACGTAACGGGGGGAATTAGCTCAGCTGGCTAGAGCACCTGCCTTGCACGCAGGGGGTCAACGGTTCGAATCCGTTATTCTCCACGCTTTTCAAATTCAAAAGTAAAAATTCAAAATTCAAAAACGCGGTACGCCGGTCGTTTTTACTTTTTGATTTTGACTTTTTAATCTGAAAAAAAAGTTCTTTGACATATCGGAAGAAAAAACACAAGAGAAGACAACAGCAGAGACGTTTCTTTCCTACGGGGAAGGGACATGACACAAAAGCATCCCCGTACGGCAAAAGGGTACGGGGAGAAGAAAGTAAGAAAGGGCACACGGGGGATGCCTAGGCTCTCGGAGGCGATGAAGGACGTGATAAGCTGCGATAAGCGCCGGGGATCTGCAAATGAGATGAGATCCGGCGATTTCCGAATGGGGAAACCCGGCATGTTGAAGACATGCCGTTTAACAACGCGAACGCGCCGAACTGAAACATCTAAGTAGGCGCAGGAAAAGAAAATAATAATGATTTCCTGAGTAGTGGCGAGCGAAAGGGAAAGAGCCCAAACCGGATATGTTACGGCATATGCGGGGTTGTAGGACCACAATGTGGTACAGTCGGAAGAAGTGGAAGGGTCTGGGAAGGCCCGCCGTAGAGCATGAGAGCTGCGTACACGCAATGAAGACCGGCCTAGTGAGTTCCTGAGTACCGCGGGGTCGGAGACGCCCTGTGGGAATCCGGCGGCACCATCCGCCAAGGCTAAATACTACCGAGAGACCGATAGTGGACCAGTACCGTGAGGGAAAGGTGAAAAGAACCCCGAACAGGGGAGTGAAAGAGAACCTGAAACCGTGTGCTTACAAACTGTCGGAGCCCCAATGGGGGTGACGGCGTGCCTTTTGCATAATGAGCCTACGAGTTACACTTCACTGGCGAGGTTAAGCGGTTAAGCCGCGCAGCCGAAGCGAAAGCGAGTCTGAACAGGGCGTACAGTCAGTGGAGGTAGACGCGAAACCTTGTGATCTACCCATGGGCAGGTTGAAGGTGCGGTAACACGTACTGGAGGACCGAACCGATAAACGTTGAAAAGTTTCCGGATGACCTGTGGGTAGGGGTGAAAGGCCAATCAAACTGGGAAATAGCTCGTACTCCCCGAAATGTTTTTAGGAACAGCGTGGACATTGAGTCTTCCGGAGGTAGAGCTACCGATTGGGTGCGGGGGAGTCACATCCTACCAAATCCAGACGAACTCCGAATACCGGGAGATATGGTCCGCAGTGAGGCGCAGGGTGCTAAGGTCCTGCGCCGAGAGGGAAAGAACCCAGACCACCGGCTAAGGTCCCCGAGTGTACGCTAAGTTGAACTAACGAGGTCCGGTTGCCCAGACAGCTAGGATGTTGGCTTGGAAGCAGCCATTCATTTAAAGAGTGCGTAACAGCTCACTAGTCGAGCGGCCGGGCGTGGATAATAAACGGGCATAAAGTGTACCACCGAAGCCGTGGGATAGAAATATCGGTAGGGGAGCATTCCGGCACGGGAGAAGCGGTTACGTGAGTATCCGTGGACGTTCCGGAAAAGCAAATGTAGGCATAAGTAACGATAAGGCGGGCGAGAAACCCGCCCACCGAAAGACCAAGGTTTCCTGATCAACGCTAATCGGATCAGGGTAAGTCGGGACCTAACGCGGACCCGAAAGGGGCAGCGGATGGCCAACGGGTAAAGATTCCCGTACTCTTGTATGCTGCGAAGCGGGGACGGAGGAGTGACACCGCCGCGCACTGACGGAATAGTGCGTTGAAGGCCGTAGGTAAACGTGACCCAGGCAAATCCGGGTCGTGTGCCGAAGGCCGAAAGTACGGCAAACCTCCGGGGGCGCCGATAGCGCGGGTAACCATACTCCCGAGAAAAGCCGCTAAGCTTCAGGCATATAAGACCCGTACCGCAAACCGACACAGGTGGTCGGGGAGAGAATCCCAAGGTGCTCGAGTGAATCATGGCTAAGGAACTCGGCAAAATGGCCCTGTAACTTCGGGAGAAGGGGCGCTTCCTCCGGCGACGGAGAAGCCGCAGTGAAAAGGCCCAGGCGACTGTTTAACAAAAACATATGGCTTTGCCAAATCGAAAGATGACGTATAAGGCCTGACACCTGCCCGGTGCCGGAAGGTTAAGAGGGGATGTCAACCTTCGGGTGAAGCATTGAATCGAAGCCCCGGTAAACGGCGGCCGTAACTATAACGGTCCTAAGGTAGCGAAATTCCTTGTCGGGTAAGTTCCGACCTGCACGAATGGTGTAACGATCTGGGCGCTGTCTCGGCCATGAGCTCGGTGAAATTGTGGTACCGGTGAAGACGCCGGTTACCCGCAACGGGACGGAAAGACCCCATGAACCTTCACTATAGCTTAACATTGGGACTGGGTGCAGGATGTGTAGGATAGGCGGGAGATTGTGAAGCGGGTTCGCCAGGATCCGCGGAATCGTCCTTGAAATACCGCCCTTTCTGTATCCGGTTCCTAACCCCCCTTTGGGGGGGACATTGTTTGGTGGGTAGTTTGACTGGGGTGGTCGCCTCCAAAAAGGTAACGGAGGCTTTCAAAGGTAAGCTCAGTACGCTTGGTAACCGTACGCGGAGTGCAATGGCAAAAGCTTGCTTGACTGTGAGACATACAAGTCGGACAGGGTCGAAAGACGGACATAGTGATCCGGTGGTTCTGCATGGAAGGGCCATCGCTCAAAGGATAAAAGGTACTCTGGGGATAACAGGCTGATCTCCCCCAAGAGCTCATATCGACGGGGAGGTTTGGCACCTCGATGTCGGCTCGTCACATCCTGGGGCTGGAGAAGGTCCCAAGGGTTCGGCTGTTCGCCGATTAAAGTGGCACGCGAGCTGGGTTCAGAACGTCGCGAGACAGTTCGGTCCCTATCTGTTGTGGGCGCAGGAAGTCTGAGTGGGGCTGACCTTAGTACGAGAGGACCGGGTTGGACCGGCCGCTGGTGAATCTGTTATGCCGCCAGGTGTACGGCAGAGTAGCTATGCCGGGAATAGATAAGCGCTGAAAGCATCTAAGTGCGAAACTAGCCACGAGATGAGACTTCCTTACAGGGCCGTGGGAGACTACCACGTCGATAGGCGGCAGGTGTAAAGGTAGAGATACCACAGCCGAGCCGTACTAATAGCCCGAAGCTTTCTCAAGCGCAGCAGGCTGTTGTCTTCCTGTTTTTTTTCTTCCGTTATATATGTCGACCGGGTTATAAGTTGTAGGTTATAGGTTATAAGTTGCAGGTTATGGGAACTTAAAACGAATAACTTAAAACGTAAAACTCAGATAAGATATTCAGGTGCCTATATCGGCGGTGTCCACCTCTTCCCATCCCGAACAGAGAAGTTAAGCCCGCCAGAGCCGATGGTACTGCAGTAACATGTGGGAGAGTAGGTCGGTGCCGATCTTTACAGAAGGCCGCCGTGCATTGCACGGCGGCCTTTCCTGTTTTGATGTCCATCGGTTTGTAATCATGTCGGAGCAGCTTATCGTAAGCCGTCAAAGTTACCCTCGGCTGCGGAGAAACTTCCCATGTGGCAGGACTTGAATTTATTAACCTGAAAATCCTTTCCCAGTTGATTATAAAGGAAAAAAGGATCGGCACGGAATTGATGCCAATGCTGTAATAATTGCTTTTCTAAGGAATTTCCTTGTAAACAAGGAATCAGTGTTAACTAAAGAAATCGTAACGGGAAGGAATGAGATTTTTTTAAATATAAAAAGGCGCTTATTAGTATGATAAGCGCCCTTTCTTTTTATGCGCAAAATTGAATTATTTAATAAAATGCTTTAGCTGGATAATTTCTTTTTCTTCTAGATACCTCCAACGGCCTCTTGGTAAATCTTTTTTAGTTAGGTTCGCATATATTACACGATCTAGTTTTATAACATCATAGCCTAAAGATTCAAATATGCGCCGCACGATTCTATTTCTACCACTATGAATCTGTATCCCAATTTCCCGTTTACTTGCTCCTTGAATATAACTTACTTCATCGGGTTTAATGAAGCCATCTTCTAGTTCAACCCCATAGCCTATTTTGTTGAAATCTCCCTGGGTTAAGCTCTTATTTAGCTCCACATGATATATTTTCATGATGTTGTTTCTCGGATGAGAGAGCTTCTCTGCCAGATTACCATCGTTTGTCAAAAGCAGAAGGCCTGTCGTATTTCTGTCTAATCGACCTACAGGATAAATCCGCTCTCTTGAGGCCTTTTCAACCAAATGCATCACCGTTTTTCTTTCTTGTGGATCATCAGTTGTGGTAATATAGTCTTTAGGCTTGTTCAGAAGCACATACACCATTTTTTCCCTTTTCAACTTCTCACCATTATATCTTATTTCATCTTTCGCAGCATCGACCTTTGTGCCTAATTCCGTAACAACCACACCGTTCACTGTCACAACTCCTGCCTGTATGAGTTCGTCCGCCTTTCGGCGTGAACAAACACCTGAATTCGCAATATAGCGGTTAAGCCTGATTAAACCATTTTCTTCTCTTTCTTTTGAAAAGCGCTGTTCGTTGGATTTAAATTTATCACGCTTTGTGTTGCCATAAGATCGGTTACCCATTTTTTCATCGGAACGATACCTTGATCCCTCAGCAAAATTGTTGTCAGACTTAAACCTCGTATTTTGATTTTTCCTGTCCGACGAGTAAGGCCGTTCGTCTCTTGTGTTTCTTCTAGTTCCCGAATAGGACCTTTCTTGTTTATTATATCTATCTGTTTTGTTCGTTTGATTTGTACTGGAAGATCGGTCGTCCCTTTTGTGTTTTTGACTTCCGTAATTCGATTTTTTTGAAAAGGCCGATTTTTCCTCTTTGTCTCTAAATTCTTTGTTGTTATCGCTTTGTGAGAACGAACGCGTAGAATAAGGTTTATCGCTTCGTTGATTCCTGTCTTCATCCCTCGAAGAAGAACGTTTTACATAGGGGGACTTGTCATCTCGACTGTTCCTGGTGTCGTTCCTTGAAGAAGAACGTCTTGAATAAGCGGATTTGTCATCTCGACTGTTCCTTTTGTTGCTGAATGGCATAATTATTTTATCCGTAAAATTATCTCGCAAAGGTACTCAAAATAATGAGTATTAAAGTACTTTGAATGTGAATTTTACCAAAATATTAGACTTATATTATACGTATAAAATTTCACATAATCAAGGTGTGTTTTGTAAGTGTTTGTATTGTAAGGAAATAATTTTTATATTTGCTGCGCTTTTTTGCATAACCAAAACAGAAAGGTAAAAAATGATAAAAAAACACCTATGTACAAGCGTGGTGGTTTTAGTTGTTTTAGTTCTTTCAAAAATGTTTATTTACAGCCGGCCTGTAGTTGAGCATCGAACTTATAACGCCATACCAGCAAGTACAAAAAGTGGGTCAAAAAGTAAGAGATCTTTATTTGCGAGCTTAAATTTTGCAGATGAATATCTTCCAGTAGGAGATGAAAATGTTGAACGAAAGATTAAGCGTTCTTTAAAAGCACACTCCTTTGAGCGACTTAAGACTCACAAACTTCACAAGAATGCGAAAGCATGGTTCCCAAAAATTGAACCTATTCTTCGCGCATACGGAATCCCAGAAGACTTCAAGTATTTGCCACTTGTCGAAAGTGGGTTGATCGAAGGCACCTCACACAAAGGAGCGGCAGGTCTATGGCAATTTATGCCAGCTACCGCGAAGGCTTTCGGATTAAAAGTTGGACCGTCCTTCGATGAGCGCCTTGACGTAGAAAAGTCTACTGAGGCAGCATGCAAGTATTTGAAAGTCTTATATAAAGATTTTGGAAACTGGACACTCGTAGCTGCGGCTTATAATGTAGGAGGAGGGAGCCTTAGAAAGACTATCCGTCGACAGAACGAGGAAGATTACTATAAACTGAAGCTGAATAAAGAGACAGCTAATTACGTTTATAAACTAATTTCTACGAAAGAGGTTATTGAAAACCCAACAAGCTACGGATATAAGGGTGTCAGCAGCCCAAACTCAAAACTTGCGCTTGATGCCAACCATGAAAGCGAGGGACATTCCGATCGGCTGTAGCTTATTACGCTGATATAAAAAAAGTCGCAGCTTATGCTGTGACTTTTTTTGTTAATTTTTTTAGCAAAAATGGTTAGTATTGACGTAGCTTTGATTGTATATCGAAGTAATTTACCTAAGTTTGTACTATGCTTTGGCTGTTGAGGAGAGGTTAAAAATACTAAATAAAAGCATCAGCGATTATCCCTTGACAGATTCACAATTTATATCCTTTTTTATACATGAGTAATCGGAATACACCTGATTTAGGAGAGCAAAGTGAACTTGAAGTTTTTGGCGCGCGTGTTCACAATCTAAAGAATATAGACGTTGTGATACCACGGAACGAGCTGATAGTAATAACAGGTTTAAGCGGAAGTGGTAAATCGTCACTTGCATTTGATACAATTTACGCCGAGGGACAGCGGCGTTATATGGAGACTTTTAGTGCTTACAGTAGGCAATTTATGGGGGGCATGGAACGCCCTGATGTAGACAAAATTGCTGGTCTAAGTCCTGTAATTGCAATCGAGCAGAAAACAACCAGTAAAAATCCGCGGTCTACAGTTGGCACTATTACTGAAATATATGATTTTATGCGATTACTGTATGCCCGTATTGGCGAAGCATATTCATATGTTACGGGCCGTAAAATGGAACGGATGTCCGAAGATCAGATTATTACAAGAATATTAACACAATTTGATGGGCAAGCCGTGAATATTTTGGCCCCTTTAGTAAAAGGCCGAAAAGGGCATTATAGAGAACTGTTTGAGCAGATTCGCAAACAAGGCTTTGTTAAAGTGAGAGTTGACGGTGAGATGATGGATTTAGTACCTAAAATGCAGGTTGATCGATACAAGATTCATGATATCGAAATGGTTATCGATCGGTTGACGATTAGTGAGCAAGAGAGAAAGCGGCTTCAAGCATCTATTCAACAGGCTATGAAAGCAGCCAAAGGAATCATAAAGCTGAGTGACCAAGATAATAATGAATATTTCTTTAGTCGTTACTTAATGGATCCGGAAAGTGGCATTTCTTATGATGAGCCACAGCCCAACACTTTTTCTTTTAATTCGCCGTATGGTGCCTGTGACCAATGCGACGGTCTAGGTTATGTGTTTGAAATCGACAAGGAGTCCGTTATACCTAACCCAAAATTAAGCATTCTTAAAGGAGGAATAGCTCCGCTGGGAGAGTATAAAGACAATTGGACCTTTCAGCAGTTAAAGGCTGTTGCCAAGAAATATGAGTTTTCATTGTCTGAGCCTCTAAATAAGCTTACAGAAGAACAGTTGGACATATTGTTAAATGGTTCGCCTGATTTAATAACAGTGCCCGTTGCCTATAACAAGTGGAATGTTAAAGAATACAAGATAACCTTTGACGGAATATTTAAACTACTGGAAGAACAATCTGAACGGAAAACGGAAGACATTGAACTTTTCAGGGTGATGAAGAAATGTCCAGCTTGCAGTGGTGCACGACTAAAAAAAGAATCTCTTCATTTCAAGCTTGCTAATAAGAACATATCCGAACTGGCAAATATGGATGTTGTAGCGCTTAGCTCTTGGTTTTCTTCTTTAAAAGAGAAACTAAATGAACGTCAGATCGTGATAGCCGAGGAAATTTTAAAAGAAATCATTAATCGTTTGAATTTTCTGTTAAACGTTGGTTTAGGTTATCTTACGTTGGATCGTACTGCAAAAACGCTATCTGGTGGGGAGGCACAGAGGATACGTTTGGCTACTCAAATAGGATCACAGTTAGTTAATGTACTATATATTCTGGACGAGCCGAGCATTGGTTTGCACCAACGAGATAATGCGCGTCTAATTAATGCATTAAAAGATCTTCGCGACATCGGTAATTCAGTGCTTGTTGTGGAGCACGATAAGGATATGATATTAGAAGCTGATTATGTTATCGATATGGGCCCCGCGGCCGGCCTCAATGGCGGGGTGGTCGTTGCACAAGGGAAGCCTACGCAGATTAAAGAAGCTGATACGTTAACCGCCGCATATTTAAATGGCACAAAGCAAATCCGTGTACCGAAAAATAGAAGAACAGGCAATGGCTTTCATTTACGCTTAAGAGGGGCTACGGGCAACAATTTAAAAAATGTTTCAGTAGATTTTCCATTGGGAACGTTGATTTCGGTTACTGGTGTGTCAGGAAGTGGTAAATCAACTTTAATTACGGAAACTCTTTATCCAATTCTTAACCACCATTTTTTTAGGGCAAAAAAGACTCCGATGCCTTATGCGAAGATTGAGGGCTTAGAGCATATTGATAAAGTAATCGAAATAGATCAGACTCCAATAGGCCGGACACCTCGGTCAAATCCATCAACGTATACTGGCGTATTTTCAGACATTCGAAGTCTATTTGTTCAGCTTCCTGAAGCTAAAATTCGTGGATATAAGCCAGGTAGATTTTCATTCAATGTTAAAGGTGGACGTTGCGAAGTTTGTCAGGGAGCCGGAATGAAGGTGATTGAAATGAATTTTTTGCCGGATGTACAAGTACCATGTGAAGGATGTAATGGAAAACGTTATAATAGGGAAACGCTCGAAGTAAGATATAAAGGAAAATCTATCAGCGATGTGCTAGATATGAGTATTGACGAAGCTGTTCCGTTTTTTGAGTCAATTCCTGCAATTTATCGGAAAATCAAAACATTGCAAGATGTTGGCCTGGGATATCTCACTTTAGGACAATCTTCCGTAACTTTATCCGGAGGTGAGGCACAACGGGTAAAATTAGCAACTGAATTATCAAAGAAAGATACCGGGAATACATTCTATATACTTGATGAACCCACAACAGGACTACACTTCGAAGACGTTAACGTTCTGTTGGGTGTTTTAAATCGATTAGTAGATCGGGGTAATACCGTTCTGGTTATAGAGCATAATTTAGACGTTATTAAGGTTTCGGACTGGATTATAGATTTAGGCCCTGAAGGTGGAGCGGGTGGGGGAAAAATTCTTTTTAGCGGAACGCCTGAGGAGATGGTGAAAAATAAGAAGAGTGAGACGGCTCGTTTTCTTAAAACAGAGCTTCTGGAAAGCGTCAAAGAGAGTATTGCTAAATAATTCGATATAACATGATAGTTTTAGATAAACTTGGAATAGCGGATAAAATCAAGTCAGAGTTAGAAACAGTTTTCGATCCTGAGATTCCTGTTAATATATGTGAGCTAGGACTTGTCTACGAGATTATTACCAAAGAGGATGGGACGGCTAAAATAGTTATGACGCTTACAGCACCAGCCTGTCCGGTTGCAGGTGAGTTGTTGGATGAAGTGCAACGAAAGGTAGCGAAGGTGGAGGGAGTAAAGAATGCTCTTGTGGAGCTTACGTTCGAGCCTAAATGGGATAAAAGTATGATGAGTGAGGAAGCTCGATTGGAGTTGGGATTTATGTAAAAATGTTTTATGTTATCCTATCAGGAAACCGTTATACGTCTTGTGCTGGCAGCTGCATTTGGCGCTGCTGTGGGATTAGAGCGCGAGCGTAAGAATTGGGCTGCGGGTATGCGCACCCATATGATGGTCTGTCTTGGCGCTTCTTTGATGATGATGGTGTCGTCTTTCGGTTTTTCGGATATTCTCAAAACAGGGCATGTAACTTTAGATCCTTCTCGTGTCGCGGCTCAGGTAGTGAGCGGTATAGGTTTCTTAGGTGCAGGCACCATTATGTTTCTAAAACAGGGCATTGTGAAGGGGCTTACGACAGCCTCAGGATTATGGACCGTTGCCGGAATTGGTTTGGCCTGCGGTGGTGGCATGTATTTTGCCGCGCTAATTGCAACAATCTTTGTTCTTATTATATTGTGGGTTTTGCAACCGCTAGAAAAGCGACTTGTACAACGTTATGCACCTCGTATCCTACGTTTAACGCTTACCAACGATACCAATCCGATGAGATTCGTTGACGAATGGTTAGATACGGAGCAATTAAAGCTGGCCAATTTGTTTTTTGATAAGGCTAATAATGAGATCACTATTGAAATTGGGTTTCAGGGGCAGAAAGACAAAGAGATCTTGGCTGCCATAGACAAAATTCAACATCATAGTTCCATCAAAGAGATTGCTTGGAGAAAATAATAATAATATTTGTAGGTTATTTATCTTCTACCTGTACTTGCTCCGCACTCTTCGCTTCTAATGCCTCAAGCGTTTTCGCTGGTTGCTTATCCTTCGCATATAATCCTCCTCCAAATATTCCATGCCAGATATTTCTGGATTCTTTGGTTAATATTGGAGCAACGATAGCTAGAATTAGCACGTATACGACCACAAAAGACTGGATAATCGGATTAAGCCCTCCCGCTTTGCCTATGTTAGCCATGATAATGGAAAACTCTCCTCTAGCAGATAAGGTAAAGCCAATATCAAAAGAAGTTTTCTTTTTCAACCCAGCAAAATGTGAAGCAAAATAACCAGAGGCGAGATTTCCGAAGATAGTTATCAATGCAGCTATAGCTCCCCACATGACGGCGCCTCCAAGGGAAAAAGGATCAATGGATAAACCGAAGCTAAAGAAGAACATCGCACCAAAATAGTCTTTATATGGCAATACGATTTGTTCTATTCGTTTAATATATTGAGAATCAGCAAGAACGAGGCCTGCCATCAGCGCCCCAATCGCTTCAGCAACGTGAATTGTTTCCGAAAAGCCAGCAACTAAGAATAGAAGTGAGAAAATTATCAGTATAAATAGTTCGCCCGATTTAACATTTAGTACCTTATCGATATAAGGGATCACCTTCCTTCCGAGAACCAAAAAAAGCAGAATGAAGGCAAGTGCTAGTAAGGAGGTGCTGGCTACGGTCCAAAATGAGCCACCACCGGTTAGAACCAAACCGGAAAGAAAAGAGATATGCATGGCTATAAACAAGTCGTCAAACATGATCATACCCATAATAACCTCCGTTTCCGGGTTTGCGGTTCGCTTTAAGTCTGTCAACACTTTTGCAACAATTGCTGTGGACGAGCTGGTCATGATGCCGCATAGAATCATCATTTCCGCAAAAGGTAAATTCATCATCCACCCCACTAATAAACCGGAAACAAAATTTAGAAACACATAGATTGATCCGCCGGATACAATTGCTTTTCCCGATTTTATGAGCCGTCCAACTGAAAACTCAAGACCTAGATAGAAAAGTAAAAACAAAACACCTAATCTGCCCATGAAATCGATAAAGGGTTTGCTTTCAGTGAATTGCAAATCGATTAAACCGATTGTTGGTGCGTGTTCTCCCAAGGCCATGCCAATCAAAATAAAGAAAGGTATAACTGAAAAACGCAGTTTATTGGCTAATAGACCTACTAAAGCAACAAGTCCAACGGCTATTCCAATTTCTAAGATCAGGGTTTCTGTATGCATACTTTCACATGGGTTTTCCTATAAGGTTAACTATACAACTTGATAGCTTTTTAATAATTCTTTTAACGCTTTTATATTACTCCGCTTTCCAGCAACCACTAACGTAGTACCGGGTGTTATTAAATAGTCAGGACCTGGGTTTATTACGCTGTCTTCATTTTTAATCGCTGCAATAATAGAAGCCCCGGTTTTTTGCCTAACGCCTAATTGTCCGATAGTTTGTTGATTAATGACTGCCTTTTCTTCGATTTTATACCATTCAATAACAAGATCATTAACTGCTAACTCCATCGTCTCAAGAGCCTTGGGTTTGTAAGATAAACCACCTATAATACCTGCTACTTGACGAGACTCCTCATCATTTAGTGTCATTACACATTTAGATTCATTCTCTTCCTCATCTAAACGATACAACTCGCGATTACCATCATCGTGGATAACCACTACCATGTTATCACCGGCTCCGGTTTCAATTTGGTATTTCTTACCTATACCAGGTAAGTCACTTTCCCTAACTATAGACATTTTGATCCTTAATTTAGTTAACAATATATGAGTTGGGCGCCATTGCCAACCCTGTACTATCTGTTTGGCGGAAATTTTATTATTGTAGTAGTCTACCTATTATGTCGAATACTTTGTAAACAAATTGCAAAGTTACTAAAAATATCTTAGGTTTGGAGACTTGTTAATCAAGTAATACTCAGATTGAGCGTTTAATGGTTTCCCTTAACGGGAATTAATAAGGAACCATGTGCAAATCATGGGCTGTCGCGCAACTGTAAGCATTCTCCCTCTTGGGATAGGTTTTACATACCACAGTCACTGTTCAGGAAAATCCAGAATGGGAAGACGTAAAACGGACGAATGCAAGCCAGGAGACTTGCCATTGAATTTTCAACAGGCTTTCGCGAGAAGAAGCTGTGTTGAGGCCCATTTAGTATACTACTCCTTTATCGGAGCCTGTCGTACTATGCCTTAAACTTCCTTCTTTACAAGCCGCGGGTTTTTGAAAAAGAACAAGTGTTATTCATTAAATTATTTAACTATGTTGTTTACAAACAATTTAGGGTACCCGCGCATTGGTGCCCAACGGGAATTAAAAAAGGCAAGTGAGGCCTTTTGGAGCGGTAAGATTACGAGAAAAGAGCTATTGGATGCAGGACTTAAAATCCGCGCTACTAATTGGAAAATTCAAAAGGAAATAGGAATAGATCTTATCCCTTCGAATGATTTCTCTTTCTATGATCAAGTATTGGACACAACACTGATGGTAGGGGCTATCCCTGCGCGGTATCACGGACTTGCAGCAAATAAGAGTTCGGAACATGAACTAGATCTCTATTTTGCTATGGCAAGAGGTTTCCAACATGAGGGTATCGATGTCACTGCAATGGAAATGACTAAATGGTTTGACACCAATTACCATTACCTAGTGCCGGAATTTACAAAGAATCAGCAGTTCAGTCTTTTTTCGGAAAAAATTATCAACGAATATTACGAGGCGAAACAATTGGGTGTCGATACCAAACCGGTATTGATCGGGCCAATAACTTATCTTCTATTGGGTAAAGAAAAGGAAGCGGGTTTCGATCGCTTAGATTTAATCGAGGCATTACTGCCTGTTTATGAAGAGGTGATTGGGAGATTGCGAAAGTATGGGGTGAAATGGATTCAATTCGATGAACCTTTTTTGGCATTGGATTTACCTGATAAAGCTCGCAAGTTATATCAGCAGGTCTATAAGCGTTTAGCTAAAAGTGCCGGGGATACTAAACTTTTAATTGCAACCTATTTCGAGGGAGTAAATGATAATTTAGAGGTCGCTTTGTCACTTCCTATTAATGCGTTACATTTAGATCTTGTCAGGGCAGCAAATCAACTCGAAGCAGTGCTGGATAACATACCGAACGAGCTTATTTTGTCTTTAGGAGTCGTGGATGGTCGAAATATTTGGAAAAATGATTATGAACGCTCTCTCACACTGATTGACAAAGCAATCCGGAAAATCGGTAAGGAGCGGATATGGATTGCCCCTTCATGTTCGCTGTTACATGTTCCATGTGACTTGGCTTATGAGGATAATGAAGAGACATTACCACTGGAAGTGAAGGACTGGCTTGCTTTTGCTAAACAAAAATTGGAAGAAGTAAAAGATCTGGCCTTGTTACGAAGCGAGTATGAAGATACAGCTGTTCTTCAGCGATTTAAGGATAACAAAGTTTCGCAAAATCGGCGTAAGACTTCTGCCTTAATTCATCATCAAGAGGTAAAAGACCGTGTTAATGCAATTTCAGATAAAGATACAAACAGGCGTAGCGTTTTTGCGGAGCGAAAAGCAAAGCAGCTCGAAACGTTAAACCTGCCCTTATATCCAACCACTACCATCGGTTCATTTCCGCAGACAAAAGAAGTGAGGGGCTGGCGGGCGAAATTTAAAAAAGGAGAAATCACCATTGATGAATACGAAAATCTAATTAGAGCAGAAACAAAAGAGGCGATTGCCTGGCAAGAGCAGGTCGGTTTGGATGTCCTGGTACATGGGGAGTTCGAAAGGAATGATATGGTTGAATATTTTGGCGAGCAATTACAGGGCTATGCCTTCACAAAGAACGGATGGGTGCAAAGTTACGGATCACGTTGCGTAAAACCGCCCGTTTTATTTGGTGATGTTAGCCGACCAAAAGACATGACGGTATATTGGACGTCTTATGCCCAGTCAATTACTCGACTGCCTGTAAAAGGGATGTTAACGGGGCCGGTCACCATTCTACAATGGTCATTTGTAAGAGATGATCAACCTCGCTGGCAAACTGCTTTTCAAATCGCACTAGCCATAAGAGATGAAGTACTGGCATTGGAGCACGCAGGTATTAAGATAATACAGATAGATGAGCCAGCTATTCGGGAAGGACTGCCCTTGCGTCAAAAAGACCAACGAGATTATTTAAACTGGGCAGTAAAAGCTTTTAGATTAACTGCTGCTGGTGTCGAGGATGATACCCAGATCCATACTCATATGTGCTACTCTGAATTTAATGACATTATTTCAGACATCGCTGCTATGGATGCTGATGTTATTACTATCGAAACGTCTCGTTCACAAATGGAATTACTGGACGCTTTTGCTAACTTTAACTATCCAAATGACATCGGTCCGGGAGTTTATGACATCCATTCCCCGAGAATTCCAAGTAAGGAGGAGATGATCTCGCTAATGGACAAAGCATCGGCTGTAATAAATCCTAAACAATTATGGGTAAATCCGGACTGTGGACTAAAAACAAGAGCTTGGCCGGAAACAAAAGCAGCGCTGGAAGCAATGGTGGACGCTGCAAAAACACTCAGAGGTGTCATAGAAGTCGTTTAATAATGAATAGGCTTTTTTCAGTTTGAGCTGTGCAGCTTGTTTTCTTCTAAATAAGCCTCAATAGCGACGGATATTGATGAGTCCCTTATTAATAGATAACGTATTACGTTTCCTATAATAAGGGATTTATCTATGTTTAATATGCCACTTTTTTTGGTTAACTTACGCTATGCAAAATTTATTGACAGCTTCTCAAATTCGGGAGGTGGATGCTTATACGATAATAAATGAACCAGTTTCGTCCATTGATTTAATGGAACGAGCAGCCGAGGCTTTTGTGAATAAGTTTGTTAGTTTATATACAGACCGCCCATCTGTAATAATTTGCTGTGGCACGGGAAATAATGGTGGAGACGGTCTAGCCATAGCTCGTTTACTTTTCGAAAGAGGTTATACCAATATTGTGGTATGGATAGTTAGGTATAATAATAAAAAAACTGATGACTTTGAGGTCAACTATAAACGATTATTGACCTATTCTATTCAAGTTCAAGAATTATTTCCCGCTGAGCAGCTCCCTTCGATAACAGCTGACGTTGTGATTGATGCACTTTTCGGTTCAGGATTGAATAAGCCACTAATTGATCCTTGGCGTTCCCTTGTTAGATACATTAATAAAGAGGCAAAGGTGGTAGTTTCGGTCGATATTCCAACCGGAATGCCTGCAGAAGGCAATATGGAGACTTTCGAAAATGTTATTATCGCGCAGGATGTGATTACTTTTCAAGCACCTAAGATAAGTTTCTTATTTCCCGAAAGCGGAAAGTTTTTGAAACGCTTCCATGTGGTGGATATCGGTTTGCACCAAGGTTTTATGGCCTCCTTGGATACTGAATTTTGTTCGATTATGAATGACGATATCCGTTCTCGCTTAAAGGTGCGAGAGAATTTTAGTCATAAGGGTACCTATGGACATGCCTGCATATTGGCTGGCAATGAGCATACAATGGGAGCTGCATTGCTGTCTGCTGAAGCTTGTTTATATACAGGAGCGGGGCTGACTACTGTTTGTATCCCGTCAAGCGGATTAAGCGCCCTGAATACTCGATTGCCCGAGGTAATGGCACTTGACCGATCAAAACTATCAGAATTAGGAACAGGGAAGTATAAGTCATTAGGCATAGGCCCGGGTTTAGGAACGGGAGAGGAAATAAGGGGATGTTTAAGCGAATTGTTAGCAGATGATCTCCCCCCCCTCGTGTTGGATGCAGATGCGTTAAATGTAGTGGCAGCAAATAAAAACTTGCTGACGCTATTAAAAGCGGAAACAATCCTTACACCTCATATGAAAGAATTTGACCGCCTTTTTGGACATAGTGATCACTGGTGGGATCGTGTCATAAAAGCAAGAACAGAAGCTTCAAGGAGGAAACTAATCATTGTACTAAAAAATCGATATACCTTTGTGGCTCTGCCTGATGGCAAGATATGGGTTAACTTTACGGGAAATCCCGCTATGGCGAGTGGCGGTATGGGCGATGTATTGACGGGCATTTTAGTAGCCTTATTGGCGCAGGGTTATAAAGCAGCAGATGCTGCAATATTAGGTGTTTTTATACATGGAAAAGCAGGAGACCTATTAGCTGCAGAGGGCATGGGTGTAATACCCGCAAGCTGTTTGATAAAAAAAATCCCCAATGTTATTGAGGATTTTTCGTCGTCGATATAGACATAAATCAATTATTGCATATCGAATAAATGCTTTTCTGCATGGTAAGAAGAACGTACCAAAGGTCCACTTTCTACATATTTAAAGCCCATCTTTAAGCCAATATCCTGATAATGTTTAAATTGCTCGGGCGTAATCCATTCAATTACGGGGTGATGAGCTTTCGTCGGTTGTAAATATTGTCCCAACGTGAGAATATGCACACCGGCATCATATAAATCCTGCATCGCCTCAATCACATCAGCTTCCGTCTCACCGAAACCAAGCATTATACCAGACTTCGTGCGTAAGCCTGCAGCAGATATTCTTCTTAAACATTCAAGGCTTCTGTCATATTTGGCTTGTATACGTACTTCTCTTGTGAGACGTCGAACAGTCTCTAAATTATGAGATACGACTTCAGGACGTACCGCTAATACCCGATCTAAATTCTCCCAAATGCCTTTAAAATCCGGTATGAGTGTCTCTAGAGTTGTTCCGGGACTTTCCCTTCGAATGGCATTTACTGTTTCGGCCCAAATAGTCGATCCACCATCTTTCAAATCATCTCGATCTACCGAAGTAATTACGCAATGCTTTACCTGCATGAGCTTAACAGAGGTGGCTACACGCATGGGTTCATCTAATTCAACCGCTTTTGGCCGGCCAGTCGCTACTGCACAAAACGAGCACGACCGGGTACAGATATTCCCGAGAATCATAAATGTCGCTGTACCTGCACCCCAACACTCACCCATATTAGGACAATTACCACTTTCGCAGATGGTATGGAGTTTATGTTCGTCTACTAAACCTCTTACATGTTTATATTCTTTACCTACAGGAAGCTTAACACGTAACCAATCTGGCTTGCGCTGCAATTGATTGGCAGGGATAACGGGTAGTTCAATCATAACACAAAAGTAATTAATAATTTTCTAAATTAGCGGCGTATTTTGTGTCAACTTGGACAGTTGCACACACAGACAATAGCTTATTACATTCTAATTATATTTACAATGACTACTGTTCGAACAACCTATTTAGGCGATTTGCGTACCGAAGCAATACACCTGCAATCGCAATCGAAAATAATAACCGATGCACCGGTTGACAATCAAGGTAAAGGAGAGGCTTTTTCGCCGACCGATCTCTTGGCTGCTTCGCTTACCAGCTGCATGCTAACTATCATGGGTATTGCTGCGCAAGCTCACGAGATCTCACTTGGAAAAATAGAAGCAGCCACCACGAAGATTATGCAGTCAAACCCACGAAAAATTGCAGAAATACAAGTTGTACTGAATTTCGCTGATAATGTAAACTATTCGGATCATGACCAACGCATTTTGCAAAAGGCAGCGGAAACCTGTCCAGTTTACTTAAGCTTACATCCTGATATTAAGAAAACCCTAACTTTTAATTGGCCATCTTAACAACAATCTTGGCGACTTCTATTTCATTGTGCGATTCGTTATATACACAATCATCGCCCTTAATTAACAGTACCTGGGGAGATTCGTGCCGTACTTTCCATTTATCAGCGATTTGATTAGATATCTCACGATATTTAATCAAATCGACCAAGTACACTGGGGTTTCTTCTGGTATCAGGGACGACTCAAATTCGAACGTTCTTTTTGCCATACTGCTCACAGGACAGCGCGTACTATGTTTGAAAATAATGGCATACGAGTTTGATGCCGCTATCGTTTCAAGCGTATCTTGTGTGTTCAGTTCAATCCACTTCATATGTATCAGCTATGGTTTTGAAAATTTATCAGATTCTACGTTAATAAGGGCGGAAACAATGGGGAATTTTATAAAAAAGCCATCGTTTGTATCTGTAAAGGTAGTAGCAAGGGTGAGTCCGCCTCCTACATCTTTGAAATCAGATGTCACAAAATTGTATTTAATATAGCCACCCTCGTCCAGTGTTTGCCATTGAAAGATCCGACCCGTATTGGTATCGATGTATATTTTTGTACGGAATTCTGCGCTATCTGTAGGTGACTGTCGAATTTCAATTACGTTGTATCGAACGCTTCCTATTAGCTCGGCTTCTTTTACGGTGAGTAGGGACGATTCTGTCAGATTCCTGGGCGGAAATAACCAAAATGTTTCTGTATTAAAGGCATTGATTATGGAAGAAATTAGAAGAGCCGCCGAATCACTATTGTTTATTGTTTTATTATCTACAAAGGCTCTGCCTTTATTATTTTCCGTATTAAATAATGCAATAATTTTCTGCTCTTGCTCATTTGTTCCCTCAAAACGACAGTTGCCGGTGTTTCGATCCCATATATATGCATGTTCCCGGGAGAGTGTTTTGTTTAGGTTCGATTTACAGCTAAACATAAAGTAACGAGCTTCATTCCAACCTTGTTTGCCACCCAGCCCCTGCCATATTAGATCAACTATTTGATCCTTGGTTTGGGCAGAAGTTTGTTTTTCGGAAAAGAAGGAAAGTAAAAACAGCATTAAAAAAAAAGCATGTTTAATCTTTAGAATACACATTTTCCTTTGTTTGTTAATTTATATGCTAAATTTCCAGGTTCGCTATAAATCATAGGTGAACTAACTGAAAAAACTTGGCACATTATTCGGGAACAAGTTATGCGTTAAATTGTTTCAAGCGAGGGTATTTAAGATTAAAAACTACCGCTTATCGTAGCCTTTTTGCCTTCGGATAGGAGTTGTAAGCCGGACATGTTTTACGAGCGCAGCCCTGGGATAAAAGCATACCTAAAGCGAGCACTAACATATAAATCAGTAAATTTCTCATGATCCATTTATTATATAAAACACGTAAACATAGCCTAAATATAGGTAATTTACAAATATTTTATAGCTAAGCTTGTATTGATTTGCTCAAGTTGGCCATTTGAATGGCAGTAACCGCTGCCTCTTCGCCCTTATTGCCATGTTTACCTCCCGCTCGTTCCAACGCTTGTTCCAATGTGTTGGTAGTGAGTACGCCGAAGATGACCGGTTTATTGTGTTTCAGGGATACATTTGTAATACCATTTGCTACGGCATCGCATATGAAAGTAAAATGCGGAGTATCACCCTGGATAACACAGCCTATGCATATTACTGCATCAATTTGCTTTTTACGCAGAATAATATCGGCGCCGGCGCTTAATTCATAGCTCCCAGGTACGTTCAAGATGTGAATTTTATGATCAGCGGCGCCTTGTTTCAAAAGCAGATTGTATGCGCCTTCTAAAAGGGGAGAGGTCACTTGTGCATTCCATTGTGCAACAACAATAGCAATCTCCAAATCGGATGCAGAGCCCACTTCAATATGGGAGAAGTCAGACAAATTTTTTAAGTTCGTTGCCATTTAAATAGTCTCAGTCGTATAATCGCACAAGATTAACGGGCTTCACATCGAGCAATATAACCATCAATGATAGAAGCTTCATAGCTCTGTGGGTAGTCTTTTTTAATTTTTTGGTAATTCTCTAATGCCGATTTATAATCGTTTTGTGCTTCGTACACCAAGCCCAATTTTTTTAGAAATAAAGGAGCCGTAAAAGAGTTGTCGCTCTTACTTGCCGCTTTTTTGTATTGATCGGCCGCCTTTTTATAGTCTTTTAATTCAGTGTAGGCGTCACCCAATAGACCTGTTACCAGCGGGTCTATAATTGGGCTTCCGGTATCTGAATATTTTGATAAGGCATTGACAGCTTCCTGGTATTTACCTTGACGCAAATACAAACCACCTAAGTACGCATTCGCCACATTAGCCGATTTTGTGTTCGAATATTCTTCTGCAATTTCTTTAAAGCCAGGGTAAGAACCATCTCCATCAATCGCTCTATTCTGTAAAGAATCTACCATAGCGTACTCTTCTGCCTTAAACATTTCATTGGTAGCTCTTTCTGCCCTTGGTGCCAGATAGAAACGTTGATAACCGATATAAAGTAAAATTAAAACAACAATTCCAATGGCAATAAATGCTAGACTCTTTTGATTATCGCGGATAAAACTTCCTGTTCCGCCGTTTTTTGTATTATTAACGCTCACGTTATTTTTTGGTTAATTTGAGTTCAGTTTTTTAAGATTGCAAAAATACATTTTTAAACCTTAGATACAAGAACCTAAGGTAAAAGATTTTTAGCAGAGGTATAAGCCCGTATCCCATCCAGCTTATAACCTCGCCTTCCAACCTAATTTGTGTCTTGCTGCTTATTTATCTATGTTTGTACCTATGTGGGTTAAAGAATTAACGGTAATCAATTTTAAAAATTATGAAGAGGCGTCGTTGACATTTGCACCTGGCGTAAATGCTTTCACCGGTGATAATGGTGCAGGGAAAACGAATATTTTAGATGCATTGCATTACCTTTCCTTGTGTAAGAGTTACTTTAACCCAATAGATTCGCAGCAAATCAAACAACAAGCTGACTTTTTTATGGTACAGGGTGTGTTTGAAAAGGGCGATCAGGAAGACGTTTTAGCTTGTAGCTTAAAACGAAACCAAAAAAAACAATTTAAGAAAAATAAAAAGGATTACCAGCGCTTAGCCGATCATATAGGCGTATATCCCTTGGTAATGATTTCTCCTAATGATTCTTTTATTATTTCAGAAGGAAGCGAGGAGAGGCGTAAGTTTATAGATAATGTCATCTCACAAACGGATAATCGATATCTGGACGATTTGATCTTATATAATAAGTATCTTCAAAGTAGAAATAGCTTATTGAAGCAACAAGCGTTGAGCAAAAACTACGATGATGATTTATTAGCAGTATATAATGAACAACTAGTTTTGGTAGGTGAGCAGATTTTTGAGAAACGTAAACTTTTTATTAATCCCTTCATAGAAATTTTTAACAAACACTATCAATACCTTACCAATGATACCGAACCAGTTGAGCTGGTTTACGAATCGCAGTTGTTTGAGAACAGGTTTGTCGATTTGCTGAACAACACGTTATCAAAGGACCGTGCCTTGGAACGAACTACGACAGGTATCCATAAGGATGATTTGTTATTTACTATTCATGGGATGCCATTGAAGAAGTTCGGTTCACAGGGGCAGCAAAAGTCGTTTTTAATTGCATTGAAGCTGGCACAATATAGCTTTTTGCGCGAAAGAAAAGGATTTAAGCCTTTGTTACTGTTAGACGATATTTTTGATAAATTAGATGACAAGCGTACCAGAAAGTTAATGGAAATGGTTTCCCACGATGATTTTGGGCAGATTTTTATTACTGATACCAGTGCTGAACGTGTTCGAAATACCTTTCATGGAATTGATGTTGACGTTCGTATTTTTGAGGTTTCCAACGGAAAAATACGATAACGGAGGCCAATAATGCAAACTAGCTAATATGTCAGTTAGCGTTTCGGTTAATGTTGAAAACTTTTGCTTAAAATGACTAGTCTATTTGTAACTTTGACGTCAATACGTGAGCCAATAATAGTTTTTGATACGAATGACAAGCGGAAATAAAAAGAATAGGTTGGCTTAATCTTTTGGTCAAATAAAAAGCCATCGTTGAGCAGGCTTTGCTATATTTTGACATCAATATTTTATCCAAATTACAAATGGGCCGTACAAATGATAAGACATTGAAAGAAGCGATTAGTCAATACCTAGACGCATTGAAACTGCGGCGGAAATTTGATGAAACTTCTATATTGGCTGCATGGCCCGACTTAATGGGAACTGCGATCGCCAATCGCACGAGACAATTATTTATACGGGACAAGAAGCTGTTCGTAAGAGTAGAATCGGCTGTTATAAAAAATGAGCTGATCCTGATGCGTTCTCAGATTATAGGCAAACTTAATGAATATGTAGGCCGAGTAGTAATCGAAGATGTAGTTATTCTATAAGTTCAAGTTTTTTATAAGCTCATCAATATTGAGATCGATGACATTGATATGATGATGTGCTTGAGCATAATATGGATGCCGAACGAGCATTCGCTCATTGATGAATTCAAAAATTTGTTCTTCACTCAAATCCTGTATCAATGGTCGTTTATGTCTTTTGCTTGCGGCTAATCGTTTCGCCAAAGCGGCTGTGGGGATTTGCAGATAGATCGTGATGCCATTTTTATTCATCCATTCCATATTGTCGAAGAAGCAAGGCGCTCCACCTCCAGTCGCTATCACTGCAGCTTCGGGAGCCGAAAGATTTTGTAGGATATCTCTTTCTTTGACACGAAAAGCTTCCTCTCCATGCTTCTTAAAATAGTCAGTAATGGACATACCTGCCTGCTCTACGAAAGTTTCATCTAAGTCTATGAATTTTCTATTTAACGCTTGGGCCAGCTTTTTACCATTCGTAGTTTTTCCAACACCCATAAAGCCCACTAGGAAGATATGTTTTTTTAACATGAAATATAACTGCTTATTCTAAATGTTCAAAATATCGTTTGGCTAAGGTTTCAAAAGTAGGAAGCGTGCGATAGTGCCACTTTTTGACAACGACGCCATCTTTAAGTAAAATGATACCGGGATTCGCCCGTACCATGCTTTTTAGAGGAACCGCATCGGCAAAAAAGGTTTCTGCATAAAGTTTAGTCTGATGGTCAAGTTCGCTCACGTCTTGTGCTGTACTAGCCGTGAGTAGCACCGCTCGAACATTATACTCTTCCGAAGCCCGTTTCGCAAGATCATTCACTTTATTCAATGCCTTTGGATTTGTCTGATCAAGATTATAGGCAACAAATATCAGGTTGTAATAAGGGTTTTCAATGATTTCCTTTGTATAATCAACACCCTGAGCATCGGTTATACTCAAATCTTTAATGGGGGCTTGATATCCCTCTTTTATTAAACGGCTTGTGGGTTCGCCTATAACTTCCCAATTTTCATCTTTCCAAAGCTCCTGCTGAAGATAAACCTTATCTGTCACCGATTTGGTCTCCTGAGTCGTTTTATTTTGAAGTGTATAGGTGATTTCATATTCATCCAACGGTGCTCCTTTGGGAACGTGCATCAAGGCAGGTAGATTATTTCCTTCTTTATAAGGGAGGAAATCGATGAAGGGTAAAAAACTGTAAGTGTAAACTCCAATTCCTATGCTTAGAACAATGGCAGCCGAAAGGGTAAGTGCTTGGCTGATCTCATTGGAAAACAGAGGCTGTATTTTTTTTCTGTTCAAAAAAATAATGAGAATGAAAAATGACAGAATCAAATCCTTGCTAAAAGACTGCCACGGTGTCAGTTTTATAGCATCGCCGAAGCAGCCACAAGAAGTTACTACATTGAAAAATGCCGAATAAAAAGTAAGAAAGGTGAAAAACACTATAAGTAGCAGTAGGCCGAGAGCCACCTTTTTGCTATATAAGCCGAAAAGCAATAAAATTCCGAGCACTATTTCCAAACTGCATAAAACAATGGCAAAAGCAACGGCATAGTTGTTAAGGAATGCTACATGAAAGACCTCAAAATATTCTTGAAGTTTGTATGAAAATCCTATCGGATCATTCGCTTTGATTAATCCGGAGAAAACAAATAAAAAGCCAACGAACAAACGGGAAAATATCAATAGAAAGGAACTTTTATGTTGCTTTACGGTTGTAGCGTTCATAGCATTTTATATGTTTGGAACTTGTTCTTCCTCCAGGTGCCTTAATTTTATAA
The DNA here is from genome assembly GCF_044784325.1 of Olivibacter sp. EAT-5. Lineage (NCBI taxonomy): Bacteria > Pseudomonadati > Bacteroidota > Sphingobacteriia > Sphingobacteriales > Sphingobacteriaceae > Olivibacter > Olivibacter sp. EAT-5. The sequence goes on along the minus strand of NZ_CP173028.1, from coordinate 6,667,645 downwards.
GTGCGAAAACGGAGTAGTTAAGCATATCCTGATAATTAGCTTTTACGCCCTCAGAGGCAAGAGTTAATCCGCTGTTATCCTCAATTTGTTTTACCCTGAATATTTTCATCAAAATCAAGTCAGTGAGTGAGCCGATACGGAGGTCTCTCCAAGCCTCACCATAATCGTGATTTTTTGAAAGCATTAGCTCTTTTGTTTCGTTAATATATCGGTCATACAATTCTTTCACTTTTTCAATAGGCAAATTCTCCTCTGTATCGGCCGGCAGCTCGAGTTGAATCATGGCAATTATACAGTAATTGATAATACCAATGTACTCAGACGGAATATCATCGGGAATTTTGGCGAATTTGTTTTCTTCAATTGTCCGGATCCGTTGGGCCTTAATGAAAATCTGATCGGTAACAGAGGGCAGCCGCATAATGCGCCAAGCCGTCCCATAGTCCGCCGCTTTTTTCACAAACAGATCTCTACACTTGCTAATTATTATATCGTAAGCCGTCGATGTATTCATTTGGTTCCTGTTCACGTGTATTTATCATTCTCTTAAGTCTTGCAAACCTAACACAAAAAAAAATCTATTTCGAATATATCGAATTGAAATTTAAAAAAACACATCGGAATGTAAAAGCCCCTTGTCAGAAATCAATTTATTGCATGATAATCGCTTTTTCTCTAAGTTTGCAAAAGATAGTCGATCCTAAGCATTAACTCGGGTTCAATACCTGCTCAATTAGATATATGAAATTTTGCAATGTAGGCGGTAAATTGTTGGATTTCCACATACCCAAGATAATGGGGATACTCAATATGACACCCGATTCTTTTTTTGATGGTGGAAAGCATAACAACCTTAATAATGCATTGGATAGAGTGGGAACGATGTTAGAAGAAGGGGCGGATATAATAGATGTTGGTGCTTACTCGTCGCGACCTGGTGCACGCGTGGTGGATTTCCAAGAGGAGTTGGACCGATTACTACCAATAGTTGATGCTATTCGAAAAACTTACCCAAACGCTGTTTTATCCATTGATACCTTTCGTGCGGATGTTGCTATCGAGGCAGTTAAATACGGTGCTCATATAATTAACGACATTGGAGGAGGAAATCTTGACGAAAAAATGTTTACTACTATCGCCAGACTGGGTGTTCCCTATGTACTTATGCACAGTAAAGGGACGCCCGAAACCATGCAAAATGAAACCGCTTATCAAGATCTGATAAACGATATTACCAGTGATCTAACAAAGAAGATAGAGGCGTTGCGTTCAGCAGGGGTCAAGGATATTATAGTTGATCCCGGCTTCGGTTTTGCCAAAACATTAGAACAGAACTATCTGTTACTGAGTAGGATTGAAGAGTTGAGAGTCTTGGGGCTTCCCATATTGGGTGCCGTGTCGAGAAAATCAATGATATATAAGCTGTTAAATAGCAGTCCTCAAGAAGCATTAAACGGAACCAGTGTATTAAATACAATCTTACTGTTTAAAGGCGTTGAAATGATCAGGGTACATGATGTTAAAGAAGCGGTTGAAGTCAGAAAACTCGTCATGAAAACCCGTGCCGGTGAAGCTAAAAGGAGTTCATACTATGAATAAATTTATACTATCTTTTATTTTTTTTATTGTTATAGATGCCGCAAAAGGTCAGCAATACAAGCTAGAGAAACTGCAAGAAGGAAACGAAGTCAGCTTCAGAGGAATGTCTATTCCAAATGACAGTGTGGCTTGGATTACCGGAACGAAAGGAACCATCGCGAAAACAACAGATGGAGGCAAAAACTGGACTTGGCTAATTGCCAAGGGTTACGAAGATTTCGATTTTCGGTCAGTAGTGGCTTTTTCAGATAAAAAAGCGGTTATGGTAAATGCGGGAAGCCCTGCTGTCATTCTATTAACTGAAGATGGAGGAGAGTCGTGGGAAAAAGTGCATAGTTACGATATCAAGGAGATATTTTACGACGGCATGGGGTTTTGGGATGAGAAAAGGGGAATCGTATTTGGCGACCCTATAGAGGGGAAACTTCAGCTTGTCGCGACAGAGGATGGTGGACGTACTTGGCTAAATATTAGTGACGAAGCTAACGTCCAAATGAAAGCAGGAGAAGCGGGCTTTGCGGCAAGTGGTACCAGCATTCGAACAGTAGGAAATGGTTTAGTGTGGATTGGAACCGGTGGAACGCAAGCACGTTTGTTGTTTTCTTATAACTTCGGACAATCTTGGACGAGTTATAAAGTACCTATTGAACAGGGCGAAGCTTCGCAAGGTATATTTTCGTTAGCGATAAACGGACAAAAACAGCTCGTTGCTATTGGAGGTGATTATAAGAATTTTAAAAACAACAACAATGTAATCCAATTATCAGGCAATGGCATAACATGGAATGCACCCAAAACCAGGTTGTCTGGCTTTAAATCCTGTGTTGAATTTATTAATGATACGTTAGTTATTGCAACAGGCACATCAGGCACCGATCTTTCCATGGATAGCGGACAATCATGGAAATTAATGGATGAAAAAGGTTATAATGTGGTCCGATCTTCCGAAAGCGGCCGTTTTGTTCTGTTAGCAGGCGATAAAGGAAGTATTTATCGGTTAGTGGAACCAAATAAATAGTTTTTGAACGATGGAAGAGTCGGGAATGATCATTTTGAATCTCTATTTCCATTAACTATCAACTAACAGGTAATTATTTCTGTATAAAATTAATACCTACTGCCGTTTCGTATTAATAAGAATATTGCATAAGATTAGTATGCTAATGCCTATACAGAATATATTCCAACCGCCCATATGAAACAGAAAAATCCCAATAGCTGATCCCGCGGCACCTCCTATAAAGGTGGAGGTCATAAATACAGTGTTGAATCGATTTCTAGCGTCCGGTTTTAACGAATAGATGAGCGTTTGATTGCTAATCTGTAAAGCTTGATGACCTATATCTATTAAAACGATGCCTATGATGAGCAGGATTATTTTACTACCCGTAAAATAAAAAGCAACATATCCAAGTAGTTGTGCTAATAAACCTAATAAAGATATCTTTTTAACAACCGCTATACTTCCGCTACTTCGCTTACCAACCAAAGGGGCTGCCAATGCACCGGAGGCCCCAATAATGCCAAATAAACCGATCTGAACTGTATTGTATTCAAAGGGCTTAGCCGATAAAAATAAAACCATAGTAACCCAAAAGGCACTCATGCTGGCAAATGATATGGCATTGCTGATCGATGCGATTCGTAGTTGCGAAAATGTTTTTACATAGTAGATAATCGATAACATAAGCGATTGATAAGTACCTTGGTAGGTAGGCTTGCTTTTCACAAATACCCTTTGCATGATTAATACTAGGAGAAAGCAGATAGTGGCGGCTGTATAATACATTTGTCGCCAACCGAAAGTGTACCCAATATAGCCACTTAATGATCTGGAAGAGACAATGCCTATCAACAGCCCTCCCATTACCAGGCCGATCACACTGCCTCGTTTTTCCTCGGGAGCAAGGCTGGCCGCTAGCGGAATAATCAGTTGCGGGACAATCGAAAACAATCCGATGAGAAAGCATAGTACCTGTAGAAGAAGGAATGATTTTGTAAAGGCCGCACCGAGGAGGACAATAACGGAAAAAGTGGTTGTAACGATAATCTGTTGTTTCTTTTCCAATAGGTCACCTAGCGGAACAAAGAGTAACAGACCTGCTGCATAACCTAATTGGGTAATATAAGTAATGCTTCCGGCTTCTGCCTCCCGTATACCAAAATCGTCTGCTATAAGAGGTAGCAGAGGTTGGCAATAATACAGGTTAGCAACGACCAAGCCGCAGCAAATGGCCATAAACAACGTGAGGTACTTCATTAAGATATAGCTAAGCATCTCGTACGCCTAAGTGATATAGGCATACGAGTGCAATTAAATTATTTGGCAAAAGTTCTGAAGTCCTGATCAGCTTTGATATTTAAAAGTACTTCGTATATTAATCGAATTACATTATCAACATCTTCTTTATGAATCATTTCGACCGTGGTATGCATATATCGGAGTGGGAGAGATATGAGCGCCGATGGCACCCCCCCATTAGAATAGGCGAAAGCGTCTGTGTCGGTACCGGTTACTCGTGAAGAAGCCTGTCGTTGGAAAGGAATTTTCTTTTCAATGGCTGTATCGATCAGGAGCTTGTTTAAGTTAATTTGAATTGACGGCGCATAAGAGATGACGGGACCTTTTCCGCATGCCAAATCACCTTGTGTGATTTTGTTGATCATCGGCGTCTGCGTGTCATGCGTCACATCCGTTATAATAGCGAGATTAGGTTTAATGGTTTGGGTGATCATTTCGGCACCGCGTAAACCAACCTCTTCTTGTACCGCATTTACAATATATAAAGAGAAAGGTAATTTCTTTTTGTTTTCTTTCAGCAATCTGGCAACTTCTGCAATCATAAGACCTCCGGCCCGATTGTCGAGCGCACGGCCGACATAGTAACGGTCGTTCAATAACATGAACTCATCCTCATAGGTAATAACTGATCCCACATGAATACCCAGCGCTTCAACTTCTTCTTTGCTTGTACAGCCACAATCGAGAAAAATGTTTTTTAAAGAAGGCGCTTCTTCTTTTTCCCCGCCTCTGGTATGAATGGCAGGCCAACCAAATACAGCCTTGACAACGCCCTTGTCGCCATGTATATTCACGCGTTTAGACGGTGCAATTTGATGGTCAGAGCCGCCATTCCTGATAACATAAATGAGACCGTCATTTGTAATATAGTTAACAAACCACGAAATTTCATCTGAATGAGCCTCTATCACCACCTTATAAGTAGCCTTTGGATTAATTACTGCTACCGCCGTGCCATAGCTGTCTGTAAATGTTTCGTCTACATAAGGTTTTATATAATCTAACCAAATACGTTGCCCTTCCCATTCGTAGCCTGTAGGTGAAGGATTGTTTATGTACTTCTCGAAAAAGCGCAGAGCTTTTTCATTGACAATTGCAACCGGATGCTGATCGGTATTCTTTTTTGATTTTGCCATATATGTGATAATGTTCCTTAAAAAAGGCTTAATACTGTAAAGTTAGCAAAAGTACAAAGTTTTAATTAATTACGTTCGTCGATCACCGTCACGTAGGCAACCGGATTGGGTCTTTAATAGGATGTTTCATTCGGGAAACATTAAAGGTCTTTCTCTATATCGTAATTAAAGAATGGACCCCACGTATGGGTGTGACTTACAAACATTTTAGTTTTCTCTGCGTTATTGGAAGAAACTCACCTTCAAGGTAAAAAATATGAATTTCATAGAAAGGTTTGATCAGGGAAGTCAAGATCGCATTATTTTATGCTACGAAGACATAGGAGAGGGTCAGCCTCTTGTGTTTATTCACGGATGGCCGTCCAGTCATCTAATGTGGGAGCCGCAGGTGGACTTTTTTGTTCAGCAAGGTTTTAGGTCCATCGCCTATGACAGAAGAGGTTTTGGCATGTCGTCCCGTCCATTACATGGTTATGATTATGATACGCTGGCTGATGATTTGAATGATATATTGGTGCAGCTTGATTTACACCAGGTGATCTTAGTCGGATTTTCAATGGGTGGAGGTGAAGTTGCTCGATACTTTACTCGTTATGGTAGCAGTCGGATTCATAAGGTTGTGTTACTTAGCTCTGTTACACCTTATATGCTTAAAACTGCTGATAACCCGGATGGTCTGGAGGCAAAGGTATTTAATGAAATGATTGACGGGCTCGTGAGCGATCGACCTGCCTTTTTGGAAAGCTTCTTTAATGATTTTTTTGGTGTTAATTTGGTTAATAAACCGGTAAGTAAAGCGATGTTGGAATATCAAATGTCGATTGCACTTACAGCGTCTCCCATAGCCACCAAGCAATGCGTAAAAGCTTTTTCGGAAACCGATTTCCGTGATGACCTAGCTAATATTTCGGTTCCCACGCTCATCGTTCATGGCGATGCCGACAAAATTGTTCCGGAAGATATAAGTGCTAATGTGGCTTGTACATTAATAGCAAATTGCCAATTTATTCTTTATCCAGGTGCCCCACATGGTCTGTTTTTGACACACAAAGAAAGATTGAATAACGATTTGTTGTTATTCTTTCGTGATTCGCTGTGATAAGTTTAAGGTGTATTGATACGTCTTCTCAATAGATGTATATAGGAGATTAAATCGCTGATCATAAATCAGATAGTTGGAATATTTTCTTCATCATTCACATATTTAAAAAAGCTTCGTATCTTTAATTTCGATTAAGAGCCACCAATATGCTGAATACTACAATTAATATCCCTCGTCTCAACCTGTTAGATTTTACAGAAGGGACCGCTGAACAACGGAAGCAATTTTCTGATGATATCGGGAAAGCTTTTACAGATACCGGGTTTGTCACTGTTGCCAATCACGGAATGAACAAAGAACTCATCGATGAATTATATGAAGTTGTTAAACAGTTTTTTGCTTTACCGGAAGAGGCAAAGCGTGCTTATGAGATACCCGGTTTAGCTGGACAGCGTGGTTACACAGCAAAAGGCAAAGAAAAGGCAAAGGATGCGAAGACCCCGGACTTGAAAGAATTTTGGCAGCGCGGCCAAACGATTATTGGCGATGAAACGTTGAGAGCATCGTATCCTGAAAATGTAGAAGTACGGGAGCTACCGCGCTTTAATGCTGTAACAGAGGAAGTTTACCGTCGTCTGGAAACTGCCGGACGTGCGTTATTAAAAGCAATTGCCGGTTTTTTGGAATTGGAAGAGGATTATTTTGAAGACAAAGTCATTAACGGCAATTCCATCTTGCGCGCGATACATTATTTTCCTATTGAAAACCCGGATGAGATAGCGCCCGATGCCGTTAGGGCCGGGGCGCACGAAGATATTAATTTAATTACCTTACTGATAGGTGCGAGTGCAGATGGATTAGAGGTACTAACAAGAAACGGTACATGGTATCCGGTAAAAGCATATGGCGAGGATATTGTCGTTAACGTTGGGGATATGCTGCAAAGACTTACTAACAATAAGTTAAAATCTACAACGCATCGCGTGGTCAACCCGCCTAAAGAGCTCATGAAAACCTCACGTTATTCTGTGCCATTTTTTTTACATCCTAAAGCTGAAATGAGTCTGGCTGCTTTAGAAAATTGTGTCGATGCAAGCCATCCTAAGATTTATCCGGATTGTACCGCTGGTGAATATTTAGATGAACGACTCCGGGAGATTGGGCTGAAGATGTAGTTTAAGGTGTAAAGTATAAGGTTTAGATATGAGGTATTAGGTGTTAGGTAGGTGAAAACTTAAGAAAGCCCTCAAATCCTAACGCCTAACGCCTAACTCCCATCCTCCCTAAACCCCAAAACACAAATATTTTATTTCCATATATTCTTCAAGTCCGTATTTGGAACCTTCGCGGCCAAGCCCGGATTCCTTTATGCCACCAAATGGTGCAACCGCTGTTGAAATGGCTCCTTCGTTTATACCCACCATACCGGCCTCCAATGCTTCTGCTACACGCCAACAACGTTTAACGTTTTCACTGTAAAAGTAAGCAGCAAGCCCAAATTCCGTATTGTTCGCCAAATTTATAGCCTCTTGTTCCGTTTTAAATCGAAATAGGGAGACGATCGGACCAAAAGTTTCTTCATGTGCAATCTTTGCATTTAAGGGAACGTCACTTAGCACAGTCGGTTCAAAGAATAAATTAGCGATGGGTTTTCCGCCTGTAAGCACTATTGCACCCTTTTTTACAGCGTCTTGTACATGGTCTTCAACCTTTTTTAGTCCATTTTGATTGATTAACGGGCCAACTTTTACTCCTTTTTCTAAGCCATTTCCGACTTTTAAATCCGCAATGGCTTCACTTATTCGCTGCGCAAACTTTTCGTAAATTGCATCCTGCACCAAAAATCGGTTTACCGCGACACAAGTTTGGCCCGAGTTTCTGAATTTTGAGGCAATAGCACCTTGAACTGCCAACTCTATGTTTGCATCATCAAACACAATAAACGGTGCATTTCCTCCAAGCTCTAATGAGATTTTTTTAATAGTAGATGCAGCTTGTTGCATAAGCGTTTTACCAACCGCGGTTGAGCCGGTAAAAGATATTTTCCTTATGGCGGGACTGGTACATAAAAGCTTACCGATACCAGCTGAATCCTTTCCCGTTACAACATTGAGTACACCTTTTGGCAAGCCTGCCTCTACTGCGAGACGAGCAACGGCTATGGCTGTAAGTGGTGTTTGAGAGGCTGGTTTTAATACAACCGTACAGCCAGCGGCCAGTGCCGGTGCCACCTTCCTAGTTACCATAGCTAACGGAAAATTCCAGGGAGTAATAGCGGCACTAACGCCCACCGGCTGTCGTAATGTCACAATTTGTTTATCATTCGTAGGCGATGGGATGTGATCACCGTAGGCACGATACGTTTCTTCTGCAAACCAACTAACGAATGAGGCACCATAGTTTACCTCAATTCTGCTTTCTTCCAATGGCTTACCTGACTCCATCGTTATAATTTCCGCTATTTCTTCGGTGTGCTTGATAAGTAAATCATACCATTTCTTTAAAACAGTACTGCGTTCGGCAATCGAAGTCGCTTTCCACGATATCCAAGCCTCCTCAGCAGAATCTATAGCTTGCTCAATGTCTTTAGCTGTAAGATCAGTTACGGAAATGATCGCTTCGCCTGTTGCAGGATTGATGACATCAAATGTTTTTCTTCCGGTTATTGGCTCGCCATTTATAAATGCGGCACCATTAATCAATTTATTTCTTGTTTTCATTTCGTAATCTTTAAAGCGGTTTTAACACCTCAAATAGCCAGCGGCTCAATATAATCGTTATAAAGTTAACACTAATTTCGTTTCTTGGTTTTTGTCTATAGAACCGATTATGGCGATCGAGGGCTTCTAAATACGTTTATTAAATGATTCCATTGATGAAGCTAGCTAAAGTATCGTTTTGTCTATTTCTTTTAGCTGGAAACAACTAACTTTGCAGCTTAAATCCGATTCAATATAGATGCTAAAAATTCGGCTGGTTTTTCTATTACTGTTTAGTTTTGCTTTTTTTTCTGCCATTGCCGTTCAGGACACGTCGTCACGTAAACCAGTGCCTCTCTCTTTGAAGTACCTAGTAAGAGACTCAGCCCGTTTTGCACGGGCCATTGAAAAGCAGCGTGTTAAGGACTCGCTAGAGCGAGTTGCAGATTCACTGGCGCTAGTCCGTGATTCGATGCGTATGCACTATATAAAACCCCTTGCTCGCGGAAGTAAGAACCAATTTTTAGATAGTTTGAGAAAGGTTTACATTATTACGGATGGGAATACACTTGTATGGGGGAAAAATATTAACTACAGCGGAAGTAAGCAACTGGGGGTACGAAAGGTACATCGGCCTCGGTGGGTTTTATATACTGTGTTTTCCCTGTTCTTGTTTTTTGCACTCATTAGAATGTTTTTTATGAAAGACCTAGAAGCAATAGCTACGTCTTTTTATAGTAATAGAGTCCTTTTGCAGGTTAGTAAAGAAGATAATCTAATCACGTCTTGGCCTTTCGTGTTTCTATATCTATTATTCGGATTCACCATTGGACTTTTTTTGTATTTGTACGTTTCGTATGGCCAGCTTCAACTGGGATATTCGGAAATAGGTCTTTTTTTTACTATTACTGCGCTTGTATTGATGCTATTTGTCGTTAAAATATTAATAACCCGAGCAATCGGTTTTGTATTTGGTATTCAAAAACTTGTGAGAGACTATATTTCTATATTATATTTAAGTTATTTTAATGCTGCTATAATTTTTCTTCCTTTACTTTTGGTATTGAGTTTAGTGCCGACAAATCATGTAAAAGTTTGGATACTAGTTTCTTGTGCTGTAGGTCTTTTTGTCTTTGCTATGCAGTTTTTGCGCGCCTCAAATACCGTTTTAAAAAGCTATCAGTTTTCAAAGTTTTATTTATTTATTTATCTTTGCACCCTCGAAGTTGGTCCAATACTTATTTTGATCAAGTTATTAGGCATTTAACCGAAACAAAAATAAACACACGTGGCAGCAGAAGATAGAGAAAAAAAAGTAAAAAGCATCTTAGTAACCTTACCGAGACCTGAGAATGATAAATCGCCTTATTTTGCTTTAGCTAGCAAGTATAATTTGAAGCTCGATTTCAGAGCGTTTATTCATGTTGAGGGTGTTCCGGCTAGAGAATTTAGAAAGGAAAGGATTAATCTGGCCGATTTCACGGCAGTGATTTTTACCAGTAGAAATGCTGCGGATCATTTTTTCCGGATTTGCGAAGAGATGCGGTATGAGGTTCCGGCCGACCTTAAGTACTTCTGTTTATCGGAAACAATAGCACTTTATTTACAAAAGTACATCCAATACAGAAAGCGGAAAATTTTCTTCGGTAAGCAGACTGCCCAAGATTTGGAAGAAGTACTCAAAAAGCATGCAAAGGAGAAATTTTTGTATCCTTGTTCGGATGTAGCCAATGAAGAAACGCAAAATTGGTTACAGGAAAACGGTTACGATTTTACTCCTGCAGTATTATTCAGAACTGTTGTAAGTGATCTGTCTGATCTTGCAAATGTGTTTTACGATATTATTGTGTTTTTCAGTCCATCAAGCATTCAATCACTATTTGAGAACTTTCCTGACTTTAAACAAAATGATACGCGTATTGCTGCTTTCGGACCCAGCACCCATCAAGCAATAGCCGATAGAAATTTGATACTAGATATTGCCGCACCTACACCTGAAGCTCCAAGTATGACCATGGCCGTTGAACAGTACATTAAGAAAGTTAATAAGTAGTATAGTTTTAGAAAACTGAAATAATATATAGTAGCAGAACCTAAAAAGTTCTGCTTTTTTTATGGTTATTAAATTGAAGTAGAATTTGATAACCTTATTCGTTTGCATCGAATTACTTTTCTATTTGTAATTCAGTTAGTCGCATCCCTGAAAAATCTGTCAGTTCAAATAATGAACAAAATGAACAAAGTTTAGCCTGATAAGTCAAATTATATTTGTTACAAGGCTGTAATGCGTTCTAAGAGCTGCTTTACTTTTGCTGATTGAGTGATTATGAGGTGGTTATAATGATCAATATGAGGAAAATTTACTATTGTTGTTTTGCGTTGTTGTCCTTTTTTGTTTGTGCGTGTGGTAATCGTAAAGCAGGCGGTGAACTTACAGGTGTTAGACTGAAAGGACTTAAATCGAGTAAGGCCCCAAAAGGAATGGTTTTTATTCCTGCTGGAAGCTTTATAGCCGGTCAGTCTGATGAAGATATCACCAGTGCACAAATCGCACAAAACAGGCAGTTTACACAATCTGCTTTTTTTATGGACGAGACTGAGATTTCAAATAGTCAATATAGGCAGTTTGTCAATTGGGTAAGGGATTCCATCGCCATCACCCAGTATTTAAATGATCCTTCATATTTTATACAGGGAAAGGAAGGTGATAATGCGGGGCAACGTTTTATCGATTGGCAAAAGGTAGGGGACGGCAATGGTTTATGGGGAAAGAAGAATGATAATAAAGATGCCTTAAATCAGATGTACTATCAGGGAGATGATCGCATTTTTGGTCGAGACGAGTTAGATGTACGTTTGCTCAAATATCATTACGAAATTTATAATCATCGCATGGCCGCCGCTAATAAAAATAACAAAAACATGCGACGCTCGGATTTTATTATTCGCGACACGATCGGGATTTATCCGGACACCTTGGTATGGCTAGCCGATTTCTCTTATGCTCAAAACGAACCTATGGTAGAAGGATATTTTTCGCATCCGGCTTTTCAGGATTATCCTGTGGTGGGAGTCAATTGGCGACAAGCGAGAGCGTTTGCTGTATGGCGTACTCGTTTATATGAAAATTACGCCCAAAGGGTTGGCCTTTCTCGATTAGCTCGCTTATCGTACGAATTACCTTCAGAACACCAATGGGAATACGCAGCCAGGGGAGGACTAAATGGGGCCCCTTATCCGTGGGGCGGACCAACTATCCGAAATGCAAAAGGGTGTTTAATGGCAAATTTTAAACCTGGCAGAGGGAATTATGCAGATGATGGAGGTGCTTATACGGTGCCTGTACACTCTTATTTTCCCAACGACTATGGACTTTACAATATGGCAGGAAATGTGGCAGAATGGACAGCCTCTTCATTCGAGGAATCGTCATCATCGTTTATCCACGATATGAATCCAACGTATTCATATGAGGCGAAAAGTAATGATCCTGAAATACTTAAACGGAAAGTTGTTAGAGGTGGGTCGTGGAAGGACATTGGTTACTTTTTACAGAACTCTACCCGAACTTATGAGTACCAGGATACAGCCAAATCTTATATCGGGTTTAGATGTGTAACTTCATACGCGGGACGCGATTTATAGAACGATAGATATGAAACGACTATTTTTTACTTGCATCGGTTTATTGGTTCTATGTCAGGCATATGGACAACAGGAAAATTTATCGAACAGCGTTACACCGATACAGGATGGACCGCCGGTAGACGGCTACTATGTTAAGTCTGACATCGAGAATAGGAAAGTGATTCCTTATTCGCACATAAGAAGTGTTGACGTAATGTATAGTAAACGAGTATGGCGTGAAATTGATCTGCGCGACCGGTTAAATGCTAGTTTCGCTTCTCCTAAATCGCGGCTCATGGATATTTTGATGGAAGCAATTAAAGCCGGTGAGCTGACAGCCTATGATCCTACACCCTCTAAGGACGATCCAAACGGCGACAGCTTTAAAACAACTTTAGATCCGTCTAAGCTAATGAGCAACTTGGCTGATAGTGTATTTGTTCCTGAATTTGATGCTGAGGGCAACCAGATCGGCGGGAGTTTTCAATCAGGTGAATTCAATACTGATAGCGTGTTAAAATTCAGAATCAAGGAAGATTGGATATTTGATAAGCAACGATCGGTTTTTGAACCCCGTATTATTGGGATTGCACCTTTAGTTTCCGTGAAGGCTGCTGATGTTTATTTAGACCCGCAGCCAGCATTTTGGGTATACTTTCCGGAAGCTAGACACATATTGGTAAATAAAGAGGTAGTAAACAGAAACAACGATGCTACCGGTTTAAGCTATGATGATGTATTTACAAAAAGGATATTCGCTAGCTATATCGTTAAACAATCAAATCCTGAAGACCTGCGAATTAAGGATTACAAAGAAGGAATCGATAAGCTATACGAATCGGAACGCATCAAGCAAGCCTTGATGGATTACGAGCACGATTTGTGGAGTTATTGATATAACTTTTTAGGATTAGCTATTACGTGTTAGTTGTCCTTTTTAAGTATTAACAACGGAAATCGTTAGCTGTTAAAATACGCTAGTACCGCTTCGGCTTGTTTTGTATTGACCACTTCCATAAGCTGCTCTTTGGATGCTTCCCTGATCTTTTTTACAGATTTAAAGTTTACTAACAACTTCTCTGCACTTGTTCTGCCAATACCGGGAATTTGCTCTAATTCCGTTTGGAAAGTTTTTCTGCTGCGCTGGTTTCTGTGGAAAGTGATCCCAAATCGATGGGCTTCATCACGTAAATGCTGTATGATTTTTAAAGTTTCCGATCTTTTGTCAAGATATAAGGGATACTGATCTCCGGGGTAGTAAAGCTCTTCTAAACGTTTAGCAATACCGATAACCGTAACTTTTGATTCGATACCTAGTGTTTTAAGGCTTTTTAAGGCTGCCGATAATTGTCCTTTACCTCCGTCAATAATAATTAGTTGCGGTAATGAACTACCTTCATCTAACATGCGTTTATACCGACGGAACACAGCTTCTTCCATCGTAGCAAAGTCGTTCGGGCCTTCAACAGTTTTAACATTAAAATGCCTATAATCTTTTTTAGACGGCTTGGCATCTTTAAATACGACAATTGCTGATACAGGATATTTACCCTGAAAGTTCGAATTATCGAAACATTCGATGTGTTTAGGTAATACATTGAGCCGTAAATCCTCTTTCATCTTATTAAGCAGCCGTTCTGTTTTGAGCTCCGGATTTAACTTTTCATACTGGTCCAAGCGTTCCCGTTTGAAAAAACTTACGTTTTTATAAGAAAGGTCCAATAACTTTTTCTTATCGCCTAACTGAGGAACGGTCTGTTTGAAGTTGGGGCTTTCAATGTCGAGGTTAAAAGGAACGATAATTTCTTTGGATGTACTATTGAAGCGGGTGCGAAGTTCCTGAACGGCTAAGCTGAGCAATTCCTGATCACTTTCATCTAATCTCTTTTTCAGCTCAAGAGTTTGCGTTTGTATAACCGTTCCGTTCATTACCTTTAAGAAATTAACAAAAGCATATCCTTCTTCAGAGGCAATATTAAACACATCTACATCGTTGATGGTGTTGCTTACGATCGTAGATTTACTTTGATAATTACTCAGAAGCTCTAACTTTTGCTTAAGAACATGTGCTAACTCGAACTGGAGATTATTGGTGGCATGTTCTAAATTGGCTTTTAATTGCTTGAATACGACACCGGTTTTCCCATTGAGGATATCTTTTATACTTTCGATATTCTGATTATATTCTTCTTCTGTTTGGTACGCTTGGCAAGGACCTTTACAATTGCCGATTTGATATTCCAAACAAACCCGAAATTTCCCTTGTTCAATATTGTTAACCGTTAATGGTAGGTTACAGGTACGCAGTGGAAAAATTTCTTTGATTACACTTAAAATGGCGTGCATCATCCCTACCGAAGCGTAGGGCCCAAAGTATTTTGAACCGTCTTTAATAATTTTACGTGTCCAGAAAATTCGAGGGAAGCGCTCATTTTTAATGACAATCCACGGGTAAGTTTTATCATCTTTTAAGAGAACATTATACCGAGGTTGATGCTTTTTGATAAGGCTGTTTTCCAATAGCCACGCATCGATCTCCGTATCTACAATAGTAAAGGAAATCTTGTTGATCTTTCTAACGAGAACACGTGTTTTCGCATTGTGCAGGTATTCGTCTTTAACGAAGTAAGAGCTTACTCGATTTTTTAAGTCTTTGGCCTTCCCAATGTAAATGAGCGTACCTTGCTTATCGTAATATTGATAAACACCGGGCTTATGGGGTATTTTTTTTAACTCTTCCCTGTAGTCAAATGTGCCCATAACTAAAAATCCAGCCGATCGTCAATCTTACCTTCCTCTTCTGAAGGGTAGTCATATTGGTATTTGCCACAGTCCAGTTCCCGTTGCAGGCCACCTGGCGGCAGTTCAAAATCACCCTGACTATATTTTAAATTCTTGTCGGCGTATACTTTTTGCATGAAGAGGGCAAACATCGGTAATGCGGCATTAGCACCTTGGCCAAGCCTAGTGCTGCTAAAGTGTATACTTCGCTCGTCGGCTCCTGTCCATACCCCACTTACCAACTGCGGTGTTACGCCAATAAACCAGGCATCGGAGTTAGCTTGGGAAGTACCGGTTTTTCCGCCGATCGGATTAAGCAATTTGTATTTCCATCGAATTCGGCCGCCGGAGCCACTTTGCACCACACCTTTCAGCATATCAACCATAACATAGGCTGACTGATCGTTCATGACCACTTTGACTTTTTTCGTGTGTTCGTAAATCAGCGCACCATTCTTGTCCTCGATGCGTAAGAGATAGATAGGTTCTGTCCAAACCCCGTGATTTACAAAGGTAGAATAGGCGCCTACCATATCATAAACAGAGGCATCAAAAGTTCCCAGGGCGATGGAGGGGTAGGCTGGTACCTCCGAAGTGATGCCCATATTTTTTATCAAGTTAGCTACATTCTGCGCACCAACACGTTGGATAACATCGGCTGTAGCCCAGTTTTGCGAATGCGCTAATGCCGTTTTAAGGGTAATAGGACCGGCAATTGTACCCTCACTTTTCGGTGCCCAGCCGTCGACATTAATGGGCGTATTGGGCACTTTAAAGCAAGGTGAATAGCCATTGTCAATAGCAACTGCATAAGTAAAAGGTTTTGCCGTAGACCCAACTTGACGTGTTCCCATTTTGACTTGGTCGTATTTATAATGCGAGAAGTTAATGCCTCCAACCCAAGCTTTTACATGCCCGGTTTGCGGCTCCATCGACATCATGGCATTCCGCAAAATCAGTTTGTTGTATTTGATAGAATCAAGCGGCGTCATGGTGGTGTCCAAATCGCCCTTCCAACTGAACACGGTCATTTTAACCGGTGTATTGAAATTCTTCTTAACTTCATCTTCAGAAAGGTCACCTTGTTTTAACCATCTGTAGCGATCCGATTGTTTTACCGCTCTATCGATCAGGGTTTCCAGGCCTTTAAATGGGTCTCGACCCTTATATTGGTTGTTGAAAGTTACTTGCAACTCGCGCATCATTTCCTTTTGGGCCTCTTCGGCATAGACTTGCATTCTCGAATCGATGGTGGTGTAAATTTTCAAACCATCACGATCCAGGTCGTATGGGGTACCATCCGCTTTAGTGATCGATAGCTTATTAAATATATTCTTTATGTCGCTTTTTAATACAGCCCTTAAATAAGGCGCAACACCGTCACCATATACATTTGGTCGGAATGCGAGTCCCAGCGGTTGTTCTTTATAGTTTGCAGTTTGTTCGGCTGTAAGAAAACCTGCTTTTCGCATATTTTCCAAAACAGTATTTCGTCTATTCAATGAATTTTTGGGATAGCGGATAGGTGAATAAATACCTGGTCCTTTTAACATTCCGACTAAAACGGCCGCTTGTGGTGCCGTCAACTTCGAAGGAGTTGTATTGAAATACGTACGCGCTGCGGATTTAATGCCATAGGTGTTATAGGCTCCGAAGTCGACCGTATTCAAATACATGGTTAATATCTCCTCTTTGGTGTAATTACGTTCTAAACGTACTGCTATGATCCACTCCTGGAGTTTTTGAATAAATCGTTTGGAAAAGGAACGTGCTCTTCCTTCCTCTTGAAACAGATTTAAGGCCAATTGTTGCGTAATGGTGCTTGCGCCTTGTTTCTTGCCAATAAGGTTATAAAAGAGTATCGTGAAAGTACGCTTGAAATCAATACCGGAGTGAGTATTAAAGCGAATATCTTCCGTCGCAATCAGTGCTTGAATGAGAGCCGGTGATAATTCTTTATAAGTAACATTCGATCTATTTTGGACATAATAAGTGCCGAGAACGACGCCGTCGGCTGAGATAATTTCGGAAGATAAGTTGCTTTTAGGGTTTTCGAGGTCCCTAAAGGAAGGTAACTCACCAAATAAGCCAAGGCCTACACTTGTAAGAAACAAGAAACCTAATATAATGAGTCCTACAACCAATTTCCAAAAAGAAAAGGTGTAGCGTCTAATGTCGTTGTTTGTTAATTTATTGTTTTGCTTTTTTGTGTTTCTTTGCATTTTTCTATATGCCTTTAGCGTTGTTCCTGATATTTGATGAAATAATCATTCACTTTATCGAAATCATCGAGTCCTTGCAGAAATTGCTCTGTTATAAGGAACGTATTATAACTCGCTGATGGTATTTTCATAATATTTTTTAATTGTGTTACCATTTTCTCGGCATAAGCGTTTGCCTCGTCATAGGTGAAAAATTTGCCAATATACAACAGCTGTAATTCATCATCAATCTTTTTTAGTTGATGGATTAGGTTTTTTGAAGGATACTGCCCTCGGTTAAATTGACCAATTCCATATCGAGAGGGACTTAGATTTACGTTTGGATGTTGTACGTTGATAACGAAATAGTACACTGCCGAATCCGGTAAAAGGGCCAAATCCCTATAACTATTGACATGTTCACCAGGCTTATATTCCGCCACTTGAATGCTTCCTTGAAGATTCACTTTTTTATTGAAAGGAGTTACCTGAATGCCTGGTTGATTTTTAGACAAATTTCCTGCCAAATTTCGACGAGGAGTAGGAGTAGGCGCAGCCATTTCCCGATTAAAGGCCAATTCGGGCCACTTAGTGAGAATAGGTTCATCTACAAATTGCTCTCTGCCTGCTTCAATGTCCATTATTGCGACTTTCCTCTCCTGCAAAGATAGTCTATTCGAATCAATATAGCTTAGATGTTGTTCTATTAGAGGTGTAATCAATTCATTATTAGGATAATCGGATTTAATTTGTTTTAATTCTTGTTCAAAAGTGTCTAATGGGCTCGTTCTGCCAATTGCCAATGCCTTTAGATAGGCCAATTGAGCTGCAATAGCGGGTCTATCATCTCCGTCTATAAGGGTGTTAATGCTATCGGTTAATGCAATCACTTGGTCGAACTGTTTTTCCCCATAAAGTGTATATACTTCGCCATAAAGGTTGTTCAATGTTTGTGATTCCTGATTCAACTTATTGAGGTAATCAGGATCTTGAATAACTTTGGCATAAATTGACTGTGGAGAAGAAGACAGGAGCTGGTTTTTATAGCGCGAGCTTTTCTCGAGCTCGCCTAGCTCGCTATACAACCTGTAAAGATTATAGTTAATCAGATCTTTTTCTGTCAACTGTGGAAAGCGAGCTAATAACGTGGTGTAAACTTTGGCGGCAGCTTCTTTATCTTGTAGGTTATCGCGGTAAATTTCGCCCAGCTTAACATAAGCGTAAATTATTTTCCGGTTAGACTCTTTTAAAGACTCTTCTGTCAAGGGAATCGCCTGAATAAAGTTTTCCTTTTCCGCTAATGCGGCCAACTCGTTCGTCATCGAATCTTTCTTGATCTCCAAGAGCTCTGTCTCGTTGGCATATGACGCATCCGTACCCTTATTTTTAAAACGCCAATTATCTTCCAATGAACGATTGCCCCACCGTCTTCGAAAGGCACTGAGCCCACTGCTTACGGCTGCCGGATTATTGAAATAGAAGCTTGTTGAAGTCGCCCCCTTATTCGCTGCATCACGAAGGGGTACATCGTTAAAGTTTAGGTTTTGCGTTTGATTGGCTGATACATTTGTCTGAGCAACGGATTTTTCTTGAAGTTTTCGGTGCTCAAAGATACTGTCTATTTTTTTTACTCTGGCCTCATCCGGTAATTTTGCCAGCATTTGAAGGGTGTCTTGTGTGGAAATGGTATTTAAATGAAGCACTAGCTCATCTAAGTGGCTGACTTTTGATCGAATCAGTTCATAGTTCGGAAAATTGGTGTCTATAAGCGTTGAGGTACTGTCATAATAAAGTTTCGATTTTTCATAGGCACCCTGTTCAAAATAAAGATCGGCCATCTTCAAATAGGTGAGGGCTCGCTGAAAATTATTGGTACTCTGCTCTTTTAATGATGAATTGAAACTTTTCAAGGCTTCTTCTTTCTTTTCTGCCTGCAGATAGGTCTCGCCTATGATATAGTGGATTTGGTCAGTGAACCCCCTGTTTTTATCGTCTTTGAGCATCCTTTTAAGCTTGGATATGGTATTAACATACGAGGAGTCCCCCTCATTTTTTTGCATAAAGACCTCATTCAATTGTGCGTTGAAAGCCATTTCAAAAGAAGCGTTGCTTTTGATAACCCGCTTAAAATGAGCCGAAGCTCCAACGTAGTCTTTTTGCTTTTGCAATAATTGACCTAGCAGGTAATGCCAGCGTAATTTCTCTTTCGCGTCCTTACTTTCGTCAATAGCTAGATTAAGCGACTGTATCGCATGGTCAAGGTCGCCAGTTTCAATGTCATATTTAGCTCTTGTTGCGTAAGCCAAGGCCGAAGTGTGTTTATTTCCGGCGGCGACACTAAAAGTAGAATCCAGTACTTTTGCGGCTTGCTTTACATAGCCAATTTGGAGAAGTGCCCGACATTTCCAGGCCAAAGACGCTTCTAGTAGCTCGGTTTTACCTGGAGTTACGGTATTGATTACATAGGAAAAAAATTCGGCGGCGTTGTAATAGTTGCCCTTTTCGTAGTTAGCTCTTGCCATGATAAAATAAGCATCATCTATATACTTGCTGTCGCTCTTATCATTGATAATAGTAACTGCTTTCTGTATAACAGAGTCCATCAGTTTGGCATTTGAGGAAATACTCGCTTCATTCGGTTCAATAAAAACCGGCAATGGATGTTGATAATTGGGCTTTGCCAAGCTAATCCGGTTTTGTTCCGCATCATGCAATATTTTTTTTGAATTATATAGAATATTGAACTTGGTGGTAATGTTTTGCATCAAGTCTGTTTTTACCCCCTTTTCTTTTTTATTAAGGAAGCAGCTCGATAAGAATAGTACGCTGATAAACAGGATATGGAATGTAATTTTAGGCTTTTTCAATGGATAATTGGTGGATAAAATGGTTTCTGGAAAGATATAATGCGGATTTATGCTTCTGCGTCGATGAGTCATCAATTTAAAAATATATACAAAGTTAAATCTCTTTTGCTAATCTGAAAATCTTATTATAACTCCGCTGATCCGCTTTCAACACTAATTATAAAGATACAGTTTTTGTTATTGCTAACAAAGGATTCTTCCAGATACGTTGTAGTTTTAGATGACCTTTTTTAAAAAATATTCAATGCCTAATTGTCAGTCATCATCCGGACGCAAGCACTGTTAAAAGACGCCTATTTTATTTTGGATTGCTCGAATAATAAGCATTTTAGCTAAGTTTGCATCTTCAAGGATACAACATGAAACCTAAAAGAGATCGATCAGACTTTCAGAAGGAAGGAAAAGCATATGTCTATTATACGGGATTAGGATTTCAAATGATTGCGACCATTGGTGTATTTGCTTTTATTGGTTATAAGATCGATATGGCAAAAAAGGGGGATGTGGGTATTTACACGGGCCTGTTTTCGCTAGTAGGCGTTTGTGTAAGCCTATATTCTACCATTCGATCGGTTTTGAATAAAAAATAGCATATATTAAGAAGGCGCATGACATTACTAAGATTTACCCTCTTTTACGGAATTTTCGGGTTGGTATTAGCCTTATTATCTTATTTGCTTTCTGTGCTTTTTCAAGGGCATGCGTTGTTGGCGTCCAATTATTGGCTCATTTTTCTTTTTCTTTTTTTTCTTACCTACATTGCCTATCTGGTTTCTTACTTCGGGATTCAAAAAACACCTCAAACAGGGGTTTTGGCCATAATGGGAGGGATAATTTTGAAGCTACTCTTTGCCCTATCCTTTGCTTTGGTGATCTTGATGAAAACAGCTGAAAACCAGCTAGTTTTTGCGTTGAATTATTTTTCTTTATATTTATTATTTACACTCTTTGAAGTTATGTCTTTGTTGCGTAACTTGCGCCACCAAAATAATAAGTAAAAATCACGGAATAAATGAAATTTAGCCACTTTTTGACTTCAAAAAAATCAGGAATACTAGCGTTTTTTGCCGTTTTCTTCGCTTTTTTGAACGCCAATGCCCAAAATCATGATCATGGTCAACATGCAGATTCGACCGCAGTAGAACAGGTGGAAGCAGGCCATCATGAAAACCATGAAGAAAAAGAGTTTGATATTACGAGTTTTATCTTTCATCATATAGGTGATTCGCATGAATTTCACTTTTGGGGACATGGCGAAAGTTGGACAGGTTTGTATCTTCCGGTTATTCTTTATACACATAATGGGTTGGTTACTTTTAGTGCAAAAGAATTTCATTTGAATGATGATGGCAGTGTAGTAGTGGAAAAGGCGGGTATGCGTTTTGCTCGCTCGCACGGAAAAATCTATTACGCCGCAGAGGAGGCAGTGCATGGAAGTTATGTACATCATGAGCAGAACACTGATGGACAAGAGGTGGTGACGAATTCCCGTCCGATTGACTTATCGATCACCAAGAACGTATTTACGATTTTCTTATCGGTTGCTATTTTGCTTATTGTATTTCTAACGGTAGCGAAAGGTTACAGGAAACGCGAAGGTAGGGCTCCGAAGGGGTTACAGTCTGTATTGGAACCGATCATTATATTTGTTAGGGACGATATTGCAAAACCTAATTTAGGACATAAATACGAGAGATATATGCCGTATCTTTTAACGGTTTTCTTTTTTATTTGGTTGAATAATATGCTGGGTTTGGTACCTTTCTTCCCGGGAGGTGCCAATGTTACCGGGAATATTGCTATTACTATGATATTGGCTTTATTTACATTGATTATCATCTTGTTCAGTGGTAATAAGTATTATTGGGGCCATATTTTTAACCCCCCCGTTCCATGGTGGTTGAAACCGTTGATGATCCCTGTTGAAATTTTCGGAATCTTTACAAAGCCTTTTGCTTTGATGATCCGTTTGTTTGCGAATATCACCGCAGGTCACATACTTGTGCTGTCTCTACTATGTTTGGTATTCATTTTTAAATCGCTAGCTGTAGCAC
Organism: Olivibacter sp. EAT-5; assembly: GCF_044784325.1. Lineage (NCBI taxonomy): Bacteria > Pseudomonadati > Bacteroidota > Sphingobacteriia > Sphingobacteriales > Sphingobacteriaceae > Olivibacter > Olivibacter sp. EAT-5. The sequence continues at coordinate 6,645,337 of NZ_CP173028.1, read as the reverse complement.
CGGTATCCGTGTTTTTTGTTGTATTTATCGGTGCCATTGAATTGTTAGTAGCCTTTATTCAAGCTTTTATCTTTACCATTTTATCTGCGCTTTTTATTGGAATGGCTATAGAAGAGCATGCTGACCACTAGAAAATTATTAAACATTATTGTTAAACTAAATATATAAATTAAATCAAAATGACTGGAACATTAGCTGCAATTGGAGCAGGTCTAGCTGCGATAGGCGCTGGATTAGGTATTGGTAAAATCGGTGGTTCTGCAATGGAAAGCATCGCTCGCCAACCTGAGGCTGCTTCAAAAATTCAAACTGCGATGTTGATCGCTGCTGCCTTCATTGAGGCTGTTGCGTTATTCGCTGTGGTTGTTTCTTTAATTGCAAAATAAGGAAACCCCGAATGAAAAAAGGGAGCCTATCCTCGGGATTGCCGTTTATAGGCTCTTTTCACAGACATTAAAGCACCGTTTATATATAAAAGCACTTAATTAATACACAATATGGATTTACTCATCCCTGAGATTGGCTTAATTTTTTGGCATACCCTTTCGTTTTTGCTATTGTTGTTTTTACTGGCAAAATTTGCATGGAAGCCGGTGATGAAAGCGATTGGAGATCGCGAACGCTCAATTGAAAATGCGTTAGATGCAGCGGAAAAAGCGAAACAGGAAATGGCACGCTTAACAAATGAAAATGAACAATTGTTAAAAGACGCCAGAGCCGAGCGCGATCTTATTTTAAAAGAGGCTCGCGAAATAAAAGAGCAGCTATTGAAAGATGCAAAAGAACAAGCGCAGTTGGAAGGAAACAGAATGATTGAAAAGGCACGTATTGAAATTAACAATCAAAAGGCCATCGCAATGGCTGATGTTAAAAACCAAGTGTCTAAGCTTTCATTGGAAATTGCCCGTAAAGTTTTACAACAAGAGTTAGCGGATAAGAACAAGCAAGAAGCTTTAGTCGGTGAGTTGTTGAAAGAGGTGAAATTAAACTAATCAGCTAAATCCTATTAAAGATATGTCAGAATTTAAGGTTTCATCTAGATACGCTAAAGCACTGTTGGATTTATCCATCGAGCAAGGTGCGCTTGATCAGGTACGAGCGGAAATAGGGCAGCTAATCGCCGTAGTTAAAGACCACGTGGAATTGCAGGCGGTATTGAAGAATCCGATTATCAAACACGATAAGAAAATCAACATACTTACTGCACTTTTTGGAGCGAAGTTTAGCTCGGTTGTGATCGGATTTTTTAAAATTATGATCAACAAAGGACGAGGAGATATTCTGTATGCAACTGCACAGGAGTTTGTCCGCGAATACAATGAATACAAAGGCATTGTTACCGCCAAGGTAAGCTCGGCTGCTCCATTATCAGCTGAGAATGTGGCTCAATTGAAGCAGCTTATTGCCTCTTCAACAGGCAAGGAAGTAATCCTTGAGAACTCGGTTGATGCCGATTTAATAGGCGGTTTTGTGGTAACTGTAGGCGACAGGCAAGTTGATGCGAGTTTAGCAGGTCGTCTGAATAAGTTAGATAGGGCTTTTCATGCCTAATTATTGTAAAGGTTTAAAAGAGAAATATATAAAATAAAGATAAAATGGTAGAGGTAAGACCAGATGAAGTATCGGCAATCTTAAGAGAACAATTGTCGAACTTTAAATCAGAAGCCGAACTAGAAGAAGTTGGTACCGTACTCCAGGTGGGAGATGGTATTGCTCGGGTTTACGGCCTAACCAAAGTCCAATCAGGTGAATTGGTTGAATTTGAAAACGGATTACAAGGAATTGTACTTAATCTTGAAGAAGATAATGTAGGGGTGGTGTTGCTAGGACCTTCAGATGAAATCAAGGAAGGTGATACCATTAAACGGACCAATAAAATTGCTTCCATCAACGTTGGTGAAGGAATGCTTGGACGTGTTGTAAATACGTTGGGACAGCCGATAGACGGAAAAGGTCCGATTACCGGTAAAACTTATGAGATGCCTATTGAGCGAAAAGCTCCAGGCGTTATCTATCGTCAACCAGTAAATGAACCGCTTCAAACGGGAATTAAAGCTATCGACGCAATGATTCCGATCGGTCGTGGACAACGGGAGTTGGTGATCGGCGATCGTCAGGTGGGTAAAACGGCAGTTTGTATCGATACCATTCTTAATCAAAAGGAATTTTACGATGCAGGTGAACCCGTATATTGTATTTATGTGGCTGTGGGACAAAAGAATTCAACCGTTGCCAATATCGTTCGTACTTTAGAAGAAAGGGGAGCATTGGCTTATACGATCGTAGTTTCAGCTTCTGCTTCCGAACCGGCACCTATGCAATTCTATGCGCCCATGGCAGGTGCTGCAATTGGTGAATTTTTCCGCGATACAGGTCGCCCGGCCCTGATTGTATATGATGACTTGTCTAAACAGGCTGTGGCTTATCGCGAAGTATCTTTGTTACTTCGTCGCCCTCCCGGACGTGAGGCTTATCCTGGGGATGTATTTTACCTTCACAGCCGCCTTTTAGAGCGCGCTGCAAAGATCAATGCGTCTGATGAAATTGCACGCAACATGAACGACCTTCCGGAATCATTGAAAGGCATTGTTAAGGGAGGAGGATCGTTGACAGCGTTGCCTATTATAGAAACACAGGCAGGCGATGTATCTGCTTATATTCCAACAAATGTAATTTCAATTACTGATGGTCAGATATTCCTAGAGTCTAACTTGTTCAATGCTGGTGTAAGACCTGCTATTAACGTTGGTATTTCGGTGTCTCGTGTTGGAGGTAATGCGCAAATAAAGTCGATGAAGAAAGTTGCCGGAACTCTCAAATTAGATCAGGCACAATATCGCGAATTGGAAGCTTTTGCCAAGTTCGGATCGGATCTGGATGCTGCAACAAAGGGCGTGCTTGACAAAGGTGTGAGAAACGTTGAGATTTTGAAGCAAGGTCAGTTTGCACCGGTGCCTGTGGAAAAACAAGTTGCTATTATCTACGCAGGTGTCAAGGGCTTGTTCCGTAGTGTTCCTGTAAATAAGGTGAAGGAGTTTGAGGCTAACTATCTGCAACAGTTGGAGTTACGTCATCCTGAAGTGCTTAAGGACTTGAAGGCTGGTAAATTCACGGATGATATTACCGCTGTTTTAGATAAGGTAGCTAAAGAGATAGCTGCTAGTTATTAATTTTTTGGTATCAAGACGCAGATATCAGGACATAAGACTAAATGCAGGCAGATGGAAGGTGTAGTCTTGATACTTATTACCTGATACTCGCTACTAATAAAATATGGCTAATTTAAAAGAAGTTAGAAATCGAATTGCATCTGTAAGCTCTACACAGCAGATTACAAGAGCCATGAAAATGGTGTCAGCTGCGAAGTTAAAGCGCGCTACCAATGCGATTGTACAATTACGACCTTACGCTGAAAAGTTGAAAGACATTTTAGCTAATTTATCAGCTTCAGTGGAAGGTACTTCTTCTCCGTTTATGGCTGTTCGGAAACCAAAAAAGATTTTACTGGTTGTAGTAACTTCTAACCGTGGTTTAGCGGGCGCTTTTAACGCAAATGTGATAAAGGCAACCAATCTGTTGATTACCGAGAAATATCAAGAGCAACATCGCAAAGGAAACGTAAAGATTATTGCTATTGGAAAGAAGGGACAGGATTATTACCGAAAGAATAAATATGAGGTTTTAGGTAACCATACCGAGCTGTTTTCGAAACTGAATTTTGAGAATACCTCAAAGATCACCGAAGAAATCATGGATGGTTTTATAAACGGTGAATTCGATCGAGTTGAACTTATCTATAATCAGTTTAAAAATGCTGCTGTCCAATTCTTAAAGACCGAGCAACTTTTACCTTTGCTTCCTGCTGAAAAGGATGAAGCAAAGACTTCTCAGAATGTAGTCGATTATATTTTGGAGCCGTCGAAAGAAGAGATTATTCAGGAGTTAATACCAAAGTCCATAAAAATACAGTTATATAAGGCGGTTCTGGATTCGCATGCTTCAGAGCATGGGGCCCGGATGACTGCAATGGATAAAGCTACCGACAATGCGGGGGAATTGCTTAAATCACTTAAGCTTTCTTATAACCAAGCACGTCAGGCGGCTATTACTACTGAGCTTACTGAAATTGTCAGTGGCGCAGCGGCTTTGTCCAACGGCTAGTAAGCTACGACTATTTAAAAAAGGCCTCCACAATACACTGTGGAGGCCTTTTTTTATTTGAAGGACAGACCCGTCTTATCTATCCGTTAACAATGGTTATGCGACCGTAGGAAGCCATGAAAGTCTATTAAAGAGAACGTTTATGAATAACACCGTATTGACTAGCTAACAAGCGTCCCTGCTATTTTTCTACTTAAATACGTAACAAAGCACCAAATATTTTTATTCCATCAAAAAAAGTTTATTTTTGCATACAAAGAAATTATTATGGCAAATTCAGCAGAGCAGAGACCTCACGTCAGTACCGATAATAATGCAAATCAGACTCATTATTACGTAACCTTGGTTGTGGCTATAGCCTTTGGCTTAGCCGGTACCTTTTTCCGTTTCATACAGGATTCTTTTTTGTTCACTTCCATTTCTAATATTCTATTGATTATCGGTAGTTTTATAGCTTTCCGTACGGTTTTCAGAATAATGAAATAAAGCAACCGAATCTTAAAATATAAGAAGGCGTGAAGTTTTTCGCGCCTTTTTTATTGCCGGTAATTTCAAAAAAATCTTATAAACAAATGGTTAGCAAATATCTATTTACAGTGAGTGTTCTCTTTGCCATAGCAAGCGCCCATGGGCAGGAGTTCCATCGGGATTATACCAATGCGGTTTTATGGCAACAACAATCGGGAGAATATCGGGCTTTATGTTTTCAGGCCTATAATTACGCGCATAGTAGTCTTGATAAGGCCTTAAAAGAGTACTCGAAGTTACCTAAATGTGTTATTGTAGACATCGATGAAACGTTATTGGATAATTCTCCGCAAAGCGGTCAGGCTGTTCTATCGAAGAAAGCCTTTGATTTGGCTGAATGGAAGCGTTGGACCGGAATGGCCATTGCTGACACGGTTCCTGGAGCGTGCTCATTTCTCCAATATGCCGCTTCAAAAAAAGTCGCAGTTTTTTATATCAGTAATCGGGATCAAAGCGAAATTCCCGCCACCATGCAGAATTTGAAGCAATTTGGATTTCCTTATGTCGATACGGACCACCTATTGTTTAGAGATAGTACCTCTAATAAACAATCAAGAAGAAACCAAGTGGCTAAAACGCATCATATAGCCATGTTGGTCGGTGACAATTTAAGTGATTTTTCTACCATTTTCTATCAAGAAGGTAAGGATACAAAGAAAGTGGTGGATCAACATGCGGGGAAGTTCGGAACCACGTTTATTATGCTTCCAAACCCCATGTATGGGGATTGGGAACAATCTTTATATCCAAAAGGGAATTTAACAGAAGCAGAGAAGGCAACTATTCGATTGAAAAAAATAAAAGGCTATTAAAGGTCGCTGTTTTGCTTAAACCTATTACCGGATTTTCTGTCTAATTAGCAGCTGAACAAGTTAAGTGATAGAAATAGCTATGCGTTTTTGGCGAACAATTGACAAAAAACGAGGTTATCATCTATATCAAATTAGATATGGTTATGAAGGGTAAAATGATTTTGACACTCCTATTACTTTTGGTAGGTAGTACATGGGGATTTGCCGGTTCTCAGGATTCGGTGCAACATATTCAAAAACTAGAGATTGGGCATAAGAAGAAAAAGAGCTTCACTACAAAACGTCAAGATTCTACTTTGGTGCTAACTATCGATACATTGATTATGCAAGACAAATCTTCCCTTGAATTCTTCGGAAAGAAAAAGGTGAAGCTAAAAATTCACTATGCGGAAATTCCAAAGCAAGCTTATATTATTGGTACCGATAGTAAGAACAATGGGTCGGATATGGATATTCAAATCCATTTTGCAAAACTTGGAGCACTTTACGTATTAGCAGGAGGACGTGATGCCAACAATGGGACACGTACTTACCCTAACGGGAACGGGGGAAATGTTACATTCCGCTACGATAAGTCGGGCATTAACCCCCAGCAGGAAGATAAAGAGCAAACTGCTTACTTACGAATAGATACGCGGGCCGGTGGTTATCGAGTAAATCCCCAATCCGATCTATACAATATTTACACACAGATCGGAATGGGAATTCGGGCTGGCGGCGGCCGGTTGGGCGGTGTGCCTCAAGGACAAATCTATTCCGGATCCCCGGGTAAGGATGGTAAAGTTACTGTAGAAAGCTTCTAACTGAAATCGGATAGCGATTAGTTAATGCCTTTATAGCGAGCATCTCGCAGTAGTTGTTGAGCATCTTCAATACGGAGTAAGTCCATTAAAGACGTTTGAGGATGCGCTTCCATATATTTTTTTACTATTTGCCAGCCTAAATAAATACCTAACTTCGGCGCTGACTCGTTGTGACTGCCAAGTTCGGGTGTAAAAGGAGCTTCGCCAAAGTGTTTCTGAATTTTATAGTAGTCAGTTTCGTACAGCAAATTCTCCTCTAAAAACCAGGCCCATATATCTTTTTCGTAAGTGTTAGCCCAATTTATCTGCGCGGCGGTATAGCCGATTTTTAAACTATCAGCTAGGAGAGGCATCGACCTGTCCATGAGGTACATGATTTTTCCATTGTACAGCATTAGATCCAGCATACTTGGATTTCCTTTATCCGGTTCCGGAAATAGCTCTTCCCGCAGGTAAGTTTCAACCGTACGAGGCACGATATTCTCCTGCGTAAATCTTCGCGATATATAGAGTGGGATGCTTTTAATTAAAGCTGGATAAAACGGCGAGTTGGCACCTAAGAACATGTCTAGTCCAATACCAATATAATGCTCGTTAATGGGGGATTGGACGGTGAAGCCTGAGAAAAAGGCGATGAATTTTGGAATCTCTATGTTTGGGAAATAATACTTTAGATGTTTAAAGGCAATCGTTAGCTGCTCTTCTTGTGCGTTTAAAGTTGGATAAGTTTGTGAAATACTTTTTTTCAGCGCTATAAAATCACGACTCTGTAATATTTTTCTATAATTGTTGAAAAGCTCCGAGGTGTCTTGTAGATTTCCTGCTTGGAGCATATGCGTTATAAAGTCGCTATAAAATTGATCGTATTTTTTTTGCCATTGCGAATGCTTTTCAGATAGGTTATACGCGGTAAGGCTATCCAAGGATTGGTCGAAACGTTCGATTTTAATGTCAAGTTGGATGTTGCTTACATCAGGCTCTTGCCTATGCTTACATGCCATCAAAGTAATAGTCAAAAAAAAGAGGTAGATTTGTGCGCCTTTCAAATTAAGTGCCTTCATGCTTGTGATGATAGGCCGCTAAATTAATAATATAAAAAGTAAAAAGTGGAAAGGAAAGTTTATTTCGAGGTACGTGGAATAGGGAAATGGTTAAGTAGAGGAATAGTTGAGTAGTTAATGAGCCGATTAGCCAATGTGATGATGGGCTTATGCGAGCTTAAAGCATACTGCTTAGAGCTGATAAAATGGTTGAGTAGTTAATTAGAGCCGGTTAGCCAATGTGATGATGGGCTTATGCGAGCTTAAAGCATACTGCTTATGGCTTAGAGCCTTAGTACAGTAACTGTAATACATCAAAGCACTCGACACTCAACGTCTCAACTACTTAACGTCTTGACCATTCAACATTTTAACGACTAACGTTTTTTAATAACTTCAACGAATAACAAAAGATCAATGAAAATAAACATACCATTTAAAAAATTGGCGCTTATTACAAGCATATTTTTTTTCATGTTATCAAGTGCTAATAGCCAGGATTACTATGCATCAAAGTATGATAATAAGCGTATCAGTTTAGGAATTATGTTGTCGCCCAACATTAACTGGTTGCGGTACGGCGACTTTGATGTGAAGTCAAATACAGCTAAAATAGGTTACAATTACGGCTTAGTCGCCGATTTTGCGTTTTCAGAGAATTATTATTTTTCAAGTGGTTTGTTGATTGATAACTTGCGCGCTCAATCAGAAACCTATCAGAATGGACCTGAAGGGAACGATTTTGTGATCAATAACTATCGATTACAATATGCCCAAATTCCCTTAGGCGTAAAACTAAAAAGCACCCAAAAATATTATAGAAGTTATTATGGCCAGTTCGGCTTTACTTTAGGCGTTAAATTAAGTGCGAAGCAAGAAATATTAAACAGTAACAGGGTCGTAGTCCAAGAATCCAATAATATGAAAGGTAGCGCCGATATTTTCAGATTAGGTCTCCAAATAGGAGGAGGGGTCGAATGGCTGTTAGATCATAATTTGCGGCTTATGACGGGACTAAGCTTTAATAACGGATTTACACGTGTCATTAAACACGGAGGGGCTAATAATTCTTATTTTGCCTTTAATCTTGGTATACTTTTTTAATAAACGGATAGGTTCAGTAACATATGATTATAGCGATTGCGCAGACAAACTACCATATTGGTAATTTTGAGAGAAACACAGAAAAAATTATAGCAACAATAGCTGAGGCTAAAAGGAAAGGCGCTGATCTGGTGGTGTTTCCGGAAATCACAATAGGCGGCTATTTAGCTAAAGATTTATTTCGATATCGTTCTTTTCTGGATGCCTGCGAGACAAGTATTGAACAGATTGCAGCATCTTGTGTTGGGATCGCCTGTATTATTGGTGCTCCTGTAAGGAGTAAGCTGACCAAAGGAAAGCAGCTATATAATGCTGCGCTTTTTATCGTAGACGGAGCGGTAAAGGACACGGTTCACAAAACCCTTTTGCCGGATTATGATGTATTTGACGAATACCGGTATTTTGAACCAAATAATACCTTTAAGTGTGTCGATTATAAAGGGAACCGCATTGCACTTACTATATGCGAAGATTTATGGAATGAGCATTTCCCTTCCCTTTATCCGCAAGATCCCATGATCGAACTGGCAAAGCAACAGCCGAACATTATGATCAATGTCGCCGCTTCTCCATTTTCTGAAAGCCATTTTGAAGCTCGCTGCGCCGTTGTAACCGCCCATAGCAAGCGGCATGCATTGCCTGCGCTGTATGTCAATACCATAGGTGCTCATGCAGACATCATCTTTGATGGACGTTCGTTAGTGTTTGATGAGAAAGCTAAATTGATAGATGTGCTGAATCCTTTCGCCGAGGATCTTCGTTATTACCAGCTCAACGGGAAAGAGCTTGTTGCACGACAGTTAACCACTGTTTATAAAGAACCTGAGTCAATTGTTAATATTCATGAAGCTTTGGTTCTCGGAATCAAAGATTTTTTTGCAAAATCGGGCTTTAAAAAAGCCATATTAGGATTGTCTGGAGGCATCGATTCTGCAGTGGTTGCGGCTTTAGCCTGTGAGGCATTGGGATCTACGAATGTTATGGGAGTGTTGATGCCTTCCATTTATTCAACCGGGCATTCCGTAGACGATGCCATGGATTTGGTAGGGAATCTAGGGTGTTTACATGAAGTGATTCCGATTAAAGAGGCGACGGAAGCTTTCGATAATATGATGATGAAGGCCTTCAAAGGAAAGGAAAACGATATTACCGAAGAAAACATACAAGCACGTGTACGTGCAATCGTTTTGATGGCTATGTCTAATAAGCATGGCTATATTTTATTGAACACTTCTAATAAAAGCGAGGCAGCCGTTGGTTATGGAACCCTCTATGGAGATATGGCCGGTTCCTTGGGTGTTATCGGCGATGTACTCAAAACGAAAGTCTATCAGCTTGCCCATTATATTAACCGTAACGGCATTGTTATTCCGGAAAATACTATTACTAAAGCACCGTCGGCTGAATTACGACCCGATCAAAAGGATTCGGATTCGTTGCCTGAGTATAACGTGCTCGACGCGATACTGCATCGTTATGTAGAACTTGAGATGAGCAGCAAAGAAATTATAGCTGATGGTTTCGATGAAGCTTTGGTACAACGTGTTATTAAGTTAGTAGTAGGTTCAGAATTTAAGCGATTTCAGTCGCCTCCCATTTTACGTGTTACACGAAAAGCATTTGGCGTAGGTCGGGCGATGCCTTTGGTAGCTAAACATCCTTTTTAAAGTAAAATATTGTTACAATGCATTAAATTTTTCTAATCTGTAGCAACTTGGCATTAAATTCGTTATTTTTATAACACAATTGGGAGGTAAGTAAAATGAAAACAAAGTGGTTCCTGTTGGTTGTGGCAGTCGTGATGATAGCTGCCTGCTCACCATATAAATACTATACAACACAGAGTAAAAACGGGGCTTTTTCTCAGTATAAAACCTATGCTTGGTTACCGGGATTAGATTCGCTTTCTAAATCGTACTACAATAACTCAATAGCTGAGGAGAATATTTACGAAGCAGCGGATGCTGCGCTGAAAGCGAGGGGTTTGACTTATGATAAAAGCAATCCTGATTTGCTCTTTAGATATAAAGCGATCGTAAACAACACCAGTAGAACTATCTATGCGCCAATGTATGGCGGATGGGGTTGGGGCTGGGGTTGGGGTCCTTACTGGGGTTGGGGCATGGGAGGTGCTGTCGGTAGAGAGCGCTATCGTGCCGGTCATATTATCATAGAGGCAATCGATGCCAAAACAAAGAAGATTGTATGGCAAGGAAGAGGTACGGGTGAAGTTAGAAATCCTGAAAAAGCAGTAAATGACCTGCCGGTAGTTGTGCAAAATATTATGAAACAATATCCGGTAATGGCCCAGAACTAAGAATTTTTTAAGTGATGATTTGAAAAGGGGTTCTTCTGTTAGATTGAGCCCCTTTTTTAGTTTATAGTTGTGGTCTATACCGTCATGCTATTCTTTATTTGTTTATTCCAGTACTTATGAACTGACTTCGTTCATTATCACATGCGCTAATTATCTACTGAGTGATCTTCTACACAACAACGCAACCTCATGGGCTAATTAACTCATACCTCATCGACTAACCACTCCACGACCAAACCGTTTAAAAAAAGTTCCCAAAAGTAAAACCAAGTAGATTGCACATCCAAAGCAAGCTGCATAAGCAAAATAGTCGCCCGTTGCTGTATAGAACGTTATTTCTTCATTCAGATTAATATCTGCTTTAAGCGCAGTTGGTACCCACCATTCGCTCTGGCTAACGATATCCCCCCGTTGGTTGATAAAGGCTGAAATACCCGTATTAGCTGCCCGCGCCACCCATCGTCGGTTTTCTATAGCTCTCAATTTAGCGTAAGCCAAATGTTGGCTTTTACCGGAGGTGTTGCCCCACCAGCCGTCGTTTGTGATTACAGCGATAAATTGAGCGCCCTGTCGTACGTATTCAGCTACATAATTTCCCCAAATGGATTCATAACAAATGACGGGGGCAGCTCCAATGCCGCTTTGCGAGTAGAAGACCGAAGGTTTTTCTTGCGAACCATAACTCCCGGTGCTACCGCCGAATGCGGCAAATAAAGGTTTTAAAAAGGATAGATACGAAAATGGTGTTTGTTCAACACCTGGTACCAATTTCGATTTATGATAGAATTGCACTTTTGAGGAATTGTCAATTAGTACGGCAGCATTAAAAACGTCATAGTATTTGGATACGTTACTGAATTGACGAGCAGATGGTGTTTGAAGCGAATCGTACAACTGCATTGATTCAATCCCGGATAATACATTTCCGTTTTTATAATTATACAGAAAATCCCGTATGCGAAGATAGCTGTCGTTATTCCTTATTTCCTCTTCATTTACTCCGGGCGGTCTTTCAGGAATTGCTGATTCGGGCCAAATAAAAAATTCGGTATTTGTTTGTGCTTTATCTCTTGATAGTCGAATAAGGTTCTCAACTTGAGTGGCGACAGGTATATTGCCGAATTTGCCATAGGGGTCAATATTTGGTTGTACTACCACCACATTAGAGGGACTTTCATGCTCCTCATACGAGAAATATTGTACTAACGAAATAATAGATGGAATTAGAACTGCTAAGGCAAAACGTATAAATTGTTTGAAGTTTAGCGTGGAAGTTTTCTCATAAATTCGTTTACGTAGTACAAGAAATAAAGCAATGTTGCACAACCAGATCCAAGCCGTTCCGCCATAAACTCCGGTGTAGGCATACCATTGAATTAATTGATGTGTATTGGAAAAACCGTTTCCCAAGGTCATCCAAGGAAATGCGAGATCCCAGCTTTGATGGAGATATTCATAACCGATCCACAAGCACACAAGTCCAACGAGGCTACCGGATACACTATATCGTTTTCTGAGTTGATAGTAGAGCCTAAATACGATAGCTATCATTAAGGCGGCCAAGCCAAAAGGTATTAAGCTAATAAAAATAGCGATATAGGCTGGCATTACTGCACTTATTGCATTATATACCCAGTAAATTGAAGTTGTATTCCATATCAGCGCTGTAAAACCGGCTAAAAGAAATATTTTTTGTCCTTTCTTTGTTGTGTCATCTAAAATAACACGTTCAATAGCCATTAATAAAGGGACGAAAGCTATCAAAAGAAGTAGAGCAGAATAAGGAACGGGCGGCCAGCCCAGCCATAATAAAAAGGCACTTATTAGGGCCCAAATGTAATTGTTCTTCACCTTAAAATTGAGATAGGATTTCGTTTTTCTTATTTTCGTATTCGGCTTGTGTGATTAGCTGCTTTTCAAATAGCGTTTTCAGCTTCTTCAATTTGATGGTTACTTCGTCCTCCTGTTCGGCGGGTGTTTTAAGGACCGGCTCTTCTTCCGGTTTCAGTGGTGGTTCAATAGGTAATTCCTCCGGTAATGATTTTAACATAACAGGAGGTGTCGCGGCCTTTTTTAATTCTATTTCTCGTAGACGTTGCTCTTCCCGCTTCCTTTCGAGTGCTTCATTAGCTAGTTGATAAAGTTTTCTAGCTTGCACTTTCGGAATATATTCTACCGTTAAGTTCTCGCCACTTTGCGGAATTACCGTAAATTTTGCTCCAAAGAATTCCTCTTTAAACGTCACATCTTTTACATCCTGCCAAGTAAATATCTCAAAATTGGTAGTAAGACCTAGTTTAGCAGACTCACAAAGAATGATTCGCTTGCTGGTAATTACAACACAATCAGGTAGCAGTGTAACCGCTGGTTTTTTTTGTACAGCAATATAAGTGATCACTTCACCGGAAGTAAGCATGTCTTTTAACTTGCTTACGAGTTTTTCTACCACTTTAGGGTCTTGTTCCTCGTTTAGATATTGTTCTATGTACATCTTTTAAGTAAAATTCAAAATTCAAAATAAAGAATATAGGGTAAGTCGTTGAGACGTTAAGTCGTACATTCGACCATTCCCATTTCCTATTCAATTCACTCACATCGGCAACTCACAACTAAGCCATGCTAATTTACGATTTTCCTGCCACACAAATTACAAACTCCCCTTTTATCGGATTGTTTTTAAAATGTGTCAATACAGTTTCGATTGTGCCCCTTACATTTTCCTCGTATATTTTACTGATCTCTCGTGATACAGAAATAAAGCGGTCTTTCCCGAAATATATACTAAATTCCTCCAAGGTTTTTAGAATGCGGTGGGGCGACTCGTAAAAAATAGTAGTTCTCTCTTCGTCAATGAGCGATTTGAGTTTTGTTTGTCGGCCTTTTTTTATCGGTAGAAAGCCTTCAAAGACAAAGCTGTCTGTAGGTAATCCCGAATTTACCAATGCCGGAACAAAAGCTGTTGCGCCGGGAAGGCAAGAAACTTCCAGTCCATTTTTTATAGCTTCTCGGACTAACAGAAAACCAGGGTCAGAAATGGCGGGTGTTCCCGCATCGGATATGAGTGCTACTTTTTTACCTTCTTTTAAAAAGCGAATAATCTCGTTCAAGGCCTTATGCTCGTTATGTTGATGGTGAGCATAAGCCTTTTTATCAATCCCAAAATGCTTGAGAAGAGGCGCACTTGTACGTGTGTCCTCAGCCAAAATGATATCAGCCTCTTTTAGAATACGTATGGCACGGAATGTCATGTCTTCTAAATTGCCGACGGGTGTTGGAACGATATAAAGCATTTGTCTGTTATTAAGATCAAGTCATGGGTGTGAGGTGTCAAGAGATACCTGGATGCTACCGATGGCTTTTTATGAACATATCTTACTTACTTTTAAAGATATCAATGAGCTCGCTTTTTGCCATCCCTACAGGAGGGCAGGCCATCCCTACGGGAGCCAAGTTTTTGAATTTTTACTTTTTACTTTTTACTTTTAATATCTTTGTCTGCAAAAATAAGAATATATGTTGCAAATTAGCTATATCCGCGAGAATAGAGAGGATGTGATTAAGCGCTTACAAGTGCGTAATTTCGGTCAATTGGAATTGGTAGATGAAGTCATTCGTTTAGATGAAGACATTCGTTCCATCAAAACCCGATCAGAGTCCATTGCAGCGGAAGGTAATGCAGCAGCGAAACAAATTGGCGAATTAATGCGTCAAGGGAAAAGAGAAGAAGCGGAAGAAATCAAAACCCGGTCAGGAGAATACAAAGAACAGCTAAAAGTATTAAACGAAGAGTTAGGCTCTTTGGAAGAGCAGTTTTTTCAGAAAATTGTTCAATTACCCAATCTCCCCTACAAAGATGTACCCATGGGTAAAACAGCGGAAGACAATGAAATTGTATTGGAGCACGGTGAAAAGCCTGTTTTACCTGAAAATGCGTTGCCACATTGGGAATTGGCAGCCAAATATGATATCATTGATTTTGAGTTAGGAGTTAAGGTTAGTGGGGCTGGTTTTCCTGTTTATAAAGGAAAAGGAGCTAAACTTCAACGCGCTTTGATCAATTTCTTTTTGGATCAAGCAATTGAAAATGGTTATCGGGAAGTACAGGTGCCTATTTTAATCAATGGGGATTCGGGTTTTGGAACAGGACAATTACCGGACAAAGAAGGGCAAATGTATTACGTAACCGATGATGACTTATACCTTATTCCTACAGCGGAGGTGCCGGTAACCAATATGTATAGAGGGGAGATTCTCAAGGAGGAGGATTTTCCTATAAAAAATACGGCATATACACCTTGTTTTAGACGAGAAGCCGGATCCTATGGAGCACACGTTCGAGGATTGAATCGGCTACATCAGTTTGATAAAGTAGAATTGGTTCAGATCGTTCACCCCGAAAAATCGTATGACGTATTGGAGGAAATGAGCAAGTATGTGCAATCACTGTTGCAAAAGCTACAACTACCGTACCGAGTGTTACGCTTATGTGGCGGGGATATGGGCTTTGCCTCTGCTATGACCTATGATATGGAAGTATGGAGTGGCGCACAGCAACGATGGTTGGAGGTTTCTTCTGTTTCTAATTTTGAAACTTTTCAAAGTAACCGTTTAAAGGCACGATTTAAAGGACAGGATGGGAAAATGCATTTAGCCCATACGCTCAATGGAAGTGCTTTGGCACTTCCGAGGATTGTTGCTTGTATTTTGGAGGAAAACCAAACAGATCAAGGAATCAAAGTCCCATCGGTACTTGTGCCTTATACAGGTTTCGAATGGATTGATTAAGAAAAGTGGAATAGTTGAGTGGCTAATTAGCCGATTAGCCAATGGGATGATGGGTTTATGTGGGTTTAAAGTGTTACTGTTTATGGCTTAGAGCTGGTAAATGGTTGAGTGGTTAATTAGCCGATTAGCCAATGGGATGATGGGTTTATGTGGGTTTAAAGCATTACTGTTTATGGCTTAGAGCTGGTAAATGGTTGAGTGGTTAATTAGCCGATTAGCCAATGGGATGATGGCCTTATGTGGGTTTAAAGCGTTACTGGTTATGGCTTCTTGGTACTGTAACTGTAATACATCAACCACTAACCACTAAACATCTTAACTAGTTTACCACTCAACAACTTAAGATATATGCTTCATCAATGTGCGCTTGGCCAGCGGTAACAATGTCTGATCGAGTGGAAAAGTAATATCGCTTTCCACATGGTAAACCGCCGGATTGGGTAGCTTTTTCCGTTTGTGTATAAGATCTTTACGAATCGACTCCGGTGTTCCGTAAAGAAAATGCCGATCGTATTTGGTAACGTAATGCATATGAACGCCACGATATTTTTCGTCTTTTCCTTCAAACAAAGTCACTTGATATTCATATACTAAAATGCCTTTCTCATCTCCGTTTTTTAATAGCATATATCCATTATATGGGTAAAGCGGCATTACTCCAATCGACTCAATGGTCAAACGGCTCTCTACAAAATCATAAATCTCTTTTCCTTCTTTTAAGACGCTACCTAACTTTACGATAGCGTAACTGATAATGCGTTCGATCTCCATCATTAATTCATCGTCGTTCACTAGCTTTTCATAGGTTAATTTTACTGCTTCCGTATCGGCATGGGTTAAACGCACCGGAAAAGAATCTTGCAGTGTTGTCTTATCCTTCTTGAACTTTTGTAAATTATTATAATGAAAGACCAAATCATTTAAGTTAGGATATAGCCTATTTTTGTGGAAATGATGGTTGATTTCTTTAAGATAGGCTAAAAGGTGATATTTCTTGTATTCAAAATCCAAGGGAATTTCGATAAACCAATCGGCATTTAATTTAGACATATTAACCTCCGGTTTTATATGTTTAAGTTATGAAAAATTTATCGAATATACAAATCAGCTATCCATCAGCTTTTTTACCTGTATTAAAAGCAACTAACTACTCAACCATTGCCGATGCTCTAAGCCATAAGCAGTACGCTTTAAGCCCGCAATAAGCCCATCATCACATTGGCTCATCGGCTCATCAACTACTTAACAATTTCCCTACTCAACCATTGCCGATGCTCTAAGCCATAAGCAGTACGCTTTAAGCCCGCAATAAGCTCATCATCACATTGGCTCATCGGCTCATCAACTACTTAACAATTTCCCTACTCAACCATTGCCGATGCTCTAAGCCATAAGCAGTACGCTTTAAACCCGCAATAAGCTCATTATCACATTGGCTCATCGGCTAATCAACTACTTAACAATTTCCCTACCAACTATTTCCTACTATTTCCTAAACTAGTACCTTTACAAGCTAAATTAGAACCACAATATGATGAAGAAAAAAAATCGGAGCATTTGGCTCTTTAGTGTACTAGCAGTCGCACTTTTACCCGCTTGCAATACTTCTGAAAAGCAAACTTCAGTTAAGGACACGTTTAAAGTTTCCGTCGATTCCTTCGCAGACCTCGAAATCTTACGTTATCAGGTACCGGGCTGGGAACAACTTACATTAAAACAAAAGACTTTCGCGTATTATCTCTATCAAGCGGCACTTTCGGGTCGTGATATTATCTATGATCAAAGAGGAAAGTATAATTTAACAATTAGGAAGACGTTAGAAGCCATTTGGCATAACCCTAAAACGGAGCAATCCGGAGATGAATGGGAGAAATTTAAGGTTTATTCAGGACAATTTTGGTTCAGTAACGGGAATCATCATCATTATTCAAACGATAAATTTGTGCCTACTTGCACTTTTGACTACTTTGCTAAATTGGTGAAGGCTTGCGACGAAAAGTCGCTCCCGTTAAATGAAGGCGAGACTGTAGAAGCCTTTTTGGCAAAAATGAAAGAGATCATCTTTGATCCGTCGGTTGAGTCTAAAATGGTTAACTTGACAGAGGGTATTGATCACGTTGCGCAGTCGTCTAACAATTTTTATGAAGGTGTTACACAACAGGAAGTCGAAAATTTTTACAATTCATTTCCACATACAGGGCAAGATCCGGAATGGGGCCTGAATAGTAAAGTTACCAAAGAATCGGGCAAGTTGATTGAACGTGTTTGGAAAATGGGCGGCATGTATGATGCAGCCATCAAGCAGATGGTGCATTGGATTGAGAAAGCTATTCCATTAGCGGAAAATGACCAACAGAAAAAATCGCTGTCGTTGCTCGTAGATTATTATAGAACGGGCGACTTAAAAAAATGGGATGAGTACAATATTGCATGGGTACAAGATACCACTGCTACCATTGATTTTGCGAATGGTTTTATCGAAGTTTACAACGATGCCATCGGCATGAAAGGTAGCTATGAAGCCGTTCTTTCCCTAAAGGATTTCGAAAGTACCAAACGAATTAAAGCCATCGCGGATCAGGCGCAATGGTTCGAAGACAATTCACCATTGATAGCAGAGCATAAGAAGAAAAAAGTAAAGGGAATCAGTGCCAAAGCTATCACGGCAATTGTAGAAGCAGGTGATGCCGCTCCTAGTACTCCTATCGGAATTAATTTACCGAACTCTGACTGGTTACGCAAAGAGTATGGCTCAAAGTCAGTGTCTTTGAGCAATATCATACATGCTTATAATGAAAGTAGTGCCAGCAGCGGGTTCTTGGATGAGTTTGTTAATAATCCGAAAAAATTGGAGCGTATGAAACAATTTGGGAACCTGGGAAGCGATTTGCATACCGATATGCATGAATGTATAGGTCACGCTTCGGGCCAGATAAATTCGGGAGTTGGAACTCCGGACAAAACCTTGAAAAGCTATGCTTCGTGCCTAGAAGAAGCTCGCGCTGATCTCGTTGCCTTGTACTATGTGATGGATCCTAAATTAGTTGAAATAGGCGTTATGCCTTCTTTAGAGGTCGGGAAAGCCGAATACGATAACTATATGATGAACGGTTTAATGACGCAGTTGACACGGCTAAAGTTAGGTGATAATATAGAAGAAGCCCACATGCGCAATCGTGCGTTGAATGCTTACTGGGTATATGAGCGCGGGAAGAATGATAAAGTTGTTGAATTCATCAAAGCTAACGGTAAAACCTATGTGCAGATCAATGATTATGAAAAATTGCGTACTTTGTTTGGCGAGCTGCTAAGAGAAATCCAACGCATTAAATCTGAAGGTGATTATGAAGCGGGTAAAAATCTCGTTGAAAACTACGGCGTGAAGGTTGATCAAGCGCTGCATAAAGAGGTGTTGGAGCGGTATGCGAAATTAAATCTCAAGCCGTATAAGGGCTTCATACAGCCAAAATTGATTGCAATAGAAGAAGATGGACGAATAACGGATGTTAAAATCGAATATCCCACTTCTTTTTACGAACAAATGTTGGAATATGGGAAAACGTATGGCTTCTTACCGATAAAGAATTAGAACGGTGCGAGAAGTACGGTATAGGGTGTAAGGTCTAAGGAGTACGGTATAGGGTGTAAGGATTAGGCTTTTCACCTTATACCTTTATCACTATCTTTGCGGCATGAATCATCGAGCCGTAATTTTCGATATGGATGGAGTCATTTGTCATACCAACCCATATCATGCAGAAGCGTTTAAGCAATTTTTTGATAAAAGATCAATTCCGTATACCGAACAGGAATTCATAGATCATATGTATGGTAAGCATAATAGCTATATCATGAAGTATTTTCTAAAAAAAGAGCTTAGTGATGAGGAGGTGAAGGAACTGGAGGACGAAAAGGAATTGTTATTCAGGACCATTTATGCCAATCATATTGACCCTATACCAGGATTTCTGAGTTTTTTGTCGAGCTTGAAAGATGCAGGATATAAAACCGGGGTGGCTACTTCGGCGCCTTACTTAAATCTCGAGCTTATTTTGGACAAGTTAGCATTCGCGCCTCAAATGGAATCGGTATTAAGCAGTGAAGATGTAGAAAAGCATAAGCCTAATCCCGAAGTATATTTAAAATCGGCGAAAAATTTGCAGGTATTACCAACGGGCTGTGTTGTTTTTGAAGATTCATTTTCGGGCGTGACGGCAGCGGTCAATGCAGGCATGAAGGTTGTTGGAGTTCTTTCTTCTCATACCAAAGAAGAACTACCACCCTGTGACTACTATATCCGCAATTACCACGATATTGACCTGGAGACTCTCGATCGGTTATTTCGCTAGCTTGTTAAATAGTAACAGTGGCAGCAGCACGAGCACGCTCTCTCTTATTGATGTTGCTACAGTTCGTGCCGCTGCTACATTTAACTACACTTCTTCCTCACTGCTGATCCACTTGCCTACAACGGGAGCTTCATACGAATACATCTGCTCAATCAGCGTATCAATATCCTGATTAACCAATAACATATTACGATTGCTTTCCTTTAAGAGGCCGTTATTGACCATTTGATCGAGCAATAAGACGAGGTGGTCATAAAAGCTATCTGTGTTGAGCAGCCCGATGGGCTTTTTATGTAGGCCAAGTTGGGCCCAGGTAATAATTTCAAACAGCTCTTCCATGGTTCCAAAACCTCCCGGCAACGCTATAAAACCATCAGACAGATCATGCATCTTTGTTTTACGTTGATGCATGGTTTCAACGATATGCAGTTCGGTAATACCTCCATGTGCCAACTCCTTCTTTTTTAGAAAATCAGGTATGATACCGACGACTCTGCCCTTCTTGCTCAACGCGCCATCCGCAACGGCTCCCATTAAGCCTACTTTAGCGCCACCATATACAAGTTGAATACCCTTTTGCGCTAACGTTTCGCCAAGTAAAAAGGCTTGTTCCATGTAACTGCTTTTCAGTCCGTTACTAGATCCGCAAAATACGGTAATACTCTTAATGTTGTTCTTCATATAATTTTTCCAATTCTGCTTTCACAAATTGTATCAGCTCTTTTATGTAAGTTTGGCTGAAATCGAAGGCAATTCCAGCCGTTTGATAAATTTCGGGAATTGTTTTCGTGTACCCCAGTTTAAGGGCATCTATGTATTGCCTTAAACCTAATTCAGGGTTTTCCTTATAATTTTTCCATACAGCAATCGCTCCCAATTGAGCCATACCATATTCAATATAATAGAACGGTACCTCGTAGATATGCAGCTGCTTTTGCCAAAGGAACGATTTTGCCTCCTCTTGGCCGTCCCAGTTCGCGAAATTATGGCCAAAGCGATCAAAAATCTCATTCCATGCGATAGCCCGTTGTTCCTCCGTATGGTCGGGATTAGTATAGAGCCAATGCTGGAATTGATCAACGGTAGCCACCCAAGGTAAGGTTTTCAATACATCTTCCAGTTGTTCTCGTTTGGCGCGTACGAGATCCTCATGGTTTTCGAAGAACGAATCCCAGTAATCCATCGAAATGAGCTCCATGCTCATGGATGCTAGTTCGGCAATCTCACTGGTAAGGTGCTTGAAGTCGTTCAGTTCTAAGTCGGCAGTTAGAAAGGTATGCAAAGCATGCCCCCCCTCATGGACCATAGTTGTTAAATCTCTGAATGTGTTGGCCGAATTCATAAAAATAAACGGAGCACCGCTTTCCGCTAAGGGATAGTTATAGCCACCGGGAGCTTTCCCTTTTCTGCTTTCCACATCAAAAAGTTCACGTGCTTGCATAATTTCGATGTATTTGCCAATAGATGGATCTAATCGGTTGAAACAAGCAGCGGTTTTTTCGATCAGTTCTTGTCCGTTATCAAAAGGTTTAAGCGCTGGTTTTCCCGTAATATCCACTTCCAGATCCCACGGCTTTAGCTCGTTAATCTGAAGCGCATTTCTACGTATTTCTGCTTTTTCTAGCAAAAGCGGAACCACTTCTTTTTCGATTGCTGCATGGAAGGCATAACAGTCTTGAGGAGTATAGTCAAAACGACCTAGGGATTGAAACATATAATCGCGATAATTTTCAAAACCGGCATTCAGCGCTACTTGGTGTCTTAGCTTCAGTAAACGGTTAAAAAGACTATTCAACTGATCTTTATCTTGTAGGCGCCTGTTGTTTATGCGCTGCCAAACCTCTACCCGTTTTTGCTGGTTAGTAGCCTTTAAAAATGTAGCCGCTTGGGGAAGCGTATAACTTTTACCATCAACTTCCACCTCCATATTTCCGGTGATGGATTGATATTTTTGCTGTTCCACCTGCAATTCGGTTAAAAGTGGGATGTTTTCCTCTCTAAATATTTCCAACGCTTTCTTAACCCCCCTCAAATAGATAAAATACTTTTCTTGATCCAATTCCTTTACAAAGGGGGATTCTATAAGTTTTTTATTTAATAAATTGGCAATGGGTGCTATTTTCGGCTCAATCTCCGTAGCGAAATATTGAAAATCTTGAAGTAATTTCTCATCTGTTGTATCGCATGTCATACGGATATAACGCCAAGCGAAATCTTCTTCCAAAACTGCTTCTAATTCACTACGGTCAAGCATCCATTGTTCCAATGCTTCTTTGGAATCAATGGATCGATTTTGTAAGTCTTGAAACAAAGGATTCAGATTTTCCCATAAGATGGACAAATCTTGTGATACAAATCGACGGTTAATTTTATTTGGTGTCTGCATATATCTTTTTATGAACGTTTGAAGTGGAAAGGACATTAATTTCTTTGTCCCTTATTCCCATTTTATAGCGATTGTATTAAGCGGTACGCCCTTATTGGCTAAAGGCTTAGCTTCATGTTGATTAAATGGAGGATAGGAGACAAAAGCTCCGTTTTTAATGTATTCGATGGCTGTAATCGCTGCAGCGACCAACTTTTTATTGTTTGAATAAGAATGGCAGTCTGCATTGCCATAATATCTAAGTTGTGTACAACACATTAACAGTTTATTATCCACTGATCCTAGGTGTACACTTCCCTGTATTTTCGCAAAGTGCGATTGATTTAACGGGATTATGATCTCCTGTGTTTGATGGTGGGTATGAGATGGTTTTTCTAAGTCAATGATTAAAAAAAGAAATCTGATTGAAGCTGCATACATCTTTAAATGGTTCGGAAAAACCTCCGTCGGATTATGCTCATTTACCATGATCTTTATTTCTCCTGTAGGGCTATAAAGGAGTTCTAGCGGGCTTTTATATATCAATGATTCAATAGCTGTGTGCCTGTTTAAGTTCAAACCGAGCAGCATTTTAATATTATGGTCTTCGAATCTTTTAGTTTCTGATGGATGTATCGGCTCCTTTCTGAAAATTTGTTTGCAAACCTCAGTTAATCTATTGTGTATACCATCATATTTATATTCATCTAAAACAGGCTTTAAAGCTATTTTTAACTGCTTCCCTACGGCGCTGCCCAAACCGAAAGTTTTTTGGGCCGCAACACTTCCCGGTGAAAAATTATGGGGCTTAGTGGAGGCCCTTTTTGTAAAGTGCTTGCCGTTACGATGATAATGAACATGATCACCTAATTTTCCGCTAAGGGTAATATCACTTGTTTGTTTTGCCATAGTATTACCAATTAGTCGGCATTTTACAATATTTTTCGTAAATTTGCAAAGTATTCCTTCCAACACCTAAAAGCTTCCTAATTTCAATAATTACATCAGATTTTTCAATGTTTGAATCCACGTCAAGTCCACGTGAAATCCACCTTTAGTCCACGTCATATCCACCTATCATTCGGTATACCTCCGCTATCCATCCGTATTTCATTGCTTTTCTATAGAACGTATATAGTACGGATGTTACAGGAATATCATAGGAATGGAAGACGGATGAGAAAGGGATCTCCCAGGACATCTATTTAAGCAGGGCTTTTATTTGCTTTTGACCGGAAAAGCATCGGGTAGTGCAAACACTTACTCTTTTTCCATTGTGTCTACTGTCATATTAATAATAGCACCTTTTTAGTAAAGGCTTAACCAAAGAAATAAATATCCAATAAAAAGAACATAGCAAAAATAACGGAGGCAATCCCATTGGTGGTCATAAACGCCCGATTAACTCGTCGTAAGTCGGTAGGACTTACGATAAGATGTTGATAGACGAGTAGCGAACAATAAAAAAGAACACCTATAATATAGAACCAACTTAAATGTAGATAAAACATAGGGATGATTACGCAACAAGCCGATAGTATATGTAAAACTTCGGAAATACGTAATGCACCCTTCTTGCCAAAGTAAGCCGGTATCGAGTTTAAATGATGGCTTCGATCAAATTCTTCATCCTGTAAAGCGTAGATAATGTCAAAACCGCTTACCCAGAAGAGTACAGAGAACGCATATAACACCGGTACGATATTGAAGCTGCCCGTTACAACCAAATAAGCACCGAGAGGAGCTAAACCTAGACCTAATCCCAATACCAAATGGCACAGAGGCGTTATACGTTTGGTATAGCTGTAAAACAATACAACAAATAGTGCTACAGGCGAGAGGTAAAAGCAAACAGGATTAATAAAATAGGTGGCTATTACAAAAATAATGCAGTTTATGATGGTGAAAATTAGTGCGCTCTTTGCACTTATACGGCCTGCTGGAATATCACGCATAGCTGTGCGGGGATTAAGCGCATCAATATCCCTGTCTAGATAACGATTAAAGGCCATGGCGGCATTACGCGCTGAAACCATACAGATCAACATCAGTAACAGTAACAACCAATTGAACGTATAATTGGTTGTGTGAATGGCTAAAAAGAAACCAATAAAAGCAAAGGGCATCGCAAAAATGCTATGTGCAAAAAGAACAAGCGATAGGTATTTTTTCATTTGTGTAATTGTAACGGCGTGCTACGCACCGGCTGATGTCAGCTTATGTTTATATCGATGATATTAAACGGTGAATCTCTGATTAACTTCGTCAATTAAACCAAGTACTTCGTCGCACCCATTTCGGGTTTCGGACGAGGTGAGTATATGTGGTGGAACTTCTTCAAACCAAGTTAAAAGAGCCTTACGAAACAGTTCTATATTATGTTCCGATTTTATTTTAGACTGTTTATCAGCCTTGGTAAAAATAAGAATAAAGGGAATGCCTTTTTCTCCCAACAAACAGCAAAAATCCAAATCATTTTTTTGTGGTGTTAATCTGCTGTCTATCAGCACGAATACACATTGTAGATTCTCCCGGTTAAATAGGTATTTTTTTATAAATTTTTCCCATTCGCTGCGATTTGTTTTAGAGGTTTTTGCATAACCGTACCCCGGTAAATCTACCAAAAACCACTCCTTGTTAACTAAAAAATGGTTTATTAACTGCGTTTTTCCGGGTGTTTGCGAAGTTTTTGCTAAACCTTTATGCTGAGTTAACGCATTGATCAATGAAGATTTTCCCACATTTGAACGTCCTATAAAGGCGTATTCAGGAATCGTAGGAGGAGGAAGCTTATCTATCCTTGTGTTGCTACAAACAAATTCAGCACTTTTTATGATCATAATAGGCAAAGATAGCATTTTAGTTGTACGTTTTAAGCCGTAAATAGTTGAGTAGGGAAATGGTTGATAACAGACAAGGGATAGGATACTCGGCATAAGACATGACACATTATGTCTGCAACGCTAGTCGACCACTCACAACGATTATTACATAGAGACCCTTGGCGAAGAACGCAATTTTGTATAAGTTTGCGTACGCATGGATTCAAACACAATTACCCCATATAAAGATGACAAGGTAGGCAAGAAACAACAGGTCGCTACCATGTTCAATAATATATCGAAGACCTACGATTTCCTCAATCACTTTTTATCTTTTGGTATTGATATCATATGGCGAAAAAAGGCGATTAGGTCGCTCCGCCAATTGCAACCTAAAAAAATATTGGATGTAGCTACCGGGACGGGTGATTTTGCCTTTGAGGCTATTAATATACTGAAGCCTGATAAAATAGTCGGAGTTGATATTTCTGAAGGGATGTTAGCGGTTGCCAAGGAGAAAATCGCAAAGCGAGGTGTGGGCAATAAATTTGAAGTAGTGTTGGGAGATTCGGAGGGTTTACCTTTTGATGATGGATCATTCGATGCCGTTACGGTCGCTTTTGGCGTTCGCAATTTTGAAAACCTGGAAAAAGGTCTTGCTGATATTTGTCGCGTGTTAAGGCCGGGAGGGAAAGCGGTTATATTGGAATTTTCAAATCCAAAAACTTTTCCCATGAAGCAACTTTACAGTGTTTATTCCAGGACACTCATGCCTTTCTTCGGAAGATTGTTCTCCAAAGATCGGGAGGCTTATAGCTATTTGCCGGAGTCAGTTGTACAATTTCCGGATGGTGAGCGGTTTACAACAATTCTTGATCGAGTAGGTTTTTCAAAAACAGTGTGTAGACCGCAAACTTTCGGTATTTGTAGCATTTATATAGGCACAAAATGATGATAAAAAAAGGTATTGCATTGGGCGTTATGCTCGTTTTTTCTTTTGTTGCGAGTGCGCAAAAAAGAATGACTTTACCTTTTAGCGGCGAGTACGATGAAGATCAGATACTTCATCTCGGCTTTTTCTTTACCTATCAGACTTCTTATTATAAGGCCACAAAAAATGCCCATTGGCAATCATCCAATGGTGGTGTTCCGGGAAGAAGGTTGGTAGGGTTAAAAACGCCTGCCGCCATGGGCGGAGTAGGCTTCGGCATCCCAATTGATGTACGGATTGGTGGGAATGCAAATTTTATTGTCAGGCCCACATATTTGATATTCGCTAATCAGTCGTTGGACTATACGTTTTTGGACGAAGCCACAGGCGAACGGGTTACGATATCTAAATATCATAAAGAGGAACCCAACCCTAATGCAAGCGGCAACAGCTTAGATAAGAACTTTTTTGCATTTGAAATGCCTGTTCTATTTAAGTTTAAATCGGATATGAAAAAGATCTACGGCGAAGATAAATATCGGGGCTACCTTGTTGGAGGTGCAAAATTCAGTAGAAATATAGGACGGAACAAATACTATAACGAGCTTACAGAAAATCGTCCGGAATTCATGCCCCTTATTGTAAAACCTTATTATTTTTCATATGAAGCAGGGGTAGGTGTCGATTTGTTTTTTGAGTACTTCAAGATGTCGGCAGAGTTAAAATGGTCGCAAACCATGAATAGCATTCTCGATAAAAAATGGAAGAACTTACCCAATCCTTTTATGGAACCACTTGATAAACTATCGCTAAGAAGTATCCAATTCAGTTTGATATTTGAGTAGTTGGCTGAACGAGTCTTTTATGAGGGAGTGATTTCAGAAAGCATAAAAGGAGATGGACTTACATAGATAAAAGAACAAAACAGAAGGAATTCATTTAAAAATATCGTGTTTACCTTGAGCAGTATAACACGATAAAAATAACATGTTAGGAATGAAGACGGTCTTTATAACAGGTGCAAGCTCCGGAATTGGTTTTGCCTGCGCGGAAATATTTGCAAGGGAAAAGTACAACCTTTTATTGGCATCCCGCCGGGTAGACCGATTGCATGCCATGGCTACTGATCTACAAAATAAATATGGCGTTCAGATTCATGCAATAGGTTTAGATGTACGGGATAAGAACCTAGTACAAAAGGTATGGAATGAATTACCTGAAAATTGGAAGGTTATTGATGTTTTAATCAACAATGCAGGTTTGAGTCAGGGATTGGAACCGATACAAGAAGGCAACACTGACGATTGGGATCGCATGATTGATACTAATTTGAAGGGCTTACTTTATGTTACGAGAGCCGTAGCTCCTGCTATGCAAGAGAGAAAGACAGGACATATCATCAATATCGGTTCGATTGCCGGGAAGGAAGTTTATCCAAATGGAAACGTGTACTGTTCAACAAAGCATGCAGTAGATGCCTTGACGAAAGCGATGCGAATCGATTTGTTGCCGTATAATATAAAGGTCACAAGTGTTGATCCGGGAGCAGTCGAAACTGAGTTTTCCGTTGTTCGGTTTAAAGGTGATAGAGAGAGAGCTAAAAAAGTATATGAAGGTTTTACTCCCTTGTCTGCCGAGGACGTTGCAGAAGCTATTTGGTTCGCAGCTTCCCGTCCACCCCATGTAAATGTAAATGATTTATTGCTAATGCCAACGGCTCAGGCAACCAGCACTCTTTTCCATAAGGAGCCATAAAATATTTTTATCGAAACTTGGATTGTATGCTATTTTGTGGTTATTTTGAGACTGATCGATTAGCAGGAAAGGTAAATCTTAAGTAAATACTTGTTCCTGTTTACCTGTTTTATGTGTAAAATAATTAGTTTTGCCCAAAAAGTAATGTCGCGGTAGCTTATAATATAGGGAACAATCCCAAACGTTAAATAATTCGCATCACAAAGGTGCATAATATAAAATGAATATGGCTCTTGAGAACACGATAAATCAGGATATTAAAGCGGCTATGTTAGCCAAAAACGAGGCTCGGTTGAGAGGATTGAGAGCAATTAAATCTGCTCTTTTACTAGCGAAGACAGAAAAAGGAGCAACCGAAACGTTAACGGAGGAAACAGAGGTAAAAGTCCTACAAAAACTCGTTAAGCAGCGTAAAGAATCGGCTGAGATTTATTTGCAACAAAACAGACAGGATCTTTATCAAATAGAAAAAGAAGAACAGGACGTTATAGAAGAATACTTACCCAAACAGCTCAGTAGGGAAGAGATCGTTGCAGAGGTACAACGTGTAGTACAAGAGGTGGGTGCAACAAGCGTCAAAGATATGGGCAAAGTAATGGGCCTTATTAATCAGCGTTTAGCAGGCAAAGCTGATGGAAAGACGATAGCAGAAGTAGTTAAGGAGCAGTTAAGTGCCTTATAGGAGGTGCTAAACATGATTGCATTTCATCAAAAGTTATATAGATACTAGGAATTATTATATGGAGTTGACCATTAAGGAAGATAAGGGTTTTAAATATATAGATGAAGGTACAGGAGAAGTGGTGCTTATGCTCCATGGTTTAATGGGAGCCTTAAGTAACTGGGAAGATACAGTTAGCGAATTGAAAGAGACCCATAGAGTGATCATCCCCATGTTGCCGATATACGATATGCCGATAATCTCAACGGGTGTTAAAAGTTTAACAAAATGGTTTGAAAAATTTGTTAACCACCTCAAGTTAAACAATTTTGTACTAATCGGTAATTCTTTAGGAGGCCATGTGGCTCTCATGTATGTCGCGGAGCACCAAAATAAAGTGAAAGCGCTGGTATTGACGGGAAGCTCAGGATTATATGAAAATTCATTTGGCGGCTCATTTCCCAGAAGGGAAAGCTACGATTATATAAAGGAAAAGGTAGAGTTTACCTTTTACGATCCAAAAATAGCTACTAAGGAACTAGTAGATGAAGTTTTCGAAACCGTAAATAATAAAGAGCGAGTCATTAAAACAATCGCTATGGCTAAATCGGCAATTCGGCATAATATGGCCAAGGAATTGCCAAATATTAAAATCCGAGTAGGCTTAATTTGGGGGAAAAATGATAAAATTACGCCGCCGGAAGTAGCGGAGGAATTTTTAGAAAAACTGCCCAATGCTGAATTGACCTGGATCGATCAGTGTGGCCATGCTCCAATGATGGAACAACCTTTGCAGTTTAATCAACACTTAAAAGCATTTTTGAATAAACTGGATGCATAGGTATTATCAAAAAAGACCTCTTTTTTGATAAGGGATTAAACCAAACGTTGTTTTTATCGTATATATAAATAGTTATTGATGACTCGCGCGATGAGAAATTGCAGCACTCATTACCCGATTAACTAAAAAAGTAAAAGCAACGATGACTACAGGTGAAATCATAAAAAACGACATATTTCCAGTCCGTCCGGAAGATACCTTACAATTTCTTTTGGATAGAATGACTGAATATAAAGTGTCGCAACTTCCTGTAGTGCAGAATAACGCTTACTTGGGTTTGGTTATTGAAGATGATCTTTTGGAGCATGTGGGAGAGATGCGCTTGGAAGCGGTTGCATCCAAGCATGCCTTAAAACTGATTTTTGCCTTCGAAAATCAACACGTTTATGACGCGCTACGTCTTTTTCATGCACATAGCTTGGATATATTGCCGATTGTGGATGAACAACAGCAGTACAAAGGTGTGATTACGTTGAAAAATCTAACAGATTTCCTGGCAGAAAACATGGCGTCCGATGCAGAAGGCGGAATCATTGTGTTGGAAATAGGAAATAGAGATAACTCATTGTCCCATATATCACAAATTATCGAATCAGATAATACCCAGATTCTCAGTTCAAGTGTCAGAAGCTTTCCTGACTCAACGCGGCTTGAAATCACATTGAAATTAAATAGAACGGATATATCTTCTATTGTGGCAGCGTTTTTAAGGCACGATTATATCGTCAAGGGAATTTATAATGATAAGAGAGGCTACGACTCTACCCGGGATCGGTATGATCAGTTAATGAGGTACCTGGATTTATGATTTTACGGATGAAACAGACAGACGATATGACACAGCCGACCGCCTCATGCGATCAAAGCTTCATCTCCGTTAAGAATAAATTATTTTAATGAAAATAGCTATATACGGAAGAGAGTTTCAGAATGCTGTCATTCAATATGTACAAGCGTTGTTCGATCTTTTAGCAGCAGAAGATATCGAAATATGGGTATATCAACCTTTCAATGAATTTTTAGCCGATAAAATAGCTTGGAGGAAGGAAACCCACTCCTTTTATTCTTATACAGACCTTCCCGGTGATACCCGGTTTATGTTGAGCCTTGGCGGTGACGGAACCATGTTGGCAGCCGTTTCCATTATCGGTGATAGCGGTATTCCGGTGACCGGTATAAATTTTGGGCGACTTGGTTTTTTGGCAAGTATCAATAAAGACAAAATTGAACATGCGCTTGCCCAACTGCTTAGCGGGAATTATGATATCGAAAAGAGGGTCTTGCTCGCTACCTATAAAGGTAATGGGCCGGAACCGGATGGGAGGCAATTAGCTTTTGCTTTAAATGATATTACAATCATTAAAAAAGATAGCTCTGCTATGATAACGGTTCATGCTTATGTAAATAACGAACTGTTAAATGCTTATTGGGCGGATGGACTTATCATCGCGACTCCGACGGGTTCTACTGCATATTCATTGAGCTGCGGTGGGCCAATTGTAATGCCCGGCTCGGGAAACTTTATCATTACACCTATTTCACCTCATAACCTAAATGTCAGACCTATCGTGGTATCAGACAGTAGCACGATCCGTATCGAAGTCGAAAGCAGAAGCGACTCTTTTTTGTTTTCTTATGATTCAACAACTGAAACGGTTAATACCGGGGCAGCGATCCATATACGGAAGGCCGATTATGCTGTTAATCTGATTCGGCTAAAGCAAGAAAGTTTTTTTAGTACCATACGCCATAAACTTTTGTGGGGGCTGGACACGAGGAACTATTAGTGAAAATAGTAACGTAGTTGAGTAAGAAACTTATTAATTAGTCAATATGATAATTACTAATGTGATAATGAGGGTCCAATGCGAACGAAAGCTGACAGCCGGTTAATGAGCCAATGGGGAATAAGTACCGTGCGTAACTAAAACAGACAGTGCCGATTGCTGAAGGCTGAAGATGTCATGGACCACTCAATAACTAATAACCGCTCAATAACTAATAGCTAAAACCTAACCGCTTATATAAAATTTCTCTTATCTTTACCACCTTTATTGGAGATGCATGCACGTTATGCTAAAAAATACATCGCTGCTAGTTGCGGTTATGCTTCTTGTGACAAATGTAGGAAGATCTCAGGACTGGGAGTTTGGGCTTAGTGGGGGCATGTCAGGTTATATGGGAGAATTGAATCCTACTAATCCGCTTAAGTTAAATGACTGGACGCTTGGTTTACTCGTGAGAAAAAACCTAAGCAGAAATTGGGCAGTGCGGTTTAATTTTCTTCGCGCCAATACACAGGGTGATGGAGCTTCCAATTCCAACGAATTTGTAAGACAGCAGCAACTGTATTTTAAATCACCAATATATGAGGCATCGCTAGTAGGTGAGTTTAATTTTTTTAAATTTGAACCGTCATATGGTCGGGTTTCTTATACTCCTTATCTGTTTGCGGGTATTGGAGGTTTTCATTTTCAGCCAAAGAACTATAATTTTGACGGAGAATTAGTAAATCTACACGATTATCAAACGGAAGGTGTTGATTACAAAAGGTATGCGCTTAGTATTCCCTTTGGCGTAGGGTTTCGTTATAATCTGCGCGGGCCCTGGACAGTTGGAGTGGAGTTGGGATATCGCATAGCATTTACCGATTACATAGATGATATAAGTGGAGATTACATAAATGGATTTGATTGGGTGCCGGGAAGAAACAGGTTGGGGGATGAAGAGCTCAATCAACGGCTGTATTTTATTGATCCATCGCAGCAAATGCTCGTGGGAACGCAGCGAGGTGATGGCCGACAAAAAGACACGTATATGTTAGCCACCTTTACGGTAACATATGCGATATTTAGGGCAGGATGTCCTGTTTATATAAAGAAGAATTAGCTTTACGATGACTAATGTTGAACTGATAGATCGCAGTAAGTTGCCGCGACATATAGCCATCATTATGGATGGAAATGGACGCTGGGCAAAAGAACGCGGTAAGTTGAGAGTGTTTGGCCATAAACGTGGTGTGGACTCGGTGCGAGATGTTTTAGAAGGTGCTGTGGAAATCGGTGTACCTTTTTTAACCCTATATACATTTTCTGCTGAAAACTGGAACCGCCCGAAATTGGAGGTGGCCGCCCTTATGGAGTTGTTAGTGTCTTCAATTGGTAAAGAAACAAAACGATTGATGTCAAATGGCGTGAAGCTAAACGCGATCGGAAATCTCGATCTGTTGCCTGCTAAAGCGTTAGCGCATTTAAAACAGTGTATGGAAGAAACGGCGTCCAATACCAAATGTACGTTGACGCTGGCCTTGAGCTACAGTTCCCGCTGGGAGATTGCAGACGCAGCAAAAAAAATAGCACAGTCTGTTCAACAGGGTTTATTGAAAGCTGACGATATCGACGAAGCCCTGTTTGCTCAGCATCTTAATTCTTATCCTCTACCTGATCCCGAACTTATGATCCGCACAAGCGGAGAACAGCGCATCAGTAATTACTTACTATGGCAATTAGCTTACGCTGAATTGTATTTTACCAGCAAATTATGGCCGGATTTTAGAAGGGATGACCTGTATGCCGCTATTGTTGAGTTTCAAAATCGAGAGCGCAGATTCGGCTTAACCAGCGAACAATTAAAATAAGTATTTTAACTTTATATATATCAAAATATCAAAAGCTAACGTTCAAAATTTGAAAAAAAATAGTTTAACAAAAATTAACAACTGTTTATTTTACTTTAGCGGCGATAAATAAATTCAATGAAGCGACTTTTTCTTTTAATAGGTTTTTGTTTGATAGGAGCGCAAATTGCTTCAGCACAACTTCGAGTAGGTAATTCGTCTAGGCAAACGGGTGGGTCTGGCTACCTGAATCCAAAGGATTATATTATTGGAGGTGTTACAATAAGTGGTACTAAGTTTTTAGATAACGATGTATTATTGACGATTTCGAAACTTTCTGTCGGTGATCGTATTGAAGTACCCGGAGAAGCAACTTCCAACGCAATCAAGAACCTATGGTCGCAAGGGCTTTTCGATAATATTGAACTTACCATAGACCAGGTTCGGGGTGATACAGTATTTTTTAATATTGACGTGGTAGAACGACCGCGTTTAACGCGTATCGACCTGGATGGTTTGAGTAAAAGTCAAACAGAGGAGGTTAGAAAGCGACTAAACGAAAATACGGGGAAAATCATTAACGAAAACTTACTGAATACCACCCGAAATACGATTAAACGTTACCTTAGGGAAAAGGGCTATTTATATCCTGATATTAACATTTCGCAAGTAAAAGATACAACAGAAGCAAATAACCAAATTCTAAAAGTCGCAGTTAAGAAAAATAAAAAAGTAAAAGCGAAAGAAATTAACTTCACCGGTAATAAAGAATTTTCCGATGCGAAAATGCATAAATAC
This sequence comes from Olivibacter sp. EAT-5, assembly GCF_044784325.1. Taxonomy (NCBI): domain Bacteria; kingdom Pseudomonadati; phylum Bacteroidota; class Sphingobacteriia; order Sphingobacteriales; family Sphingobacteriaceae; genus Olivibacter; species Olivibacter sp. EAT-5. The sequence continues at coordinate 6,611,649 of NZ_CP173028.1, read as the reverse complement.
CTGAAAAAAGTGAAGCAAAAGAGGTGGTGGCGGTTTTGGGGCCCCGGTAAATTTAACTATGAAAAATATGCTGAGGGTAAAGAGGCGCTTATTTCGAAGATGCGCAGTAAAGGTTATCGCGATGCAACCATTGTTCGGGATTCTGTTACCCAGTTGAATCGAAAAAATGTTCGCATTGACATTGATGTGTATGAAGGGCCAAAGTATTACTTTGGTGACATAACCTGGTCGGGTAACGCAAAATATACCGACGAAACACTTAGCAAGATCTTGGGGATAGAAAAGGGAGAGGTATTCAGTGAAGAGAAATTGAATACCAAATTGTTAGGCCCATCCAAAACAGGAGCCGATGTTTCTGCCTATTATATGGATGATGGTTATTTGACCTTCCAGGTAGATCCTGTGCAGACAAAAATCTATGGGGATACCATTGATTTGGAAATGCGTATGTACGAAGGACCACAGTATGATGTCAATCGGATTGTGCTAAAAGGAAACGACGTGACAAACGATAAAGTGGTTCGGCGTCAACTACAAACGAAACCGGGACAAAAATTCTCCAAGACGAATATCATGCGGGATATCCGTGAAATTGCCACCTTAGGTAATTTTGACGAATCCAAGACTTCACCGGTGCCGAAGCCAAACCCAGCCGATGGAACGGTCGATATTGAATATACGGTGGCTGAAAAACCTTCCGATCAAGTGGAATTGTCTGGAGGTTTCGGAGCGGGACGTATTATCGGTACCTTAGGTTTAACGTTCAATAACTTCTCTACCAAAAATCTATTTAATAAAAAAGCTTGGAAACCGCTTCCTCGTGGAGACGGGCAAAAGCTAAGCTTGAGAGGCCAAACGAGTGGTAAATCGTATCAATCCTATAGCTTCTCTTTTTCTGAGCCTTGGCTAGGAGGGAAGAAACCGATTTATTTTGGTATAAGTGCCTTTACTTCTATGTCGGCCTATGGCGGTTACGATTATTATACCGGCCGCGAGAACGTTACGGAGAGTACCCCCAAAATCCGGATGAACGGTGTAACGGTTAGCTTAGGTAAGCGTTTAAAATGGCCCGACTATTATTTTCAGGTAAACTATTCGTTAAACTTACAACAATATAAGTTGCGTAATTACGATGCTTACTTCCTGTTTAGAAATGGTACATCTTATAATATTAACTTAACGCAAGAGATAAGCCGGAACTCGCTGAGCGATCCGATTTTCCCTACCTCCGGATCGAATTTGCGCTTCACGATACAGGCAACGCCTCCTTATTCTTTGTTTAATAATATCAATTATCCTACGGCGCCGGATCATATCCGTTATCGTTGGGTAGAATATCACAAATGGAAATTTGATTCGCAGTGGTTTCAAACGGTTGTGGGTAAACTGGTATTTAAAGCTCAAGCTCAATTTGGATTTATTGGCTCTTATAGTAAAGTTACCGGTACCTCGGCCTTTGAGCGCTTTAAGTTAGGGGGCGATGGTATGATGGGCTTCGACTTTCTACAAGGTTCTGAAGTAGTTGCCATGCGCGGTTATGCCAATGGTTATGTGATACCGGAAACGAAAACAAACAGCCAGGATATTCAAATTGCAAGAAACTCCGGTAGCCCGATTTATACACGTTATCAGATGGAGTTGCGTTACCCTGTCATGATGAATGAGCAGGCGAAGGTCTTCTTGCTTGGATTCGCTGACGCGGGTAATACCTGGGATGCCTTTAAAGATTTCAATCCGTTTAAGGTGCGTCGTTCGGTGGGTATAGGCGCGCGCATTTTCCTTCCAATATTTGGTTTATTAGGAATTGATTATGGACATGCCTTCGATCCTATACCGGGGGTTGATAGAAGCCAGTGGCGCCAACCATTCACGTTCAGTATTATGCAACAGATGGGAGGATTTAACTAGTAATAGGACATCAGACGTAAGTAGTAGGATATAGACATAAGAAACAGGATAATGTAAGGGAGTGGAAAAGACGGTGAGACTTGTGCTGATACCTGATACTTTAGTCTTGATACTGATATCTTGATGCCAAAAGAATTGCTAAAAAATGTTAAATTTTATATCTAAAATATAGGAATGGTATTATATTTGGCATTCATTAAGAAAAGATGAGGTCTTTCATCCCGATTAGTCAGGTTAAACCTTGGCTGAAAAGTCGAGTCTGAAAGAACATAAAGAAATGATCATATGAACACTAAAAAAATATTCTTAACGTTAGCTTTTATATTTATTGCCGGCGCTTCTGCATTCGCTCAACGCTTTGCTTATGTAGATAGTGAATACATATTAAAGCACATTCCGGAATATGTTTCTGCGCAGAAGCAACTGGAAGATATGTCCGAAAAATGGCAAAAGGAAGTGGATGCTCGGTACAGCAGCATAGAAAGAATGTATAAGGCTTATCAACAAGATCAGGTGATGTTGAGCGATGAGATGAGAAAGAAAAGAGAGGACGAGATTGTGCAGAAGGAACGTGAGACTAAAGAGTTTCAAAAGAAAATTTTTGGCTTTGAAGGTGATCTGTACAAGGAACGCCTTAAACTAATCAAGCCGATACAAGAGCGTGTTTCCAAAGCCATACAAGCGGTTGCCGAAAGCCAAAATCTAGACGTGGTACTCGATAAAGGAAGTGAAGTGACATTCTTGTACTCTAATCCGAGGTTGGATAAAAGCAATGATGTAATCACTCGCTTGGGTTATAAACCGGAGGCACTTGCAAAATAGAGAATACTTGCTTAAAATTGCACCAATTTTCAAATCCGTAGCTGAGCTTTTGCCTACTACGGATTGTGTTGTGTAAAATGTAATTAACTTAAACAAAAATTATAGACGGCTCTGTTGAGTCAACAAAATTAAAATTGCGAATGAAACATTTATTTAAGTCGGTTTTAGTAGCTGCAGGATTATTTTTAACAGTTGGCGCTGTGAGTGCACAACAAAAAATTGGACACGTGAATTCACAGGAGATTTTGCTTCTAATGCCGGAGTACAAAACAGCCAATCAAACATTGGAAACTTTTGTAGGTACTAAACGTACTGAGATTCAACAAATGGATGCTGAGCGTCAAAAAAAGATCACAGCATTTATGGACAAGCAAAAAACCAGAAGCGAAGCTAATAAAGAAACAGTAGATAAAGAATTGCAAACCTTAAGTACAGAAATCCAGCAGATGGAAGGACGTATGGGAGAGGTGCAGCAGAAGGCAGAACAGGAAGTAGGTGCGAAAAGAGAAGAGGTGTTCCAACCGGTTTTTGAAAAAGCAGAAAAGGCTATTCAAGCGGTGGCAAAGGAAAAAGGTTATGCCTATATCCTAGATATTGCACAACAATCTGTTTTATATTTTGAGGGAGGAGATGATATTAGTGCTGCAGTAAAAACGAAGTTAGGAATCGATCCAAATGCGAAACCGGTAGCACCGGCAGCCACGACGCCTACTACTACCACTCCAGCAACAAAATAAGTGATTTAAAGGTAAAGAAAACCGTTTCTATTTATAGGAACGGTTTTTTTGTTTTATGAGGAGGGTGAGAAGAGAGGAGTAGGGTGTAAGGTATAGGGTGTAAGGTATAGGGGATGAGGTGTAGGGTATAGGGTATAAGGTGTAAGGTATAGGGTATAGGGTGTAAGGTATAGGGTATAGGGTATAGGGTATAACGAGTGAGGTATAAGGTGTGATTAGATGCCGGGCCTCAGAAGCTAAACTCTTGAAATCCCTATTATTTAAAAACATTCTAAATAGCTGTGTTTGACAAAGTTTTGACACTGTAACAAGCGTATAGATGTACTTTTGTCGACAGTATAATATAGAGAGGGTAAAGAGACCTTGGAGCATCTTAAAGTAATAGCATTTACACACAAGCACGTTGACCTAAAAGATTTAGGCAATTTGGTTATTTGTAATGAAGAGCTTGAAAGCCGATTGATTAACGTCAAAAACAATTTTGACATCGAAGAGATTTTTTACGTAGGCACATGCAATCGGGTTGAATTCGTTTTTCATGGAAAACATACCTTAACAAGTGAGTTCGTGAAGAACTTTTTGCGTGGATTGAATTTTTGTGTGCCTGATGAACAATTTGATCAATTTCTTAATCAGGTGACTACTTATGAAGGACTGGATGCTTTACATCATTTATTTAGGATGTCCTGTTCTTTGGAGAGTTTAGTTGTCGGAGAAAAGGAAATATTAGCGCAGGTTCGACGAGCTTATGAAAGATGTCGTAAAGGGGGATTAACGGGTGATTTTATGCGCTTAATGATGAACAGTTTGGTGAAGACGGCTAAGGAGGTTTATACGCATACCATGATCTCCCGTAATCCGGTGTCCGTTGTATCATTAGCCTATCGTAAATTAAGAGATCTCAAGTTCACTGATAATCCCCGTATCTTATTAGTAGGCGCAGGTGAAACCAACCAAAATATCTCAAAATACCTACAAAAACATAAATTTTCAAACTTCGTAGTATTCAACCGTACAATGGATAAAGCGGAACGTTTAGCGAAAGAGTTAAATGGCCGAGCCTTTCCATTAAGCGAGTTAAGGCACTATAAGGAAGGATTTGATATACTGATTACCTGTACAGGTTCTACAGAACCCGTTATTACATCGTCTATTTATGCCAGTTTGCTAAATGGGGAGACATCCAAGAAGATAGTCGTTGATTTGGCAATCCCGAACGATGTTTCGGAGGAGGTACTTGCTGAAAACGCAATACACTACATAGAAGTTAGCGGCTTGCAAGCAATTGCGAATAAGAATCTTCAGGAACGTTATAACGAACTTATCCACGCGGAAAGAATTATTGAAAGCAATGTTGCCGAGTTTTTACCTATTTTAAAACAACGAAAGGTAGAAATAGCCATGCGCCAGGTACCCGAAAGAGTGAAGGAAATAAAATCTTTTGCATTGAATACGGTATTTGCTAACGAGCTTAATTCCTTGGATGCCAGTTCCAGAGAGGTTTTGGAAAAGGTTATTAACTATATGGAGAAAAAATATATCAGCGGTCCGATGGTGCTTGCAAAGGAAATATTAATCGCAAAAAGCAAAGAGGCGGCAGAAAATTAGAGGGTAGGGTTTCTTTCTACACATTGCTTTTAGCTTATCACATTATTTTTTTTATTTTTATAGCAATTAAAGATGGTTATCTAACAATACACCATCTTTTTTGGCATTTAGTGAAGTGTTTTAGTTGAAGCATCGGACTCTAGCTGCGCTGAATGGATTCAATGAATAGATAGCGGACGAATAAAGGGAGTATTCCAAGGGCGGAATAAAAGTTGAGTTGGGTAATGAGGGTTAGAAAATGGATTATTTACAATTGCAACATATATTATAAAGGTGGACAGAACGCTTATTATTGGAACAAGAGGTAGCGATTTGGCTTTGTGGCAAGCTAACCATGTGAAAGATCGTTTAGCTACAATTGGCGTACAAGCAGAGCTTAAAGTTATTAAAACACAGGGAGATAATATACAGCATCTTCGTTTAGATAAATTAGAAGGCAAGGGTTTTTTTACGAAAGAATTGGAAGAAGAACTGCTTGCTGAAAAAATCGACATTGCCGTACATTCGCACAAAGATCTTCCTACTGCAAATCCACCCGGATTAAGAATTGCAGCGGTATCTGAAAGAGAAGATCCTTCAGAATTATTGATTATTCTGAAAGATTGCGTTGATCTTAAGAAAAGATTATCCGTTAAACATAACGCCATTGTTGGCACTTCCTCCAATCGGCGGAAAGCACAGTTGTTGGCTTTCAGACCGGATTTGGAAATCGAAGATTTACGAGGTAATGTAAATACTCGTTTACAAAAGTTGCGTGATGAAAAATATGATGCTATCATGTTGGCAAAAGCGGGTGTTGAACGTTTGAAATTAGATTTAAGCGAGTTTCATGTGGAAATCATACCTCCAACGGAAATTATTCCGGCTCCCGCTCAGGGAGTTTTAGCTATTCAAATTCGTGAATCCGATCATACATTGTATGAAGTTTTGCAAAAACTGCATCAAAAAGATGTGGCTGAAACTATAGGAGTAGAGCGTAAAGTCCTTAACCTTTTTGAAGGAGGATGTCATATGCCATTAGGTTGTTACTGTCGGAAAACTACAACCGGTTATGAAGTTTGGACTGCAAAAGCTAAAGACGGAGAAAGCTTTCCTACACGTTTATATCTTAAAGCGGAAAGTGCTGCTGGCTTGGCAGAAGAGATTGTAGAGAAATTTGATCCGGATAGAAAATTGCCAAGTTCCGTTTTTATCACCCGTGAACTTGCTGACACCTCTTTTCTGAAGCGGTCCTTGGAACAACATCATATAAAAGTTGAAGGGCGATCGCTCATTAAAATTTTTTCCATTATAAATACCTTGGATCCATATATACTCAAATATGTTCGATGGGTATTTTTTAGTAGTAAAAATGGAATCGAAAATTTTTTCAAGCTTAAACCGAGACTTAGTAAACATGTGCAATATGCCGTAGTTGGTCGGGGTTCCGAAGAAGCTTTAAGAAGCCATGGGATTATACCTGCGTTCACTGGAGAAGCCGAGGGGATTGAAATGGAAAAAGTGGGAGATGCCTTCGCCCAAGTAGCAGCAGGTTCTACAGTACTATTTCCTCGCGCAAAAGGCTCGCTGCAAACCATTCAAAGTCGGCTAACTGCCGATACGAAGGTTATTGATTTACCGGTTTATGAAACGCGTATTGATGAGCAGGTAGAAGGCTCGGGAGCGGATGTCCTAATCTTTACTAGTCCAACCAATGTTGAAGCCTACTTTAAGGATAACCTGGTAGAGCCGGGGCAGAAAGTGATCAGTATCGGTAACTCTACAGGAAAAAAGCTCGAGGAAATAGGAGTTCAATACACATTGCCTTTCTCACCTGACGAGCTAGGGTTGGCAGAAGCAGTTTTTGCACTGAATTACAGTAAGGGAAAGCCAACGAAAAATGATTCATCAGGAACTGTCACCCCATTGCTATAATATGTTTTGCTACTTCAATCGCACATTTTCATGCTTATCTTTGTAACAAGAAAAATCTCAAAAGCTTCGTGTACGAGCACCTCCCTTTTTCTTTCGAAAATACCTGGTGTTTAGCTTGTAAAGCTACGAGATTTGTCTTGAGAGATTAAGATTAAAAAAAAGAAAATGATTTATCGACAACGTAGATTACGTAAAAATCCAATTGTGAGGGAGATGGTGGCAGAAACTCATCTGTCAAAGGATATGTTTATATATCCTTATTTTATCGTTCCAGGAAATCAAATAAAACATGCCTTGCCCTCCTTACCGGGTATACACCATTTTTCTATTGATAAACTGATAGAGGACGTAGCAATTGGATTGAAACTGGGCGTTAATAAAATCATGCTTTTTGGGGTTGGAGAAGAGAAGAGTGCGGATGCACACACGGCTTATGATCACCATGGGCTGGTTCCTAAAGCCATCAGAGCACTTCGAGAAGCTTTTGGTGAAGATCTATATATTGTAACGGATGTCTGTGTATGTTCTTACACGACACACGGACACTGTGGGATTTTAGAACATGATTATGTTCAGAATGATGCCACCATCGACGTGTTAACAAAAATGTCACTCGCGCATGCGGAGGCCGGGGCGGATATGTTAGCTCCTTCCGATATGATGGACGGCAGAATTAGTGCAATCAGAAAGGCACTGGATGAAAATAACCTGGTAAACGTAGCGATTATGTCGCATGCAACAAAATTTGCTTCCTCTTATTATGGTCCATTCAGGGAAGCAGCAGATTGTGCTCCAAGCAAAGGAGATCGAAAGGCTTATCAGATGGATTTCAGAAATCCTAATGAGGCATTAAGAGAAGCCTTTTTAGATGAGCAAGAGGGCGCTGATGTGCTAATGATTAAACCGGCTTTAGCTTATCTGGATGTTATTAGTAGGATCAAGGATGAAACCACTTTGCCTTTGGCATGCTATAATGTTTCAGGCGAATTTGCAATGGTTAAAGCAGCTGCGCAAAACGGCTGGATAGACGAGCAAAAAATTGTAATGGAAACCATGTATGCTTTTGCTCGTGCGGGTGCTCGTATAATTACCACTTATCATATTAGAGATATGGTAGAGCAGCAGTGGATTTAATGGAATGTTGAGTAGTTAAATAGGGAAGTAGTTAAGTGGTTAAGAATGATGAATACCCCACTTAACGTTTTAACGACTCTACTACTTAACGTCTAGACAACTCAACTACTTAACGTTTCAACAAATAACGAACATGTTAGATTCCATAAAAAAAATGTTTTCGGGAAATGAGGAAGAGGTACGGGTGGCCGGGTCTAAAGCAGACATATCGCGCGAGAAGTCTGCAATTTTGTTTGAGAAAGCAAAAAAGTACTTTCCGGGTGGCGTAAATTCGCCTGTGCGGGCTTTTAAATCGGTATACGGCACGCCTTTATTCATTGAGAAAGGCGATGGATGTTTTTTGTGGGACGCTGATGGAAATCAGTTTATAGATTTCTGTTGCTCTTGGGGTCCGCTTATTCTTGGCCATAATCATCCCAAAATAAGGGAAGCCGTCATTTCTACACTCCAGCATGGGCTGAGTTTCGGAGCACCAACAGCCTTGGAAAATGAATTAGCGGAGTTAATTCTAAAAAATAATAAATATATCCAAAAGCTACGATTTGTCAGTTCCGGTACAGAGGCTGTTATGTCGGCCATCCGTTTGGCTAGGGGCTATACCAAAAGGGATAAGATCATTAAATTTGAGGGCTGTTACCATGGGCATTCGGATTCTTTATTGGTAAAAGCTGGCTCTGGATTGGTAACTTTTGGTGAGACTTCCTCTTTAGGTGTGCCTAAAGCATTTGCCGATGAAACAGTGGTAATCGGCTTGAACGATAAAGAGGCTTTGGAACGTGCTTTTGCTGAATTTAAAGAAGAAATTGCAGCTGTTATTATTGAGGGAATCCCTGCAAATAACGGCTTATTGATGCAGAATAAAGAATATATCGAATTTCTGCGTAAGATAACAAGCGATCACGGGAGTTTACTTATTTTTGATGAAGTGATTACCGGTTTTCGTCTGGGATTTGAAGGCGCAGCAGCTTATTACGACGTGCATCCGGATATTATAACCTACGGAAAAATAATTGGGGGAGGGATGCCTGTTGGCGCTTATGGATCCTCGGAGGAAATTATGGGTTATATTTCACCGGACGGTGGCGTTTACCAGGCAGGCACCTTATCCGGCAATCCGGTTGCGATGGCTGCGGGGATTGCACAGCTAAGCGAACTGAATAAACCCGGATTTTATAAAGAATTAAATAAGAAGGCAGCTGAATTTTCAGCTTCCATACAACGATATGCAAGCGCAAAAAATTATAAGGTACGTGTGTTTAACGTAGGGTCTATATTTTGGATTGCCTTTACTGATAAAGATAATATCCAGGCCGCATCTGATATTGAAGCAGAAAGCATGGATAAATATAAGGTAATGCATCGGGAATTGCTGAATAGAGGTGTCTACCTCGGACCTTCGGGCTATGAGGTTGGTTTTGTTTCGGCTGCCCATTCGAAAATAGAACTAGAGAAAGCGAAAAGGGCTATATTTGAAAGCTTGGATGTGGTGTTTAAGTAGGTGTTAGGACTTAGGTATTAGCTTTTAGCTTATAAGCTTGAATTAGCTAACAACTAACAACTAACAACTAACAACTAATTAGGTATGCGAAAGCCATTGTTTTTATTTTATTTTCTTGTCTTCTATGCAATAGCGCAGATTGTATGGTGGGGAATGCTTTTAATGGAACTGGAGCCATTACGAAAAGGCATGGTGATAGGTGAGGGGTTTATTTTTATGACCATCTTTTTGGTGGGTGCTATTAAGCTGAAAAGAGCTTTCGTACACGAGCATAAAACACATAAACAACAACATAACTTTCTTCTTTCCGTTACACACGAGCTAAAGTCGCCCTTAGCTTCAATTAAATTGTATATACAAACCATATTAAAACGTGATCTGAATAAAGAGCAACGGGATCAATTCCTATCAAATTCTCTAAAAGATATTGAGCGTCTAGACGATTTAGTGGAAAATGTGCTGCTAGCAACTAAACTGGAAAGTGTAGGCAAAAGTATTCCAAAAGAGGAATTTGATTTTTCTGAGCTGACCGGACGAATAGCTGATCGATTGCAGGTACATTCCTGCACCTCCCAGATTATTAAAACGGATATTCAGCCAAACATTTTTTTTGTCGGTGATAAGCTGGCTATCACTTCAGTTGTCACCAATTTAATTGAGAATGCTATCAAATATTCGCCACCGTGTGCACATGTTAATGTGCGACTGTATAAACAAGATGGGCAGATACGGTTCTCAGTGGCTGATTTAGGAATAGGCATTAATGATGAGGAAAAAAAACGTATTTTTAATAAATTTTATCGTGTAGGGAGTGAAGATACCCGTAAAACTAAAGGTACGGGATTAGGGTTATACATTGTAAAATCAGTATTAGATAAACACAACGCCCAAATTAAAGTATTAAATAACACTCCTACAGGGAGCATTTTTGATGTAACATTTAATTGATTATGCAAGCAAAACAACGCATACTTCTCGTAGAAGATGAAGAGCACTTGCTCGAAGCCATCAAGTTGAATCTTGAATTGGAAGGATATAAAGTAACTACTGCTACAGATGGAAAAAAGGCACTTAAAAAGTTCAAGGAAGAACGATTTAATTTGATCATCCTTGATGTCATGATACCGGAAATTGATGGATTCCAAGTTGCTGAGACTATTCGACTGGAAAATACAGAAGTGCCCATTATGTTCCTCACGGCCAAGAATACAAGCGAAGATCGTATTACCGGTTTAAAAAAAGGTGCTGATGATTATCTAGTTAAACCTTTCAACCTGGAAGAACTTATCCTTCGAGTGGGCAATTTAGTGAGAAGAGGCATGAAAGGTGACGACCTGAAAGAGTTAAATTCTTATCAAATCGGTGACAAAACGATTTATTTCAACTCGTTCGAGTTACACCACGCCGACGGAACGATTACCGCTTTAACAAAAAAAGAAACGATGCTCCTTAAGTTATTAATCGAGCGAAGAAATGAAGCCGTTTCCCGCGAGCAGATTTTAGAAACCGTTTGGAATTACGATGTGTATCCTTCAACACGCACTATCGATAACTTTATTTTGACCTTCCGTAAGTATTTTGAGCCAGATCAGAAAAACCCGATCTATTTCCACTCGATCAGAGGTGTTGGTTATAAGTTTACCGATAACAAGACACATTAGCCTATGATGACTTCAAAAGCTCGACTAGGTGTTATCGTGCTTGCTTTATTGCTATTAGCCTATACGGTGTATGCAAAGACATACCAATTGACAGCCTTAATGGTTTGTTTGATCGGCTATACGATATGGAGTTACTATAGAGAAGGTACTGTACTCTTGGCTTCTGAGGCTTTTAAGAAGAAACAATATGATTTAGCGCGTAACCTTTTGGCCGATATCAAGAATCCTGATCATCTGCGAAAGAGGAGACGAAATTACTATGAATTTATCAGCGGTAGCTTGGATCTGCAATTACTTAATTATGATAGTGCGGAAAGACATTTCCAAATTGCCAGTAGATTGCCTTTTCGACGGAAAAGTGATAAGGCACTGATTTTTGTAAACCTGGCGAATATCAACTTAATGAAGAAAGACTATGATCGGGTGAAGACGTATCTGGAAAAGGTGAAGGAATTGGAAGTGAGTAGTCGAATTGCCCAGATTGTAAATAGAATAGAAAACGAAATACCAAAATAACGTGACCACAGCTATAAAAGATAGTTTATTTATCAGAGCTGCTTTTTCGCAGCCAACAGAACGCCCCCCGGTATGGATGATGCGGCAAGCGGGCAGATTTATGAAAGAATACTGGGATATAAAAAATAAATATTCTTTCTTGGAAATGTGTAAGACGCCTGAAATAGCGGCGGATGTAACCATGCTGCCTGTCGATTTGTTGGGAATTGATGCAGCTATTCTTTTTTCAGATATATTGGTAACGGCGGAAGCGATGGGCGGTGAATTGAGTTTTACGCAGGGAGTGGGGCCTAAATTTGCAAATCCGGTACGAAATGAAAGCGATATCGATGCCTTGCAAACCGACGTCGCGTATAAACTACAATATGTAGCTGATGCTATTCAGGTTATCCAACAACGACTTAATGGAGCAATTCCTTTAATAGGCTTTGCCGGGGCCCCTTTTACGGTTCTAAGTTATTTAATCGAAGGTGGATCATCCAAAGATTTTAAGCTTACTAAGCTTTTTTTGAACAACCAGCCGGAATTAGCCCATAAATTGTTAAAGAAGATTGCTGATGTGACGGTTACTTATCTGAACATGCAGATAAAGGCCGGAGTGAATGCGTTGCAGCTATTTGACAGTTGGGCACTTGCATTATCATGGGATGATTATAGCGAATTTTCTCACCAATATAATGTGGGAATTATTGCGCAACTTGATCGAAAAGATATACCGGTTATTTCTTTCTGTAAGGGAAGTTCAGTGTTTGCACCACTAATGGCCGAGGCGAAACCAGATGTGATCTCGGTCGACTGGAACGCAGACTTGAAACAAATAAAAAACAATTTGCCGAAAGGAATAGCCGTACAGGGTAACTTAGATCCCTTTATCTTATATGCTGACAAAGCGGTAATAAAGAAAAAAATTTTACATCTCTTCGAACGTATGCGTGGTGAGGAAGGTTTTATCTTCAATTTAGGACATGGCATCATGCCGGATATTCCTTTTGATAACGTAAAGTATGCAATTGATGTAGTAAAGGAGTTCAGGTATTAAGTTTTTTGTTGTCTGTTGTTGGTTATTTGTTATTCGTCCTAGATTTGATATTCTGGTTTAATCATTATCATAAAAGACATACATTTCTAATAACTAACAACTAATAACTAACAACTAATAACGGAAAAATGTATTTATACGCAAAGGCTGTACATATTATCTTTGTTGTCTGCTGGATGGCGGGCCTATTTTATATGGTCAGGCTATTTATTTATCATACAGAAGCAAAACAGCAGCCTGAAAACGAGTACCGCATTTTACATAAGCAGTTCGTTTTGATGGAACGCAAGTTGTGGTGGATTATCGCTACTCCATCTATGTATTTAACCATTATTGCTGCAGCGGTGATGATGCACCTGAATCCGGCTTGGTGGTCTCAACCGTGGATGCATGTCAAACTTACTTTTGTTTTAGGATTGATTGTCTATCATTTTATTTGCCAACGAATTATGTTTCAGCTGGCGGGAGAAACGAGCAAGTGGACCTCCATTAAACTTAGATTATGGAATGAATTAGCAACGGTTTTATTATTTGCTATCGTTTTTACGGTGGTGCTAAAAAGCGCTATAAACTGGATATATGGCGTGGTAGGTCTGGTACTATTTGCTGTCATGCTGATGATAGCTGTTAAGATCTACAAGAAGATACGGGAAAAGAGCAATTAGCCTATTGGCTAATTGCTGTTATTTTTCTTTCGAGCATGGCGTACTGGTTACCTAAGTATTTTTCCATATCCATCTGTTTGTATTTTTTGGAATTGTCTAGCATAGCATTCAAGAGGCCCATGCCTAAGCGAATATTACGTTCGTCTATAACATTTGGTTTATCTTTTGCGATTGCTAAATTATAATTGAGCTGCTCTATAATATAGTCGCCATTTCTTTTCATAAGCTCATTTGCTTTATTTTTTTCGTTTACTTCATATAAGGTATCCGATATAAAATAATAGTCAATCGCTTGATTCATACTTAAAACCTGTTTTGGAAGTACCTCTAGACACTTATTGACGACATCTTTGGCTTTTGCTTTTTGATCAACTTCCAGGAGCTCTCTAGATAAAATATTAAAATTGTTCGTGTATTGCGGAACGATGTTCCGGGTAAGGGGATCTAAGTAATTTAACTTATTCACATTCGCCCAGTTATATCGATGCATCAAGTTATGATACATAGCCCACCTATTGGTGTGCTGCGTATCGACCGGAGCCTTGGCAGTTGCTTTGGTGTTGGTTTTAGCTAAGTCTACCGGCATTAATCGGTATAACAGTCCTTCGTTTACGAAGTATTTGTCCAATCCCAGGGTTTCACTTGGTGGAATTTTGACAAAATAAATGGGACGCTTCCACGCATTATTTTTCAAAAGATCCAAAATTGCTAAGTCACCACGGGTGATATAGTTACGATTGAAATCCCATTCCATGCTATCGGTTATGAAGTCTTGCCAAGCTTTTGGTACCACCTTGTTTTTCATTACATCTTCCTTATTTACCATCAGCTTCATCTTCTTGGTAGGTAGAAAATTTTCTCCGGTGCGATCAGATTTGTCGTCGGGATGGTCCGACAACATAATGTCTAATAAATCTTTAATTTCCACCGGCTTGTCAATATGGTAATCCTCGTATACCAGATAGTCCCTTACACCTTTATCTACTTTTGCGGGTTCGATGTCTATAGGCAAGGGCGCTGAATTGTTGATCCTTTTGCGCATCTGCTTTAAATACCAATCAGAATTCAGATAGCCAATATTAACGATCCTGACATCCGGACGAATTCCTTCTACCTCTTGTGCATACCAAATAGGGAAGGTGTCGTTATCACCATAAGTAAATAAAATGGCATTTGGTTCACAAGATGCAAGATAATTGCGCGCATATAGATCTCTAGTTGTATACTTTTCCGATCGATCGTGATCATCCCAGCCCTGGTATAATAATAAAAACGGAACGGCGAGTAGACAGAGGAGCGTTGTTGAGAAAACCAACGATCGTTTCTTAGCTAGACTAGTCAATGCAATAACGCCAAGGCCAATCCAGATAGCGAAAGCGTAGAAAGCCCCTACATAAGCATAATCACGTTCGCGTGGTTGCATAGGTGTGTCGTTTAAATAAAGAACGATTGCCAATCCAGTGAAAAAGAAAAGAAGCAATACGATACTCATATCTTTTCTATTATGCTGATAGTGCCACCCTAAACCAATTAAGCCCAGTAGTAGTGGAAGAAAATAAAAGTGATTGCGAGATGGATCTTGCTTAACAGATGACGGTAAATCATATTGGCCTCCTAAACGCATATGATCGATCGCTTTAATTCCGCTTAGCCAATTTCCATCCGTAAGATTGCCGAATTGTCCCGATTCGTCGTTTTGCCTTCCAACAAAATTCCACATAAAATAACGCCAGAACATAACGCCTGCTTGATAGCTTGTGAAAAACTGCAAATTGCTCCAAAACGTTGGACGTTCATTTTCTGCTAAACGAAGCCAATGTTTGTAAAAATCGCTATCCTTTTGGCTGTGCACGCGTGGGAATAATGTCGTGCGATCATAGGTATATTCTGATTTATGTCCTACAATGGTGTATTTCTCGGCGTCTTTTCTATAAATCGGTGCTCCGTTTTCTACGGCGATCGGGTTGGAATCAAAATACTGACCTACGATTAATGGGCTGCGAGGGTATTGATCACGCGTTACGTATTCTAGGAAGGAGAAAATGTTGTCGGGATGATTATTATTGAGCGAAGGATTGGCTGTCCCTCTAACAAATACCATAACGAAGGAGCTATATCCAAAGAGCACAAAGCAGAAACAAAGTAGTATCAAATTTAGTTGAGCCTTATTGTATTTAATGGAATAGCGAATGCTAAGAATGATTGCTGTAACCAATAATATGATAAAGGTGAAGATGCCACTTCCAAACCCAAGTCCTAAGGTGTTGACGAAGAAAACATCAAATTGTGCGACCGCTTTAATTAAATATTGTATGACACCCCATAAAATAGCGCCTAGTAGAAGAAAGCTAATACCGAGCTGTTTAATAATTCCTCTTGTCGTAATTTGCTTTGCGTTCTTGAAGTAAATTACCAGGGTAAGTACGGGAATAGTTAACAAGTTTAATAAATGTACTCCGATGGATAGCCCAATAATATAGGCGATTAAGACAATCCACTTTGATGACCTTACTTCATGTGCGTGGTTTTCCCACTTCAAAATAAGCCAGAACAAAATCGCCGTGCATAAAGAAGACAAAGCATATACTTCGCTTTCCACCGCCGAAAACCAGAAGCTGTCTGAAAAAGCAAAGGCCAGAGAACCTACTATACCAGCTCCTAAAAGCTTGACTGTGATTAGCAGAGATAGTGAATGGTCTTCAGTAACAAGTATTTTTTTCGCCAATGAGGTAATAGTCCAGAACAAGAACAACACCGTAAGGCCGCTGCAAACAGCAGAACCTGTATTCATCCAGTAAGCCAGTGATGTTTTGTCGCCCAATGCAAGGTTGGAAAAAATATTTTGCAACATTAGGAAGAGGGGTGCTCCAGGCTGGTGTACAATCTCCAGTTTATAAGCAGCGGCGATAAATTCGCCACAATCCCAAAAACTAACGGTTGGCTCTTTAGTAAGAAAGTAGATGAAGGTCGCAATAAATGCGCATAGCCAACCAATAAGATCGTTCAACTTTTTGTAGGTCTTCTCCATAATAAGGCGTTTTGTTAGCTAAAATTAACGGAGAAAATGTTAAAAGTGTCGGGCGAAATGTTAAATATATGAATGTATATGTTTTTGTTACGACAACGTCTCTTTGATTCGTTGTGGAAGGCTGTTATAAACGAGTTCGTAACTATGGTCGATGAGTTCTGTAAGCTGCTTAAAGGAGAGCTCCCCGTTTGCTTGTACTGTGTTCCAGTGTTTTTTATTCATATGATAACCGGGAAGAACACTTGAGGGATACTGTTCTCGTAACTCAATAGCTCGTTCGGGATCACATTTTACGTTAAAAGATAATGGTTGTGCATCAAGGCCAGTCAAAAGAAAGACTTTTTCTCCGATTTTAAAAACTAGCGTGTCCGGACCAAAGGGGAATCCTTCCGTCACTCCTCTTTTGCTTAGGCAATATGTCCTTAGTTCTTCGATGTTCATTTTTTAAGTAAAAATTCAAAATTCAAAATTCAAAATTCAAAATTCAAAATTCAAATTTTAGGTTAACACCTAACACTTAATAACCAATAACTAATACAATATCGTAAACTTCATATCCAGCGGGTTGAAGAATTTGAGTAGATCGTTTATGAGCTCGTCACCGTATTTCACATAGAGTAATCCAAAATTCTCCACCCGCTCTTGAAGTCCACCATTTGGAAAAAATTTCTCCTTTATTTTGTCTATCTGTGATACAGCGTCTTCAAAGTTCAGTTTATCTGCTTTAACAAATTTCTTTTCGAGGTTATTGATTGCTTTACATAACCTGGTTTTTATAGCCTCTGCACTGGGACGTAAGGTAGGATCAATCTTAGTGGCTCTTTCTTTAATACGTTCAAATATAGCTTCCATCTCAAGCCACTCATCATTTAAATTAAGGCGATGTTTTGAGTGTATACGTACATATTCTCTTTTTAACTCGTTTGCGTCGCGAAAGAGACTTTTAAATGTTAAATTGAGCCTAAAAATTTTATAGTCGAGATGCTCATTAGATACGATTGCAGAGTTACGAGGAAGTAGAATGGGAAAGTCCACCTTATAATGATCGAAATTACTCTTTAATTGCAACCAGTACACAATTTCTGCACCGCCGCCGATATAACAGAGATTAGGCAAAACAACTTCCTGATAGAGCGGCCGCATCACCACGTTTGGGCTGAAACGCTCAGGGTGGTTTTCAATTTCTTTTACTAATTCTTCCTCTGAGAAAAATAAATTATGGTGCAATACCTCAAAATCGCCTGATGTTGTTTGAACGATCCGTTCCCGGTACTCTTCCGTCAAGTAAAAAAAATTGATTTCTCGGGCATGAACTTGCGTTTCGAAACCAGCTTTCTCTAAGGCCTCCGTTGTATGTGTAATATTGTGGTAACTACGTTGTTCTAGAATATCTTCTTTGATATAGGGAGCGAAAAGCGTTTTTAAGTCGCGATGATCAGCATCCATTACAACCAACCCGTGTTTTCCGAACAAACCGTTCACTAAATAGCGGGTAGCGTCAGCCAAGTTGGTATGCTGCAAGTACGCTTCTTCAACCAGCCTGGCTAGCTTATCTGAATTGTGACTTAAGCCAAGTAATTTTTGGTATTTCTTCACGGTACGTGCCATGGATAGTGTTTCCATTCGACCCGTGGCAGCCTGAGCAGGGATGTCCCATTTAATCAATTCGCCCTGCAATTGGGTGTGGTTAATCTCAGCGAAGTCGTGGTCTTCTGTCGCCATCCAATAAATAGGAACAAAATGGTAGTCAGGGAACTTTTCTTTTAATTGCTTGCACAACTTGATCGTACTGACAATTTTGAAGATAAAGTACAAAGGACCGGTGAAAATGTTTAGCTGATGTCCGGTGGTTATCGTAAAAGTGTTCGCTTCTTCCAGTAGGTTGATGTTGTTTTTAACTTCTAATGGAAGATTGTGGAAAGCGCTATATTGATCTCTGAGTGTATTTACCAATACCTTGCGGTTAGTCCGATTCGCTTTCTTCTGATTAATTTGCTTTTCAAAACCGGCAATATCCGGACTGTTGCCCAAGAAGGATGTTAGTTTTTTATCTTGTGCTATATACGCTAAGAGCGTTTCGGAAAAACTATTGGTATCGCTGTAATTAATATAACTTGCTTTCATGTTTTATATAGGCTTTCAGCAATCAGCCGTCGGCAATCACATAATATAGCTACAATAATAACTTATAAAACCGATTGTTTTCGTCCTTTTATCGTCAATTTAATAAATCCTTAGGATTTGACGGTTCCGTAAAGATCAAAGTCCTCAGCTCTATCGATGTGAACATCAACAAATCTCCCCACAGCCGCATAATTGTTATTTGCTGCAATCAATACTTCGTTGTCTACTTCCGGCGAGTCATATTCTGTGCGGCCAATGAAATATCCCTCTTCTACTCGGTCGATCAGGACCTTATACGTATTTCCGACTTTCTCTTGGTTAATTTCGTAAGATATACCCTGTTGAATTTCCATAATTTGCTCCACTCGCGATTCCTTTTCTTCCTGAGGTACATCATCAACTAAAGAGAAAGCATGCGTTTTTTCCTCATGAGAGTAGGTAAAGCAGCCTAAACGATCGAATCGAGTACGTTCGACCCATTCCATCATTTCAGCAAAATCTTGTTCTGTTTCTCCTGGGTAGCCACAGATTAACGTGGTACGAAGCGCAATATTCGGTACTTTGTCGCGAATTGCATTTACCAAGTCGATCGTTTTTTGTTTGGTAATTCCCCTGCGCATGGATTTTAGCATATTATCAGCAATGTGTTGCAAAGGCATATCTAAGTAATTGCAAATATTTTGCCTTTCATTCATCACATCCAATACATCCATCGGAAAACCTGATGGATAGGCGTATTGCAAACGTATCCATTCAATACCTTCCACATCGGATAAGTTTCTTAAGAGATCCGCTAAGTTTCTTTTTCCGTATAAGTCCAAACCATAATAGGTCAAATCTTGCGCGATTAGTATAAGCTCTTTTGTGCCGTTTTTTGCCAGGTGTTTCGCTTCGCTAACTAAATCCTCGATGGGTTTCGATATATGTTTTCCACGCATTAAAGGAATAGCACAAAAGGAGCAGGGGCGATTACAACCTTCGGCGATTTTAAAATAGGCATAATGCGAAGGGGTTGTTAACATCCGCTCACCCAATAGCTCGTGCTTATAATCGGCGCCTACACTTGCTAATAGCTGCTGTAAATCGTTGGTTCCGAAATAGGCATCCACATTCGGGATTTCCGTTTCCAGTTCAGGTTTATACCGTTCTGACAAGCAGCCCGTTACAATCACTTTTTCCAGCTTGCCTTCTTCCTTCAACGCACTGTATTGCAGAATGGTATCGATAGATTCTTGTTTGGCATTATCGATAAATCCACAAGTATTGATAACGACAATGTCGTTTTTAGAAATATTATTAGCCTCATGCACAACTTCCATCTGATTACCACGAAGTTGCCCCATAAGCACTTCACTATCGTGAATGTTTTTTGAACAACCCAGTGTGATGACATTGACACGTGGTTTCGATGGTAAGTTGTTTATTTTTTTTGTTCTCATTCTTCTACTATCCCTATTTAAAAAGGGAATCCACAAATTCTTTTTTATTAAATAATTGCAAATCGTTTATTCCTTCGCCGACACCGATGTATTTTACCGGTATTTTAAATTGATCCGAAATCCCGATGACAACGCCGCCTTTGGCAGTTCCATCAAGTTTTGTCAATGCTAATGCGTTGACATCAGTTGCTTGGGTAAATTGTTTGCATTGTTCGATGGCATTTTGCCCGGTGGATGCGTCAAGTACAAGTAGTATTTCGTGCGGTGCACCCGGTACCACTTTTTTCATCACGTTTTTGATCTTCGTCAGCTCATTCATTAAGGCAAGCTTATTATGCAAACGCCCGGCAGTATCAATAATAGCGACATCCTCTTGATTTGCTACCGCTGATTGGATGGTGTCAAAAGCCACGGAAGCGGGATCAGAGCCCATGGCCTGTGCAACGACGCGAACGCCCACTCTTTCTCCCCACAGTTTTATTTGATCGACTGCGGCCGCCCTAAAGGTATCGGCAGCACCCAAGACGACCTTATTCCCTGCTTGTTTCAGTTTATGTGCGAGTTTTCCAATGGTTGTAGTTTTACCAACACCATTTACACCAACAACCATAATAACATAAGGCTTATGGTTGCCGTATTCAAAATTCTCGAAATCGTTGCTGTTGTTTTCGGCTAATAACTCTTGTATTTCTTCCCGTAGAATTCCGTTTAGTTCCGAAGTATTGATGTATTTATCGCGGGCTACCCGGTCTTCAATGCGCTCGATTATTTTCAAGGTGGTGGTAACACCTACATCTGAGGTAACTAGCACTTCTTCCAGATCGTCCAATACTTCTTCATCAACGGTTGATTTCCCTACCACTGCTTTTGTGATTTTCGTAAAGAAACCCTCCTTGGTTTTTTCTAAGCCTTTATCCAGCGCTTCCTGCGCTTCCGGGGTCTGCTCTTTCTTCTTGAAAAAATCGAATAATCCCATAATATTAAGATGCCAGAATCTAGTTTTTGTTGGTAAAGGTACTAAATTGACCGTAATTTATTGTTTGCTCAGTATCAAGATCTCAGCTTTCCGCTAAATGGTGATGACGTGCCGGCCAATAGCCGATCATTGATGAAGGACGGTAACAAAAAAAGCCCTTCCAATATGTTATCGGAACGGCTTTTTTATTTCTCAACTTAATAAATTAAGCGTTGCTTTCGGCAACAATCTCTTTTGCAGCTTCCACTGCATCCTTGATATGATCGTTGTGAGCAATTAATTCTTTAAAAGTATAAGCACCTGTTTTCGGTGATCTAACCGCAGTAATTACTTTCGTGTAATCTTTACCTTTACCGGTTTTAAGGGTTGCAACGGTTTTCTTAGCCATTTTCTTTTATTTTTATGCTCTTTCGAGCTGTTGTTATCAAAGATTTATTTAATCTCTTTATGAACGGTTACTTTTTTAAGTACAGGGTTGTATTTTTTCAACTCTAAGCGTTCAGTAGTGTTTTTCTTATTCTTGGTGGAAATATAACGAGACATTCCCGGTAAACCACTTTCTTTATGTTCAGTGCACTCTAAGATTACTTGAACTCTATTACCTTTTTTAGCCATTGTTATTTGTCTTAATGCCGCAATTCTGCGGGATATTTTTTAACAGGATCGATAGATCACTATGCGTGATAACGTAGGAACTAAACGTATCCTTTTTTTATGAACTTATTAATAACTGCAGTAATACCATTTTTGTTGATGGTTTTGATTGCAGAAGTTGAAACTTTCAACGTAATCCAACGGTTTTCTTCCGGGATAAAGAACCTTTTAGTTTGAAGGTTTGGGTAAAATTTACGTTTGGTTTTAACGTTTGAGTTAGAAACGTTATATCCATTCATTGCTGCTTTACCGGTTAAATCACAAATTCTTGACATGACTATATGATGTTCGTTCTATTTTAAAAAACAATTTTCTCAAAGAGTTTGCAAATATCTGAAAATGTTTTTTCTTATGCAAGTGTTTTTTAAAGGATTATAAAAAAAGCAGTTCATCATTGCCACCGTCCAAATAGATGATTGCGTTAGGATATGAAGAGATTCGTCGGCTACCCGTATTTTATAGGTATTAGCACCAGCTATCATACGGTAGCGTGAAGTTATTGAATAAATCCAAATATTCAACAGATTGATAATGTCGCCTGTTAACTATTTTCTGCCTTACATAAAAAGATACATAAATAATCGCTATGAAGTTCAGTAATCGAACAACACGATCCTGTCTACGCCGATAAATTCTAAACAAAAAAACGCTTACTGAAAGTAATTATTTCCGGTATTATTATTACTTTGCGAAAGGGCAATGCCTAGGAAATAAAACCTTATTTTAAACCATTATTGAATTATGAACGAACCGTTATCGGTTAAACCGACTACTACTAAAGGCTTATGGAAAGTTATTGGAGCCTCTTCACTGGGAACACTTATCGAATGGTATGATTTTTACATCTTTGGCAGTTTGGCCGTTATTATCTCGACGAAATTTTTTCCGGCAGATAATCCAACGGCGGCTTTCCTATCGACATTAGCGACCTTTGCAGCGGGGTTTGTTGTCAGACCTTTCGGGGCTCTCTTTTTTGGTAGGTTAGGCGATATGATCGGTAGGAAGTATACCTTTATGGTAACACTGCTGGTGATGGGCTTATCGACCGTGGCTATTGGATTAATCCCCGAATATAAAACCATTGGATTTTTAGCCCCCATTTTAATTTTACTACTTAGACTTTTACAGGGTTTGGCACTTGGCGGTGAGTATGGTGGAGCAGCTACTTATGTCGCGGAACATGCCGAGCCACATCGGAGGGGAGAAAGGACATCCTGGATACAGACAACAGCTTCTTTCGGCTTATTTATTTCCCTTGCTGTTATTTTGCTAACCCGCAAATGCATGTCCAATGAAGCGTTTATGGACTGGGGCTGGCGGATACCCTTTTTGATCTCGATATTAATGGTTATTGTGAGCTACTTTATCCGAAAGAATATGGATGAATCGCCCTTATTCAAAAAGGTAAAGGCGGAAGGTAAAACTTCTAAAAACCCACTTAAAGAGTCTTTTGGTCACCGATACAACTTTAAATTTGTGCTTTTGGCGCTGTTTGGAGCAGCGATGGGGCAGGGTGTGGTATTTTATACCGGACAATTTTATACACTTTCATTTTTGCAAAGAGTTTGCCACGTCGATTTTGACCAAACAAACTATATATTAGGTATCGCTATTTTTTTAGGTACAGGACTCTTTATCTTTTTTGGTTGGTTATCCGATAAAATTGGTCGAAAGATTGTAATGATGACCGGGATGCTACTGGCTATTCTTACCTATCGGCCAATTTTCGATAAATTGTATCAGTTAGCAGATGTAGGAGAAAAAAAGGAACAAATAGATGCGTTGAAAAATACAATGAAGAGAGAGCCTGTACCGGATGGGGATTTCGGCGCAAAAGAGAGGTTGGTTACTACAATACACAGAGTGTATGAGGATGGTACACAGAAGGATGAAATTAGCAGACAGTACGTGGATCCTATCGATGGCCATATTATTCATCGAGAGGATGTTGTTTCTATTAAATTGGTCACAAAGGATATGTGGATAGCGATTGGACTCATATTTTTGCAGGTTTTATATGTTACCATGGTATATGGTCCAATCGCTGCCTTTTTGGTGGAGATGTTTCCTGTAAAAATCCGCTATACCTCCATGTCTTTACCTTATCATATAGGAAATGGTGTTTTTGGTGGATTGATGCCTACTGTCGCGACTTATCTGGTTGCGAAAGCTCAATCTGCTAACGATGCTGCGCAGGCAGCCGGAAAAGCATTGCCTTTTGACAAACCGTATTTAGAAGGACTTTGGTATCCTATTATTATCATAGGAGTGAGCTTCCTTATTGGGATTGTCTATTTATCGAATAAAAAGACCGAGTAGTTGTTTTTGTTAATCTAATTAGCTATGCGTTACATAAAAAAATATTTAGGTGTTCTTTGGATCGTGCTTGCCGTTGTTTCGGGCTATTATTTAATAGTAAGTCAGGCTATCCCCCAATTTCAAAGTGAAAAACCCGAAGACTTGGTGCCGGCGATTGTTTATACCTTTGTGTTAATGCCGATTATAAGTGGTGGATTGCTTGTGTTCGGATGGTACGCCTTACTCGGAGAGTACGACGATTAGTCGGCTCGTTTTTCCCTTTTCTGTTATTTCAAAATGTGCTTGGCTGAATATAAATAATAATTGGCCGAATCGGATAACTGCTTGATTAAATTGTACATAGTCCCTTGGAAAGGGCAACAAAGATTATTAACTTGGGTGCAAAAAATCAAATATATTTAAAAAGCTAACCGTTTAGAATGCAAAAGGTAGTTCCTGATTCTTTCCATTCTAATCACGCACTAAGGGAATAAACGATAAACTAAACTAAATTAATAACCAATGAATTTAAAAGTTAGGTCATTTGAGGATTACAAGGAAACGTACAAAAAGAGCGTCGAGCGGCCGGAGGAATTTTGGTCAGGCATAGCAGAAGAGTTTAAATGGCGTAAAAAGTGGGATAAAGTATTAAGCTGGGATTTTAAAGGTCCGGATGTTAGGTGGTTTGAAGGTGGGAAATTGAATATTACCGAGAACTGTTTGGATCGTCATATCCAAGAGTTGGGAGATAAACCCGCTATTATTTGGGAACCGAACGATCCGAACGAAAATTATCGTATATTAAGTTATAAACAATTACTTTTCAATGTTGAGCAGTTTGCCAACGTATTAAAAAACAACGACATTGTTAAGGGCGATCGCGTCTGTATCTACCTCCCTATGGTGCCTGAGCTAGCAATTGCCGTATTGGCGTGTGCTCGTATTGGAGCAGTTCATTCGGTTGTTTTTGGTGGATTTTCTGCTCAATCTATTGCTGATCGGATCAATGATGCGCAATGTAAATTGGTGATTACCGCAGATGGCAGTTTTAGAGGCACAAAAGTAATTGAGTTAAAAGATATTGTAGATGATGCCTTGGGACAATGTAAATCAGTGGAAAGAGTGATCGTTCTGACGCGAACACGCACGCCCGTTTCGATGATAAAAGGCCGTGATGTATGGTGGGAAGACGAGATTAAAAAAGTGGAGACACAGGGCAACCCCCATTTTCCGGCAGAGGAGATGGATGCAGAAGATATGTTGTTCATATTGTATACATCCGGTTCAACAGGAAGCCCGAAAGGGGTGGTGCATACATGCGGCGGCTATATGGTTTATACCGGCTATACTTTTGCAAATACTTTTCAGTATGAAAGGGGAGACGTGTATTTCTGTACGGCGGACATAGGCTGGATTACCGGACACTCCTATATCGTGTATGGCCCTTTGTCGCAGGGTGCCACCTCCTTAATGTTTGAGGGAATTCCCACCTATCCGGATGCGGGACGTCTTTGGGATATTGTTGAAAAGCACAGGGTTAATATTGTATACACGGCGCCAACTGCTATCCGTTCATTGATGGGTTTCGGAGACGAATATGTGGAGGGTAAAGACCTGAGCAGCATTAAAACCCTGGGATCGGTCGGTGAACCCATTAATGAAGAAGCCTGGAAATGGTTCGATGAAAAAGTAGGTCATGGAAAAGCGCCTATCGTAGATACCTATTGGCAAACGGAGACGGGAGGTTTTATTATTAGTCCGATCGCAGGAATTACACCAACGGTACCGAGTTACGCCATGTTTCCGCAACCGGGTATACAATTGGCCTTAATGGATGAAAATGGGAGGGAAATAGAAGGGAATGATGTTAGCGGTAATCTATGCGTTAAATTCCCTTGGCCGGGCATGTTGCGAACAACATACGGCGATCATGAACGTTGTAGAAAAACCTATTTTGCTACTTACGAAAATATGTACTTTACAGGGGATGGTTGTTTGCGGGATAAGGATGGGTACTACCGTATTACCGGCCGTGTGGATGACGTACTGAACGTTTCGGGACATCGTATCGGAACGGCGGAGGTAGAAGATGCCATAAACCGTCACAGCGATGTAGTGGAATCAGCCGTTGTGGGGTATCCGCATGCAATTAAAGGACAAGGAATATATGCCTTTGTCGTTGCAGGAGATCATTTAAAAGATGCGGATTTAATGCGGGGAGATATTAATAAAACCGTTTCCCGTATCATTGGAGCTATCGCTAAACCGGAAAAAATCCAGTTTGTTACCGGGTTGCCAAAGACCAGATCAGGGAAGATCATGCGACGGATCCTTCGCAAAATTGCGGAAGGTGACACTTCAAATCTCGGTGATACGACTACTTTGTTAGATCCGGAAGTAGTTGAAGAAATAAAGAAAGGTGCGGAAGCCTTACGTGGATAGGTCAATAACCGTATTTTTAAGCAACGACTTTTGAAGTGCTAAAACAATTTGCTTCTATGCTTGTTTAACTAGAAAAGAATAAAATTATTTACTTATTAAAAACTAGTCGAAATGAGCAATTTGAAGCTAAAAGGAATGTGGAACGAAGTTAAGGGTAAAGCAAAACAGGCTTATGCCGATTTAACCGATGATGATTTATTGTATGAAGAGGGGAAGGAAGATGAGTTAATTGGGCGTTTGCAAAAGAAGACCGGAAAAACAAGAGATCAGGTGGTGGATTGGTTGAATAACCTGTAGGCTTTACGTTCAGTACTTTAAATAAGAGAGAGGATGGCAATAGATGTCATCCTCTCTTGTTATATATAGCCAGATGTTGGATTCCGTATTCGTTCCTAATAAAGGAACTATTTTTTAATCAACTTTTTCTTGGCAAAAAGTTGAACAAAAGCCAAGGCTATGTAGGCTACCTTGCAACTGATTGCAAAAGCATTTACGGCGCATATTGGAGCCGTTTCACTTCCTCAATCCGCTTGGATATTGCAAGGTGAACGATTGTGCACATGCTTTGCTGCTCGTTGCGTCGGTATCCTCCAAGGCCATTCTTCCGGCACACAGGGGCACATTCCGCTAAAGATACGTCCGATTAAACGTAAAAGCTCTTTAAATATCGCCTAGAAATTTGCGGCTTGCATGTTGATGCACTCCCGCAACGAATAAAAGTGACTAAAAAAATAGTTCATTTTACCTTATTATGAGATCGGCAAAATCTGGAATCAACCAGCTTTGGTTATATTTATAAACCAAGGTTTAGTATCTTCGCAACATGACAAAGCAAAAGCCAACAATATTGGTAGTAAACGATGATGGGATTACGGCACCCGGCATTAAGGTGTTAATGGAAGAAATGCAAATGTTGGGAAAGGTAACAGTTGTTGCGCCTGAAAGCCCTCAGTCGGGAATGGGACATGCCATAACCATAGGTAAACCACTCCGTGTTGATCCGGTAAATATATATCCTCATGTTGAGATGTATCGATGCTCCGGAACGCCCGTAGACTGTGTGAAGTTAGCGGTCAACAAGATCTTCAAAGGACGTAAGCCGGATCTTTGTGTATCAGGTATTAACCATGGACTAAATAATTCAATCAACGTATTATATAGCGGAACCATGTCAGCAGCCGTTGAGGGCGCTATAGAAGGTATACCGTCTGTCGGGTTTTCTTATGACGATCATAATTTAGATGCCGATTTTGAAAATTGCAGGCCATTTGTACGGGAAATTGCAAGCCAAGTCTTAAAGAACGGCCTTCAGTTGGGAACGTTGTTGAATGTAAATTTCCCTCAAGGCGCGATTAAAGGAGTGAAGGTATGTAGACAAGCTGATGCAAAATGGGCGGAGGAATTTGAAGAACGTATCGATCCCTATCATCGGCCGTATTATTGGCTTACCGGTAAGTTCGTGTTGAACGATAGGGGAGAAGATACGGACGTATGGGCGCTAAAGCATAACTTTGCGTCTTTGGTACCTGTGCAATTTGATATGACTGCACACCATGCTATCCCTCAGCTGAATTCGTGGTCGTTTGATGTGTAGCTTTGTTGAAGTTAAACAGTTGAGCTATTAAGTAGGACAATAGTTGAGGAGTTCATGAGCCAATGTGATGATGGGCCGATGGACTTGTAGCCATAACTGAGACTGACTAACGAGCAGCTGATAGCTGAATAAATATGTTAAAAAAGAATAACCCACTGCTTGGCATTTTGTTAGGTGCTATTGCTCCTTTAATTGCTTTTTTATTTAATGAATATACAAGCTTAGGTAGTAAGTTTGCAGACAAACCGCTGACATTGTATGCCATTGCGGGGGCAGTAAATTTACTTATAGTCAGGTATTGTTATAAACAGCAGGCCTCGAAAACAGGTGGAAGTGTTATGGGGATCACCTTTATTGGTTTGATATTGATTTTATATTTCAAAGGTGGCATAAAGGTTTAAATAGGATACACGATTGATATGAAATATTATATTATCGCGGGCGAGAGCTCCGGTGATTTACATGGAGCTAATCTGATCCGCGAATTAGCGAAACAACAGGGCTCAGATGTCCAATTTAGGGTTGTGGGGGGAGATCGTATGGAGCAAGCGAGCCAACAGAAAGCCGTTTTACATGTGCGGGACATGTCCTTTATGGGTTTTGTTGAAGTGTTATTGAACTTAAAAAGTATTCTTAAAAACTTAAAAATTGTTAAAAAAGACCTCCTCGCATACCGTCCTGACGCCTTGGTTCTGATTGATTTTCCCGGATTTAATTTGAAGATTGCGTCCTTTGCTAAGCAACATAATATAAAGGTTTTCTATTATATCTCGCCGAAAGTTTGGGCCTGGAATACAGGTAGGGTAAAAAAGATCAAACGTATCGTTGATCATATGTTCTGTATCCTCCCTTTTGAAGTCGATTTCTATAAACACTGGAACATGCACGTTGATTATGTAGGGAATCCGCTATTAGATGCGGTCACCTTACATCATCCGGACACGACATTTAAAGCGCGTTATGGATTGGAAGGTAAAAAAATAATTGCACTGCTACCTGGAAGTAGAAAAATGGAGATAAGCAAGCTACTCCCTGAAATGGTGAAGCTCGCTAAACTTTTTCCGGGGCACCAATTTGTAATAGCGGGTGCCCCTAACTTAAATACTCATTTTTACAGGCAATTTCTAGATAATGATAATATACCGCTCGTTTTCGGACAGACATATGATTTATTGCAGCATGCAGAAGCAGCAGTTGTTGCCAGTGGAACGGCGACGTTAGAAACGGCTCTGCTAAACGTTCCGCAAGTTGTTGTATATAAAGCAAATGCGTTGTCCATCGCCATCGGGCGGATGGTGATCAAAGTCGATTATATTTCTTTGGTTAATCTGATCATGAATAAAGAGATCGTTAAAGAATTGATACAAAAGGAAGCTAATCATCATACCATTGCCGAAGAATTGGATCAATTACTGAACAATAAGGCTTATCGGGAAGAGATGCTTGCGCAATACAAGTCCCTGCATGAACGGATGGGCCTGCCTGGCGCATCAACAAAAGTAGCACAGTACATATTGCGATATCTTCAGCAAGGCACACCTAAGAGAGTTTCTCATTAAAATTCACGATTTTTAACGTGATGATGGCTATTTTTCAGGCCATTCGCTTACAGCTATTTTTTGAAAGACCATATCGGCTTGACTACTTTCATATAAAATACCAATATGTTGTTCATCCACAGCGGCAATACACGAATATCCTCTGCCTTTCCATTCATCCAAAAGCACCCAGTATTTTTGTGGCCATGTTTGGCCGTCATTAGTGCTAACTTTAATCGTTAAGTGATCTCTATCCGTTTTTGAGTTTGGATTGGAAAACAGTAAAAGATGCCGTTGTTTTCCTGCATCCATAAACGAATGTTTATACAAGCTCGCCATACAAACCGGTTCGGGCAGTGCATGAAAAGCGCTTGGGTGTTGAGTCCATGTCTTGCCCATATCACGGGTTACACAAACGGCCCGGCCGTTGTTGGAGCCTATCTCGCCTTTGTTTTTATTAGCCCGCATATTGAGCATAAGCGATCGGTCTGCAAGTTGTACAACGGCGCATTCAGTCGTCGCTACCTCATTTAAGGCTCTTTTGGCGGTTTGCCATGTTTTTCCGCTATCCTTACTATATGTGATGGTTGAAAATGGCGTGCCTAAAGAATCACGACCCTGAGTGGGAAAAACCAGTGTACCATCGTTCAATACAATGCCATTACCAGGTGCCGGAGCAAAGAGCCACCAATCTTTCTTTTTACACATTTTTGTAATGTTCAGCGGTTTGCTCCAAGTTTTACCGTCATCGGTACTTTTAACCAGCATAAATTGTGATGTTTGCTTTATCCCGAATCCAGGTTGAGAGCCCTTGTTTTTCCATTGATGGTTCCAATGGTCGCTGTTTTCCTTTAAACCTTTTACCCACTGTCCATCTTTGTCGATAATACCGTGCATCCACAATGCTGCAATGTAAATGGTATTTGAGTTTTTGTCAACAAGTATGCATGCATCTGATACACCATTAAATTTTTCCGGTAAGCCTCCCCATTTGCCCATATCCATTGCAATTGTTAGAGGCTCCCAGGTTTGTCCACCATTGGTACTTCGACGGAGACCGATATCTATATCTCCTTGTAAGTCGCGAGAGCTTTCTCTGCGGGCATCAAAAATGGCAAGCAAAGTCCCTTTGGGAGTGACGGCCAAACCAGGAATGCGTGCGGTATGTATGCCATTTTCCATGCGCTGATGTATGGCAATGCCGATGCGTTGTTCCATTATTGGACGGTCGGTTATTCTCACATCGGTGGATTCATTAAAGTGTACATCTTCTAATTGGAAAGCTATTTTATGTAGCAAATTGGCTTGATCAGTAAGACGACAGGTGACCCAAAGATAATGTATTCCCGGATTTAGTTCCGTATCACCCTCTAGGGTTATATTGGCTTTAGGATTGGCTTTTTTACCGAAGAGCTTCAGTGCTGTCGACATTTTGTTCAACAGCGTGTCTTTGCCTGTATAGTATACCTCTACAGTATTTAAATCTTGAATAGCTGTTGTGCCTTGTGTTTGCAAGGAGAGAGCTTTAAGCTGATGCGGTTTTGTGCCCTCTATGGTAATTTTGATCCGAAGTACCGGGTTTACCGATTTTCCAATTAAAATTGGAACTTGAAATTGTGTCTGTTCAATTTGGATAACCGGTTTAGCCATAGACAGATGGAAAAAAATGCCAAACACATAAATTAGTAATGATATTTTGTAAATACTCATGGTTCTTAATCTATCGATTTTTAACCGGAAGTGCTTTCTGCCATCCGTCATCTAACAACTGTTTCAGTGTGATCTTTATGTTATCGTATTGCTTCATTGCCGCTAAGTTTTTTTCTTCTAATCGGCCATTTGCTTGATAACGATAAAGTTCTGTGAATTCAATCGTGCCATTTTTAAAATTACGCCATTCGGTATAACGAAAATCTTTTGTACGTACCGAATAACCCATCACCCTAGGTAGGTTTTTATACATCCAGGGGCGTGGAAATTGGCTAAAGGCCGCCTTTTTCCAAGGTCTTTCCGGAGCTTCCATTAATGGAACCATGCTGAGCCCGTCTAATTCGTCGGGAATGGACAAACCTGCCAGTTGAGCTAAGGTGGGGTACAGGTCGACCGACTCCACAATGCCATCGGTATATACACCTTTATTTTTGATATTAGGTGCGGAAATGATCAATGGGATGCGGGTATCCGACTCAAAATTCGTGCTTTTGCACCAAAGACCGAGTTCACCCAAGTGATAACCGTGGTCGCTCCAAAGCACAATGATCGTGTTATCCATTAAACCTTGCTTGTTCAGTTCATCTAACAGTCTACCGATTTGCATATCGGTATACGTGACGCTGGCATAATAGCCATGGCGTAATTGACGAATTTTATCCGGAGGTATTGGTCCTTCGTCCGGAACGTCTGTATAACCTCTTAGTTCTGTGGAATTATGTAAGGCAATTTCAGGTACATTTTGAGGCGGTGCAGGCTGTTGTGGCATAGGGATTTCATCTCGTTTATAATAATCCCAATATTTTTTTGGAGCCGTAAAAGGTAAATGCGGCCTGCGAAATCCTACCGCTAGAAAAAAGGGTTTATCTTTAATCTCTCTAAGAACTTTTATGGCAGCATTACATACCATACCATCAACGTATGCACTATCAGGTACATTTACACATTCGACAGCTGCCGCTTTCCCCTTGGCTTTGCTGTTTTTTTTAAGCACATATTTATGTCCAACAGTACCCGTTACTGCCATGATCTCAGGAGCCGACCATGAAATCGAATCTTGCGAAGCTGCAGGATCATGATAAATTTTACCAACACACAGCGATTGATAGCCGTTTTCTTTAAAATATTGCGGTAGTGTAACTGCATTTGGAAGGGCCTTGCGGAAGTGGGTCTCTAAGTCCCAAACTTTCGTTACATCAGGCCGTCGTCCAGTTAATAAAGAGGCACGCGAAGGCCCGCAAACAGCTTGTTGGCAATAGGCATTGTTAAAAACAATGCCATTTTTTGCTAAACGGTCAATGTTAGGCGTTATGATCACTGAATCACCATAACATCCCAACTGATTTCTTAGATCATCAACGGCTATAAATAAAACATTGACTTTTTTAGCAGTTGTCGACCGCGGTAATATTTGTGCATAAAGATTTGGAACTACCATCAATACCAGCATAGTAATGATAACTGTAGTCATTTTCTTGATCTCGGACATCATACCCTCTAATTTAGCGATTAACTCAAAAGTAGATTATTTTTATACTTGTATTAATAGCCAGGTGTTTGGATAATGTTGGGATTCGTGTTAATCGAGTTGTTGTGAACCGGCCAAAGGAGAATATTCTGTTCGTTTTCGCGACCTACTAAACTAGGAACATCGCTGAACACAACACCAAATCGAATCAGATCCCACCAGATTTTCCCTTCAGCTACGAACTCTTTCTTCCGTTCGTCCAGAATCGCCCGATCTACTTGCTGTTTTGATAATATAGTAGGATAAAAATTAGTTATACCATAAGCTCGTAGGCTAACGGCGTTAAGCCGTTCAATCGCCAGGGCCGAATTACCCAAAGCGTTTTCAATTTCGGCACTCATCAGTAAGGCATCCGCGTATCGGTAAACGATAATGTCCGAATCAAAAACGCGAGTTTGATTCTGCCAGCTACCCGCATACTTATTGATCCATTGAAAAGTTGCATTCTTCGGTTCATCAAAAAAAGTTTCAAAACTTACGTTTGTCCGTTGATCATCTGCATTTTCCGACAGGAAGTCCTTATATTCATCCGTTAAGAAAATCCATTGTTGATGACTACCTACCTTAATCGGATTTTCTATGTATTGTGCCGATATGTATTGTAAAGGTACTAGGTGATCCGCAGGATAGCCGCCTGTATACTCATCCATTACAAAGCTCCATGCAAATATGATTTCTTGGTTAAGTTTGTTTTTGAACACACTTGAAAAATCATTCATTAATGTATAATTGGAGTTGTTCAAAACGACATCAATGGCTTGCTTTGCTGAATTTAAGGCTGCATCACCTCCGTTCCTCACCTTAGCGATCCACAAATAGTAATCTGCTTGCAATAGATTGATCGCTCCCTTTGATGCTAAATTGCGGTCGGTCACGTTTTCAGGCATGAGCGAATTAGCTGCTTCCAGGTCGACTTTCACCTGCTCGAACACACGGTCGGCGGGCTCTCGGGAAGGATAGAGGCCTTCTTGTTCACCGGACTCGAATCCATCGATTAATACAGGCGCATCTCCCCAAACGCGGCCAATCCAGTAATAACAAAACGCGCGAACAAATAGCGCGTTGGCTAGCACCTTGTTCTTGTCTGCTTCGTCAGCAAAGGAAATGGTAGGCGTATATTTCAGGATAAGATTGCAATCGTTGATTGTCGTATACAGGTTTTGCCAGTTAGCATGCGTGTGTGAACTGTTCAATTGATTGGTAAACGGGTCACTATAAGTTGCATTGGTGGCCAAACCCTTTCCCCATAGGCCAGATCGGTACTCTCCCCAGAAAATATAAGCATCCGCAAAAGAGGAACGCATTTTATTGTACACGCCATACATTGCCGCAGTGGCATCCCCTTCATCCGCCCACATGGCGGGGGCTGTAATAGCGCTTTTTTGATCAACATCCAATTTGTCATGGCATGCTTGCATTACGAGCGAGCTGACCATTATAGAGATTAGATAATATCGTTTGATTTTCATAATGTTTAGATTTACAGGGTGATTTTAGCGCCAATCGAAAATCTTCTGATTGGAGGATAGTTGTAATATGCACTGCCACTGGCATTACTATACGTAGTAGAAGCGCCTACTTCCGGTGAAATGCCCGTGCCCCGCACGGCGGAGAAATAATGCAGATTATTGCCGGAAAGGGTAAGAACCATGCTTTTTACCCCCAATTTGCTGAAAACGCTCTCGGGTAGACGATATTGTAGGGTTACTTCCCGGATACAGAGGTAGTCTCCTTTGTAATTGAAGACGTTAGACGTTCTCGAAAAGTTCGAATTACCGGCATCCGGATCGTTCGCCGTAAACCGGGCATATTTCGTGTCATCACCTTCTTGCTTCCATGTCTCCTTCACTCTGTCCACAAGTGTATAATTGTTGGCGAAGGTATTCATGAAATAGCGCATATACGCATTATGGTTGATGGAATGACCCAATGCCCAATCCACAAAGATATTTAGACTAAAGTTTTTGTAAGAAAAGGAGTTGTTCAATCCACCGGTAGTGTGTGGCACCGTTACGCCTAGCTCAAATTGGTCCATATTATTGATTCGTCCATCACCGTTACGATCCACCCATTCATAGTCGCCGGGCAGCTTGCGTCCGCGAACGCTCTTTCCGTCTGCAGGATCCCAGCCTCGAGCGCTCTCATCATATCGCGCATTTGCCGCTTGTTCGGCGTTTTGAAGGATATGATCTACCATATAACCGTAATATCTATACAAAGGTTCCCCTTCAGCCGTACCACCATAAGCTGTTCCATCCGATAAAGTGATTCCACCGATACGATTCCGATCACGGCCATTGTCGGGCAATTCAAGTACTTTATTCTTAACAAAGCTCCAGGTAAGCTTAGAATCCCAAGAAAAGGCGTCCGTCTGAATGTTTCGTGATGACAATTCAAGATCATAACCATAGAACCGTACCTTACCGACATTGGTTTGCACATTATTAAACCCGGAAGTATTGGGCAGCTCCATGCTGAAAAGAAGATCTTCCGTGATTTTGTTGAAATAATCGGCGCTGATTGAAATCCGACTGTTAACAACATTCAGATCGAAACCTGCATCGAACTGCGTAGAGGTTTCCCAAGTCAGTTTTCTGTTTTGCATAATATTCGGCAGAATACCCGCATTTCCGTTATATCGTGCATCGGTGGCGAAGCGACCCAGGGCATCGTATAATCCGATGGAGTTATTACCTGTTTGCCCGTAACTTGCCCGCAACTTTAGGTAGTTAATCAATCGGTTGTCTCTTAGGAAATTTTCATCCGACATAATCCAACCACCGGATACACCCGGAAAAAAGCCCCAGCGATTTTCTTTTGCAAATAAGGACGACCCATCCATTCGGAAGGTGGCCATCAGAAGGTATTTTTGTTTAAAATTGTAAGACAACCGCCCAAAATAACCGATAAGGACCTGTTTGTCAAAATTACTGTCCGCACCGGTTTTGTTCGGCCCGGCAGTAAGTGTGGGTACTTTATCCGAGCTAGCGCCCGTGGCGCTGGCGGAAAATCCTTTGTTATCTGTAACCTGATAAGAGTAACCTGCCATTCCGGACACGGTATGTTTGCTGTCAAAAGTCTCGTCATAAGAAAGATAGGCATCCAGTTTTGTTCGTTCCAGCTCTCCGAATTCCGCTTTAGTGGTCCGAAGGCCACTGAATTCGTGAGCTTTCTCAAAATAGTCATATTGCGTGACATGGCTATAGTTAGAAACTTGAACATTGGCCTTTAATTGGTCTAAAATCCGGTAATTTAATCCTCCAATCAACGAAAGTCGTTTGTCTTTATTTGCTACATCCCGTGTGTAGTCCCACCAAACCGGGTTTGGCGAGCTGGCATTATAGCCAGGTGTTGGCCGTCCATCAGCATAGTATACTTTCTGGGTAGGGGGAGTGGCTAGGCCTCTGGCAATCACGTTCATCTGGTTCTCGAACTGACTTGACTGTGTTGATGAGAAGTCAAAAACGGTGTTCAGCGTAAGTCGATCGGATATTTTTACATCAGTCTTTGCGCGCGCACTATAACGTTTATAACCGGTCCCTAAGGCTACCCCCGCGTCATCCGTATAACCTCCGCTCGCTGCATAGCGAAGAAATTCGTTACCGCCATCTACACCCAGGTAGTAATTTTGCCAAAGCGCTTCGCGGAACATCAGCGATTGGTAATCGTTATCCTGATAGATTAAAGTTTTACTTGGATCCAATGGATCCGGCATCGAATGATACCCTGCAGGCACAGCTTCACCCTCCCTTAGGTATCGAGTGGAATAAAGCGAATTTTCATCATTGCCCGAACTGGCCGAATATCCCGAAGCGTTGTTGTACTCAGGGGTCGGACTCAAGGCCACGGCGGGCCTTACCGTATTGATATAGTCGCGCGCGTTCATGAAGTCAATTAGCGTTTCCGGCTCCTGATATGCAAGGCTTGCGTCAAAAGTGATCAGTGGCGTTTGTGAAGCTGAACCTTTTTTCGTAGTAATCAGCACGACCCCATTGGATGCGCGTGATCCATAGATGGCAGTCGAAGCAGCATCTTTCAGTACTTCAATTGATTCAACATCATTGGGATTGATCCCCGAAAAAGCTCGTTCTACTCCATCCACCAAGACTAACGGATCGTTTGATTTATTAATGGACGAGCCCCCACGTATCCGAAAAACGGCATCTGCTCCCGGTG
The DNA here is from genome assembly GCF_044784325.1 of Olivibacter sp. EAT-5. NCBI lineage: Bacteria > Pseudomonadati > Bacteroidota > Sphingobacteriia > Sphingobacteriales > Sphingobacteriaceae > Olivibacter > Olivibacter sp. EAT-5. Next base: position 6,574,640 of record NZ_CP173028.1, on the reverse strand, counting down.
TATTGTTAGATTGATACACCCGTGCGCCGGCAACTTTTCCTCTCAATCCTTCTCCCACTGTGCTGATGGGAATGTCTCGCAAAACTTCTCCTTCAATTTTTGTAATCGCCGAAGTAATTGTTCTGCGGGATTGTGTACCATAACCAACCACTACTACTTCATCTAAATTTTCATGTGTCTCGGTCAGCGTGATGATAACTTCATTGGAAGCCGGGATTGCAGTTTCTTTTGTTTCAAAACCAATGGTTGAAAAAACAAGTGTTCCACCTGAAGAGGGAACGTCGATACGAAATGCACCGCCTTCATTCGTGGTGGCTTTTACAGCCGAACCCTTAAGTGAGACGGTCACCCCTTCTAACGGCTTTCCGTCAGCCCCACTGACAGTGCCGGTAACCTTTCTGTCTTGTGCGACTGCAAGTTGCGTTGCAAAAGCAGTGCAATACAAAAAAATAATGAATAACAAACGAACCTTCATAACATCGTGTTAAGTTTACTAATTGGAATTGGTTATTATGTAGAACATATAAACAAATATAATAGACTTAATTCCGTATTTCAAAACTTTTGTTAAAAAATCGAAAGTGGATTTTTTGTAGTGAAGGAATGTCTATTAAAAATTGCTTATAACTGGTTTTTTAGTTCTTATGTAGAACATATTTCAAATATACGATATATCTGATCAAAACAAAAAAATGTGTAGATCTTATTTTTTTGAGAAAGAAGTGAAAGAGTTAACAATTACGCCATTTACCAAGCATATGACGAATTTCCTAGACTCAAGCAATTACAGTTGTACATTCAGGCCCATATAATAATTGCGTGGCATCGCTGCGTTGTAATAGCGCCCACCAAAGGCATTAATGTCATTTCCCAAGCTGTAATTTTCGTTCAATAAATTATCAATTCCAGCAAATAGTTGGAGTCTGGTTGTTCCGAAGATTGATTTTTCCCAGCTAAGTTTGCTTTGTACTAAGTGATATCTTTTTGCATAAGCTGTATTGGCATCGTTCAAAGGGATGGAAGAGGTATAATTATGTTGAAGATAAAAACTGAATTTTTTTGGGAAAAGTATGTGCATTCCGCTCACTACAGTCTCTCCGGGTACTCCTGTTAGTTTATTCCCGGAATAGTTATTTCCATTATCGCGGTAATCATCAAACCTAAAGTGACTCCATGTAAAGTTGCTTGAAAGACGCAATCCATTAATAAACCGATGCGTATCGGGTTGTAAGATCCACGCACTTACAGCGGCCTCCACACCCCGTTGTTTAACGCCTCCTGCATTGGTAAAAAACTCTTCTCCATTTTCATTGCTTAAACGTACGATCGCATCCTGCATTCGATAGCTGAACACTGAAATATCCAATTGGAATCTATTGCTGCTGCTCTGCCATCTGACGCCGGTTTCTTTGTTCCAACCTGTCTCCGGCTGTAGTGCGGTGTTAATAATTTTATCCGAGGATCTTACTTCCGCAGCAGTAGGTGGAGAAAAGCCTCTTCCAACAGAAGCTCTCCAGCTGATAGCTGGCGTAATTAAATAAGAGGCTGCCACCCTCGGCATCCACGTTGGTTTAAAATCCACTATTTGATACTGATCATTGGTCTCTGGGAAAAGACCTTTGTAAGCATATTTATAATAGTTAAGACTTAAGGCGGCTTCTATATTCAGCCGCTTTGCTAAGTCGCCTGAAAAACGGATAAAGTAAAAGTGTTGATAATTTTTAAGCGCGTCTCCGGCTTGTTCCTTTCCCTGCACACCTCCATTATTGTCGAAATTAAGTATATCGGCTTTACTTTGCTGCCATTCTATGCCTGCATCTGCTTGCCAAGCGAAATTTGAGTGAAATTGGCCGGTATAAGAGAAATAGGAACGCACTCCATAATTATGTTCATATCTTTTTTCAAAGTTCGTTATAAAAGGATTCTTAAAATCGGTATACGATCCGAATACAGAAAATACGTGCTTAAGATGACTTGTTAAGAAGGCATCGTGAATAAGACCTCCCAAAAGGGTGTTGTTGTAAATCGCTGCCTGCTGTTGTGTAGCTCCGGGATTAGGACCTGCGGCTGGTCTTGCCTGCTTGGGATTTTCTGCATATTGTGCTTCAGTAAGTCCTCCCGGTGTTCTGTAAGCCATACTGGAGTATAGACCGATAAAACGTAATTCGTTCTTTTCGGTATATTTGAAACGTTGGGCAGTTTGTATAAAGTGTCGATGACTGGCGGTATTTTCGCGATATCCGTCTGATCGTTGATAAGCATAATCTAAGCCTACATTATACTTGTTGTTGACCACATAATTGCCGGTAAGGTGATGATGGAACAATCCATAAGAGCCTGCGCTTTCTCTTATACCCCATGTGGTGGAGGGGTTACTTTGCAGTCCATTCGGTGTCATAATAACTACTCCGCCTGAGTTTGCACCAAATAAGCTCCCATCTGGTCCCTTTAAAATGGTAATATTATGAAGTGTAGATGGGTCGATGGAATTCAAATAGGTGTTGCCACTGGCATCGGTTAAGGGCACTTCGTCTACGTATATTTTAACGTTTCTTACACCAAAGGGAGACCGCAGTAAGCTCCCTCGGATCGACAGTCGGTAGCTACCGGGCGAGCGTTCCTCCATGCGCACACCGGGAATTGTGTTAAAAGCCGGTAGCAAGGTGGTCCCCTGTTGCAAATTCAATAATTCTTTATCAATGAGACCAACAGAACTTGTCAGTTGAAGATAGGGCTGTGTTCTTAAGTAAGCTCTTACGGAAGCCGTAGGTAACTGACGTAAGGTATCAGGTGTTTTTTCTTGTGCGCGGCTTTCTTCAATAGATGATAGGCAAAGGCTTAGAAAAAGTAATGCAAAAAAACTAAATTTCATTTTTTGTCTCAGGATATTAAACTAAAGTAGTAAAAGCTTGTCAAATAAGCAATCGTAGACTTATTATTAAATCGTATCTTTATGAATAGACTGTTTTCCCTTCTTGGTTTGACATTTCTGTTTTCTTCCTGTTCGACCTATTATGTGAGTAAATTAAATAGCCCTGATCTAAATAAGAACGATGAAACGGGTGTGTTCGTTTTTGAAAACGATTCTGTACAAGTTACTTATAATTTTTTCGGAGAGAACGCGCCGGTTACCATTGACGTATATAATAAACTAAAGGAACCCCTTTATATCGACTGGCAGCGATCGGCATTGATTGTTGGTGACCAAGCAACCAGTTACGTAGGAGACAACCTGGTTATTAAGGGACGCAGTTTGTCTACCGGTTCGAGTTACCGCACTTTCGATGATTGGCGTACGTCACTAAGTGAGGGTGCCTTTGCCGGTACAGCAACTGTTCCGCAAAGCATAACATTTATACCACCTCATTCGAAGATAAAACAGACCAAATTGAAACTCGCTAATTTGTTTTATGAAAATATAGCTGACTCAAGCTATAGAAGTGTCGACCTTGCAACGATTGATGGGGCGATGCGAAAAATTAAAGTAAGAAATTACACACAAGAAAACACACCCCTTACCCTCAGAAGCTATTTAACAATGTATGTGCGTGACGATAAAACCGAAAAAACGAAACGAATGGTCTTCGAACAGAATTTTTATGTAAATCAAGTATCGAAGCTCGGGATAAGCCCTGCCAATCTTTTAAGCTTTAAAAGCAAAAGAGGAGATACTTTCTTTAACAAGAAGACAAAGGGGCGGGGCGTTGCATTAGTAACTGCTGCAGTGGCTATTGGTACGCTGGGATATGTCGCTAACGAAAGAAACGAAACAGCGCGGTCTATTGATTGAGTAAGGATTCGTTCTTTACCAATAGCACTTCATCTTGTTTGATGAATAGGTAACCAAATTCATAACAGAAAAAATACTTGCTTCCTTTGGCGGTATTGAGTATATGCGTATAATGTTTGAAATCAAAACCCATGTTTGAAAGGTCCTCTTTGAGGACCTTTTTCATTCCGTTGGGATTGAGATCCATTATTATCCGCCTATTCCTTTTGAGTATAGCGTTTATGCGACGAACATAGTTCTGATCTTGAGTTTTCAGTTTATTGTTGAAATTACTTCGGCAGGCATCGTTGCAGAACTTTTTATCTGAACGACCGATTAAAGGCTCCTGGCAATCTAAACAAAACCGATTCATAGTTAAATGCGCGATTAGTGTTGCTCAATAGGCTGAATGTTGCAATATACCAAAATAAACAACGAATGCTACGGCGCGACTAGAGAATGAATAAACTGAACAATTTAAATTTTTCGATTTCATCCTGAAAATTATCCGGTGTTTGCTCACTCTACTTTCAATATAACATATCTTTTTATACCTATCGGCATTTTCCATTCTACCTGATCACCTTCTTTAAATCCGATTAGGGCAGAACCCATGGGGGTAAGAACAGATATTTTCTGTTGCTTCATATCGGCCAAGTCGGGTGTTACGATACGAAATACCATGGTGTTTTGGCTATCGAGATCTTTTACCATAACTTGCGAATTGAGTTTCACCCGTTCCTTTTCAATGGCATCTTTTGCAAGAACCTTTGCTCGCCCTAACTCATAAGCCAGCGACATGGTCTGGTCGGGATTATTGGAAGGTCTTACGTGTTTGATGAGTACATTATAGTCTTCCTCGGATAATACAACTTGATTTTTTAGATTATTCATATTCTTTATAGTTTTATAGATAGCAAAATTAAATTGAACGAAATTGCAGAAGCTCATCAATCAGGATGAGCTTAGAAAAATTATTGAATGCTAAGTGATTTTTCCCCGAGACTAAGTGGATTTCTTGAAAGGGAAGTCCGGGGTTTGCATGTGGAATTCCTTAAGACTGGAAAAACGGTAAAAACTCTCCATACAACGATGAATTGTATAGAAGGAGATCTTCCCTAAATGACCTTGTAATGTCTTTTCCACAATAGCAAAGCTATGTAAAATTTGTAGGAAAGACAATAGTTTCCTGCAACGGTTCAGTAATAACAGTAAGGGAATCATTTATCCCTGTTTCACTGAACACGTAGGGTGATGGTGTACTTTAAAATTAACTGAGTTAGCGATAAAACAAAGTTCATTTGCTTTCTTATGAAGGGCGATTGCCGTTTTTATCATATCTTCTTCGGCGATAATCACACTTGGGTGAAGGTGAGCCTCGCTGAAAGCGCCTCCACCTTCATTTGTTTCAATCATGGATGCCGTCGCATCATCCGTATACGCTAGAACTGTTATCTTGGCCTCTGCGCATAGATGCAAATACCACAGCATATGACAGCTCGATAAGGATGCGAGCAAAAGCTCTTCGGGATTATATTTAGTACGATCCCCTCTAAAAGCGGGATCGGAAGAGCCTTCTATAACTACTTTTTGATTAACAGCTATTTTATAACTTCTATCATATGCACTATAGTTCGCCGTACCTTTCCCCAAATTACCCGTCCATTCCGTTTGAAGTCGGTATTGATGTGTTTTCTGCATGGTGGAAAATATAAATAAAATACAGCTCGTTTGTAAGCCGGTTTCTTTAGAACAAATGATCTGTTAACTTTCGATAATACCTTTAAGGTTGGCCGGAGAATAGTTGATCGACTTCAAGGTCTTGCGGTCTTCCGTTCTATATACCAAGTATAGATCTTCCTGTTGCTCGTAGAAACAGTCGACACCTTTGTTTTTATAATGAAGTACCGTTGCCTCGGCTTCTTCTATACTTTTGCAGGCTTTGCTCATGTTTGAACGTTGGACCTCGTCAAAAAGTGTCTTGAACTTTTCTGCTAAACCAAATTCAAGAATAGCTCCTGACAGCACATATTGAATATCGCAAAGCGCATCCGCAACTTCTACAATGTCGTTGTTTTGGATAGCCTCTTCTAATTCTTTCAATTCTTCGGCAATGAGTGAAACACGTAGTTTGCAACGTTGTTCACTGGGAATTGTGGGATCTTCAAGAATAGGATGTTTAAATGTTTTATGAAATTCTGCGACCGAGGTAAGCGTTATGGGATCCTGCATGATGATAATAAAATTTTTTTCAAACATAAAAAAAATGGAGGAAATCACGGCAATCAATAAGTGATCTCACGGAAAGATTTATTGGTCGTTTTCGGTTTCTTTAACCGTTTATAAACGGATATAAACGGATATACCCGTTTATTATACGACTAGATCATGGAGCTGTGCGAAATTTGTGGGTACATACAGTTTTTCAAATTAATCAATAATTATGAGCACTTTAAAAAACAGCGTAAGATTGACAGGCTTTTTAGGGAATAAACCTGTTATTAAAAAATTTGGCGATAACAAATGTTTAGCGCGTGTATCACTTGCAACCAACGAGCGTTACAAAAATCAAGAAGGAGAATGGTTAACGGATACTCAATGGCATCAACTGGTTTTTTGGGGGAAAGAAGCTTCCTTTGTTGAAAAAAGTTTGGATAAGGGAAGTGAAATATCCATCGAAGGAAGATTAATCAATCGAAGCTACACGGATAAAGAGGGGGTAATCAGATATGCCACGGAAATCGTTGTCAATGAGGTGCAGGCAATTCGTAAGATGGAAACGCATTCTGAATAGCTATCGGAGCATTGTCCCGCTACGGTCCTAGTGGGACAATTGCATAAAAATTAAATGTTTTTTGTATTAAAACTCTTACGAGTATACGGGCCGGGAACAGCATGATCCCCCTCTTTGAATACAAAATTTACCACTTTAATATTTGCTAAGTCAGTAAAAGCATACGTTGCTTCTGCCAGGTAAGTAAGAGCACCGGTTGTTCCCATTTGCTGCGTCAAAAAAGTAGCATTTGGAATATTGACTAATAACGTATCGTGGCTGGTTTTTCCAAGTTCTAATTTAATTTCAGGGTATTTGATATTTAGTGCTTCAGCAAGTTCTTCTTTATTTAAAGGAACTTTACTCTTCTGTGGATTCGCCTGTAGCTCTATGCGTGTTGTATTTGAGTCAACAACAGCAATAAAGGGCAAGGTCAGCGTTTTGCTCGCTGAGGAAATAGTTTTCGCTGTATCAACGGTGTCTGAGCTAGTTCGATTAGCTTTATTCTCTTGTTCGTTTCGACAAGCGAAAATTAAAAAGGACATCATTGTTATAATGATAATTCTTGTGAATGACTTTTTTGCTCTCATGTGATTTTTACTAAAGTCCAAAAATTCCTTTTGATACTGACTTGCAAGCGTCTAGAACTTGCAGATCATCATTGCATTTTATGGTGTTGTAACCGCCACCGGTAATACTTTCCCATTAAAAAACTTATGTCCGGTCAATGCAAAATCCGCAATATATTTACCCATTTCAAAAGCAGCAATCGGTGATTGGTAATCAGGGAACGCTTTTTCAAGCATTTCTGTTTGTGCCGACCCCAGTGCGAGACAGTTGATGTGAATCTTTCTCTCTGCAAATTCAACGGCCAAGCACTCTGTCAGTGTATGAAGTGCCGCTTTACTCGCCGAGTAGGCTGCCAGACCTGGAAATTTTACGCTACCCTGAAATCCGCCCATGCTGCCGATATTTAAGATATGGCTTCCAGCCGGCATGATTGGACAAAGGTGCTTAATCATTTTTACATGTCCTAAAACATTTGTTTGTAACATTTCTGCAAAATCAATCGTGCTCGTTTCTTCAAAAGATTTATTGATGAGAACCCCGGCGTTGTTAATTAATATATCAACATGACCTATTTTTTCTACAATAAACGGCAACAGACCCGACTCATAGTCATCATGGACGATGTCAAATCTTGCCGGATATATATTGCAATCGGGATTTAGACCTTTAGCTATTTCGAACAGCTTTTTTAGCTTATCATGTGATCGGGCCAAAGCCACGACATGATGTTCATTTAGTAAGATTAGCTCCAAAACGGCTTCAAATCCTACACCGCTGCTCGCACCCGTTATTACTATATTCATATTTAACACTAGTTTTCACCTACTATGCACTACATTCCAGTGCTGTAAATGTTTATATAAAGTTAATATTCTTTTCCTTAGTCGGCTAAATCTATCTCATTGGTTTCGGGAAGCTTTTCCTCTCCCAAGGCTTTCGGATGAAAGGTGAAATAGGAGCCCAGCAAGGATATAATTGCTGATATAAAGTATGATATTAAACTGATCAAGATCGCACGGTGGGAGTCTAAATGGAAAAAATCTGACCCATACATAAATACGACTTCCCTTGCTCCTAATCCGCCTATTGACAAAGGAATCACCGCAACAATTTGCGAAAGCAAAAAGAGCAATAGGTAAGGAGAGAATTTGCCTTCGAAATGTAGTCCATACAAAATGCATATCGCGCAAATTACCTGTAGTGATTGAACACCCAATGCCTTGAGGTGCTTGAAAGTAAATGAATAGGCATAGTCATTAAAAAATCGGCGCATAATTAAATAATATATAATCGTTCCGATGATGACTACGAGAATGGGGATCCAATTGGGAATGCCAAGTTTTGGAATGAAAATAACGAGTGCAGCAGTTATCAGACAGAGAGCCCATAAACCACTTAGTCTGTCAAAAAAAACGCATGACAGTAACTTTCTTCCTTTTACTTGATATTTTTTACGCAAAAAGTATATTTTGTAACCATCGCCACCTATACCACCGGGTAATGATATGTTATAGAACATACCCAACAAGTACAATTTGAAATTGTATAACTCCGGAAGATTGAGGTTAATGCCGTTGAAAAACGTATTTAGTCGCCATGCGGAGATAACAATCGAAATAAAGAAGCTCAAAAAGCCAAGGAAGAGAAACAAAGGGTCAGATTTTGTGAAAACTTCCTTCAAGTCGTTCAAACTTACTTTAGTAAATACTAAATATAAGGCCAGGGCGGTAACGGCAAATTTTAAGAGTAATTTGGAAGTAGTCCAGAGTGTCTGTTTGGTCATTGGGGCTATTTATAGATCAGAGGAGCTAAGCGGATAAAGAGCATGATTACATAAATGATCAGAAGTAAGGTGTTTAGCGAGAGCATCCAGTTGAGGTCTGTTTTTTCGTGGCGAGCCCTTCCTGTTAAGATTAATAAGGTTAAAAAGCTTAAAAATAAGATTAACGGAAATACAAAGACCCATTTGTTTTCAATATACACGTAAGTAGTTTCCATTTTTGCGCCGATCTCATCGTCTACAAAAACAGGGATAACAGCTGCTGCCAAGATAAGGATAAAAAGGCGTACCAATAATTTGGAAACAAATTTACTTATGGTATGATTTTTGGATATGGATTTCTTAGAACTAGACTTCATGTACTTATTTTGTTATTTTTTTGCAGCTGCCTATAATTAAATCGAGCGATAATAATTTTAAAAAGCTGCACAATGCTATATATTTGCGTTGCGTTTTTTATTACTGAAACCTTTACAAAGGAAACAAATGTACAACTTTATTGTATTAAGATTAAAATCTATCACTAAAGAATAAACGGCTATCGGATGCGATTCGTATCGCAATCGGAGTAATCTTTAGTGAGTACTTTACCATTAATAACTAGTAAGAATGAAAACAACTTTGAAACTTTTAATTTTAGTACCCTTTCTGTTCTTTTTCGTTGGTTGTTCATCCTCGAAACAAGCAGTATCGTCATCCTCGCCTAGTTCCGGACAATGGAAGAGAGGTGTGAAGGGACAATGGGTACTTAATAGTGTTGAGAAAAAGAACTTTCCCTCAGGCGCTAATGTGAAGCGTATTTTTGATGAAGCACCGATTGATTGCTTTATAGGAAGTACTTGGAACTTGATCGCTAATGGAAAAGGCACCATTACGTTCTCAACTGATGGTGAACTTTGCGCACCTGGTGCAACACGAGACATTTTTTGGTCGATTTATGAACCTGAAAATGGGGGAGAGGCTCAATTTCAATTTAAAAAGCTTTATCCCGGAGAAAAAGCTAAAAATGTAACTGAAGGTTACCGGTTGGATTTGGCTTATGCAGATGAGCAAACATTTACTTTACAAATGCCCGTAAATACGGGAGGTAATAACGACTCGTTTTTGGAATTTAAATTCAGTAAACGCTAAGTTAGCTTAATAAAGATTTTACAAAGCTCTGTAAGCAATTAAGTTACAGGGCTTTTGTTCTTTTTTGGGTATCGTGAATAAGCACATTTTACCACGAACCTTCCAATATATCAACCTCTTCTTGTAGTTTGTTTCCTAAAATTCTACATTTACGGCCCTAAACATATTTCACGCATGCTAAAATTTAATATGAAAACGCTCGTCGTTGCCGCGGCTTTCTTTATCGCAGGCAGTGGGCAGAGCTTTGCACAAGACAATCTGGTGAGGGCGCTTCAGAACAACCGAAGCGACAGCAGTAAATTCGGATTTAAGTTTACAGAAGTAATCAACCTGCAAAATACATCTGTAAAGAATCAAGGGTCATCGGGTACATGTTGGAGTTATTCAGGAAATTCCTTCCTTGAGTCTGAAATGATCAGAAATGGGCGAGAGCCGGTAGAAATATCTCAATTATTTACCGCAAGAAATGTATATATTGAGAAAGGCAAAAATTATGTTCGTTTACATGGTGGTTTGAGTTTGGGCGAAGGCGGGCAACTGCACGATGTGATCAATATGTATCGTAAATATGGTGCGGTGCCTCGTGACGTATATACCGGATTAAATTATGGAACGGAGGGGAACAAGTTGGCAGAAATGAGCGCGATGACAGATGCCATATTAGCTGCGGTTGTGAAAAATCCGAATGGTAAGTTAACGCCCAATTGGATCAGTGCCTATACCAATACAATTGATACTTATTTAGGGAAAGTTCCTGAAACGTTCAATTACAAAGGGAAAAGTTATACACCAAAATCCTTTGCTAAAGAAGTGATCGGCTTAAATGCGGATGACTATATAGAGCTTTCTTCTTTTAAAGACCATCCTTATTATAGTAAATTTACGCTTCTGATTCCGGACAATTGGTCTTTTGATCAAGTTTATAATGTTTCAATGACCGATATCACTGCTATTATCGATCATGCATTAAAAAATGGGTATACGGTAGGTTGGGCTACAGATGTAAGTGAGAAAGGGTTCAGTTGGAAAAACGGCGTGGCTTATGTGCCCGAGAAAGCTTATGAAAAAATGACGGAGGAAGAGAAGGCGACTATGTTCAATGGTCCGAAGCCTGAATTGGCCATAACGGAAGATTTGAGGCAACAAGCTTTTGACGATTATTCTACCACAGATGATCATGGAATGCATATCGTAGGTTTAGCCAAAGATCAAAATGGTAAGGAGTATTATATAGTGAAAAATTCGTGGGGTGTATCAAACGATTATAACGGTTATCTTTACGTGACCAAAGCCTTTGTCCAATTTAAAACCACTGCGTTTATGTTGCACAAAGGGGGCTTGCCTAAAGATATAGCTAAAAAATTAGGATTGTAGCTTGTTCATTATGCTGCTTAGAAAAAAAAAAGCGCCTATTGACAAATGCGATAGGCGCTTTTTTTTAGCCTTGGGGAGTTCCCGAAAATAGCTTTTCGATATTGTTTAAGGCGTCTTCCAAAGCCTTTGCTTGTTTGCTTTGTTTATACTCTTTAGCAAGTTCCGCTGAACTGTAGATAATCTGTGTGCCGATTTGAATGTTTTGCATTTCTAAATTAGGCTTTGTGTTTGCAATTGCGATGTAATACCGCAGAAGCTCATCTACATATTTGCCATTTTGTTCCAAGAGTGCATTTGCTTTATCAGTCATACCAACCTGATACAATTGTCGAGACAAGAAATATAGCACCCTTGATTGGCCAAGTGAGTAAATACGTTTCGGAACCACAGCTAAGCATCTTTCCAATACCTTTTTAGCTTCCTCCTTGCGTCCATCTTCATATAAAGTCTGGCTAAGTGTACTGAAGTTGTTGATAATCAAAGAAAGCATTCCATAAGACTCATGATCAAGATAACGTGCCTTGGCCATATTGCCCCATACAAATTTATTCATCGTATTATCATAGAGGGCATCGACATTTACAGTTTCTCCCATCCGCATCTGCTCTTCCGTCTTATTAAATTTAACCGGCATGAGTCGTAATGCGAAACCTTCATTAATCAGGTAGTTGTCAAGACCCAAATAGTTACTGTTAGGTACGGTTGTAGCAAAATAGATCGGCCGTTTCCAGTTGTTATGTACCAAAATATCAAACATGGCCAATTCTGCTTTAGATACAAAATCCTTATTATAGGTCCAAACCATTGTATCCACAATATTATTATCCCATTTTGTAGGAACTACCTTGTTTTTCAAAACGTCAGCCTTATTTACCGTCAGTTTAAAGTTTTTGGTAAACAGATAGTTTGACCGACTACCATCTTGGTATTCAACTTGATCATTTGGATTGTCGGACAACAAAACGTCCAGAACGGAGCTTAATTCAATCGGTTGCTTGAATCCGGCATCCATAAAAGATAAACCATCACGTGTTCCTTGTTTAAACTGACTATCCTTCATAGTGATAGGCAGGGCATCCGCTTCGTTCACTTTTTCTTTCATTTGGCGTACATACCAATCTGCGCTCAATAAACTAAGATTAACAATGCGGACGTCGGGTCTGAAATTTTCAACTTCCTGCACATACCAAAGCGGGTAGGTGTCATTGTCTCCATATGTAAACAAAATAGCGTTAGGCGCACAGGATTGCAAATAATCTTTTGCGAGATCCCTTGCTACATATTTAGTAGAGCGATCGTGATCATCCCAACCTTCTTTCGCCATTAAAACAGGAGCTGCGAGTAAGCCAATGAGCGTAGCCGCGATGCCTGCTGTTTTGGCATTGGTTCTCTTCTGTAGCATATCAGCCAGGCCAATGACGCCTAATCCGATCCAAATAGCAAAAGCGTAAAAAGATCCTGCATACGCATAATCGCGTTCGCGTGGTTGGAGTGGCGTTTGGTTAAGATAAAGTACAATAGCCAAACCGGTAAAGAAAAAGAGCAGACCAACAATACCGGCATCTTTTTGATGACGCTTAAAGTGCCATAATGCGCCAATTATACCTAGAATTAGAGGCAATCCATAAAATTTGTTATTCGAGGGATCTGTTTTTAATGATTCAGGTAGTGCGTCCTGGCCACCTAGGCGGGCTTGGTCAATTGGTTTGATACCCGTAATCCAATTCCCTTCGGTGAAGCTGCCGTCACCTTTTTGATCATTTTGTCTTCCAACAAAATTCCAGAAAAAATAGCGGGCATACATATGTCCGACTTGGTAAGTGAAAAAGAAACTGAGGTTGTTTCCGAAAGTCGGTTGGTCGTTCTCTCCCAAGTTTAACCAGCTTCTGTAAAATTGCGGATGCCCTCTTCCCGGATCATTACTATAAATACGCGGGAATATGGTTTCGCGATCATAAACATAACTGTATTTTTTTCCTATATTCTCATACTTTTCTTCGCCTTTGATATAACTGTTGCCTCCTTCCTTCCGATCAATAATTTTTGAGGTAAAGTAGGGTCCTTTCAATAGTGGTTCTTCACCATATTGTTCGCGATTAAGATAACCCAAAAATGAAAATGCGTTATCGGGATCACTATTGTTTAAGCTTGGATCAGCTTTTGCACGTACTAAAATCATAGCAAAAGAACCATATCCAAAAATAATAAAGCATATGCCCAGCAAAATAAGATTGAGCCGGGGTTTTGCTTTTTTAATTGAGTGGAATATGCCAAATGTCAAGCCTCCTATTACCAATAAAGCAAAGAATACAACACCGGTACCAAAGCCCAGACCCAATGTGTTGACAAAGAAAAGGTCAAAATAGGCGGCAAACTTGATTAAGTACTGAATGATTCCCCATAGTACAAATGCCACAATAACACAGCCGATAAGAAGGGTTTTAAAAACACCGCTATTAGTCGGACTTTTAACCCGTTTAAAATAAACGACCAGTGCCAATGCCGGAATGGTTAACAAATTGAGCAAGTGAACACCAATAGAAAGCCCCATTACATAAGCTATTAATAATAGCCATTTGTCGGCACGGGGTTCCTCTGCATGAGCTTCCCATTTCAAGATTGCCCAGAACACGATAGCAGTACACAGTGAGGACATAGCGTACACTTCGGACTCCACAGCAGAAAACCAAAAAGTGTCTGAAAAGGAATAAGCCAAAGCGCCCACAAGGCCTGCACCCATAATTTGAATGAGATTCCCCTGTGTAAGTTCTGTACCGCTTCTCCATAGTACTTTACGCGCTAACGCGGTGATGGTCCAAAACAAGAACAGAATGGTTAAGCCACTGGAAACAGCAGACCCAAAGTTCATCCAATAGGCAATGGACTCTTTATTGCCGAAAGCCAAATTGCTAAAGATATTTTGCAACATCAAAAAAAGTGGGGCGCCGGGCTGATGCACAATCTGCATCTTATAGGCCGCTGCGATAAATTCACCACAGTCCCAATAACTGGCTGTAGGTTCTAGGGTTAACACATAAACTAAGGTGGACACCATAAATGTTATCCATCCAAGTAAATTGTTTGTTTTGTTATAATCCATCAGTTACTATTGTTTATTTCATTCTTTTATGCCCATACCTTGTTAGGATAAACGCATAATATATCATTATAATACAATTAAGTGCCGAAAATAAGTATTAGTATTGATATAAAGGAAAAATTAAAAAGTAAAAAGTAAAAAAAGGGGTAGTGAAAAAAATCCGCTTGATATTCAAGTAGGTGCTAAAAAAGCGAAAAAAAATGAATAAAATATTTTGAGTATTTAGAATATCGCTTTATATTTGCACTCCGTTTACGGCAGAAGGCTGATAAACACAAAGGATTGCCCGATAGTATAAAGGTAGTACAACTGATTTTGGTTCAGTTTGTCTAGGTTCGAATCCTGGTCGGGCAACATAACAAAAGAGAACTCGGGTCGTTTTAAAACGGCCCGAATTTTTTTAAACACCAAACCCGCACTCATGCCTCTTCAATTTAACACGGTTAAATTATTTGCCGGATCTGGTAGCAAAGAACTGGCTCAAAAAATCTCTCAAGCTTATGGAAAGGAATTAGGTGAGATGACTTTGTCTCGCTTTAGTGATGGTGAATTCCAGCCTTTTTATAACGAATCGGTTCGTGGTAGCGACGTATTTTTGATTCAGTCTACCTATCAGCCCACTGATAACTTATTTGAATTGCTTTTAATGATTGATGCTGCAAAAAGAGCATCTGCCCACTATATAACGGCAGTGGTGCCCTATTTTGGGTTTGCCCGTCAGGATCGCAAAGACAAACCTCGGGTGGCTATAGGGGCGAAGATGATCGCAAATTTGTTGACAGCTGCGGGGGCTCATCGGATTATGACAATGGATCTGCATGCCGCTCAAATTCAAGGTTTCTTCGATATACCTGTTGACCACTTAGATGCGGCGAGCATTTTTGTGCCTTATATAAAATCGCTGAATCTTCCCAATCTTACAATAGCTTCGCCTGACATGGGCGGTTCTTACCGAGCGCGAACCTTCGCCAAATACTTTAATGCCGAAGTGGTTATTTGCGATAAACAGCGCAAGCGGGCGAATGAGATTGAATCAATGTCTATTATCGGCGATGTAACGGGGCAAGATATTGTGTTAATAGATGATATTTGCGATACCGCCGGTACTTTGTCAAAAGCAGCTTCCCTCATCATGGAAAATGGTGCCAGCAGCGTACGGGCTGTATGTACGCATCCCGTCCTTTCCGGCAAGGCTTACGAGACGGTAGAGAACTCGGTATTAAGCGAATTGATCGTTACCGATACAATTCCTTTAAAGGGAGAGAGCAGCAAAATCAAGGTGTTATCGACGGCTGACTTATTTGCACGTGCGATAACAAACATCAATGAGCACGGATCAATAAGTGATCTGTTCAAAATTTTTGATCAAAATAGATAATCGATCAAAATTTTTTCTATCTTTGCAGCCTTGAAAAACGGAGTATATCATTATATTCTAGACGTATAAAAAATTAATAAATACAAATAAATGAAATCAATTGCTATTAGCGGTTCTCCTAGAGAGAACGTAGGGAAAAGAGACGCAAAAGAATTACGCTACGCCGGTAAGGTGCCTGCTGTTCTTTACGGAGGTGGTGAACAATATCACTTCGCTGTGTCCGCAGCTGATTTGAAACCTTTGATTTATACACCTGAAGTTAATTTCGTAGATCTTGAAATTAGCGGAAAGAAGTATCAAGCAATCGTTCAAGAAGCACAATATCATCCGCTTACGGATCAAATTATTCACGTTGACTTTTTGGCTTTAAGTGATGATAAAGCTGTATCAATGAATATTCCTATTGCCTTGACAGGCACATCACCCGGTGTAAAAATGGGAGGTAAGTTGGTTCAGAAATTGCGTAAATTACGTGTAAAAGCCTTACCTAAAGATATGCCTCAAGTGATTGAAGTAAGCTTGGAGTCATTAGAAGTAGGTAAGTCAGTACGTGTCGGTGCGGTGGAAGTTAAAAATGCTAAAATCCTTAACAATGCTGATGATACGATCGTTTCAGTAATTATGTCGCGTGCATTAAAACAAGCTGAACAGGAAGCTGCTAAAGCCGGTAAAAAATAAAAATCTTTTTAAGAATTTACCAAAAGCATCCGGTGATCAGCATCGGATGCTTTTTTTATAGGGTAAAAATGAAATATTTAATCGTTGGTTTAGGTAATATCGGGCAGGAATACGCGGACACAAGACATAATATAGGGTTTATGGTAGCGGATGAACTCGTAAAAGAATTTGGTGCCGGGTATTCTACCTTGAAATATGCTTTTTATTCGGAATTTAAACATAAGGGTAGAACCGTTCATGTCATTAAGCCCACTACTTATATGAACTTGAGTGGAAAGGCTGTTAACTATTGGATGCATGAGCTTAAAATACCTATTTCCAATGTTTTGGTTATTGTGGATGACTTAGCTATACCTTTTGGAAGCGTTCGTATCAAACCGAAAGGGAGTGCTGCCGGACATAACGGACTCAAAAATATCGAAGCCCTTTGTGGAGGACAGCAATACCCACGTTTGCGCTTTGGTATTGGTGATAACTACCCAAAGGGGCGGCAAATAGATTATGTTTTAGGACCATTCGATCAAGAAGAAAAAGCCGACTTACCGGCACTTATTGCACATTCCGTGGAAGCAATTAAGAGTTTCGTAACGGTAGGCTTGGAATTGACAATGACAAATTTTAATAAATAACTGTAGTTAAAGCTGTAGGGGTTAGCCATTAGCTAATACCTAAGTGTTAAATATTAAAAATATGAAAGTTTACGGAATCAAAAACTGCAACACGGTAAAGAAAGCATTGGATTGGTTAAATAAGAACCACGTTTCTTACGAATTTCAGGATTTCAAGAAGTTAGGTGTCAGTGAAGATACTTTAGCACGTTGGGAAAAGGAAGTGAGCTGGGAATCCTTAGTAAATAAAAAAGGTACAACTTGGCGAAGTTTAAGCGATGCGGAAAAAACGGCAGTCATAGATCAGCAAGCGGCCAATAAATTGATGCAAGCAAAAACCAGCATTATTAAGAGACCGGTTATTGAATCGCCGAAAGGCCTGATTCTTGGGTTTGACGAAAAGGAATACCAAGATAAACTAAAATAATTGTTACAAAGGCTTAAAATAGATATTTTAAGCCTTTATTTTTATAGGCAGCCTTAAAAATAAAGTTATATTAGCGGCTTATAGTCAAAGCCAAGGCAAATTTTTGCCTTACAAATTATTTTTCGATTTATAAGTATGCTAAAACAACAACCCTTCATTGCGCTCATTGCTTTTATTCTTACGATAGGGACCTCCTTTGGTCAGACTGTCCCTGCGCCAAGCAAATACGATTATGAAAAAGCCTTTGCCCCGATCTTTTATACCCAAAATGGAAACGAATATCGGTCAGCTAGCGGGAAACCTGGCGTAAAATATTGGCAGAATCGTGTTAACTATACAATAAAAGTTCGCTTGAATGAGGAACGCAAAGAGATAGAAGGCGTTGTATATTTAGATTATACCAATAACAGTCCGGATAGGCTTGACTTCCTGTGGTTACAATTGGATCAAAACCTTTTCTCGAAAAAGAGTCGCGGGGCACAGATCGTTCCGGTAGGAAAAAGCAGATACGGTTCGCATGATACACCTTTTGACGGAGGCTATACGATTGAGGCTGTTAAAGGAGCCGATGGTAAGAGTATAGCTTATCAGGTCAATGATACAAGAATGCAAGTTTTCTTACCGGAAGCTTTGGACGCAACGGGAGGAAACACCAAGCTTGCCATCCATTATCGCTATACGATACCGGATTATGGCGCAGATAGAACCGGCATACTGCAAACTGCCCATGGGGATATTTTCGCCATTGCACAATGGTATCCCAGAATGGCTGTTTATGATGATGTGTTAGGCTGGAATGTACAGCCTTATACAGGTCCGGGCGAATTTTATTTAGAATACGGTGATTTCAATGTTGAAATTACGGCTCCTAGCAAACATATTGTCGTCTGTGGAGGAGAGCTGTTAAATCCCGATGAAGTCTATACCGAGGAGCAGCTAAAAAGATGGGAAAAAGCTAAAAAAAGCGATAAAACTGTTATGATCCGTTCCGGTGAAGAAGTGACAAACCCAACATCCAGGCCACAGGGCAAAAAAGAACTGACTTGGCGATTTAGACTTAATCGTAGCAGAGATATTGCTTGGGCTTCATCGAGCTCGTTTATTATTGATGCCGCAAAAATTAACTTACCTAACGGACAAACATCAATGGCCGTGTCTGCCTATCCGATGGAAAGTAATGGTAATAATGCGTGGGAACGATCAACAGAATATACGAAATCATCTATAGAATATTATTCAAGCAAATGGTATCCCTATCCTTATCCGATTGCCGTAAATGTTGCCTCGAACATAGGAGGGATGGAGTATCCGGGAATTGTTTTCTGTAGAAGCACCGCCAAAGCAAGCAGCCTGTGGGGCGTAACAGACCACGAATTTGGTCATATCTGGTTTCCTATGATTGTGGGAAGTAACGAGCGTCTGTATGCCTGGATGGATGAAGGATTCAATAGCTTTATCAATACCCTATCAAAAGAAGCGTTTAATAACGGTGAATACAGAACAGCGAAATACAATGGACATGATTTGGCGCGTGTTTATTTTAGCGATGACGTTGAACCTATTATGTCGTCTCCACAAAATATGAAGGAAAGTAATATAGGGACACTTGCCTACAGGAAGCCACAGTTGGCATTAACAATTTTGCGCGAACATATATTGGGCGAGGAACGATTCGATAGGGCTTTTAAAACTTATATTGACTATTGGGCCTATAAACACCCTACACCATTTGATTTCTTTAGAACCATCGAGAACGTGGCAGGCGAAAATTTAAGTTGGTTTTGGCGGTCATGGTTTCAGTATAATTGGAAATTGGATCAAGCGGTTGAAGGCGTGAAATATGTAGAAAACGATCCTGCCAAAGGTGCGATCATCACCGTTTCCAATCTCGAGGAAATGCCTATGCCGCTCATAGTTGAAATTGTATCAGCAAACGGTAACAAGCAGCGGATAAAGCTTCCGGTAGAAATTTGGGAAAGAAATCAGACATTCTCATTTAAAGTGGCTACAAATGAAAGGCTTAAATCGGTTGTTATTGATCCTGATAAAGTTTTTCCGGACATTAATCCTGCCAATAATAATTGGACCGATGTGCAATAAATGTTAAATTTTATGTTTTAGCTAACACTTTTCGCCAAAAACTGTTTAGTTTGTACCTGAAAATACCAGATTCATTGAATATATGATAAAGCCTTTTATATTATTTTCCTTGCTATTGGCTAGTGTTATTACCGTAAGTGCTCAGGATCGTTTTAGAGGGATTGTGCTGGAATATAAGAGTAACGAGCTAATGCCGGAGGTTTCGGTGAAGAATTTAAATAAGCATGATAGTACGCGTAGTAATAGATCAGGGGAATTTTCTCTTCGAGCCGATAAGGATGATATTCTGGTGTTTTCTTACCCAGGTTACCGTACGGACAGTTTAGTAGTAACAGATTTTGCTTTAAAAAGAGTATACCTCACCTCCGTTAACGATCCTCGAATGTTGGATGAGGTCAATATTAACGCTTTGACTAATAGCCGGATTGCCGAAGAGAAAGAACGTTTGAGAAAAGAAGGGCAGTTTGCGAATACAGTTTCAGGAGGAAGTAGCACAAATGGTACACAGCGTATGGGAGGAATTGGTTTTTCTCCCTCACGCATATTTGGGAAGGGCGCTCGTAACGCCCGAAGACAATATAGAATGTTGGAAGTAGAAAGTAATAATCGGATTATAGATGCGCGATTTACAGAGGAGTTGATTACAAGCTTGACACCATTAAGAGGAGAAGATTTGAGCTTATTTATGGCAAAATATCGTCCGAAAGCGTCATTCATTCAGGAAGCGAATGACGAGACCCTCCGTCTATACATTATGGATTCTTATAATAAGTATAAAGATTTAAGCTCCGCGGCCAAGGAGAAAATTAAGCTGGATAATAAGGAACCCGAAAAGCGTGCTAAATAAGCTCTGTATTCCAAATAAGGACCATTTTATCATCGCTTACTGAGGCGAAGGTATGATCGTTGATCCAGGTTATATTATTTATCGATAAACGATGCGTTTCGTACCCTTTTTCCAAACTAATATTTTTCATTAAGGAATAATCCGTGGCGCGCCATATCTTAATGCTTTTATCGCGGCTCGCGGTAGTAAATAAGGGAAAGCTTGGGTGGTAAGCGATGCCATAAATGCTAAACATATGTGCCGTGATATTTCTATTTAATAAAAAATCTTTTGTCTCGAATACATTTAATTGTGCGTCGCGTCCGCCGGTTAATAGAAAGTTGCCATCGGGAGAAAATGTGAGTGCAGTAATGGCGGCACTATGCTCATTGATTTCTTGAAATTGCAGATAGTCCCGGGCATGAAATAATCTTATTTTACTGTCTTTTGCACCGAACGCGATGGTATCTTCGGTGCGGTTAAGTGCAATGCAGCGGACCGTTTCTGCAGACACATTGAAATGATATAGCAACTTGAAATTCACAGTGTCCCAGATAGATACCGTACCATCTTCTGACGACACAATCAGCTCAGGTTTTGTACGGAAGGCCTGTATCCCGAAAATCGGCTTTTCGTGATGTTGCAGTCTAGCCACCACCAAATGTTTTTCAACATCCACAATAGTCACCAAACCGCTTCTTTCGCCAATGGCTAGTAATTTGCCGGCAGGAAGGTAGTGCAGCGCATATACAGAGCTTTTTACAGGGAGGAGTATTCTTTTAAATTTACCTACATCGAGATCCCATTCCACCACACCTTTGTCATTGCCTGCCGTGAACAGCATAGAGGGAGTACTTCCCGTCTCAACGGCAAAGATCGGATTTTGATGCCCTGATAAAGTATATTTCTTATTAACCTCTATTCTGTTCATGACTATTTATGATGCCGTTTAGCTAAATTCTCAGCAATACGTACCAAGGGGATGTTTTTTTCTCTCAATAGAACAAGTAAATGAAAGATCAGGTCTGATGATTCGTTAATAAAATCCATGTCTGATTCTTTCAGTGCAGCTATAACGGTCTCTACAGCTTCTTCTCCCACTTTTTGCGCGATTTTATTAATGCCTTTGTCCCGCAGTTTGTTTACATAAGAACTTTCATTAGGATTGATAAAGCGATCATCAATAATTTTTTCTAATTGAAAAATGAAATTTTGATTAAAATCAGTTTTGAAGCAACTTCTAGATCCGGTATGACAGGTTGGGCCTTTTGGATTTACCTTAATTAGTAGGGTGTCGTTATCACAATCAACAGACGCTTCAACCAGCTCTAAGTAATTACCGCTTTCTTCTCCCTTTGTCCATAAGCGATTCTTAGTGCGTGAGAAGAAGGTGACACGTTGTTCTTTTTGCGTCTTTTCCCATGCCTCTTCATTCATGTAACCCAGCATAAGTACTTCTAATGTTTGATAATCCTGAATGACAGCGGGAACTAAGCCTGCTCCTTTATTAAAATCTAGCATTTTTAAAATAAATTACATTAACGGACTTCTATACCATGTGCTCTCAGTGTTCCCTTCAGGTCAGGTATACGAATTTCCCCATAGTGAAAAACGGAAGCTGCTAAAGCAGCATCTACCTGTGTTTCTAAGAAAACATCTACAAAATGTTGTTGATTGCCCGCTCCGCCGGAGGCAATAATAGGTATACTTAAGCTCTGATTAACAGTACGGAGTAACTTGCAATCAAAACCATTCTTTGTTCCGTCATGGTCCATGGATGTGAGTAATATTTCGCCGGCGCCTCTGCTTTCGGCCTCCTTTATCCACTCTTCTGTAAGGATATCCGTTTTTATCCGTCCACCATTGAGGTGAACATAATTTTTGCCGTCAACGTATTTCGTGTCAATAGCGACAACAACGAATTGAATACCAAATGCATCGGCCAGTTCGTCGATTAATCCTGGATTTCTAACAGCTGCAGAATTAATGGAAATTTTATCTGCACCGGAATTTAATAATATATCTGCATCGCCAATCTCATGTATGCCTCCGCCAATGGTAAAAGGAATATTCACATTTCTCGCAACGGCTTTGACCATATCAATCGTTGTCTTGCGTTTTTCGTGCGTGGCGGTTATATCCAGAAAAACCAATTCATCAGCATCTTGCTTGGAATATTGCCATGCCAGCTCAACTGGATCACCCGCATCGCGTAAATCGACAAAGTTAACTCCTTTAACGGTTCTCCCATCCTTTACATCCAAGCAAGGGATAATACGCTTAGCAACGCCCGTATTTAAAAATTGATCAGTGAGCGAAGGTTCCATTCTTTTATCTCTTCAATACTTATTCTATTTTCGTATATGGCTTTTCCAACAACACATGCTTCTATCCGAAGTTCGTCGAGGGCTTTGATATCATCCATGGAACTGATACCACCGGAGGCAATTAATTTGATGATAGGGGAGTGATCTAAAAGTTTTTTATACAAATCAATACCCGCTCCGCCAAGTTTTCCGTCCTTGTTGATGTCTGTGCAAAGGAACCTGAAGAAGCCCAAACCAAGGCATCTGTCTATATAATCGATTAACTTTAAAGGTGAACTTTCCATCCAGCCCGAATATTTAATGACCTCGTCTAGTACGTCTATAGCAACTACAATGTGATCGGAACATTTGATCCCATTACAGTAAAGGTGGCTAAGCTCATCTAAAAACTCCGGATTGGTGATGGCTTGCGTTCCAACGATGACGCGATGTATACCGGAGTCAATCAATTCCTTAACCTTATCGATGCTTCTGACCCCACCGCCGTACTGAACCTTCATGTCGGTTTTTTTGATAATGTCAAAAAGATACTGTTGATTGCTGAAATCGCCTTTTGCGCCATTGAGATCAATAATATGTACAAATTCGGTGCCGTTCGACTGATATTTTTCTATCATCTCCTCCAAACTGATATCATAGGTGGTAATATCATCGTATTTACCTTCTCGTAAACGAACTACCTTTTTATCCAATATATCGATTGCTGGAATAATATACATGACTTTTCTTGATTAGATTGTACAAAAATTTTTTAATAATTGTTCTCCTGCTTCTCCTGATTTTTCAGGGTGAAATTGGACTCCATAAAAATTGTTAAACTGTATAGCTGAAGAAAACTTAAGACCATACGTTGTATAAGCGAGTGTAAAAGTAGGATTATATTCGATAAAATAAGAGTGGACAAAATAAAAATATGCATCAGCCGGTATTCCTTTAAAAAGGTTATTATCATAACTTGAATTCACGCTATTCCATCCCATGTGAGGAACTTTATAGGGGATCTTATGAGCAAAATGCAGTGTGTCAATATCCATAATATGCAATAATTGAGCATTTCCTTCTTCCGAATGGCGCGTCAGTAATTGCATGCCGACGCAAATTCCCAACACCGGTTTTGTCAGAGCCTTTATCGAATTAACTAGTCCTGATGTTTGCAGTTTCTGCATGGCGGCTCCTGCATGGCCAACGCCGGGTATAATAATGTGACTATATCGATCCATATTATCTCCTGCATTAACCATACCATATTTTAAGCTCAGCCGATCGAGCGCGGCAGTCAACGAAAAAATGTTGCCCGCACCGTAGTTTATTATTCCAATCATGTTTAGCTATTCGCCTTTAGCACACAGCTATCAGCTCTAAAAAATTACCAATATTATTACTATCTACTCAAACCGCTACATTCACCCTACACCTTACACCCTAAACCTTTAAAGCACACCTTTCGTACTGGGAAGTTCCATTCGGTCGGGATCCCTTTTTACCGCCATTTTAATCGCTTTGGCAAAAGCCTTAAAAATTGCCTCGATTTTGTGATGCTCATTTTGTCCTTCTGCTTTAATGTTCAGATTACATTTAGCTGCATCTGAAAAGGATTTAAAAAAGTGGATAAACATTTCTGTAGGCATTTCACCTATTTTTTCGCGCTTAAATTCCGCCTCCCATACCAGCCAGTTTCTTCCCCCGAAATCCAAAGCTACTTGTGCCAGGCAATCATCCATCGGTAAACAAAAACCATATCGTTCGATGCCTCTTTTATCACCCAGTGCTTTCAATATCGTTTCTCCCAATGCCAAGGCAGTATCTTCGATTGTGTGATGTTCGTCGATGTGAAGATCGCCCTTTGTCTTTATCGTCAAGTCCATGCTTCCGTGGCGAGCTAATTGATCAAGCATATGATCGAAAAATGGAAGACCTGTTTCGATTGCCGCTTGACCTTTCCCATCCAAGTTGACAGAGACGTAAATATCTGTTTCATTCGTTGTTCGTTGATGCACCGCCGCGCGATTGCCAACTTTCAAAAATTCATACACTTTTTTGAACTCGGTTGTTTCTAAGGCAATAACACCGGCATCAACGAGAAGGTTTTCATTTGCTCCAAGTGCGTCGTTATTTCGTAACCAGATAGCCTTTGCACCTAGATTCTGTGCAAGACGCACATCGTTAATCCGATCACCTATAACATAGGAGTTCGCTAAATCATACTTTTCGGTATCAAAATACTCTTTTAGCATACCGATGCCTGGTTTTCTGGTTTCCGCTTGTTCATGTGGAAAAGTACGATCGATGTGCTCTTTGCTAAAGTGCACGCCTTCACCGGCGAAAGTTTCCATAATGAAGCGGTGTACAGGCCAAAAATTGGCTTCAGGATGCGAATCGGTACCTAAACCGTCTTGATTAGTCACTAAAACTAATTCATAGTCCAATTCTTTGGCTATCCGGGGTAAGTATTGTAATGCCCCGGGATAAAATTTAAGTTTCTCAAAGGAATCTATCTGTTCATCTTCCGGTTCAATAATCAATGTTCCATCGCGGTCGATGAACAAAATTCGCTTTTTATTATTGCTACTAGCCATATTATCGATCATTCTTTACAATCTAGCCAAGCACGCCACCGTTGTGTTTGCTTAGCTTTCTGTTTTATTATCCAAAAGTACTATTCTACTGACCATTAACCAACGGATACGTGCGAAGTGCATGTAAGAGTTGCTGGTTTTCTTCGGGAGTGCCTATAGTTATACGTAGGCATCCTTCGCATAATATGACCGACGATCGGTCGCGTACAATAATGCCTAGTTCAACAAGGTATTTGTAAATTTCCCGAGGGGTAGTCATTTTTACCAAGATGAAATTTGCCTCCGAAGGATAGATGTATTGTATAAGCGGGAGCGTTGAGAGGTCTTTAACTAATTTCTCTCTTTCTCTGACGGTAGTCTTTATCCATGTGTTGATTTCGTCTACATTTTCAAGAGCTTGTATTGCAAGTGTTTGAGACGCTTCGTTAATGTTGTATGGCGGCTTTATTTTGTTAAGCACATCAATGATATCGCGGGCCGCAAAAGCCATTCCTATTCTCAATCCCGCCAATCCCCAAGCCTTAGAAAGCGTTTGCAGCACTACCAGGTTATTATATTCTGTCAACTCTTGTATAAAAGATCGTTGTTTGGCGAAGTTTATATAGGCTTCATCTACCACTACTATACCGTTGAAGTTATTCAACAGCGTTTCTATATCTGCTCTATTGATCGAATTCCCGGTAGGATTGTTGGGCGAACAGATGAAAATAATTTTACTGTTTTCATCGATCGTCTCAGCTATGCTATTAAGGTCTAACTGGAATTCTGTCGTCAGCGGGACGCGCTTAATTAAAACATCATTGATATTGGCGGATACTTCATACATTCCATAGGTTGGCGGAACAATAATAATATTGTCTATACCCGGGCGACAAAAGGCCCTCAATAGAAGGTCAATTGCTTCGTCGCTTCCATTGCCAACAAAAATATGTTCCGTAGGAACACCTTTGATTTGGTTGACTTTTTCCTTTAAGTTTAATTGTAGTGGGTCCGGATATCGGTTGTAATTTACAGGTAAAGGTGAACCAAATGCATTTTCATTTGCATCTAATAAGATAGAAGCTTCTCCTTTAAATTCGTCACGAGCGGAAGAATAAGGTGTAAGCTTTCTAATATTGTCCCTTAACAGGTTTTGAATGTTGATGGTCATTTTTAAAGTAAAAAGTAAAATGTAAAAAGCTTGCCACCCGTAGGGGTGGTAAAAAAATGCTACTCAGGTTTATGCCTTAATCTAACGCTTACAGCGTTTTTATGTGCGTGTAATCCTTCAAGTTCTGCCAATATTTCAACGGTAGGACCTAATTGGTTTATTCCAATTGGCGTAATGTGTTGAAAAGTTATTTTTTTAATAAAAGAATCTACTGACACACCGGAATAAGCCTTTGCATAAGCACTTGTCGGTAACGTGTGATTCGTTCCTGAAGCATAATCTCCCACGCTTTCAGGTGTTAAGTGCCCTAAGAAAACCGATCCGGCATTGATTATTTTGTTTATAATAGATTGCCAGTCATCGAGCGCAAGAATTAAGTGCTCCGGGGCATAGGCATTGCTGAACGACATCGCTTGTGTTAAATCACTGCAAAGCACGGCATAGGAATGAGCGATGGCCGCTTTAGCTATTTCAACTCTTGGGAGCGCTTCTACCTGTTTAGCTAGCTCTTGATTAACTTGTTCTATAAGGGATTCACTATCACTAACCAAGATAGCTTGACTATCTTTTCCATGTTCAGCCTGTGCAAGCAGATCGGCTGCTACATAAATAGGATTGCTCGTCTTATCAGCTATAATGAGTACTTCCGAGGGGCCGGCGGGCATGTCGATCGCCGTATTCGTGGTAGCTTGTACAATGGTTTTAGCCTTTGTTACAAATTGGTTGCCCGGACCGAAAATCTTGTCAACTTTCGGAATGGTTGCAGTGCCATATGCCATGGCGGCGATCGCTTGGGCACCGCCGACCAGATAAATGCGTTTAATTTTTAATAAATATGCACAATAAGCAATATAGCCATTTATAAGTCCACTGGTTTGTGGGGGGCAACATACGACAATTTCTTTGCATCCCGCGATTCGAGCAGGAACACCAAGCATAAGAAAAGTACTTGGAAGTACAGCCGACCCACCGGGAACGTAAAGTCCTACACGCTCAATGGGGCGCGCCTCCCTCCAACACGTGACGCCTTGCATCGTGTCGATCTTCTTTTCCTTACGTAATTGATTTTGATGAAATTTGTAAATGTTGTTAAAAGCGATTTCCAACGCCCTTTGCTGGTCTCTACCAATGCTGGTTGCTAGTAACTGAATATCGTCCTCTTCAATATACAAGCGATCCAGTTTAACTTTGTCGAACCGTTCCGTAAAGTCAAACAGTGCGGCATCGCCCTTCTGTCGGACATTTTGGATAATATTGTCAACCGTTTCCTGAATGGTATGAGCCGGATCTGTATTGCGAATAATCAGCTGGCTTAATGCATCAGGGGAAAGCTCCTTATAGTTATATGTGTTTAACATGCTTTACTTGTATTAGGATAAAGTATCAAGACGAAAGTATCAGGACAGGTAGACGTTATTTTTCTTCACCTTCTTATACGGTTGTCTTGCATCTTGCTACATACGTCTTGCTACCAATATCTTGGGTCCAATTACATAATAATCTTTTCAATGGGCATGACAACAATTCCCTGAGCACCGGCGGCTTTGAGTTTATTTATTTTTTCCCAAAAGTCACGCTCTTGTATGGCCGTATGGACGGCTACCCAACCTTCCTCGGCAAGAGGCACCACCGTTGGACTTTTTACGCCGGGGAGCAGGTCTACTATTATTTGAAGATTTTCTCTTTTCACATTAAGTACAACGTATTTAGTTTCCTTTGCCTTCAAAACGGATTGAATTCGCTGCATTAGCTCTTTCACAGCTTCTTCTTTTTCGATTCCATTTTTGCCGATTAGGATGGCCTCAGATGACATAACGTCAGCAAAAGGTTTTAAGCCATTACTTTTTAAGGTGCCTCCTGTGGAAACGATATCGCATATAGCATCACTTAATCCTAATCCAGGCGAAATTTCAACTGATCCGGATATGGTGCGAATGGTTGCATTAATTTGATTGTCAGAAAGGTATTTTTTTAGGATGTTGGGGTAAGAAGTGGCAATGGCTCGCCCCTCTAAATCATTTATTTGTACTAATTCGCTTTCATTTGGTATGGCAATCTTCAAAGTACATTTTCCAAAACCAAGGCGTTGCAAAAAATGTACATTGACTCCAGTTTCACTAATCACATTTTCACCGACAATACCTAAATCGGCGATCCCATCTTGAACGTACTCCGGTATATCATCATCCCGTAAGAAAAGAATTTCCAGTGGAAAATTGGATACGGAAGATATGAGTGAGCTTTTATAATTTTCGAAAGTTAGGCCACAGTTTTTTAATAACTCTACAGATTTTTCGTTTAATCTACCCGACTTTTGGATAGCTATTTTTAAGGATGACATGGATAGTATAATATTTTATTACATGTATCAAAGCACATGCAGATGAATATAAAAAAGTAAATGAATCGGGGTTTAACTGCTTCACGTAGAAACATACTTATTACATATCGCCACAAGGGCGATGATGGAAATGTACGTGATGTGTGAAGACTTTTAACATTTTCTTATTCTGAACTTCTTTGTTAAGAAGAATGTTGCAAATATAGGATTCAATTTTGTTTTTGCAAATAAAAGGTGAATTTTATTAGCAAAAATTCATGTGTAACAAAAACGATAGTACTTCACTTTTTAGGTTTTTTACTTATCTTCACATTAAATATGGGATGAATGCCTCGTGTTATGAGACATTGACCTTGCCTATTAGTTTGGTCCCATAGCCTATTATAAGCAAATGAAAAGAAAATTAACTTTTCTGGAAGGAACTTTATATGCTGGCGGTGCCATTGCCAATAATGTCGTTACGACGGTTACGATTCGTGGAAGCTTTAGTAAGGCATGTTTACAGGCGGCTCTCGATAAAGTACAACGGAGACATCCTCTTTTAAATGTTCACATTGAGCAAGATGTTAGCAGTGCGCCCTATTTTGTCCAAGCTACAATAAAAAAAGATATTCAAGTCCGAGTTATTAACCGTCTTACCGACGACGATTGGAAAAGCGAATTCGTGCGGGAATGTCTCGCCCCCTTCGATGCCACTGATAGCTTACTTTTACGTGTTGTGTGGATTAGAGGCGAGATTCTTTCAGACTTAATGTTTGTTGGCCACCATTGTATTTGTGATGGCAGATCCGTGCTGAATTTAATGAATGAGACCCTCTGTGTATTAGGGAACCCTGCAATGGATATTGGTAGCTATGACCGATTTTCGTCTGTGCTCGATTTTATCCCGGAGCATGTAAAACGTAATAAGGGTAACAGGTTTATCGCCAAATGCCTTCCAATGATAGTAAAAACGGCATTACGCTTTGCCTCCTTTAAGAAAGAAATCAATCGATGTAACCCCTATTTTATTCATTGGAATTTAAGCAAAGAAGAATCAAAAGCGATTCTTGAACAATGCAAGCTTAAAGGATTTTCTATCCATGCCTTTTTGAGCGCCGTATTTTTGACTGCTTATGGTGATGTTGATGGCAGAAGGCGATGTGTAAAACTCTTTTGTTCGATCGATATGAGAAGATTTATTAAGGAAGTAAAAAATGACATGCTCTTTGCTTTTCCTGCAATGGTCCCCCTACATCTGAAAAAAAGTTCCGCTCGAAACATTTGGCAACAAGCGGAGATGTTAAAGGTTGCATTAGCAAAACGTATGGAAAAGTTAACGGTTTATGATACGTTGGTTTTTAGTGAAGGGCTCACGCCGTTAATACCGCAAATAACCAACTATGCAAAGAAAGACAAAGGGACGCACGCCTTTACTTTTTCAAATATGGGACGTGTTCAATTGGAGGAGCACTACGGCGCACTTGCCATTGAAAACTTGTACGCGCCAGCTAGTCTCTTTGCTTTGGGTAATCCTTCTACCTTATCCATTACCAGCTTTAAGGGACAGATCGATTTTATGTTTACATCAGACGAAAACTTCCTGTCTTATCCTGTGGCACGAGCCTTTCAAACGCGCGCGCTTGAAATTATTCGGACTTCTCTTTCGACCAAGTGAATGTAAAAAAAGCGGTAAAAAAAGACATCAATTCTTAGGGCAGATCGTCGTAGATATCCAGTATAAATGAAACAATTATAAATCGTTTTCAGACTATTGCATTCATACCGCAAATACTGTACATTGGCTATATAAATTTGAAATTGACGGAATATGGCTGAGACAATTAATAAAGATGCAATTGAACCGATTCAGGAAGAGACGTTAGAATCCGGTATACAACATGTTAATAACCCGGTACTGGATTTGCCGCAGATTGTGAAAAAGTATCTTCAAAAGATCACAGGATATGTACAAAGAGGTAATAGTTACGTGTTTACAGATGGTTCTGCCGCTGTAGAAGTAAAGGTGGTAAGTGATGAAATCATACGGATTAGGCTAGCACCCCATAGCCAATTTTTAGACGATTTTTCTTATGCAGTTCCAAATCCTGATCAACATGTAGCGCTTTACGCATTTCAGGAAGAAGAGGATACTTATAGCGTAAGTACTAATACTGTGACTTGCGTCATCAATAAAAAGGATTTCTTGATATCTTTTCAGGACCGTGAAGGACAGGTTATCAATCGGGATCACACGCCGATGCATTGGGAAGAAAATCCGGATTTTGGGGGGTATTATGTTTATTGTACCAAAGTTGCGGAAGAGCAAGAAGCTTTTTATGGTGTAGGCGATAAACCCACGCACCTAAATTTGCGTGGTAAAAGATTGACCAATTGGAATTCAGACACCTATTCATTTTCCTTTGATCAAGATCCCTTGTATCGAAGTATCCCTTTTTATATTGGATTGAACAAAGGGGAGGCTTATGGAATTTTCTTTGACAATACGTTCAAAACCTATTTTGATTTTGCTGCTGAAAAACATGACCAAACCAGCTTTTGGTCGGAGGGAGGTGAGCTACAATACTATTACATTCATGGCCCCCATATGATGGACGTCGTGAAGCGCTATCATAGTATTACAGGTACTCATTATTTACCTCCCTTGTGGGCTTTGGGATTTCACCAATGCCGATGGAGCTATTATCCGGAAAGCAAAGTACACGAAATAGCGGCAGGTTTTCGATCCAGAAATATTCCCTGCGATGCCATATATCTCGATATCGATTACATGGATGGTTATCGCTGCTTTACTTGGAATAAACATTATTTCCCAAATCCAAAAAAGATGATCAAAACCTTGGCAGATCAGGGATTTAAAACGGTTGTTATTATAGACCCGGGTATTAAAGTGGATGATAATTATTGGGTATTTAAAGAAGGCAAAGAAAACAAATATTTCTGTAGAAGAGGTGATGATTATTTTATGGAAGGTCATGTATGGCCTGGACGATGTCAGTTTCCTGATTTTACCAATCCCGAAACACGTGAATGGTGGGGCGGTTTATTCAAGGGGTTGGTTGATGTCGGGGTAGCCGGCGTATGGAACGATATGAATGAACCGGCTGTATTTGGTCGTGGTACATTCCCGAACGATGTGAGACATAACTACGACGGCTACCGGGGCTCTCATCGCAAAGCGCATAATGTATATGGAATGCAGATGGTACGAGCCACCTATGAAGGGCTTAAGAAATTGAATCATGGTAAGCGACCATTCACTATAACCCGAGCGGCCTATGCCGGAACTCAACGATATTCTTCCGTCTGGACGGGCGACAATGTGGCTACTTGGGAACATCTTCGTTTGGGTGTTCTGCAGCTCCAACGGCTTTCGGTATCGGGTATGTCTTTTTGTGGAACAGATATCGGTGGATTTAGCGGTGAACCTGATGGCGAATTGTTTACTAGGTGGATCCAATTTGGGGTGTTCTCACCTTTTATGAGAGCACATTCGGCCGGCGATACAAGAGAGCGGGAACCTTGGAGTTTTGGTGCGGAACTAGAAGCAATCAACAAAAAGTTCATCGAGCTTCGCTATAAGTTTCTACCTTACATTTATTCGGTTTTTTGGGAACATGCGCAGTATGGCTTTCCGATTCTGAGACCGATCTCTATGCTAGAGCAGGCAATAGAATCGAATATCCCAAGAGAGGAGGAGTTTTCTTTTGGTGATAAGGTGTTGGTTTCTCCTGTAGTCAATCCTGGACAAGTGAGCAAAAAAGTTTATCTACCTGCGGGTTACTGGTATCACTATTGGTCTGATACGGTGTTAAAAGGGGGGGAAGAACACGATATAGCAACGCCGTTAGATGAAATGCCTTTATTTATCAAAGCAGGAGCCGTAATTCCCGAGTATCCTGTTATGCAATACGTGGACCTTCGGCAGGTTGATAGTTTAAAGCTAAGAGTTTATTACGCGGACATAGAAGTGAATTCTTTCCTTTATGAAGATCATGGCGATACGTTTGCCTACGAACAGGAGATTTACCTTGAGAAAAAAATTGTACTAAAAGGCGAAAAAAATAGCTTAACCTTAAACCAAACGATCGATGGATTGTTTACAGAGAGATATGAAACTTATAAACTGAGTTTTATAGGTTTACCATTTGAAATAAATAGAATATTGGTTGATAATCGAATTACTGAATGGAAAGAAGAAGAAGGGGTTCCTACTATTCAGGTTGATAAAGATTTCCGGAATATTGTTGTCGAATAAAGAGTCAGAAGGGCGAAGGTTTGACGTAACGGTCAATATTCTCTTTTGTAGAAATGAAATGTGTCTCCGAAATAAGTTCGGACAGGTTGCTTTTTAGCTAAAGTAATCATTATAGAGCGCACCTAACTGTAAAAAAACACTATATGCATAATACTGTTGAAGTATTCTCACTGTTTACTGATTTTGATGTTAGTCTTTTCAAAGCAGGAAAACATTTTAAGTTATACGAAAAGTTCGGTGCTCATCATCTAGAAAAAGAGGAAAGAAAAGGAACTTATTTTGCCGTTTGGGCGCCTAATGCCCGATCAGTCAGCGTAATTGGTGATTTTAATGGATGGAACCCCCATTTGCACCACTTATATATTCGATGGGATGCCTCCGGTATTTGGGAGGGCTTCATTCCTGACGTGCCTTTAGGGGCCAATTATAAGTATCTTATCAAGACGGCAACCGGAGAAAATCTGGAAAAGGGAGATCCCTTTGCTTTAGTTTGGGAAACACCGCCAAAAACTGCTTCTAAAGTCGGTACCACCTGGTATGAATGGAAGGATCAGGATTGGATGGAGAAACGGCATCTTCACAATGGTTTGGATAGGCCTATATCTGTATATGAATTACACCTGGGGTCTTGGATGCGAGACCCCGAGCATCCTGATCATTTATTAAGTTACGGGCAGATTGCTGATAAATTGGTACCCTACATTAAAGAGGCCGGTTTTACGCACGTAGAGTTTATGCCTATCATGGAGCATCCTTACTATCCTTCATGGGGTTATCAAGTAACCGGCTATTTCGCCGCCAGTGCTCGTTACGGTCCACCGCAAGAACTCATGTATCTCATTGAGCAACTGCACCGGAACGATATTGGTGTATTTCTCGACTGGGTTCCTTCACACTTTCCGGGGGATGCTCACGGGTTGTATCGATTCGATGGATCGCATTTATACGAACACCAAGATCCACGACAGGGATATCATCCCGATTGGAGCTCCTATATCTTTAATTATGGACGAAATGAAGTTAGGGCCTTTTTGATAAGTAATGCAATATTTTGGCTGGACCGATTTCATGCGGATGGTTTAAGGGTAGATGCGGTGGCTTCTATGTTATATTTAGATTATTCGCGCAATGCAGGTGAATGGATACCGAATGAATACGGTGGTCGTGAGAACTTGGAAGCGGTGAGTTTCCTTAAAGAACTAAATGAAGCCGTTTATGCAAATTTTGCTGATGTGCAAACAATTGCTGAGGAATCGACGGCTTGGCCGGGAGTTAGTAGACCTACTTTTACCGGTGGTTTGGGATTTGGCATGAAATGGATGATGGGGTGGATGCATGATACCTTGAACTACTTTAAACAGGACCCCGTTTATCGTAAGTATAATCATCAACAGATAACTTTCAGTACCGTATACGCCTTTCATGAAAATTTTATGCTTCCCTTGTCGCATGATGAGGTTGTGCATGGAAAACATTCGTTAATCTACAAAATGCCCGGGGATGAATGGCAACGTTTCGCAAACCTCCGGGCGTTATATCTTTATATGTTTACGCATTCGGGCACTAAACTTTTATTTATGGGAGGTGAGTTCGGACAAACTGCGGAATGGGATTACAACCAATCGCTAGATTGGCATTTGCTCAATTTTCCGCCACACGAAGGCTTATTTCGTTTTGTGAAAGATTTAAATAATTTATATAAGACGCAACCCGCTTTATATGAAAAAAGTTTTTCGCCGGAGGGTTTTGAATGGGTAGAATTGGGTGACCATGAAAATTCGGTGCTTGTTTATTATCGGAAAGGGAGATCGGAGAAGGATGACTTGGTTGTTATATTAAATCTGACGCCTGTAGTGCGATATTATTATCGTATCGGTCTTCCTCATAAAGGAACTTATGAGGTACTATTGAATTCAGACGATAAAGTATATTTTGGAAGTGGAATTAACTGCGAGCCTATTAAAGCCGAACCTTATCATTGGATGAACAAGGCCTATTCGGCGAAGTTTACGCTACCTCCATTAAGTGGTGTAGTTTTGAAAAGGACAAGGTAAAACGAAAGAAAAATGCGTGTAATTCATTTCGCCGCGGAATGTTATCCTGTGGCCAAAGTTGGTGGTTTAGCGGACGTGCTGGGTTCTTTACCCAAATATCAGCGGAAGGCTGGAATTGAATCCTCCGTTGTGATGCCTTTCTATAACAAGACTTTTGTACAGAATAATGAGTTCGAAGTTCTACACGAAGGTAGCATCCAACAAGGCAATTCCTCTTACCATTACAGCGTTTTACGAGAACGCAGCAATCTGCTAGGCTTTGAGTTAATTTTGATTAAAATACCTGGCTTACTTGATCGGGAGGAAGTATATAGCTACCCGGATGAAAGCGAACAATTCTTGGCTTTTCAACATGCCGCTTTGGATTGGCTATGTGCAACTTACCAACGGCCCGACATTATACACTGCCATGATCATCATGCAGGTCTGATTCCATTTTATATTGAAAATGTGGATCAATTTAACTTGTTAAAGGGTGTTCCAACAGTTGCCACCGTTCACAATGGACAGTATCAGGGATGGCTAAGCTGGAATAGCGCTTCGCTCATGCCCACTTTTGATACGTGGCGATGGGGCTTGCTCGATTGGAACGGATTAATTAACCCCTTAGCAGCCCTAATCAAATGTTGTTGGGCTTACACGACGGTTTCAGAAGGATATTTACATGAGTTATACGTAAGAGCTAATGGTTTGGAGGGCCTTTTTGAGGGTGAAAGGACGAAGTCATATGGGATTGTAAATGGGATTGATACAGAGGTTTGGGATACGGCTACCGATCCCATGCTTGAAAATAATTTTTCACCAGCTGCTGTTAAGAAGGGTAAAGGAAGTAATAAGAGCATCCTATGTGATACTTACGGTATGGACGCAAGTCTACCATTGTTCGTATTCATCGGTCGTTTTGCTTTGGAGAAGGGAGCTGATCTATTAGCATCTGTTCTCGTATCTGTTTTAGAACGGTTTGAAGGAGAGGTTAATTTCTTCGTTTTAGGATCAGGAGATAAGGGCATCGAAGCGTCATTATTAAAAATACGCGAACAATTTTCACAACATTTGGCCTTGTTTATTGGTTATAATGAAGAACTGGCTCACCAAGTATATGCCGGTGCAGATTTTTTATTGATGCCGTCTCGAGTTGAACCCTGCGGGTTAAATCAATTGTATGCTATGCGTTACGGAACGGTGCCTGTAGTACATGCAACAGGAGGGCTGAAAGATACCGTGGTAGATATCGATCGAGAAGGGTATGGTGTCTTATTTAATGACATTAGTGTTAACGGGGTTTGCGAGGGCATTGAACGCGCTTTGCACTTTTGGCGTCAAACGGACCAAAAGCAGCAGACTGCCCTAAGGAAGAAATTAATGAAGCTCGACTTTTCCTGGGAAAAATCGGCAGCCAAGTATACAGATTTATATAAAAAACTAATTAATTAATATGACTCCAAAGGTAATATCCATCGTGCTAGGAGGGGGGAGGGGTTCCCGGTTAGCACCCTTAACTGATAAACGGTCAAAGCCAGCGGTGCCAATTGCCGGTAAATATCGCTTAGTCGACATACCTATTTCCAACTGTTTGAATTCGGGATTCAATCGAATTTTTGTATTGACCCAATACAATTCGGCATCACTAAATACGCATATTAAAAACACTTATAACTTTAGTGTTTTCAGTAAAGGATTCGTTGATATTATCGCTGCCGAACAGACGATTGAAGGAGATAAATGGTTTCAGGGAACCGCTGATGCCGTGCGGCACTCTTTACGTTACATGGTCAATCACGATTATGATTTTATCCTTATTTTAT
Source organism: Olivibacter sp. EAT-5 (assembly GCF_044784325.1). Taxonomy (NCBI): domain Bacteria; kingdom Pseudomonadati; phylum Bacteroidota; class Sphingobacteriia; order Sphingobacteriales; family Sphingobacteriaceae; genus Olivibacter; species Olivibacter sp. EAT-5. The sequence continues at coordinate 6,537,615 of NZ_CP173028.1, read as the reverse complement.
CGGGCGATCAACTCTATCAGATAGATTTCCAGGAGATGATCGAATTTCATATTAGTAAGAAAGCAGAAATCACCATTGCCACGATTCCCGTTAACGCAAAGGACGCTACTTCTTTTGGTATATTGAAATCTGATGATGAGGGGCATATTACCTCCTTTATAGAAAAGCCTAAAACAGAATTGCTTGTTGACTGGAGTTCGGAGGTAAGTGACGAAATGAAAGATGCGGGAAGGGTTTATCTCGCTTCGATGGGAATTTACGTTTTTAGTAAAGGGGTACTAAACGACCTGCTAACACAAAATCAGGGATTGGATTTCGGTAAAGAACTGATACCTGATGCAATTACCGATCAAAAGAAAGTGATAAGCTATCAATATGATGGCTATTGGACTGATATTGGTAACATTGATTCTTTCTTTGAAGCTAATATTGGTTTAACAGATGAAATACCTGCCTTTAACCTCTTTGATAAACAGAGTATTTTTACAAGACCCCGTATGCTACCTCCATCTAAAATGGCTGCGACTACACTCTATAATGCTATTGTGGCGGATGGTTGTATTATTGCAGCGAAGGAAATCGAACGCTCGGTTATCGGCGTCCGTTCTAGGATAGGGAAGGGTACGGTTATCAAGAATACCTATATGATGGGGAGTGATTTTTATCAAAACCTTGAAGAGCTTGAAGATGCAAAGAGAACTAACAAGCCCATTGTTGGGGTTGGAGAAGATTGCTATATTGACACTGCAATTTTAGATAAGAGCTGTTCAATCGGTAACAATGTACAGATTAAAGGTGGCCCACATCTGCCGGATGGAGACTTTGAAACCTATACGGTGAAGGACGGCATTATCGTTATTAAGAAACGAGCCGTGATTGCGGATAATACGATTATCGGTTAATTGTCGGCCAACTCGCAGTTAGCTAACGATCGTATCAGCTAACTGGCACATCAAATTCAGTACAAAATATTCGTTAGCATTAACGACTATTTTGTACTTTTGTTTTTTAATGAAAGTTCCTCAGATTGTACTTCATTCTTCAATGAGTTTTATAACCCCATCGGTTATATTAAAACAATTTTTCCCTTTTTGCACGATGTTGTCAAGCTTTTCAATGAAAGCCACTGACACTTTATATTTATTTGTCAAAAAACGTATTGTTTTACATGGATAAAATACTGATAAAGTCTGCCACGTTAGCCTTTCCCGGACATGAAAAAAATGGTCAAACGCTAGATGTTCTCATCAATCGGGGTATGGTCGAGACCATTGAAAATAAGAATATCATAAACGACGAAGATGCAACGGTTATTGACGCTAATGGACAATACTTGGCTCCGGGATTTTTCGATTTAAACGTAAATTTAGGCGAGCCGGGATTGGAGACAAAGGAGACGATTGAAAGCGGTTGTGCCGCTGCTGCGGCAGGTGGTTTTACCGGATTAGCGATGCAACCTAACACAGAGCCTGCCCTACATAGTAAAGGAGAGATATCCATGGTTTTGAATTTAGCGAGAAATCAACTGGTATCTATTTACCCGATTGGAGCTATAAGTAAAGGGAGAACGGGTAATGATCTGGCAGAGCTTTATGATATGAAGTTAGCGGGAGCTGTTGCTTTTTCCAATGGCAATAAAAGTATTCAACAGGCAGAACTAATGAGTAGAGCACTCCTCTACTGCAAGGGATTCGGTGCACTGATCATGTCTTTTGCGGAGGATGCTTCGATTGCAAATCACTCAAAAATGAATGAGGGTGTTATGAGTACCTATTTGGGAATGAAGGGAAATCCCGGGCTTGCTGAAGAATTGATGATATCGAGAGATTTATCGCTCGCTAATTACCACAACACTGCTATTCATTTTAGCACAATTAGTACAAAAGGGAGTGTATCCCTGATAAGGGAAGCCAAGCAGAAGGGAATACAGGTCACTTGTGACGTCGCCGCTCATCATCTGGTTTTAACGGATGATCGTGTCGCCGGTTTCGATAGTAATTATAAGGTGAGCCCCCCGTTGAGAACAGCAGAAGATATACAGGCATTGAAAGAAGGGCTATTAGACGGTACGATCGATGCGATTGTTTCTCAGCATACGCCCCATGAAGTAGAATATAAGCGCGTAGAGTTTGAAATTGCAAAAAATGGTATAATCGGCCTTCAAACTACTTTGCCTTTGCTACTCGAGGCACAATTATCAATCGATTTAATAATAGAAAAAATTTCAATAAGGCCGCGCGAGATTTTATCGCTTCCGACGCCATCTTTGACCGTTGGAGCTGCTGCGAATTTAGTTTTGTTTAATCCGAAAGAAAATTGGACCTTTGATATAAATACAAACTATTCCAAATCGATTAATAGTCCTTTTTATGGCGCTACTTTAATGGGCAAAGTAAATTTGGTGGTGAATAATAATAAGGTATATAGTACACTAAATTAATATGATGGACGCACGTATTGAGAAAGCATTAACTGCTGCACTTTCTGCTTTTGATAAGATAAACGGAACAAACGAGGTTTTTCGAACGAATTTATTCGCAGCTTTTAATAGCGATGAGAGCTATATGCAAAAGGTGGATTTGTTAGACGAATGTTTTGATGCTTATCCTTCTTATGAAGATTTAAGGGAAATTGCGTTCGACCTCTTGCTGATGAACTTTTTTGCAGCAGATGTCGAAAAATTGGAAGAGGATTATCTCGAATCGGAGGAGTGGGAAGATATTGAAGAGCAGACTATAGATCGGGGAACCGAGTTGCTCAATTTGCTGTTATACTTAAGAGAATGCATTGATGAGGAAATCGAGCCGGAGTTAAGTGATTTTCTAAAAGAATTCCTGTTGGTAGATGAAGATGAATTTCAAGATGAACATCGTATTTATGAACCGATGATTGCCAACCAAATATTAGTAGAGAGCAATTATAAAGAAATAAGTCGAGTAGCAGCTAATCTTGGCGAGGAGCAAGAGCTGGCTGGGCTGTTTTATCCGATAATGAGCTTCTTTGCCGAACAGAATCCATCGGAAAGCCAATTTACCGAATATCTAAGAGCTAGTGGCGATCCGTCAATGGACGTAGCGGTTTATGCACTTATAGTGGCCTATAATAAAAACTAAAAGTAAATGGAAAACAACAGCTTATTACGGAAAGAAGGAGCTAAGTTAGGGATTGTAGTGGGAATACTGATGATTGTATTAACCATTATTCCCATGTACTATTATGCTTCCAGTTCCTCGTTTTGGATGGTCATTATTGGCCCGGTCATCACCGGCTTTTTTCTTCCTTTAGTATTAGCTATTTTATTCACATTTAGATTGCGAGGAACTATCGGCGGCTATTGGAGTTTTAAGCAAGCTGTAATCGGTGTTTTTTCCATGTTGCTTGTGGCAAGCTTTATTTCCTCAGTCTCCGGATTTGTTTTTGAGAAGTATATAGAGCCTGATATGAGAGAACGCTATATGCGTAACATAGCGAATAACTCAATTGAGTACATGGAGAAATCGGGTGCTGATGCTGAGCAGATTGACACGCAACTGGAAAAGATAGATGAGCAAATAGAAAAGGCAGGTGAAGTTAATATTGTTAATACGTTGCGTGGTTTTGCGATCTCTACTATTGTTGTTTTCGTGATTGCTCTAATATTTGGTGCTTTATTTAAGAAAGAACGACCCATATTTCAAACAATCTCTGAAGAACCTCAGGAATAAACCGATAAACAAATCATTTGATAATTGCTTATTAACACATGGATATATCTGTCGTCATACCTTTGTACAATGAAGTTGAATCTTTATCTGAATTGGTGGCATGGATTAAACGGGTAAATGATGAGAACAGCTTCAGTTACGAAGTGATTATGATAGATGACGGTAGCACAGACGGTTCATGGCGTGAAATTGAGGCGCTAAAATTAACCTATCCTGAAATTTATGCCATTAAATTTCGGCGGAATTATGGGAAATCAGCTGCATTGAATGTCGGTTTTGCAGCTGCATCGGGCGATGTTGTTATCACCATGGATGCTGACTTACAAGATAGTCCGGATGAGATACCGGTTCTTTTTCATCGAATAAAAGAGGAAAAGCTGGATTTGTTGTCTGGATACAAACAAAAAAGGCATGACCCTTTAAATAAAACGCTGCCTACCAAACTTTTTAATGCGGTGACACGCAGGGTTTCAGGTATCAATAACTTACATGATTTCAATTGCGGGCTGAAGGCTTATCGAAAGGATGTAGTTAAAAATATAGAGGTTTACGGAGAGATGCACCGTTATATCCCCGTTATTGCAAAATGGGCAGGCTTTACAAAAATAGAAGAACAGGTTGTAAAGCATTATCCTAGGAAGTATGGCACGACCAAATTCGGTTTCAGTCGATTTATCAATGGTTTTTTAGACTTACTGTCAATATTTTTTGTTGGCAAATTTAGTAAAAGACCGATGCATTTTTTTGGAAGTCTAGGTGTACTGAGTTTTATGGGAGGCTTTATTATGACTCTTTGGCTGATTTCGGATAAACTGATCAGCATATCGAAAGGTACCTCCTATCGAAATGTTACCGATCAACCTTTGTTTTACATTGCTCTAGTTGCAATTATAGTAGGTACGCAGCTATTTTTAACCGGCTTTATTGCTGAGTTAGTCTCGCGCAATGCACATGACCGAAATAATTATCAAATAGAAAAAGTGATCTAGATAGCTTTTATTTTCCGCATGATTTTCTTTTCAATTATTATTCCTTTATATAATCGACCGCAAGAAATAGACGAGCTTCTGTTTACACTGGTGCAGCAAGGCTATCCTGAATTTGAAGTGCTGGTGATTGAGGATGGATCTACAAATAGTGCCGGGAAGATCGTTGAAAGCTACCGGGATAAACTTAATCTTCGATATTTTTTCAAACCCAACGAAGGGCAAGGTTTCAGTCGAAACTTTGGTTTCGAACGTGCAAAGGGAGATTACTTTATTGTATTCGACTCTGATTGTTTGATTCCGGCTAACTATCTACAGCTGGTTAACGATTATCTATCTCTTCATAAGTTGGACGCTTATGGCGGTCCCGATGCCGCACATGCGTCGTTTACACCCATTCAGAAAGCTATTAGTTATTCCATGACATCGCCCCTTACTACCGGTGGGATTAGAGGGAATAAAAAGCATATCGGGCAGTTTCATCCTCGAAGTTTCAATATGGGCGTTTCCAGAGAGGTGTGGGAGGCCGTTGGTGGATATAAGTTGACTAGATTAGGGGAGGATATAGAATATAGTATACGGATTCAAAGAGCAGGATTTAAGATCGGCCTAATCCCCGAAGCCATTGTCTATCACAAACGGAGAACTGATTTTAGTCAGTTTTATAAACAGCTTCATTTTTTTGGAAGAGCTAGAATTAATATTTACAAACACTTTCCCTTAGAGCTGAAACTTGTCCATTTTTTTCCGGCACTTTTTACGCTATTTTTAATTTTTACCGTCGCACTGAATTTTTTACAAGGTTTTATTTTGTTTAGAATTCCATTAGTTACATGGTGTTGTAATTTTCTGCTAGGGGTCTATGTCTTATTACTTTTTTTCCACGCTTGGTCTCAGAGCAAGTCGCTTAGGGTGGCGGGCCTTGGTGTGGTAGCTGCTATGATTCAATTAACTGCCTATGGTTTGGGATTCATGCAGGATTTTTGGAAAAAGGTGATATTAAATAAAAAATAGTAAGTAATTTATCCAAGCGCAACGATTTTATTGTTTAAATCCTCGATATTAAAAGGTTTTGCTATATAATCGTCAGCACCAACTTCGGATGCTATACGTTCGCTTTCTCTGCCAGCGGAAAACATAATGATCGGTAAGTGAGCAGTTTCTTTATTGTTCTTTAAAATTCTCACAATTTCGTCCCCCATTAATAAGGGCATCCAGATATCGATTAACAGCAAGTCGGGCTTTTCCGATGAAATTCTTGGAAGCAAACGTGAGCTATTGGACTCCAGTAATACCTGATATCCATAGCTTTCCAATAATAAGCCCGTAATGTCTAATATGCCTTCATCATCATCACATATCATAATTTTCTTTATCATGATCTTGGTATTTTAGGGGTAATGTAAAACTAAAGGTGGCGCCTTCTCCGATTGTACTTTCAACCCAAAGGGTTCCTTTATGTTTTTTTATGATCTGGTTGCTTATATACAGACCGACACCGATGCCGGGATACTGTTTCTGTATTTCGTCCACCCGATAAAAAGAATCAAATATTTTCTTCTGATATTGATGGTCTACACCCAAACCATAATCGGTAATTGAAACTTTTATGAAATCACTTAATCGTGAAAGATGTATATTAATTGATCTATTGACGGGGGAAAATTTAATGGAGTTAGTTAATAAGTTTAAGATGACTTGCTCCAGGCGCAGTCTATCTCCTATATAATAATTACTTGCTGCTCCCTGAACCTCGAAATGGTTATCATGATATTTTCCTCGTAATTTATCTACGACCTCTAAGATCATTGCGTCAAAGTCAAATGCCTGTTTGGTAAGTTCTATTCTTCCGGTTTTAATTTTGGATGCATCCAAGAGGTCAATAACCAGATGCTCCAATTTGTCTACATAAGATTTTGTCTTATTGAGTGTTCCCTTAAGTGTTTCGCTTGCATCAGGAGGAAGCATCCGTTGTGTTAATTGTAAACTCGCTGTAATGGCTGTTAACGGAGTTTTAAGTTCATGACTGGCTGTACTTAGAAAGTCATCTTTTCTTTTCTCGAGCTCCCGTAACTCCGTTATATCGCTAATCGCTAAAATGATGTTTGCATTAGTCGTGTGTGATATAAAATGAGCATCAAAATTCAATACTTTTTTTCCGACACGAGTTGGAAAGTCTTCCAACAAATAATCCTTTATGCTTGTTTTTTTTGAGCTTAATTGCTCAGCGAGGTTTTGTAGCCCCATAGTGTTCCACTTCCCGTTGTCGATGCCCAGGATATGCTGGTCCAGTACCTCGTCCTCGGCAATATGGAAAGTTTTAAGGAAAGATCTATTGACCTTTATAATATGAAGATTCTCCGTCAAAATCAACACGGAATCCCTAACGGTGTCTATTACGGCCGTCAGGAGACCTTCATCATCCGATAGATTGTTGTCATGTTCAACCAACGTTTTTTTTACTTTAAGTTTTTCTACTCGGAGCTGCTGATTGGTTAGTTTTAAGCGAGTAACATCGTTTTGAACACCAATATAATAAGTAACATTATTTTCCTCGTCTCTTATTGGTTGTAAGCGAAGTTGATTCCAAAATACAGATCCGTCTTTTTTATAGTTTTTTATTTCTATTTCACATGGCTGCCCCAGATGCAAGGCTGTTTTGATGACTTTTTTTTGTTCTTCGTTGTCATCATTGCCTTGTAAAAAACGACAATTATGGCCAATAACTTCATTGCGCGAATAGCCAGTGAGCTCTTCAAATGCCTTGTTGCAGTAGACAATGGGATAATCGGGCTGCGAGCAATCGGTTATTACTACACCGACTTTTGTAGTATCTAAAGCGGTTAGTAGCAGATCCAATTCCCTATTGTAAGTACGAGCGGAAAATGAAAATTTATTTTCGTCAATTTGCTTCATACATTAGCAGTATAGTATCCTATGCCTAGCAAAATAGGAGATGTTTTGTATAATAAAGTAGTCAAACTCCCCCACTTTCTATTTACAACTTAATATTACAAACTTCAAACCAAAGTAATTTAATGGTAAATTTACGTAAACGAAAGATGCTTGAATTGCTCACATTCTATACAAATTAAATATGGAAAAAAATATCATGGATAATCATGCAAGGGGAGGGATTGACAGTTGATAAATGAGCCTGTTCAACGTGAACAAAAAATTAACAAAAAAATGATAAATGGATTTGGTTTTAAAAATCAACTTGTTGAGTGTTTTTAAGGCTTGTTTGTGGGTTAAAGCTGAGATTTTGGTTGAATATTTGATAACAAGACATACTGACGTTGCGATGGCCAACGTTATAAAAATAATTCAATACGATTATTTCTTGAATGGGTATAGAAACACATATGGAGTTGTTGTTTTGGATTATATCGGAATAAATTAATAAAAGAAGCGTCTACTCAGTGAATGACGATTGGTCATTGTGGCTTTGCCCGCTTCAAAATTTTAAAAGTAAGACTGATATACTTGCATAAACCACCGCTTAAAGTAGGTGATAAAATATGCGAGTTGATGATTATCAAAAAAATAGGATTTAAAATGAAGAATATTCTTTGCGTAGATGACGATACGGATTTCGCGGCAATGGTTGCGGATATACTAAAACCGGAGGGCTACGATGTTAAAATAGATACAGGAAAAAATATGCACAGTATTTTGAGAACCGGAAAGTTTGGGTTGGTTCTACTAGATGAACGCCTCATGTGGATGTGGGGTAGTGATTTGTGCATGGAATTAAAGCAGAATCCGTTAACAAGCCATATTCCGGTTGCGATGGTATCCGCTTCCGATGATATAGCAAAAATTAAAGAGCGATGTGGAGCAGAAGCCTACGTGAAGAAACCATTTGAGCTAATGCATTTTTTGCATTTAGTGGACGAATTATATTTGTATAAAGATGAAGTCGCCTAAATAGTGTATACTTGAATATATTTAGAAAGGTATGAGCAACGGACAATATCGTAAGGAAATTTTTAGAGGACAAAATGTAGGGATTATCCTGAAGAAAGATCAGCGTACGGGGAACATTACTTATGGCTATGTCAAGGATATTTTAACATCGGCCACCTTTCACTCCAGAGGAATTAAAGTTCGACTCGAAGATGGGCAGATCGGAAGAGTTGCCGAAATCTTGGAAGATTAATAGAATAAATACTAAGCGGGTGTCTCCTATGCTTGTCAAAGACAAATGTAGGAGACACCTTCGTTTTATAATAGCCGAGCAATGAATAATTCAATATAAACAGCAGGATTTTACGTCTCTTATTGCACTTGTTATTAAAAAGAGTTATTTTTCTTGCATGCAAGAATATCTTTTATTTATTGACACGGAAACAACGGGGCTACCCAAAAAGTGGACGGTAGGATATTCTACAAAAGATAATTGGCCAAGTGCCGTTCAAGTCGCTTGGATTGTGTTTACAAAGGACGGAAGGGAAATCAAGCGAGAAAATTTCTATGTGAACGAAGACGATGTGGTGGTTAGTCGGCAAGCGCAATTAGTGCATCGGATAAAGGGTTCATACTTAAGAACGTTTGGAGTACCGCGTTGTGCCGTAATGGAAAAACTCAGCAGTGATCTCCGGCAATTTAAACCTCTAGTCGTGGGGCACTTTGTCGCACTCGACTTTCATGTATTGGGGGCGGATTTTTATCGCTGCGCTATGGAAAACCCACTTGGCGATTTACGCCTATTTTGTACCATGTTAGCGAGTTCTGGATACGTTAAAAAACCTTGGATAAAATACCTCCGTTTAAACGAACTCTACCAGGAACTTTTTGAAAAGGAGCTGGAGAAGGCCCATAATGCTTTATTAGATGCAGACGCCACAGCAAAGAGTTATTTTGAGCTGGTCAAAAGAAAAGAAGTTACAGAAGAAACAATTGAAGAACAGCAAGTCAAATTATCAAAACAACTGATTCTTGATAAGTCACCATGGAGCATATCAACGGTGTTAATAATTTTGTTTTTTTTGATTGCTTTAATTGTCTGTTCGTTAGTTTTCAAGCGTTTATAAGTCATTTATATGCACTTCAATTAATGACTATAGTTTTATAGAAAAACTCATGGATAATACAAAAGAACAAGCCCCTTCATTTGATGAAAGTTACCTGATGCCTGAACAGGTCTATTCGAGAAGAATCAGTGATATAGCTTTCAGGGAGCTGGTGACCTGCAAAGAAAGCATGCCGGTGTACGAAGCCGCCCGTATTATGGCTGCCAATAAGGTTAGTTGTTTGTTTGTCACCAGTGAAAGTGGAAATATCGACGGCTTCATTACTGATATAACGTTGCGTGATAATGTGATCGCGAAAAAAGCTGATCTTACTAAACCTGTGTATTATTTTATGGATCGCGCCATAGAGTCAATTTCCATTGATACCTATATATATGAAGCGCTGCTGACGATGTATGAAACAAAATTACGCTATTTGCTGGTAGAGTCAGAAGGCAAATACGTAGGATTTGTTAGCAGAAATAAATTGATGAGTGAACAAGCTCAATCGCCATTAGTCTTTATTCAATCTGTAAAATTAGCTAGAACGAGTATCGAGTTAAAAGAGAAGTGGTCTCGTGTTCCGTACATTGTCAATCAGTTATTGAGTAAAGGTGTACAAGCTGAGATTGTTAATCAATTAATAACCGCTATTGCTGATACAATTGCGCAGAATGTAATAGAAGAAGTGTTGAGCGAAATGAGCAATCCACCCTCTAAATTCGTTTTTATGGTGTTGGGAAGCGAGGGACGTAAAGAACAGACTTTGAAAACAGATCAGGATAATGCGCTAATTTATGAGGATAAGGCGAACGAACATCGGGAAGAAGTTCGGAAATGGTTCCTTGAGTTTGCGCAAAAAGTGTCTGATCGATTGCATTTTGTAGGCTTCGCGTATTGTACGGGGGGCTATATGGCGAGTAATCCACAATGGACACACTCCTTATCGCATTGGAAGAGCAATTATAAAAAATGGATGGAGGAATCGCTTCCGGAGACTGCCATTAAATTTTCGACTTTTTTTGATTGCCGATTGATTTATGGAGATAAAGCAATCATGGATAATCTTCGAGACTTTCTAGATGTAGAGCTTCAGCAGCCTTTAGAGAAGTTTTTTGTGTATTTGGCTAAAAATGCCTTGCAATACGTGCCGCCATTAACGTTCTTTAAACCAATTAAGACGATAACAGTACAAGGCCGCGAGGTCTTTGATATTAAAAAAGCGATGACCCCAATCGTAGACTTGGTGCGTGTTTATGCTCTACGGAATCGGATTTTTTTAGAGAATACCGGAGAACGAATGAAAATGTTGCGAGATATGGGCGTGTTCACTGAAAATCAATATCAGGAATTAAGCTTATCTTATTATTACTTAATGACAATGCGTCTAAAAAATCAGGCGGTGCGCATGATCGTTGATAAGGGTGAGCCGGACAACTATATTGATATTGATAAGATTACACGTATTGAACGTGTTACCTTAAAGGAAATTTTTAAGACTGTGGAAAATTTCCAGTCGGGTATACGTATTAAGTTTACCAATAATTTATTAGGATAAAATCGTTGATCTTATACAACCAGATTTAACAACAGAACACCGATGAGGCCGACGATGGCAACAATGGATTCCATTACCGACCAAGTTAGCACGGTATCTTTGATCGTCAGATTAAAGTACTCCTTAAACATCCAGAAGCCTGAATCATTGACATGTGAGAAGGCTAAACTACCTGCGCCGACCGCTAGCACCATCAAATTAGGGTCAGTTCCAGTGGATTGAATCAGTGGTAGAATCATCGATCCGGTCGTCAATCCCGCTACAGTTGCCGATCCGACGCATATTCGTATAATAGCCGCTATTAACCAACCTAAGGCAAGCGGCGGAACCGGAAGTGCTCTCAATGAAGTAGCAATCTCCTCGCTTACACCGGTTTGTGTAAATACTTCTTTGAGCGCTCCTGAACCGGCAATAATCAAAATGATGGTAGCAACGTCCTTCACCGCTTGCGTACAATGATTCATTAAATCGTCCATTTTAAGTTTTTGAACGACTCCCAAGGAGAAAAGTGAATAAAAAAATACAATCATCAAAACCACCGATGGCGAACTCAGAAATATTAATAGCTGTTGAACTGTTGGACTCAACGTAAATACATGTTGGATAAATGTCGTTGCAATTAGTAGTATAACGGGCAACAATGCCGTAAAAAAGCTATTAAAAGTGCCTGGTAATTGATCATCGGGTAAGTCTTCTGAAATGAATGTCTGTAAGGGTTGCGATGGGATTTTTTTGAGAAATTGTGCAAAGAAAGGACCGGCGATAATGATAGCCGGTATAGCAAGAGCGAAGCCATATACAAGCGTTAAACCCATATTGGCGTTGAATTGGATAACCAGTGCGGAGGGTGAAGGATGAGGGGGTAAAAAGCCATGCGTAACCGACAGCGCTGCTAACATAGGCAAGCCAATGAAGACCGCCGGAAGTTTATATTTATAGACTACCGAAAAAATAAGGGGCACCATCAGCACAAAACCTACTCCGTAAAAAAGTGGAATACCGATGATAAAGCCAACAATCATCATGGCCCACTGAATTTTTTTTTGCCCCACCCACGACATCATCACCGCGGCTATTTTTTGCGCAGCACCGCTTACAGCAATGATTTTACCGAACATGGCTCCAAACGTAATTAATATTAGTAAGGATGATAAAATATCGCCAATTCCTTTCTCTAATGTTGTCGCAATTTTATCAATAGATAAGCCTAAAGTAGCTGCGGCAAAGATTGAAACGAGTAAAAAGGCAGGGAAGGGATGTACTTTGAATGTATTAATCAGTAGGATTAACAAGAAAATGGATAGGGCAATGTAAACTAGGGTCATTGGTGTCTGTTTTGTTGGTACTGTGTTAGGCAAATTAACAGAATTGTTTTATTTATAAAAATAATGAACGAATATTGTTGAGAATATCTTTTAAAGTCAAGATGGCAAAGAGTTTTGATTGAGAAGCCATGCTCCCAACTGACCGTAAAATTGGTGGTACATCATTGGATATGATAAAAAGGCGCTCATTTTTTGAGCGCCTCTGTTGTTTAGTATCCCGGATTTTGCTTCAAATTTGGATTAATGGCAATTTGCGTATTCGGAATCGGATACAATTCCCGGTTTGGGTCACTACTAGGTCTGTGATCCCACCAAGCGGCTGTTGTATACTTTCCAAAACGAATAAGATCGGTACGTCTTTTTCCTTCAAAAATAAATTCACGACCTCGCTCAGCCAATAATTCATCTAGTGTCAAGCTTGCCGTTGTATATTGTGCAGCAGGCCAATCTTCGGCGGAAAAGGCTCGTTTTCTACTTTCATTAATTAAATTTACTGCCTCTTGGGTGGCAACACCGCCATTTTTTCGCATAATGGCCTCTGCTTTATTAAAGTATATTTCGGTAAGACGATAGATCATATAGTGGTTTTCACGATAGTTGGCATCTTGTAAGGTCCCGGATTTATATTTATTGAATCTAGCTCCACTATTTTCTTCTCCTTGTGCCATACCGCCTGCGCTGGTTAAGTCTCCCTCGCTTTCACGGCGGATACTGTTTACAAAAACAATAGGTTTTCCGCTCCATTCTTCCGTGCCTAACACCGGTGTTTGTGTGCCATATTTGTATTGTGGGCCGAACAAAAACCACTCTTTCTTGCGTAAGTCGTTTTCAGTGTAAGCATCAAAAGCGGTTGGTATCACTACGAAGGCATTCCATCCGCCGTATCCGACATTAAGTACATCTTTCATATAATCATAGCCCATAAAGAAGCCGCCCCAATCAAATGCGAAACCTCCTTTTTGACTATATGCAAATTGAAAAAGAGCCTCTGTTGCACGTTGATTCGTATTACTAAATGTAGACGTCAGATCAGCAGCCAGGTTAGGACCACCCCCTAAGCCGCCCCCTTCACCATTTAAAACCTGATCACAGGCTGCAATACACTCGTCCCACATGGGCTGTCCTACCCACTTTTCAGCATTAAGATAGAGTTCTGCTAGCATGGCGTATCCCGCAGCCTTGTTTACTCTTCCAATTAATGCATCCGAAAGCGGTAATAAATTAGGAACATTTTCTTCAAGCTCCTTTTGTATGAAAGCAAAGACTTCCGTACGTGGTTTGGTCTCTGGATTGGCTATTTCTTCAGACACTTCTTCAACAATGGGTACATTGCCCCATAATTCCATTATTTTCATGTAATTATAAGCGCGAAGTACCTTGAGTTCTGCAATGATCGCATTCAGTTCGTCAGGCTCCATGCCAACCTTTTCTGGTGGGGTTGCTTGAATCCGATTGAGCGCGTTGTTAACATAACCTAAGCCTGTCCACATTCCAATCCAAGCATCGCGTGTGCGAGATTCATTGTCTGTCCATGTGTGATAATGCTGTCTAAAATGATCTCCTGCATCATAGCCATGTCTGCCTTTTTGCGGCCAGGCCAATTGATCAGACGACAATTCCGAATGGTAGTAATAACCACTGCCTCCGGTAGGCGCTAGCCATGATTGCATATGGGTCATTGGGCGTAAGGCCGCTTGCAATACTTCTCTTCTGTTGTTGAGAAATTTATCGTTGCTTATTTCGCTATAAGGATTTTCGTCCAGTTTGGTACAAGCTTGATAGCTCATTGCTATCATACCAAATACAGAAATATATATAGATTTTTTTAGGAGTTGTTTCATCTTTTTATGTTTTTAAAATCCAACATTTACACCAAGCGTGAATGATTTGGTTCGAGGATAGAAACCACGACCGTCTATACCTGTCGTAAAACCAGTGTCTTGAATTTCAGGGTCTATTCCACTGTAGCCCGTGAATGTTGCTAAATTTCTGCCGGCAGCGTATATTCTTAAATTTCTTATATAGTTCGAACTCAATTTGAATGTATACCCTAAAGTGACATTATCCAATTTTACAAAATCACCTTTTTCTAAGTAGTAATCCGAGTATTGCGGATCATCGTTCAGCTGGTTATGGGTAGTAATGGCACTTTTGAAGATATTATTTGGAAGCCATTTCTTGTTTCCAAAATACATTTCTTTGGTATTCAGAATGTCAAAACCGAATTTACCCCTGAAAAATACCGTAAGATCAAAGTTTTTGTAGCGTAATGTATTATTAAGGGATAGATTGTATTTCGGAACACCATTTCCGATTATGGTAAGATCGTCGTTATTCATTTCACTGGTAGTTGCCACCGATCCATCAGCTTTATAAAATTGCCATTTCCCATCGTCTGTGAAGCCCGCAAATCGTTTTCCATAGAAATTACCAACCTTACCTCCTTCTTCAAGACGAATGGCGTTTCCAAGATTGCCTGGAGAGGGCAGCCCTCCGAACTCAAGGAAATTAGCCTGAAATACATCACTTGATAACTGTTTTAGCCGGTTATTTTGCAAGCTACCAGCCAAATCGATGTTCCATGTGAAGTTGTCTTTTTTAACCGGGGTGCCGCTCAGTATCAATTCAACGCCTTTGTTCGTTATTGA
The DNA here is from genome assembly GCF_044784325.1 of Olivibacter sp. EAT-5. Taxonomy (NCBI): domain Bacteria; kingdom Pseudomonadati; phylum Bacteroidota; class Sphingobacteriia; order Sphingobacteriales; family Sphingobacteriaceae; genus Olivibacter; species Olivibacter sp. EAT-5. Next base: position 6,522,379 of record NZ_CP173028.1, on the reverse strand, counting down.
GCCCACATTCATTAAGATCTTGTCGCGAACGAAAGATGGTTGCTGCGCATTATAGTCATATATTAAATCCTTCGTTAAACGGTTATAAACATCTAATGAACCGGAAAGTCTATTGTCTAATAAGGCAAAATCCAAACCGAAGTTCCACTCGGCTTTGCGCTCCCACTTAAGGTTAGGATTGGCGTTTCTTGCTGGGCCAAATGTTTGATAATAAGTTCCATCCATTAAGTATGTGCCTCCAGTACTAAGCGTAAGCAGGGATTGGTAATTACTTATATCTTGATTGCCTGTAACACCATAGCCAACTCGTAACTTTAAATTATTGAAAAGTGTTGTATTCTTTAAAAATTCCTCTTCACTGATGGTCCAACCGATAGATGCCGCGGGAAAGTTTCCCCATTTATTGTTCTCACCAAAGCGGCTAGAACCCTCTCTCCGAAGAATAAATTGTGCAGAGTATTTTCCTAAATAAGAATAGTTTATTCGACCAAAAAAAGCTACAAGCGTATTGTCATCTTTAAAACTGCCCATACCCGGGCGAGGCAGTAGCGTGTTATTAATAGCGCTACCACCACCAAGATTCCAATCCAACATGGCGTCATTAGTAAAGCCGTTATTATTCACATTAAACTTTTCTAGCGTATTATATTGATAACTATAGCCTATTGTCGCGTTTAACGAATGGTCATCTGCGATCGTAGTGGTATAGTCGAGCGTCGATTCGAAGGTCTGCGACCAGGTGAGGTAGTTCGCTTTAGCGGCATATCCCATCCCCTGATATTCAGAATTTTGCCGTTGATCCCAATCATTGATCGAGCGATACCTCCGATCGTTATATTCATCCCGAACATAGGAGCCAAAGGCAGAAGCTTTTAGGCCTTCTATAATGTTGTAGGTAAATCGAGCATCACCACTGATAGTAGATTGATTACGTTCAAAAATGCGGTTCTCTAATCTGGAAAGGGGATTATAATTGTTAAAGCCTTGGGTCTCTAAAAAGGAACCATCGGGATTTCTAATCGGAGCCGTCGGATTTCGCTGTATCGCTTGTTCAAAATCAGAACCCGTTGTCTTTCCGTAATCTACCGAGTTGATATCGTCATTTACGCCGCCACCCAATAAGTTCGCCTTACTTAAGTTGGCTGCTAAGTTAAATTGCATCTCCAGTCGATCTTGCAATCCCTTTTGATTCACATTAACCCGTCCGCCAAATTGCCGCCTCCCATTTTCTTTTGCAATCCCTTGTGCGTTGTTAAAATAAAGTGACGCACGGTAATTCGACTTTTCACTTCCTCCTGACGCTGCTAAGTTATGGTAATGGCTAAAGTTGTCTTTGTTTACCAGCTCGTCGTATAAGTCTGTGGATCCGCCTAAATCCAAATCCTGAGCGATTAATCCCTGATTGATCAGATCGCGGAATTCGGATGCTGATAGATACTCCGGCTTTTTATCTACTGACTCATGCTGTATATAAGTAGAGTAGTCATACCTCGGTTCCCCTGCCTTACCCTTTTTTGTGGTAATTAAAATTACGCCCGCATTTCCGCGTGTACCATAAATGGCAGCAGCGGATCCATCTTTTAAAACTGAGAAAGATTCGATATCATCTTGTTGCAGTAAATCCAGGTTACCTCCCGGAATACCGTCGATAACGATCAGCGGTGTCGTGCCTCCTTTTAATGAATTAATCCCTCTTAACTGAATTGAAGTAGTCGAATTTGGATTGTTCCCTTGTGTGCGCGTAATATTCAAACCAGCTACTTTTCCCTGGATTAAATCCATGGGTGATCGTGTTCCCCCTGCATTGAAGTCTTCGGCCTTCACATTAGCAACCGCTGAATTGATTTCGCTCCGCTTTTGTGTACCGTATCCCACAACAACGACTTCCTCTAAATTATTGCTCTCCTCCCGTAAGGATACATTGACAATACTTCTATTACCAACAGGTTGCTCTGCGCTTAAATAACCTAAATAGCTAAACACCAGCACATCATTTGTTGAAGCTTCGATCTGAAAGCGGCCCTTTTCATCAGTTGTTACTCCTTTTGATGAGCCTTTTATTAAAACCGAAACTCCCGGTAAAGGAGCTTGATCTGTTGCGCTCGTTACCGTTCCGGCGATTGTCTTCTGCTGTTGTTTGAACGAGCGGGTGGTCGATTTGGAAGCGAATCTACTTGACGCTTCGGCAAAAGATGGGACGCCTGGCATCCCAATGGAAATTAACAAAGCCAAACTTCCCGTTAAGGCCATGCTTTTAATTGGTCTGTTTTTTTGATTGGTCATAAATGTTTAATAATCAAGTTTATAAATTGATCGGTGAGCAAAAAATCAAGTCAATAAATACTCACCTCACTAAATCGCTTTAGTAAAATAATCGAAAAAAAGGCCTTTGTTATCCTAAGAAAATGTAGATACGCTAAACTGTTTTAGTTTTTTTATCATAGTTTAAATGGTTTTTGTTAGTTTATATAGTTTCAAAAGGCTAACTTCTTAAGAAAAAAATTAATATCAAAGAGTTTTTGCTAATTTGTGAAATGTATACACAACTAACAATATTATTTGGCAAGTAGATTGACGGTAATGCACACTCTTTTTGTCATGAATAAAAACGTTGCTCGTGATCATAGAGGAGGGGTAAAAAAAACAGCAATTTTCCAAAAGGAAAATTGCTGTTTTGCATTTATCTAAAGAAGCCTTAAAAACTGCGCTATCTTTTGACTCGGTGCGATGAGTACGACCCCATTACCATCCGGGATTATTTGGCGCTAAATTAGGATTCGCCTGAAGTTCTCGTTGAGGTATTGGTAATAATAAGTACTTTTCTGTCCAAGTGGTACCGCTTTCGTTTCTATAGCCTATTAAGTCAACAAAGCTATTAGCCGCTAAGTTATAGGCTTTACGCGTCCGTTGGATGTCGAAATAAGCTTTATTTTCATAGCATAGTTCGTGATATCTTTCACGCCAAACAGCTTCCCTAAATTGGCTTTGTGATAAGCCACTTAATGGTGCCAATCCTGCTCTTTGTCTTACTTTATTCAAAGAAGCATAGGCTGCATCGGTAGGTCCGTTAACCTCATTTTCAGCTTCGGCATGAATTAAATATACTTCCGGCATGCGGATTAACGTAAAGTTGATGTCCGGTGTTAAGTCGCCATTAACACCCGAAGAAGCTTCCAACCAATATTTATATAAGGCTGGTGGAAAGGTAATAGTTCCGGTACCATTTTTTGCCCTTGGGGCACTGGTAAAGAAAAATCCGCGTTCGGCGCTACGTTTATCACCCGCTTCATAACTGTTAACAAACTCTCGACGTGGAACCAATGAACCATATTCATCACCGTGTCTAGAGATTGAGGAATTATAAGGAATAATCATTTGGGTGATGTTATTTTCCGCTACACCGCCCAGGTATTGTACCTGTAAAATGAATTCCCCTAAATTTTTATTCGGTCTATCGTGGAGAAACTCCAAATTACTAAACAAGGGATACCAGGCATCACCCTGTGTAGTTACTTCGGCTGCTTTGGCCGCTGCTAACTGATAATATTCAGCACCCTTATTTAAAGGATAGCCCGCCATTGTAAGATAAACATTGGCCAATAGTGATTTAACTGCCCCTTTAGATGCTCTTCCCGTCCGGTCTACATCTGGTATAGAAGAATTTTCAGCGGCTGTTAAATCATTGACAATAAGCTCATATATTTCTTCTTTATTGGCTCTTTGAGGGCGTAATTGACTATCGTCTGTTGGATCAACCGGCTGTGTTACCAATGGGATATCCCCAAACAGTCGGGTAAGAAAGAAATAATAGTATGCACGCAAAAAATGAGCTTGACCCATCAAATTAGATTTTTGAGTGTCATTCATATCAATCTGCGGAATGCGGCTTATTGCTACATTGGCATTTGCTATACCTTCATAAAAGCCTTGCCAATAGCTGTAAAAGCCGGGGTTCTCGGTTCCGGTTGTGTGGTTGATAACACCCAAGTTAAAGTTACTTTGTGAATTTGTCGAAGCATGGCCAACGAGTAATTCGAGGTTTATCCAGGGGCTCTCACCATAACCAATCCCATCACCGCTTGTGTTGGCTCTTAAATTGGTGTAAATACCGTTAACAAAGGTCTGAGCTTGTGTTGCATTCTGAAAATAGCTATCCTGTGTTGGATTACTCTTGTTGTTTTCATCCAGGAAGCTCTCGCTGCACGAACTCGCTGTAAGTAAAGTTGCAGCTGCAAAGATGGATATTATAGATTTTTTCATCGTTCTTTCGTGTATAAGTTAAAAGGTTGCGTTTAATCCGAAGGTAAACGTCATGGGTTTTGGGTAATCATGAAACTCAATGCCTTGTGCAAAAGTGTCATCATAAGTAGTAACTTCCGGATCATAGCCACTGTAATCTGTTATTAAGAAAAAGTTTTGGACAGATGCGTACACTCTCAGTCTGCTTAACTTGATCTTTTCCAATGCACTAGAAGGAAGGTTATAACCTAGCATTAAGTTTTTACCGCGAATAAAAGACCCGTCTTCCACTTTATGTGAATCGAGTAAGGTGTCGTAACGTACACCCGCACCTCTTATTTGGGCAATCGGTGTATTTTGATTCTCCGGCGTCCATGCGTTCAAGACCGTGGCATAGCTATTAGCAATACCCGTGCGATCTTCCGATGAATGTTGACTCATGCGGAAAACATCGTTTCCGTAAGAATATTGTAATTCGAGCGTAAGATCAAAATTCTTGTAGCGCAAGGTATTAAAGAAGCCACCATAGAAATCAGGAATACCTTTTCCAAGAATAGTTCTATCCGCGTCATTTATCTGGCCGTCATTATTCAGGTCACGATACTTGATGTCGCCCGGCAAACGGTTATATCTGGCTGCCTCCGCTTCTTCGGCAGTGCTCCAAGTACCTTCTCTGATCAATCCATAGAAACTACCTACGGGGTTGCCGACACGTAAAATATTACTGTTACTTCCAATGAAGAATGGGTTCATAAATACGTCTTCATTATTTGTACCCAAAGCCGTTACCTCATTCTTTAGATAAGAGAAGTTTAACGCGGTAGTCCAAGAGAAGTCGCCTTTGTCAATATTTACCGTATTGATTCCAAATTCAAATCCACTGTTCTTCATGTCTCCAATATTTGTCATCATGCTTGTGTATCCACTAGAAGCCGGAACAGGTGCGGCAAGAAGTAGGTCAGAAGTTTTCTTAAGATAAGCATCGAAGACAATGTTGATGCGATCATTCAATAAACCCAAATCAAAACCGGCATTATATTGCGCTGTTTTTTCCCATTTTAAGTTCGGGTTTGGTAATGTGCTAATAACGGTTCCCGCTGATAAACGTCCATCAAACACATAATTACCTGATTGTAAGTTGGCTCTAGACAGATAACTATCAATTTCGGAGTTACCGGTTAAACCGTAGCTTAAACGTAACTTCAGATTGCTAACTGTTTCGCTCCCTTTTAAAAAGTCCTCTTCCGAAATACGCCAAGCGGCTGCCGCGGATGGGAAAAAAGCAAACTTATTGTTTTCACCGAAGCGAGATGATCCATCAAAACGACCGGTAAGAGTTAATAAGTACTTATCTTTATAGCCGTAGTTAGCACGGGCAAAATAAGAATTCATTTGATAGTTTTGCACATCGGAAGTAGGCGGCATTGGTGTAGCTCCCATACCAAGGTTATTCCACTGATAAAAGTCGTCAGCGATATCATTAGCCGATGCCTCCCATTCTAATACTTCAAACTTTTGCGCTTCTGTACCTAGCGTTGCACTAATTGTATGATCGCCGAATGTTCTGTTGTAATTGATGTGGTTAGACCATTGCCAAAAGAATGAACTTTCAGCGCCAATTCTTGCAAAAGTTCTTCCTAAACCACCATCGAAGTTCGATAAACTACTTACAAAATAAGGTTGATGTTGGTCGCGTACGTTTGCACCAATAGTTGAAGTAAAGTCTAAGCCTTCCATTAAGGTAACCTTAGCATAGGCATTACCTGTGAATACATTGCGTTTATACAGACGCGTTATTTCATCAGCTTGTGCCCGAGGGTTGTCACCGGTTTCTAAACCATCATAGTCTTCACGACGACCGTATGTGCCATCAGGATACTTGTAAGGAATGAACGGAACCATTTCAATCATCATGCGGGGTGGGATATTTCCCCCGACACCATCATCCTGTCTGCGTTCTGTGTTGTTAGAGTAACTGATCGTTCCACCAACTTTAAGCCAATCGCGCACTTGATGATCAATAACGGCGCGTGCGCTATATCGTTTTTGAAAACTATTTACAATAATCCCTTGGTCGTCAAAATATCCTAAATAAAGACCATAAGTTGATTTATCGCTTCCTCCTGTAAAAGATAAATTGTGAGATTGACCAATAGCTGTACGGGTTAATAGATCTTGCCAATCTACGTCGTAAAGAGGCTGTCCATCAGCGGTGAACAGTTCTCGGTTGCCGAAAGTGTTGCCAACGGCATAGCGCTTGTGCTTCTCAACAGGGTTTTCATATCGACCCGCTGCAAAGCCTTCCGGGTCATATTTTTGTGCATTTTGATAACCTAAAGCTTCTATCTCCATCCATTCCGCGGAGTTGAGTACATCTTGCTTACGTGTCATTTTGTTCACGGTCATAAAGGCATCATAGTTGATCTGGCTTTGTCCTTTTTTACCGCGTTTGGTAGTGATCATAATAACACCGTTTGCCCCGCGTGTTCCGTAGATCGCCGTTGAAGATGCATCTTTTAGAACATCAACTGATTCGATATCACTTGGGTTGATGGTGGATATATCTTCTGTAAAGATAATTCCATCAACAACGTAAAGTGGCTCATTTGTTGCGTTAATTGAACTAAATCCACGGATACGAACTTGTGTTCTACCACCTGGTCTTCCCGAGTTTGTTGATGCATTAACACCCGCTATCCGACCACTAAGTGCTTGGTTTACGTTTTGTGCCGGGCGCTGCGTTAGTTCTTCAGACTTAACGCCCGCAACGGAACCGGTAATATCTACTTTTCTTTGTGTTCCATATCCGACGACAACCACCTCATCTAAACTTTGGCTATCCTCTTGTAGTGCTACATTTAAATTGGTAGAGCTTCCGACAGTTCTTTCCGTCGTTAAAAAACCTATATAGCTGAATACTAGTATATCAGAAGAAGAAGCTTCAATGGTGAATTGTCCTTTTTCATTGGTAGTAACACCTTTTGAGGATCCTTTTACCAACACAGAAACACCAGGTAAGGGCGTTTGGTCGGTCGCACTGGTAACTGTACCGGCAATTTGTTGTTGCTTCTTATTCGCAAGATAAGTAGCATTGGAAGTTAACCTGTTGGAAGCCGCAGCCTGCGAAGGGCAGAAGGGGATCCCAACAGAAATCAACAAAGCCAAACTTCCTGTTAAGGCTATGTTTTTAATTGGTTTGTTTTTTTGATTGGTCATAAATGCTTAATAATCAGAATGTAAAATGCTTGATTTCGTACGGAATTGTAAATAGATTGTTACTAAATCGCTTTAGGAACGATCTAAAAAAATAAGAAGCGTGGTATTAACCAGCTAAATTGTTTTAGTTTTAAAGGCACAAATTTCGTTCATCATGGTCACCGTGGTTTGTTAGCTTGTTTTATTAATAGTCGGCTAACTTCTTAATAAAAATGTTAATATCAAAGAACTTTTTAAAATTTATACTGGAATAGGGATGGTTTGAGAATCTTTTTAACAATTATGTGAAAACGATTGCCTTTTTCTTTCTTTAAATATTATCTTTACCACAACCTTATCAGCTAAACAATGCTATTACCAATTGCATAATCAATGAAAAGAAATAGAATCTCCATTAAAGATATTTCGAAGGCCTTAGGGCTTTCCAATACGACCATCTCTTTCATCTTGAATGGGAAGGCCGAGGAAATGCGAATAAGCGCGCAAGTTGCTGAACGTGTTTTAGCTTATGTAAAAGAGGTAGGCTATACACCTAATTACTTAGCAAGAGGCTTGGTGACAGGTAAAACTAATACAATAGGATTTATAGTAGAGAATATTGGCAATCCTTTTTTCTCGCAAATCGCCTCGCTAATAGAAGAACAGGCTTATAATAACGGCTACAAGATAATTTACAGTAGTACAAATGGACAGACAGAAAAGGCGGTTGAACTTATACGGATGTTCAGAGACCGGGGGGTGGATGGCTACATAATTTGCCCTACAGAAGGCCTGGAAGACGAAATCAAACAATTGAGGGAAGAAAATAGGCCAGTTGTACTTTTCGACAGATACTTGCCGAAAATTGATTCCCATTATATAGGAATTAATAATGAAAATGCAATGTATGAAGCCTGCCGGCATTTGGCGAACAAAGGAAAGAAGCATATAGCTTTAATCACGACTGATTCGCAACAAACTCAGATGCTTAGTAGGTTGGAAGGTTACAAAAAATTAATAAAAGAGCGAAATTTGAATGAATATATTTTATACATTCCTTATAGGGAAAGAAAAGAACGATTGTTGTCCGATTTTGAAGAATTTCTAAAGAAAAATCCAATGATCGATAGCGTCTGCTTTGCTACCAATTATTTAGCGGTAGGGGGCTTGGAAGTAATGAGACATCGTAAAATAAAGATTCCGACAAAAATTTCGGTACTAGCATTTGACGATAATGAGGCACTTCGCCTATTTCAACCAGCCATAACTGCGGTTGAACAACCTCTTGAGGATATGGCAAAATTAATTATTGATCGATTGCTTGTTGATTTAAAGCTTGGTAAAGTTACGGATAAAACCTTTCATAAAGAACTATCTGCTCAATTGATTTTAAGAGATTCAACCGAGAAAGCTTAAGTTATGAGCTCCATTTGATAACCGAACATAACAAAGGAGCCGGTTTACTTTTCCCATCTAGGAATGTCTATATCGAAACCGAATAAATCGAGTGCCCGTGCCACGGTGTGGGTAATCATTTCATCGATTGTTTGAGGTTGCATATAGAAGGCTGGCACAGGGGGCATCACAACACCTCCCATTTCAGTTACCTGTAGCATTGTTTTTATGTGCCCAGCATGTAATGGTGTTTCCCTAAAAAGTAGAACCAATCTTCGCCTTTCTTTTAATGTTACATCCGCTGCACGTGATAAAAGCGAGCTGGTTACGCCTGTAGCTATTTCCGACAAGGTTTTTACTGAACAGGGTGCAATTAACATGCCCATCGTTTTAAAAGATCCACTGGAAATAGCAGCCCCAACATCCGACAGGGCATAAACCCTATGGGCCAGCGAAACCACATGTTCATGTTTATAACCCGTTTCATAGGTTCGTACCATTTCGGCGGCCTTGCTTATAATGAGATGTGTTTCAATATCCAGTTCTTGCAGCAGTTCAAGTGCCTTTATTCCATATTGGATCCCCGTGGCTCCACTAATACCTACTATTATTCTTCTTTTAGTCATTTCTTTCAAAGGCTTTACCAACCGATACCGTAATCCTCTCCATGGTTACTGCTCCCTCCCCAAAAGGTGCCATGTTCCTGATCGACAAAGATAGCATTTATCGGTCCACTCGTACGTTCGCCGAAAGTCATGTTGTAGCCCATCTGTTTTAAGGTATTTCTTATTCCCTCTTTAGTGTTGCTATTTAACAAGATGCTTCCCGATTTTGGTATCCTATCTTTCATTTGAGTACCACCCAACGACAGCCAAAGTTGATTGCTGTTAATGTTGGCTGCTTCCGTTGCTTGCTGTACAGTCATGCCGAACTCAACAATATTAAGAAAGAATTGAAGGAGGTTCTGATCCTGTGTATCTCCTCCCTGTACAGCGAAAGCCAGAAACGGCTTGCCATTTTTTAATGCTAAGGAAGGTGTTAATGTCACTCGGGGCCGTTTGCCTGGTTGTATCACGTTGTAAGGATTAACGATTGAATCCAAAACAAAACTTTGTAAGCGTTGGCTCATACCGATTCCGGTATTTCCGGCAATGCAGGCGGGCACCCAACCACCGCTCGGTGTAATTGCAACAAGCCATCCTTCTTTATCCGCTGCAACAACACTAGTAGTCCCTCTCCAAAGTCGATCACGATATAGACTGTCTTCCGCTGTCTCACTGTTTAGTAGGGCTTGATTTGAAGCGTCGTGTTTAGGTACAAAATCCTTAATCTTTTCGTTACTGTTGCTGTCTAGCAACAAAGATCTTTTCTTTAAAAGACCTTTAAACGGATTGCTTTCATTTTGGAACGGAAAGGGATCTCCAGGTAATGCAATCATGAGGTTCCTGTCTTTTGGTATCATTGCTGCCCGTTTTTTGGCGTAATTTTTATCAAGCAACCCACTAATAGGAGGACGTGGCCTGAAGTAAGGATCTCCATAGTAAAAGTCTCTATCTGCGAATGCCAAATTCATTGTTTGATATAGGGTATGAATATATTGAGCAGAATTATATCCCAAATTTTTGAGATCAAAATTTTCGAGAATATTCAAACTCTGTAACAAGGCAGGGCCTTGCGTCCACTCTTGAAGTTTATATACCTCAACCCCACGATAATTTACATGAAGAGGTTCTTCTTCGATGGGTGTCCAGTTTGCCAAGTCGGCCTTTGTAATTAGACCTCCTTGCTCAGCTGAACCGCGTACGAATTCATCGGCAATATCACCTTTGTAAAAGCGATTATAAGCAGCCATAATTGCCTCTTCTCTGTTTTTGCCTTCTTTCAAGGCTTGTTGCTCGGCCTCTACCAGTTTGTTGAGTGTAGCAAACAGCTGTGGTTGACGAAAAATTTCTCCAGCTGCAGGAGCCTCCCGCTTACTACCAAGATGCGGTAGAAAAACGGCTTTACTATAAGGCCATTCTTTTATTTTTTCTTTATTACGTTCAATACTGTTCGCGGTTTGAGCATCAATTGGATACCCAGCGGCCATTTCGATTGAAGGATTCAAAACTTCTTGCAGACTTAGAGAACCATATTTGGCCAACATATAGCAAAGTCCACCTGGCGTACCTGGCGTTATTGCTGCCAAAGGACCGTATTCGGGTGGAAAGTCGTAGCCCTTCGATTTAAAAAAGTCAACAGTCGCGCCGGTAGGGGCAACACCCAAAGCATTGATGGCGATCACTTTCTTCGTTGTCGGGTTATAGATAAGTGCTTGAGTTTCCCCACCCCAACTTAAAACGTCCCACATTGTGCATGTTGCAGCAAGCATGGCACAGGCTGCGTCAACGGCGTTTCCTCCTTTCTGGAAGATCATGGCTCCGGCAGTAGCAGCGAGCGGCTTACCGGTTATCGCCATCCAATTTTTACCGTATAGAGGTGGTTTCTGTGTTTGTTGACTGTAAGAGGCTTTAGTAATTAACAAAAAAATGCAAAGGTATAGGGTAAATGATTTCATAAAAAGTGTCTGTTTTGACGGTGAATCAAATATAGGAAAATTGACCATATAGTGCTAACGAAGGCTTATGGCATAACTACTGTATTAAACAATAATCATTTTAATGTGTAGAAAAAGAAAGGAGAAGCAATCAAAATGCACGCTTCCGTGTTTATAGAAAAAACATAATATGACCCGTATACCGCTTTATTTACCCAATAAACAAAATGGAAAAAATGTCTTATTGCTTGCTGCTGATATTGGAGGCACAAAAACAAGCCTAGGTACGTTTAAGGTAGAAGATGCACAAATTAAGTTACTACGGGAGCAAACCTTTCCGTCCCGAGATTATTTATCTTTCGATCAGATTTTAGATGAATATTTAAGAAATGATGTTAATTCACCACCTGAAGTGTTATCTATTGGTGTAGCAGGACCCGTGGTAAATAATGCCGTAAAATTGACTAATTTATCATGGAATATTGATGCCAAGATGCTGCAACAAAATAGCGGGTGGAGTAAAGTATGTATATTGAATGACCTGGAAGCAATGGCTTATGGTTTAGCGGGAATTGCAAAAGATGATTTGGCAACGTTATATTCGGGAGAACCTGAGGCCGGGAATATTGCTATCCTAGCACCGGGTACCGGATTGGGAGAAGCAGGGCTTTTTTGGGATGGAAAATTCTATCGGCCTTTTGCTACGGAAGGAGGTCATAGCGAATTCTCGCCGCGTACTGAAACGGATATAGAACTTTTTCATTATTTACGAAACGAAAGTCCGTTGATCAGTTGGGAGCATTTGATTTCGGGGGCCGGGATATACCGAATTTATTCCTTTCTACGGGATGTAAAAGGCTATAAAGAACCTGCTTGGTTGAGCGAAAAATTAACTACGGAAGACCCCGCTGCGGTGGTAAGCCACACAGCAATGCGTGAATTAAACGATGGATGCGTTAAAGCCATGCAGTTATTTGTAAGTTATATGGCTCGAGAAGCCACTAGTTTGGTTCTTAAATTGAAAGCTACAGGTGGTTTATACCTGGGAGGGGGGATTCCTCCAAAAATTTATCCACTCTTACGCGATGAGCTGTTCCGGCAGCAGTTTATCCAAAGTGATCGCATGGAGCTTTTATTGCAGCGTATTCCTATACACCTAATTCTAAAGAACCGAACTGCATTGACGGGAGCAGCATATTATGGAGCCTTTGGTAAAGAGCTATAGTCCCCTGTTATACACGCTCTTCGAGTATTGATAGAATATTGCCGGCAGGGTCTGCAAACCAAGCTATTTTGGGGCCTGGCCCTGTGCCATCAGCATTAGCGATACCTCGTTCGTCGGTGCGAATTTCTCCTGTATATGAAAGGAAATGAACACCGTCGGCAGAAAGTTGATTAACCGTACTGACTATGTCTTCTACCACAAAGTTAAGTACGGTAAAAGTGGCAGGTTGATGGTTCTTTTTTGGATAGATAATAATGGTATGACCACCTGTCAAATGAAGTTCGAGCACATCCATCTCGGCACGTGTCACCTGTAATCCTAATGTGTTTTTGTAAAAAGCTTCAGCTTTCTCCATATCATCAGCTGAATAACTGCTGAATGTCTTGCGAGTTTGTAATATCATCTTTGTTTATTTTAAGCGCCTCACCATTCGCAACGCATCTTAGCTGTCCTGCACTGATTGATAACAATAAAATATCAATCTTGTTCTACTCACTTGCCATCGAAACATTTGCCTCGCAAACGGTTGCGTTTACATTGCTTTTGGTTTTAAGTATTTTAAGCCGTAAAATTGCTCAGAACGCCAATATGGAACCGAAATCGAAAACACTAAATGTATAACTTATTATGAAATCTAATAGATTAATGCGGTGGCTTGCAATAGTTGGTCAAGTAATAATTTTTGTCCTGCCTTTAATGGGATACGCGCAGAATAATACGTTGCCGCCTAACATTATCTATATTTATGCGGACGATCTCGGCTATGGTGACATCAGTCCTTATGGACAGAAAAGAATAAAAACGCCTTATTTGGATCAAATGGCGAAAGAAGGCATGCAATTTACCAATCATTATACAAGCACACCGGTTTGTGCGCCCGCACGTTGTATGCTGCTGACGGGTAAGCATGGTGGCCATTCCTATATTAGGGGAAACTATGAGATGGGTGGTTTTCCGGACAGCTTAGAAGGCGGGCAAATGCCCCTTCCGGAGGGGACTTATACACTTGCTAAAATGCTAAAAAAAGCCGGATATGCGACCGGTTTAATAGGAAAATGGGGATTGGGAATGCATAATACCACCGGTTCTCCCTTAAAGCAGGGCTTCGATTATTATTTTGGTTATTTGGATCAGAAACAAGCGCATAATTATTACCCTTCTCACTTATGGGAAAATGATCAATATGTTAAATTAGGGAATCCGGATATATTTGTGCATCGCTCTGTCGATTCCTTGAAAGCAGATGATACTGATTTTGATTACTTCAAAGGTAATAGCTATGCCCCTGGTCTAATGACAGACAAGGCGCTTCGGTTTATCGAAAGATCTAAAGAGAGACGTTTTTTTCTTTACCTGCCCTATACGATTCCCCACGTGTCGCTTCAAGCTCCCGACGAATATGTAAATCAATATAAAGATCGGTTTAACGATCAACCTTATTATGGGCAGCATGGGTATGCGGCCACGAAATATCCCCGAGCAACCTACGCTGCATTGATATCCTATTTGGATGCACAGGTCGGTCTCATTTTACAAAAATTAAAAGAGCTGGGTTTAGATGAACGGACGATTGTTATGTTTTCGAGTGATAACGGGACCGCGTTCAATGGAGGTGTGGATTATACCTTCTTTGATAGTACTGCAGGTTTAAGAGGTCTGAAGATGGATGTTTTTGAAGGAGGAATTAAAGAGCCATTTCTGGTACGATGGCCCGGTAAAATAAAACCAAACAGCAAAACGGACCACGTTTCGGCGCAATACGACTTGATGGCGACTATAGCGGATCTTATCGGAGAGGATGCAGGTAATACAGATGGCATTTCGTTTCTCCCTACTTTGCTTGGGAAAGAGAAAAAACAAAAACAGCATAAATTTCTATACTTTGAATATCCGGAAAAGGGAGGCCAACTGGCAATTCGGAAAGGGGATTGGAAAGCAATCAAGCTTAATATGAAAGGGAATCGAAAAGCGAAATGGATGTTGTTTAATCTTGGAGAGGATCCCCGCGAAACCAATGACCTGGCACAACAGCATGCCGAACTATTGCATGAATTTGATAGAATTGTTGCTCGGGAGCACCAACCTGCTCACATCCTGGATTGGGAGATTGTTGATAATAAACTTCAAAATGAGAAAAGGTAGAATTTGAGTGGCCGGTTTAAAAAATCACCATAGCACCGGTTCCCTATTAGGACAACCAATGGGTTTCGAAGATAGGGGTAAACGTGCTTTGTGAAAATTCGAGTAAGAAACGGATTGTAGACCAGTCTTACTTTCCTTAATTTCGACTCATGCAAAATCAGCATTTGATAATACCGGTTAACGGACCTCTTAACTTCAAAGAGTGTTTGTGGTTTCTCGATAGAGGATATGATGACTGTTTGATTCGCATTTATGACGATCATTTTCGAAAGGCGCTGATTGTAGAAAATGAAAAGATCATTTTGGATGTTTTTGGAGATACCGAAGGACTTAAAGTGACAATAGCAGGTAAAGTGTTAGAAGAAGAAACGATTGTTTATATTAAACAGTATTTAGCTGAATGGTTTGATCTTGAAAATAACTTAGAGAATTACTATGCGATTGTATCCTCTTCCGGGAAATTGAACTACATGTCCACCGCTTTTTATGGTTTGCGATTAATCGGTATTCCGGATCTTTTTGAAGCTATTGTTTGGTGCATTATAGGACAACAGATCAATTTGACATTTGCTTATAAAATAAAAAGGCGCTTGGTAGAGGAGTATGGCCGTTGTGTTGTTTATCAGGGCGATACTTATTATGTTTTTCCCTCTCCTCAGGATTTTATAGCCGTAAATCCACAGGACCTACTGAAAATACAACTCTCCAAGAGTAAAGCTAACTATATCATTGAGGTAGCTAAAGCCTTTTTAGAAGGTAGAATCAGTAAGAAAATTGTAGCAGGTTTACCAAGTTTCGAATTGAAACAGCAGTTATTAATGTCTGTGAAGGGAATTGGTCTTTGGACAGCAAATTATGTCTTGATGAAATGTTTACGAGTGCATAATAGCATACCTTACGGAGACGCAGGACTACTGAACGCGCTTGTGAAATTTCATATAATAGAAGACAAAAAAGACTTAGTTGGCACTAAGCAGTTCTTCAGACAGTTTAAGGACTGGGAATCTTACATCGTCTTCTATTTATGGCATAGTCTTTCGAAGGATGCGAAAATTAATTCAGCGCATCATGAAAAATAATACCAAGCGCGTATCGCTGACCGGTATGCAATGGACTCACGCCGTGTTTCATGTTCACTTTATGAAAACCTTTTACTCCCTTTACAGATCGGAAATTTGTAGTGAATATTAATAGGTCGCCTTGATTGAGCTGTAGTACATTAGCCTTTGATTGTGCACGTGGCACCTGTTCGGTGATGACAAATTCACCGCCCGTGTAGTCCTTTCCGATTTGATTGAGCATAATAACCATTTGCAGGGGAAAGTAAACGGTTCCGTATAAATCCTGATGCAAGGTATTAAATCCTCCCTCGTGGTACTTTAATATCAATACCGTAGGTTTCGTCTGTCCCTGCTCATGGCAATGTCTTTGCATTTCATTAAAAGTTGAAGGAAACGCAGCGTTTATTTTTAGTTCATTCATCCAACGATTGGCCACTGATACAATCTTTGGATAAATACCTTCACGCAACGCCAAAATTGGCTCAGGCAAAGGATATTTAAAATACTTATACTCACCCAAACCGAAACGATACCTTTCCATTAGAATGGTCTTTCTGTAACGGGTGTCGTTATCATATGAGTTTATTAGTTCCTCACATAAATCGGTGGAGAAAAGGTTCTTTATAATTACAAAACCCTTTTCATGCAAAGACCTGGAAATGCGGCTCCAATCTTGTGTTTCAATTAATGAAAAAATTTGTTCCATCTTATTTAAAGTAATGTTTTTGAGTTAATTTCCATTTTTCATACGCACTCCGCAGGCAATGGCCACACGGGCGATATCCTTTCGCAACGGCTTCCTGTTCGTCATAGAAAAATACACGATGTGCCACTTTCATACGTTTGCCCGAACCACATGACAATAAACCATATATTTTTTTTGGCCAATAACCTGCCAAGCTGACTTTTTTTTTATGAATTAATGCCCGAAGTTTGATCATTCTCTCTCCTCCGGTTTTGCCAAGTTCAATATGTCGATACATTATAATAAAACATTTCTTCAAAATAAATTAATGTTCAAGTATTGTAAAACCCGAATATTGCTGCTTTTTAAAAAGTACACAGGTTTGCACAATAGTGTGGTTTACTGTAACGGCAATTAAAAAAATTACTTTTCTTTAAAATAAATTAATATATTTACCTAGCGTAAATCGCTAATAATCACTTTCCAATTAATAATAACAGATTATGAAAAACTATTTCGCAGAATTTTTCGGAACTTTCTGGTTGGTTTTTGGCGGCTGTGGCAGCGCGTTGTTTGCTGCGGGTATACCAGATTTAGGCATTGGCTATATGGGAGTAGCGTTTGCTTTCGGTTTAACAGTCCTTACTATGGCCTACGCTGTAGGTCATGTTTCAGGAGGGCATTTTAATCCTGCAGTCTCTATTGGACTTTTAGTAGGCGGCCGTTTTCAGGCCAAGGATTTGCTGCCATACATTCTTTCGCAGGTTTTGGGAGCGCTTGCTGCCGGCGCAATTCTTTATTTAATATTAACCGGCAATGCGAACCCTGTTGCGATTGATAATACGAAGGCAGGGGCGTTTGCAGCAAATGGGTATGGTGTCTTGTCGCCCCATGGTTATCAATTTGGTGCCGCTTTTTTAGCAGAAGCGGTATTAACGGCTTTCTTCCTGATTGTTATACTGGGAGCGACCGATAAGTTTGCGAATGGTAAATTTGCCGGTATAGCCATTGGGTTGGCACTTACTTTAATTCACTTGATTTCAATTCCCATAACAAATACATCGGTGAACCCTGCTCGTTCTACTTCGCAAGCGATAATTGCCGGAGGCGAATATCTTAGTCAGTTATGGTTGTTTTGGGCAGCACCCATAATAGGAGCAATTATAGGAGCCTTAATTTATAAATCACTTATTCAGAAAAGCGACCCAAGCTGATCTTGTAAAAAGGTATATCTTGACAAGCGGGGTAAACAATTTGTTATCCCGCTCGTTACATTGAAGGTTGGCATTAGTGGCCGGTGTCGTTATTATTAGTCATATCGTTTAGCATTTCCAAGATCCCTTCGTTTTTAAAAGCCAAGTGCCAATCCGGTCGCTTGTGATACCATCTAATAAGATATGGTTAAAGGTTGGTCCGTTTGTTCCGAATTGGGTTTGAAAATGCTTGAATTGAATGGGAGTGATATCTTTTAAATTATGGGCAATTTCTACCAAATGACTTGAAATCACAAAGAGGCTGTTTGGGTGCTTCGAAAAAGCTTCAACTATTAACAATGAACATTCATAGGCATCTTTTACATTGGTACCCCTAAAGAGTTCATCGAAGATAATAAGTAGATTTTTGCGCGTAGAAAGCTCTTGTGCAACGAATTTTACGCGTAAGACCTCGTTGTAAAAATGGCTGCGTCCCTGTGTTAGGTCGTCCGCAAGATTGATTGTTGTCAGTAAGCCGTTAAACAATCCAGTTGTCATCTTTTTTGCCGGTATAGGAAAACCAATATGAGCGAGATAGGTTGCGATGGCAATTGATTTCATTAATGTCGATTTTCCGGACATATTTACCCCCGTAAGAAAGCATAGATGATTATTCGCTGTTAGGCTGAAGTCGTTAACAATGGGATTGTGTAAAAAGGGATGAAAAACTGCCTTCAGCTCGAGCCTGCTTTTGTCATGTTGGATATATTGGGGAAAAGAGAAGGAATGCTTTTTTGCCGCCAATGCAACGGAATAATAGGCATCTAATTGATAAACATAATTCAGTATGTCCCGAATTTCTTGTCTATAAATTTTCCTTATTAAATAGTCGCAACGTTCTAATCGAATTCCTTTTAACTTCCGGTAATTTTTTTCTAAGCAATTCCTTATGAACGCATCGGCATAGATTGTGTTTATCAATATGGATAAGTTCTTGATAAAAGAAACTTGGCCTTTTTTCTGTAATTCTTGACAAAGCTCGTTCAGGAAAGATATCGTATCCAGTATTTCGATTAAGCCACGTTGCTTATTATATTGTTCCTGTTTCTTTTTATATTGATATTGAATTGATTTTTTCAAGGCTCGAAAGAAGGAATATTTTTTTGGACTATCTGAATTCGCTAAATAAAATTCAATAAAGTCCATCGGTTCTTTCTGAAAGGATATATTTTCGATTTCCTCGTAAAGAAATCTTAAATCCTCAACCCGTGTTTGTAAGTCATATATGTTCCTGAGCGGCGTTTGAAAGAGTTCTTTTAGGCGTGTTTTACCGCCAAGGGTAGTTGTATAATCGAAGTAAGCATAAACGCTGCGATTGTATTTTGGACTTTCGAAAAGCTGTAAATCGTCTATAGTTTGATTATCAATCAAAAACGTATCATTCATGTTTAGGGTGTTAATCGGCCTTTTCGTTTTAACGTATAAAAACATAATTTGTTGTTCTACTGAAAAGTAGTCTAAATTTCAGAAAATGCGTAAAACAGGAAAAGGCATGATATGATTTTTCTACCTTTGCTGACGAGTCTTGCTACGAATTTCGCAGATACATCGTAAATTATATGAACTTAAATGTTATTCATAGGCGCGTTATCGATTTTTTAACAAAAACGGATAAACCCGTTTTTTTAACAGGTAAAGCAGGAACGGGCAAGACTACCTTTCTTCACTATCTAAAGACTACTATAGCAAAGAACATCGCGATAGTAGCTCCCACCGCAATAGCTGCTTTAAATGCAGGTGGTGTTACTATCAATTCGCTTTTCCAAATACCTTTCGGGCCGCTGATTCCTCGAAAAGATCTCGGTGATTTCAAAGATCATAAGGCGGTTCGCATGGCGCCCGACAAAGCAAAGATGCTCATCAGTCTACAGTTGCTCATTATTGATGAAATCAGTATGGTTCGCGCAGATGTCATTGACAGAATTGATTTGATTTTGAGAAGTATTAAAGGTTCTGACAGGCCATTTGGCGGCGTTCAGTTACTCATGATTGGCGATCTCTATCAATTACCTCCGGTTTATCAGAATGATTGGCCTATCTTAAAGCAGTATTATACCAGCCCCTATTTTTTCAGTAGTTGGATTTTTGCGTCTTTTCCGTTAGTCAGTTTCGAACTTACGGAAGTTTTTAGGCAGGCAGATCCCACTTTTATTAACATTCTAAACAGCATAAGGGATGGCAATGTCGATGAATCGCTTCTTTCTGTTTTGAATCGGCAATTTAAACCGGGAATGGCTGCTGCCGAGCTGACTGACTATATTACGCTTTCGACACATAATCGCTCTGTGGGAGAGATCAACGAGACCCGCTTAAGAGATTTGGAAGGAGAGATCATGGTTTATAAGGCGATTATTGCCGGCGATTTTCCTAAAGACGCCTATCCTGCTGAACCGGAACTACGTCTTAAGGTGGGTGCGCAAGTTATTTTTATAAAAAACGATTCAAGTGGTAAGAAGCAATATTATAATGGGCGGACGGCTTGCGTTTTAAAGGCAACACACGACAGTATACAGGTCCGCTTTCTAGATGATGATTCTATATTTGACGTGATGCCGGAGACTTGGGAATACACCAAATATGCTCTCAATGAGTTGGAAGGGAAAATAGCGTCATCATCCAATGGTTCTTTTACGCAATATCCAATCAAACTGGCCTGGGCAATTACTATTCATAAGAGTCAAGGTTTGACATTTGATAAAGCGGTGATCGATGTGGAGGCTGCATTTGCACACGGCCAAACATATGTGGCGCTCAGCCGGTGTAGAAATTTGGAAGGATTGATATTAAAGGCACCCGTAAAAGCCGAGAATGTAATGACAGATGCACGCATAACTTCGTTTATGCATCAAAGTCGAATGCAAAGTGAAGAGGCTGACTTGCTAAGCCATGCGATGTTAGAACAGGAGTATAAGTTAATTGCGGATATCTTTGACTTTAAGAACATCGAAATTGAATGGAACCTCTTGAAGTCCATGTTACAATCTTCAGTCAATGAGGTTTCCGTTGCCACTCGTGTGAATGAGATTGAGCAGCTTTTAGTCGATCAGGTGAGAAAAGTGGCTGACAAATTCTTGAGGCGAGAATTGAATAATTTAGATTACCGGCTTCCGTTGGCGCAAGGCAATTTTACACTTCGCTTAAAACAAGCGGTAACCTATTTCAAGCCCAAAGTCGAATTGCTATTGGATATGGTAAAAGAAATACTAACGTTACCAATAGAAGAGGGACTCGACCCTGAATTTTTTGAGATATACAATCAGTTTGTAATGCATCTGAAAGGGAAACTGGCCGTCTTACAGATTGATCCGGTCCAAGTCGATAGCCAAAAATTATCATCAGTATCGATGGAGGCTGCCATAAATTACGTTCCGGTTTATCAAGTAGGAAAAAAAGGGATGAACGAACCTAAAATTAGCGACTTGGTTAATCCCTTATTACTCGACGAAATTTTCGCTTGGCGAACGAAAAATAGCGAAAAGAGAGGGGTTGCAGACTATCTCATTTTGAGTGAACAACTTTGTATCGCTATTGCAGCCAAATCGCCAAAATCCTTGGGAGAGTTAGCTCAAATTAAAGGTATAGGGGTCGGAAAAGCCAAAGAATTGGGAGATGAATTTGTGAAGATTATTCGTCAGTTTTACGGAGAACGTGATCTGTTCGGTTAGCGATCCGGAAACTTTTTAATAACTAAACCCTTTTAAGGATTCGTTCGTTAAAAACAAGCCAATTTGCTAGGAAGGGTAGTGGTAAGCCGATCATGCCTATCAAAATTAGGAGTTCTTTTATTGCATTACCTGCCTTAAACTCGCCCTTCGGAGTGCTGCTTAGTGGCACGATCAGGAAATTCATGATAACCCAAATCGAAAAGCCAAAAAAGATACCGGATAACACTTTATATTTCGATATAATCGGAAGCCGATGGTATATTACACAAAAAACTATCGTAAATGAAAGCGCAATACCGTAGTGTAGAAATAATCCGAGGAGAATTGCCGGCATTCCTGTTGAAAAAGCTTCTGAACCAAGTACCCCACTTGCAATATACTTGAAAATAAACAGCGGGTTCTTTCCCGTTTCTAAATAGTATTTTATGAAGGCTGCAGTTATATCCAACGTTCCTACAATTAACCCGACGATAAAAATTCGTACGACCACAGGTAATAACCGTAAATCAGATTGATTTTTCATTGCTATAAATTTGTTTCAATGACCATAAAGGCTTGTCTATTACAAGCAGGCACCGGATTTATTGAGAGAACAGTTGACTTAAATAATATAATGATGATTTCATAACCGGTTATTAACGTAGTGCAAGTGGCAACATCTACACAAAAGAACAAAATTTTGTTTACATTTTGCATTTCCGCACCATTGTTATCGCATTCTATCAACCGAGAAAGAATACAAAACATAAGCGCAGAAATTACTTGGTGTTAAATTACTTTATGTTCTCCCATGGTAATTTGTCCTGGATAAAATAGCGTCATCTCCATTAATAAATGCGCATTAATAAGCGTCCTCATTATTTCTATAAAATCTACGGAATATCAAAAGAATATCTATATTTGTCTACTTATTCTATAGATTTTATTATGTTTAAACAAAAGCTACTTTTCCTTTTTCTAATCACACTAATCTCGCAGTTTGTTTTTGCACAGCAAACGGTCACGGGAATTGTTAAAGATGCCAATGATGTGGCTATTCTTGGTGCAACAGTATTAATAAAGGGTACTAATTTAAAAGCTGTTACTGACGTTAATGGTGAATTCACCATTCAAGGGACAACAACTTTGCCGTTTACACTTTCTGTCAGTTCCGTAGGATTCAGAACAAAAGAAGTGCAGGTCCAACAGGCGAGTGGAAACAAGTTCAATATTGTATTACTTGCCGATGATTTCCAGCTTTCAGAAGTTGCCGTAACGGCTAGGCGTCGTACAGAACGTGTGCAAAATGTTCCCATTCCTATTTCTGTTGTCGGCGGAGCTCGTGTTGAAAATGCAGGTGCATTCAATGTTAATCGTCTAAAAGAATTGGTGCCAGCGGTGCAACTATATTCATCTAATCCTAGAAATACGACTTTGAATATTAGGGGGTTAGGTTCGACGTTTGGACTTACGAATGATGGCATAGACCCCGGTGTAGGTTTCTACGTCGATGGCGTCTACTTTGCACGCCCAGCAGCAACTACACTCGATTTTATTGATGTTGAGCGAATAGAGGTGCTGCGAGGTCCCCAAGGTACGCTATTTGGAAAGAATACGACAGCAGGAGCTTTCAACATCACTACTCGTAAACCTAGCTTTACACCGGAGGTTAATTTCGAAGCGAGCTATGGAAATTTTGGTTATGTCCAGGCAAAAAGCTCCGTTACCGGTCCCCTGACGAAAAATTTGGCAGCCCGAGTTTCTTTTTCCGGTACGCAGCGCGATGGTGTATTATATAACGTCGCTACCGATCAAAACGTAAATGATCTTAATAATTTAGGCTTTCGAGGACAATTACTTTATGCACCTTCCAATAACGTCAATATTCTATTTGCGGGTGATGTGTCAAGACAGCGTCCCAATGGTTATGCCCAAGTTGTCGCCGGGGTAGTTCCTACACAAAGAGCAGCTTATCGGCAATTTGAACAAATTATTGCCGATCTGGGATATAATCTACCAAGCCGTAATCCTTTTGATAGAAAAATAGACCACGACACACCTTGGCGATCAGATAATGACTTAGGAGGTGTTTCTTTGAATGCAGATATTAAAATCGGATCAGGTACATTGACTTCAACGACCGCGTGGCGATATTGGAACTGGAATCCCTCAAACGATCGCGATTTTACAGGGCTCCCGGTTTTATCGCTCTCACAAGCGCCTTCCAAACATCAACAATGGTCGCAGGAAATTCGCTATGCCGGTGATCTTTCATCCCGTCTAAGTGGAGTGTTTGGTGTTTATGCGATCGGACAACGATTGAAGACAGATCCATACCATACGGAGGAATCAGGTGCAGCGCAATGGCGGTTCTCGCAAAATTCAACGAGTGATTTATGGGCCACACCGGGATTGCTCGATGGATACGGTATTCGGACATATTCAAAGCTTACGTCTTTTAGTGGGGCAGTATTTGGCCAGCTCGACTGGTCGATCACAGACCAAATACATCTATTGCCAGGACTGAGGTTTAATTACGATGACAAAAAAGTAGATTTCAACCGCCAAACTTATGGAGGGCTTCAAACCGATGACCCAGCCCTTTTGGCAATTAAAAGAGCAGTTTATACGGATCAGGTATTTAACGCAAATACCGATAATACGAATCTTTCCGGCCAACTAACCCTAGCGTATAAACCCAATGATCGTATCAATTCTTACGCTACTTTCTCAACTAACTACAAACCGGTAGGACTTAACCTCGGGGGGTTACCTACTAATAACGGTGAGCCAATGCTGGAACTGGCAGAAATTAAACCGGAATATGTTACACATTACGAAATTGGGATAAAAACTACTCCTTTGGACAATGCTACTTTAAATTTTTCTGTTTATAATACAGATATCAAAGATTTTCAAACGCAAGTGCAAACCGCGGAAGTAGGCGTAAATCGTGGTTATTTAGCAAACGCAGAAAAAGTGAGGGTACGCGGAGCAGAGCTTGATGGTAATGTGTTTATTGGCAACGTTTTTTCATTATATGGAGCGCTCTCGTATACCGACGGTAAGTACATTTCCTTTAAAAATGCACCTGTTCCGTTAGAAGAAACGGGCGGAGAGTCTGCCTTCAAGGATATTTCAGGCGGTAAGCTGCCTGGAATTTCAAAATGGGCGGGATCTTTAGGTGGACAAGTTGACATTCCGGGTAAATTCCTTACTTTAGGCGGGAGCTACTTTTTCGCGATTGATTCTTATTTTCGTTCTTCATTTTCATCGAGCCCGTCTCCATCTCAATATTTAAATGTGGACGGTTATCTTTTACTGAACGCGCGACTCGGGTTTCAAGCGAGTCAAAGTGTATCGTTCTTTATCTGGAGTAGAAACTTGCTAGATAAAGATTACTTCGAGCAATTGCTTCCCGCTGCAGGCAATGCTGGTCACTATGCTGCTGTGCTGGGTGACCCACGTACATTTGGAGCGACTATTCGTTACAGTTTTGGTAGAACGGTACGATAGGTTTACCGATCTGAAATAAAAAGGGGCTTGATAGTTGACTCAAGGCCCTTTTTTCTTATTGGGGGCTGATCGTCGCTAAAACCGATATGGTATCCGGTATCTGTTTCCGATAACCTACTACCAATTTAATTCGCATCTTTTGAAAAAAACTCACTGTCTATAACTTGCTCATAGCCTTACTATAACGGAAAATTATCCGATATTTACATTTAGAATATACCAATATCTTGACTATGTTAATAAAAAAGTAAAACTTTCAAAAAAAAGATATTTTATTCGATGAGAATTTTAAACCATTGGCTACCTTTGGAACCAATAATTTTAACCACAGGTAATTTAAAGAAGCAGTAATAAGTTGTATCCGTCCGCAAACTTACTTTAAATACTTGTTTTACATGAAAAAAAATAATATATTTTAACTAATGGAACATAAAATAAAAGTCGCAATCCTGGGTGTAGGAAATTGCGCAAGCTCATTGGTACAAGGTGTTGAGTATTATACTAACCACCCCGATCAAAAATCTGGCTTAATGACAGATGACATTGGAGGATATCGTGCTGCTGACATTGAATTTGTTTGCGGATTTGATGTCGACGAGCGGAAAATCGGAAAAACTTTGAAAGATGCTATTTTTGAGAAACCAAATTGTACAATGGTTTTATATGATCAAATCAGCTCCAATGCACCCATATATCCATCCGTTGTTCTTGATGGTGTTTCACCAATGATGGCTTCCTACCCGGAGGCGCAAAGATTCAAAGTTGCGGAATCATTGAAAGCCACAGATATGCTCGATAGTAGCTCAACATATGACAAAGGTCTTGTTGAAGTCTTCCGTGAGCAGATTATTAACCAGCTAAAGGCGCATCAGGTTGAGATTCTGATCAATTATCTGCCTGTTGGTTCACAAATTGCCACGGAATTTTTTGCAGAAATTTGTTTAGAGCTAGGCATTTCACTTGTAAATTGTATTCCGGTATTTATTGCTTCTGATCCTGCCTGGGAGCAAAGATTTATTGATGCAGGCATTCCGATTATTGGAGATGATATGAGAAGCCAATTCGGAGCGAGTATTTTATCGCAAATGCTGCAAGAACTTGCGTTTGCGCGCGGACATCACGTAAAAGCCCATATTCAAAGAAATATTGGAGGGAATACCGATTTTTTGAATATGGAAGACAAGAATCGCTTGAAATCGAAGAAGATTTCCAAAGAGAATGTTATTAGAGCACAAAACGATATCAGGAACATATCTACTGAGAATAGCTTTTTGCACGCAGGGCCATCGGAGTATATTGCTTATTATGGAGACAACAAAGTGGCCAATTTTAGGTTAGAACTCGAAGGGTTTATGGGGGCACCGGTGATATTAGACGCACAATTATCTGTTCAGGATTCTCCAAATTCCGCTGGCGTCGTAATTGATGCTATACGATATGTATATGTAGCTAGGGAATTGGGAATCGTCGGAGCATTACGTGGGCCGTCTGCCGCAACTCAGAAAACCCCTCCTGAACAAATGATGTTCAGCCAAGCTTTGGAGGAATGTCATGCTTTAGCAAAACGCGAATTGACAACGTCTACAAGGAGTCAGCTTAAAAATACCCAATTGGTTACGGAGTAAATCTTTCGTAAACTAGACAGGAAACGGCAAGTGCATGAATAAGTACGTGCCGTTTTTTTATAGGATTCTAGGATAATTCACGAAAGCCTCCTCTTTTCGCAATGCTACTTTCGGGAGGAAACACCATACTTCTAATAGATGTTGTTAAAATTGTTTTAAAGACGGTGAAATAGATGTATATTCCGAAAAATTTTGTATTTAAACACCAAGATGACTTACTGGAGTTTATAAAAGCGAACAGTTTTGGTCTTATCATAAATGGGAATGAGCAGATGGTTCCGGTGGCAACGCACTTGCCCTTCGCCATTGAACACCAAAACGGACAATTAATATTAAAGTCGCATTTTGCCAAAGCGAATACGCAATGGAAGTCGATAGAAGAAAAGAGTGTTTTGGTGGTGTTTTCGGGGCCGCATGCTTATATTTCGCCTAAAAATTATGAAAAGATAGAAAGCGTCCCGACGTGGAATTATGTTGCGGTTCATGTTTATGGAACCGTTAGTTTAATATGGGAGCGGGAAGAAATATTACGGGTACTTAGTGCTACTATCAATTTCTATGATAAGGACTATAATGAGCAATGGAAATCGTTGCCAAAGGAGTATATCGACCGAATGATTAAGGGCATTGTTGCGTTTAAATTAGAAGTATCGAATATTCAAGGAGTTAAAAAGCTAAGTCAGAATAAAACGCGTTTGGAACGGGAAAAAATCATTAATGACTTACAGTCCCATAGCGATTTAAGTGATCAGCAGTTAGCAATGTATATGCGGAAGGAGTTGTAAATACGATTGATCTTATCTTAAATACATTCAGCATTAATGCCACCATCCATTTACTTTTCTAATTAGGACGATTTGTCCGACATGATACGCATTGTGATCTAAAATCAACAAGGCCTCATTAAACACGCTTTGCCCCGTACCGTGATCAAAGCGTTTAAAAATTTCCATGCTTTCTCGTATTAATTCGATGAAGGCCTGATGATCTTCCCGAATTTTATCCTGCGTTTGCTTCCACTCCAAGCTGTTTTTTGGACTACTCTGTTTAGGCCAGTAACCTGAGGGCCAGTCAGGAGACCGGTAACTCGGATTGCGACAAAATTCCAATATATCAAATTGAGAAATACGAATATGTTCTGTTAGCTGCCAAATATTATAAGGAAAAGTTTCGTTTTTTTGTCCGGCCTGCTCCCAAGAAAGCCCATGTATTGCGTCGAAGAGGTCAACATGTGCGCCACTCGTTACAAAACGATCTAATAACTGCTCTTTTACTTGCACGACGATATTATTTGTTGAGATTTCCATGCACATAAAAGAATTTAGATGCCGATTTTGTTTTAAGGAATTGCAAAATGTTAAAACCTGCCACAAATTTTTGCCAGCAGGCAACTTGAAAAAGTAAGAAAGCGGCTTGCTTTCAGGCAGAACTAAGATACATGAGCAGCTCTACTCTTAACCTCGGGGAAAAAATGAATTGATTTGTATGATTTTGTTTTTTATCTTTGCAACTAAGATATTTAGTTGCTAATATATTTTGAAATGACCGATAGAACGAAAGAGCAGCAAGCTCAAAACTTTAGATCCCTCAGCAGGAAGTATTCAGACACCTCTATATTAATGCACGAAGCGATTGCTCGTGAAATAGGATTATCGGGTACAGATCATAAATACTTAGGTTTTATAATACAAAATGGAGAAATGACTGCCGGTGAGCTTTCCAGATTAACAGGTCTGACAACAGGGGCTGTCACAGGCTTGGTAGATCGGCTGGAGAAAAAAAAATTAGTCAAAAGGAAGTTTGATAGCGAGGATAGACGCAAAGTAATTATTGTGCCGAACACCAAAAATACCTTAAAGCTATTAAATCCCTTTTTTGATAAATTAAATGAAAAAACATCTAAGCTGGTGAATTCCTTTTCCGATCAAGAAATCACCGTACTTGAAAAGTATTTTACTTCTGCCATTGATATTATGAATGAAATGATTGAACAGTTAAGAAAACAATAAATATGGAATACGGCGCAAATTATATTGTAAGGGCTGAGACATGGCTCTTCATTACGACACTTGTTTACTTTCTGATGAATGGGGCGCAAATTTTTGAAACTGCAGTGATTGTTCCTAAATGGACAGCTTCACCACCTGAATCCTTTCAGTTACTGGGAGGAAGGTATGGCCTAAACTTAAAGACTTTCTGGATTGTTGTCCATACCATTCACGAGATCACCTTTGTAGTGGCACTCATTTTTTGTTGGAAAATAATGCCCATTAGAAATTGGTTGCTGCTTCTTTTCTTCTTGCATATGGCAGTCAGAGCTTGGACACTGATGTATTTTGCACCTAACATTATGACATTCCAAGATGTTGCCAATGGAGCTGCTTCAGAAACCGATTTGTTGGATAGGGCAAATCTTTGGCGAACACTTAACTATATTCGCGTAAGCATTTTTATTTTGATATCATGTGGTTTAATACCATTGTATATATCCATTATAAATATGAAAACTCGATAAAGCGCTTTTTATTATTTATCCCAATCTCTCTTGAATTTATTTTTGAGGTAGGTTCGTATTGGAAGATCCAGTACGCGAAAAACGAAATAGGCGAAAATGATTATAGTGATGACTGCTAAAAGTACAATGATACGTAATTGAGACCAAGTTGGATGGAACTGTTCCACATAGCTCATAAATATCCAGATAAACGGATAATGAATCATATAAAGCGGATAGGAAATATCTCCCAAAAATTTGCAGATATTATTGGAAGATGATGGAACATTAACTCCTACACCGAGCACAATTAAGAACGGAAAGTAGAAGATCACAATAAACGGATCTAACACCCAATTGATTTTTTCAGAAAAAGGAATAAAGAAAGTAATTGCGAGTAAGCTTCCAAGCAAGATAAATCCTAATCTATTTTTGATGACCCAGTTAGAACGATAAACTAGCATGCCTACTAAGAAAGAGTAAGAGATACGGATACCGCCACCTCGAATATTGTCTGCTCCCCATCCCACACCCAAGTAGTTTGATCGATAGGCTTCGTAACATAGCGCAAGAGCTGCAATGCCGGTGAGACACCACAGTATCTTGTTACGGAATTTATAAAGGAATAAAGCGTAGGAAATATTCGCAATATATTCCCAAAATAATGACCAGGTGGGTGGGTTTAAATGAAATAAATTAAAGTATCTTTCCGGCACTGCAGGATATGGGATTAATAAGGAAGAGCTTGCAAACATGAGCGCAATCTGAATGGGGCTAAATTCTTTATACAGATCGCTGAAGGGATCATACAAAAAACCAAGTAAACCGATGATCGAGCCGATAATAACGAGCGGGTGCAAGCGTATGAGCCTTAGTTTAAGAAACGAAATAAAGCCGATGCTATCCATCTTATTATCGTAGGCGTATGCAATCACAAAGCCTGATAAACAAAAGAAGAAATCAACCGCTAAGTAGCTATGTGCTATAAAATTATCGTGATAGTCCGGAGTAGCTATTTCCATGAAGTGAAATATGAGCACTGCTATTGCGGCGATTCCCCTTAATCCGTCCAGAATCTCAAAATGCTGCTTTGTCTTTAAAAGGCTAAAATTCGGTTTTGTTTTATACATGTTTAATCGGTGGAAACTCGCAGGACATTCAAAGAAATATCTTTCCTAAAGCATCTCACAAATAAAGTCAAAAAATGGATGACTATCGTGAACGTCTGTCTCAGTTTTTCTAAATTTCGTCTCATCCGATTTGCTTTTTCTAATTTGAAAATATATGGCTCTATCATCGATAGATTGTCTCTGAACTTATTAGGCTAGTTGTTTTCTGAAGCGGAAATTATCATCTTTTTTATTCTTTAGGTTATATTTCTTTTTTATTAAAAATTGCCCAAAAAAGCGCCTTTTTTTGTATCTTTATAAGATAAAATATAACCCCGGTATAACAAAAGAGAAGACGTTGTACAGAAGTTTTTTACCTTTTTTTAGTTTGAATGTTCTTTAAATTATTTGTCACTTTCACTAGAATCGGTTTGTTTACAATTGGTGGTGGATATGCAGTTATCCCGTTAATAGAACGGGATATTGTGTCCCGAGGTTGGCTGTCTAAGGAAGAATTTTATGAATTGCTATCCATTACGGAATCTTTACCAGGTGTTTTTGCTACTAACATTGCTGCACTTGTAGGTTATAAAATAAACGGGCTAAAGGGTGGTGCGATAGCCGCATTAGGAACTATTGTAGCGCCCTTTGCAATCATCATTATGATAGCTGCTTTTTTTAGTAGATTTCAGGAAAATATATGGGTCACAAAAGCATTCAAAGCCCTGCGTCCAGCGGTGGTCGCACTTATTGTGGCGCCTTGTTTCTCGGCGATAAAAGCTAATAAACTTACTTATAAGACAGCGATTATACCTATTGTGGCATTACTCATAATGTGGCAAGGACATGTATCGCCAATTTTCATTGTTGTTTTTGGCTGTATTGCCGGAATAATCTATAATATTTTCAAAGAAAAAAATAAGAGGAGATAGGGTGATTTTTTTTAGACTATTTTGGGTGTTTACAAAGATTGGTGTTTTTGGCTTTGGAGGTGGTTATGCCATGCTCTCATTGATTCAGGACGAAGTTGTGGAAAAAAACAATTGGATGACGAAACAGCAATTTACCGATCTAATAGCGGTATCTCAAATGACGCCCGGACCAATTGGGATAAATACAGCGACCTATGCCGGATATACAGCCCTTGAAAATTCGGGAAGCTCTCCCTTTGTGTCTATTTTGGGGTCAGTCGTAGCCACCTTCTCTTTATGCTTACCTTCGTTTATTCTGATTATCTTAATATCTTACTTTTTTAGTCGTTTTCGAAGCAATAAATATTTTGCCTGGGCCATGACTGGAGTTCGGTTATTAAGCGTTGCATTAATAGGACTTGCAGCGGTGTCTTTAATGAACCACGAAAACTTTATAGATTACTTCAGTCCTTTACTGTTTCTGGGGGCACTGTTCCTATCTGTTCGATATAAATTACATCCGGTTTTTGTAATAGCCGTTGCAGCGGTTATAGGAATCTTTATATATTAATCATTGAGGAAATACTTTGTGTTTTGGGCTTTAACTACGCTATCGCATCCACTTGCTGCATTAGATGAATTTATTAAAACCTTGCACATAAATTACTAATTTAGCATAGTTATATTTATAAAAATGAAACAGATATTTCAACATGGCCCGATAAGTCCATCATTCATCTCAGAAAGCATTGCCAAACATGCCACGAAAACAGAAATAGGGGCTCATAATATTTTTTTAGGTCAGGTACGAGCTGATTTAATTGATGGAAAGGAAGTTGTTGCCATAGCATATACTGCTTATGAAGAAATGGCATTGGAAAAAATGCACAATATCCGTGAAGAGATTTTCGACAAGTATGCGTTGACGTGTATGCACGTACACCATAGCTTAGGCGTTGTGAAGACGGGAGAAATTTGCCTTTTTGTATTCACTTCTTCACAGCACCGTAAGGCAGCAATTGAAGCATGTACGGAAGTAGTTGAGAGAATCAAGATCGAATTACCCATTTGGGGTAAAGAACTGTTCCACGATCAGAAATATCAGTGGAAGATAAACCAATAGGCAGCGTAAATTCTATGTTTAGCTAATTCAAGTTTTTCAAGGTGCGTTTAGTGCTACTTATCAACTGTATCAGCTAATAATAAGTCAATTTTCCGACTTGCACGTTTTACGATCCACATAGTATGTTTATTATTAGACTTTGCCCATCTTCTAAGTAAAGGCATGGTAGCATCCTTATCTACTTTCAGCCAATCGGTTAGATGGTTAGCAACGGATTTTTTCACAAACAAGACAGGGTCTTCTTTTAATATTTCCAGAATTTTAAAAACTTTTTCAGGACAATGATTAAAGGTGTCTAATCTTGTAGCCCACGGTAGTTTTGGGCGCAATCCTTCCGATGCCAAGCGCCGCAAGTGAAAATTGTCAGATTGCGCCCACTTTTCCATTATTTGCAACGTATGTGCAGGGAAGTTTCTTATAAAGGGACGTATCGCATATTCTCCTGTGTTTCTTTTGGTTATCTCGGCAATTGCTCGCATAGAAACATTGTAATCTGATAAGCCGTACTTTTCTACATATTTACCGATGGGTAAAACCCAGTAAAAATTGGTGAACATTCCCGTCTCCTTCGGATTTTCTTCTCCTAATATGGAAAGTAGTATATGAATAGCTTCTTTGTATGCAAACGGTAAATGAATATCTAACAAATCAGCAATCACCTCCACCCGTTGGGTATAAGTTTTGCCCTTTGTGCTGACAGCAACCTCTTTAATAAAAGCCGCTGATTGAAAGTCAGTATATCGTTTTACTATCTTTTCTGCTAGAAGACATGCTAAATCTTCTCCAAATTTGTCTGTAATACTATAACTAGTTCCCATATTGTCTAAAGTATTTCTTGTCTACCAAGGCGAAAACAACTGCTGTACAACTTTTCCGACAGCTAAGTTAAGATAGCTCATGTGAATCTAATTGTAAAAATCGGACACTTGTTAGAAAACAAATTATTGCTTGGTTCTTTTAGATTTGCTATCTTGTACGTACTTAGTCAGTTATATGCTAAATAAACCAGAACGCCTTTAAGTAAACCAAAATGAAAAGAAAAGATTTTATTAAAAACACCCTAATCGGGGCGGTTGGTATTACCATATTGCCGAGGCATGTATTGGGCGGTCAGGGCTTTTTAGCGCCCAGCGATCGGATCAATTTAGGTTATATAGGAACCGGAAAACAGAATAGTTACTTACTTAAGGCTATCGCTAAATGTCCGGAGACTATGGTACTAGCCGCCAGCGATGTGGATAAGCAGAAGTTACAACGTTTTGTTCAAGCTGCTATTGTCGAAAATAAAAAGAAGGCAGCAGCAGAAGTAGCAGCCTACAGACAGTATCGCGAGCTGTTAGATAGGAAAGATATTGATGCGGTTGTGATTGCTTCTCCGGATCATTGGCACGCCCAAATGGTTGTAGATGCGGCAAAAGCCGGAAAAGATATTTATTGTGAAAAACCTCTTTCCTTAACCATTGCGGAAGGCAGAGCGATGGTAGATGCCGTTGGTAAGTATAAAAGAGTTTTTCAAACCGGAAGTATGCAAAGATCTCAACAATATTTCAGAGATGCCGTGAATTTGGTAAGAAATGGCTATATCGGAGAGATTAAAGAGATCAACGTTTCGATTGGTGGACCTGTCAGGGCATGCGATTTACCAACTTTGCCGACACCGGATTATTTGGACTGGGATAACTGGATTGGCCCTTCCTTGTATCGGGGGTACCATCCCACACTTTCGCCACCTTTAGGTGATGAAAGCTGGGCCGGCTGGCGAAATTACCACGGCTTTGGTGGCGGTTATGTAACGGATTGGGGCGCTCATATGTTCGATATTGTCCAGTGGGCTCTGGATATGGACCGATCGGGTCCTGTAGAGTTTGTGCCTCCACAACAACCGCTCGCACAAGAGGGTTTGTATTTTAAATATGCGAACGGCATTCAGGTAAATCATAAAAGATGGATAGAAGGTAATGCAATACAATTCGTAGGTACCAATGGGACGATTGAAGTGGCAAGAGAATTCCTTCGTTCAAAACCCGAGCCGCTAGCCAAAATCACACTTAAGGCGAGCGATAAGAAAGTATACCATAGTGAAAATCACTATCAAGATTGGATTAATGCTGTTAAGGCCAGAAAGCAACCTATTGTGGATGTAGAGACAGGGCATCGCACAGCAACAGTTTGCAATGCAGTGAATATTGCTTATGAATTACAGAAGTCTTTACAGTGGGATCCTAAGAAGGAAATATTTGATAATGTCTATGCAAATGGAATGTTGTCAAGACCATATCGAGGAAACTGGGATTTTAACGATTTTTAACTGGAACATTAATCTGTTACGGGCTTCGGAAAAAGAACTTTGGCTCCACCATTTATGTCGTTCATATTATAAGGTTTTAGGTATAAATTAAACTCATCGTAATTCATTGATTCGGAAATCACTATTCGTGTCAAAATATTGATAAAGAGAACAATAAGAAGAAAAATATGTTGCTGTGGATAGAAGTTGAAAAGAATCAATATGGTAACTAACATCATCATTATTACATTAGTAAGTATTGCTATAATAGCAATACTTATATGGTTCCTTCGGAAAAATCGAAGAGATCGGAAAGATATGGAGAGGACCATCCATTTACGAGACGTCAACCCTGAAAAACATAAAGATGAGCAGGTTTAGCAGCGTTCTTTTTTTGTCGTAGACGCCCCCTTCCTTTGCCGTAATCGCTACTGTTTTGTAACAGGTAATTTACTATTTTTGTTAAGCTTAATGGCAAATAAAATATGTCCGTGATTAAACAAATTAGAAGTGGACAAATGCCGATAAATCATAAATTAGTCAATATGAAAATTGTAAAAACTATTCTCTGCGTGTTATTTGGCTTGATGTTCATCAACGCCGGATTGGACAAATTTTTTCACTACATGCCCGTTCCGCCAATGGAAGGCGAGATGTTGAAGGTCGGACAGGCCTTTATGCAGATTAAGTGGTTATTCCCTTTAATAGGTGCCATAGAAGTAATAGGCGGATTGTTGTTTATCTTGCCCAGGACAAGAGCTCTTGGAGCCATTGTGATTCTTCCTGTTATGGTAGGTGTCATATTACACAATGCCGTCTATATGCCGTCCGGATTGGCGATTGCCGGTGTTATGTTTTTAATAAATCTTTGGGTGATTTTTGATAATTGGAAAAAATACCAGGTTCTTGTAAGTGAATAACTTCAGATCAATAGCGAATTTTACTGATTATTATTCTAAGAAAAATTTTAGAAACAGATCAAACAGGTGGCATTCCTTCAAATGAAGCCACTTGTTTATTTTTTCTAAAGAGTAGCATTTACAAGACATTTTTCGTCATTCAGTAAACGGCAACCTAAAATATGATATTAATAATTAGACCTTAATAATGAAAACGAAAACCTATGCCTTATTTATGTTAATTTTATTAGTTACTTATTTGGGGTTTAGCTGCAAAAAAGCAGAAAGAAGCCCATGTGAAGGTTTGTTAAACGAATCACAGCCAAAACAAATTGGATTTGTGTTCGTTAACAAACAGACTGATGAAAACATTATTATAGCTAATAAGCTGGATACCGCAGTTATTAAAATAAGATCTGCGAATATCGTAAAGTCATATCCCAAAATGATTATTAACAACGATAGAAATCCATTAAATGGTACACTTATATTGATTATTCCGGAGACAGGAGAAGGAGATTACCCATTTAGCATTGACGTAGCTAATTTCGGGAGGGTGGAATTGTCCTATTCTATTAACCAAATAAAAAGTAATGACATATGTAAGCCCTATTACTATTCCATGAGTAGTATTGAGGTTAAAAGTCACCCTTTTGAATATTTCGAAAACGAGCATATACTAGGTAGAAAAAATCTGCTAAAAATACTATTGTAAGATTTAGATGGTCTGTTGGTATTTCATTGTGTGTTAGGCTTATCTCACCACAAACAACTGGGTTGATGCCGAAAAAAATTCTCTGTCCTGAATCATCGTTCCCGTATTGACCCTACCACTTTGGTTGGCGAATATGTCATTGAGATTGAAGAGGTGCGAGAATGGAAGTGTGTAAATAGGAGGTGGTATATGACGCGGAACCTTTAAAAGTATGAAATTGTAGCTTGTTTAGAGTAATGGGCTGTTTTGAAGGTTGAATCCTGAAAAGAACAGTCTTTGTAAATATACTTTACAGAAATAAATCTCCTTTATAAGAGACCCCGTTGTCATTTCATATTTTTTCAATACTTTTATGCCGTTGACCTTGAGTCGAGAGCCAAAAAACGTTTACGGAAATATTCATTAACCATTTAAATATATATGTTAGTAATCAATAATTTTGAGGAGTATCAATCGCATGTGGGAGAGGAACTTGGTGTTTCCGATTGGCATAAAATAGATCAATCGCAAATTGACAAATTCGCCGATGCGACATTAGATCATCAATGGATACATGTAGATAAGGAGCGAGCCGAAAGTGAGGGGCCGTTCAAAAGTACCATTGCTCATGGTTATTTAACACTGTCATTAATTCCATATTTATGGAAGCAGATTGCGGATGTACGGAATATTAAAATGGAAATAAATTATGGTATAGAAAACCTGAAGTTTGGACAGCCAGTCTTAGTAGATAATGAAGTTCAGTTAAAAGCAAAACTTGTTTCCGCTGTTAACTTGAGAGGTGTTACCAAAGTTGTTATTGAAGCCACGCTCGCTATTAAAGATCAACCCAAGCCAGCATATACGGGTAATGTAGTATTCTTATACCATTTTATATAGCCCCTTGTGGTTGAGAGGACAAATGAAGATCGGCCTTACTTTACCGGAGGTCCGTTGTATCTATTAGTTGGCAGAAATTGTTGGTTTTTTGTCTTTTCTGACATGAATAAGGAATGGTAGCTTTGTTTAAAAAGATAAAGTTATGATTAAAGTTGCAATTAATGGGTTCGGTCGTATCGGTCGTTTAGCACTCCGTGAAATGGTGAATAATGATAAATTGGAAGTTGTTGCTATTAATGATTTAGCAGATCCTTCCATGTTATCTTACTTGCTGAAATACGATTCCATACATGGAAGGTTTGAAAAAGATGTTGATTACACTACAGATGCCCTTGTTGTTGATGGAAAGAAAATCACGGTGTACACAGAGCGTGAGCCATCAAAGCTGCCATGGAGAGATGATAATATTGATGTGGTATTGGAATGCACAGGAATTTTCGAATCCAAAGAGAGAGCAAAGGCGCACTTGGAGGCGGGGGCTAAAAAAGTGATTATTTCCGCACCATCTGATAAAGAAGTTAAGACAATCGTCTATAATGTAAATCACCAGCTGCTTAACGCCAGCGACAAACTAATCAGTTGTGCTTCTTGTACAACGAATTGTTTGGCACCGATGGCTAAAGTACTGAATGATAATTTTAGCATTATTGCCGGCCAAATGACAACCATTCATGCTTATACCAACTCACAACCCTTAATGGATACTCCGGATCTAAAAGGAAATTATCGTAAATCGAGAGCAGCGGGGGACAGTATCATTCCCTATACCACGGGAGCGGCAAAAGCGATAGGCCTAGTGATTCCTGAATTAGAGGGAAAACTTGATGGTTCGTCCCAACGGGTTCCTGTCCATGCAGGATCCGTTGTTGAATTGTTTACCGTACTTGAGAAAGAAACGAGTGCAAAAGAAATCAATACAACGATGCGAGCCGCAGCTAATGAATCATACGGATATACAGAAGATTTCATTGTCTCGGCAGATACATTAGGCATACGTTATGGTTCGCTTTTCGATGCTACCCAAACAAAGATTGTAACGGTTGGCGACAAACAGTTAGTAAAAACTGTTTCTTGGTATGATAATGAAATGTCTTTTGTATCGCAAATGGTTCGCACGGTGGCCTATTTCGGTTCCTTATAGAACTTTTGTGTCTCAGCGGGGACTGACTGTAAATTGTCGTTCTCGCTGATATTAAGCGATTGCGGTAGTAAAGTTTCTGCGATAGTCACTAGGAGTTGTTTTCAAGTGACGTAAGAACAAGCGGCGTAGTCCCTCGGTGCTTCCGATTCCGCACTCACAGCAGATTTCGTCCAATGTCAATTGGGTTTCCTCTAATCGCCGGCGTGCCATTTCAAGTCGTATTTTTTCAATATATTTTGCCGGGGTAATTCCGGTTTCTCGTAAAAAGACACGCGCGAAGTTTCTAGGACTCATAGAAACTTTCTCAGCCAAGAACGCTACGCTCAGCTCATCCTCCAAATGATCGATAATCCAATCTTGGGCAACTTTAATAGGTTCGTAATCCACCGTTTGATGCATGAGAATACTGCTAAATTGTGATTGATTTCCAGGGCGTTTTAGGTATAGGACCAATATTTTTGCTACCATAACGGCTATATCACGACCGAAGTCTTCTTCTACCATTGCAAGTGATAAATCCATACCGGTGGAGATACCTGCAGATGTATATATATTCCCATCCTTGACATAAATGGCGTCTTTTTCTACTTTTATTTCCGGATAGAGCGACGCCATTTTATCGCAAACCTGCCAATGTGAAGTCACTCGTTTGCCATTCAATAGGCCAGCTTCCGCCAAAATGAAAGCACCGGCACAAATGGATCCTATACGGCGTATTTTACTAATATTTTCTTTGAGCCAACTAGCGATTTTCTCGATTATGGAACTACAGGCATTGCCTTTTCCGGCAAATAAGATGGTATCTATTTCGTAATCGATCGAGTCAATCCCTCCCTCGCAAACAATGGGCAAACCCGCCGATGTATTGACTACGAAGGATGAATCCGCCGAAAGGACGTGGGTAACATAGGCTCTCTTTATTTCGGGTTTATGCCCCCTGACGTAGTCGGCAGCTTTCGTAAAAACTTCCAAAGGACCTGCTATGTCTAAAATAGAAGTCATTGGAGGAACTATAATAACGATATGTTTCGTATTATCCACGCTTATTTTTAAGGAGAACGAAAATAGGTAAAATGGCAGAAAATACAAAAATCATGTTTTTCTGCCATTACTAATTAATTAAAGTTTCCTTATAAACTAAGAATAGCCTAGCTCGCCTGACGTTTGAATATCCACGTTGCAACAGGCATTGCTATAGCAATAATAGCGATGCACCAAATAAACGCCAACCAGGTCGAATTTCCAGATGGTTACTACCAGCCAAGCACGCATGGCGTTGATAACGTGTGTGAGTGATTGATTTTCAGCGAAAAATCGTAGTGCCTTAGGCATGGTGTCAGTAGGGACGAAGGCACTAGAGGCAAATGTCAGTGGGAAAATTACGACAAACCCTGTCCATTGTGCTGCTTCCAAACTTTTAACGAATAAGCCTAAGATGGCCGATAACCAGGATATAGCCAAAGTAAACAGCAAAGCAAGAACAATGACCAGTCCCCATCAATAGGAGTGGTCATCCCTTAAGTAGATCAAAAGAATATTTTCCATCTTTTACCCACAATTGTCTATTTTTTGCGGATCGACGCAACGTAGTTTTGCAATACCACGGGGCGATCATTTAACCAAAATAAATCTTTTATGCTACCAATTAAATCAAGTCTCAATCAGAAGGGTGCACGGACTTTGTCCAGGACGATTCTTTGTATCCTTTGCTTTCTCATTCCACTTGCATCAAGTGCACAGGACGACGGAGAACAACAAATACGAGGGAAGATCACCGACCCTGTAGGACAAGCTATTCCTGGAGTTTCGATTACGGTTAAGGGAATGTCTGCCAAAGGGACGTCTTCCGACTCTGAAGGTAATTTTCAATTAAGTGCTAACTCACAAGATGTGCTGGTAATAAGCGCTATCGGTTATATTACCCAAGAAGTAAAAATAGGTGAGCAACAGGTTCTCCATATTCAACTTGCAACCGATAATACAACGTTGGACGAAGTAGTAGTAGTTGGGTATGGTACACAAAAAAGATCAAATATAACTGGAGCAATTGCGTCTATTTCGGCTGAAGATATTGTTTCTGAGGGTTTTAGTAATGTTGGGCAAGCCATTCAAGGTAAAGTAGCCGGTGTACAAATAGAATCAGGGGGTGGCAATCCGGGATCGGGTGTGCGCGTACTGATTCGCGGAACAGGATCGTTGAACAATAATAACCCACTTTACATTGTCGATGGTGTACAGGTTGATAACATCAATAACATAGCACCTAATGATATCGCATCCATGGACGTGTTAAAAGACGCCTCTGCAGCCGCTATATACGGGTCGCGTGCAGCTAATGGCGTCGTATTGGTAACAACCAAGTCAGGTAAAAAAGGAGATCATATTATTGCGCTTAATGCTTATTATGGCTTTCAAAAATTGGCCAAGAAGTTAGACGTCCTCAATGCGCAGGAATGGGCATCAGTAAGCAATGCAGCACACGATAATGCTGGTTTAGCACGTCTTGAAGTTGCGGAAAACTATGCACAGTTAGCAGATGTAGATTGGCAAGATGAAATCTTCCACAAGTCGCCAATGCAAAATTACAATATGAATGCTGCCGGTGGGGGTGAAAATTATAACTATAGTATTTCGGGAGATTACCTTGGTCAAGAAGGGATCGTTCGTACCACTGGGTACGAACGATATAATCTGCGAATTAAATCAGATCTTACCAAAGGCCGTGTAAAGATTGGGGAAACTATTATTCTCTCGGACGAAAAATGGCGAAACATGTCAGGAGGTTGGGGAGGCCAGGGTGGCGGTCCAGTTGGTGCAGCTCTTAAAATGATTCCTGTTTTCGATATATACAATCCAGATGCCGTTGGAGGTTTTGGCGGAGCTTATGGTCCCGTGGTCAACGTAGCTAACCCTCTTGCTCAACTGCATTTGGATAGGCCGGAATACTCAGTGGCTAATGCTCTTATCAACGCCTATGCGGAGGTCAGTATTATTGACGGATTAAAATATAAATATAATGCAGGATATACCCGAACCTATGGGAAGGATTTCGCTTATCAGCATCCCTATGAAGTAGGTACCTTATTTATTAATCGAATGGCTAACCTCTATGAAAGACGTACGGAAAAACAAGTTATCTTGCAAGAGCACACGTTAACGTACGATAAACAGTGGAACAAACATAGTTTACAGGGAATGGCAGGTTATACCTATCAGAATACAAGATATCGGGAGCTGAGCGGGCGTAAAAGTGGTATGCCCCGAGGAATTGAGGTGCTTGATGCCGGAACCACTAATACTGTTACAGGCAGTAATGCGCTCGAGAACACCTTAATTTCGTATTTTGGAAGATTAATATATACCTTTGATGACAAATACACGCTGACCGCAATTATCCGCAGAGATGGTTCCTCTCGCTTTGGTGAAGCCTATAAGTACGGTAATTTTCCTTCTTTAGCGGCCGCTTGGAATGTATCGAATGAGTCGTTTTTCAAAGATGCCGTTCCGGCAATCAGTTCCTTCAAGATTCGGGCAGGTTATGGCAAGCTAGGTAACCAGGAAATCTCAGATTATCAGTTCCTGGCCAATATAAACCCTAATATCAACTATGTCATTGGAGCAGATCAACATTTGATGCCAGGTGCAACACAGGTGGCTTTTGCTACACCGGATATACGATGGGAAAGCTCGGAAACGTACAATGCGGGTATAGACTTAGGGCTCTTCAATAACAAGCTATCGGTGATCGCTGATTATTTTGTGAAAAATAGCAATGATATACTTTTGCAGGTTCCCATACCCTTATCTACCGGAGCCAGCGCCGCCAGTCCGTTTATCAACGCAGGGAGCATACGTAACAAAGGTTTTGAAGCAGATCTTTCCTTTGCCGATGAAAAAGGTGATTTTTCTTATGGCATTAATGCCACTTTTTCAACAATCTCGAATGAAGTGTTGGCACTCGGCACCGGGTCTCAACAGATTTTTGGGGGGCAGCCAACTCATCACGGCGCTTCTGCAACGGTAACGCAAGCGGGTTGGCCAGTTGGAGCTTTCTACTTGATTCATGCAGATGGTATATTTCAATCAGAACAGGAAGTACAGCAGCATAGCTTAAATGGTCAACTGATTCAACCGAATGCTAAACCGGGAGATATCCGTTTCAGGGACGTTAATAACGATGGTAAAATCGATCAAAATGATCGGCAATATGCGGGGAGCCCGAATCCTAAATTCAGCTACGGATTTGGGGGGAATTTGCGCTGGAAGAATATCGACCTCAACTTGTTCTTTCAGGGTACTTACGGCAACAAAATCTATAATGGTTTACGCCAAGATTTAGAAGGCATGAACTTAGAGTTTAATTACCTGAAAACTACGCTAAACGCATGGACTCCACAGAACACGAATACAAATATGCCTCGGGCAGTGATAAATGACCCGAATCTTAATAGCCAAACTAGCGACCGTTTTTTAGAAAGCGGATCCTACCTGCGACTTCGTACAGTACAGCTCGGCTATACACTTCCATCTGCCACATTGGAGCATTTGAAGATAAACAATTGTAGATTCTACGTGAGTTTGGATAATGTTTTCACGATCTCAAAATATAAAGGCTATAACCCGGATTTGGGAAGGACGGGGAGCGTTTTAAATCGAGGAGTTGATTTTGGGCATATTGCTTATCCATTGGCACAAACTGCCATGCTAGGCGTACAGGTTTCTTTTTAAAAGCTAAATCTAAGAAAATGAATATTGAATATATATCACAAGTAAAGCGTGTAATTACCGCTGTGTTGATCGTCAGTGTGATGATATTTGCAGTAGGCTGCACGGATAAACTGTCGTTGGAAAATCCAAATACACAGACGGATGCTAATTTTTGGAAAAATGAAGAAGACGTATTAAGCGGCCTTGCCGCTACCTATAAAGTGCTAAAAGATATTAATCGCGGATATTTCGGAGTAAGAGGGGTGGAGCTGTCAAATGGGAGAGGCGACGATTTTTTTATCAGAAATGATGTGCAGTCTCTTTATCAGTTATCTACTTTTACTAATAATCCTACTACTACAACCCCCAGAGATATTTATGACGGTTTCTTTAGGGGAATCTTTAGGGCAAATCAAGTGATCGAAAATACGCCTAATGCATCGATTGATGAAGCAAAAAAAGCAGAGCTAATAGCAGAAGCGAAGTTTCTCCGTGCTTTGAACTACTTTTATCTGATTATCAATTTTGGAGACGTACCGCTTATTTCTTCAGTACCGAAGGAGCGCGAACAATATTTTGCGCCCCCTGCCAATCAGACAGACCTTTGGAATTTTATAATTGCGGATCTTACAGAAGCGAAGAATACGTTGCCGCTCAACTATTCGGATGTTTACATTGGTAGAGCAACCAACGGAGCTGCCATTGCGCAGTTAGGGAAAGTTTATTTATATATGGAACGTTGGGAAGATGCAGCAAATGAGTTGGACATTATAACGAAAGCTCCTTATGATTATACCCTGCTGGATGATTACGAGCATAATTTTATGGCCGCCTATGATAACAACAAAGAATCCCTGTTTGAGGTTCAAATGCAAAATGTGGGCGGACCGCAACCTTGGGCAGGAGAGAATGCTAATGAGTCGCAGGGCACCACGGTGGCACAGGAATTCGCACCGGCCGAAGTTGCCGGTTGGTTTGAAGCTTTTCCTACCAACAAGATATTCCAGGCTTTCCAACAGGAAAAAACAGTGGATGGTGATTTCGACGCACGTATGTATGCGTCGTTGGTATGGGACTACCCAGGGGCCTTGTATTACAATCGTCCTTTTTCAACAATTAAGAAACAATTCGGCTTCAATGCCATGATTCGTAAATAC
Source organism: Olivibacter sp. EAT-5 (assembly GCF_044784325.1). Lineage (NCBI taxonomy): Bacteria > Pseudomonadati > Bacteroidota > Sphingobacteriia > Sphingobacteriales > Sphingobacteriaceae > Olivibacter > Olivibacter sp. EAT-5. Next base: position 6,478,441 of record NZ_CP173028.1, on the reverse strand, counting down.
CAAAATTGGAGAAATAATGATGAAGGAATTTTTATTTCCGAGAATAATGAAAAAGTCATTCGCTTTGCAGACGTTTTGTTAATGCGGGCTGAGGCTTTGGTGCAATTGGGGCGGATAGAAGAAGCATATCCGCTTATAGACAGAATAAGAACGCGTGCTAAACTCGCTCCGCTTGCGGCGGGGAAAAACCAGCAGGCTATGATGATAGAGATTATGCATCAGCGCATGCTCGAGTTTTTTAGAGAAGGATTGCGATTTTATGATTTAAGGCGTTGGGGTAAACTAGCGGATGAAATAGCGGCAAGTGATAAAGAGGGCCGACAGTTTTTAACGCTTCCACGCCATGAACTGTTTCCAATTCCACAAGATGAGTTGAATACAAATCCAAATATGGTTCAAAATCCCAATTGGTAATGTACCAAATGAATACGAAAATTTAAAAACGATTATAATGACCATGAATAAATTGCTCTTACTTTCTTGTTTTGCGTTGTTCGCAGCTTGTAAGGTAGACAAGTCGACGCAGAGCCATCTTGATCTGACAGGTGAATGGACTTTTTCATTGGATACAGCGGATATTGGCGAAAGGGAAAAATGGTTTACAAGGCGTCTAAAGGAAAAAGTGAAGCTGCCAGGCTCAACCACTACAAATGGTAAAGGCTTCGATATAGATGTCCATACGCCTTGGACGGGGGGCATCGTTGATTCTTCTTACTTTACGGATACAGCGTATGCTCGCTATCGTAAGGCAGGGAATATAAAAGTACCGTTTTGGTTGCAACCAGTGAAATATTATAAAGGGGCTGCTTGGTATCAAAAGGAGATTCAAATACCTGATAGTGCTTATCAGGAGGGTACAGAGCTTGTCATCGAGCGGGTCCATTGGGAAAGTTCGGTTTGGTTAGACAGCGTAAAGCTGGGAACTGAAAATAGCTTAAGCACGCCGCACCGCTTTTTGTTTAAAGGGAGTCTCAAGCCTGGAAAGCACTTGCTCACTATTCGTATTGACAATAGGGTTAAAACCATCGATGTTGGTCCCAATGCACATAGTATTACTGATCATACGCAAACCAACTGGAATGGAATGATCGGAAAGATGACCTTGAAGCCATTGGAAAGACTGCGTGTAGAGAGCTTACAGGTTTTTCCTGATCTATCAAAGAAAACAGTGGCTGTCCGTGCACGTATTGTAAATATAAGTCGGCCGGTAAACGCTTCTTTGACACTTTATGCAACAGAGAAAGCGGGCGAGAGATTGAAAGACGTGCAACAAACATTAGTTCTCACAGGTGGTGTTAATGAAATAAAAATAGACTATCCGATGGGAAATGCCGTTAAGACCTGGGACGAATTTAACCCCAATTTATATACCATGATAGCTAGTTTAGTGGTAGAAGGGAAGTCCTTTGGGTATCAAACAGACTTTGGGATGCGTGAGATAGCCCTTAAGGGAAAGGAAATCACTTTAAACGGACGGCCTGTTTTTTTACGTGGTACACTGGAAAGTGCCATTTTTCCACTTACAGGATATCCGGCAACGGACGTTGCATCGTGGGCGAAGATTATCAAAACCTGTAAGGCCTACGGGTTAAACCACCTTCGTTTTCATTCTTGGTGCCCTCCGGAAGCAGCTTTCAGAGCCGCCGATAGCCTTGGGATGTATCTTCAAATAGAATGTGCATCATGGGCAAATCAGGGTGCTACGATCGGAGATGGCAAACCCCTGGATGATTATATCTATCGTGAAAGCGAGCGGATCGTGACACAGTATGGAAATCACCCCTCATTTTTAATGATGGCGTACGGAAATGAACCTAGCGGAAAAAATCATGTTGCGTATCTTCGAAAATTTGTGGAGACATGGAAAGCCAAAGATGGGAGGCGTTTATACACTACCGCGGCGGGTTGGCCTGCCATCGCAGAAAATGACTACAACAACATACCGGAACCGCGAATACAATCCTGGGGTGAAGGATTGAACTCGATCATTAATAAGCAAAAACCGAGAAGTGATTACGATTGGCACGAGCGTATTGCTCAATTCGACATTCCTACGATCAGTCATGAAATTGGCCAATGGTGTGTGTATCCGGATTTTAAAGAAATAAGCGCCTATACAGGCGTAATGAAAGCAAGAAACTTAGAGATTTTCCGCGATCGCTTACGCGAAACCGGAATGGACACTTTAGCTGATCAGTTTTTGCAAGCATCAGGTAAGTTGCAGACATTATGTTATAAGGCCGATATTGAAGCGGCTCTGCGAACACCTGGTTTTGCGGGCTTTCAACTATTAGATCTGCACGATTTTCCCGGTCAAGGTACGGCTTTGGTAGGTGTGTTAAATGCGTTTTGGAAGGATAAGGGCTATGTAGATGGTAAAACTTATAGGCAATTTTGTAATAGTACCGTACCACTGGCACGTTTTCCCAATTTTATATATACCAACGATCAATTATTAAAAGTCCCCTTAGAAATTGCTCATTATGGGGCAGAAGAAAAAAGCAATGTGAGCGTAAAATGGCAAATTATTGATGAGGCACAGCATGTTTATGGTACCGGAAGTCTTTTGATGAATACGCTGCGGATCGGAAACAACCAACAAGCCGGTGCCGTCACTATGAATTTGAATGAGATAAAAGAAGCGAAGAAACTCACGCTTATAGTGACCTTAGGTCAATACGCGAATCAGTGGGATTTCTTCGTTTTTCCAAAAACGCTGCCAAATGTAAATAGCGAAGTGTATGTGACAGCTAGCTTTGATCAAAAAGCAAGGGAGCTACTGGCAAGCGGAGGTAAAGTGCTGTACACTTTAAGAAAAGGTGTTCTTAAGAAAGATAAGGGAGGCGATATCGCTTTAGGCTTTTCAAGCATTTTTTGGAATACAGCTTGGACGCGTGGGCAGGCGCCTGTTACGCTTGGCCTCCTCTGCGACCCTCAACATCCGGCATTTCAACATTTTCCAACGGATTTCCATTCCAACTGGCAGTGGTGGGATGCAATTACTCATGCCGATGCTATGCGGCTCGATAGAATCAATCCAACGTTAAAGCCTATTGTTCGCGTAATTGACGATTGGTTTACGGCAAGACCGTTAGGATTAGTTTTTGAGGCCAACATAGGAAAGGGTAAACTGATCGTGTCTGCAATCGATTTATTGACGGACCGTCAAAACAGGCCGGAGGCTCGTCAATTATTATATAGCCTTAGTGCCTACATGCAGTCATCTTCCTTCGCTCCTAAGACAACATTGCAGGAAAATGAGATTGCTCAGTTGGCACATAATAATAAATTTTAGATGTACCACCTACCAATATGTGGGGGTACATTTTCCAGGACACTTAGGCCTAATTGATGTTAGCTTTTAACACGTTAGCCACTTCCTTTTGTGAGGTCATTCCAGGTACAATATGGACATGATGCTCATTTTCTTGAAAAGTTAATTGAAAAAGTATACCTTGAGATGATCTATTGAATAAATGAGAAATAGGGCACTTCGTTCTTTTGTTATAATATGTATTTTTAGCACCTACGTTTGCAGGCAAAATAACATGTCAGATGTCTAAGATAATGAAGCTCGACTTTAATAAGATTACCCCGTTTTTTGTCGTATATTTAGGAATGTGCCAAATTCTTTTGGCTCAACATACAAATGCCGTGATCCCTGGTGATTTTGCAGACCCATCCATTATAAGACAAGAGAATACCTATTATGCGATCGGTACATCGAGTGAGTGGGGACCGCATTTTCCGATTTTTAAATCTACTGACTTGAACAACTGGCAGCAAGTTGGTTTTTTGTTTGAAGACGCTCCAAAGTGGACCAAAGGATCATTTTGGGCTCCCGAGTACTATTTCCATAAGGGAACCTATTATGTTTATTATACAGCTCGAAGAAAGAGCGATGGTGTTTCCTGTATTGGCGTGGCAACTTCCAGATTCCCCGACCGTGGCTTTAAGGATCAAGGTGTTTTAATAGAATATGGAAAGGAAGCAATTGATGCTTTTGTTGTGAACGACAATGGACAGTTATATATCACGTGGAAAGCATACGGTTTGGACAAAAGACCAATTGAAATTTTAGGGTGTCAACTGTCAGACGATGGACTTTCTTTAATGGGGAAGCCTTTTACCATGCTAAAGGATACAAGAGGCGCAGGAATTGAGGGGCAAAGTATTTTAAAGAAGGATCGCTATTACTACTTGTTTTATTCTGCCGGTGCCTGTTGTGGTCTCGAATGCACCTATAATGTACGAGTGGCACGTGCAGAAGCAATCGAGGGGCCTTATGAAGAATATGATAGTAATCCTATTTTAAGTGATTTAGACGGTTGGAAATGTCCCGGACATGGCACTTTTGTTGAAGATAAGGACGGAAAATCCTTTTATATATATCATGCTTATAATAAGAAGAGCCACGTTTTCACAGGAAGGAAGGGCATATTTCCGAATTAGCATGGAAGGGTGAATGGCCAGTCTTTGGTAAGGCCATTTCAGCCAAATTTGCCTATAATGATAGCCATCATGATTTTAGAAAAAACGAAGAGCAGGCCTACTGGCAATGGGATTTTCGAAATATGCAACCAAAGATTCAAAGGCAAAATGGGCAATTACTTCTTTCAGGGAAGTATGATGTGGCAAGCAGCGCCGGAATAGCGCTAACTTTAAGACCGTATAGCGTTGCTTATGAAATCAGTACACTCGTTCTAAATAATAATGAAGCAATCAAAGGATTGGTTGTTTACGGTGATGAAAATGCGTCAATTGGAGTTGCGAGTGAGGGTGACGAGGTGGTTTTCTGGGTAATAAAGGACGGAAAGCGAGAGGTGCTCGATAGGCAACCTTTATCAAAAAAGCAGTACCCGGTTTATTTAAAGATGCGAATATCTCCTGATTTTACCTGTAGTGCATATTGGAAGCAGTCTAACGAATGGCAAGAATTAGTTGGCAAAAATTACAAATATGCAATTGATTTTTTGCCACCTTGGGATCGTAGTCCCCGGCCCGGATTAAATTTTAAAGGACCGCAGGGTAACGAGGCGGCATTTCAATTCTTTAACCTGGACTATCTAGAACCGTAAGGTGCGATTGGTTTTTATAGATATAGTCATCTTCATGTTTATTACATAAAACCACTGTTTCGTTACAATGTTCTGTTTTTGGCTTTTGCGGTGATAATAAAGTGTTTATATTTGAAATGGACGCCGAAGCGAAATTATGTTGATTTATTTCAGATAGCTGAATCGTAATATAAAATCACTCATCGAAAATTTAATCGCAAGCTATGGAAACGTTGAAATTTATGACAGACATCAATTCACCTATGGAAATGGGCCGTATTAAGTCTATTCTTGATAAGTTTTCTGAAATCCGAGAATGGAAAATTGATTTTGACTCTATTTATAACCTATTGATAGTCCAGGCAATTAACTTAAAGGGTGCCGTGTTGGCTGAAGCGCTTCACCGAATGGGCTATAATGCCACTTTGCTATATGAGGAATAGCTTTTGTAAAGCTATTCCCGGCGTCTAGCTAAGCACAAATTTTTTATCCTTTAGTTGCATTAATAACGGAAATCCCCAGCTAATTTTATTGTAAATGATCGGTTGAGCGTGCTTGTATATTAGGCCATTATTGTAGCTCTAATGAGAAAAGCTGATTGATCGTGTTTTATAATCGATCCTTCATCATTAGTTTATCAATGTTAAGCTCGCTTATATGGAGTTTGCCGATTTTTCCGGTTTTAATTCGCAACAGGCCTATAGCTATTGCTCCTATTGCAAGCGCCCCAATAGCCATTGCCCCGATAGCGATTGCGCCAAGGGCAACACGACTAGCCGCGGCCTGTCCAACGATATTGTTTTTAGCGGTGTTTTCCAAAAAAAGTTTCCTTTTCATCCTCGTACTTTCTTTTGATTTATTGATTTTTTCTATCTCCTTGATCTAGCAACAACATTTTAAAGAAAGATAAGTTTAACAGGTTTTGTATTAAGCAAATTTGTGCGTTTCACTTGGGATTAACTTATCAAATGAGTCAAATCGCAGTTATTTTGATACATTATAGTTGTTTTAAACTCCATAAAATTTTGTTATTTAGCTTTCGATGCTAATCATAGATCATTCAGACCACTAATATGAGACAGGAAATGCGCTTACCCCTTATCGTTACAGGCTTCTTCTTTATCCTTCTTTGGTTCGGAAACTTATATGCTCAGGAGAAGCCCGAAATGTACTTTACTGATCGATCGTCGGGAAAACCCATTGCTAAAGATCCTAAAGTAATATATTTTAATGATGCATATTGGATGTATTATTCCATTCCTGGCAAAGAGGGGAAGGGTTGGCATATTGGTATTGCAAAAAGCAATAATTTGATCGATTGGGAGAAAGTTGGAACATTGAATAAAATGTCGACTTATGAGCAAAATGGCTTATGTGCTCCCGGTGCCTTGGTACGTGGTGACACCATTCACCTTTTTTATCAAACATATGGCAATGGTCCTAAAGACGCCATCTGCCACGCCTATTCCACTGACGGAATTCATTTTACTAGAAATAACAGTAATCCAATTTTTAGACCTACAGGTGATTGGAATAATGGTCGCGCAATCGATGCAGAAGTTTGTTTTTTTCAAGAGCAATATTTTCTCTTTTTTGCTACACGAGACCCTAAAGGTGAAATACAGATGCAGGGAGTTGCTGTTGCTCCTAAGGGCACTGATTTCAGCAAAGCGCATTGGAAACTAGCTCATGATGGTCCTATTTTAAAGCCCGAGCTGCCTTGGGAAGGTAGCTGTATTGAAGCTGCTTCTGTGATCGAAAAGGACAATACCTTATATATGTTCTATGCAGGAAGTTATAACAATGATCCACAACAAATTGGATTGGCAAAAAGTGAAGATGGAGTCCATTGGAAACGTGTAGTACAGGAACCTTTTTTGGCAAATGGCAAGGCCGGAACCTGGAATCAAAGTGAGTCCGGCCACCCGGATATCTTTAAAACAAAAAATGGAAAATACTATTTGTTTTTTCAAGGAAATAACACCGGAGATGGGCTGTCCTGGTATCTTTCGAACATACAATTAAAATGGACGGAGGCATTGCCGAAAATTCATAATTAAACCACACAGCAGGTTCCAACCATTCAATAGGCAGATGGCTCTTTAGAGATATATTACGCCTCGTCCAAAATAAGGCGATGTCCTTTCGAATGTGAAACTATCGAACGACCATAGGGGTAACGAACTTCTTTGTGCTCATTTTCTATTTGTTTTTAAATGATTGTACAAAGGTGGTTGGTTAGGATTGATACATTTAGCTCAATTAACGATAGTTGTAGGTAAACGGAGAATCTTTCTTTGTTAAGTGGTGGGTTAGTCGTTGAGCTCGTTCATCAGTATGTTTTTTAATAGAATGGATTGAACAATCCATATATGAAAGTAGCTTGAAGCTAATAAGCTCCAAGCTAATCTTCTGCAAAAAGAAAAATCGTTTATGCAGCGCCTCTTATTACTCTCAGTAGTATAGCAATAATAGCAATAACCAACAATACGTGAATAATTCCTCCCTGAGCGTAACCGCCAAAAAAGCTAATTGCCCAAATAATAACGAGCACAACGGCTACAATATAAAGTAAATTTCCCATAGGTTTTTAAATTTTAATTTAAATAAGATGTTATCTAATAAATAAGCAATTGGCCAAAATTGTTTTAAAAAAAAATAGAAATGTATTCTTGCAGGGCGTACTTGAATGACTAGGCGATGCCGCTATCAGCCAAGCTTCCGAAATCGCACTTCGCTAAACACTTTAACTCCCTAATTGTTAGCAAAGAAAAGAACTTATTATGGCTGATAATAAAAACGAGTCATACCTTCCTGTGCCTTGGGAATATCGCGAGGTAGTAGAAGAAGAGATCAGTAAAAGAAGTAGGGGTAAAATTTTCTTTTTCGACGCAAACAATCAAGTTGCTGAAGCAAAGGGGAGTGTCACTCGCATAGAAGAGAAGAAAAGCGAAGGCGTTTTTGTGGTTTTGGATACAGGGAGTGAAATACGCATAGATAGAATAATAACGCTGTTTGGTAAAATCGGGGCTGCTTACAATGAATATGATGCATATGCCAATGCCTGCCTGGATTGTTTGGGTGGATATGAAAAGGAAGATCTATAGAAGAGGATAGACTATCGTCAAAGACTTGCTCCTGAAAATGGAGAGAAAATTTAGACAGTGCTATGTGAGGAAGGTATAAACGGATCAACGATGTTCTCCGTTTAAGTAATCCATTTGAATTAAGTCAAACTTCAATCTGACGCAGACTTATTAATTGTTACAAACAATTCGCGTAAAGACGAAGTTTTATAATAGATCCAGATAACGAGTAAATCTATCTACAGCAACAGTAAAAATAAACCAATAAAATCATCACTATGAAAAATGAAACAGGCACAGAGCCTAAATTTAAAACAAAAACTTCTGTAACAGCAGAGCCCGCGTTAAGGGCCTTGTTCCTGGACGGTATCATGGATATCTACTGGGCAGAGAACCATTTGGTCAAAAATCTTCCTAAAATGGTTAAGGAGGCTACTTCTCCAAAACTTGCTACGGCAATTCAAAATCACTTAAAAGAGACGATAGGACACGTCGCTAGGCTCGAGCAGGTGTTTAGTTTACTTGGCGAAAAAGCAATTGCTAAAAAATGTGATGCTATGGAAGGGTTAACCAAGGAAGGAGAAAGCATTATCGAAAGCACCGAGGCACAAACCGCGACGCGAGATGTAGGCATCATTTTGGCCGCACAAAAAGTCGAGCACTACGAAATTGCCAGCTACGGGGGGCTTCAGCAGCTCGCTGTTACTTTGGGTTTAAATGAAGTTGCAAATCTCTTAGAGCAAACCCTCATCGAAGAAAAGACTGCTGATCAATTATTAACTGACGTGGCTGAAAATGATATAAATTATCAAGCCGCGGAGGAAGCTTAAAGAACAAAACAAATGGCTAAACAAAAAATAAAACAATCAAAAGATCAACCTGTGAATAAGAAGATCGAGGAATTAGAGCCAGATAAGGAACAGAGTACCGGTCAATTCCTGACTACTAATCAGGGTGTAAAAGTTAATGATGATCAAAATTCGCTGAAGGGAGGTGAACGCGGTGCGACACTTTTGGAGGATTTTATACTACGCGAAAAGATCACGCATTTTGACCATGAGCGCATACCCGAACGTATTGTGCACGCCCGTGGTTCCGGTGCTCATGGAGTATTTAAACTATATGAGCCCTTGGATAAATACACCAAGGCACATTTTTTAAATGATATGACAGCAGAGACACCTGTATTTGTCCGTTTTTCAACAGTGGCAGGGTCTAGGGGATCAACCGACTTAGCTAGGGATGTCCGAGGATTCGCTGTAAAGTTTTATACACAAGAGGGAATTTTCGACTTGGTCGGCAATAATATGCCCGTGTTCTTTATACAGGATGCTATTAAGTTCCCTGATCTAGTTCATGCCGTAAAACCGGAGCCGGATAATGAGATTCCACAGGCGGCTTCTGCACATGACACGTTCTGGGATTTTATCTCCCTAATGCCTGAATCGGCCCATATGATTATGTGGCTCATGAGCGACCGGGCGATTCCGCGCAGCTATCGGATGATGGAAGGTTTCGGTGTTCATACCTTCCGTTTTATAAACGAAAAGGGAGAGGCCAGCTTTGTAAAGTTTCACTGGAAACCATTGTTAGGAGTCCATTCAGTGGCATGGGATGAAGCACAGAATATTTCGGGTAAAGATCCTGATTTTCATAGACGGGATTTATGGGAAGCGATAGAAAGTGGGGCCTTCCCCGAATGGGAACTGGGCGTACAAATTGTGCCGGAGGCAGACGAATTCAAGTTCGATTTTGATCTTTTAGATGCTACCAAGATTATTCCGGAGGAGTTGGTGCCTGTAAAGCGTATTGGAAAGATGACATTGAACCGTAATCCGGATAATTTTTTTGCCGAAACGGAGCAAGCTGCTTTTCATGTAGGTCATATTGTACCTGGGATTGATTTTACTAATGATCCTTTACTCCAAGGACGATTGTTCTCTTACACAGATACACAATTGATTCGTTTAGGTGGTCCCAATTTTCATGAAATTCCCATCAATAGATCGATCGTACCTGTCCATAACAACCAGCGGGATGGTTATATGCGACAGCAGATAAACAAAGGCAAATCCAGTTATAATCCGAATTCATTAGGTAACGGAGATCCTATACAAGCGAAAGCTTCTGAAGGCGGGTTTGCAAGTTATCAGGAACGTATTGATGCAAAAAAAGTACGTGCACGGAGCAAGAGTTTTTTCGATCATTTTAGTCAGGCGCGTTTGTTTTTTAATAGCCAGTCCGACCCGGAGAAAAATCACCTAATTGATGCTTTCTCCTTTGAACTTGGTAAAGTCAAAACCGTTGCCGTAAGGCAACGGATGATTGGTATTTTGTCCCTAATCGATAAAGGGCTTGCTTCAGAAGTGGCCTACGCGCTTGGCTTAAAAGTACCTCAAAAGCCTGAGCAACCTATCAATCATAGTATTCCTGCCGATGGTAACGCCGCTGATTATCAACCGACGCAGGTAGAGTCTTCACTGGCTCGTTCAGAAGCGTTGAGTATGAAAAATACAGTTAAAGATCGCATTATTTCAAGGAAGATCGCTTTTCTAGTAGCTGATGGAGTAAATGCGCAATCTATAAACAACATGAAAACTGCTCTAGTCTCTGAAGGAGCTGTAGTGCATATCATTGCGCCGAGACTTAATGCAGTCGTCAGTATGGACGGAGAGGAGGTGCCAGTTGATGAAAGCTTTTTAACGGCAGCCTCTGTTTTGTATGATGCCGTTTATGTGCCTGGAGGTACAAACAGCGTTGCAACGCTTGAAGCCGAGGCAAATGCCGTTCACTTTTTGAATGAAGCCTTCAAACATTGCAAAGCCATTGCGGCTGATGAACAAGCCATACAGGTGCTCGAAGCAACCTACTTTGCGAATAAATTACCCGCTGATTTTTCTGAAGAGACGATATTGGCCGAAGGTGTTGCAGTAAGCTCCGACCAGAAAAAATTAGCGCGGCTGTTTATAAAGGCCATTGCTTTACATCGATTTTGGGAACGGGAGAAACCACGGCAGGTGCCTGCGTAAGATAGATAAAGCCATCTTATAGGGATGGCTTTATTCAGTAATATATTTTTCAATTATTGTAATGGCCTCTTCGTTGCCCTGTTGAGCAGCTAGATCAAGTACGGTTAATCCTCTTTTTTCGAGAATCGTCACGTCGGCCCCATGATTAAGTAATAATTCAACCAAATTATTTCTCCCGAATAGGGCAGCAAACATGATAGCCGTCCCACCATTTCCATGTTGTATGTTTAAATCTGCGCCATGGCTAATTAAGAGCTCGGCGATATCGGGATACCCTTTAAAAGCAACGCCCATCAGAGCGGTATTGCCACCAAAATCTTGGGCGTTAACGTCTACACCTGCTTCAAGTAGCAGCTTTGCAGCCGCATATCGGTTATTATAACATGCAATAATGAGTGGTGTGTAACCTCTTTCGTCCCGCTCATCCAAGTTTGCTCTCTCGGTGATATATGCTTGTAGCTGCTGTAAGTCGCCTATTCTTGCTGCGTTGATTAGGCTATTTATTTCCTTGTTCATGAATTAACCAATTGATTTAATACTTGCACGATTGAGTGGTAAACCGTCGACCTTACAGTGGATAACGCATACTTTGCTGAAATGTTTGGTATCACGTTATTTGTTAATCGCGTGCTCAATTACTTGTTAATCGTTTCTGAAATTCTCGTGAACCTCAAATCTGTTAAATGTTGTACCATCATTGTTGCTTCGTGATCGGTACCGATTAGCTGCTTAGCTGTTATAAAAAAAATGTCTTTATATTTTTCGTTTTTTAAAGCTGATAAATTCGAAATACTTTCATTTTGTCGTGTTACATTATTGCCCACCTGCCCAAAATACCCGTTTTCCCTAATTATACTTTCGATTAGCACACCACCCATTTATTCAAATCAATACCGGGCTTCTTCTTTCATAGTTTTAAAAAATCAACACCTTTTGACGAAACAGAAAAAGATATCAGTCACATAAATATACATTTTTCTGTGATTGTTTTGTGCCGAGTAAAGATGACAGACATTACTAAATTTGTTCTATAAACAAAAGGTCGGATGGCCGAGCGGTTAGGCAGAGCTCCGCAAGAGATCCCAGAGTGGTTCGAATCCACTTCCGACCTCAAGTCAGAAATATACTTCTATGTACTTTCTCCACTAGTTGGAGTTCACCTGAATTAATTAAACCGCCCTTGATCGCATCATAAAGGACGGTTTTTTTACATCGATTCTTATGGCAATTTAATATGTGAAGGCTAGCTTTGATATTCCACGTGTTCAGTGGTACAGGTAAATTTTTTTCATTCTGTTTGGCCGTCCTTTTTTGAGATTTAAGGACGGCTTTTCTTATTTCACCCTAATCTGTCACAACGATATTTGAAGAACAATTCATTATAAGTTCATTTGAGCTGCCTCTTTATTTTTTGAAGAGGTGGCTTTTTTTTCTTATACGGTATTAATTTCAGAAGCCTACCTTTATCGGTAGCAAGTAAAATGATAATTAATGTGTTAGACTACCGCTCAAATTTTGAGCGGTGGTTTTTTCTTTATTTTCTTAAAATCTTTTCCATCGTCTTGCCTTTAGCCAGTTCATCCACCAATTTATCCAAATAGCGAATCTTCTGCATGAGTTTGTCTTCAATTTCTTCCACGCGATATCCACAGATAACACCTGTGATTTTTGAAACGTTCGGATTTATTTGTGGCGCTTGAGCAAAAAAAGTTTCAAAATTTGTTTTATCGTCGAGGTGTTGTTGCAGCGCGTCTTCATCATATCCGGTCAGCCAGTATATTATTTCGTCAACTTCCGCTTTCGTACGGCCCTTTTTTTCCGCCTTTTGTATATAATGGGGATATACGCCGGCAAAAGACATTTTGTAAACTCTTGTATTATCCATTTTTTTCAAGTTATTGCTCAGGGGCACTTGTGTACTTTAATACTACACCGCCCGTCAAGAGCTGTTGTGTTGAAACGAGCGATAAATTTTTTGACGAAATTCCTTGTTTGAAAAGAGGTCTTCCGCTTCCTAAAATTATAGGTGCAATACCAATACGGTATTCGTCAAATAAATTGTCATTTATAAAAGTTTCTGAGAGATTAGCGCTACCAAATACATATAGATCCTTAGCACTTTGCGTTTTGAGTTTGCTAATTTCTGCCGAAGCATTACCGCTGATTAATTTGGAGTTATTCCATGTTGCCGTTTTCAATGTTGTCGAGAAAACAATCTTCGGTATACTGTTCATAAGGTCGGCAATTTCCCCTTTAGCTTTCGTCCAGTGAGCGGCCATACCCTCATATGTTATCCGCCCAAAAATAAGATAATCCGCTGCGTGCAACTGTTCGAGGCTTAATTTTTCAAGTTCTTGCCCCCATACACTGTTATGAAAACTTAGGTCCCAATGTTGGCTACCTTCAAAGTAACCGTCGAGGGTGATGATGTTCCACATTATTAACTTGGTCATTTTTTTATTTTTTAGATTAAAATTGGTTCTGCTTATTGTGTTTTTACACTGATTTACTTACTTCAAATATACAGAACAACAAAATGGATACAAAGATAGGAGTATAACTTATTCACATGCATTACACGTTTTTAAAGAAAGGTGAAATGCAAGAAGCTGATTTGAATAAGCTTGTGGAAGTAAAAGCAGGTGAAATAAATATGATAAATCTTTAAATATAAAGCAATTGACCTTATCGGACTTTGACAGCATGATAGTAATGATTTTCACCATCGTCTTCAAATTCTTCTATCAAGGACAATCCAACAGCCGATAGTATTTCTTTGTATTTTTTCGTGCCAAGCGATCTTGATTGTTGTCCGGTAAGGATATCCGTCCATTCACTTATTGAAGATGGGGCCGTGAATAACAATTTACCGCCAATCCGCAATACTTCGGCCATCTTCCGTATCACCATGGCTTGGTTATCCTTGGATAATAAAAATAATAACCCCCATGCGATAATGGCATCGAAACTACGGTTAAAGAATAATGAATCTTCTACCTGTTCGCAGGCAATAGGGCAGTGCGGGAAGTTTTTCCGAAAAGCTTGAGCTAATGTAGGTGATGCGTCCACTCCGTAAACCGACATGCCTTCATCTATCAAAACTTTCGTAATCGGAATGCCTGTTCCACAACCGAGATCTAATATAACTGAACCTTTTGGAAGTGTTTGCGCCCACATGCTGACGGAAGATGCACCGATTCCGTCAACAATTTGCCCACGAACTTCACTAAAGGTCTTTGCGACTTTTTCATAACCATTTGATTTGTCCATTTTTATTTCTTGGGTGTGAAGTTACGATGTGCCATTTATAGCCCTGTAATAAAGATAAAGAAAATATCAATCAAATTGAGCAATGAAACATCCTTTTAAATTAGCGCTTTTAAAAGAATAACCAGATCATTGTTCATAAATCTTAACGGGTTGGGCAATCTTAATTAAGCCAATGGGCAATAATATCATGTCATTACGTTATAATAATAAGTACATCTATTAAAATAGGAAAAAATGAAAGCATTTAACAGAATTAGAAGAAGGTATAATACAGCTTTGGGTGCATTTGCATTGCTATTAATTGTTTTGAGCAGTTCAGTCGTATATGGTCAAGCACCCGTCCAAACGCAAACACCACAGGTAAAAGAAGATTTTAATGAGCAGGAGTTGGATCGTTTCCTCAATGCCAATCAAAAGATAACCGCGATTCAGACAGAAGCACAAGGCGAGATGGTGAAAATTATAGAGAAGGAAGGAATGTCGGTAGATAAATTCAATGCCATGGCAGAAGCGCAACAAAAGCAGGACAGCACCGCTGCGAAGCAAGATCCGAAAGATCTGGCCGTATTCCAAAAGGCGGCAGAACAAATAAATGGCATGCAGCAGGGGTTGGAAGGAAAGATGACCAAGGCGGTCGAAGAAGAAGGCTTAAAGGTCGAGACCTATTTGCAGATTGCACAAGCCTATCAACAAAGTGAGAAAGTCAGGGGGATATTAGATAAGAAGATGAAAGAAAAACAGAACTCCGTACCCAGAGCGGAGCAGAAATGAGAAATCTGCCACCTTATAAGATAGAACGATTTATCTTATTTGAAGAAAATGTAAAAAGGCTTGTTGAACACAAGCCTTTTTACATTTTTACCTATTAGTCTAACAAATTAAAAGCCTCAGTGTGATCTCTTCGCTTACCTTCTTGTTCCGGTAGTGTAGAAACTGCCTTAGTTAAGTACCAAGGTATTTGGTGTCAATACCGCCTTTCTGTACAGCCTTTTAAACCTTCACATCCTCGATGCCTTTTAGCTGTACCGTATCAGTGCAAGGCGTGAATTCAGATCGGTTAAGTTTTCCTAATGCAATCCATCGTAAAGCGTAAAGAAACGGTGTCAAAATAATTTGTGGGAATCAAAATTAATCTATTCTTTTGTATTTGGAATTAATCTAAATAAACAGTAATGAAAATAACACTACACGTTCAGTTATTCGTAACCCTTATACTGACAAGTCTGGCTGTCTTTGCGCAGCAAAACGGCGTTGTTCGCGGAACAGTTTTAACATCAGACGGAAATCCGGCACCGTATGTATCTGTTGTATTAACTGGTACTGGCCAAGGGGCCGTAACCAATACCGGGGGAGAATATAAAATCAGTAATGTAAAACCGGGAAATTATATCCTGAAAGCCACCGCAGTTGGAGCAAATAGTGAAACACAATCCGTTGCGGTGAAGCTGGGAGAGACCGTTACCGCCAACTTTAATATTACTTATAATTCAGCACAACTACAGGAGGTTAATATAAAAGCAGGTCATACCAATAAGTTTGCTGTTAAAAAGACAGATGCGTCAGCAAAAATGCCGCTGCGAAATCTGGAAAATCCACAGAATATTTCCATTATTTCAGGTGATTTACTTGCCGAACAACAACTATTTAGGGTGGAGGACGCCCTAAAAAATGCTCCTGGCGTCCATAAAATGTGGGATGCAGTAGGGCGAGCCGGAATTGGAGGTCCAATTTTTAGCCAACGAGGATTCATAACGAATATAAAAGCTCGCAATGGCATATCGGGAAATGTTGCTTCAAGCATTGATGCGGTGAATATCGAACGCATCGAAGTCATCAAAGGCCCATCAGCCACCTTATTTGGTAATACAATTACTTCTTATGGCGGATTGATTAACAGAGTCATGAAAACACCGTATGATAGTTTGGGAGGCAGGATAGATTACAGTACAGGAAGCTTCGGGCTCAATAGAATATCCGCAGATGTCAATACCCCCTTGAATGCCGATAAATCTGTATTGGTTAGGGTAAATTCAGCTTATACAACACAACATTCTTTCCGTGATGCAGGCTTTAGTAAAAGCTTTGCTTTCGCTCCTAGTTTAAGTTATAAGGTAAACGATAAGCTGAACTTTAATTTAGACGCAGAAATCTTTTCAGGGAAAGCCAACGACTTTATGGGCGTTTTTTTCTATGGCAATACCGTGGATAACTTAGGTACGGACCGGATCGATGAGATTAACATCGATTATGACAAAGCATTTCTCAATAATAGTTTATATAACAAATCCGAAAATATCAATTTATTCGGTGCGATGAACTATCAAATAAATAAGGACTGGAAATTACAAACCAATGTATCGGTAACCAACAGCTCTTCGGAAGGTCGAACACCTTATTTAATGCTCGTTCCTAACGCTTTGTTGGGGATCGCTACTCCTGGAGCGGACAACCTGGCACGAATGGTGTGGTCGCCGAATGGAAGCGATCATGCAATAGAAATACAGCCTTTGTTGCAAGGTGATTTCAAAATAGGGGGGATGAGAAATAGGCTGACTGTGGGACTGGATTATTTTAAGTATAAGAGTAATATTTCTTATGAGCGTTTTATCAATGTATTCGGCGGTCAACAGACACCTGATTTCTTTGATCTCGTGCCTGCTACAGGACCGGCACCAAACTACAACGACTTTAACGAGGATAAAGTTTCAACCTTATACGGAACTAAACCTTTATTAAACTACGAACCAAATTCAAACACCAATACCTACAGTGCCTTTATGTTTGATGCACTCAATATTACGGACAAACTGATTGCATTAGCAGGAATCAGGATTGACCGTTTCTTTAATAGGGGCATTTATAATGCGACCACCGATATCACTTCTGATAGTTACGCTCAAACGGCATTCTCGCCAAAGTTCGGTTTGATTTATCAGGTTGTAAAAGATCAAGTATCGGTATTCGGTAATTACCAGAACGGTTTTACAAATAAAACGGGCGTTGACTATGAAGGTAAAAGCTTTAAGCCGGAAGAGGCCAATCAGCTAGAGGGTGGCGTAAAACTGGACGCATTTGGTGGAAAATTATCGGGTACTTTTAGTTATTACAATATCAAAGTGAAGGATATCGTTCGCCCCTACGCGCAAATACCAAATCAAAACATTCAGGATGGCACCCAATTAAGTAAGGGTTTTGAAGCCGAGATTGTAGCCAATCCAATTAACGGACTTAATATTATCGCCGGTTATGCCTATAACGACAGTAAATATGAAAAAATTGATGCAGATGGTGCCAGTGGCGGCTTAAACGGTCTGCGACCCGAAACTTCAGGCCCCACCCACTTAAGTAATCTATATATAAGTTACCGTATTCCTTTCGGGTTAGCAGAAGGGTTGGGCATTAGCTTTGGTGGTAACTACGCCAGTAAAAACTACTTGGTCAATTCAGTTGCAGCTGGAAAAATCTATGCACCCGCTTACATTGTTATCAATTCATCCATATTTTACGACCTAAAGAAATTTAGAATTACCTTCTCAGCCAACAATATTGGAAATGAGAAATATTGGACAGGTTATTCCACATTCAATTCACAAGCACCGCGTAACTTCATTGTGGGCGCCGGGTTAAAATTTTAAAAAATGGAAATTATGAACATCCAGCATAGAATCGCCTTTATCTGGCTTATGATCGCACTTTGTTATCTGTTTCACAGCAGTTACCACTTTAGCCAGGCCGTATTTGGTATGGACATAAAAATACCTGGCGCTACGGGTAAAGTTCCGGTAAGTATGCACCTGATGCGATTTGTACTTGAAGTGTTCAGTATGTTGTTAGCCTTATTAACACTCTATATTAAAAAGAAAGGTTTCATATTGTTCCTTTTTACCTGGGCGATTATGCTACTCCTTTTAAATGTGTTTCATTTAGGAGAAACAATCTACAAAGAATCAGATAATATCTCACAAGTCGGTTTGCTCAGTTTTGTAGTTGTAGCTAATTTCTTTTTAGTGCTTGACGTTAGAAAGTGGAAGGCAGTGATGTCTTAAATGTTCCTATTGTGGAGTGAATAAGATCCGTTTTCGAAAGTGACTTGTTACGATTGTAAACCCTATTAAAATAGGCCCCTAAAAGAAGATATCTCTTGCAATTACATAGGAGATATCTTCTTTACAACGCTTATTTGCTTTTCTATAAATCAAAAAAATCAGTTAGATTAATGTTAAATTATTTACTTTTCTTAAAGTCCTCATACGACTGTTTGATGTAATCGTACAGTTCGTAATTCGTCCATTTTTTAATGTCCTCTATAGTTGGTCTGTACGCAGCTTTAAATGCGTTGATTTCGTAATCGTTAATGGCGACTACCTGCTTGATCGTCTGTGTATTGAATTTAGCATCAACTTCCTCAAGTTCAATCTGTTGGTTAATATATTTATTGAATCTCCTCACTTTTTCGCCGTCCTTACCGAGGAGCTCACGAAAAAAAGTTATTGGACTCCCTCCAAAAGGTGATAGCAACGTTATCGGCGGTTTTCCGCCGAAGTAAATGCTGTTTTGTTTGTTGTAATCAACTGCAGTCTTTTTCAAAAAGGTTTTATTGTTAATAGCTGCGTTTATATCAACTTCTTCCAAAAGAATAGTATTGTCTAAATACACGGTCATATGATCATGACTACTTATTATGACATACTTTTTGGAAAAGCCTCGGAGGTATACTTCCAACGAGTCGCCAATCTGGGCATCGATATAAAAATTGCCCAGATTATCAGGTCTAGTAGAAATCTTTTTCTTCATGTTCCTTATATCCGCTTCTGTTACTTTTATCTGATAACCACTGCTCTTGACCCCATTTATCACAATCGTACCACTTATTTTTTGCATCTGACCATACAGACCACCTGCCGTCAAAGATAGAATTATAAGAATTAGAAAGGACCGATAACTAGTCATAGGCTCTAAATTAGCAATAAAGAAGCTTGTAGTCGAAAGGCTTAACATCATTTAACGAAATCAGAGTATAAATCGGTTCTTACAAGGCCAAAAATATTGTATAGCATTATAAGCAAATGTTACTATATCACTAATCTTTACTTTTATCAAAATGCACCTCTTTGTATTTCTGAGGAGAAAGCTGATAGTGCTTTTTAAAGACCCTACTAAAGTAATTCGGTTCGCGATAGCCGCAATGGTAAGAGATCTCGTTAACGGGGACATCCTTTTCCAACATCATCAATGCTTTTTTTAGGCGATATTCATTCAGTAATTCTGTGGCGTTTTTTTGTAGAATACGCTTAAGATTGAGATGTAAAGAGGTTCGGCTTGTATTCAGTTCATTCGCTAAATCTTCTACGGATAGGTCTGGGTTTTTATAATGCCGCTCCAAAGCGCTACTTAATTTGGTAAGAAAGTCCTGATCCCGGTTATTGCCAACAACAGGGTTATCAATAAAAGCACCTAGTCCTATTACATGTTCCCGTAAACTAATTCTTGATTTGACCATATTGGCTACTACCAACTCCAGTTCATTTAAGTTAAACGGTTTGCCGATATAGGCATCGGCACCTACATCCAATCCGTTTACCCTGATCTGTTCATCCTGATTGTCAGACAAAAGGATAAACGGAATATGATCAAACTGTTTATTTTGTTTTATCCTTAAACATAGGTCCAGCCCAGTGGTTTTAGGCATCTTAACATCACTGATAATAATGTCAGGAGATGTTTTACAGATCTTTTTCCATGCTATATCTCCGTTTGAGGCAGTTATTACCGAGTACGTCTTCTGAAAATGTTGTGCCAGAAATTTCAATAATTCTTTATTATCTTCTACTAAAAGTAGCGTATAATGCCGGTCTAGTCGTTGCTCTTTTTTTTCAATAGGCGGGGAGATGACATCCATATTGACGTCAGTTTCCGATGGATTTTGTTGTTCGCTTTGTTGTTCAGTTAATTGTTCGTATACTGGAAGACTGAAAAAAATCGTCGTACCGTTGCCAAGTGTGCTGGAAGCTTCAATGCTGCCTTCAAGGCTTTTAACCAAGTGGTGCACTAAGGCCATACCGATTCCCGAACCTGAGATGTCAGTCTGGGAGGGCGAGCGATAAAAAGGGTCAAATAGGTGTTTCAAATCGGTCGTAGACATGCCTGTTCCGGTATCACTGATGACAAAATCTGCTCTATTCTGTCCGTCTTGAAGAGTTGTTCGCATAGATACCGAAACACTACCCGCTTGGGTGTGTTTCAAAGCATTTGACAAGATGTTCGATATTATTTTTTCCAGTTTATCGCTATCAAAAAAAACATTAAGTCCGTCTATCTCCGTCTCAAAAGAAATAGCAATATCTTTTTCCTTTGCCAAGGGCTCAAAAGCGTTAACGATTTGCCGTACAAAAGCGGTCATATCCAATCGATTAAAATGCACAGACAGGTCGTCTCCCTCTACCTTTCTGAATTCCGCTAGCTGGTGAATGAGCTTAAATAATTTGGATGCATTCTTTTTGATATGTGATAGCTCCACATGTTGCTTGAGATCGATATTCTTCTCATTTATAAATTTGTCGATGGATGCAAGAATAAGTGTTAAGGGCGTTTTAAATTCATGGGATATAAAAGTGAAGAAGTTAATCCGATGTTGTGTAAGTGCTTTTGTTTTATCCTTCTCCATATGCGCGAGTTGAATCTCCAAACGCTTTTCATGAATAAAGCGTACAAAACGGGTATATATATAAATACATAGGCATAAGAGAAATGCATAAAAGAGGTAGGCCAGGTTGGTGCGGTAAAAAGGAGGAGCCACATGGATACTAATACTTTGTTGCTGGCCGGTAAAACCGCCTGCGTCATCTAGGGTTTTGACATGCAGTGTATAGCGGCCTGGTGACAAGTTGGTATAGGTTGCGCTCGTTTTATCACCAACATAATTCCATCGATCCTCAAATCCCTCTAAATAGTAAGCGTAGTTGGTGCTTGTTGGGTTTGCATAGTTGATGGTGATATAATTTATGGTAAATACATTCTGATCATAAGATAAACTAATTTGACGGGCGTAACCGAGCTGATGCTTCAAAACTGTAGAATCGGAATCCGGGTGTACTTCCTTATTGAATAACTGAAAGGTTGTAAAAACCAGGGGATAGGATTGCCTGTCTACCTGCATCTTCAATGGATTAAAATAGCATAAGCCATTAATGCTGCCGAAATAAAAAGTGCCGTCGCTGCCTCGCAAGAAAGATTTAAAGTTAAATTGATTCGTACTCAAGCCATGCCTATTATCATAGTTTATAAATCTTTTCGTGTTTGGATTCCACCTGGAAATACCTAAGTTGGTACTGAGCCAAATAAAACCGGCATCGTCCTCCAGTATGCCATAGACATTGTTATTAGCCAAGCCGGTAATTGTGGTATAATGTTGAAAAGCATCTGTTTCAGCATGATAAACACATACGCCGCCGTCTAACGTACCGAACCATAAACGCTGGTGACGATCTTTATACACACTGATTAGCTGATTGCTTAATAAAGGCGCATTTTTACCCGTGTTAGTATAGTGTTTCATGGTTTTAGATAGCGGGTTGTATCGGTAAATGCCATCCTGTCTGGTACAGATCCATAAATCACCATTTTTGTCTTCGGTGAGATCATATATGAATTTATCGCCTAAAATTTCCGGAGCAAGTAAAGTGAACTTGCCTGTTATATAGTTAAATTGATTCAAGCCCTGTTGAGTACCCACCCAGAGTATGCCGCGACTATCCTGATATATCGCATATACTTGATTGTTGGAAAGTGAGTTGCGATCGGCCGGATTCTTCGCATAAATAGTGGTCGTTCGCTTATTAAGGTCAAAGCGGTGCAAGCCTCCAAAAAAGGTTCCAGCCCATACATTTCCATAAGAATCTGTATGGAGTGCATGGACATTGTTGGTATTGAGATAAAAGGGGGCGGTGTTTTTATTAATTCGACTAAAAGCTGCGGTAGATGGATCGTAGATAGAAATACCACCATCTTCGGTTGCAATCCATAATCGGTGCAAGCTGTCTTCCATTAATTGACTGACAGCTTTTCCTCCCAAACCATTATTTTTATCGGTTGGTAGCATGCTCTGAAAACCATCACTTCCTACCGGGATGTAGTTGACTCCGCCAAAATAAGTGCCTATCCAAACTGTACCCTCTTTACCGATAAAGGTAGAATAGATAGCTTTATCATTTAGCTTTTTAGGCTCGTTATTGAAGGATTGCGAATGATTCTCCGTTCGGCCTGTTTTAATATCATATATATAAAGGCCATTTTCGGTGCCTATATATAAAAGTTCATCTTTGTCTGCTGTGATTGATCGAACGGTACTGTTCTCGGTGTTTTCTTCATTCGTAAAGGGCAGTGAAGTAAATTGTCGCTTTTCATCGTTATAAAGATAAAGTCCACGCGATGTAGCCAGCCAAATACGATTTTTCAAATCGCGATGCATTTGGAAGATGGTAAAATTGGAGAATGACAGCGGAGGAAAAGAGCTCGTAGTGAAGGTATGCTCAATATCACCTGCCTCATTGATAAGAAGAATACGCCGGTCGATAGCAATCAACAATCTGTTTGTAGATAGAGGGCAAATGGCTCTCGCGAATCCCTTAAGCAGTAGACTCGTTCTACCGTTTTTGATTTGAAATAAGCCTCTAGATGTACCTATATAAAGCACGCTTTGTTCTTCCGATATGAAAATTACAGCGGGCCTTTCCGAATTTAAAGGGTGGGCTATCAATCGATCTTGACGTAGATCGTAGCGGTAAAGTCCGTGATTGGTACCCACATATATGTTTTTTTGATGGCTCAGTAAAGCATTAATCTGATTGGTTGACGTTCCAGGTGGTGCAGCATCAATATAATAACTTCTAACATGACGACAATCGAATCGATTTAGGCCTTCTCGGGTGCCGAACCACATAAAGCCCTGTTCGTCTTGGGTGATAGCATAAACCGTATTGTGCGACAAACCTTGGCTTGAGGTTATTTTACGGAAGCGTATATCGCTACCTTTCGTTGCCTGTATCAGCAACAATAAAAAGAAAACGCAGGTGTAGAATTGCTTACGCATTGATTAGTCTATCGAGATCCGACGAAATTCCTAAAAAAATAGAAAATCGCTTTAAATGGGTTTAAGATACGGTTTTTGAACGAATGTCCTATAAAATTTAACATGTGTGCTACTGATGATAGCGTTTTTCGTCTAACATTGCTCTTGCAAACCAATCATACACTTATGGCTTTTTTTCGACACGCAAAAATTCTATGCTTATTGTTTATTTGGTTAATTTATGCAGCCGGGGTCTCGGCGCAAAATAAACCTAATATCATTATTGTAATGGCAGATGATTTGGGTTTCTCAGACATAGGCTGTTATGGAGGAGAAATTAAGACGCCTAATTTGGATCGACTCGCTTCACACGGTTTACGAATGACGAGTTTTTATAATGCCAGTCGATGTTGCCCAACACGGGCCTCCCTACTAACCGGGCAATATCCACATACAGCTGGTATCGGGAATATGACAAGCGATCAAGGGCAACCTGGATACAGAGGTTTTTTACAACCCAATGTAGTCACAATCGCTCAGGTATTAAAAGGAGCCGGCTACCAAACAGGAATGGTAGGTAAATGGCATGTTTCTGAAACAGAACCCTTACCAACTAAAGAGGAACAATTGGCTTGGCTCGATCATCAGATCACTAATCGCGACTTTTCAGATACTTTGTCATATCCTGTACATAAAGGTTTTGATAAATATTATGGTAATATTTGGGGCGTAGTAGACTATTTCGACCCATTTTCCTTGGTGAATGGCACGCGGCCGATTCAGTCAGTTCCCAAAGATTTCTATTACACTAATGCTATTGGGGATAGTACGGCCTCTTATATAAGGCAATTCGCACAAAAAGAGGTGCCGTTTTTTATGTATGTCGCCTTTACGGCGCCCCATTGGCCACTACAAGCATTGGAAAGTGATATCCGCAAATACGAAAATACATATAAAAAGGGCTGGAACTACATTCGTGAAAAACGTTATCAAAAAATGCTGAAGTTGGGACTGATTAAGCCTAATCAAGTAAAGCTTTCGAGATTTATGACACCAGAAAGGGGCTGGGAGAAAAACGCTGACAGTCTTTGGGATGCGCGTGCAATGGCGGTTCATGCGGCAATGGTAGACCGTCTGGATCAAAATATTGGCAAGATGATGGATGCGCTTCAGAAATCGGGCCAGCTTGACAATACGCTTATTGTTTTCCTTTCAGATAATGGCGCTAGCCCCGAGCAACCCGCTAAATTTGGCCCAGGTTTCGATCGCTCAGGAACGACGCGAGATAGTAGGAAGATCAGTTTTTCTGTCAACAAGGATGTAATGCCTGGCCCGCAAACAACACACTTCGGCATCGGACCAGAGTGGGCAAACGTATCCTGTACACCCTTTCGTTATTGGAAATCTAAAGAACATGAGGGAGGAATCGCCACGCCATTTATCGCTTATTGGCCAAATAAGATAAAGGCACAAAATAAAATCAGCGACGAACCCGCACATATTATTGATTTGATGTCCACTTGTACCGATATCGCGGGGGCAATATACCCTGAGACCTTTGAAGGACATCGTATCACACCTACACCGGGAAAAAGCCTATTGCCTCTGTGGACCGGTAAGCAGAAAGCACATCTTCATGACGAATTGTTCTGGGAACACAACGGTGCTGCTGCCCTGCGACAGGGCGATTGGAAAATTGTTCGGGTAGATATCAATGCGCCATGGGAACTTTATGACTTAGCGAAAGATCGTTCAGAAACCCAAAACCTGTCGGCTACTTATCCTCAAAGAATGGAAGCTATGAAGAAAAAATGGGAAGAATTAGCCAACCGGTACAGCGTTTTTCCGAAACCTTAAGACGCATGATGCCATCTAGATAGCGAGTCAT
The DNA here is from genome assembly GCF_044784325.1 of Olivibacter sp. EAT-5. Taxonomy (NCBI): domain Bacteria; kingdom Pseudomonadati; phylum Bacteroidota; class Sphingobacteriia; order Sphingobacteriales; family Sphingobacteriaceae; genus Olivibacter; species Olivibacter sp. EAT-5. The sequence continues at coordinate 6,453,044 of NZ_CP173028.1, read as the reverse complement.
CATTGTATCGGGTGAAATATAATGGAATCCCACCTTATCGGTGGGTAGGAAGGCATTTATTCTGACTAAAATGACGAGAGTATAAATACTTTGATAATACCTAACCAATAATTATGGATCGATTAAAAATAGAAAAGCTTACCAATAGGCTAAAGCACTTCCTATGGATAAGCCTGATGCTAGTACATATGCATCAACTTGCAGCTCAACAGACAAGCGTTAACGGAAAAGTGACTGATCAAGTAGGACAGGCACTGTCCGGTGTAAGTGTATCCGTTAAAGGGGCATCTTTGGCAACGATGACGGACGAAAAGGGCCGGTTTGCACTGAATGGCGTCCAAACAAACGCAACCTTAAAATTCACGTATGTAGGTTACAAAACACAAGAACTAGGCTTAAACGGGAGACATAACCTGTCAGTAACCCTGATAGCTGAAAGTACCGCTTTAGACGAGATTGTTGTTATAGGTTACGGAGCGGTGGCAAAAAGTGATCTCACCGGTTCTGTGTCATCTGTCAAGGCAGAAGACTTAACAAAGGGTGCAAATGTTAACATGCAACAGGCCCTACAGGGGAGAACGTCAGGTGTGCAGATTTATCAGAAAAGCGGCGAGCCAGGTGCAGCAATGAGTGTACAAATCCGTGGAATCACTTCCATCACCGGAAATAACGCTCCCTTATATGTGATTGATGGAATGCCCGTGAATGATGCAGCCGCTATCGGCGCAGCCGGTGTAGGGGGAGCGACGAACAATCCGAATAATCGTACACCACTAAACGCTCTTAACCCGGCAGACATCGCCTCGATAGAAATATTGAAAGATGCTTCTGCTACAGCTATCTACGGCTCGCGTGGTGCCAACGGTGTTGTCTTGATCACCACAAAAAAGGGGAAAGCGGGAAAAATTACAGTAACTTATGATGCAAGTTATGGACAGCAGCAGGTGGCTAAGACACAGCGCTATATGACTGCTGAAGAATATACCTCTGCCATTAATGGCATCATTCAAGAAGGACAGTTGAACGGCAGCGTATACCAACCCGTAGAGGCGAGCACTTACAATACCAATTGGCAGGACCTCTTATTGAAAAACGCACCAATACAAAGTCATGATGTGTCTTTTAGTGGTGGAAATGAGCTTACCAAGTTTCACATTTCGGCAGGCTATTTTGATCAAGAAGGGGTGATGTTAAATTCGTCTACTAAGCGGTATAACGCGCGAGTTAACCTGGAAACGGGTGTGGCATCGAAGTATAATGTGGGCATTAACCTCGCTACGGCCTATATAAAGGATCATTATAACGCAAATGGAACAGGTTTAAATGATAATGCCAGCGCCCTTTATATGGCACAGAATTACGATCCAACGGTCCCTCCTTATAATCCGGACGGTTCTTACTATCGTTCACCTTTAATGGCGCCGATGGATAACCCGCTAGCAGTCATTAATGGGCAGTACTCGGTAGGCGATACCTATCGAACTTTTGGAAACCTCTACGCCGAGTATTTTATTCTTCCTTCCTTATCAGCAAAAGCAAGGCTTGGAGCAGATATCAATATCTCACAACGAAACTTCTGGATAGATCCTTCCACGCTTACCGGCGCTTCCTATAATGGTTATGCTGACGCCCGTGATGGAAAACGAACATATTATTTGGTGGAGGGTACATTGAATTATAATAAAACTTTTGGTGAGCATAGTTTGTCAGCCGTTGCAGGTTCAACCTATGAGCGATACACCTCCAGCTCGTTAATTGCCAATTCGCGGGACTTCGCATTACCTGATTTGACATACTTCGGTATCGGATCGGGGGATGCAATGCTAAATGGGGTAGGCAATGGCGCACAGGAAAATATTTTATTATCATATCTGGGGCGGATAAACTACTCCTATGCCGGTAAATATTTGTTCACCGGATCGATACGTGCCGACGGCTCGGCTCGGTTCGGTCCGGAGCATCGCTTCGGGTATTTCCCTTCTGCGGCATTTGCTTGGAAAATGAAGCAAGAAGATTTTTTGAAGAACACGAACCTTATAGATGACTTGAAGTTTAGAGCTAGTTATGGCGCTACCGGCAACCAACCTAATGTAAATTATCTTTATTATTCAACCTATGCTGCAGGCAGAGTTGCCGTTTTTGATGGAGAGAAAGTAACCAGTATCGCCCCTACCAGAAGCTCAAATTCGTACTTAAGATGGGAATCTGCCCATCAAATTGACATTGGGTTGGATTTTGCCTTTTTCAGTTCTAAACTTTCTGGTAGCATAGACTATTATAACCGAAAAACTTCGAACCTGCTGTATAACGTTCCTCAACCTTTAAGTTCAGGTTTCGCTGGTCGGACAGAAAATGTGGGCAGTATGCGCAATACGGGGATGGAGTTTTCGATTAATGGTGTAATTGTTGAAAACGAGGATTTCAAGGTAGATGCCAATTTTAATATCACAACGTTAAAAAATAGGGTGTTGAGCTTAGGAAATGTTGAACAATTTATCGGCTCGGGTCCTGGAAATATCGGTCAGTATAGCATATTAAAACCGGGAGAGTCAATGGGCTCGTTTTATGGCTACATCGTGGATGGCGTTTGGCAAGAAGGAGACGATTTTTCGTTGGCTCAACCGGGTGTTAGACCCGGTGATCTGAAATACAGGGACTTCGATAATAACAAAATCATCAATGCAGATGATCGCGTCATCTTAGGTAAATCCTTGCCAGACTTCTTTTATGGTTTTAACGCAAACATGCGCTACAAAAAACTAGCTTTATCTATTTTTTTAGAAGGCTCAAAAGGAGCTAAGATGCTCAATAGTAGTCTGGTAGATTCTTATTATGCCGTTGATTTTCGCCGTAATAAACTGGCTGAGCTATATCTTAACCGATGGACAGCAGCCAATCCAAGTAACGAGTATCCCTCTTTTATTCCGGGTGATGTACAGGGTGCCAGACAAATAACGAATAAAACCGTAGAAGACGCATCTTATCTACGTATACAATCCGTTCGCTTATCTTATCAGATCCCTTTACCTGAAAAACTATTTATTCGCAAGGCAACGGTATTTGTTAACGGACAGAACTTATACACGTTTACCAGCTATTCAGGAGTAGACCCTGCGGTTAATGCAATCGGAGATGATATCCTGCGGGTAGATTATAATTCATACCCACTTACAAGGACATTTACGGCGGGGATTAATGTGCAGTTTTAGTTTGGTAAAGTATGTAAATATATTTTTTATAGAAAAATTTATGCAGATGAAAAAAATCACTCAATATATTACATTGTTGCTTTTGGGAAGCCTTTCGTCCTGTAGCGATGTATTAGATGTAACGCCGAATTCTGAATTTGCACCAGGCAACGTGCTCACAACAGAAGCTGGTATCAAGTCACTTTTATTTTCCGCCTATGCGCAACAACAAACGCAGCAGAATTCGCGCTTTATTATTAACGATTCGGAGGTATGCACTGATATGGCTTTCAATTCGGGCGGAGCAGAAAACGGACAATTATTACACTTAATTAATTTTAGCTGGGAGCCTACTTTAGGTACTTTTGAAGGTGATATGTGGGCACCGAATTACCGCTGTATCCGCGACGCTAACGGAGTAATTGAAAATATAGAGGGGGTAAATGCTTCGGAAGAAAGTAAGAAACTGATTCTAGCGGAAGCGCGCGCACTGCGTGCACAGGCTTTTGCTATTTTATATAATTTCTTTGGGCCGGTACCTCTTCGCCTTTCCACTGAACAAACAGGCGATTTAGCAAGAGCAACTGAGGAAGAAATAAAAAACTTCATCGAATTAGAATTTCTTGCAGCGATCCCCGATCTACCGGATCCAGGACAGGAGGAAGCCTTTGGTCGCTTCAATAAAGGAAACGCAAGCGGTATTTTGGCAAAGTTTTACTTAAATACTAAGCAATGGCAAAAAGCGGCAGATGCTTGTAAAACCATTATTGATTTTAATTACTATAGCATCGGTCAATATGCCTTTAAAGATCTTTTTCGAGTAGAAAACGAAGGAATGAACAACCGCGAAATGCTATTAGTATTACCTTGTCGTAATGAAGTAGATTTCGGAAACTGGTTTATGGCCGGAGCCCTTCCGCCAAATTTTAAAAGCACAGCTCAACTTCCTGAGTTTGTTTACCAGGCATCTATGTCTAACTTCGCAACCCAATACCGTTTAAGGACCGCCTTTGTAAATAGTATGGCGGAAAACGACCAGCGGCGTACGTTGATCTGTACCAGTTATGTAAATAATAACAACGTAACAGTAAATATACTCAATGACGACAATGCCCGAAGCTTTAAATATTGGGATAACAGCACCATCGGAAATAACAGCGGAAACGACGTGCCTGTATTGCGCTACGCAGATATTTTATTATCGCGTGCAGAAGCGTTGAATGAGCTATCCGGGCCCTCGGAAGAAGCATTTGCACTTATTAATCAGATACGTAAAAGAGCCGGTTTGCCCGATTTAACACTTACCGAAGCAGGGACGAAAGAACTTTTCAGAGAAGCTCTGTTTAAAGAGAGAGGCTGGGAATTTATCTCTGAAGGTAAAAGGAGGGAAGATTTAATCAGACAAGGAACCTTCTTGTCGTCGGCAATAGCAAGAGGGGTGTCAGCTACTTTAGCAACGCCAGATAAACTTCTATTCCCCATTCCACAATCCGAAATCCAAGCGAATAAACTTTGCGTACAGAACAAGGGGTATAATTAGAGATTTTATTAACACACTAAGACGGCTATGTTAACCAAACGGATAAAATTCATACTCCTTATATTATGTTTAAGCTATTGCATTGGTCACGCTCAAAACCGGAGCAAGCGTCAATCTTTCAGTGATCCTCGCGCACCCGTGGGAGATTCATTGCTTACAGTTCCTCCAACGGTAAAACCATTGTTAGACGTATGGATGCGTGATACTTATGTGATGCTCGGACCTGACGGGAATTATTATTTAACCGGAACAACCGCCTCCCCGGGGAGGCGGTTTGCCGGACAAGTGCATTGCTGGGACTATAATGATGGTCTATATTTATGGCGTTCACCAGACCTTAAGAACTGGGAATCAATGGGTAGAATTTGGTCGTTCGACGAGAATGCCGCTACCTGGCAGAGGGTTGGTAAACCCATCAAAAAGGGATCAGTATCCCTAAACGGCGATCCCCTTGATTCAATGTATCGAGCCGTATGGGCGCCTGAATTACACTATATAAAAAGCAAGAAGAAATGGTTGCTCATTGCCTGTTTAAATGGTAATCAGGGATCTTTCGTTTTAGAGAGTATTTCAGGAAAACCGGAAGGGCCTTATCGCAATATCAAAGGAAATGAACAGCATGCTATTTTCGATAACATTGACCTCAGCGCCTTCGAAGATGAGGACGGTGAGGTTTATCTCGTCGGTCATGATCATTATATCGCTCGTATGAAGAATGATCTGAGTGATATCGCGGAGCCTTTTAAGCAACTTAAAGAAACACCTTATGCTAAAGAACCTTATATCGAAGGCGTGTGGTTGACCAAGCATCATGGCAAATACCAGTTATTACAAACGGTATGGTCTGTACCGCTTTCCAATGGTCGCTATACATATTTAAGAAAGGAAACACCCGGTGAACAATTACATAGCTATGATGTGGTCGTGGCAGAATCGGATTATATTTACGGACCTTACGGACCGCGATACCCCGCTATTTTGGAAGGAGGACATAATAATCTGTTTCAGGATAAAAGCGGCCATTGGTGGTCAACCATCTTTTTTAATCCACGCGGCGCTATGGGTAAGAAATTCTCCCAAACCTGCCGCCCCGCTCTTGTGCCTGTAAAGTGGGAAGACAATCGACTAAAGCCTGATATTAAAGCCGCAGCCGATTTCTATTCAACCGTTAATTCAGAGAAATGATGAACAGCAAGGATGCTTATTTGTTTCTGCTAAAAGCAGGCTTGGTTTAAAGATAACCTGGAGAATATGAATTTTTACTATTAGGCATTGATTTTCATTCAAAGAAGATGATAAAAAATATCTTTTACACCCTTGTCATCCCGATTGTATTCAGCTCTTGCCAGCAAAAGAACACTTCGCCGGTAAAAAAGCCCAATATCATTATTATTTATGCAGACGATCTTGGCTATGGTGATTTAAGTTGCTATGGAGCAAGCGCAGTGCAAACAACCCATATAGATAGACTGGCAGCGGAAGGCTTACGTTTCACCAATGCCTATTCCGAGGCTTCAACCTGTACACCGTCACGTTATGCGATGCTGACGGGAAGATATGCTTTTCGAAACGACGCGGCTATTTTGCCCGGTGATGCACCTTTGATTATTGAACCCGATCGTGAAACCTTGGCGTCGATGTTGAAGAAGGCTGGCTATACTGCAGGCGTAGTTGGTAAGTGGCACTTAGGTTTGGGCAACGGAAGTCCGGATTGGAATGCGGACATAAAGCCTGGGCCCTTGGAGATAGGTTTTGATTATAGTTTTTTATTACCAGCCACGGCTGATCGTGTGCCTACGGTATATGTAGAAAATCGTCGTGTTGTTGATTTAGACCATCGAGATCCGATCCAGGTGGATTATAATAAAAAAATAGGAAAAGATCCCATTGGTCTCGAACATCCCAAAATGCTGAAGATGGCGGCTGACACCCAGCACAGCGGAACTATTGTTAACGGAGTCAGCCGTATAGGTTATATGACGGGCGGGCATCAAGCTTATTGGAAAGATGAAGATTTTGCTGACGTATTTACGGATAAGGCGAAAGCGTTTATCCATCAACATCAGAATGAGCCCTTTTTTCTCTATTATGCACTGCCACATATTCATGTGCCACGTATGCCGAATAATAAATACGTGGGCACTACCAACATGGGACCTAGGGGAGACCTCATTGTTGAAATGGATGCCATGGTGGGGGAGATTATGAAAACGCTGAAAGATTTAAATCTCGATAAAAACACACTCGTCATTTTCAGTAGCGATAATGGGCCGGTACTTGACGATGGTTATGGCGATCATGCAGAAGAATTGATTGGCAACCATAAGCCGGCCGGTATATACCGAGGAGGGAAGTACAGCGCCTTCGAAGGCGGATTGCGGATGCCGATGATTGTTCGTTGGCCAAATGAGATACAGCCCGGAATTAGCGATGCGGTCATTAATCAGATCGATTTTTTTGCTTCCTTGGCAAACCTTACCGGAGTTAAAATCGATCGAGAGACAATCGCACCTGATAGCGAAAACTTACTTGATGCATTAACGGGAAAGTCAAAGAAAGGGCGTCGCGTTATGCTACAGGAATCGTTTACGATGGCTATTCGAGAGGAGAACTGGAAGTATATTGAACCGGTCTCCAAAAAAATACCCGATTGGTTGGATAATAAAACGGTTGAAACGGGTCTGCAACAAGAGCCGCAGTTATATGATTTAAAGCACGATCCCCGGGAACAACGAAATTTAGCCGGCAAATATCCTGATAAAGTGGCTGAACTGGCTGGTAAGTTAAAAGAGATTATGGAAAAAAAGAATTAGCATCACGGCTGTTTTTGATTTATTCGCCGAATCAAAATAGCAGCAAGCACAATATAGGAACCAAAACAAGTGAAATGATAGAAGAAATCCCAACCAATAGGGCTGAATTCTTTTTTTCAGTTTCCAGAAAGGACGCGAAGACCACAAGGTTTGCAGCAATAGGAAAACTAGCAATCAGCCCCATTAATTTCGATTTATCATCGTCAAGTATTTGCATAAATTGTTTTTCAAGACATAACAACAGGACCAGAAGTACCGCGCCCGAGATGTAGCGCAAGCCTAATATTTTAGCAAAATTCCATAATCGTATCTGTTGGAAATTGATGTCCGCCAGCGTGAGGCCAATGATGAACATTCCGGAAGCCGAAACTGTCCAGCCTACCACATCGCCAATAAGTTCAGCTCTTTGAGGTAAGTTCACGCTAAACAAGTTCAATAGCACCGCGATAATACAGGCATACAGAGCAGGTATACGAAAAACGTTTTTCGCAGCCTCTTTCACAGGAAGACCTTTCGTGCGCGATATCAGATAATAACCTATGGTGTCACCGTAAAATACATTGCCTACATACGCGCTGATAATTAATGGCATTTGTTCATTACCAAAAAGAGCCATTACAACCGGGATCCCAAACCATCCAATGTTATAGTAGGAAAAGCTACCTTTCAAAAGACTACCATTAAAATCTTTTGCTACAAAACGTTTACAGATAATAGCAGGTATATTCATTGCCAAGGCAAGAACAAAGATTATAGATCCAACCACAGCGCTTTCCGATAGCTCGGCCTGGAGCATATTTTCAATGATAAGTAAGGGAATTAAAAGGTATAAAAGAATTTTTGAAATCCATTTACTGCCCAACTGCCATCTTTTTTTAGCAAAGAACCCAATAAGAATGAAGCCGTAGAGAGGTAGTACCTTGTTAAGAAGTTCTTGCAATAACTCCATTATTGAAATTGACGAATGAGATCATCCGTCAGGAGATCTGCTTGTTCCACATTAAACCATAACGAATTTACATCCAATTGCAATCCCGTAATCGGATGCCCAAGCGCGTAGAACGGCGTCCTTTCCTCTGATGAAACGTCTTTGACCCGCAGCGTATTCAGATCCACTATCAGTCCACCGGCGCCATACTCTTGAATATACTTTTTGCTTAATAAAGCTTGTAACAACTTTTGATCTTCCATCTTATGAATGACGCTCGCCGGTCCGGAGGCATTGATGACAAAGTCCGCTTCGTAGGTATGGCCGTCCTCCGTCTTCAATACAAATTTATTTCCTTTCCATTTGATGTCCTCGCTATTGCCGATAACCTCCAACTGATTTGATTTCAATAGGTTCATTATCTTAATGCCATTCTCCATGGGTACCGCATGCCGGTTAATGTCAAAATAGGGCTTTATCCATTTAACGAACAAAATTTTCTGATCAACGGGTAATAATTTCCATATAGCGTAAGTCTCTTCCCGTAAAGAATACAGAATATTTTGAAACAAACTGTCACCATTCATAGCTTGTCTTATGTCTTCTTCTAATAATTGAAGATGATTTTTATTGACTCGTTCTTCGGTCGCCCAGTCCAGCTTACGTTCAAGATAACCTTCTACTTCACTCCGAAATAGGCGTATTAAATCCTTAACTCGCAATGACCGGCGATTCTCGCGGATCAGGGTCTTGATAGTAGATAGCGTTAATACTTTTCGCTGAAATGGTTTTTCCGATGCCGATTGAACCCGCGGCAAAAGCCCTCTCAATGAAAAAAACGTAATCGGACCTTTATGCCCGTTTGCAACCAAAGTAATCAAAGCATCAATGGCTGTCAAACTACTACCCACAATACTTATCTTCGCATATTTATCCTGAATGGTTTGTATAATTCTTTTTGATGGCCAGGGGGAACCGATATACCTTTCCAAGCCCTTTAGGTTCTCAAACGTTGCTGCTTCGGGCGTGCCTGTCGCCAATATAACATAATCGACAAGGTAGCTATGATCGGAGGCTGATCTCAATATAACACGCTTATCTTTCTGCACTTCGGCATCAACGATTTCTACTTGCTGTTTACTCACCTCAATGCCCTTTTGCCGGGCTAGCTGCCAATACTCATCCAGCATGGCCTGAACATACTTACCGTAAAGCATTCTCGGCGGGTAGGCATCGGGATGAGGACTTACTTGAGGGAATTCCTGCTCAATCCTGTCTTTATGATCATGCATCCATCGTACAAAATGCAATCGTTCTTGCGGAAACAATCCCATTAAACCAGCCTTTGTGTTTAATAAATGTCCTTCTTGTCCGGTTCCATAGGCCAAACCAGTGCCAAATTCACCTTTCTTTTCGAATAGTATAATCGAAAGTATCTTGGACGGCTTGGTTATTATATATTTTAATACAAGTTGTATAAAGCAGGTAACACCACTGGCACCCGATCCGACAATGGCAACTGTCATTTTAAGCTTATGATCCATATGACTTAATAAACGTCGTCCAATCCATATTGTTTAGCACTTCAAGGTAAGCCTTCATATGCGTGTCGAACAACAGAGTTGGCAAGGGACAGCAACTAAAGACGTTTTTATCCAGCATAGATCATAACATAAACATCTTTGCCCGATACTTGTTGATTGAGTATCATGTTTATATCAAATGACCAAAGAAAAATTGTCCGTAAAAGAAAAGATGACGAAAGCCCGCGAATTAGAGCGTGAAGGAGATATGTCAGCCGCTGTCAAGATATATAAGGGCATCATACAAACCGATCCACTACACTCGGCAGCATACAATCGCCTGATGATTATCTATCGAAGACAGAAGCAATATCGGGATGAACTCGTTGTTATCAAGCAGGGCATTGATGCCTATGAAAAAGATCTATGGGATGATCAGATGGCTTGGAAGAAAGCGAATCGCCGCTCTGCTACCGTTAGCCGAAGCCTTGCTAAATCACTTGGCCTCTTGGATGACAAAGGAAGGCCTACCTATGAAGATCCGCATATTAACACTTGGAGAAAAAGAGAAGCGGTGGCTCGCAGAAAACTCGACACCGAAAAAAAAAGCGAAGTGAATAGACTTATTACCGAATAAAATGATTGTAACTTATACCGATAGGGGATTCGAAATTGTACTCCAAAGGCATCACGGGCGATTAGCAGCGGCCATTTTAAATCAGCTTAAATGGTTAGAAGCAGATCCTTTCAAACTGGATGTGCTGTTTGCGACGGGAATACACGACGACACCTATAATGAATTCGAGGTTGAAGGGATTATCAACCGGTTTAAAGGGCCAAAAGATTTCAAAATGGAGTCCTTCAACCTTCAGCGTTGTGAGGCTTTATTGAAGAAAGGTCTTACCCGAAGTCTATACGTTGCGCTCTTGTTATCTTTTCATATTCAATTCTTGTATGCAACTGAATCCGATGAATCGGCGCAATATTGTAAAAGTTTACAATCGTTGCAGCATAAATGGATGGCGGAGCTTGGGATCGATAGGGATACAGTACAAGCCCATTATGCGATTTTGCAATGGTGCGATGCGCTATCACTGATCCTTTGCCAAGATCAGATTCCCCCCGAAGGGAGAAAGTTGGAAGTCAGTCAGGGGCCGGAAGCCCGCAGTTATTATGTTTTTGACAAAAGCGGTAGTATATTAAGTGTTGATCCCTGGCCTTTTACGGATAACGAATTTGAGCTTACCCTTGAATACAGAATCCTTCCTCGTCTCGAATATCAAAATGATGCTGTCTTTAAAGAGTCACTTTGGGAGAGCACCGTTCACTTTAGAAAGATTAATTTTGCTAAAATCTAACGAGCGTATTTTTGTAAAGGAAATGTCTCGTTTAACAAAGCGAGCTTGCGGTAGCAAGCAGTATTTGAGTATATTTGGCAGTAACGAAAATAATTGAGATCGTTTTTACTATAGTTACTTATGAAAAAAATAGGATTTTTATCCTTCGGGCACTGGTCTAATCATCCGGCATATAGCACTCGCACAGCTAGTGACACCCTGCTTCAATCCATCGATCTGGCTGTAGCTGCGGAAGAGATTGGCCTGGATGGAGCCTATTTCCGTGTGCATCATTTTGCTGCTCAATTAGCATCCCCCTTTCCATTGCTATCAGCCATTGGTGCTAAAACAAAAAAAATAGAGATCGGCACCGGTGTGATCGATATGCGTTACGAAAACCCATTGTATATGGTGGAAGATGCGGGTGCTGCCGACCTTATTTCAGGTGGCCGGTTGCAATTGGGAATCAGTAGGGGGTCGCCGGAACAAGTAATCGACGGCTGGCGCTATTTCGGTTATGAATTGATGGAAGGAGAAACTGATGCGGATATGGGACGCCGTAAAGCGCTGGAATTTTTGAAAAGGCTAGACGGTGTCGGTTTTGCACAACCCAATCCATATCCTATGTTTCCGAACCCACCGGGACTGTTACGCTTGGAACCACATGCTAAAGGTTTACGAGAGCGGATCTGGTGGGGCGCTGCATCCAACAGTACAGCCGTTTGGGCCGCCGAAAATGGTATGAACCTGCAAAGCTCTACCTTGAAATACGACGAAAGTGGGAAACCCTTTCATGTTCAGCAAGCAGAACAGATTCGGTTGTACAAAGAAGCTTGGAAAAAGGCGGGTCACCAACGTGAACCAAGGGTGTCTGTTAGCCGATCAATATTTGCCTTAATGAACGATCAAGATCGCTACTACTTCGGACAGGAAGTTAGTCGTGACGATAAAATTGGAATGATTGAAAAAGATAAACGTGCAATTTTCGGGCGAAGTTATGCAGCCGAACCTGATAAACTCATCAAGGAATTGGAGCAGGACGAAGCTATCCAAGAAGCGGATACACTTCTTCTAACGATACCCAATACCCTGGGAGTGGATTATAATGTACATCTCTTGTCCGCGATATTGGAACATGTAGCGCCGGAATTGGGATGGCGCTAAGTCAGATGCCCAATACCCATCCCACGTCAAAAGCATCGGTTATTTCGATTAATTTTTGATCGTCAGGATCGGGTATAATCCGGTCCTTTTTATTTGCTAACAATTTTTTTATCAGCGCTTTTCTTTCATAAACGTTGGTGCAATGTAGAAAAATAGATATATAATTTCCAATGGTCCTTCCTTCGTTGTGTACCAAGTCGGAGCCGTAAATAATGATGTTGTCGGAAACGAGCGATCCTACAACTACCGGTATTTCTGTATATCCTTGTAATTCTTTTTCAAAGGTTTCAAATTGTAATCTGCCACCAAAGCAGGTTTGATAAAAAGTGAGGGCCTTTCTGCAATTACCCGAAAAGGTAATGAAAATGGCCGACACTAATTTGCCAGTAGCAAATTCCTGAAACACCTTCTCGGGGCTTGTCTTCGTTAGCTTACGTTGCGAAATCATATTACTTGCCATTTTTATCCTCCACCCTTTCCTCATTCTCTTTTTTTCGGAATGATACGATTTTTCTAATCAATGCTTCGGGTAGTGGTTTATCCATTGGAATCTGAATGGCCGCTTTACTGGTTTTATACCCTTTGAGATCAGCCTTGAAATGTTCCCAAAATACTTCGCTGTAGGGATTCGACAAGGTGATGTGTTTCGGGAAAGCGCAATAGTAGATCAGGTAACCATTATATTTAAAACAAGGTATTTGATAGCTTATACTTTCCGCTACATCAGGCACCAATTCGTGAATGATTTTTCTGATGGTTTGCATTCGCACGAGGGTTTCACCGCTAAAATCCTGATGATACTCATCAATAGTTTGATAATTGGTCTTAGCCATTTGCATGGATTTTGTTGTTATAAATGTAAGAAACTGCTAGAATAGCCAGTACCACCAATGGCATTAACATAAAACCAATGTTTTTATCTACACATGCGTGGCTGATGAATGCGAAAACCAAATTAAAGGTAAGCCCTGCATAGGCCCATTCCTTTAGCTTGTTCGGTGTTTTGGGGAGAGAAATCGCCAACACTCCCAGTGCTTTGCAGATAATAAGCGTATAGGCAAAGTAATCGGGATAACCCAACGGTTTTGTACCCGCGTTTACATATTCCGGCGCAAATAGTAGGGTGCCAAGGGGCATTACACCTTCCCAAAGTATGATGATGGTGGTTGCTACCCAAAAGATTGTTTTATTCTTTTTCACTTTGCTAATGAATTAATGGATCGATTCAACATATTTTACAAAATTGTCCAAGATAGCCTGCCATCCCTGTTTCTGAAATTCGGGATCATTTTCCGTTTCAGGATCAAACATAGTTTCAATATTCGTTTTACCATTTTGCTCGGTAAACAGTGTAGTGGCTCTTCTTCCATCAGCCATGGTATAAGTAATTTCCTTGTGTAGTTCCACTTTGTCATAAACACCCTCGAAGTCAAATCCGAAGCTGCCATCTTTAGCCTCCATTCTATTCTTGAATTTACCACCGGTTCTCAAGTCGTTTTCACTGCTTGGACAATGCCAACTTGGATCAGGAGTGTTCCATTGCATAATATCATTTGGTGTATTCCATGCTTTCCAAACTTTTTCCAAGGGAGCATTTGCTGTTGCTTCTACCGTAATTTTTGATGCTTGTGTCATTGTTTTTAATTTTTATTTGTTAAAATCTTATAATCCAAAATTACAACGGCTTAGCGAGTTATGGCTGTTGTGAAAATGACAACTTTAGGGGTGAATTGTGACAAACTTTTTTTTATCTTGCGACTTAATAGTAAGGATTTAATTTATGCAAGTTTCTGTTTTTGTACCGGAGTATGGCGTAATTGAAGCGGTTACACCACCATTTAGAACCTTTAATACTGCTAATGAGTTTTTAAACACTTTTGGTAAAAAGCCGATCTTCGAGGTTGAATATGTAGGTTTAAAAGAATATGTACCTGCCAATAACGGCGAATACACAATCAAAACCAATAGATTGCTCAAAGATGTGTCGAAAACGGACCTACTTATCATCCCGCCTGCCTATGGTGACACTGCCAAGGGCGTACAAGCCAACGCAGAAGCAATACCTTATTTTAAAAAATTGCATGAAAAAGGTTCGAGTATTGCCAGCTTATGTATCGGTGCATTTCTTTTAGCAGAAACGGGTTTACTCAATGGGAAAAAATGCTCCACACATTGGGCTTATATCAACGAATTTAAAGAAAGATATCCCGAAGTGGAGGTAGAGGATGGTGCGATAATAACCGAACATGACAACATCTACAGCAGCGGCGGAGCAAGCAGCTTGTGGAATTTAATATTATATCTGGTTGAAAAGTTCGCCGACAGAGAAACAGCCATCATGATTTCAAAATATTTTGCTTTAGATATAGGGAGAGATAGTCAATCTCAGTTTGCAATATTTAAAGGTCAACGGAATCATGGTGATGATGATATTAAAAAAGTGCAAGATTATATCGAGAAACATTATCAAAATAAAATAACCATTGAAACGCTGGCAAACCTAATCAATACAAGTCGTAGAACTTTTGAAAGAAAATTTAAAGATGCAACCAACAATACCCCTGTTGAGTACATACAACGAGTAAGAATAGAAGCTGCAAAAAAATTCTTCGAAGCATCACGAAAAAATGTGACAGAAACCATGTTTGATGTAGGCTATACGGATACAAAGGCATTTAGAGACATATTTAAAAAGATTACTGGCCTTACGCCCATTGAGTATAGAAATAGGTTTGCAAGGGTTACGAACGAGGTGTAACGGTTACAACAAGTAGGAGAAAGCTGTCTCGCAGACATTCATTCGAAAGTTAAGGGAAAAAAGCCCGAAACATACCGAAGTCTGTCGGGCTTTTCATAAGAGTACTAATTTGGTATGGCCTGCTATTTTCTTAAGGGCAAGTCGCCAGACTGGTAAAATGCGAGCGGATGACCGTCAGGATCCGAGAAATCGGCGCTCCAACCACCCGGAGCTTCCGTTACCGGCGTAACCACTTCTACGCCCTCTTTAGCCAGATTTTCCACCACCGTTTCAATGTAACCCTCTTCCAGTTCGAACACTACGATCGGCGAACGGCCGATTTCTTCTTTTCCTTCAAAAAAAAGTAGTTCGACACCATTACCTATCGTAGCCAGTAGCCAATCCGGTTCATCGCCTCCAGGTTGGCGTTCCACTTCGATTCCCAAAATTTCTCTGTAAAAACGTTCGGTACGACTGATATCGCTCACGTTGAAAAGAACTGCGATACCTTTTTTAAGTTTTACTCCCATGTTGATTTTTTTAAAGTTTTAAATATTGTCCAGGATCTTAACCCGATTTATCATGGTCATTGTTGCCGGGAAATTCTTTTTTGTGAGCAGGAGAAGAAGATATTCTAAATAAATGTCCATCAGGGTCGTGGCTGCCAATAACTCGCCCGAATAATTGCTGCTTTATATCGTTGGCATGCTTGAATGTTTGTAAAAGAGATTGGCGCATTAATCCGCTAGGTAGAGTATGCGTTAAAATTTCAGGTCCTTCCGATTCAAAACCTACGGTGGCATAAGTTTTCCATTCTCTTCGTAAGGCGGTTAATCGCTGGCGCAGGGCGGTATCCGGAATGTCCAGTAGATATAAAATTTCCTTTTTGCTCAGGCCGCCGTTGATTAGTCGTGCCAGTATTCGGAGGGATGGGCGGAGCGGAACAATAAAGTTTTCCGGAAGTCTACCTATATCAGTATCAGTACGGTTCGGATCATCACCCTGATACCCTTCTTCCCGCTTTCTACGCCGGCCTTCTGTACGGGCAATGAAAGCGGCATGGTTACGTAAAAAGCCTCTTCCCCAAGCCATAAAACGAGCGTCCAGGAAATCCTTTCCCGTTCTAACCGCTTCAAGAAGCAGGTCTTGTACCAAATCATCCACTTCTTCCGGCCGACGAGAGTATTGTTTCGCAATTTGATACATTTCTTCAATCGGGGGTTGGTTTTGATCGCGCGGCCTAAAGGTCATATATTGTCAGTTTTGATTACGTAAACGAAAATAACAACAAAAACCGTCCTTACTAGCGGTGCTTTTGATTTTCTTCTTGTATTGATTTAGAATGAATTTCTAAACCAGCCTCCGATTTTTCAGTGATTACCTTTTTTTGACTTATCGCTGGTTTTTTTAATTGTTATAAATTATTACCTTGCCCATTCAAATATCAATGATGGTAACTGTATTGAAACAATTGTTCTTGCGCGACCTCGGCAAGTTGAAAACAGAAATAACCTTATACCAAAACGAGCAAAGAATATGGCATGTTGAAAAGCAGATCGCTAATACCGCCGGTAATCTATGCTTGCACCTCATAGGCAATTTAAATACCTACATAGGTGCCGAATTTGCGCAAACGGGCTATGTTCGGAATCGCCCACTTGAGTTTTCCGCTAAGGATGTGCCAAGATCCGAACTGATCAGGCGCATTGATGAAACCATATCGGTGATAGAAATTGCTTTCGGTAAATTAAGTGATGAGCAACTGACGGCAGAATATCCACAAGATGTATTGGATCAGAAAGTTACGAATGGTTATTTCTTAACACATCTTGCTATGCATCTTTCATATCACCTCGGGCAAATCAATTATCACAGACGTTTGCTGGATAATTGATTCACTTAATTATCCGGCAAACAGTTTTTTATAATCGTGAATGAAGCCGTGTCTATTTTTACAATCAATAGATTTCCTCATGTAGGTGCATGGCGAACAAATGGATGATCAATAGCAGGCGACCATTAGGACTGAACCTTTGGATTTTATTTAATTGCCTCATTTTCCTTGTTGCTTAAAAAGAGACAGAAAGGTGAGTCATTAATCTGTTCCCCGCGTGAACGCGCTTATCTGCCAAATGCTGATCAACCGGTAGCTGATAATTAGCACCGAGAGCGTATCTGCCAATGTTTAACTCAAGCCCTGCAATGGCCGAGGTAAGGTTTCCTCCCGACTGGTTTATATAAAAGCGTCTATAAGATACATCCTGTTCCGCTTTTTCGTAACGTATTCCTATATTCGGCGCAATTCTAAGCTTTTGATCGATTAAGAATTTGTAGTAAAAAAGCGCATTACCGGTGAATTTATTTCCATAGCGATATTCGTATTGATTCTCGGTATTGAATTTATATAATAAGTTCAGGTTAAATCCCATGTCCATCAGACGCGCGTCGTAAGTGACGTTGAACGTGAAGTCTGTGCTGCCTGTTCCCAATTGGAAATTATTGGGCGAATCGGCGGAGGCGCTTGCACGTTCGGAGTTATCATATTCGCCACTGGGCACTTTCACGCCTGCGCCCGCCCATAGGGAGTGGTTGAACAGCTTGAATTTGGTGGTGGTGTTACCCCCTTCAAAGATACGGTAATAGGCCATTGCCGCAATATCACCCAATCCGCTCTTTTCACCGTACTCTTCCATGGCATTAACCCGACGTTGGTTGAAATTGAACGGTAGAAAAGCCATCACCCTGACCCGATCACCAAAGTTGTAAGCGCCCCATAGCTCCACTATCTGATATGTTTCATCCGCAGTGAGTGGTGTATGCCGGCCCTCGGGGCCAAGATGCGTTTGCATGGTATTGTATTGATACCGCAAGCCAATAAAGCGTTTATTAAAGTCAGGCAAAATGCCCAGATAGTAGCTTCCGACACCACAGCCACAGATGTCACAAGCTTTTGCGGAAACATAACATAAAACCATAATACAAATCAAAAGTAGTTCTCTCATTTTTCTTTAATTGATAACAAAGCCACCGCCCGGTTCCGATAGCAGTTGTTTTTTTACAAAAGTTTCATCATTCAATGTGTTAAGGAAATTCAATAAATCCTCCTTCTCGACATCTGTCATAGCAACCCCTCGTGTTCCGTCCATGTGCCGGAAACCCATGTCCAGATTTTCCGTATGCTGCATAAATTTCCGGTAATGGTCCAGTACGCCACTCAATGTATAAATACTGCCATCATGCATATAGGGAGCCGACCATTTTAAATTACGCAAGCTGGGTACCTTGAATTTTAATTTATCTGTAGGGTTCAAGGTTACGGCATAGCGCCCCTCGTCACCTGCTGGATTTCGTCCCAGTCCATTGTCATGAAAATCGCCATCAGTAAACAGCGGTTCGCTATGGCAGCGAGAACAATTGTTCTGGAAAAATAGGTAGCCACGCTGTTCCGACTCAGTAAAAGAGATACCCTTTTCCCCGCGGATCACCTGATCGTATTTGCTGTTATCACTAACTGCCATTAGCATAAACTGAGACAATGCTTTAGACATTTTCGCCGAAGTGATCTCTCTGCTTCCAAAGGCCTTTTCAAAAAGTGTAGGATAATCCGGGTGCGCTCTCAGCTTTACTAGTACGTTCGGCACCCTTTCACCCATCTCAACCGGGTTTTCAATAGGAACAATGGAAAGGAGGTCGAGATTAAACACCCCACCATCCCAAAAAAACGCTTTGTTCCAAGCGAGATTCATGATAGGCATGGGATTACGGATACCCAATTGATCGTCAATCCCGTGACTAACATCGTGTCCGTGGTGGGTAAAATTGGCCGATTGAATATGGCAGCTGGCACAGGAAATCGTATTGTTGCGAGATAGACGTGGTTCATGGAACAGGCGCTTACCTAATTCAAAACCAGCCTCCGTTACTTCGTTTTCGGTGAATTTGTAAACAGGTTCGGGAAAATGTCCCGGTTTTAAAAAACCGGGAAATAATTCGTCAAGGTCTGGCAAGGTTTCATTCGCTTTTTTACAGGCATATGCAACAATTACCAGCCCGATTAAAACAATCCATTTTTTCATGGCTTTATTATAATTGATCCTCACTGGTTACACCATTTTCAGTATGATCATGCGTAAACATATCCAGAAAGTTATCGGCGATGTATTGGCTGTATTCGCTGAACATAACATTAGGGTGTTCAGCGATGCTGAAAGTATGTGTGCCGTTAAACACTTTCATCAGATCAACAAAAAGATGTACATTGCTGCGGTAGCCAGCCCTTACCTGCGCAACACCTGCTTTTGTTAAGTCTATCGTAATTGTCTTGATATTATTCAAGGTAGGCGCATTGTATCCGCCGAAGCCACCGATATGATACTTAAACTGCTTCCGTCCTGTTGGGTCGCCCTGTTGATCATCTGATATTACCGGCGAATTGCCTTCAAACTTGAAGAAAATATAGCCACTGTTCCACCCCCAGTACATGCCCTGCGTTTCGTGGTCACCTGTGGTCGGGTCAAGTACGCCTGTGCGTGCATCAAGCCCCATGGTACTGCGCGCACTATCCACGCCTAATACAAAAGAAACCTGAGTATAATCCCCTTCGGGAACTTTCACTTTTGCAAAACGGGAGCCACGATTATCACCATATACCAAAAAATAACTTTCTTCAACCGGATCCTGAGGCACGGCATATTCCGATCCATCCGCCTTTTTTACCTTAATATTACTAATATAATATTGTACACGGGATACAGTGAAGGCTTCACCTTTGGCGTTTATATACGGTTTATTGGTATTGTTGAATTGTAATCCGTAATCGCTCACTAGGTTATCGAACTCGATCGAAAAGTCACCCGTTTTCGTGCTATCGATATCCGGAGATTCCACCTTCTTACAACTGACTACAGTTAGCATGAATAAGCCTATCCATGCCATCATTTTCCATTTTATTAAGTTTGTCATTTTCTATTATTAAGTTTTTTGTTAAAAATCGATTCTTTCAATAGCGTATAGGCATAGGGGTTCAGTGCCAACGTAAATAGGCATGAATTATCCACGTGCAGGCAATAGGCTTGTACAACCGGTATAACCTACATAATGCTTTCGAAAAATATAAATTGAGGAATGTTAGATTATTTTAGGAGGTAAAAATGGCTTGTTTGTATAGAGATATCTATAGAGGATGCCGTAGGACGGATGGTTCTCCGATAGATGTACCGGAAATGGACTTTGCAAATGGAGCATCTCTGAAACCACCATCGTAACTTCCGCCTTAGAGGAAGCGGCACCCCGCGAACCTTTTTCGGACTCTTCCAATTTCTTCAGTTTTTTCATCAGGACACACTGTCCGTTACACTGCATCTCAGGTTTATCCCGATTTTCACATAGAGCCCGGATAATATAATTTCTGTTAACCTGAAACCAAGTCAATACACCAAGACTTCCAAGACATTGAAACGTCAATGTAAATAATAACAGATAGACCAGTGTTTTTCTGACCATTTCCAGTGTAGTGTGTAAAGCGATTTCGATCAGCCGAATTGCAGCTGACGAAAAAATATAAATAAACAAAAAGCTACGCAGCCATGTAAAGGATGGTTGTCTTTATACATGGACGAATAAAAGAAAAATTGTTTAGCTGAGAGGAGGGTGGAAGATGGACCCCAGCGCGGGGGGCTGGTATAGCAGATTTCCCCCATAGATGAAGGTCTCCTTTTTGACGGTGGTAACAGGATGTTTCACTGTTCTGAAATCAATCGGAGCTGCAAGCACCTGAAAATCCTTTAATTTTAGCTCAGGGTTTTTGTTTTCCCGTTCGCGTTCTTTCTTCAGCTTTTTCATCAAAAGACATGTCCCCGCACAAGACGGAGCCATAGCGGTGTTTCTATTCTCACACAGATTATTAGCTATATAGGATCGGTTGGCATAAAATGCAGTCATGATGAATAGTCCGGCGCAGCTTTGCAATAGCACAATTGGAATTAAAAATATAATGGCCAGACGTTTCAAAATAACAGAGTCTTTTATTTTAAATGCTACGAATATAAGAGTTTGCGGCCATTTGGCATAATCAAATACCAATTTTATCAAATTATGCAATCAATTATTTTTATAGGAGTTAAGTGAAACGTGTATAATGCATAAGGATTTGATTTCGTCTTAAGTTTCCTTTACCCCATATCGCTCTAATGCTTTTACTAGTTGCTGCTTTATCTGTTTTACCAAGATTTTCGGTCCTAATACCTTTATTTTAGCGCCAAAACCCAATAATTCCCGTTCGAGCTCAAAATTTAAAATTACCTTGATACTAAAGATCTTACCGTTATCTTGGTCGCTTAATAGTTTTTGCGTGTGATGCAAGGGTTTAGTTATAACATAAGGTGCATTATCTGCATCGATCCAAAAAACTACTTCGCACTCCCGTTGGTCGGGTGTTTTCGTTACACCAATACAATTATCATAATAGGTTGCCAGATCCAATGTTCTATTTTCCCTATACGGTTCTTCGCGTTCTTCCACGGCTTGTATCCGATCCAGAGCCAAGTTCATAATGTGCGCATTCCGTTTATGCGGCATGCCCAATACAAACCAGCGGTTGCGATATTCTTTCAATAGGTACCCACTGAAGCAGAAGCTACTAGCCTCCCGGGCTTTAAAGGATTGATAGGTAATACAGATGGTTTTCTTGGCTGCAATCGCTTTACGTATTACCTCTAGCCATTCCAGACCCTTCAGGTCATCGTTCTTTTCAAAATCAATTACAGGCGTACTTTGCGTTTTTTGCGAATAAATCTTGTCTTCTAATTTACTTACCAGTTCGTTCAGATCGGTAAAATGGTTCAAGCCCTTAAATTGTTTTAATAATCCGGACACTTCACTCAACACTTCCATGTCCTGTTGATTCAGCGGGATACTGGTAATACTATAATTCTTGTCGCTGTAGGTGTAATATTTCTTATCAACCACTACAATAGGTGCTTCGTAACCTAACTTGTTACTGCGCATCATGGCTATATCCGCCTGCACGGTACGACGACTTACGCCCGTATCGATTCCATGGTATTCATAAATGGCATCGCTACAAGCTTCAATCAAGTCTTCAAGTGTCCACTTTTTAAAACGATTTTGGAGACATTGGTCGATCGTGCGGTAGCGAATCAAGGCGTTGCGGTTAATCGGCATAGTATCAGCAAATATTTTGAATGAATTTATATAATATTTCTTTACTGCGCAAATAGGTTGCGTACTTGTTATTTCTCTTTGTATTATCAAAAGCAGAGACATTTGATGAAACTCCGTTTCCAAACCGGAAAAGCGAGATTAGTTTAGAGACTTTAAGCGTACAATAAAATTAATAGATATGGAAAAGGAAAAGATAAGCAACAACGAGTTAAAGGCATTAGGGATCAATGCTGTGGAAGTACTAGTCAATTTTAGCCGCGTAGCCAATGGTTTGTTAAAGCATAACGTAATGAATAAACCCGAAATACTGGCTAATCTAGAAGCTTTAATTGATGATCCTATGCCATATACATTAAAGAAAGGTGGTAAATTCAAAAACCTGGCAGAAGATGTGATTGATTTGCGAAAAGAGGGTAAGTTTGTTAAACAAGAACGTAGCAACTTTAAACTGAAAGAAGAAATAGTTGACTTCCCGGTATGGGGCTTGGAACAGATTGAAGTAGGAGCCTTATCACAAATGCGGACAGCGGTACAATTACCGATTGCGGTC
This sequence comes from Olivibacter sp. EAT-5, assembly GCF_044784325.1. NCBI lineage: Bacteria > Pseudomonadati > Bacteroidota > Sphingobacteriia > Sphingobacteriales > Sphingobacteriaceae > Olivibacter > Olivibacter sp. EAT-5. The sequence continues at coordinate 6,430,082 of NZ_CP173028.1, read as the reverse complement.
GCCGGTGCCTTAATGCCGGATGCTCATCAAGGTTATGGGCTTCCCATTGGCGGAGTGTTGGCCACTACGGCCAACACGATTATTCCATTTGCTGTGGGTGTCGATATTGCATGCCGTATATGTTTAAGTATATTTGATCTACCTGCTGAGACACTCGATACCGAAACCGATAAATTAAAGAATCTGTTAGTTGATCACACCTATTTTGGTATGGGCTGTACTACCAAATCATATTTTGACAGCTCCTTATTCGATAGTAAAACCTGGGGAGAGACCAAGATAATCCGCAGTTTAAAGGATAAGGCGTACGCTCAATTAGGAACCAGTGGAACCGGTAACCATTTTGTAGAATGGGGTGAACTAACCTTAGGCGAAGGTGCCTTGAATGATATACCGGCGGGTAAGTATTTAGCGCTGCTTTCGCACTCCGGCTCTCGGGGCTTTGGAGGTGCAATTGCAAATCATTACAGTAGGATAGCGATGACTAAAACCAAACTTCCGGGCGAGGCTAAACATTTAGCATGGCTTGATCTGGATAAAGACGAAGGACAGGAATACTGGATAGCCATGAACTTGGCAGGGGAATATGCCAGTGCCAACCATCATGAAATCCATAACAAAATAGCACGGGCCTTAGGACTTAGACCCATCATGATGATCGAGAACCATCACAACTTTGCCTGGAAAGAGCAACTGGCTGATGGTACCGAAGTAATGGTACACCGTAAAGGTACTACGCCGGCAGGTGAGGGTGTGTTGGGAATTATTCCAGGTAGTATGAGTGCGCCCGGCTTTTTAGTACGCGGTAAAGGTCATACGCCAAGCATCAACTCGGCCAGTCACGGCGCGGGCAGGGCCATGAGTCGTAGTGCAGCTTTCAAAACGTTGGATAGAGCGGTCGTTGCCGCTGACTTAGTTGACAAACGCATCACCCTGCTGGGAAGCGATCTCGACGAAGCATCTATGGCATATAAGAATATCCATACGGTAATGGCTGCTCAACATGATCTGGTTGACGTGTTGGCTAAATTTGAGCCAAGAATAGTCAGAATGGCAGATGCACGCGAGAAACCGGAGGATCAAGGAAGTTGTTCTACCAAATGATTAGTGTGTAGACCAGTTACTAATTTGCTGCTATGAAAGGGCTGGAGGCCTATATTTTGCAATTTGCCAAACTGAGTCCAACATATACCTGCCCGCAACTAGGCGGGCAGGAAGATAACGGTTAAATCATATTGCCGAACTAACGCCGCCGTCAACCAGGTAATTGGAACCTGTGATATATTGTGCTTCCGGAGACGTAAGGAACCTCACCAAATTAGCAATTTCTTCGGGGGTAGCCATTCTGCCCAACGGAATATCCCCAATTTTGCTCATAACGAGTTTAAAGGCTTCATCTACCGTTGTATTTGATGACTTTGCTAAATTTTCAATAAAGTCCTGCATCAATTGAGTTCTCACTGCTCCGGGTGAAACAGTGTTTACACGTATACCTTTTGAGCCAACTTCGTTCGCCAATGCTTTACTGTATGCATTTAATGCCGCTTTGGCTACAGAATAAGTCATTGTAATATCCCAAATCGGCTGTTGTGCAACATAAGTGGAAATGTTGATAATTACACCACTTTGCTGTTCAATCATAGTCGGCAATAATGCTTTGTTAATACGGACGGCGGACATTAAGTTCAATTGTAATTCATTGTTCCAATGCTCGTCCGAAAGTGTGCTGAAACCGCCACCAGGTCCCAGATTACCTCCAGCATTATTCACGATAATGTCGATTTTTCCATATTTATCCAAAATTTCTTTTGCGACGATGTTTGCACTTTCGGGTTGAGCAAGATCGGCAGCAATAAAATAATACCTGTTTGGATTTTCCGTCGGTTCGGTTCTGGCAGTTACAATAATTTGAGCGCCTCCGTCGCTTAATTTGTCCGCAATCGCTTTTCCGATACCTTTTGTACCGCCTGTTACCAAGGCAATCTGTCCTTCTAAAAAACTGTTCATAATGAATACTTGAATTGAATGTTTATATTAATTTTGAAACGTTTGTTTTAAAATAAGTCAAAAAAATTTAACACCTTAATTGGCGAATGATAAAATCTGCCATATTTAAAATTTTATTTCGATCTTGATGTAAAATGAATGAATTGTACCAACCGATAAATGTACTAACAAGATAATCCGCAACAGTATCTGCGTTCTCGTTTTGACCAATCTGATGCTGGCTTTGTGCTTTTTCTACTAAATCTTTCAAAAACCGGTGTGTAAAATTATCATAGGATGTTATGATCGCCTGTATTTCCGGGTCGTCTCCTTCTATTTCAAAAGTCGCCTTTACGCACAGGCAGCTGTTCGGTTCAGTCGTAATGATGTCTGCTGCATCTTTAATAAAGCTTTCAAGAGCCTGGATCGGCGAGGCGAAACTTATATAACGCTGCTCAACCGCATCAATTCGCATTTTTATATAATGCTTGATACACCTAACAAACAAGCGATGTTTATCGCCTATTGTGTTATAAAGACTGCTACTATTAATTTGCATAGCATCAGTTAAGTCGCGCATAGAAGTAGCCGCATAACCTTTTTTCCAGAAGACTTCCATTGCCTTCTGTATGGCTTGTTCTTCATCAAATTCTATCAATCTTGCCATGATGAAACAAAGATAAAATATTTTTGAAACAATTGTTTTAAAATTTCAAGAATTTCTGCTGGATGCAATCATCACTTCAGGCTATTTTTTTGTGGCTAATGTTATTGAGTTCTCATGGTCTCTTCTATTCGGCCTGAGAGCTATTCGCATGCCATTCAAAATGAGACAATATGTCTGAACTTTGATAAGATCTTGTAAGATCCGGTGATCCCTTTTATCTAATTTTAGCAGCTCACTAATGGCCGATATTAGTTTCTATTCCCAAAATCAATGAATAACAATAATCTTTTCACAAAACCCCATTACCCTATATTAGACGGTTTACGAGGTATTGCAGCCATAATTGTAGTTACTTTTCACTTGAGCGAACCCCTGTCGACCGGAAATCTGGACAACCTTGTGAACCATGGTTATCTGGCCGTTGATTTTTTCTTTCTGTTATCAGGTTTTGTGATCGGCTATGCTTATGACGATCGTTGGCATAAAATGACGCTCGGAAGCTTCTTAAAACGTCGGGTCGAGCGACTTCACCCTTTGGTAATTCTGGGAATGACCCTCGGAGCGATCGGATTCTATTTTACCGATTCGGCAATCTGGCCACTTATCCATACGGTTCCCTTGTGGAAGTTACTTCTGGTCATGCTGATAGGATATACAATATTACCGGTACCATTAGCTCTCGATATTCGAGGTTGGGAGGAAATGCATCCGCTCAACAGTGTCGGTTGGTCTTTGTTTTTTGAATATATTGCTAACATCCTTTATGCCACGATAGTAAGAAAATTCTCAAATAAGGCATTAGCGGTTTTTGTTTTCATAGCAGCAGTAGCACTTGCTCATTTTGCTATTACCAGCCCCAAAGGTGATGTAAGCGGCGGCTGGACGTTGAATGCCGAACACATGCGCATCGGGATTACCCGAACAATATATCCCTTTTTTGCAGGCTTGTTACTTTCCCGTGTAGCGAAATTAACCCGCATCCGGAACGCCTTTACATGGTGCAGTATTTTAGTAGCCACGGTACTGTATATGCCACGGATTGGTGGCGCGGAACATCTTTGGCTGAACGGTGTTTATGAATCTGTATGTATCATCTTCGTTTTTCCCCTTATTGTATATCTGGGTGCTAGTGGCATTGTTTCTACAAAAACGGAACGTAAGCTATGTAAATTTCTTGGCGACATCTCGTATCCACTTTATCTGGTGCATTATCCCTTTGTTTACTTTTATGTTGCTTGGATCAGTAACAATAAGGGGGTAACCATTCTACAGGCCTGGCCATACGCCTTACTTATTTTATGCGGCTCCATCGTTTTGGCTTATGTCGCCCTGAAGTGGTATGACGAGCCTGTGCGGAAATGGTTGAGAAAAAAACTTGGTTAAGTACTATAAATGTAGTTATTCTTAAAGTTTATTCATTTCTTAAAGCGTGTATCGGATTGGCAAAAGCGGTTTTTAAGCAATGCCAAATAACCGTTGTAAAAGCGATAATGAAGGTGATCAGTAAAGATATAGCAAATGTCCACCAACTGATTGGACTCTTATAGGCAAAATTTTCAAGCCATTGATGAATAAAATACCAAGTTAGCGGCCAGGCGATCACATTGCCGATAATAACCATCAATAGTACATCTACCGATAAAAGCGTTACCAAGTTTTGGATGCTTGCACCTATTATTTTGCGAATTCCAATTTCTTTCGTCCGAATTTCAGCTGTATAACCAATAAGGCCTAATAGCCCCAAACACGAGATTATGATTCCAAGCAATGTAAATGCCAACACAATAGATGTCATTGTATTTTCCTTCTTGTAAAGAGAATTCACCTTTTCATCTAAAAAAGTGTAGGAGAATAAGGTGTTGGGAGCTATTTGCCTCACTTTCTTTTGAAGGAAAGCAAGCGTACTTTCGACGTTTCCTCCCCTTATTTTAATGAGCATGGTACCTGTTTTTTGAGGTGCATATTCCAATACAAGCGGTTCAATTTGATGGTGTAAGGATTCAAAATTAAAGTCTTTAATAACACCCACAATATTGCCTTGTCTTTCAATTGTGTGATTCGTGAGCGACTGGTTAACCGGGTTTTCGAGTTCAAGTTTCGCTACGGCTTGTTCGTTGAGAATAAAAGCACTTGAGTCACCAAATGCTTTTGAAAAGTTTCGACCTTCTTTCAACGTAATATTAAGAGCGTTCAAAAAATTATCATCTACGCGAACGACTTTTAAAGTTCCAAAGTCCTTATTTTCCGGGTTTTTAGTAGGAGCAATAAACTCAACGCTCAGGGGGTCGCCGATTATGTTTGATGTTCTGGCGACGGATAGAATATTTGGATTAGCGAGAAACTCAGTTTGTAATAACGAAGAGTTACTTTCTAAGGTCTTTTTAAAATCTCCGTATAATTTGGCCACAATGACTTGGTCTTTATCAAATCCCAATTCTTTGTTTCTAAAATATTGCATTTGTTGATAAATCAATAAAGTTGAAGTAATCAACAAGCCTGCTATGATAAATTGAAATACAACAAGAGACTTCCTGACGTATACTGCCGTTGTATTTGGTGTTTTAATCGATTTCAAAGCTTTTACCGGTAGGAAAGAAGACGCAAACAAAGAGGGAAATAATCCTGAAATTAAGGTGATTGTAAAAAGGATCGCTAGTATAATTGATAAATTTCCGTGTTGCATGATATCCGAAAGCGTATTGGATTTGCCCGTTAATTGGTTATAAAATGGAAGGATCAGCCAATATAACACAACAGCTAGCAGGGTAGAAATGAAGGTGAGTAAGAAGGCCTCTAACAGAAACTGCAGAATGAGCTGTTTTCGGCTAGCGCCTACAATTTTTCTGACGCCGACTTCTTTTAAGCGCTTTAATGCTTGTGTGGTGAATAAATTAATGAAATTGACACAGGCCATAAGCAAAACAAGCGCTTCAATAGCAATAAAAATATAGATATAAGTCATGCTACCGTTTGGGCTCAATTCTTGCGCTAAATTCGATTTAAGATGAATATCAGTGAGTGCTTGTACCCGAGCACTCTGTGCAAATTCCGCTATTTGTTCATCACTAGCCTCTCCTTTTAGGTAGTTTACATAAAATTGCGTCAAGTCTCGCTTAATACGTTTAATAGACTCCTTATGGTTAAGCTGCACATAGGTCCACCCAAACATCCATCCCTTGCTTTGCGTCCATCCTGGATAAGTTTTTTCAACAAGCGACATAAAAGTGGGCATGGAGACAAGAAAATCAAACTTAAGATGGGTGTTTTCGGGTAAGTCATCTATCACCGCTTTAACCCGAAAAGCTTCCTCGTCCTGAAAGATCAATTGTTCTCCTAAAGGGTTCTTTTTACCAAACAGCTTTTTAGCAACAGATTTGGTTAGTACGATCGTGGAAGGTTCTTTCAATGCTTGAAAAGCATTTCCGATAATGCTGTTTAAATCAAACATATGGACTGTGGAACTATCGGTATAGAAACCCTCTATTTCCATCTGGTTGTTATCATTTGTGCGCGCGACGTTAGTTCCGGCCTGTGCGAAGCGTGTTGTTCGCTCTATTTCAGGGAAATAATTTTTTAATCCCTCAGCTAAAGGTGGAGCGGATTTAGACCATTCCGTATATACCATTCTGTAAATACGGTCGTGTTTTGGGAATGATTTGTCATAATTGAGCTCCTCTTTAATATATAATGTTAAAAATAGCGTACATACGATGCCCAAGGCTAGCCCCAGCAGGTTGAACAGACTGTTAGCTTTATATCGAAATATATTTCGCCAAGCGATTTTGAAATAATTTTTCAGCATAATCTCTGTATTTAATAACGCTTTAGTTATCTGGATAATAATTGGTATGTTTTAGATCATTAGTCTTATTGTCCAATATATACAGTATTGGTTAAATTCAATTATTCAATAAATACCTTACCAAAATACTTTCATAAAACTAAGTGATTGTAAATCATATTTTTATGCTTAAATAAAATAAAAGTCCTGTGCGAAATCGGACGCATACTGTTCGGTTTCGCACAGGATTTCCTTAACCCCACAAAGCTGTTCGCTGTTCCATTCCCAATATCGACCGTTTTGCTATCAATTATACTGACTCGCATTAGCATTGCTTTCCCGCTCTCAAACTCAAATTATTCATTAGACGGAATAGTTGAGATCTCCTTCTTACTTATTATCAAGTTGTTCGGCCAATCCTATGAGAAGTCCTTCCGGTCCGCGGATATAGCACAGTCTATAGCTGTTTTCATACTGGACTACTTCGCCGACAAGCTCAGCGCCGTGCCGTCGTAGCCTAATGAGTAATTCATCGATGTCGTCTACGGTAAACATAGCCCGTAAATAACCAAATGCGTTCACAGGAGCGGTCCGATGGTCGGAGATGACGGCTGGCCTGAGAAAACGTGAAATTTCAAGGCGGCTATGACCGTCAGGTGTGACCATCATGGCAACCTCTACATGCTGGTTGCCAAGTCCCGTAATGCGGCCTGCCCATTCCCCTTCAATCGTGGCTCGCCCTTCGAGCTCTAAGCCAAGCTCTTCGAAGAATGAAATGGTCTCATCGAGGGATTCTACCACAATGCCGATATTATCCATCCGCAGTAATTTACTTTTTGCCATAATAATCTTTTTATAAGTCAAATGATGATCGGGTGATTTCGTAGCTTTCTTTCAGAGAAACATCCCCGGTCGAACAAAAACGAATTTAGATAAAAGAAGCAAAATAGATCTAAGCCAAAAAATCGATAAGGCGTTTCTTGTTATAATTAACAACCTCATTCGGTTTATATTTGCTTTTACCCGTTCTTCGGTGCTGATGTCATCGGTTCCGTAAAACAATTATATAACCGGAGATAGAAACTTCTACATCATTAGAATGATATTGGCTGTACCATCAAGTAGCGCATTTTAAGGTTTGCGTCGCAATCGTTCATAGACTAATAAATCCTTTAAGATTTTTCAAATGAACAAGCGGGCTTCGAACTAGCTACTCCTTAGAAAAAACATCATAGATCCATAAGCCAACGGCCGCTAAGATTCCATATAATAAAGTGAAAAAGGTTGGCATGACGATTACCACCAAAAATTCTTTTCGCACAGAAATAGTCCATACAAAAAGCGATATCCAAAGGACAACTCCAATAACGAGAAGAAGACGTCTGATTCCGGGTGGAGGTAGGTTAAATTTGGCTTTCATAAGGTTTTTATCTAAGATAGCCATAAAACAACCTAAATATGGTATACAATTTAATATGAAAACTTGAGAAATATTATATATTGAAAGATGACTAATGCGATTAAAACAAAGTTCACGATAGAACCTGTCAGACAATTTGTAAAGAGTTTTTAATAGAGATAGGTACAATAAGGCTTAATGAACGCGATATCATACTATCTGTCCGAGCTGCAGGAGAAGGTTGTGACGTAGTCATGGTCCTTGAGTGACAACAACATGCCTGTTCCAGCACCATAACCAAGGTGTTCGATAAAGCAACATCCTGAATCACGCAAGATGTTGCTTTTGTTTGTCCTATCATTACATCTGATTAAAGCAAATACACAACGTGTCGTTTTACTTAAAGATGAATTTTTTATCGTATTAAAATCAACACGCGTCCTCTTTGATAGCAGTAGGTTGAGAAATACGAGAAAATCAAGTTGCCGGTTTGCTATAAGCTAATTCGCTTACTTTGTTAAGGTCAATAACAATTCATCCAACTGCTGAAAATCTACGGTCATTCCTTCTTTAAAGCCCATCTCAATTTCCGTTTCGAGATCGGCAAGTGAATCATAGGTCAGTAACATGTCTACACGGACCTTATCACCCACTTCTATAAAATTGTTCTCCCATAAATTTACGGGAAATGCAGGATTTATCGTGCCGTTTTCATCACTGAATCCGCCTTTCGACGCAAATGATTTTTCTGTTACAATAGAAATGAAATTCGTTCTAGCGTAATGCCTTTCGCCTTCAGGACTTACCATAGCGTAAAGCCAAAAGCCACCTACCCGAAAATCCATCGTCTTCGTTTCGGCCCTCCAAGGTTGTGGTCCCCACCATTGGTCGAGTAATTCCGAGGTTGTCCACGCTTGCCAGACTAATTTTAAGCTGGCATTAAATTCACGTTTGATTTCGATTGTCATGTTTTCCTTGTTGACGGTGAAGTCAAATAATAAATTGCTGTTCATGATTTCCATTTTTATGTTCAAAATATTTTTTGCGTCGTTCAAAATCTATTAAATCCATCTTTTTTAACTCTTTCACACACTCCGAATGAGGTCAATCAGCACTTTTACCGCTCTCGTCATTTGTGCTCAGTTGTTTCTGTTTTCCATCGGTTACTTATTTTGCATTTTTGCCAATAATTTATCGAGATTATCAAAGCGGTTTTCCCAGATTTTTCGGAAGTGTTCCAGCCATTTGTCTATTTCTTTCATTTTATCAATCTCAAGCTGATAATAGATTTCTCTGCCTCTTTGTTCATGTTTTATGAGTTCGCATTCTGTCAAGATGCGCAGGTGCTTGGAAACCGACTGGCGAGTTGTGTTGAAATGCTCGGCAATCGCATTAGGTGTCATGGCCTGTATGGCAATTAACGTTATGATAGCCCTTCTTGTTGGGTCGGCTATAGCTTGGAAAACATCCCTTCTCATTTTTTTATTAAATTAAGAAACCAATTGGTTGCAAATATATGTGCAACTTTTCGGTTTCGCAAATTTTCTTTCAACTTTTTATCCGGTCTTTTTAACAGATATTTTGCAAGCTCCTTTTCTTAAGTAGGTAGGGTAAGATACAATATACTCCATTCCTGAAACCGAACATAGCAATCGGGGGCCTTTCGGTTTGTTTCGATTTCTCCTGATTATTGTAGTAGTAAACAAAAGGTAAGCAGACCTTTAAAGGCATCTATCAAGATCAACGCTCAGTATTTCGCTTTAATAAAGCTGAAAGTCATTTCAATACACTATTCAGACACTTCAAGTCATTGCATTTAAAAATTTGTTCAAAAGATGCTTGCTTTGCGAAATATATTTCAACAAGACAATCGTTTTATTCAAGAAGTAAATGGTAATTTGGTTTTCTGTCTTTTAAAAATGATGCGCAATCAAGAAGAAACAGTTCATGTAAAAGGAAAAAGTAAGGCAAAGCGGTTTATTCTGGTTGCGTTTACTTTTATTTGTTCATATGTAACTTCGTTCACTATATTTCCCTATGCCTATTGGAAAAGTTATTTCGGCATGCCAATTTTCTCGCTCGTCATTGACGTGTTGATCAATTTAGTATTTTGTTTGGTAATCGTAGAGTTAAGTCTCTTTATCGATCACATATTAAATAAGAAAATATCATGGATAACTCATCCTATAAGGCGCTTACTGGTCCAAACACTATTACACATCTTAGGCACCCTGTTCCTCATCATATGTTTGGTTTTTCTTTATTATGTGTTTGGTAAACAAAATACTAATCAGTCACCTTATGTAGGCCTAAGAGAAGGGTTATATACGGTTATCGCGGTCATACTGTGGGCGCTAATGGTCAGCGGTTTAAACACAGGATATTATTTACTTGTCAATTGGAAGACCGCCACAATGACGGCCGCAGCCTATAAAATAAAAGCTGCAGAGCACAAACAACTAGCAGCTGAGATTGAGCTGCAAGCCTTAAAGTTACAACTTGATCCACATTTTGTATTCAATAACCTGAGCGTGCTTTCAGAATTAATACTAAAAGACCAACAGTTAGGGTACGCCTATACGGAAAATTTTACAAAAGTTTATCGGTATCTATTGGTCAACTCGAAAAAGAAGTTAGTTCCTTTGTCCGAAGAACTTAAATTTCTAGATGCCTATCTCTTTCTTATTCACAATCGCATGGGGAGTGGGAGCGTCTTTCAGATCAATATTGATGAATCGAAGCTTAACATGTTGATTCCACCTATCACACTTCAAATCTTCATCGAAAATGCACTAAAGTATAATCGTACAGAGGAGGAAGATCCCTTGGTCGTCCATATTTATTCCAATGACCAGGACGAGTTGGTGGTATCCAATTCCCTATTGCCTTTGATAAAAAAGCCTCATTCTACAGGCATAGGTTTAAAAAATATCATCAGTCGCTATGCGCTATTGAGCGACAGAGTGCCCTCTGTGGAGCAAAGCGATAAAACTTTTACGGTAAAAGTACCCCTTATCACATGAAGCATACAATAAGAAAAATATTGATCCTCGAGGATGAAAAGCTAAATGCCGAACGAATCCAACGGTTAATGCGCAAAATAAGACCACAAATCGAGATTGTCAATGTCTTGCCCAGCGTTAAAAAGACCGTGGATTGGCTTGCCGACAACGATAATCCTGATTTGATTATCATGGATATTCAACTGGCAGATGGCCTAAGTTTTGAGATTTTTAACCTAACAGACGTGAAATGCCCGGTCATATTTACAACAGCGTACGACGAATATGCAGTTAAGGCATTCAAATATAATAGTGTGGATTATCTGCTCAAACCTATAGAAAAGGATGAGTTGGAAGCTGCCATTCTAAAATTTGAAAACACCGTACAGCAGCCATACCAGCAGTATGCATTAATCGAAGGGTTACTTAACCATATCCAGCCGAAAGTATACCGCGCACGTTTTCTTCTTCCATATCGTGATGGTTATAGGAAGATTCAAGTCGAGGACATTGCTTTTTTTTATGCGCATATGAACGTCAGTTTTGCCAATCTAATGAACGGAGAAAGAGTGGTAGTTCCGCAGACCCTGGAAACATTGGAGCAGGAACTGGATCCGAGGTTTTTTTTTAGGGCGAACCGCCAATACATCATTCACGTCAACTCCATTGAAAAGGTCTATAATTTTTTCAATGGCAAATTAAAGCTTCACATAAAAGACAGTACAGACCAGGTTATCGTAAGTAGAACCAAAGCTCCTTTATTTAAATCGTGGTTAGATTATTAACTAACGATTTCTCCATCGGCTAAGTTACTCCTCGAGGTATCGTTGCGCTTTTACAGTTTGCTGTGTCAATCCGCCACTCTATGCTAAACTTTAATCACTTCACCAAAAAAGTAACCGTTCTCGATGGAGAGGAGGTTTACTTTTGTGCCTTAAGATTAACACAAAATTTAAGAAAAATGAAAAAAGCAATTTTAAGCGTCTTTTTGGGATTCTTCTTTTTTAACATGTCGTATGCACAAAAGTATTTCGGAAAAACCTACACGGCTACAAAAAATGTCGATGAGTTTTATGATCCTGCCGATGTTGAAAAGGAATACACGGTTATGGGGAAAACTGAGCTTGCAAAAGGTTTTCGCTCATTGGAAAAAACACAGCAGAAAATTATCGACTTGGCAAAAGAAAAAGGAGCTGATGGTATCATTTTTTCGATTGAAGAAGAGGTTCTTGGAACCTCCAGTTCAACTGGTGGTAGCGTAAATGAAAAAAAGAAGAACAAAACAACCGTTGTTGGAAGTAGTACCACTATGGATTTAAAAGAAAAGAAAATCAGGGCAACCTTTATAAAATACAAAGAATGATTTGCTGCAACAAAGCCGTTTAGAAAACGGCTTTGTTGTTCTCCGATATAGGTCGATGAACAGTATGTTGTTTAAGTTGCGAACAATAGGCTTTAGTGGTTCTACCGGAACGGTAGTTACAATAGAAAATGAAATGATGATTATAAGGAAGTGGAAGCCGGTGAGACTTATGATTTTCGTCGAAAAAAGTATTTTTACACCAACATTAGCATATTACTAAAATTAAGATGAGCATGAATTCGACACAAGCAGATTACTGGATAAATCATTTAAGATTAAAACCACACCCAGAAGGAGGATATTACAATGAAGTCTTCCGCTCGAAGCAGCAAGTAACAAGGAAGGGAGAAAGTCAACTAAAAAATTCGTGCACTTCCATCCATTACCTGCTACAAAATGCTGATTTTTCCAGTTTTCATAAACTTCAATCAGACGAAATATGGTACTTTCATGTGGGTTCCCCACTTCACATTCATATCCTCAGACCAGATGGCCAATATGAAAGGAAGGAACTCTCCATTAATGAGACAGGGTCATTATCTGTAATCATCGAAGCTGGGGCATGGTTTGCTGCGGAAATTCCCACCCGCCGCGGTTTTTCTCTTTCAAGCTGCGTGGTTGCTCCAGGTTTTGAATTCTCAGAATTCGAGCTTGGAGAAAAAGATAAGTTAATTGACAGGTATCCTGCTCATACAGAAATTATTGATAGACTTTGTCTAAAATGATTTTCATAAAGTTAATTACCATTGTAAGGAGCCGAAAACTTTCCATCAGTTACGGTTATGTATTCATCACCGCCGGATAGCCTTAATTTTCCCGAAAAGGTTCCTTTTACGCCCCAATCTGTCAAGCTTGTGATGTTAAGTGTAAATTCGGTACCCGTGCTTCTGCCGCCACTATATACAGTGGTCCAAGTCTTTCCATCCTTAGCATGCTGTATATAGTACTGACCATCCAGCTCTGGAGTGCTTCCACCGGCTACCGAATAGGTCTTTTCTTCTGCGCCCTCCGGTAAAACCAAATCAATACCAAAACCGGGAGATGTCGCTGTATTCTCTTCTTCCCAGCCGCTAATTACCACAAAATGTATGGTTTCTTCAGCGGGTTTGTCATTGGCATTTACATGATAGTTAAAACGATGTTCTTTACCATTTAGCTTACAAATCAAGTATTTCTCTGCAGAATCATCAATATCACCATCGCTTTTATTACAGGCGGATAGTCCGGCAAGTATAAATAGTGTGCATATTATAATGGAGAAGTTCGTTATTTTGTTTGTTTTCATGAAAATACAATTTGGATCCTTTGACTTAGCCCAAAAATAGTTTCTAATAAAAGTAGACGCAATCAATAAAAGCCAGCCTAAGATGAGCCTCGTACATAGATTATATAAAGCGCAAATCTAAAGAGACATTCTTATTAGATACAATACCCGTAAATAAGTATTTTTTTCTACCATTAATAGGGGAGGGCTCCTGTAGAGTCCTAGCTTTACAGCTTTTATTTTATAGACTCACAATAGTTTTTTTTCTCGATATGAATTGATTCAGGCAGGAGCGTATTACAATGAAGGCCTCCGTAATGAGCAGCCGGTAATGTTTTTCTTTTAAGCTGTATGGTTGAAAAAATAAACACTCTCAACGGAGGCCCAATTTACATTTGTCCAGCGTTAGAGCTAAGTCCTGGACCATCGCTATAATGACATAAATCCGTCTCAATATGTTCATTAGCTGGCATCTATTTGATCACCAAATACGAGCGTTTATAATAGGTGAAATAAAAAAAAGCAAAGGAAAAGGCCAAGTTTATTAAAATCAGAACAAAAGGTAAATCATATAGAACCAGTATCAAAGCAGCACTAAACCAAATAAAAACCCATTTTAAGAACGACTTCATAGTTGCAGAATTAAAGTATAGTATAGCTCTAATAAGCAATAGACCACTAAGGCTAATTAATAAAAATAAAAAGACTGAAGATGCGGGCAAAATGAAACATATCCCTATGTATTCTAGAAGTAATAGGGTGCAATAACCGAGGACTCGCATTGTATATACCTTGATCCTGCTATAGGGTAGTTGCTGAATAAAATATAAGTGATTTTGTGAAAATCGATACTCCAAATAAACGATTACACTCTGGACAATCACCGTTACGAGTGCAGTTATTGCGATTAACCGTATAGGTTCATCGACTTCAAAGATTGAGATCTTTAAAATTAGCAATGCGATAGAAGAGAAAATTTTAGTAATCAAAAAAGGTATTTTATGTTTTAAAAGAATTTCATAAAAAAATGCATTGAAAGGAGTTTTTCGAAGTTTTCTTGTAAGTGCTGTTAAGTTAAAGCCGCTTTCTTGTTCAAATTTCGCAAAGTTAAAACGATATAGGTATATGAAGGTGCTGATAATCACTAAAATTATTAGATAGAGCCCGCATAATAAAGGTATCAAAAGGTCAAGTACAATCAAGCCATAAATAGTTGCAAGCAGCCAATAAATAACGAGTGGGATAAAGAGATAAAGTTGAAACATAAACCAAACATAAAACTGCTTTGAAAGTGGAAGAGCGTTTATGCTATACCGCCAAAACGTATGCTCTGCCAATCTGCTCGCTTTCCAGACGTACAACCAACATTTAAATGTGTATAACAACCATAGGGCACACGCTATTAGCGTAATAATAGGAGATTGAACAAAACTGAGTAGCAATACCAGATAGATTGTTCGCTCCTCTCCGGCGGGAATGTGTCCGGCAGTTTTAATGAATAGACCATAACCGAATATCAGAATGAAAGACAGAATTAAAAAACCGGCATTCATTTTATAATACTCTTTCCCGAAAGCTTTTATAGGATATCTAGCTAAGGACATTGTATCGTTTCTGTTTCAATTTTTTTGTCACGAATAATAAAAGTACTGGTAATGGGCAGAGCAGAAGAGATACTATAGTGGGAAGTTATTATGAAATTTGTTCCGATCATCATGCTTTTTTTTATCGACTCTACAAGCTTATCGATGGCATCGTCGTCCAATGTAATAAATGGTTCGTCCAATAGGATAAGCTCCGGCTTGCCCGTAAAGGCTATAACAAGTGAGAGCTTTTTTAACATTCCGGCTGAATAACTTTCTATTTGGTAACCTAAATAATCATCCATGCCGAAGTCGCTTATAAGATGCGCCAATGTTTGTAACGAACCGTTTTTTGCACTAAGAAAAAGATTGATCATATCCCATCCTGTAAAAAAAGGAGGAAATAACGGCTCGCTCTCAGCAAAGTTGATTAGTTTTCGGTAAGCAATAGGATGTTTCTTCAAATTGATCCTTTCATTAAAAATCACGGATCCCTTAAAGTCGATCAATCCCGCCAAAATTTTAAGTAAGGTGCTCTTGCCGGAACCATTACGCCCTTTAATCCAAGTGATTCCAGTGCTAAGCTTTGCGCTTGAGCTTACTAGAACTGTATTATTCCTGTAGTTTTTTGATAAATTGTTGATCATCAGCATATAATTTAGATTTACACTGATTGACTTTGTTACATTCGCACTGTTTTAACTCTTATTTAAACTTCTTATTTTCTCTTTGACCATTTTGCAGCAGCAGGCTAGTGAGTGTTTAGGTCGTGACATGTAGTGGAACGTCAGCAAGTGGCTGAATTCTAATGAGCGAATATTGTTAGTGAAGCATTATGCTTTGAAAGATGCGGTTTTTTTACTATGATACAATTCTATAGCTTTCATATAATTGCTAACTCCTTTAGGTGGTGTCAAATAATATACAAATCTCGATAATTCGCTATGATTCTTGCCTGTTGAGGTTGAGCGGATATCACGCTTTGACTGCCGTTTTTTAAAATAGCCCTCCATTAAAACCAATACCTATTCATCTCGTTTAAGAATCTATTGTCTTCAATAGGATATTTAGAACTCAAAACAGCATCTATCCCACATTTCGGACAGATCGCGGTTTCGCCGTTAATATCATTGATCCATTCGAAAATCTCAGATGGAGGGTATGTCTTTTTACAATAAAAACAGCCACATAATTTGCTGCTTAATATTTCTTGTCTATGCGAAGAACTGCCTTTGTGCGCAATTTTTAAATAACTGATATGATAAGTCTCTTTCATTGATTTCTTTGGAAAGTTATATCAGCTCCTCATAAATCCAATAATTCTCCTCATCATAACATACAAACGTTACTTTAATCTCTGCGCTACTGAAGTTGAGAAATTCCTTGACGGTATCAATTGCGATTTCGGCAGCCCGATCTTTGGGAAATCGATAGACACCTGTACTAATATTCGGAAAAGCGATCGACTGGAGCTGATGTTCAACCGCTAATGCCAAACTGCTTCTGTAAGCTGAGGCGAGCAGCGCTTCTTCATTGTTTTTGCCCCCATTCCAAGTTGGACCTACTGTATGAATCACAAATTTCGCCGGGAGATTACCACCCGTAGTGATAACGGCTTCGCCCACCATACAGCCTCCTTGTTTTGCACGGATGCGCTGGCATTCTTCCAATATCGCTGGGCCACCCGCACGATGGATAGCTCCGTCAACGCCACCACCACCGAGCAAGGATGAATTAGCCGCGTTTACAATGGCATCCACCTCAAGTTTTGTAATATCTCCTTTTAAAAGCTCTATCATATATATACAAAGGTGCTATTATTTTGTATACTTAATTATTTATTAAAGAAGTCCTTTTTGTAGTAAACCATTTTCTTTTTAAAAAGTTGATATATTTCTATGAAGAAGCCTTCATCAACTCTTCATAAGTAATCTCTCCTAAGGTAGATCTTTGCAGCGCTACCGCTAAAGTATTTACCCTGTTATGGCGCTCTCGGCAATAGTGCAAATATGCAAAGCAAGTTCGAAAGATGGATATGAAATATGACTTTGACGAAAGCCGAATCCGTATTGAATATGCTAGTTCGATCGGAAAACTCGAACAAGAGGCCAGATTAAATAGGGTAGGACTATGGCATGACCATAATCCCATTGCACCGTGGAAATGGCGTAAGCCGAAAACAGTAGTTGGTAATCCTAATTAAACAAAGCGACATGGATCTTATTCTTTTACACCCCACTCTTTTGGTGCTACAAATCCCTTTCTGCCCTGCCCATAGGGAGGAACTTGTTTCGAACTTTTGATCGAATTATACGTTTCCAATTTTGTTTTTAAATCCTTGTAAATAGTCGTTTCTGTATCTTTTAAATCTTTTCTTTCCCCTATATCTCGGGATATATTAAATAAAACATCCGTTTGTAATTTCATTATCGAGTTATTATTACCTGCTTCTATTAATTTCCAATTACTGTTTACCAGCGCTCCCTCCCCAAGGTAGAAATTTCGCTGTATGCCTGATTTGCTTCCATTTAATACCGGGTATATGCTTATTCCGTCCAACGGGTTCTCGGGTGCTTCTGTAATTCCGGCTATATCCAGCAAGGTTGGTAAAACATCTACATACCCGGTTACCTGCTCCATAGTCTTTCCTCCTTTTAACTTTGCAGGCCATTTTATAATGGCCGGTGCCCTTACGCCGCCTTCCCATTCGGTAAATTTAGACCCTTTCAGTTCTCCGGATGACCCGGGAGAATCCGGGGCATACCCGTTGTCACTAAAGAAAAGAACGATGGTGTTATCTTCTATGTTCAATGTTTTCAATATTTCTAAGACCTTCCCAATGTTCCCATCTAAACTCCTGACCATGGCTGCATAAGTTTGCTTTTTAAGATCGTCTTCTCCGCGAGGTTTTAATAGGTCTTCTTCTTTTGCTTGAAACGGCCCATGAGGCGCATTAAAAGCCAAGTACATAAAGAATGGGTTTTCTTCCTGACTGTACTGCCTAATCCTTTTTACCGCCTCATCCGCAAGTAAGTCTGTCGCGTAACCTTCATCATAGCTTGAATTAAAATCATTATGCCAATCTAATTCGCCCTCTCGTTTATGCGTAAAATAATCGATCGCTCCATTTAAATGACCATAGAAATGGGTGAAACCCCTATGTAAGGGATGATATTTTAAGGAGGCATGTCCCAGATGCCATTTTCCGATAATTGCCCTGTTCTTATAACCCGCTTTAGCCAGATATTCGGGCAAAAAGGTCTCGTCAGTGTTCACGCCAAATTTAGACCAGGGTGGAATAACGGTTTCTCTTAAACCAAACCTGTCCGGATAACGACCGGTCATCAGTCCGGCACGGGTAGGGGAGCAGACTGCCGCCGTGTAGAACCGGTTTAAGCGAATTCCGTCTTTTGCTAACTGATCGATTACAGGGGTTTTGATGGTGCCTCCCAGATATCCTAAATCTCCCCATCCCAGATCATCTGCCAGAATAATTAGAATATTAGGTTTTTTCGATTGCGCCATAAGCAGGATGACGTGCATGCATAGCAATACGATTAGTAATGTTACTCTTTTCATATGATCTGACTTAAGCAAATACTATTTCAGTTTTCCTTCTTTATCTACTTTAAAAGTAGAGAAAAGTGGAATGAATTGCTAATTTTAAATAAGAGGAAAATCCGATGAGGAGGCTGCAGAAATCGAGGAGGTATCCGTTGACTTCATTCAAGTCCATGCAGATTTAGCAAAGAAGAACTGAACAAAATTCCATTAATAGAAAAAAAGCCATCTCCTTTACTATCTGCAAGTCGTTTTCGATGGCCTGTATCAAAAATAATCGATATTAAAATGTAAAAAAGAAAACAGATTTGTTGTTTTTGTATGGCAATTAAATTAAATTCGTGTCAATTAACCGTTATATCCCCCCTGTTAAACTGACTAAAGGACGTGTTTTTAAAAAAAAATATTCCATTTTTATGTCAGTAAGCAAGAAAATGTCGGACATCGATATCTTCCTAAAACTAAAATCGGGCAATACTAAAGCTTTTGAGCTAATTTATCATAAATATTGGTCGAAACTTTTTGATCAAGCCTATAAAAGACTTGCTGACGAAGAAATTGTTAAAGAATTTATACAAGAGTTATTTACGGAATTGTGGCAGAATAGAGAGGTAATACAAATTCATACTTCCATTTCATCTTATCTGCACCAGGCTTTAAAATTTAAAATATATAACTACTACAAATTACAGCAAGTACAAGACCGTTATAGACAATTCGTCTATGAGCAACATGGCCCCCATTCAACAAATAATTTAACAGAAGAACGGATAAATTACATCGACCTACATCAAGCTTTAAAAAAAAGTATTGAAAAATTACCTAATCAAACCAGGCGCGCCTATAAATTAAAGCAAGAAGGCGGGTTAACCTATCCCGAAATTGCTGCCGTTCTAAAAATATCAACCAGTACTGTAGAAAAACATATTATCAAAGCACTTAAAGTAATCAGGAAGGAGCTTAAACACTTCATTTGGCTATTATTTACCATATTTTTAAAATAATCGAAAAAAAAAGTAGAGGTACTATGCCTGTTAAATTTACTATTAATTGTATTTACATCCCGAATGGATCAAAATAACATACATAGAGCAGAAGAAAACCAGATGTCCCGGCGTTTTGAAGCTTGGTATAATGCAGCAGATCACTGTAAAGCATATACCGAAACACTTTCTGCACAAACAAAGCAAGCGCTTGGCAATGATATGTTATTCCAGATCAAAACACGCGCAAATATATCGTCCCCGAAGAAGTATAAACCTTCGAATCAAATGCTTTGGTGTGCCGCTACTGTTATTTTATTATTTGCGGTCTTTGTATTCTTACAAAATGGTCCTACCATAACATATACAACAGGCTATGGCGAGATCAAAATGATTCATTTACCCGACGGATCGCAAGTAAAATTAAATGGCCATTCCCGTTTATATTATCGTAAAAGAAATTTTAACGCCCACCGGGAAGTTTGGTTAAATGGTGAGGCAAGCTTTGTTGTTGTACATAAGCAAAACAATCAACGGTTTAGCGTACATGTATCCGACAGCACCTCTATTGAGGTCCTAGGCACAGAATTCAATGTGCAAAATAGAAACCAAACTTTGATAGCATTACGCGAAGGTAAAATCAATTTTCGATGTATTAGTAAACAAGACAGTTATAAAATCGAGATGCAACCGGGGCAGCATTTTATGCTGGCTAAAAACAGTCGTGATTATCAGCTGAAAAACGATGTTGCCATCGATGCGTTTTTTCTTTGGCAAAAGCACAAGCTATTACTTAGCAACAGCACACTTAACGAAGTGATTTCCGTATTAAAAGCAACTCAAGGTGTAGAAATCGTCCTAAAAGATGACAGGTTACTAAAGAGAGATGCTTCAGGATCTATGCCCTTAAATGTGGATATTGAAGAGATGATTTCTAACATTGCATTATTATACGATCTGGATATTAAGAGAATGAACAATCGATTCTTATTTCAGTCAAAGCAACACATTACACACCAATAGGAGTCGATAAAAGCCATCATTATTGCAAAAAGCTACACGCATTTTTGTGCGTAACGGCTCTTTATTGTCTTTTTTTAACATTCAAACCCACAAACATGAGATCATTACTAATCAACATCATTATGCGCTGCTAAGCCAACCGTCTAATTAGCAACAGAACAGGTAAGATTGACCTTGTACTACCCAAATCAGTAATATCCATTTCTGGTTAATGAAACCGTTTTGCCTTTTAACAAACAATCCTAAAACAAATATTATGGCTCGTAAAATTCTAAAAATCATATGTCTAACAATGGTATTGAGTGTGTTTATGCCTCCAAAGCTCATAAAATTGATGGCAGCTAGTTCTGAATCCTTCAGCCCTTCTTTTCAAACGGTGAGTCTCGAGGAGGCTTTAAAAAAGCTGGAAGAAAAGTTCCATGTCTCCATTGCATATCGTAGCGGATTATTAAAAAATAATCAGATAGATATGTCCGTACTTCAGCATGCATCCACGATCGAAGCAGCCTTATCGAGCGCATTAGCAGACCGAAAGTTAAGCTTCAAGAAGAACAATGATCGGTTTTTCGTCATTATCGAAAAAAATATACCGAGCCAGGTAGCTGCCGTACAATCAAAGCCGGTAAATGTACAACAGCGAAGCGTACGTGGTGTAGTGACAGACGAGCAGGGGCAACCCATTCCATTTGCAGCAGTGAAAATAAAGGGCACTACCTTGGTAACGAGTACAAACGAAAAAGGCCAATTTGTTATTAATAATTTACCCCCTGATGCAATTTTAATCATTACCTATATGGGATACAGACCAACGGAAGTGCCTGTGTCCGGTAAAGCCGAGGTAAACCTACAAATGGAACCGGTAGCTGCAGAGTTAAATGAGGTAGTGGTAGTAGGTTACGGTGTACAGCGAAAAGAAGAATTTACAGGTTCTGCAACCCGCATAGGAGGAGAAAAACTGGCCGATCAACCCGTTCAGAGTTTCGACCAGGCATTAGCCGGCAGGGCATCGGGTGTCAATATAGCGCAACCTAATGGTGTATTAAACAATGCTCCCGTTATCCGTATCAGAGGTGTTAACTCCATTTCTCAAAGTTCTTATCCACTTATTGTGGTGGATGGAATTCCGATCAATGCAGGAGAAAGTGTCTCATCGAATGCCAATGTTACTAATAACCCTTTAGGAGATATCAATCCGGCGGATATCGAATCGGTTAATATATTAAAAGATGCGGCCTCCACTTCCATTTATGGTTCCAGAGGTGCCGCAGGTGTCATGATCATTACCACTAAAAGAGGTAAAACCGGCAAAGCACGCGTAAATTATGAGGGATGGACGGGCATATCCAACCCGGTAAGACTGCCAACAATGCTTAATGCTGCTCAATTTATGGAGATAAAAAACGAAGCTGTACTGAATTCGAAGATTTTAAGTGGGAACGCTGCTAACGACAATGTCGCGAGTGCGTATTTCTTCCCCACTTATAAGGAGGATGGATCATTAGTGGACACACGCTGGTATGATGAAACTTATCGCACCGGTTTTTCCCATAATCATAGTCTTAATGTGACCGGGGGTTCAGAGGATACCAAATATTTCTTTTCTACCAATTACTCAGATCAAAAAGGCTTTATCCGAAATAACGAATTTGACAGAATTGGCGTGCGTTTCAATGTAGATCATAATTTAACGAACTGGTTAAAACTAACAGGAGGAGCTAATTATACGCGCAGTAATAATCAATCTCCCAACACGGGATCACTCCGGGGGAACGCTTTCTTACTCACCGGTATTGCTCGTTTAGCTTGGCTAACGGCCCCCAATGTTAGTCCGTATAATCCCGATGGCACTTACAATATAGCTAGCAGTACCAATTCGATGGGGATGGGAAACAATACAGTAGTTAGTAATTTCTATAATCCTACCGCCTTATTGGGTTTGAACCGATACGATGCACAGAATGATCATATTATTGGAAATGTGGGAGCTACGGTAACCTTGTTGAAAGGCTTAGATTTCAAAACAAGTTATGCATTGGATTGGACTAAAGTGGAAAACAAAACATTCGAAAGTGCCCTACACGGACCGGGTTTTACCCCTCAAGGTAATGCTGTCAACACAATTAACAATATCAACACCTGGAATTGGAGCAATACGATGTCCTTCAGAAGAGCTTTTGGTCAGCACAACCTTTCCTTATTAGGTGGCTATGAAGTGCAGCATTTTTATTTCAATCGATGGGGTGCTACCCGTACACAGGTATCCGATGAGTATTATGAAAATTTTGAGGGAAGCTATGGACGTATTATACCCTTTGGAAGTATGCTAGATGCCGAATCTTCGTTGATCTCTTATATTTCGAGGATAAACTATGATTTCGACAAGCGTTATTTTTTAACGATCAACTTCCGAAGAGATGGTAATTCCATACTCGGAGAAAAAACAAAATTCGGAAATTTCGGCGGGGCTTCCATTGGCTGGACACTTTCAGAGGAGAATTTCTATAAAGGGTCTTCTCTAGCGGAAACCTTAAACAGTATAAAATTGCGTGGTAGTTGGGGGCGGGTAGGAAATGCCAATAATCCAAACAAGTTTGCCTCGCTCAATCTTTATGAATCGGCTCTGTATGGAGATGCACCTATGTTGAACTACTATCAAGCCGGAAATAGCGGTTTGGAGTGGGAAACCAGTGACCAGACCAATATTGGAGCGGACTTAGGTTTTTTCAACGACCGTTTGCAAGTAGAAATGACTTATTTCTATAATAACGTAAATGGATTAATTCTCAATGCTCCGCAAACGCCGTCGAAAGGAATACCCAATAACGGCATTATGTTAAATGTTGGCTCTATGTACAATCGCGGATTTGAATTCACCTTCAATGCCCGTGTTTTAGAACAAAACGGTTTTACCTGGAATTCATCGTTTAACTTTACAACGATTAAAAACCGTGTTACAGCCTTGGCAGAAGGCAATGCCGACATTGTTGGTTCTACCAGTACGGCGGCAGAAGCCACTAATATTACCCGGGTTGGCTATTCCGTTGGAAGTTTATATGGAGCCAAAACGGATGGTGTAAATCCCGAAACAGGACAGCGTATTTTCATCAACCGCGCCGGCGAGCGGGTGCAATATAGTCATGCGGTGGCTGCGGGCGAAAGCAGATGGACCTATCTGGACGGTTCACCTGCTCAGGCAATTTCGGGCGCCGACTATTACCTGCTGGGAAATGCCCTTCCAACCTGGTATGGTGGGTTTGACAACACACTTCAGTATAAAAACTTTGACCTCAACTTAAGTTTTGTATATTCCGGTGGTAATTATATCCAAAATGGCACCAAAGCTACCCTGCGCGATCAGCGCTTCTGGAATAATTACACCGAAATCTATGATCGGTGGACAAGCCCGGGCCAGCAGACAGATATCCCGCGCCTCGTGTATGGCGATGTTATTTCAAACGGCTCATCTTATCCCATATCAGAAAATGTGGAAAAAGCAGATTTTCTCAGATTGCAAACCGCGTCATTGGGCTATCGGCTTCCGACAAAACTGCTGGGCAAATCCGGCATTAGTTCGGTGCGTTTTTATGGTCAGGTGTTCAACGCATTCATCATTACAGGCTACAGTGGTTCAGACCCGGCACTTTCTTCCAATGGTAACGACAATCTAACGCCGGGCGTTGATAAAAATTCTGTACCACAGGCACGCACTTTCACACTCGGTGTCAACGTAGGCTTCTAGCAAGACCTCATTTTAAAAAAAAGCGATAAAACTATAGGTTATGAACAATAAAAAATATAAGACTTTAAAACAGGGTATTCAATCAATCATGATTACCGTGCTATGCTTTATTTCTTGTAGCGAGCAGGAATACCTGCATCCGGATCCCACTACTTATATTCCGCAAGAACAAACATTTGACACCCCTGAACGTGTGCTGGCTTTGGTAAATGGATTATATCGGGGCATGAAAGACCAGCAATTTTATGGCGGTCGTTATTACATTTACTGCGAAGTGCGAGGTGAAGAATATATTAATAGAACCGCCAATCTTTTTACGGCTTTTGATTCCTGGAATCATACCTTAAATGCCGGTTCCAACGAAGTGCAAAACCTCTGGGCTGCAGCATATCGTACCATTAATTTATGCAATGTTTTTTTACAAGGATTAGTTGACAATGCAGATAAAGTAGATCCCGAAGCAGCTACCGCATACGCTGCCGAAGCTAAATTTGTGCGGGCAGTTTCTTATTTCGCCCTGGTAACCCTATACGCAAGACCTTATATCGAGAACAATGGCAATGCGCCGGGTTTACCCTTACGTCTACTGGCCGAAACTTCCTCGGCCAACAATTCATTAGCCCGCAGTACAGTAGCCGAAGTATATGCACAAATACTGAAAGATCTCGATGAAGCCGAAACGGGCCTGCCGTTATCCTATGGTACGCCTCTACTCAATACCACGCGCGCTCACCGCAACACGGCCATTGCTTTCAAAACGCGTGTTTACCTTACGATGGGAAATTACAGTATGGTGATACAAGAAGCGCAGAAAATCGTTTCGGCCAATGCACCGTACCGAGCCGAAACAGGTGTTGCCCATGCGCTACAAGACGACGCTACTATTCCTTTTTTATCAAATAATTATACCACAACAGAGTCTATCTTTAGTATGCCCATGACTGATTTAGATTCTACCACCGGTCAATCGTCCATAGGATACAATCTCAATACCTCGCCAGGAAATTCGGAGTATAATTTAAACCCACTGGGTATCATCGCCGACACGGAGTGGCGCGAAAACGATCAACGCCGACTGTTCATTACCGGTGGAGCTACCAAGTATCTCAAAAAATACAGCAAGCCTTCTCCATTTTTAGATTATATTCCTGTGATCCGATACGCCGAAGTGTTACTTAATTATGCCGAGGCGGCAGCGCATGTGGAAGATCTTGATAAAGCACGCGATCTGCTAACATATGTTAGAAACCGGGCTGATGCATCTTATCAGTTCCCAACAAGTGCCATCAATAATGTAGACGCTCTGATCCAAACGATTTTACATGAACGCCGAATTGAGTTTTTAGGCGAAGGATTGCGTTCTAATGATCTGTTGCGTACTTTGCAGACTATTCCTGCAAAGGGTACTGCTCCAGCTGTTTCACCAACAGAAGAAGCCTATATTTTTCCCTTGCCCAATTCAGAACTATTAACTAACAAAGATTTATAAACAAGAAGAACATGATGTGTCTAAAAAAAACGATTACAAGGTGTTTCCTGATAACGTTGTCCCTTATCGGTGGATTGCTACCCTACCAAACCCTTCGGGCACAGAAATCGATAGCTACTCCCGTTGTAACAGGAAGTATCTCCGATTTCATCAAAAATCTAAAAGCGTATCCCGGTTATTTTAATTTCTATTACGATGAAAAAAATGATAAGATTTATCTGGAAATAGACAAGCTAGGGACTGAATTTTTGTATTACACCTCGCTTACCGATGGGGTAGGTTCCGGCGGGCCGGAAAGGGGACAGGCAACAGCAGTTATTGCTAAATTTATCCAAGTAGGCCAGAAGATCTTGCTGGTAGAGCCCAACTATGCTTACCGGGCGATAACCGATAATAAAGACGAGCAAAAAGCAGTAGAAAACGCCTTTGCTCAGTCCGTTATCTGGTCATTCAAAGTGTTGGCGGTAGGGCAGGGGAAAGTACTCATTGACCTGAGCCCGTTCTTGGTACGAGATAGTCAGAAGATAGCTTCCAGTATTGGGCGTAACAACCTTCCCGGTCTCCATATTGGTGCTTCACAACAGATGGGCCCGGCTTATAATTTTGATGAAAGCAGATCGGCCATCTATTTAGACAATACTAAAAACTTTCCAAAAAACACAGAATTCGAAGCCATCATCACTTTTACAGGAGGCAGCGTCCAGGGCAGAGGTTGGGGGATGGGGCCCGGTATCGCGCCGGACCCCAATGCAGTTACCGTGAAGATGCATCAATCATTCGTGGAGCTGCCCGAAGCTGGCTATAAGCCCCGTAAATTTGATCCGCGCTCCGGTTTTAATATGTATAGCTACATGGATTTTTCCGCTTCCATGAAAGAACCCGTCGTTAAACGTTTTACTCGTAGGCAACGCCTGGAAAAAAAAGATCCTACGGCTGCGCTCAGTGAGCCGGTAAAACCGATCGTTTACTATGTTGACCGTGGTGCGCCCGCACTGATCAAGAAAGCACTCATCGAAGGCGGTTCCTGGTGGAATCAAGCTTTCGAGGCGGCCGGATATAAGAATGCCTTTCAGATCAAAGAGCTACCGGAAGGTGCTGATCCCATGGATATTCGATATAACATCGTCAATTGGATTAACCGTACCGGAAACCCCAGGGCTTTTTCAACCGGTATGTCCCATATAGATCCCCGTACCGGTGAAATTATTAAAGGTGTGGTAACATTGGGAGCAGACAGGCATCGGCAAGATTACCTGATTGTGGAAGGGCTTTTGCAGCAATATGAAGATGGAAAAGAAGTAAATGATGATATGCAGAATTTTGCGCTCGCACGTATTCGTCAGCTTTCCGCTCATGAGATTGGTCACACCCTTGGCTTATATCATAATTTTACTTCCAGCACGAAAAACAGGGCATCGGTAATGGATTATCCCTTCCCTCGCTTTAGTATGGACAACCAAGGTAAAATAAATGTAGCAGATGCGTATGCCGTAGGTATAGGTGAGTGGGATAAGCGTGCCATTATCTGGGGATACCAAGACTTCCCCGAAGGAACCGATGAAAACAAGGCCCTCGATGATATTATGAAAGAAACCCTCGCTCAAGGGCATATCTTCATTCCCGATATCGGCGGTTATGTCCATCCCATCGCCAATCAATGGGATGAAGGTACCAATGCACCTAACGAGTTAAAACGCCTGTTGCAAATCAGGAATCGACTATTACAAAATTTTTCAGAGAAAGCCATTCCCGAAGGTGCACCCATGGCCACCTTGGAAGAAGTATTGGTGCCTATCTATCTCCTCCACCGTTATCAGATAGAAGCCGCAGCCAAGTCTTTAGGTGGTTTGTATTTTACCCATGCCCTAAAGAATGACGGACAAGTTATTACCAAACTCATTGAACCCCAAGAACAATGGAAGGCCTTTGATGCCTTAATCAGCACAATCCAGGCAGACGCGCTCTCACTGCCGGAGCAGCTAATACAGAAAATCCCGCCCCGGCCTTCGGGATATCCGCAGACCCGTGAAGTCTTTAATCGTTATACAGGCCCTACTTTTGATCCTATCGCCGCGGCAGAGACAGTGGCCAGCACAACGCTTGGTCATCTATTAGACCCTGCGCGGGCAGCCAGGTTAATTGAGTACCAAGGCAGAGACGATAAACAACCCGGTTTTATTCCCATGGCCGAAAGGCTTTTAGAGCTCACTTGGAAGAAACCCCTCGTTGGCGGCTATAAGGGAGCATTACAAGCCATGGTAAATAATGTTACGTTGCAGTATTTGCTACAGTTAGCAGCCGGTAAGGAGACGTCCACCGTGGTGAAAGGGCAAGCCATCTATTTAATCGAGAACCTAGCCACTTGGATGCAAGATCATCTCGGCAATGCATCACCGGCTTACGCCTCTAATTTACACTTTGGTTTAACTCAAATTAAATCTTTCCGGGAAAATCCTTCAAAATTTGAAATCGAAGCCCCTATGCAAATGCCTCCCGGTGCTCCCATAGGAACCCCGTCACTTCATTTTATAGACCAAATGTGTTCATTCAATTAAATGCTCAACATGAAGAAACATCAAATTAGCAACCTTCTATTCATCAGTGTAGTATTCTATATAATACAAGTTGGATGTGTGCCTCCACTTTTCGCTCAAAAAATCAATGCCAAGAAATTAGCTACTTTAAAAAAAGAGCTTATTCTTGAAATTGATAAAGAACAGAAAAAGAGCCAGGAAATGGTAGATATGGTTTTTAGTTTCGGCGAATTGGGTTTTCAGGAAGAAGAAACATCTCGCTATCTAACCGGGATTCTAAAGGAAAACGGTTTTTCCATCGAGCAGGGCATTTCCGGTGTTCCAACAGCCTGGTTAGCGAGATGGGGAAACGGTAAGCCCGTTATCGCTATTGGCAGTGACATTGATTGCATACCCAAAGCCTCGCAAAAGCCCGGAGTAGCCTTTCATGCTCCCCTAGTGGAGGGGGCGCCCGGGCATGGCGAAGGTCATAATTCGGGTGTTCCTTTAAATATTACTGCTGCACTGGCTCTAAAAAAGATAATGGAACGCGAACACATCAGCGGTACCTTGGTCTTATGGCCAGGGGTTGCAGAAGAGCAATTGGGTACAAAAGCTTACTATGTACGTGACGGTTATTTTAAAGATATTGACGCTTGTATCTTCACCCATGTAGCAAACAACTTGGGGGTATCCTATGGCGACAGTGGCGGGAACGGCATGATTTCCGTTAAGTTCAATTTCGAGGGCGAAGCAGCCCATTCCGGTGGTGCCCCTTGGCGTGGAAAAAGTGCTTTAGACGCCGTAGAACTCATGAATGCAGGTTGGAATTACCACCGCGAACATATGGAGCCCACACAGCGTTCTCATTACGTGATAACCGATGGCGGCGATCAGCCAAATGTAGTTCCATCTAAAGCATCGGTATGGTATTATTTTAGGGAGAAAACCTATCCAAAGATCATGCAAATGTACGAAGATGGCATTCGGATCGGTGAGGGCGCCGCGAAAATGACCAATACCAAGATGACCTACGAAGTGTTGGGAAGCGCTTGGCCCGGACATTTCAATCAAACAATCGCCGAAACCATGTACAAGAACATTCAAGCAGTGGGTCTACCCACATGGAGCGCTCAGGATCAACAACTCGCCAAAGCGATACAAAAAGAACTCGGAGTTAAAGAAGAAGGAATGAACGTAGAATTAAGTAAACTCGGTATTCCCAATGCCAATCCATCCCTCATGGGCGGCGGGTCTGATGATATTGCTGACATTGCTTGGAATGTGCCAACCGTGGTGTTGCGTTACCCCTCCAATATTCCCGGTTTACCGGGCCATCATTGGGCTAACGCCATTGCCATGGCAACGCCTATTGCACATAAAGGTGTTATCGCCGGGGCAAAAGTGGAAGCGCTTACGTTACTGGATATGCTAGTAGATCCACAAATTATTAAAGACGCTTGGACTTATTTTAATGAGGTACAAACCAAGGAAATAAAATATACGCCCTTGGTTTCAGAAAAAAATAAACCCGCTACTTTTCTGAATAAAAAAATAATGGAAGAATTCCGTCCGCTCATGAAAAAATACTATTATGATCCTAGCAAATACGGCACTTATCTTGAGCAATTAGGAATTAGCTACCCGACGGTAAGGTAAGATATTTATAAAAGGTGCTTCAGCCAGCAAGACGAGTATAATTCAACGCACGCAGATTCCGGGATAAATCATTTAATGTTAAAATTACCTTTTTCACAGCCTGCAGCAACCTGTTCCATCTTGGAACAGGTTGATTTTATCTTTAATTCATCAGATTTATAATATTATACCAGCGCTGCAGATAAGTATAGATCAGTTGAATGAACGGCGAAACTCAAGGGGTGATAGATCGGTTTTCTTTTTGAACAGTTTGTTAAAAGACTGAGGATACTCAAAGCCTAATTGATAAGCTATTTCGGCTACTGAAAGTGTAGTGGTACTCAGGTACTCTTTCGCTTTCTCCACCATTTTGTTGTGGATATGTTGCTGTGCGCCCTGTCCGGTTAGCGATCGAAGCATATCACTCAGATAATGTGAGGAAAGAGCAAGTTGCTCAGCCAAATACTCCACCGTTGGCGGCCCGTTCTTTAAAGCTGCTGAATCTGATAAGTAAGTGGTCAACAAATTATCCATTTTGCTTAACAAATCGTGGTTCACAGCCTTCCGGGTGATGAATTGTCGTTCGTAGAAGCGTTTGCTGTAGTTAAGCAGCAGATCGATCTGTGACAGTACAATCTCCTGGGTATGGCGGTCAATATATTTTATCTCTTGGTCGATCTTGTCAAAGATATCGACCACATTTTGTTCTTCCTGCTCTGAAAGATGCAGCGCTTCATAAACCGCGTAAGAGAAAAAACCATAGTTTTTGATCGCTACAGCAAGCGGATGCCCGTATAGTAGATCCGGATGAAACAACAGCGCATGGCCTGTGCCAACGCTACCTTTGGATAAGTCGTCTTCAGGTATTTCCAGAGTTTGTACCTGACCGGCAGCAATAAAGGTCATCAAGCCTTTGTCAAAATCATAGTATTGTTGTCCGTATTTTACTTTGCTGGTGATTTCTTTCTTTAACGATACGCAATAAAAATTAAGCGAATATTGCTTCCACATGGGATCATTGATAAAGCGAAGATCCTCCACGCGGAACAAGCTGATCAGTGGGTGAACAGGATCAGACAGGCCATGCCTACGATGAAACTCGGTAATGGAGCTAATTGTTACCATACTGTTATACAAATGTAGTAATAGGCTCGCAGTTTTAACCGTTTGCCTGTTTATTTCATTTACTTAAAAATTGCTGTCTGATCTCTATACGAAAAGCTTCCTTGCCGATCTCCAGTTGTTTTTGATATAGTGCATTGGCGTCATTACCTGCCACATAGCGTATTTGATCTTTACCGTCAGTGGCCGCCTCATAAACTATTGCTGCTATCTGCTCAGGCGTTGACGCAGCCTTCATCATCATGTCAATATTGGTAAAGAGTTTATCCTCTAATTCTTTATAAGCAGGATGAAAGCTTCTGTCAAGCGAGCGGCCAAGAAATTCAGTAGAGATACCGCCCGGTGCGATGGTTTTAATACCGATATTATACAGTGCTAATTCAAAAGACATGCTCTCAGACCAACCCTCTATGCCAAATTTGGTTGCATGGTAAATAGAATGCAACGGAAAGCCCAAAAAGCCGCCCATTGAAGTAGTACTGATAAATAAACCCTGCTTTCTTTCGCGGAAATGCGGCGTAAAAGCTTGCGTAACTCTGATAACACCTAAAAGATTGGTGTTAATCTCCCTTAATATCTGCTCATCGGATAATGCTTCTAAGGATCCCATAAGCCCATAACCGGCATTATTAAAAACAACATCAATATCGTTGGAAGCGATTGCGGTAGATACCGCTGCATTGATATTGTCAAGATCGGTCACATCAAGCTGTTGTACGTTGACGTTTTCGAGATTAGCCAAGTCACCGGCTTTATCAGGGTTGCGCATGGTGGCTATAACTTTCCAGCCTTTTTGCTGAAATAGTTTGGCAGTGGCTCTGCCTAAGCCTGTTGAAGCGCCCGTTATAAAAATTGTTTTTTGCATATTGATATTTTAGTAAGTTTAGGCAAAAGTAAGCATAGCAGAAACTGCAAATGTTTCCAAACCGGACAAGCTTGTGTTCAAAATACCGTTTTCAACATTTTCGCAGTTGGATATAAAATCCAGTCTGTTATCGCATCCTATCTATTCTTTATGGTAGTGCTTTTCATTGGTGTTCTAATAACCCCACACACCGCTGTCCGGGACAATAGTGTTTAGCAAAAGCATAGGACTCTACCTATCTGACTTTAGCACAGCCTCAATAGATAGATATAACACATTTTCATCAAAGCTGAAGTTTAGGCTGAACACTGCAAATACTAGACCCTAAAAATACGTATTAATTATTTGTAGGTATTTAGGAAATTTCCTAAATTTGTAGAATGGAATTATTGGAAGTCATCAAGTCGCTATCGAACGAGACACGTTTAAACATTCTTAAATGGTTGAAAGACCCTTATGCACATTTTCCTGAAGAGGAGCTTAGTGAAAAAACATCCGAAGTAGGCGTATGTGTATCCGATATCGCCAAAAAAGCGGGAATGTCGGTGCCTACCGTTTCTGAATATTTAAAAACCATGTCGGCTGCTAATGTTTTGATTGCTACAAGAAATGGGCAATGGACATATTATAAAAGGAACGAGCAATTAATCCAGGATTTAGCAATGCATATAAAAGATAGACTCTAAAAATTTTTAATATATAATTTAGGTATTTACCTAATTAACTAAATACAATATGAAAGCAGCAATATTAAAGGAGTTCGGACCCGTCGAAAATTTTGAAATTGTAGAAATGCCGGTACCAAAACCCGGGTTCAGGGAAGTGTTGGTCAGGGTACTTGCAACTTCTGTCAATCCTTTAGATTATCAAGTACGGCGTGGGGATTATAAAAATGAATTGGACTTACCCGTCATCACAGGCCATGATATCTCCGGTGAAATAGTGGAACTCGGTGCGGGAGTAGAAAATTTTAAAATCGGTGATGAAGTTTATTATACCCCCGAAATTTTTAAGGGGCAGGGAAGTTATGCGCAGTATCACTGTGCTCACGAGTCTATCATTGGGCGAAAACCAAAAAACATTAGCCATCTGGAAGCTGCAACACTTCCTTTAGCAGCGGGTACAGCTTGGGAGATGCTGGTTACAAGAGCACAACTAAAAATCAACCAGTCTATTTTGATTCACGGGGGTGCCGGTGGTGTAGGAATACCAACTATTCAAATTGCAAAAGCTATGGGAGGAACTGTCTTTACTACCGCACGAAAAGTCCATCATAAATTTCTTATTGAACTGGGAGCTGACTATGTGATTGACTATGAAAATGAAAATTACATCCATGCTATTCAACAATTGACACGTAATAAAGGAGTTGATGTAATTATTGATACCATTGGAGGAAATACGCTCGCTGACAGCGGGAAGATTCTTAGTCAAATGGGGCAGGTAGTTACATTGGTTGATATCGAAAAACCTCAGAACCTTATTGACGCATGGGGGAAAAACGCCACTTACCATTTTGTCTTTACCCGACAGAATAGAAATAAACTCGATGAGTTAACCCGATTGGTTGAAAATAAAAAGCTGAAGCCAATTTTAAATAAGGTCTTTTCACTGTCGGAAATAGGTAAGGCTCATCGTTTATTGGAAACCAAAGCCGGTGATGAAAATTTTTATGGTAAAATTGGAATAGATATGGAATAAATGCCATTACTGAAAATTTTGTTTCACCACATTCTATTTATAAAAATGGCGGAGTGCAAACGGTCGGTCCATTTAAGGACTCTCATGTTTTGCCTTCCCCCGGTGATTGTTATAGGGATCATGAATCACAGGCAGCGGATTTTCATACATTGCTGATCAAAATTTAAAACCTAAGAGTGAACTAATAAAAACCCCATCTTTATGTTGCGGTATTACGTCGTTAATAAAATCCCCGGTGTTAAAATATTGTAGGCCGGCATTGTAGTTTAGAAATTTGCTGATCTGCCAGGATACTGTAGTAATGTAAGCCGTGCCAATATAATGGCTGTCTGAATTTGAGGAAGCCAGCCTGAGTGTACCATCAGGGAGGTAAATACCGTCATGCAGGGATTGCCGCCACGAGAAGACCGTTTCAAAGGAAAGCAGTACATGCCCGACCGGGGTCCAGCTCAAATTGGGGTGAATAGAAAGCAGGTTTGCCGGACCGGCCTGTGGATTCATGCCGAAATAACCGCCGTTCGGATATAAAGCGTTAAATGTGCCCAGTTTGCCATCGTCTTTGGTGTCGTCGCCTGAAATAAAATCGCTGCGGAGCTTTATTGTCGGAACCCCGTTCAGATTAGTGAAACGATAAGTGATATCCATCGAGCCGCCCCAGGCGCGGATATCTGCCGCGCCAAATTTGCCCAATTGATAACCGATCTCAAAGTTGTAGAGCAGTTCATTTCCGTTCGCCCACAATCGGGTGCCGACGGTATGGCGGGATTCAGTGGCAACACCATCATCAAACCGGGCTTCATCCCGGTGAGTACCCATATAGTAAAGGTCGATATTGAGCATTTTATCTGCAGTATGTGTACTATAAACGCCCCATAGACTCGATTTTCGGCTAATAGTGGCATTATCAAACACACCGGTTTTTACACGGCCGGCCGCCATGACAAAAGCATCAACATTCCATTTTGGAGCAGCATATGCCACTTTGGCTCCGTCGAAATACAAACGAAGATTGGGACCCTCGCGAACATCAAGCAGTCGGCCGCTACCATACTGCAGTTCCTGTCGTCCTAATCGGATGGTCATTTTGCCATCCATTCCCTTGTAAGGGATTAGATCTATGAAAAGATTCTGAACGTTCAGCTGATCCTCATCAATAGGCCGCGGTCCGTTCTTTCGTCCGTTCTCCAAACCGCTTCGCAACTGCCCGAAGATCCTGATCCTGTCATTTAGGTGCAGATCGGCATGCAGTTGGTATCGCTGTAGCAAGAAAATATTTCTGCCGATATTACTTGCGCCCCAGTCTTCGTGCTGCGCCCCGTCCAGTTCGGCTCGCAGCTCGCCACCGAAAGAAACATAGGCTTTTCCACTTTCCGAAAGCGGCAGGTATTTCAAGCTATTGTAAAAGGTCCGGGTACTATCCTTTAAAGCTGAATAATCTTCATTAAAACGTAACAGCTTAAAGTTTTGGGCATAGGAAAATTTGACCAATATAAAGAAACCCATTAGCAATACAGTTTTTAGTTTCATCAGCTGCGCATATTATTGATTGATCTATCGATCCGTTTTAGTTGAGGTCGTTTTCCTTTCATCGTGTATCCGTGTACTGCATGAACATCGTTATAAGATGCCATACAAATCTCAGTATCAGAATGCAACGGAACGAAGATGTTTGTAGGAAAAGTAAGTAGACAAAAGTCTACTTTTTTAATTTTGATTACTTATCTACAAAATATGAAAAAGCGCGGGGACGATTTGGGCTTTTTTGTATACGCTTCGCTGTTTTCCGGTATCTCCTAGCTAAAAATAGAACCGATTAAGTTTGTTTCCGACATGTTGACGAAGGTAATTGCACGATAGCTATTTACATTGCCAAAGATTGGGAAATGGTGGATGGCATAATTGCATTTTGTTAGTTCCTGTGCAATTCTGTGAAAAGATTTTAAATACGTAAATTTGTGCATTTATTGAAAAAGTAAATTGGCTTTTTATCGCCTCGAAGGAATGTTGGAAGAGCTCAGAAATACAGACGAACAATGATATCAAAAGAAAGGATCGGTTATAACTACCTGAAATACCTGCTTACCGCAGCCTTTTCAGCCTTGCTAGTTATGGGGTATGCGCAGGAGGAAAAAGAACAGCAGGAAGAGAAGCAGCAAGCCACTGAAAAGCTAGACGAAGGGCAATCTACGCCTATGGGGTCCATCGATGTCGTACGTGATTACCGGCCGATGCTGGCCGATGCCGTAAAGATCCGTCGGAGTCCGGATATGAATATCAAACGCGAAGCGCTTGAAATCGAGCTGCGCCGTATCGCTGCCGCCACGTATTTTGCACAGAACAAATTCAAACAAGCTTACTACGTTAAATTAATTGAACGCTACCCGGATGCTTCACGCAGCAATATCGATAATTTCCGGATCGGCTCTATCGCCTATTTAGCAGGCGAATACGAAAGAGCAAACTCTATTCTGGAGAAAGTGGCAGATCCGGATGCCTTTTATCAGGGCTCATTGATTACTTTGGGCCATATTGCCGTTGAAACCGGCGATAAGCAACGTGCACGGGATGTGTTCGTGAAAGCGTCCAGGCTGGATTTCGATCAGGCATTGAAATTAGATGGGCTGTTTAATTATGCTAAAATCTTATATGAATTAGACTCCGCCCAGGTTGCTCAGGAGGTCCTTCAGAAATATATCGCTCAGAAATATGCGGATCGTAAACCTGATGCTGAAAATACAGAGAATGTGGAAACCCTGTTGGCCGAGGTCTTGTCGGGTACGAGCAATTTCCATGCAGGGGTAGCTATGCTGGAATCGTTCAAAAGCAGGGGGCGGGAAGCCGATATGGTCTACCAAAAGGTAACGTATTACCGCGGACTGGAGTTTTATAATGAGCGCGCTTTCGAAAACAGCATATCCCTGTTCATGCGATCGGAAAAATTCCCAATCGATGCGGAAATGGCGGCGTTGGCCACGTATTGGAAAGCGGAGGCGATGTATGAAGTGCGTAAGTACAGAGAGGCGGTAGAAAACTTTTCCCGGTTCCTTCGGTTGCCCGCCGCCCGAAACACAAATGTATACAATTATGCAAATTATGGCTTGGCTTATGCGGCGTTTCGCAACGACAGCTTTAGCATAGCGGCCGATTATTTTGAACGCTTTTTGGCTGTCGAAGGAAGTTCGCTAGAGGAAAATATGCGTCATGACGTAATTGCCCGTTTGGGTGATTCGTATCTGTCCCTGCGCAATTACGACCGAGCCAACGAATACTACGACCAGCTGATCAACAGCAAAGCTCCTAATCAGGACTATGCGTTGTTCCAGCGCGGTATTATTCAGGGATTGCAGGGCGACAATGAAGCCAAACTCAGCACCCTAAGGTCCGTTATCGAACAATTCCCCGGTTCGAACTATGCAGACGACGTGGCTTTTGAGGTTCCATACACGTATTTCATTACCGAAGATTACGATGCCGCCATCGAAGGGTTGCAACAGATGATCGAACAATACCCCCGCAGCAGCTATGTCCCCCGGGCATTGATGACCATCGGGCTTGTTCAGTACAATAAAGATGAAACTGAAGCCGCGAAGGCCACCTTTCAGCGGGTGGTAGAGAAATATCCCACAACCGAAGAGGCAAAGCAGGCGCTGCGTTCCATTGAAAACATCTATCTGGATCAAGGGGATGCCTCGAGTTATATTCAATACGCAACCGGTGCCAATATCGGTGATCTGAGTACTGCGGAGCAGGATAACCTAGCTTTTCAGGTGGCCAATTCCTTGTTTACCAGGGGAGAGTACGGACCGGCTGTGGAAGCGATTAATGCATATTTTGATAAATTCCCAAAACCCATACAGGAAAAACATGCCCGTTATATCCGCGGGGTGAGTTTGTACCATACCGGGCACCCGAAGGAAGCCCTGCACGACCTAAACATTATCTTGAACGACTGGACGAGCCAGTATACGGAGAAGACCTTGCTAACGGTTGCTGCCTTATACCTGAGCTTGAAGGAATACAACGAGGCCATCGTGCATCTCAAAAAACTGGAGCTCGTTTCAGAATATAGAAAAAATTATGGCTATGCGGTAACTAACCTAATGATTTGTTATTTCGAAATCGGCGACTTCGAGCAGGTGGCCAAGTATGCGAAGTTGATTAAGAATTACGATCGGTCGTCTGAAGAGGACATTGCCAAGGCACACTTATACAGCGCACGGGCCATGCTGCAGGAAGGGAAAGTGGAACCTGCCATGGATGAACTGAATCAGGCGGCGTTGAAGAGCCGAACGGCAGTCGGCGCAGAGGCAAGGTACCGCATAGGGCAACTGCAGTATCAAGACAAAGAATACGACAAAGCACAGGAAACAGCCTTTGATGTGATCAACAACATGGGTGCATATGACTATTGGGTGGCCAAAAGCTTCATTCTGCTTGCGGATGCCTATGCGGGCAAGGGCGATAAGCTCCAAGCGAGGAAGACGTTGGAAAGTGTGATTAAAAACTATGAAGAAGATGATGACGTCATTCCTTCAGCAAAAGAACGTTTACAGAAATTGAAGAATAAGTAACAGAAATATTCCGTTAATAAATATTTTCATTGGCCGGATCTTATAAAGCATTCGGTCGAACCCAAGGTCGTTTGAATAACAATTGGCGAAGTAGCAGATTCGGTCACTTCGCCAACGCATTGTAACATATAATCGTTTTAAACTTCCTCCAAAGTCTTAATGTCAAACTTTTTCATTTTTAAATAAGCGTCCAGTACTTTCTGCGATTTTTCAGGATCACTCAACAGTTTCGGTAAAACTGTAGGAACTACCTGCCATGACATTCCATATTTATCCTTCAGCCAACCACAATTTCCTTCTTGCCCACCCCCGGATGTCAATTTTTCCCAATAATGGTCAATTTCCTCCTGTGTGTCACAGTCAATAACAAAGGATACGGCTTCATTGAATGTAAAATTTGGTCCGCCATTTAAACCCATAAACTTTTTTCCGTCCAATTCAAACGTTACCACCATCTGATTGTCAGCGGTGATTTTTGAATTTGGAAAAATTGAGCAATAAAACTTAGCTGCCTCTTGTGCTTGCCCGTCAAACCACAAACACGGATAAATCGGATTTTTCATTTCAAATAAATTTTTAAAGTTTTGATATTGCAAATGTAGGATGCCGCAATACCTCAAAATAGAATGATCCCGACAAAATATCTTATTGCTTACCTAAGTTCAGATACGCTTTAGGTGTTAAATTTGTAAACTCCTTGAATGTTCTTATAAAGTGGCTTTGGTCAGCGTAACCATTATTAAATACGATATCAGTCAGCTGCTTAAACAGTCCGGTATTTAGTTGCTGAAAGGCAGAATTGAACTGGGCTATTCTTCGATATTGATCTGGTGAAATCCCTACCTCCTTTTTAAACATTCTCTGAAAAGTCCGTTCTGTTACAAAAATCTCGTTTTGAGCTTTTGTTAAAATCTGTTTTGAAGGATTTTCAGCAATTAGCTTCGTAGCATAATCAATAAGTTTATTGGAAATTTGTATTTTATTAATAAGATCGAAAATGAAACCATCCAAAATGGTCAACATTGCCTGAATGGATAGGGCATTTAGTAATTTTTCCTGTAGCTCATTCGCTACTTTGTAGTCTACTAAATTTAAGTTAATAGGATTGTCTGTAAATTCTTGGGCAGAAAAGCCAAAAAGAGCCTTTAAAGAAAACGGCTTAAAAAAGTAGGCAATAAGTGTAAAGTTGTCAGAGAATGTGATTTTTTCAGGAAGGACCGTCTGTCCAAAAAGAGTTAAATAATTTTTGGTGTTGTTAATCGTGCCTAACGTATTTTGAAAAAGTAGCGTCGGTTTGCCATTTGCAAAAAGAGGCAGCGAGAAATTGTCTTTAACATCATAATTTTCAATGATGAGAATTTCGTCAACATATTCGGCAATTTTTTGAGCCGGTTTTAATCTACTTCCTTTCAATTTTCAAACTTTGTTAATGCTTACAATTACGACATTTTATAAAACAGCTTGATATGTAACCTATGTGTGCTGTGGCCCCATGTGACAGAGAAGTACAGTCGACATCATCATGTATCTCAAAGATAAGAAATATGCAAGACCGTCAAAATAAGACGCTTAAAAAATATCTCACCGTTGAGAAATCTGCTAGGAGTGAAGTTACATCCGTCCTCATAAATCCGGTAATAAAACGTTGATATATTCCCTACGAAAAAGTCTTCATCAACTCTTCATAAGTAATCTCTCCTAAGGTGAACTTTTCCAGTGCCATATACCTTTTTTCCGCTAAAGTATTCACCCTATTATGACACTTTTCCACTAGTTCTTTTTCATTTGGTAACGGCTCATATATATGTTTGTTTTTAAGATACGCTTCATAGTACCTTATACCAAATATACGTTGTGACATTGCATCATGATGGATACCGTCCGGGTTGGCTGTAAGTCCTTCAGCAGTTACGTAATAGCAGTTTTTGTTATCCATTGCATATTTTTGCAGTTCTTCATTAATGAGTTTGTATTCTATACACCCTGCTCCAAATGCTACCTTACCCAAGTAATCGCCCAATGCGCCTATAATAAATGGAATATTAGGCGCTGATAACGCTCTTCTTATTTCATCAAATATCCGCGATATTTTCTCACGGTACACCTTGTGTTTTCCATCGTGACTATCACTTTCTCCCTGGTGCCATAATACGCCCGCTAATTCGCTATCTTCCATTGCGAATTTGGCTTCATTGATTGCATGGCGAAATAATGTCCCATCTATCGACCACTCATCAATCGAGCTGCCTCCCTCTGCACATGGAATGAGACCAATTTTTTCTCCTTCATGATCGCTACACCATGCCTCTGCAAATGATGCCGACAACCCGACGCCGGCAATTGGTCTGTCAAAATGAATAGGTTCAGTCATCATTTGCCATCTGCCATTTCGCAACATCATAATTCGCTCATTGTAAATCGAAGGTACTTCATGTGTAAATCCACGGCCTGCCATATTCGATTGGCCGATTAGTAAAAATGACTTCATTTCCATCTATTGTATAATATATAAATGCTAAGCGTATTGGGCTTCGCATTAAAAGCATAAATTGCTTTAGATTGTAGAAACCTAACCTGTCTTTATTTTTTTTCTGTGCTTCAATCCAAATTCAAGTAAAGCATTAATTACGGGCAGCGTCTGTAGGGCATGGTCTGTAATAGCATAGGAAACCGTAACAGGTCTTGTGTTATTAACCGTTCTCGTAATCAATAAGTTTTGTTCCAGATGCAGTAATTCTTTCGATAAAATTTTAGGGGAAATCCCTACCACCATTTGCTGCAAGTCTTTAAAACGCATTTCACCGAACGATAAATTTCGAAGAATACAAATTTTCCATTTTCCGCCAAGCAGTTCAATCGCATCCCGCAATGCTAGCATGCTCTCTTTTGAAGGTTCTCTTTCATTACATTGCATATAGTTACTTTCCTAAAGGTAATGAATATCAAATATAAAGTAATTATCCAATAGTTTTGACGCTGAAAACTTAAAATATAAGAGTTATGAAAATAATAATCGTTGCAAATATCGCTGCAAATGGAAAAGTGTTGGTGTCAGATCACCCGCACCATCAACTACCACAGGAGACGATGGATTTTTATCTGAAGTTGGTCAATCAGATCGGGAACCTGGTTATTGGAGCAAGAACTTTTGAGAACTTTGAGAAGTTTCCCGATCATGTAAAAGCGTTATTCAAAAATGTCGAAATTGTCGTATTAGCTGATAAATCTTTTATTTCATCTACATATCCCGTAGTAAATAAACCTACAGAAGCAATCGACTATTTTTCGAAAAAGGGATTTACAGAAATTGCAATCGGGGGAGGAACAGGCACCTTTAATGCTTTCCTAGAGGGTAATTTTGTAACGGATATATATTTTAACATTAGTCCGATAATTACTGCCCACGGTGGTAGTCTCGGCACTGATAATAGCAACCTTAATTTAAGATTTAAGCTAGCCGGTTCCGAGCTCCGTGATAATTCCGTTCAGCTGCATTTGATAAAAAGTTGATTCTCTGATACAAATCTTACATTTTAACGCTATCAACTTTCGATACTAGATCATTAAATGTATGTAAAATCCGGTAATCAGTTAAAAGTCTGCCGAAATGCCTGCGGCGATAAATTCGTCTTCTTCTTAAAAAGCGTGCTAAAGGACTGCGCATGCTCAAAGCCCAATGCATAGGCAATTTGGCTGACAGAAAGATTGGTCGTGGAGAGTTTCTCTTTAGCTTTCGCGATCAATTTTTCATGAATATGCTGCTGTGTGTTCTGTCCGGTATGAACCCGAAGCAGGTCGCTCAGGTAGTTTGGCGACAGGTTCATCTGTGCAGCAATATATTGTACCGTAAGCAAACCCTGTACCCCGTTGTTATAATAATCATCGATCAACTGCTCGAACCGGGTCAGCAGCGCTGAATTATTATTTTTGCGGGTCAAAAACTGCCGTTCATAAAAACGGTTGGAATATTTTAGCAGGCTCTCGATATGTGTCAGAATGATCTCCTGCGTATGCTTATCGATATGACGGCACTCCCTCTCAATTTTATGGAAGATCGTGATCAGGTCGTCTTCTTCCTCGGCCGACAGGTGCAGCGCTTCATTAACCGCATAATCAAAAAAACCGTAGTGATGAATGCTGTTCGCCAGCGTATGCCGTAGCAGGAAGTCCGGGTGAAAGATCAGCAGATAACCAGACCCGCATTCCATATTTTGCAGGTCCAGCTGTTGCACCTGGTTAGGTGCGGTAAAACTCAATACGCCTTTATCGTAATCATAATGCTGCTGCCCGTACCTGATCTTGCCTTTGGCGTCGCGTTTGAGCGCCACGCAATAAAAGCGGTTAACGAAACCTTTCCAGATATCGTCTTCCAAAAAAACACTTTCCGCCAGATTGATCACGCTCACCTGCGGGTGGCGAGGTTCGGGCAATGACAGGAGTCGGTGAAATTCTGATATGGAGTTAATTGCGTTCATACACAAAATTAATCAATTAAACCCATACTGAACTCATCGTAAGGTGCACCCGTATCCGTACCTAAAGGTACGATGCTTTCCAGTTGTGAAAGTTCTGCCTCCGTCAAGTCAATGGTAGTCGCCGCCAGGTTTTGCTCCAGGTACTTTCTGCGTTTTGTTCCCGGGATCGGTAAAATACCCTTGCTCATGATCCAGGCCAAAGCCAGCTGCGAAGAAGTTACGTTCTTTTCTTCAGCCATGGCTTCAATTGCCTTGACCAATTCAAGATTCTTATTAAACATCTCGCCTTGGAAACGCGGAATCGCTCTGCGGAAATCGTTCTCCGGCAGGTCATCGATGCTTTTGATCTGTCCCGATAAAAAGCCACGGCCCAATGGTGAGTAAGCTACAAACCCGATACCCAGTTCCTTTAATGTCGCTAACACTCCGCGTTCTTCCACCGTTCGTTCAAATAAAGAATACTCGCTTTGTACTGCGGTGATAGGGTGTACGGCATGCGCACGCTTAACCGTTTCAGACGATACTTCCGACAGACCGATATAACCTACTTTACCTTCTTTAACCAGCTCGGCCATGGCTTCCACCGTTTCCTCGATCGGCGTATTTTTATCCAGACGGTGTAGGTAATACAAATCGATGTAACCCGTATCGAGATTCTTCAGCGAACGCTCTAAAGATTTCTTTACATAATCCCTTTTACCATTGATGGCCCAAGTCACTTTATTGTTGTCATCGATCTCCCAGCCAAACTTGGTGGCCAGAATATACTGATCGCGTTTACCGTTGATTGCCTTCGCAATGAGCTGCTCGTTTTTCAGCGGTCCATACAGATCGGCAGTATCCAAGAAATTGCCGCCCAGCTCGAGCGAACGGTGAATCGTCGCGATCGCTTCCTGCTCATCCGCA
Source organism: Olivibacter sp. EAT-5 (assembly GCF_044784325.1). Taxonomy (NCBI): domain Bacteria; kingdom Pseudomonadati; phylum Bacteroidota; class Sphingobacteriia; order Sphingobacteriales; family Sphingobacteriaceae; genus Olivibacter; species Olivibacter sp. EAT-5. The sequence goes on along the minus strand of NZ_CP173028.1, from coordinate 6,386,451 downwards.
GGCCCGTACATATGGCCTTCTTCAAAACCCGTCATACCCATACAGCCCAGGCCGACCATCGGCACAACCAAACCCTGGCTGCCCAATGCAATTTGTTTAATTTCCATGATCCAAAGGTCGGTAAACCAACTTGCGCGCGTGTATGCAAATCCCTGAAGCTTGTAAGCAAATCAAGGAATGATTTAGTGAATTCTTTGGAGAAACTGGCCGCGAAAATCCATCATCATTCTGCATACCAGACTGTCTTGTCGAACGACATGCTATTTAACTCAACCATCCATGGGATACTTTTTGAGAGCATCGCTTTCAGACCTAATTACATCCGAAGAGGAATTTTTACTTAAATTTACGGTGGTCTTTTTAGTTTATGCCAAATACCAAAGTTTATATTCCCTGGCTCGATAAAATCAGCGACTTCTACGATACTTTTCGGATCGGGAAGGCTGAGAATAATTTTTTTACGATTATGCGGATGGAAGACCAATCAAAAGATAAGTTATTGTTCATGCCGCTCTTTCGTGGAAATTTTTTTCGGCTTGTCATTTGCAAAACACCGGGGCTCCGATTCCTGTTGCCCGACGAAACCGTAAGTACATCCTCAAACTCTATCTATTTTGCGTATCCAGGCAAGATAGAAAGCTGGCAACGTGTGGAAACCATATATGGCTACCTCATTTGTTTTACGCCGGAATTTGCGGAAATCGACCCACTAGGGCCGAGGTTTGAAAAAGACTTTCCCTTCTTCATGAACGGAGCCAATTCAATTTTAAGGGTATCGCAGGAAGATATGGATGCCGTAGGACGTATAGCCGAAACGTTGCTCAGCGAAATGAAATCCGGTCATGCGGATAATTTTGAAATGATACAACCGCTGTTAAGGGTGCTGCTTATTAGTGTCCGTCGCCTGTACTATAAAGACAAAGAGGCAAAAACAGATTTTCAGTTAAAACAGGCATCCCTTATGATCAGGTTCAGGAAAGTGTTGGATAGTTATTCTATCGATGCACCCAGCAAAAGAAAAGAGCACAAACCAACCGTAAAAAATATTGCAGATGAACTACACCTCACACCCAGTCATTTGAACTTTCTTGTCAAGAAGTATACTGGGCACACCGCGTTGCACCATATCCATGAACAGATATTGCTGGAGGCAAAAAGCCTGTTGACACATACGGATCTTCAGGTATCGGAAATAGCTGACCTGCTACAATTCAATGAAGCACCTTATTTCAACCGGTTTTTTAAGAAAATGACGGGTATCACACCCACGGCTTACCGCGATGATGCCCTTCAACTCATGCGACGCCCACTCTAAAGCCAAAATCGATAAAAAGTCCAATCATCACCTGAATTGGTATAAGCGATATTCTTTTCATCCTCCCGAAATTTGGGCGATTACAATAAAGAAAAGAATGAGCAAATTAAATAAAAGCGGCGAAACAGCCGTACAGGCGTCTATGCTACCAGTCTATATCGTATCACTGGCTACTTTCATTATCATCTTTCAAGGCTTTATGGTCGCACCGCTACTGCCCATGCTTTCCGAGCAGTTCGGTACTACTGTCCGTCACGTCAGTTTTATCGAACCTGCCTACTTACTCGGGTATGGACTGTTCACATTGGTATATGCATCACTTAGCGACCGCTTCGGTAGGTTCCGGATTATCGTATTTAGCCTTTTTATGTTTTGCTTATTTACTTTGTCGACTGCTTTTGTAAACGGAGTCAACCAGATGATTTTCCTAAGGTTATTGACAGGAATTGGTGCTGCAGGTGTTGCTCCTACAACCATTAGTTGGATTGGTGATTCCTATCCTTACGAAAAGCGGGGTCACGCCCTCGGCGTTTTTTTCGGCGCCATGGCAGGCGGTACGGCATTTGGAGCCACCACAGGGGCATTAATTACTTCCCTGATAGGTTGGCAATGGCTTTTTGCGGAAGTTGCAGCTATCGGATTGGCTATTTTGGTTCTGATATTGATGCAGCAAAAGAACATCTTCGGAAAAACCAAAGCTGCGGTAAAAAAAAGGGATAATATTATACTGTCTATCCAGAGTATTTTGTCGACCGGAAGGGCCAAGCGGACCTATCTTTATGTAATGTTCAACGGTATGTTCCATAGTGGTGTTTTTGCGTGGTTGGGTTATTTCTTCTATAAGAATTATGGGTTGAACGAATTTCAGATCGGTCTTGCCTTATTAGGTTATGGTATTCCGGGGCTGTTGTTGGGTCCATTGTTGGGCAGGTTAGCTGACCGCTACGGAAGAAATAAGATAATACCTGTGGGCTTAGCGCTAAGCGGTATAACCGTGCTACTACTAAGCCAGAATTTCAGCCTTGCCGCATCTCATGTTTTAGTAGCATTGCTATCTTTAGGATTTGACTTATCCCATCCTTTGTTTGCTGCCATTGTCACTACATTCAGTTCCAAAAAAGGCATTGCTACCGGACTTTTCGCTTTTTCCCTTTTCACAGGTTACGGTCTGGGAAGTCTCGTATTGAGCCTGATCGTCAATATCGGTCTAGATAGCGCATTTCAGCTATTTGGCGCTAGTATTTTGATAGCAGCAGTTTGTTCGATATTTGTTTTTAGAAATGAAAAGTAATAATAACTTTCTTCTCCATTTAAAATCTTGCTTAATGCCCCTAAAAAGCTGAAATGGATAGGAGTTGGAACGTATCTTGAATGATTCCGATTTAAACTATTTGGTAATAATAAGTAAAGAGATAAAAACTGATAATATTATAACTCCTTTCTGATTTTCTCTTTATGCTTTTTACCCCAAACTTCCATTGGCCTTATAATATCGTGAAGCGAAAATGTATAGTCTACAACGGAATATTCGATTTTAACCGGGTATTCGTTCACGAGGGTTCTTTTAATCAAAAAATTATCCTCCAAATGTTTCAACTCTTTCGACAAAACGCGATTTGTAATTTTCGGAATAGAATTAGCTATGTCATTAAAACGCTTGTTACCCTTATAAATAGATAGGATGATTGGTAATTTCCATTTACCACCAATTACATACATTGTATCTTGTACCGCCCTGATATTCTCTTGAAACAGGTTTTCTTCTTCTTTTGTCATAAATTAAGTATCCTTTTGTATATAGGTATCAAATGTATACTTTCTTGCTAATATATTTGCACTATTAACTGTAAAAGATAATTGATAATGATTAGAAAAGATGATAAAGAAATTCTTGTTTCCATGGTGGAAACAATGACAAAATCTACATCAGGATTAGAAAGCACAAAAAATTGGGCAACAAATGCCTTATGGTACGATATCCCACCTTTTGCTTCGCGCGGTATTCAACCTGCTATAAAAAAATTAGATACTACTTTTAGCAACTTTAAATCGTGTAAAATTTCTATTCTTCACACGGACACATTTCTAAGCAAGGATATTGGCATTGTATGCACCATTCAAAAAGCAGAAATTGTACTCGTAAATGATGTTAAGAAGACCTTATTATTCCGAGAAACAGACTGTTTCAAAAAAGACGAAAAGAATGAATGGCTTTTAATTCACCAACACACTTCTGTTCCGAATGGAGGAGATTGGGACGGGAGTATAGTTACAGAATAAAAGTTAATTGAATAATGGTTCCAACCTCACTTATATTGAAATATAAAGATTAATTGGTAAATTCGCTTAAAGGTGATCGTTAGAAACTATGCCCCTTAATACTTTTCCTGAAAATCTGAGCCAGAACAAAGAGCTCTCTATACGTATCGTTTCTCCGGAGTTTGGCCATATATCATCAGAGATGGCGGTTCAATACGGTTCTGCTCAACGGCTACCTTATTATTTCTTTCTTTTCGTGCTGCGCGGGAACAGCCAAGAGGTCATAGACGGGAAAACGATCGAAGTAGGCGAACATGAGCTTTTTTTTGCGTTACCCCACCAACTTAGGCAACTGCCTACAACCGACCATAGCGCAGACTATTATAAATTGGGGTTTGACGATGAGTGCCTTTCGCGATTGCCGAAAAAGTTCCCTTTTTTGCTCAACCCTCTGAACCGGCAAAAAATCAGTTTTCCACCCGATGCTGCACTTAGACTTCGGAATACGTTTAAGATTTTGAACGAACTGCTACGTACTGCCGACAATGATCCGGAGCTGATTCTGGCTTACCTGAACAGCTTGCTTACAGAAATAAACGCCGCTTATTATGCATTACATAAGAAGCACACGGCAGCGGGTCTTGATAAGTTTTTAGGGTTCAAACTATTTGTAGAAGATAATCTTACTGATCAACCTGCCATCACGGAGATCGCCGATAAGCTGGCCTTAAGCACAGATTGTTTGTATAGAATCGTAAAACAGCATTCCGGCGTTTCACCTAAGGAATTCATCACAGACCGTTTGATCATGGAGGCCAGACGCAGAATGTATAATAACCAAAATACATCGGTAAAGGAACTGGCATTTGAGCTCGGCTTTAATGACCCGAGTTATTTTTCGCGTCTGTTCAAAAAGGTAACCGGTAAAACGATAGCCGCTTTTTACCGGGATTTGTCCTTGTAAAAGCGGTTTTTGTCCGAATCTTATTAGTACATTAGCCGCACTTTTGTCCAAAACGATTTAATTATGGACAAACAATTTGGTAAAATATTGCTAACCGGTGCAACCGGGTTAGTTGGGTCAAGGCTTTTGCCTCGCCTTGTTAAAGCGGGATATGATTGTTTTGCACTGGTACGTGGCAAAGAAGTCGCGACCGGAGTAACGGCTGTGCAAGGCGACTTGTTTGATCCGGCGACACTTCAAGAAGCTGTAAAAGACGCCGTAGCTGTTATTCACCTGGCAGCCGTGTTCCGGTCAACGGATATGGACCTGATCTGGAAAAGTAATCTGGAGGGTACGCGCAATCTCATTGATGCCGTAAAGAGCAACGCTCCTGATGCCCGTTTCATATTTGCAAGTACCAGCCATGTTTACGATATAAATAGCCCACACCCCGGTCGGGAGGATGATGCGCTTAACCCGCAACATGCCTATCCGGCTAGCAAAGTTGCTGCGGAAAATGAGTTGAGTGAAAGCGGATTGAATTGGTCTGTTCTGCGCTTCCCATTTGTTTATGGTGATGGTGACGGCCACCTGGAAGAATTACCTAAACATGTGGTTGCTGCAAAATTTCATCCGGCTATGCGGATGAGCACCATCCACCATCGCGATATATACACGGCTATCATCATGGCTTTGCAAGGGATCATGGATGGGCGAGTGGTCAATATCGCAGATGAGGCCCCAACGACATTATACGAGCTCTTGCAGCTTGTTGGCGAAACGATGACTTCATCCGCAGAGCCGTTGATAAACCCTTGGTATCTTCATGCCGATGCCTCGCTCGCCCGTAGCTTGGGCTTTCAACCTTCGATAAGAACCGTTTATCAGGCGGCACAAGAAAACCTGCTCTGACAAATACTTGATCTTCTTTTCGTCGCGCCGGAATTACATCCGTGTTTCACCGGCGCGTAACTTGAACTATTCGCCATAGAGGATATCTACTTACAATTTTTCTTTCAATATTACCCCTATTGGATATTTAGCTCTCCCCCGTTCGAAATGGAAGAGTACAAACTACATCAACAACACTTTCCATGCATCCATTACACGGCCGTTATCTAACAAATGTTTGGCTTTTAAATGCAGGCGTGTGGTGCGGTTGTGGCGGTCGGTAGTAGCATCAAGTAGTTCTTTCATTTCATCGGTTTTGCGAAAGGCTTCCACCTCCTCATCGGATGGTAGCGTTTTAACAAGCCCCAATAACCCTAAATTGTTCCCGGTTAATACGTTGGAGTTTTTAACCTCTTCAGGAAAAGCATCTACGCCGATACCTATTCCGGCATAATCGATCGGCTTGGCAATTTTAAATAAATTATCGCTGGTTACCCTGCAATACCAATCACCGCCTAAACGAGCCACCAAATCTATTTTATGAGGGTCTATTTTGCCATTTGCATCCAAAATACCTTCATAGATATGCATCCGTTTCACCTCTGCGATAATCAAATTACCTGCTCCTCCATTTTTTCCCAGCGATATCACCTCATTCACTGCACATTCCAATTGAACGGTCGATTCCGCTACCCTGGGCGGCTTTACCGTCTCCGAGGCCAATTCGGTAAACCCCGCTTTCGAAAACTCATTTACTCCTTTTGGATAATCTAAACTGGTTAAATAGGTCTGTTGAACCATATCATAGTTCACCATATTAATCACACATTCAGGTATTTCCAAAACGTTTTCAAGCGTATGCTTAGTGGTATTATCCCGCGCTCTGCTTGTTGGCGAAAAAACGCATATCGGAGGATTGATACTAAATACATTAAAAAAACTAAACGGACTTAAATTAACCTCGCCGTTTTTATTAATAGTGGATGCAAAACATATTGGTCGGGGTGCAATGGCATAGTGCAAATAACCTTGCATTTCCGTCGGTGTTAATGATGACGCATCAAAAGTTTTTAACCTCATTCAAATTTTTATTAGCGTGAGTTCAATCTTCAGAAAATGTACCCTTGGGAACATAGCCGAGATATTCCAGTTCAACATTTTTCGTTATTTTCACCAAAGCCCCATCGTTTAGTAAAAAGAGCTTGTTGCTTACATCCATTATGTTTCGGAAATTGTGATCGCTTACCAAGATTCCCTTCTTATACGGATTACGCGTAAGTAAATCTTGGATTTCCGATTGAAATATCGGTTCAATTCCGGAAAAAGGTTCGTCCAGTAACACAAAAGGATGGTCCATATGCAGTATGGTGGATACTTCCAGGTATTTTAATTCTCCACCGGAAAGATGTCGGATTTTTGAGAAAAGAATCGACTCAATCCTTTTATTTTTTTTGAGGTCTTCAAAACGGTTGCTATTAAGTAAAAACTTCAACAGTTTCTGAACGGTGGCGTCTTTCGGAAAAATGGATGTCTGCGGAATATACCCCACCAATTTCTTTGCAAACGGAGTTTTACATACCTGTCCATTAATTCTGATAAATTTATTGGATGGTTCAAGCGTGCCAAAGATGATTTCAAACAGCGAAGATTTACCGCTGCCATTCCGACCCAATATCCCAATAATTTCTTCCGAAGAACAACTCAAATAGCAATCCGTTAAGAGTTGCCTATGATTACCAACATGGAGCTGAATAGAGTCAATTTCTAGCTTGTTCATCATAAAAGAAAGCTGAATACAGTATACATAAGTAATGCAATAATGCAGTTTGCGAAAAAGCCAAAGAGTATTAATTGCGTTTTTTTATACCCTAAATTTCTGTACATGTAATACTGGTATTTGTATCTCTCAAAGAAAAATAAGGTAAGCCCGTAAGCAAAAGTAGGAAGTGATATAACGAAAACCCTCAGCGTCAAATCCGGAGCTGAATATGCAAATGTCGAAAAGACAAATGCAAAGGAAAAATTCGCGACGAAAATCCGCTTATAGAAGTGTAAAAAAACGTTCATGGTGTTTATTTTCCGGTTACTCTACTTGAGCTACTCCTTAAGAAGCCTTGGTTATATGTAAATTCATTTTTATCGTTTTTGAGTGGTGTGTCAGTCGATACAATATAATGATTATTTTGATAAAGATATATATTCAATGTAATGTAACTTATAACATCTTTGCGCTTACATTTAATAATTATAGGTAGCTTTTTCAGAGCTATACGCTTCTTCGATCTACGGGGCAGCATTCTTAAACATAAAGCAATATGTTTTAAAAATACTTGTATCTTGCATTAACAAAGGTCATTACTCAGTTAAGTACTTTAAAATTTGATCCTGATGCATAATAAAGTAATGTTGGTTTTTGGACATGGTCATATTTTAGCAATTGAACCTGCATTAAAAAGGATCATGGAAAAACAATAAGATTCCCTCGTATCGAAGGTTAATGTAGAATTATAAAAATATAGAATGGATAATACCGCTATTATACGCGCATTAGTTGTTGATGTGGAGAAAATAGAACCACTGTTTTCGCTTTACAGAGAATTCTATGGGATGAGGAAGGACAGGTCGGCAGCGATTGAATTTTTAAGAGCGCGCCTCGAAAACGAGGAGTCAACTCTATTTTACGCAAAAAAGGATGGACGAATAATCGGCTTTGTTCAATTATATCCAAGCTTCTCATCCGCATCATTAAAAAAGGTTTTTATTTTAAACGATCTATACGTATTGGAGTCTGAGCGAGGAAAAGGTGTCGCGAAGCTACTGATGGGTAAAGCTATTGAATTCTGTACAGAGCAGAAGTGTGCACGAATTTCATTGAGTACGGCGAAAGACAACCCTGCGCAAAAGCTTTATGAGGAAGTTGGGTTTAAAGAGAGCACCTTTAAATTTTACAATTATAACTTATGAGAATCTAAAACAATTGGACGGGATATGCCCGGAATTTTTATACCCAAGTTACCCCTCAAGTTGGGCGATTGTTAACTGTAAGTGCTCATCCCATTTACTGCTTTCAGCAGCATATCCTTTTGCCAGTATCATTCTTTCGGATTGAATGGTAATTATATTGCACTGTAAATTTTGATGTTCGGCTCACCCTTTAAGTAAGGTTCCAGAGATGTTAAAACATGCTATTAAGAAGTCGCTTAACAGGTATTCCCGTTTGTTTTCCTTGGCAAACCCTTGTCTCCTTGCATTATTTTAAGTTTCAATGTTCGGGCGTGGATTTAAAGTTTGCGGCGGGCTTGGCAGGTTGGTTCAGCAATTCAGTTGGGGCATAGCCAAAATGTTTCTTAAATGCGTATGAAAAGTGCGACAGGTTTTCAAAGCCTGTTTCGTAACAGACGTCAATCGGGCGCTTCTGTTTTTCCGTAAACTGGTAATGTGCCAATTCCAGCCGCTTTTGCGTGAGCCACCGTTGTGGGGTAGTATGAAACACTTTGCTGAAGTCTCTTTTAAAGGTAGTGAGGCTTCTCCCGGTCAGGTAAGCGAATTTTTCCAGGGGAAGGTTAAACATAAAGTTCTTTTCCATATAGTCGGTCAGATCAATTTTTCCCGGTTCTTCAAAATTGGTCAGTATGTTGTCTATGCTTTTGTCAATCGCCCTCAGGATACTAATGGCCTCCGTAATTTTTAATGACGCGATATGCTCCGGCAGCTCGTTCATTTCAAAATACGGGACCAGGGAAGATAAACAACTTTCCAGCAGCGGATGATTGTTGAAATGATAGATTTTCGGCGGTTCCAAGATTTTGGCAACTCCATTCTGATTGGCATAAAAATCCCTTAATCTCGCTGTGGAAAGATGCATCACGACTGTCTGATGCGGTTTGCCGTCTTTGGGATAATTAATGATGGTTGCGAGCTGGTTTCTTGGAATCAGGAAAATATCACCCTCTCTAAAAATATAAGTCGCATCTGCCAGAACAATTTTTGTTTCGCCCGAAATGAACCAGATCAGCATATGGTGCTCAAACAGAATGTCTGATTTGAAAAACTTATCCTCGTAACAGGAAAGTTTGATATCATCCGTTATGTATTTGGCTTCGTATTGCATAGCTGTTTCTTATTGTAATCCCGTACGGAAAAATTACTGTAAAAGTAAAGAATATCAGTTAATCTACTTTGTTTAAAAGTCCTGTTAAACTTTCGAAGAAAGGCAGACAGATTTATCTTTCAACGTTTTTATTCCCTTTAGTTTGATATTAACTCAGTGGAAAAGAGATGCCGCTGGTTTCTTCGCTCCATTTCCACAGGCGTTTGGCATCAGCCTCGTCCAACGAATAGCGTTTTACGCCCCGAGACGGCCCGCTGTCGGATGCTAACGGTGCAACATCTGCATCCTCACAGTACACACCACCCATATTATCAAGCAAAGGCGTAGTGGCACACCATACCGTTGTGGCAGCACCCTGCGGTATCGTTTTGAGTGAAGCCAAGACTTCGGGCAACATATTACCCTGTTCGTCCACAAAACCCATTTTTACAAATAATTCCAAGGGTGCTTCCCTTCCAAGTTCAGTTCCCGCAATGGAACCCGGATGCAGGCTATATGCCCGTATATTGAAGGCTTTGGCCCGATTGTCCAGTTCAAGCGCGAACAAATTACTGGCCGTTTTGGATTGACCATACGCCTGTAATGTTTCGTATGTACGATGCTGAAAGTTGGGGTCATCAAAATCGAAGGTTCCGAACTGGTGACCGTGGGAAGATACATTGATGACCCTGGCACCATTCGCTTGTTTGAGAGCAGGCCATAGCTTTGCTGTTAACCGGAATTGTGCCAGGTAATTGGTCGCCAGTTGTGATTCAATACCATGGCTGTTGTGGCGAAGCGGTACCCACATAATGCCGGCATTGTTGATGAGCAGATGCAGAGGCCTGCCAGAGTTCAGAAACTTTTGTGCAAAGGCATCAATAGAAGCCGGATTCATCAGGTCCATCGGCTCTATTTCGACATTGGCGATTCCATCCAGGTTACGCTTTGCTTTTTCTACATTTCTTGCCGGTACGACGACAGTTGCCCCGGCCTGTGCCAATGTTTTGGTAGTTTCCTGACCGATACCTGTGTTACCACCTGTTATAACGGCGATTTTCCCTGAAAGGTCAATACCTTTGATGATGTCTACTGCTGTTGATTCCGCGTTGAAGCCCGAGCCTATTGGCTGTTGCAATGCTCCCTGATAATTGTTTTTTTCCATCTTTTAGAAATTTTATTCGTTATTGATGAAACAAAGGTAAACAGGCAATCAAAGTCCGGCTTTGTTCAAACGTCCGAAGTTGCTTTGTTTAAAAGTCCATTGTTTTTGATGGCATATGCAAGAGTAGAATGCTTTTTATACATCTACTTTTTGTTATATAAGATGAAGTCCGAGAAACATTTTCCGACTGAAAGACTGAAACGTTACATCAAATATTTTGTGGTGTCGGAGAATGAATTGGAAAATGAATATAAAGTTTTCCCTTCCTCAGGTTTAGTCATCGGTTTTCAATACAAGGGAAGCACTGGTAATTGCCAACGCAGCAAAAAGTGAAGATCGCGATCGCTACCTAAACCTCTGCCAATAATTGTTGCCCGGCGGCAGACCAAACGTTTCTTTCAATCGCGATGGATTTTAATTGTAATGCGATAACGTTTAGATATCTCAATTTAACGTTAATAAGTGTCTCCTATCGGTGATAAATTGTTTCATTAGTGTAAGCTGTAGCTCTTTATGTGTAAAGTCTGGTAGATTATGTGTAAACTTTTTCATAGGCCTCGGGGATTTTTATATCATTGCAACAAGCATATAGTTGAACCACTTAGAAGGTAAGACTCGATAACCAATGTAACCAATTTCCTAATTATGAAAGGTATGCTGTTAGAAAGGGATATTTTGCTAGATGTTGCATATACACTATTGAAAGAGCTAGATGTCAAAGTGTCTAAATCTACATTTTCAAAAGAGATCAAGAGTCATCCGGATTATCCAAGCCTGTTGTCCATTTCAGATACGTTAAAATATTTTGGTGTTGACAATCTCCCAATACAGGCATCCCCAGCATCATTGGAACCGAATATGCTACCCTGTTTGGTACAGATTCAGCATAAAGAAGGCGACGTTCTTTCCATAGTAAGATCTATCAACGGCAGTAACGTTTCTTATTTGAATCCAACAACACTTCGATATTCATCAAAGTCATTAGAAAGCTTTGCAGATATCTGCTCAAATAATCTGCTTTTAGTTGAGCCTACACTTTCAGCAAAGCAGAACCACGATCGCGAAAGCTTGCTTTCGGATCGACAACGTCACGTGTTAAATACCGTTGCGTTACTTCTTGTTCCTGTATTAACACTACTGCTCACTTTTTATCTTTATACTGAACTAGGAAGTGGAGGATGGCCGTACATAGCCTATAATGTGCTTTTGCTGGTCGGTGCTACAGCCACTATGTTATTGCTTATGTCATCTCTTCACGTAGACACAAGCCTCGTAAAAATGTTTTGCGGAAGCGCAGCATCAACTTCTCCTTGTTCGCAGGTTTCCGGTTCAAAAGGGGCAAAGTTGTTTGGTCATAGTTTAGTACTGTTAGGTGGTACATTCTTTTTAGGAAGTTTATTGTTTTTAATACTCCAAGCTGCATATGCTCCCGTTTCTTACCATTTTCTGTTTTTTTTAAACGTTTTAGTCGTACCTGTCATTGTTTATTCCCTTTATCAACAAGCCTTCGTTCTTAGAAAGTGGTGTGCATTGTGCCTAATCGTACAAAGTGTACTCGTTTTGCAGTTGACGGTCGGCTTTTACGATGGCTGGATACAGCAGATCATTTTTCAAGAGAGTCAGGTTATACTGTCATCCACGTTAATTGTATGTCTTTCATTCGTATACTTGATTTTAAACTTGCTAGTTCCCTATATAGCAACCGTAAAAAAGGAGCAACAGAAACTATTTCGTTTCGAGCGCTTGAAAAAAGATCCGACAATGTTTCAAGATTTGCTGTCCGTTCAGCAACCTATCGTAAACGAAAATAAATTATTAGGCTTTCGATTCGGTTTCCCGGACGCAGAAATAAACATCGTAAAAGTCTGCAACCCATATTGCGATCCTTGTTCGCGGGCGCATGCTATTTTAGACGAAATTATTGATCGTAACGATAACGTCTGTTTACAGATCATTTTTTCTCGTCCAAATAATGACCAACATGCCGATACAATCCGACATTTCTTGTCCCTTTCACGTCAGTACGACCAAAGTGAATTAAAAGCTGCTATTTACGACTGGTACTTAAGTGATCAAAAGGATTTAAGAAGCTTCAAAGAAAAGTACCCATCAATCCATGCTGAAAAATTTGACCACGAAATGGAAAACATGCAACAGTGGTGCGTCGATAATGACATTCGATACACACCAACCATATATATAAATGGGCGAAGGATCCCCTCATTCTATACAGTAGAGGATTTAAAGTATTTTTTGCTATAGTGTTCCTTGCTGATGTTTGCTAGAGATCGTCGGTAGTCTCCAAGGGAGAGTATTGACAAAGGGTTGGTCGACCTTCAAAAAAGTGACCAATATCAATTATTTTTTTTAAAAAATATTAGGAGAAAGCAAAAATAAGCAAAACGGTTAAGACCGTTCATATACAGTGGTTTATAAAACGTGAGGAAAAATTTGGAAGTAGGTGTCCGACAAGTTTTGGGCTTAAAATGACAAGGTTAGGTTACTAAATCGTTACTGAATACAACTAACCGAATGATGATATAACAACCTATATTTCAGTTATTTGCACCGATTTTCGTATTCCCTTGTAACTCAATGAAAGTTAATTTTAAACGTTAAACATTTGAGTTATGGAACAAGAGAAAAGATCCACGTTCAAACTGCTTTTCTACCTGAAGAAAAATGAACCGAAGAAGAACGGGAACGTCCCTGTTATGGGGCGTATCACTATTGACGGAACACCAAAATCCTTTAGTACCAAACTGGACATCAACCCCAATAATTGGGATTTAAAACACGGAAGGGTTTTGGGCAAAAGTGCGCAGGCGCTGAGTACCAATCTTAAATTGGACAATATACGGGTGCGTATCAATAAGATTTACGATGATATGCTCAAAGATGAAGGCTTTGCAACTGCACAAAAAGTAAAGCTATCATTTTTGGGAGTTGGTGTAATGGATGATGCCATCCTTAAAGTATTCAAGGACCAGAATGAGGATTTTGAAAGAATGGTCAGCAAGGGCAAACGTTCTCAAAACACCTACAATAAATACAAGACCGTTTACAATCATCTGTCCGAATTTATCAGGGAACGCTATCACAGGGAGGATATGGCGTTTCGGGAACTTACCTCAGACTTTATTCGGGAGTTCGATTTCTTTCTCCGCATAGATAAGGAGTGTACACATAACACAGTTTGGGTTTATACCATGCCGGTTATTGCTTTGGCAGAACTGGCAATTAAAAAAGGCTTGATTAGACAAAACCCTTTTGAAGATTATGAAATCAGCATGGAAGAAACTGATCGTAGCTATCTTTTGAAGAAGGATGTAGAAAAGTTAATGCTTCTAAAACCGTCCAAGCCCAAATACGAACTTGTAAAAGACCTCTTTATTTTCAGTTGCTTTACAGGGCTTTCTTATGTTGATATTCAAAAGCTGAAATGGAGCAACATACAGTCCTTTTTTGATGGCCACCAATGGATCATTTGCAGAAGAAAAAAATCAGACGTTGCTTCAAACGTCCGCCTATTGGAAATTCCGAAGCGTATTATTGAGAAATACAGGGGCGTTACACGCAATGAGTATGTTTTTCCGGTTCCTTCCAATGCAACCTGCAATAGTCATGTAAAGAAATTGATAGAGGACGCGGAAATTATTACAGAACAGAAAGTAACTTTCCATACTGCACGTCACACATTTGCTACCATGTTCGTGACCGAAGGTGTACCACTTGAAAGCCTTAGCAAAATGATGGGGCATAAAAATATTTCCACCACACAGATTTATGCAAAGATCACAAGTCAGAAAATCAGTAAGGACATGGATTTAGTATCACATAAATTCGCCGGAATGGAAGCTGCATTTATTGAAATGGAAGAAGAGGTTCTTGTGTAAAATTATTATTTACTTACAAATCGAAGCAGGATTAAGTCCTGCTTTTTTTATGCCCATACTTAATCCTTAAAGCACATTTATTTCTCCGGCACACCCTCTGCCATAAAAGAGCTTTGACAGGATGTATTGATAAACCATACAAAAAATCTTCCCCTCTGCTGCTCAACTACATTTTTAGTATCGTTTACGTGGCTTCCCAGGCCACGATAATTTGAAAAAATAAAAGGTCTTTAAAAATTTCTGTTACAACTGAATACAGATTTTGTAATCACACAGAACCGTTTCCTAATGCCTTTTCCACCTGCTTCCACATAGTTTTTATTCAAGAGCCGGTATGCCGCTTTTGTTCCATTTCAAGAGCAAAGGTATGATCGTGTTCTTAACCCAGGAACAAGGTCTTGCCCTTGGGTTTGCCAAAAAATCTCCACCCATGCGGGTCGTATTTGTTTGGCAAAACCTTGTTCCTGCTAAACACTAACCTTTTATGCTCGTGAAACGAAACAAAGCATACTCCGGCTCTTTAGACGAATAAAAAAAATGTCAGTAATGGAAAAATACAGCATTGGAAACGGTAACAGAGTGAAACGAAACTTCAGCACCTCCTCTCATTACCGAATAAATCTAAAAAAATCAAATCAGAACAAATTTCATAACGCAAAAAAGTAGAAAACATGAACATCACAGGAAGACTGACAAGGGATGCGGAAGTACGCACAACGTCACAGGACAAACAAGTAGTAAACTTTTCGATAGCGACCAATGACAGCTACCGTAACAAACAGGGCGAACGCATAGAGCAAACAACCTACTTCGACTGCTCATACTGGATAAGCCCCAACGTAGCGAAGATACTCACCAAAGGCACATTGGTAGAGCTGACAGGCAGGGTAAGTGCAAGGGCGTGGACTGGCAATGACGGAGAAGCACACGCAGGGCTGAATTTCCATACCTCAAACATCAAACTGCACGGAGGTGGCAAGAAATCAGAAACCGTACAGGCTACCCCACAAACAGGAAGCAACACTACAACAGGGCAAGGCACAGAGGACGACCTCCCATTTTAACAAAGAGCATTAAATCATTTTTCAACATCAAAATTTTAAGCATCATGGCACATAATATCAATTTCAACGAGAGAACAGGGCGTTATTCATTCTTTAGCGTACAACAAAAAGCATGGCACGGTTTAGGGCAAATCGTGGAGCAATACCCGACAAGCGAGGAAGCTATCAAATACGCAGGGTTAGATTATGAGGTAGTAAAATCCCCACTGTTTACCAAAGGTTCGGGCATAATCGAAACAGCTAACGGCATAGAGATAGGCAGTAGCGAATTGGAAGTACCCAACTATTTCGCCAACATACGCACCGATAACAATGCTGTATTGGGTGTGGTGGGCAAAGACTATCACATTGTACAAAACCGTGAAGCCTTCAATTTCTTTGACGCCATTGTTGGTGGTGGCGAGGGTATTCTGTACGAAACCGCAGGAGCATTAGGCAACGGAGAACGCATATTCATCACCGCAAAACTTCCTGACTATATCCGTGTAGGCAATGGCGATGACGTGACAGCAAAATATATCTTCCTCACGACTTCGCACGATGGTAGCGGAAGCATTACCGCAGCATTTACACCTATCAGGATTGTATGCCAAAATACCCTTAACGCTTCGCTTCGCAACATGAGCAATGTTGTACGCATCAAGCACACTTCGGGAGCAAAACAACGTTTGGAAAACGCTCACAAGGTTATGGGCTTGGCAAACACCCTAAGCAAACAGTTAGAAGGCATTTTCAATGAGTGGACTAAGGTAAAAGTAACGGACAGGGAAGTAAGAAAGTTAATCCAATTGGCACTTTGCCCGAATAAGGAAACGCTTGACCTACTCAAAAAAGGTGCAGAGGATGAAGTTTCTACGCTGTTCAAAAATACCGTAGAGGATGCCTTTGCATACGCAATGATAAGCGATACACAGCAAATGGACACCACTAAAGGCACATTGTTCGGGGCTTACAACGCTGTTACAGGCTACTATCAGAATGTACGCAACTATAAGAATGATGAAGCCAAGTTGCAAAGTATTGTAATGGGCGGCACTGCACAGTTAAAGACCCAAAAGGCTTTTGAACTATGCACCTCCTTTGCAACAGACGGAGCAGAAATTCTAAACCTTAATTAAATAACTAAAGGCTACCGCCTTAAACGGTGGTAGCCTACTAAAAATATGGTGATGAAATCAAAATCAATAGACGAAGCGAAAAGTATGGCTAAATATAAAAGCCTTGAAACTGTGCATAAGGATGAAGCCATATACATCATTTATTGCAGTAGAAGCGAGTATTTCTATGTAGATACGGACAGCTTAATACGGCTTTGGGAACGGCTGATAGGCTACTATGAAAATGGGGTTTATACCACTGAAAAATAACCTCATAATATGATGCAAGTAACAGATTTGAACGGTTGCCCTATTGAGGTAACCAACCTTAGTGAAGCCATAAAAATGGCGAGGCAATATAAAGAATACCGACATGAGGATAAAAGTTTCTCCGAGTTTGACAAACGGCAAAAAGCCTACTGGACGGATATGTACGAGAAACTGACAGCAATCAAAAAAAGATTAGACGACAATTAAAATTTAAGAACAATGAACGCAAATTTTTTCAATCAGATAGCACAGTTGGATTTTACAGGTAATCTGCAACTGACCATAGCAAAAGGCAATGACAGTAACCTTATTGTATCGGTTTTGCTCAATAACGAAGGGTGCGGAGATAACGCTAAAAACCTAATCCCCCCTTTGACCTTTAACGCCACTCCGCAGGAGTTTGACGAGGGATTTTTTGAGCAGATAACCACGCCTATACAAAAGGCTTCGGGCTTAATGGTGGATATGGAAGCATTTATGAAACAATTGGAGGAAGCCAAAAAAAATTCCGCAATGGAGAAAGAGAAAGCCGATAAGCAGAAGAAAGAGCAGGAAGCCAAAGACAAAAAATTCAAAGATGGAATGGCAAAGGCTGAAGAACTGGAGAAAGAGGGCAAGTTCCGTGATGCGTGGATGAAAGTACCCGATATAACAGAGTTTCCCGAAAAAGCAGACGAGATACGCAAACGCAAGGGCGAACTATCCGCAAAATTTTCAACACCGAGCCTTTTCGGAGCAGAACAGGAACAGATTGTTTAACGCCAAAATTCAGAAACCATGTTATTAGCAACGCAATTAGAAAGAGTATTTATACTTAACGATAAAGGACAGCAAATAAAACTGACCGACCCCGAACCAAAATGGAGCGTGGAAGCCGTGATGAATTTCTATGCAAATTCTTACCCTATATTGACCACCGCAGAAGTATCTGCCCCTGTTATCCGTGACGATACAGTACAGTACCGATTTGAGAGTGTAATGGGAACTAAAGGTTAAACCAAAAAGCAAAAACGATGAACTATGCAACGCAACATCATATCGGGTACTATCAAAACCCCACAGCAACCCAAACAGCGGACTTTGCACAGACAGTTGGGCGAGTTCGCAGACTGGATGCAAAGACCAAAGGACGCAAACGAGATACGGAAAGACAAATTGAAAGCCGTACCGATAGCCATGCTACCAATGGTTTTCTAAGATGTTCATTCCTCCCGAAACTGCAAGAAGCGGAAACGGCACAGGCTTGTAAGAAATCTGAAAAAACGGAAAGGGATTTTTACCAGTCCCTTTCCAAACTTGCAGGACATTACGGCATACAACCTATGCAGTCCAGGCAATACGGCTATCCCTACAATATCGCTTTGGCTTTGGATGATACAGAAGAACAGTTAAGGAAAAAGTTTCGTGATTGGGAAGAAATACGTTTGATACAGGATAGTAAGAAAACGTATTTCGTAAGCGAGGAACGGTACAGTACAGGTGCAACCCTGTATTATATTCCTATAGTGCCATTGTACCGACTATCCAAGAACCCTAACCGTAAGCAAGCCGTACAGCTATTGCAGTCCGTGTGTGCCTACCTGTACCACATTGCAGATGTTCCTTATTATCGGCAGGAAAGCAGTTACCTGTATTGGATGTATGAAATGGTAACGGAGTGGATTGTATGCGATGATGAGAACGAGGACACGCCAACCTATTTAAACGAGATTAGGCAAGCAGAACAGATAGGCGAACGTATGGAGCAGAAGATTTACAACGGGCAGAATTTGAGCCGATTTAAAGAGCGTTTAATTGCTTTTAAAATCAAAGACAGCTTTGACCAAGATTGTTACAAACTGGCAAGCGAAGCCTTTGCCCTGTATGGACAATTCCCGACTGCCACCATAAACCGAAATGCCCTGCCAAACGGAGAAGCTAACGAGGAAGATATGGAAAATAGTATAGGGATGGAAAAGTATGTTTCCTTTTGTGCCGATGCAAAAGGCATTTTATTTCAAACACTTTTCGACAGCGTTAACACCGAGTTGCAGGAATACGGACAGATGGAAGAACCCACCATTGTGAAACGGTTTGATGGTAGTGACATTACCGCCAATACCCTTGAATTTGAAAACCGTGTTTTCGCCTTAATTGAGGAATTGATATACATACTGAATAACTATTAGATACAGCAAGCGATGAAAGATATAACACAAGACTTTGGAACACTTTACCACCCCTTATCGGCTTTGGTTTTCTACCAGACCAAAGGAAGTAGTAAAACCACCTATGTAGAGCATTTTGATATGGATAAGAACGGTAATCCTATCAACGCCCATCCTTTGACCGAACGGGAAGCCAAAGTATTGGCAAAAGCACTTAATACGGAAAAGGAAAAGAGCAAGGCATTTTTAAAATCTAACGGCATTATGCCTACCAACGTCCTGCACATTAATCCGAGTGAAAACGGTACGGTGCTTTGGTACACCAAAGCAAGAAAAACCAAAATGTACTTTACGGAAAGTCTTGAAATACCAAACGGCACGGCAGAAGTACCTGCAATGCTTTGGTATGCAAGCAAACAGAGCCTTGTTGTTTTCGCCCTCGATAAAGACCGCAGACCTACCGAGAAAACCGCATTGTTTCACGCTCCGTTTTTCAACGTGTACGAGGATGGACACGTATGTATGGGTAATGTAAATGTGAACATCAAAAATTCGGCTTCGATGGAAGAATTTATACAGGAGTGGGAAAGCTATTTTTTTAACAGCTATTTCAGCCACTTGGTAAACGATCACAACCCCATAAAAGGGAATTGTATGAGCCTTTGGAAAGACCTTATCAGCACAGACAAAACCTTTCCTAAAGAGGTATTGAAAAAGACAAACAAGACCATAAAAACGATATTGTAATGAACACAGAAATTTTAAAAGTCCATTTTACGGACAGCTATCTGATAAATCCCACTAATCCGATAACGGTAAACGTAATCGGTGCAGGTGGCACAGGCTCAAAAGTAATGACCGCTTTGCTTGAAATGAACCACAGCCTAATCGAGTTAGGACACGCAGGATTATTTGTACGTCTTTGGGACGACGATATTATTACCCAAGCCAATTTAGGCAGACAGCGTTTCGCTGAATGTGAGGTCGGGTTGTACAAGTCCGTTGCCATTATCAACCGCATCAATCGTTGGGCAGGTACGAACTGGAAAGCCGAAGCAAGGAAATTTGAAAAAGACAGTAAGGAAAGGTTGCCCGAAAACACAGGAGCAAGTATTTATATTTCTTGTGTGGACAGCGTAAAAGCAAGGTTTGAGATTGCGGACATATTAAACGGATTGAACAACGGCAAAGCTTATTCCAACCGCCCACGCTATTGGCTGGACTTTGGCAACAGCCAACATACAGGACAGGTTATATTATCTACAATAGGAACGATACAGCAACCCAAGTCCGAGAAATACGAAACGGTGGCAAGCCTGCCAATGATTACGGATGAATTTGGCGAGTTGCTCAAACAATCCGAACTGGAAGATGATACGCCAAGCTGTTCCCTTGCTGAAGCGTTGGAAAAGCAGGATTTGTTTATCAATTCATCTTTGGTGCAGATGGGTTGCTCCCTGTTATGGGGTTTGTTCCGTAACGGATTGACACCATACAGGGGATTTTTTCACAACCTGAAGGATTTCCGTACCCACCCTATAAAAGTCGCCTGATTGGAAAATCGGGCGGCAAAAAGACACTCCCTCCCGATGGTCGGGGCAGTCTTTTTGCATCAAAGCGGTGCAACCCCTTTGCCAAAATAGGATACCCACGCACCATTCCTTCCGACACATTTTACCAAACAGGTTGCGGCATTATTTGAGGGATATTCATTATCCCTTTCGTTGTTTTAGGGAGCTTCTTTTCTTACCACATTGGCGACCTAAGAAAAGAAGCAAAAGAACGCCGCTTGCTTGATAAAAATCATTTGTCGAAGGACACGCTTAATTTTTTAAATTTGATGTTCAACTACATCATTGATAAGAGTTAAATGAAAAATCAGCTAAAAATTATTGCAGTAAACATTCTTGAAGAATGTGTAGATCATATTAAAAAGAATTTAAAAACAAATAATCCTTACCCATTCTATAACGATTATGAGTTGGTGAAAATTGAAAAATCAGAGAAGTTACAAATTGTAAAAAAAGAAAATGAAAAATTAAATTATGATTTTTTCAATATTAACAAATCAAAAGCACCAGCAATAAGTATTAGTGCGATTGTTGGTAAAAATGGCAGTGGAAAAAGCGCATTGATTGATATAGTTCTAAGACTAATAAATAATATATCCTACAAAATACTTTCTGATAAAGTAGATGCCGATCTTATGTTTGTTGAGGGGGTTTTTGCTCAATTGTATTTCTCAATTGGAGATCAATATTACCTACTGCAACAGCAAGGTGAAAGTATTATTTTATATCACTTCTCTTCAGGAAAATGGAACAATGTGAGGGATGCTAAAAAAGTCTTGGGGGAACACTTTTTCTATACAATTGTAATGAACTACTCGTTACATGCTTTCAACACACTGGAATACAAAGAAGAATGGGATAAAGTAAAAAAAGACTGTTGGCTTCGTGGAATTTTTCATAAAAATGACGGCTACCAAACGCCAGTTGTTTTAAATCCAATGCGTACAAATGGTAATATCAACATTTCCAGAGAAAATGCTTTAGCTAATGACAGATTAATTTCCCTGCTTTTCAATGAAAAAAAACAGCGTAATGCACTATTTACAGAAATTAACGAGAAAAATTCTGTCGAGTCAATTACTATTACTCTAGAAAGAAAAAAAATAGATGAAAAATGGGGCAAAATTATAGACAATTGGAAAAAAGCTGGCAATAGGATAGAAAATGATTTTTTTGATGGATTGAGGGATAAAATTATTAATCTATGGAAGCACAAATATCAATTTAAAACAACAAAAAAAGAAGATGAAGAATATGATGCGGCTTTACTTTATCTTGTATACAAGACTATTAAGGTATCACAATACGATGCATTCGATAATTTCGCTCCATTATCCCCCTTGTATTCAGAAGATTGGACTAAAAAAACAGATGAGGAACTTAAAAATTTAATTGAAGAAATTGATAAAGATAAAAGTCACCTAACTTTCAGAATAAAACAAGTATTAGCTTTCCTTGAATTAAGACATATTTCAGCAAAGAATTATTCTATTGATGAATTTGCCAAATCTATTGATGGCATACACAATCTTAGAAAATGGAGATATATCGATCTTATCCCCCCTCATTGTTTTGAAACCGATATACAATTGAAAGAAAAAAATAGTAACAAGATGGCTTACTCTTTTTCTAAACTTAGTTCAGGGGAAAAACAGTTAGTGTATACTACTAGCTCTATCCTGTATCATATAAGAAATCTCAATTCAATTGAAGGTAATTTGCGTAGGGTTAAATACAATCATATAAACATTATTTTAGACGAAATAGAGCTATATTTTCATCCTGAGTTTCAAAGGCAATTTGTTAATAATCTTATACTTAACATCCAAAATATGGAGTTTCATATTGCTAGCATAAATATTCAAATGGCAACACATTCTCCATTTATTTTGTCTGACATTCCAAAAAAGAATGTCTTGTTTTTGGAATATGGAAGCAACATTGTTGATGAGATGCAAGAAGATACTTTTGGAGCAAACATTCACACTCTTTTACAGCATGGTTTTTTTCTAAATGGTGTTCCAATCGGTGATTTTGCTAAACAGAAAATCAACCAAATGTTTGCAAGGCTTCATAAGGGAGAATGTTCGGATGAATTATTTAATGAAATACTGTTGGTAGGTGAACCATTTATAAAAAGTCAATTATTGAAAAAGTATAATGAATTAAAACCAGTAGAATATTCAGATTTAAAAGATGAACTTCGAAAACTTCGTGCTGAACTGAATGAATTAAAGAATAGCAACCAATGATAAAAATCAATCGTAGTAATTTAGCAATTATAGCAGGCAATTATTTAAAAGAATTGAAAAAGAAAAGGTTCAATAAAAAGAAGAATAATGTTCTACAAAATTTCTGGGTAAACAACAAAGATAGAATCATCAAATCAAATGATTTAAATAGTATTATTCAAGAATTTCAAGCTTTAAATCAAGATGGTTTCGATGACTTTAAAAAATATATGATAGGACAATATGAAGAGATATTTTATAATCAAAAAATAGGTAAATGGTTATCTAAACAACTTGATATAAAAACTTGTCCATACTGCAATCGACAATACACTTTTACAATAGAAAAAGGAACTAAAACTATTCGTCCTGAGTTTGATCATTTTCATTCAAAATCAGAATTTCCTTATTTAGCTCTTTCATTTTACAATTTAATCCCTTCTTGTTCTATTTGTAATCATACAAAACTTGATGATTTAATAGATACAAGTCCTTATAACGAGGGATTTGAAGATAACTTTAAGTTTAGAGTTAAAACCAAAACTGGCGAAGAAGAATCATTGGATTGGGCCTTAGAGGAAAACATTGAAATTGATTTTTCAGACACTAATCTAAATATTGGAGCATTTGCTCTAAAGGAACTATATAATGAACATATTGATTATGTGAAAGAAATAATAGACAAAGCACAAGCTTATAATCATAGTTATTATACTTCACTAATCGATTCCTACAAGGGGCTCGGAAAACAAGAGGCCGATATTGATCGGTTTATTTGGGGAAATTATCTTGAAAATGCAGAACATGAAAGACGTCCCTTATCGAAACTCACTAGGGATATATTACAGCAGTTAAAGATAAAATAAAAATATTAAAACTTCTATCAGCCATAGACAGCTTGGTCAATGGCTCTTTTAAAATCATCCACATCACTACCAAACAGCAGATAACTTGAAAAACCAATATCCAAAAGAGATTTCCCAACTTTCTCATCATCTATATCACTATGAGCAATCAGTTTGATCACAGGATATTCTGTTTTTAATTTGTGAAGCTGCACCAGCACATTTTGGTCGTAAAAATCCAAATCAATAATACAGATTTTGGGAAGTTTATTCAATGAAGACAATTGAGATAGTCCATCCTCAATATTTTCTGACCGACATAGGATTTTCATTTCGGATGCAGCGAGATCTTTACAGATGCTATCGGTTATCGGGCTTTTATCATTAATAAAAGACAGAGAGATTGTTTTTTGTGCAGTACCAGTTTCCATATCATACCTTTTTTGTGTTGATGTAGCCCTGCACAAAAAGAAAGCGCAGGCAACTACACTTACCGCACATTGAGGTACTGGTATACCCGACAACGAATAAGCGAGCGCCCACGCCTATAGCGTGAGCGTTCCTACTTATCTGTCCCGTTGTCTAAAAATTACCAGTTTTCAATGTGGGACTTAAAGCAAAAACACTTTAAGTATTTCTATATTTTCAACGGTAAAGATACTAAACTCGTTCCTTTTCGATAGCATGTATGGCAAAAAAAGGTTGCAATCATTTTGGTTTAGCGGAAACGTAATTTCGCTCCAGTATGGTCAGAATATCGCTTTCCTTATAAATAATCTTACCGGCTATTTGTACATACGGCAGTATGCTATCATCACGATATTGCTGTAAAGTCCGTTTGCTGATATGGAGTAGCTTGCACACTTCTTCTCCAGACAGATATATTTCCCCATTCATTACAGGGTGGTAGTTTTTCAGTATTTCTTCGATACGGCTTCGCAACCGTTTTATCATCTTCTGTTGTGTGATGATTTCTTCGGCTTCATTCGTCAGTAAATCCATTTTCGGCAGTATTGTACGGCTGTCCGACTTCAAGCAAAGCCTGTACATCCGAGAGTTTATAGTAGTTCTTACGGTTCAATCTGGAATAAGGCAATAACCCTTTGTCCTTGTACGTCTGTAAAGTCCGCTTGGTAATGTTCATCATCAGACACACTTCCTGGTTATCGAGCCATTGTTCTTCATTAAATATAGATGTGTATTTCTGTGTGGCATTTTCGGTCAATTCCAAAAGTGCCTTCAGTTCATTTTTCATTCCATCCAATGCGGATTTTTGTATTGCGATTACTTCCATTGTTTGCTCAATTTTGCTATGGAAGTCGAATTTATAAAGACTTAATACTGCATTGGGGAATGTTGCAGAGTTTGGCTTTGAGAAGTAGTGTTTGGCGGTTTACTATCCTGTAAAAACAAAAAATCGGATAGTTACTAAGCTATCCGATTTATTATTTAAGTCCTGTTTTATAAGTATTATCAAGTTTGTTGTGAATTATTGTTGCTATAACCAAAACTTCTGTCATTTGTGAGAGTTGGGTATCCTCCAATATCTTTGGATTGTGTGCCTTTGGATTTCTGTACATAGAAAAAAATCCTTTACAGAAGTTTCCAAAGCCTTTATGTTCACTTTCTTCGCTCGGATTAGTTAGAGTATTAAAAGCAAGCATAGGTCTTTTGTCTTTTCCCAACGCAAAACAATCATCAACTAAATCTGCTCCGTCTGAAGTATAGCCACTTTTTTGCCTAAGCCTTTCTGCGACACTTTTTGTAATTTCAAGTATAGCGTGAAAATAGTTTTCCTTTAACCATTCAGCTTCGCAGTAAGGCAAAATTTCTGAGTGAACCCCAATGCCGTGTACTTTTTCTTTGATTTTAAGTGATCTGCTTTTAGCTTCTGAAATGGTTTTAGCCCTGTCAACTTGTCGTGGTTGTCCAGTTTTATCAATTTCTATTCCTTCATAAACCAGTTTCTCATTGATAGTGGTTCTATCCTTTTCAAATTCATCTTCTGAATTGTATCTTTTTGGGTTTAATAGTCTGACAACGAACGCTAAAACATTATTTCCACACATATCTTGAACTTGTCTTTCTTTTAAAGCATAAAATAGTCTATCTGTTTTGTTTGTACCAAATTGAGATTGAGAAATGCCAGCACCAGATAAATGTTCTGTAATTTTCGTATGTGTTAGCATATTTGAAATAATATCTGATATATTTCGTAGGGTAATGTCATCAAAGGATTTTGTCATTTTATAATTCTCTCTTTTAAACTTCTTATCTTATTTTTTGTATCTCTACACTCTGCTTTTCTTTATCTTTTTTCTCACGAGAGTAAACCCACAGCGATAATAGGCCGAATATAATCAGGGCGTATGCTATCCATTTACCAACCCTTTCAATCAATTTAATGAAAACCGAACTTTCATAAGATGAAAAACCCTCTGCCCCCATAGGGCTGCGCCTGTAAAACTTTCTCCGGTTAATCCAATAACGAAGACCCAAGCCTGCAACCAAAAATATGATACCTATAACTAGTGATGCGACCATAACAAAAACACTTTATTTCCACTATTTGAATTTAAGAAAAATATTTTTTCAACCTATAAACGATTTGTACTTAACGCGGAAACGGCTTACCCATCGGATAAGCCGTTTTTAATGAATTGAAATACTGCTCTTAATCGCTGCTGTTAAACTGAAAGCTCACTTGCTTTTCATTTCCGAAGCTATCCGAAATCCAAACATCAAATGATTGCGATACGGAAGACGTTGAAGTGTAGTATAGACGAAACTGCTCCGTTGGTAGCTGGTACAGGTCATTGGGCTGATACGGCGGTTCATCGTAGTATTGCAGCGTTCCCTGCCCGTCAAACTGGAAATAGCGGAGGAAATACTGCGTGCTGCTGTAATTGCCCGTACGCTGTATGGTAATGCGTATTTCTACCGTCTGCCCGTTGGCAACGTCTTTAGGCAGTGGCATTACACTGACCTCAAAAGGAAAATTGTTCTGTATTTCAAGTTCATCATCTTTGCTGCAAGATACCAGCGTAACCGAAGCTGTGAGGATTGCCAGGAATACATATAATGGCAGTAGCCCTGTTCTGAATTTATTGAATATTGCTATCATCGTTTTTACGTTTTAAAAGTTAAACCTTAAACCCACACCGGCGGATGGACGGAACTGTTCCAAATCCGTCCCCCACAGAACTTTAGTACGCCCATGCAGGACTAATACAAAACGGTCGGACAGGTACGTTTCAAAAGTGAGGCGACCGCCTGCTCCGTAGATAAAATTATCTTCGCTCAATATCTTCGCACCGTCGTACAACATCGCTTCTCCCCGGTTGATGCTTTCGTAGCCGACCACGCCTGTTACGGCGAAATTCAGCGTGATATTCTTTCGGGCATCGCCCAACAAGAAGAAACTGTAACCGCCCTCTGCGGAATAGGTTTCCTGCGGTTTGCGGAGGTCTTTGTACCCGTGGTACTGGTGGGTATATTCCAACGCCCAAAGTTGGTAGTTGCCATTCTTACCGTTTACTGTCATCGCTGCGCTGATGTAGTAATCATTGCCAATCTTATCATCGGACAACACACCTGCACTTATTTCCATTCCTTTCTGCTTCGGCAGCATTCTTTGCGCCTGTGCAGCCGTGATGCCTATCAGGACAATCAACACGGTGTAGATATACTTTTTCATATTATTGCTTTATAGGGTTATTAAAATTTCAGGTGCATATCGTTAATCAAACGGGCTTTGATTAAATCGGAATTTTCGACTTGCAATGTTTGATGTCTGCCACCGTTTTTCTCAAAAATCTCAATCAGCAGCACCTTGTCATCGGCAATGGTAAACTGGTCTAACAGGAATACGTTTTGTTCGGTCGATTGTCCGGCAATGCCGTCCAATGGCTTGTAAGTTCTCAAAGGTGTTAAAGGACGTTCCTGGACTACGGTGCGTTTGGCTACCTTTTTATCCACCACTTTGAAATTGATAAAATCAATCTGAAACGGCACATTGGTACGGTTTCTCAATTCCGTATGGAAATAGTATTTGCCGTTGTGTATGTAAATGCCTTTGAGGATAAACTGGATGCCGAAGCTCTTAGCCCCGATATGCTTTACAATACGCTTATCTTTTTTGTAAATGGTTTCCAGTAGCAAGCCTGCCAGTGAGGGCGAATTGTTGCCCAATTCTTCAAAAAGCACATCGTTACCGTTGGCTTTATCCACCGCCTTTTGCATTGTGAGCAGGTCGTAGCTCAATACCTCCGGGTAGGAACTGTAATACACGTTGAAGCTGTAAAAACGCCCGTCATTCGTGATAACGGAAAAATTCGTTTCCGGCTCAAAGTCCCTAACTGATGCTTTTACACGCAACACGTTTTCTGCATCTTCAGCTTTCCCTGCAATCAGGTATTCGCTGCCCAAATCCACGTAGCGAATGGCGGTCGGGAAAATCAGGTGCGACGTTTTATCGTAGGTAACTTCCATACGGTACGGTTCTATCTTTCCCAATGCAAGCGGTGTTTTTGCTGTTGCACTGTCCTGTGCATAGGTTGTTACGGCAAAGCCGAGTATCAGGGCAAAAGCCCAAAAGGTTTTTAAATGATTTTTCATTGTTTTATTTATTTGAGTTCAACATTATTTTTTCGATACGAGGAAGACCTGATAGCCCGCTTTCAGTGTAACCTTTGGCGTTCTTACTTTCTTGGCGAAATAGCCCGAAATACCCTGTACCACGCCACGGCTTAGGTCAGCGGCTACCTGCTGTCCGGCATTCTGCGTGAGCATTACGCTTGTTCCCCCGGTCTGGCTCATATTGCCCGCCATTTCGGTAAGGGCGTTCATTTCCGGCGAATAAGGCGCGTACAAGCCCTGCTGTCCGTCCAAATCATAAATGGTAATATCAACCGGGATGATGTTGCCCTCCAGTTCTACGGAGGTAACTTTTAATTGCAGCCTGCCATTCTGAAATTTGGCATTAGCCGTTACAATCGTTCCTTTGGGGATGGTACGTTGCGGGGTTTTAGCAGGCTCTAACAAGCGTAAGCGCACACCCGTTTCGCCAACTACCGTTTGGGCTTCGTGTACACAGGCTTTGATACTGTTTTTGGGTTGTACTACCTCTTCAGTAGAACCTGCGGTATAAAACCCACGGTTTTTTGTTTGGCTCCAATCGGCTGCAAAGGCACTGTCCGACGGTTCACGGTACAGGGCTGATACAATGTTCTTTCTTGTGGGTGTAAACGATACGAATTGCTCTTTTTGGTTAGCACCCGCAGCTCCCGTAGTTGCACCGTTTGCAGGAGCAGCATTTCCGGTATTGGCATTTTGCGGCAGATACTTTGCAGCCATTTCATAGGATTTCTCCATTAATTTGAGTTGGTCGTCAACGGTGGCCACAGGTGGCACATCTTTTTCCGACAACTTCGCTTTCAGTTCGTCCACCTGCTTACGCAGTTCCATTGTTTCAGAATTGTTGTCCTGATAGAATGAACCCAATGTACTTTGCGCATTGCGATAGCTGTTCAATGCCGAATTTCCGTTTCGTCCCGAATTTCTGCCACCACCGCCAAAGCCGTCGCTTTCCTCTTCTTCAGGAAGCTGTTCATTGGTCGGCACGTCCTTGTCTTCTGTATTCCAGTAGTCGGAAAGTGTTGTAAGTGCATTACGTTTTTCCTGATCCTTGCGTTCGAGCATTTCCTGCTCATACGCCTTGCTTTTATCATCGGGCATTCCTGCTCCGGTAGCCTGCGGCACGGCATCGTTCAGCCCGATATTTTCGACTGCCTTTTTATCTTTCGACGGTTTAAATATCAGGTACATACAGCCGAGAAATACCACGCCCATCAAAAGGAATATGATTGGCTTTTTGAGCTTGTCGGCTTTGTTCTGTGTGCCGTCTTGCAGCACATCAGCGGTTTCATTCGGGTTCCCCTCTGTTACCCGAACAACCGATTTTTTGTTCTCATTTTCTTTCATAAATCTGATTTTTTAAAATTGTTGATACACTGTCTTGCAACCTTGCAGGGTTTTTACTTTTGAGGACAGGGTTTTCGATATGCTCTATGACCATACCGCTACCGGACTTTGAGGTGTCGTACATCACTTTGCAAATGACCGCTATGGTAAGCAGCAGGTAACCCACAAAGAAGTACAGCGTATATTGGTGCTGCTTGCGTAAAGGCAACGCCCGCCAACAGTCGTCCAGCTTGTCAAAGTACCTGTCCATATTTGCTCTTAATTTTTTCATAGTCTTACTATTTCTGTGTTATAGCTTGAAACGCTTAGGACTTTTACCCGCCTTTTGCTTCGGCTCACCGTTGACCAGTGCGACCGCTTCCTTTAATTGGGGTGCGGACATTACTGACAGGTTTGCCAGTTCCGATTTTTTGAGCAGTTGCCCAAAGCCGTCTTTCTTGGCTATTTCCATACGGTTCAATGAGAACTTGCCGTTCAGGTACTTTACCCACATACTGCATTCTACACGGGGCTTGTCGTCGCCCGACCATTGCAGGTAGCCTGTCAGCAACAAGTCCTGCTTAGGCAAAGTATCTGCACCTTTTTGGCAGCTTTCGAGGTAATCGCTGATGCTGTCTTTCAGCTTTCCGGCATACGCACCCTGCGTATGGAAATACCCGTTATATCCTTTGTCGGTAAGGATTTTTGCGAAAGTGCTTAAATCTGATAATGCTTCCATAAGATTGTTTTTTTAGCGTTCGATGACCTCTATATCCTTATTTTCCACGACTGCAAATTTTTCAATATTGAAGCCCTGCGGATTATTGTCGGAACGAACGGAGTTGACGAGATAGCAGGAAGTAATCAGGTTACGCCTGGTTACGTTGCTCGAACGGATGATGAATTGTTTGGCGTAGGTATGCACCGCATACGGGTAGTTGTCGAAGTTGCACACCACACTATCTACCTCTATACGCTGCTGCACGTTCCCCGAAATGATACGGCTGTAATAGCCCTTTTCTGATAAGTCCTTGTAATAATCGAAAGCACTTTTGTCGGCAAGGTTGAATGCCCTGCTCATATTGCTTTCGATAGCGTTCTTGTCGGGGGCAAGCGTAAAGAACAGTTCGTGAAATCTCCTGACGTGTTCCCTTGCCTCAACCGGGCGGTTGATGCTCGCATCCTGCGACAAGGCAAGCATCAGGGATTTTCCATTATCCAGTACATAGATTTTTTGGCGTTGTTCTTCTGCAAAGCGGTAGGAACGCCATACGGCGTAACCTACCACGCCAATGCAGAGAACCGCAAACACAATGGCATATAGTCTTATCTGCCTAAAGCTGTTTTCGATATTTCTTAGCGTTTTAAATTCCATTTTTTAGAATGATTAATGATTATTTATTCATCAGTTTACCGCCGATGTTTCCAACTGTGGAACCTGCGCCTGCTCCGGCGATGTTTCCGGCTTTCATTGCTGTGGAGTTTACATTGCGGGTAAAGTTTCCAGCGCCTCCGGCTTGGATTACCCAACCTGTTACCGTCGGGATAGTGAAGTACCCGATGATGCCGATTATCATAAAGATGATGTACACGGTATTGCTCGTATCAGGTATATAGGTGGGGTCGGCAAGCATTGCTATATCCCGTTCTAAAATGAGGGATTGTATTCTTGCCAACATTGAGCTGAACAAATCCGAAACGGGAAGCCACAGGTAAACGCTGACGTACCTCGTGAGCCATTGCGTGAGCGTGGACTGAAAGCCGTCCCATACGGAAATAGCAAAGGCTATTGGTCCGAGTATGGAGAGGACTATCAGAAAAAAAGTTCGTATGGTATCAATGACCAAAGCCGCCGCCTGAAAGAGTATTTCCAGTAGATTGCGAAACCAGTCCTTTATGGCTTTCTCTATCTTGTAGGCTTGCCTGTCCATATACATTCCCGCCATTGTTCCAATGTCGGAGGGCGACCAACCCAGTTCGTCCAGTTTCTTATCAAACTCTTCGTCTGATACCATATAGGCGGTTTCGGGGTTCCTGACCATTGCCTCATATTCCAACTGGTCTTTCTGCTGTTGCAGTTCGTTCAGGTCAAGCACCTGGTCTTCGAGTATTTGGTGGGTTCCTACCACCACCGGGCTAAGTACCGCATTGATGGTTCCCAGTACGATGGTCGGGAAGAACATAATACAAAGCCCTAAAGCGAATGGGCGCAGCAAAGGGAACATATCAATAGGTTCGGCACGGCTTAAAGCCTGCCAAACCTTTAATGCCACATAGAACAATGCTCCCAATCCCGCCAAACCCTTAGCGACTGCCGCCATATCGCCTGCAAGCGGCATCATATCATCATAAAGCGACCGCAGGAGTTCGTGAAGATTATCCCATTCCATAGTTTACCAGTATTTTTGGTTAGCAGTTCCGTAGAGTTCAAGCACTCTTTGGGCATCGTTTTTCTTTTTCGCTCTTAGGTAGCTTACAGAAATGTTTTTGTTGGTGTAGTAGCGTACAAGGCTGTGGTAATCCTTTACCTCTTTGTACACACGGTCAATCACATCCATACGTTCCTTGTCATTTAGTGATAGGTCTGTGGCGGTTATAATCTGCTTCAGCTCCTTAAGCAGTTCGGTACTTTCATTGAGCAGTGCCGAATAACCGTTGCCGATAGCGGTCAATTCCTGCGGTGTGAAATTTGGGTCGTTCATCATTTTACCGAAATTCTGCACGTACATTTCGGAAACATCGCCTACCAACAAAACCGTTTGCTGCACCTTACGGGCATCTTTCACAAGGTTATTGATGGCTTTCAGCTTGTCGTAATATTCCTTGCCCTGCTCGTACACTTTCTTCACTTCGTTGAAGTTTTTTACCACGTTGCTCACGGTGGAAGAAGTCTGTACGATTTCGTTTGCAGAGTTGATAATGCCCGAAGCCAAATTTGCGGGGTCGGTTACAACCCATTGGGCTTTTGCTGACGGTGCTACGGCGAGCATCAGTGCCGTACACACCAGATACAATACTTTTTTCATTGTTTCTGAATTTTTAAATTGTTAATGACTATTGATTTGAATTGTCCCTCCTTTGCATTGCGATATGCTTAATGGCGAGTTCTACATTGCCGTCCAGTTCGGAAGCAAGCTGCATCACTTCCATTTTTTCGGTTTCTTCGGTCGTATAGGCGAGGTATTCCTCCAAACTAACTTCGGTGGCATAGACTGCCGAGTGCGTACCACCTAAGCCAATCCAAACCTCTTTGTAAAGTCGGCTTGCATCGTTGTTCATATTGATGGAAAGTACCTGCCCTTTCTCTTTGTCCGTAAGCCCCAACATCGCCTGTATGTCATCAAACTTGTTCATATACTTGCGTTGGTCAAGCAGGATTTTACAGTCGGAGTTGTTGATGATACTTTCTTTCACTATGGGCGATTGGATGATGTCGTCAACTTCCTGCGTAACGACAATCGCTTCTCCGAAGAATTTGCGGACGGTCTTAAACAGGTACTTGATGTATTCTGCCATTCCCTCTTTGGCTATCGCTTTCCAAGCCTCTTCAATCAGGATGAGCTTGCGAATACCTTTCAGTCGGCGCATCTTGTTGATGAACACCTCCATAATGATGATGGTCACAATGGGAAAAAGGATTTTGTGGTCTTTAATCGCATCAATTTCAAACACGATAAAGCGTTTGGAAAGCAGGTCTAACTGCTTGTTGGAGTTCAGCAGGTAATCGTATTCGCCACCCTTGTAATAGGGTTCGAGTACGTTCAGAAAGTTGGCAATGTCAAAGTCTTTTTCCCTGACCTGCTTTTCTTCCAGTACCTTGCGGTAGTCGCCTTTTACATACTCATAGAAACCGTTGAATGACGGGTACACATCTGCCGTCTTGATACGCTCGATATAACCGCTTACCGCATTGGAAAGGGCAACTTCTTCAGAACGGGTTGGCGGCTCATCATCACGTTTCCAAAGCGTGAGTATCAAAGTCTTGATACTTTCCCTCTTTTCAATGTCGAACACACCATCATCGGTATAAAAAGGGTTAAAGGCAATCGGGTTATCTTCGGTGTAAGTGAAGTAAACACCGTCTTCGCCTTTGGTCTTTCCTTTGATGAGTTCGCATAAGCCCTGATAAGAGTTACCCGTATCTACCAACAGTACGTGTGCGCCCTGTTCGTAATACTGCCGTACCATATGGTTAGTGAAGAACGACTTACCCGAACCCGACGGACCAAGTATGAACTTGTTCCGGTTCGTGATGATACCCCGCTTCATAGGCAGGTCGGAAATATCCAAATGGATAGGTTTTCCTGTAAGCCTGTCAGCCATCTTGATACCGAACGGCGAGGGCGAATTGTGGTAGTTGGTTTCTTCCGTGAAGAAGCACAGCGCAGGTTCGATAAAAGTGTAAAAACTTTCCTCACTAGGAAAGTCGCCCGCATTGCCCGGCATACCAGCCCAATACGAGGTAGCCACGTCCGTTGTGTTGTGGCGTGGCTTACACTCCATCAGTGCCAATGCACTACCGCAATCGTTCTTTAGCTGCTTCAGTTCCGCAGGGTCTTCCGACCACGCCATAATGTTGAAGTGCGCACGGATAGAAGACAGCCCGAAGCTGTGGGCTTCGTTCAGGTACTTTTCTATCCACTCTTTGTTGATTTGGTTGGCACGGCTGTACCTCGCCAGCGAGTGCATATTCCGTGCGGACTTCTCAAACTTTTGCAGGTTGTCTTCGCTGTTATCCAAAAACAAATACTGGTTGTAGATGTGGTTGCAGCTTAACAACAAGCCCACAGGCGCAGCGAATGATAAACGGCAGTCGCTACGGTCGGTAGATAGCTTTTCAAAACGGGTATCTGCCGATACCGTTCCGGGCAGGTCGTCCGTATCGGAAAGCGTGTGCAGGCACAACCTTTTGTTGCCGATACGCACTTCTTCACCTCCCAATGCGATGTCCTGCATTGGAGTTCCGGCATCTCTTGACAGTGTTAGGTACTGTTCCAGCAATCCCTGGTTCCCATCCGCACCGATTATGTCCTCTTCCGTAAGGCTTTGCAACTTGATAAAACCGCTATCGTTTACGATGCGCTCAAACTGAGCAACAGCTTCCATAAAACGGTGAATGGCTTCCTTATCCCTGATTTCCTTTGGTATCAATACACCTTTGCATAGAGATGAGAAATTACTCTGCATACGCATACGCTCTTTGGTAGTTTTAGTCAGGAACAGGTAGCAATAGTGGTTAAGGAACGGTCGTTCATTGAAATGGCGTTGATAAGACTTTGCGAGAAAGCTTTGGTCTTCCTTCGCCATATCAGGTGCGTAGCTTTCTTTGATGTACCAATCCTGTTTGTGGATAACCGTAAAATCCGGCAAAGTCTTAATGGCCTTGTGCCAGGCAGAATGAATTGCTTCGTATTCTGCTGAGGCTACAGTAAACAGCTCCGGTAAACGCACTTCAAAGCAGGCGGTGATGTCCGCATCTTTGGAAAGGATGCAATTGTTTTCTACTGCCAGTAGCGGAAACTTGCTCTCCAGTGTTGTGGTCTTTGCTACATTTCTCATACGGCATTCGATTTACGGGTGAACTTTATGTAGCGGTGTACCGGCTTGCGACAGATGATGTAGCGGGGGTGCCTCTTATTGGCTGCTATCTTCATCAGCCCGTGTTCACCGTACTTGCGGTTCAGCGAAAAGGTCTGCCATACAATGAGCGAAGCACCGCCTGCTCCGAGGAACAGGCAGATGTAAGAGTTTACGCCTGCCATATACAGTATCATCACGAGGATAAGCGTACCGAGCAACCCGCCTGCGAAAATGAACAGGTATTGCGCTTTCAACCCTTTAAATTCCACTGTCCTTCCTATGCCTTTGTTGATATTGTAATTCATAAGGCAAGGGATTAAAGGAAGAATGAGCGCAGGATGGTAGCCGCAACAATCAAGAAGATACACGCACCAAACCACGAAGCTGCGGTCTTGCTCGTATCAGGGTCGCCGGAACTGAACTTGTTATACACCTTAACGCCCCCGATTAACCCAACTACCGCACCGATGGCGTAGATTAATTGCGTTGCGGGGTCGAAATAACTTGTTACCATTTGGGTAGCCTCGTTGATACCCGCCGAGCCGTTTCCCTGTGCGAACGCACCAATTCCTGACAGCATTGCCACGGCTGCCAGCAAAACTTTTTTTCTCTTTTTTTCCATAATTGAAACACATTAATTTGTTACTGTTTATCCCGCACCTTGCGAGCCTTCGGGACAAATGTCTTGTGGAAAAAGAGGCGTTATAAGAAAGTGGCAGTCAGAGGAAGTGTTTGGCGGTGAGTGGCAGTATTAGGAGGCATTTTTATAACTTAGCCACATATTTATTTTAATTAGCTAACACTATGATTGATTTTGAAATAGCCGAAATTGAGGCAGCTAATCAATTTGCCCGATTGCTAAATCCAAGGGTAGATTTTACAACACCATATACATTCTATTATGATGAAACCAATAATATCAAAACATTCTATGTAAGAGAAAATGATTTCAATTATACATTTACGGCAAACTTCGTTTTGGGAGGACTTCTACATCAAGGAGCAGTACCCGATGTACAGCCATTGATAGATAGTTTTAAATTGCAGAAAACAGCCGAGGAAGTGAAATTCAAACATATCGCATTTGGAGATTTTCTTGATTGTCTAAAATCCCAGAAATTGAATCTCTTCTTTGGCTTTCTAAAGGATAGCGATCTTTATGTCCATTATTCTAGCTTAAATATTCTTTACTGGTCAGTAGTTGATATCGTAGACTCTGCTATAATGAATTCTGACCAGGCTATGCAATTGGGGCATGGATTTGACAATCGACTAAAGAATGACCTGTACAAACTCTGTCGTCTTGAAATAGATGCCGTTATTCAGCTTTTTTATGGTTTCGAATATCCTAATGTTAAACCTGAGAATATTGGTAATTTCATAGAAGCACTGAGCAATCTTTTTGAACCATATCTTACGATACCAGAATTTCATTTTGGGTTGGAATCTTTGCGGCAGATATTGAAAGAGGCTAAAAAGAAAGGTGAGCTAGCTTTTGTTATGGATGAAAAAGATTATATTCTGCTAGCAGATCTAACACATTTTTACCTTAGACCTATTTATACTTTCAAAAATTCAACTCATATATTTGATAATGAAGATTCCATCCGAGAAGCTTTGAATGGCTACAGAATGCTAGATAAAGGAGTGGAGTTTAAAAACTATTCGTTTGTCGATTCTCAGGATAGCCAATTGACACAACTATCGGATATTTTCGTCGGTTTCATGGGTAAATATACCAATTACAGGAATACTCACAGTATGGATGAGATTAAAGCAGATCTCGACTCTTTCTCAGCGCTACAATTAGAAAACATGAAGCTATTTATTGATATTATTAATAAATCAGATCAGAAAAATCCTGCCTTTCTACACGCAATAGATAGTTATGAAGAGGTAATGAAATTTGGGGAACTATGCGAAATTATTGCAGGAAAATAACCTTAATTAATTCAAGTTGCTAGTTAAGGAATAAAAAGTAAGCATCAAAAATGAGAGATTTGGTTAACGACAACTAAACACTCAAATGATGATGCTTACCAGGGACAAAATTATTTCAGTTTTTTGTTTAATCG
Organism: Olivibacter sp. EAT-5; assembly: GCF_044784325.1. Classification (NCBI taxonomy): domain Bacteria; kingdom Pseudomonadati; phylum Bacteroidota; class Sphingobacteriia; order Sphingobacteriales; family Sphingobacteriaceae; genus Olivibacter; species Olivibacter sp. EAT-5. Next base: position 6,349,051 of record NZ_CP173028.1, on the reverse strand, counting down.
ATGATATTTTGAAAGGAATTGGACATGTGGAGGATAAGAGGCGCAAAGTTAGTGACAGCGAGGTGATATTGACAGCTATAGTTTCATCAACCAGCTTCTACGGAAACCATTCGTCTGCAATCCATTTTATGAAGCAGTACGGATTTATTCCCGACATGCTCGACAAGAGCAGGTTCAACAGACGGCTCCATCAAGTTGGCACGCTGCTCTATAGCCTGTTCGAGATTGTCAGCGGCTACTTTAAAGAATTTTGCTGTGAGCTGCATTACATCATCGACTCCTTTCCGGTGGCCGTCTGCAACAACATGCGGATTCCGAACTGCAGGATAGTGAACGACAAAAAGTGGAGGGGCTACACCGCAAGCATGAGAAGTTATTTTTATGGCGTAAAGGTGCAGCTGCTTACCACCGGGGACGGCATACCCATAGCGTTCCATTTTACACCGGGAAAGACAGCCGATGCAAAGGCACTGGGTAAAATGATAGACAAGCTTCCGGCAGAGGCTTCGGTATACGGCGACAGCGCTTATCTGGATTATCGGCTGGAAGACAGCGCTTTTGAAAGAAAGGCTGTATTGTTGAAAATCCAGAGAAAATCCAATTCCAAAAGGATGGATACCGTGGAACAGAGGCGGGAAAAGCTGAAAATGAGAAAAAGGGTAGAAACAGCTATCAGCGATATTAAAAAGATGTTCCCGAGAACGATACACGCAGTAACCTTAGATGGATTCCTAATAAAATTAACGCTGTTTGTTTTTGGGTTGCAACTAAGCAAAGCAATTAACTAGCAACTTGAATTAATTAGTATTAGATAAGCAAAAGATAATAAATGAATAAAGCCGAAGAATTACCTTCGGCTTTATAGAAATAAAAATCAAAGTTCTAAAATCGAAAGAATTTGGAGATTTTCTGCCAAATAGTGGATTTTTGACTTTCTTGAATAACTGGTTCTTCTTTTGGAATCTCCGGCATTTCAAAATACTCCGTCTTACGTTCTAAGTCATTTTCTCTACCTAGACGGATTTCCTTTTCTGTCCAATGACCGGCAAACTCAATCTTATTGTTCCTTATCCAATAATGAGACTGACATTCAAAATTCCAATTGCCTATAGACGGATGAAGCGTAATTGATTTGCCATTAAATGTCAACCTCCAATCTGTCGGAGATAATGGAGTCACTACTTCATTACCACAGCCACATACACATTTATGTATTGCAGTGCAGTATTCGATTGAGACGTATAAAATGCCCTCCTCAACCTTCTCAGGAATGAATTCAACGAACTTATGCTGTAACGACATCTTCATTAAAAATTTTAGATGTACTAATAGCATATGAGCTATGATGCTCATTTTCCAAATCAACATAAATTCCAGATAGCTTCTTCCATCTCAGGATAGCAAAAATTGCATTCAATGCATTTAATTCCGCAATCTGAATATTAGTAGCATATTCGTTATTATCGGAGTCTTCTGAAAAAATCCGAAGAGGTAAATGGTCATTCTTGTCACGGGTGGCAGAAGTAACTCTTACAGCACCCGTAAGCTTGTCATCAACGACATTCACACCTAAACCTACATCAGAGAACGGAATACCGATACTAGCCAAGTAATCTGTTATCATTTTCCTAGCTGCATTTTTATCAACACATACAAATACATAATCCATTTTATCTAATTCTAATAGATTCTCTTTTTTCACATAGTAGTCATGGATATAAATGTACTTGTGCATGTTAGAATACAACTTTTGATAATATGCAGCCTTTCTCGAATTTTCATTAAGGTCACTCATTGATGCAGCACCTGGCGAACGGAATGCATTGTGTTGGTCAAAGCTATCCCCATCAAAAAGATGGATTTCCTTCACCGGTGTTTTAGCAACCATATCTAAAATATATGCTCCAGTTCCTCCTAAACCAACAATTGCAATTTTCTGTCCTTCTAATTTTGCATTAATTACTTCTATGTTAGCTCGACTCGAATTGGTATCAATGTACTGGAATACTGTTTCATTAGCACTGTCTACTATCACCTTAAAAGTCTTTTCCGTTACTGAAGAATCCAGATATTTAGCCGGTGCCGAAATGATGTCTGCATACCTCTTGACCTTTTCATAGTAGTTCGGATATCCGGCAGGAGGCTTATTTGAAAAAGATCTGTTTACCGTAATCTGATGGTTCAGTACAGAATTAGAATTACTATGTTGAATGGCAGTGATAATTGTACCGTCAGAACCACAGGGATTATCCCCGATAAAATGTATAACATGATTATCCGGAGTTGCTGTCTTGTTATTATTGCTTAACGTGAGTGTACTTACTAACACTCCGTATAGTATCTGCCTGTTTTGATCGACATAGGGTATATGGTGGATAAGTAAATATCCACCACGTACCTCGATCTCATAACCTTCGTCTCTTAGACGCTTAAGGTCTGGACTATGATTTATCAGTTGCTGTGACATCGAAGATCATTTTATTTTTGACACGAACAACTGAACCTTTAACCATAGTGCCTTCTGGTTTAGGTTCCCAGCCTCTGCTATAAGTAACCGTATAACCCTTGTTTGGGTTATTATCGTATGATCCGAAAGCTAACACAACCAACTGCTCAAAAGAGATGTTTGCTTCTTTCCAAATATGTGGACGAGCATTGACAATAATTGTAAACTCAGTAGGTCTTGGTTTAGAGAAAAACTTCTCTTTACCCGGACGAGCTAAATCAACGACTTCATCATCTAATATTTGATCGTCTTGCCAACCTTCCTTGATGTCAAGGAAGATATCATCTTCAGCAGATATATTGCCCAGTTCTCTGATTTGAACACCTCTTATGTATTGCTTATACCAAGTAAAGGGTTTGTTATTAATGAAGAACTGAAGCTTTTTCTTTACGAAGAAATACTCGGTTTCAGGTCGAGCCAAGTTAACTTGTTTCTCATTTTCAATAAGCTCATCCTGATATGGTTTGCTAATTGACAAAAACAACTCGGTATCTAAAGGTATCCCAGCTAGTTGTTTTAATTCTGCCCCTGTTTTGTACTGATCAAATGTTTCATACTCTTTGCCTTCTATTACAAAAGTTAGAGGTACTTTTGAATTTTGGGAATGCGATTCCCCTTGATGATTATTTGAATTCATCTTGAATTTTAATTTGATATTAATTAATATTTAATTGCTTATTGCCTATCATTTCGACAATAAATAGAGCGTACCCTACGATAGTTTAATTCTGATGCAATTGAAATTTTATTCTATTAATACCAAGCCCAACTACCTGAATTGTACGGGTAGAAGGTTTAAAATCACGAAAAGCTTGTTTATTTCAAATAAAGGAGGTAGTTTTGAAGTGCGAAAACAATACCACCAAGAGCCTTGCAAGGGCTTTTGTTTCCTTTAAAGGAATTTGAAGCCAGGTGATTTAAGCCTGGTTTTTTATTTTCTTAATCTTTTTTTCATTAGAACTTAGTGTCTTTAATTGACTTTGGATCATTTCCTGGCTTTACAGTGTCGCTATCTCGTATAGGTCCACCATTTGGTCGGTGTATCCTAACTTCTCCGCCACCATTATTTGATGAAAACTGTTTTGCAAGTTGTTCCGCTTGCTTTTGAGTGCTAACAATGGCCGAAGCCTTTTTGCCACCCTCTTTTTGGACATTCCAACCTTCTTGTCCTTTCTTCTGTGTTACATGATAATTTGCCATAATAATATTTTTAGTTTTCGTAAATTAAACTCTTGGTACAATTCGAGCGGCAGTTTTAATATCAACAGCTTGAACTCCGAGTGATTGCAACATTTGTCGCATGTCATTAAATACCGGTTTTTCACTATTAGGATCTGAAATGGTTAATATCGCTGTAAATGGTACTCCTGCAGCAGGTATAGTTACACCATCTCTTGATAAGTACTCGACATCTAGCTTCCATTCTGTAGATGGTCCAACTCCACGGGGGAATGTTTTCTCATAAACTTTCACAGGACTCCATTTGAACGAATGTTCAATCTGATCCTTTTCATACAAACTACCATCACCATCTTCTGGCGTATAAATAGCATTTAATCTTCCTTTATAATTACCGTCCTTTTGCAACTGTCTTAAGGCTGCGTCAATATTTATTCTGACAAACTCAGAGCCAAATCTATAATCAAATCTCGGTGTGCTTACTATCGTGAGTTTAGCATGTCCAAAACATTTACCGTCTCTCACCAAACTTGAAGGCCAAGAAAATTTGAAACTCATTTTATGTCCACTTATAGCACGGTTTGCAAATACTAATGTTATTGCGGACGGATTTCCATTCAAAATATCTTCTGAACCATCAGGCATGCCAAATCCAACCAAATGTTTGGTAACATTTCTTAAGTTCTTATCATTAAGGGATTCAGGTAATACCGCATGATGAATACCAAGAGCTATTAATGTTTCCCTTGAAACGACACCTTCGATCGAATAGTCAAGACTAGCTAAGGTCTTTGCCACATTAGGTGCAGCATAACTGGTTCCACAACCATCGACAATTTTACTCGTAGGATCTAAAGATAGAAGGCCGTGTCCCAATGACGGATGAATAGTTCCTGACCCACCTATATGTGCAAAATCAGGTTTAAGGCCAACTCGTAAGCCGGGACCACGACAACTATAGTTGCTTAAAGCATATGGAACTACGCCATCCAAATGTGGCGGGTTTAATGCTGAAACGCTAATGTTACGACAGCTTTCAGCTGGTTTTTTAATAGCGTCATTTCTAGAAGATGCTAATATTTTCAATGCATCAAAATGATCAGAAGGCCATTCCTTTCTTATATCCCTTGGATGAGTATTACCTGCCGAAATAACAAAAACAACATCATTTTCTTCGGCAATTTTATCTAGAATTTGGGCTGGGACACTATATCCAGTTGTTGATGCGTGTTCTTCTATATTCAAGCTAAAGTTAAATATTCTAACTCCTGTTCTAGCTTTTAATTCTTGAACAGCAGTTTCAAGCTCATTGAAAAATTCTAAGGGTTTTGAATAGTATGAGCTATATCTATCTACACGAGGTAAAATATCAAGATCTATAATTTTACAACCATCAATTTCCCTGCAAATAGCATTTCCATTTAATTGTTGCCCAAATATTGCTAATCCTGCTATAAAAGTACCGTGATTTTCATCTTTGTCAGCATTGCTGATTAATCCCCAACGGTCCTCAATCCAGTCGCCATAAATATCTGAAACACCTCCATCTACAATACATACTTTAGGATATGAACCTTTATGGTCAGGGGCTGAAATAGTAAAGTTTTCACCTTTCAACTGAGACTTGACAGTTAGGCTTTGTGTAATGATTGGGGGAAGAGTAACCTTTTTTACCAATGGATGATTTCCCAAATATTCCAACAATTGGTTATGTCTTTCCAAATTTAAGTCAATTGATTTTCTCTCTCCCGATTTGCCAGCTGTTGATGATGAGTAGAGCTGTATTACGGGTGTTGAATCACTATTTTCTAATTTAATGCCGAACACAACCGCTGAACCCTGACCAGTCGTAATTCTTGAGACAAATATGCCTGTCCCTAAATTTGCAATACCTCCAAAAAAACTATCAAATAATTCAAATTTGTATTTACTCAGCAAATCCCAATCTTGTCTCACTGGCGGAGCTTCAAATAATTCCACCATATATGCTCCACCAGTTTGAGGGTTAGATAGCCAGTTTACAGCTTCTTTAACAGAAAAGCTTCTTTTATCACTCGCAGTGTAAGGTGCTATTTCTTCAATTGCACCGATTTCGCTCCTCAATCTTGAAGGATTAGGCTCATTCTTGCCGTTCTTTTCTTTATATCTAGTTTCGGTTTCAGCCTGTCCAACTTTATTATTTATTTTGTCTATACTTTCAGGAGTTAGCTCTACAAATAACTCTCCTAAATCACCTGCTCCAATTACTGGTGCAATATCTCTTTTAAAAACTTGTGAAGTTGGTCGATGACTTTTGGCTAATGCGGATTGCTTTAACGTAACTTTTGCATAAGAAACTCTGGAAAAGCTACTTACCAATTGCATGCTTTTAATCTCGTTGAGTTGATTTTGAATATTATCTCGATGCTCAATAAATTCATTATCATTTCCGGCAAAAAAGTCTTTTGAGCCGCCTCCGCCATTGTTTTCTAAAGCCTCAATAAAAGCGTCGCTATTTAATACGATTTGAACAGGACTATTTGCCATAACTTATATTTTTTCAGAATCTTTGAATTTTGACAACTGCTTACTTAAAGTTGATGGTGTCATCCCGAACAGAGAGGCAATATCTTTCTGTTTAAAAAAGTAAACTTTGTCATTTAATAACATATTGATAAAATCTTCATCACTATGAAGCATTATGTTTCTCTTTTTGGTGTCAACTCTCCCAGAATTGAGTAAGGCAAATTGTTTCATGACCTCTACGATATTGCTTTTTTTTTCAAGCACAAAAGCTCTTTTCAGCCATTTAGAAAGCATTTCAGCATCCGCACCGGATGAACCATCCAGGCACCATGCTAAAAACTTTATTTCGCTTTCATTGAATTCTAATGGTTTAATAAAACTGTTAAGCAATTGAATCATAACTTCAGGAGAAGGCTTGGGGATTTCAACCTGAATATCAAACCGTCTCCAAATAGCAGGATCTAAAAGACTTTCATGATTAGTTACCCCGATGGTAAAACCTTTTTCGTGGCGGGAATCAAGACTTTGTAATAGTGTATTAACTACTCTTTTGACTTCACCAACCTCTTGCGGGTCATTGCGAAGCTTAGCTATTGCATCAAACTCATCAAGGAGTAAAATGCACTTATATCTATTGGCAAATGCAAATAAATTTCCAATGTTACGAGAAGTCGTACCAAGATAGGAAGACATCAAACCTTCCAACCTTGCAAGAACTACAGGTAATCCAATTTGTTTAGCAATCCATTTGGCTAAATGAGTTTTTCCAGTCCCAGGTGCTCCATAAATTAAACAAGAACTTGCTGGTGTTGCATTGATTTCCATTAGTTGATCAAATTTCCTCCATTCATTTACAATTGATTGAATTGCAAGTTGAATGTTATCATCGAACATCGGAGCTGTTTCTGGAAGATTATCAGGAAAAAAAATCTCTGCTAATGGTGTTGATGTTTCCTTGTCTACAGGGATAGAAGTTTTAGTAGTCAATTCTTCGCCTTTTAATACCACAAAAGATCTTTGAATCTTACTAGGAGCCATGTCGAGTGCTGATTCGGAAGCAACTAACAATGCCTGCAATGATTTTGCCTCTTTGGTAAAGCCATCTTTTTCAAGACTTTCTTTCAGTCTTCTGATTTGATGCATGATAGCTTCGTTTGGTGTTGCTAGTGCGGATCTGCTTAAAGCTTGTATTATACTGAAGTATTTGAGCATTTACTTTGTTTATTTCTTGTTTACGAAAGCAAATATAGAAATAAATTTCCAATATTCAAATGTTATTTCCTTTTATTAATGATAAATTTCCAAAATAACGAAACAGTTTCCATATTAAGACTTAAGAGATTGATGTAAATAGGTGAATGTTAGTTACATTTGACGCATCTAAACCCTAATCAACGCAAAAGGGAGTTTGCCTACACAAACTCCCCAATGTCAAAATCACTCAAGTCATTTTTCCGCAAAGTGGAAGAACCGTCCTCCGTTTCATCAAAAAGGGTGCTATCTAAAAGCTCGGCAATTTTTCGGGAAGCACCCTCTATGGAATTTTCCAGTAAGCTGAATAATTCAGTTCCTTGTAATTTCTGAACTATGGCAACCGCTGTTTCCTTTTGGGATTGTTCCAAATTTTCTTTTTGGAGCAATGTTCCCATGGAGCTTAGTTCATCGTAGGTAACCCCTTGGGCAAGACTGTTATCGCCACCGGATATTCCGTAGCTGTTCCATTCTTCTTCCTCTTCGTCCAAATCAGGTATATTGCTGAAAACTTCGTCCAGTTCTTCCTGCGGAACTTGAATACTGACGTTTTCGTTCTCGTCGTATTCGATGTCTAAATTATCAGAGTTTATCTCCGGTTCCATTATTTGACGTTCATTGGCAGTTTTTGGCACTAATTGGCTCTTTATTGGCTTAGGCTGTCCCATAATATCGGGGAGGTTCGGGTTAACCTTTTCCTGCACAGGCTTTTCCTCCGAACTTTTTTTAATGACAATCTTGTCTTGCAAAAGCAGGGCAATGACGATGAGCAGACAAATCACAATTACTATTTCCATAACCAGGTGCTTTAAAAAATAGGTTTAAACTTTTCGTTGAAATCATCTGTGATTGCTTTCTCAAACATTTCAAAATGATGTTCCAGTATATTGTCAAGGTAAGCATACAGGGGTATGGCATCCTTACCAATAACCTGTACAATACGGGATAGCCGTTCGTGGTATTCCTGCCGGATATAAATGCTTTTATCGCCCCGTTTTGTCATTGTGTGGGTTTTCAAAAAGTGTTCGCCGTAGCTCCCGTCAAGGTTTTTCTTGGTGCGGTTCCGTTCCCTTTGTACTGGCTTGCTTCGAAGTAATTCTTCCTGTTTTGCTTCTTCTTTTACAGTTTCCTTTTTCGGTTCTTCAGATGGTTCGGGAGGAAGCTGTATGCCGTCTTTTTTAATGCCGTCTACCATCAGGTTCATCATCAACTCTTCGTTGATGTCTGGCGTGGCTTTCCTTTTATTATCTTTTTCCATAAGGCTATAATTGAACGATTTTTAAAAATTCATTGATGAACAAATCCAATTGGCAGGCTTTCATCAAGCGTTCATCGGGAGGCATTACAGTAGAACGGAAAACCACTTTGCTACCCGCTTCACTTTCTTTTCGAAAACGGGTACTGTTCTTCACTTGGCTTTGCATCAGGCTTAACCCCAGTTGAGCTATAAGCTGGTTGTACACGCCATATAATGGCGTGCTTTCCCTGCCATCCACCTGGTTCCAAAACAGGTTAATGGTCTGTATGGAAGTTTCGCCTTTTTTCATAATCACGTCCTGTAAAAGCTGTGTGAAGATGAGCGTACTTTCCATTACTACACGGTCTGCCGTGATGGGTGTAAAAATGTGGTGCATACCTGCTAATGCTTTCAGGATGCCGGGCGTGTTCACTGTTCCCGGCAGGTCGAAGAACAGCACATCAAGCGGGATGGGATAAGTGTTTACAAATTCGTGCGCCGCATCCAGTACGCTATCCGCTTTGTGCTGCATAATGGAATAGGCTTTTTTGTTGATGGTGGTAAATTGCTTATATGCCAGTTTTTTCAACGCCTCGTTTTCCATTACCATTGCCAAATCACGGGTTTTCATTTTCATCAGGCTATGCTGCGGAAAATCCGCATCAAATACGGCTACGTTGTAGCCCAAGCGATAGTGCATCGTACTGGCGACAAGCGTAGTGAATGTGCTTTTGCCAACGCCGCCTTTTTGAGAAGAAAAGGCGACAAACAGAGGTTTCTTTTTTGTGTCCATATTTTTAAAATTTAAAGTTTTCAAATTCCTGTTTTCAGGCTTGCAGGCGTTCCGGAAAGCCGTTCTGATTTCACACTTTCATTCAGGAAAGCTATCAGGGTTGCCTGCTTCCTTGCAGTACAGTAGCCTTGCAATCATTCCGGTAGCTTATCAGGCAGGCTTGCCGTCATTCTTTCATTCCGTCAATCAACCAATCATTCAGGCGAGCCGTATAGTTGGATAGCAAGTGTTCACGCTTTCGGGCAGTCGTGCAATCTTGCTTTCTTGCTTTCTTGCATTCCTGCAATCAGGGAGGCAGGTTTGCCTACGTTCCTGAATGCGTGCTGTCTGCTATTCCTGAAGCACGGGCTGCCTGTCTTCCTGCCATCATTCAAGAGCAAAGAACCAATCAATTTCATTCGATTGTACGCCTGTGGCATTGTTTGGCGGTGTGTTGCACTGTTTGGCACTGTGGCACAGTGCAACGCTATCGGGAACAGGGCTTTACTTTGTATTGTGATTTTTATTAACGGATTTATGCAAATGACTTTTGACATATTGGGAGGTAACGGGAACGGCAACAAGCCGTTTTTCCCTGTTACATCCAATCCGTCCCGCAGGGCGGATTTTTGTGTTCACCGGAACACGGCAAGTTGTGTTTTGAGGCACTCTAAACCGAGTTTAGTGCCTCAAAACAACTTGCCCTTTGCAGGGGGCAGAAAAAACCTCCGAAGTCGGCTTTTCGTGTAGATTATAAATGGATTAGTGATGAACGAGAACAATAACAGTAAACAGAACAAAGGCGGGCGCAAGCCGAAGCTCGACCCCAGCACACACCGCCACGTATTCCGATTGACAGATAAGGAAAATGCCAAACTTTTATCGCTTTTTGAAGCATCAGGAATGCCCAATAAAGCCAAGTTTATCATTTCACAGTTGTTCGGAAAGGAAATGAAGTCGGTTAAAATTGATAAAGGAACGGTTGATTTTTATATGCGGCTGACTTCGTTTCACAGTCAGTTCCGGGCAATAGGTGTAAACTATAACCAGATTGTAAAGCTGCTGTACCGCCATTTTTCGGAGAAAAAAGCCGCAGCATTTCTTTACAAACTGGAAAAACAGACGGCTGAAATGGCAATGTTGTGTCAAAAAATCATTCAGATAACCGAAGAGTTTGAAGCCAAACACCTCAAAAAACAGCCGTAGAAATGATAGCTAAAATCGGAAGAAGTGAAAATTTATACGGTGCGTTGGCGTATAACAACCTGAAAATCGAAAAGGAAAACGGGCAAATTTTGTTCGCTAATAAGATTATTGAAACCGCAAACGGACAATATACCGTCGCACAATTAGCCCAATCTTTCGCTCCGTATCTGCTGGCAAACCGCAATACGGAAAAACATACGCTGCATATTTCGCTCAATCCCGACCCGAATGATACCGTTAGTGATGATAAATTTAGGGAAATGGCACAGCAGTATATGCGTGAAATGGGCTACGGCGAACAGCCTTTTATCGTATTCAAACATACCGATATTGACCGTAGCCACATTCATATTGTTTCGGTTTGCGTGGACGAAAACGGCAAAAAGATTTCGGACAAGTTCGAGAAAATGCGATCTATGAATGTTTGCCGAGAATTGGAAAAACAGCACCATTTAATACCAGCCACGGACAAGGAGCGCCAGCAGAACGACAAGGTTTTCCGCCCCGTAAATTACAAAGCTGGCGATGTCAAAAGCCAAATAGCTTCAGTAGTGCGCCACCTGCCAAACTATTATCAATTCCAAACTTTGGGCGAATACAATGCCTTGCTTTCCCTGTTTAATATTACTACTGAAAAAGTGGAGGGAGAGTTACACGGCAAGGCACAGCAGGGTTTGTTGTACATTCCATTGAATGAAAAAGGAGAAAGAGCCGGACATCCGTTCAAGGCTTCTTTGTTTGGAAAAAGTGCAGGACTGGCAGGTTTGGAATTGCATTTTGCGAAATGCAAAACGGCTTTGAAAGACCACCCGACTAAGCAGACCTTAAAATCAGCCGTTACCATTGCCCTGCAAACCACGAGCGATGAGCAGGCTTTTAAAAAGCAGTTGGGCGAACAGGGCATTAATGTAGTGGTACGCAGAAACGATACAGGACGGATCTACGGTATGACATTCATCGACCACAATTCAAAAAAGGTATGGAACGGATCACGGCTGGCAAAAGAACTTTCTGCCAACGTATTTAATGATTATTGGAACAACAACATTAAGCCCAACATCAAAGAGCCTGATGAGTTAAAACCAAAAACAACAAGAACAAATTATGCAGATCTTCCTACGGAAGAACCGCACCATTTATTTGATTTTATTAATACCGATAAAAATGAAGACGGATTAGTTGAAGCGTTGGGCGGTTTGCTTATTCCCGAAGCCCAGGGCGAAGATTACGAGGAACAGGATTTTGCCAACCGAATGAAGAAGAAACGTAAACGCAAGCGAGGGCATTAATAGATTTTTATGTGCTTATTATGTAGCAACTCTTAGCCCCAAAGCATAACTCCACTGCAAAATCTTAGGTGCAGTGGGTGTTTTGAACTGATAAATACCGTAGATGTATAATGCAGAAAGTACGAACGCTCCCCAGCTTAGCCCGATACACAAGATACTTTCCCGTTCAGTAATACTGAACATTCCGGCTACTATTGATTTTATGATAAATGCAGAAACTATACAGCATAGTAGCACACAGATTGCCCAGGGCAATACCCATAGCTTCCGGTTCTTTCGCCGTAACCCGATAATGGTTCCTTTCAAAAAATAAACGATGCAGAAAATAAAGTAGGCAAATAAGATGGAGAACCCCCAAACTTTAAAGTTATCAGTTTCTTTGCCCCTTAGTTTTTGTGACAGTAAAAATCCGGCATAAAAGAACACACCGAAAATCGCCCCGATTTTTAGAACGAAAAAAAAACTTTATTATTCCCGACATTAATCCGGTAGCAGCTTGACTTTCTTTGCTTTTCCGAATTTCATATTCGTCTTCAGTTTCTCCGGGATACGCATCTGGATTGTTCCAATTCATCGCATTCCTCTTTTAAATCTTGCTTGTTCCAACTAATGAGAAAAGCAAACTGATTTTCACAACTATAAATTTAAAAAAAATGATTGAATTATCTGCAAAGGATTAGAGCCACTTACAGCCAAACACTGCCATTTAATGCCACTGACTGCCACATTCTTATAACCGCACTATACAGCCCATAAATTCACGCCCGAACATTTAAAATTTTATAAAAATGCAGGGAGAAGACGATTTAAGAGGCTTAGCCAAAATAATGGCTTTTATGCGTGCAGTAAGTATCATCATAGTGTTGATGCACTTGTATTGGTTCTGTTACGGGTTCTTTATAGAACGTGGCTGGACATTAGAATTAATCAACAAAATATTGGGCAATTTTCAGCGAACAGCAGGGCTGTTTTCGCATACCCTTTATACCAAAGCCTTTGCATTAGTATTGCTGGCGTTGAGCTGTTTGGGAACTAAGGGCGTTAAAGATGAAAAAATTACGTGGAGCAAAATCTATGTGGCTTTGGGGATTGGTTTTTTATTGTTCTTTCTCAACACGCCATTGCTAAAACTATCCCCGGCAACAGGCACATTCCTGTATATGCTGACTATATCGTCAGGCTATATCGCCTTACTGATGGCTGGTGTATGGATGAGCCGATTGCTGCGCACTAACCTGATGGACGACGTTTTCAATAATGAAAACGAGAGCTTCCAGCAGGAAACCAAATTGATGGAAAATGAATATTCCGTCAACCTGCCCACCAAATTTTACTACAAAGGCAAATGGAACAACGGTTGGATAAACATTGTAAATCCTTTCAGGGCATCCATCGTGTTGGGTACTCCGGGTTCCGGTAAATCGTATGCCATCGTAAACAACTATATCAAGCAGCAGATTGAGAAAGGCTTTAGTATGTACATCTACGATTTCAAATTCGACGACCTTTCTACCATCGCTTACAATCATTTGCTGAAGCACAGGGATAAATACAAAGTTCAGCCAAAATTTTACGTGATAAATTTTGACGACCCACGCAAGAGCCACCGTTGCAATCCACTCAATCCCGATTTTATGACGGATATATCCGATGCCTACGAAGCGGCTTATACCATAATGCTGAACCTCAACAGGTCGTGGATACAGAAGCAAGGCGATTTTTTCGTGGAAAGCCCGATTATCCTGCTTGCTGCCATTATTTGGTTTTTGAAAATTTATGATAATGGCAAGCATTGCACTTTCCCTCACGCTATTGAATTGCTGAATAAAAAATACGCAGACGTATTTACAATATTGACATCATATCCTGAACTGGAAAATTATTTATCGCCCTTTATGGATGCGTGGCAGGGCGGCGCACAAGACCAATTACAGGGACAGATTGCATCGGCAAAAATTCCGTTATCAAGAATGATTAGCCCACAATTGTATTGGGTTATGACAGGCGATGATTTTTCATTAGACATCAATAACCCGGCAGCGCCTAAAATTTTGTGCGTGGGTAATAATCCCGACCGCCAAAACATTTACTCCGCAGCATTGGGTTTGTACAATTCAAGAATTGTAAAGCTCATTAATAAAAAAGGGCAATTAAAGAGTTCCGTTATCATAGACGAATTGCCCACGATTTATTTCAGGGGACTGGACAATCTTATCGCAACGGCGAGAAGTAATAAGGTGGCTGTATGTTTGGGCTTTCAGGATTTTAGTCAATTAATACGGGATTATGGCGATAAAGAAGCTAAGGTTATTCAGAACACGGTCGGTAATATTTTTAGCGGGCAGGTTGTGGGCGAAACTGCAAAGAGCCTATCTGAACGCTTTGGAAAAGTATTGCAGAAAAGGCAGAGTATGACGATCAACCGTAATGATAAATCCACCTCTATTTCTACACAGTTAGACAGCCTTATTCCGGCTTCCAAAATTTCAACCTTAACGCAGGGTATGTTTGTAGGTTCTGTATCAGATAACTTTGAGGAACGCATTGAGCAAAAGATTTTCCACGCCGAAATTGTAGTGGATAATGAAAAGGTAGCTGCCGAAACTAAAGCCTATCAGCAAATACCACAAATCCTATCTTTTGTAGATGAACAGGGCGAGGATAAAATGAAACAGCAAATTGAAAGCAATTACAAACAGATAAAATCAGACATCCTGACTATTGTTGTAAGTGAAATGGAACGCATCAAGAACGACCCGAACTTGCAGCATTTGGTGCAAGAGGGATAAAATCATTCATTTTGTAACAAAAGTTACTGTATATAGCAAGCAGATTGTGTAAATTTGCAGGTTGCGTATTTCAATATGGTAATTAGCAGATATATAACCGTATTATGAATAAGTAAGCCTTAAAAATTTGCAGATGGAACCATTGGAACAGATAACAGAATTTAAATCCTCTCCTGAATTGGTGGGGAAACTCTATGAAAACAGCATACGAAAAGAATATGAAGCAGGAAGCGTTATTCTGAATGAAAATTCATCCATTCGTTCTATTCCTATTGTTACTAAAGGAACCCTTAAAGTTATCCGAACAGAAGAAGACGGCAGGGAGATTTTGCTGTATTACATCAAAGCCGGAGAAAGCTGCATTATGTCATTTTTGGGTGGGATGCACAATGAAACAAGCAAGGTCAAAGCCGAAGTGGAAGAGGATGCAGAAATCCTTTTTTTGCCAATGGATAAAGTAGCCTTGTTCATCAAAGAGTACCCCCAATGGCTGGACTATATCTTCCGTTTGTACCACAAGCGTTTCGAGGAACTTTTAGAAATAGTCAATGCCATCACTTTTAAAAAGATAGATGAACGCTTATTGGCTCTGCTGCGCAAGAAGCAGGAACTTACCGGAAATAATATCCTGAACATTACCCACGAACAATTAGCCAATGAATTGGGTACTGCCCGTGTAGTCGTGTCGAGGCTGCTGAAACAGTTGGAAGAAATGGGGACGGTTCGATTGGGCAGGAACAAAATCACCCTTATGTAACAAATGTAACTGTACAGGTTTTTGGATTGGTGCAAATTTGTAGTATCAATTCAGAAATCTATGGATATAGCAGGGTATTCGGCATCAATTTTTATTGGTATTTCTTTAGGGCTAATCGGTGGCGGTGGCAGTATTCTGACTGTTCCTGTACTGGTTTACCTGTTTAGCCTTGATGCAGTATTGGCTACCGCTTACTCCCTTTTCATCGTTGGCTCAACGAGCGTTGTCGGTTCATTCTCTTATTTCAAAAAAGGATTGGTCAGTATCAAAACAGCACTTGTTTTCGGTATTCCGTCCATTGCATCTATTTTTTTGACAAGGGAATATGTACTTCCGGCTATCCCGCAAGAGGTCTTCACTATCGGGAACTACACCATAACCAAGAATATGCTGTTGATGCTGCTCTTTGCCATACTGATGATTGCAGCATCTTACAGTATGATAAAAAAAATCAGAAAGGAAGATGATGAAGCATTACAAAAGCAACAAATTAATTATCTGCAAATTCTATTACAGGGAATTTTTATCGGCGTGATAACCGGACTGATTGGCGCAGGCGGTGGCTTCCTGATAATCCCTGCTTTGGTAAACCTGCTGAAATTGCCGATGAAAACAGCCGTAGGCACATCATTGGTCATTATTTCCATCAACTCTTTAATGGGCTTCCTCTTTTCCCTGCCCCATACTTCCGTACAATGGGGCTTTCTATTAAGCATCGCTTCCATTGCCATCATCGGCATACTGATAGGCAGTTACCTTTCTACAAAAATAAAGGCTTCCAAGTTGAAGCCCGCTTTCGGATGGTTTGTGCTGGTAATGGGCATCTACATCATCGTTAAGGAAACATTGTTACACTAAAATCATTGTCATATGGAAAAGCATTTTCAAATACTCATTATTGGCGGAGGTACGGGAGGTATTATGGTTGCTGCTCAATTAAAGAACAAGCAACCCGGTTTATCCATTGCCATTATTGAACCGTCCGAAAAGCACTACTATCAGCCCGCTTTTACATTGGTAGGTGCAGGCACTTACAAAATGGAGAAGACCATCATGGAAGAAGCATCGCTCATTCCCTCCGGCGTGGAATGGATTAAAGACAAGGCAACGATACTCCGCCCCGAAGAAAACAAGGTGGAAACAGAAAAATGCGGCAGCATCGGTTATGATTACTTAATCGTAGCTGCGGGGCTTGTGTACGACCTTTCATTGATAGCTGGCTTGGAAGAAGCCCTTGCCAAAGGCGTAGTTTGCAGCAACTACATAGACCCTGAATATACGTGGAAATGCTTGCAGGGCTTCAAAGGAGGCAACGCCATTTTTACACAGCCCACCACACCCATTAAATGTGGTGGCGCACCACAGAAGATTATGTATCTGGCGGCAGATTATTTCAAAAGGAAAGGACTGGATAAAAAAACAAATGTGGTGTTTGCCACGCCAGGTTCAGTCATTTTCGGCGTAAAGGTTATTGCCGAAACACTCATGAAAGTTATCCATCGGTATAACGTTCATTTCAAACCATTCTATGCCCCGGTAAAGATTGACCCCGACAAGAAAATTGCCTATTTCCAGAACATCGCACCCGATGAAAACAAGTGTGTGGTCAACGAGGGCAATGTTTTAGGAGAACGGGTACAGGGGCAGTCCGTCATTGAAATACCGTTTGATTTCCTGCATCTGGCTCCCCCGCAGGTTGCTCCCGGATTTCTGATAAAATCAGGTTTGTGCAATGAGGCAGGATGGCTGAATGTGGATATAAACAGCCTGCAACACAAGACATACCCTAACATTTTCGGATTGGGCGACGTAGCGGCATTGCCAACGGCGAAAACAGGTGCAGCCATTCGCAAGCAGGCTCCCGTAGTGGTGGATAATATCCTGAAACTACTTGCCCATAAGCCCGCAGACAATAAATCTTATGACGGGTATTCGTCCTGCCCATTGGTTACAGGGTACGGCAAAATGACACTCGCAGAGTTTAATTATAAGAATGAGTTTACACCCGACCCTATGCTGAAATTTATGCTGGTGTTCAACAGCTACAAAGAGCATTGGCGGTTGTGGCTGCTAAAGAAATATATGCTCCCCTATATGTACTGGAATAAAATGATGAAAGGGAAAATGTAGTCTTCCTGTCCTTATGTAACTAAAGTAGCTGTACAGGAAAAATAAGTAACGGAAATTTGCAGTAGTAAAAAGAATGATAACGATAAAAATAAATCAGTATGTTTTTTCAACACGTTTATGATAAAAGTTTGGCACAGGGCAGTTATGTAATAGGCTGTCAGGCTACGGGCGAGGCAATCGTAATAGATGCCCAAAGGGATATTGATGTATATCTCGAAATCGCAAAGCAGAATAATATCCGCATCACGCACATTGCCGAAACCCACATACACGCAGACTTTCTTTGCGGTTCAAGGGAACTGGCGGCAGTAACCGGGGCAACGATGTACCTTTCGGACGAGGGAGGCGAAAACTGGCAATATCAATTCCCGCACAAAGGGCTGAAAGACGGCAATATGATTAGAGTGGGCAACCTCACATTGGAGGTAATGCACACACCTGGTCACACGCCCGAAAGCATCAGCTTTTTACTGACCGACCATCCGGCAACGGACAAGCCCGTTATGGTATTCACAGGCGATTTTGTATTTGTCGGCGATATTGGTCGTCCTGATTTGTTAGAGAAAGCCGCAGGACTTATCGGAACAAAAGAAGCCGGAGCCAAACAGATGTTCCAATCGTTGAAAAAGTTTGCTGCGCTTCCCGAATACGTTCAGGTATGGTCGGCACACGGGGCAGGCTCCGCTTGTGGTAAGTCTTTGGGAGCGGTGCATAGCTCTACCGTAGGGTACGAAAAAATCCGCAATTGGGCGTTCCAGTATAGCGAAGATGAAAACGGATTTACCGAATACCTGTTAGCCGACCAGCCGGAGCCGCCGAAGTATTTTGCAATGATGAAGCATTTGAACAAAGTTTATCGTCCACTCTTGATAGAAGTTCCGAAACACCCGAAGCTATCCAAAGAACAATTTGTTTCTGCCTATGAAAAAGGCATCAGGGTAATAGATACCCGCAATAAGGCAGATTTCGCTAAAGGCTTTATTCCCGGTAGCCTGAACATTCAGGGAAATAACTCTTTTTCTACGTGGTGCGGTTGGTTGCTGAACTATCAGGAGCAGTTTATTTTGGTAGCTGATGACAGCCAGATGGAAGATTTGACCCGTAAGCTGATGCGTATCGGTTTGGACAACATCTACGGTTACATTTCGGATGTAAACGATATGGGCATTGCACTCCAGAGCGCAGACGTGATTGCTTTGGACGAATTTAAGACCTACATCGGGCAGGATAATGTGCAGATAGTCGATGTTCGGGGAGCAACCGAATATGAGGCAGGACACATAGACGGTGCGGATAATGTTTTTGTCGGAACCCTGCCGGACAACCTCGATAAAATCAGTAAAGACAAACAGGTGGTCATCCATTGTCAGGCGGGCGACCGTTCGGCAATCGCTTATTCCATACTGGCTAAAAACGGCTTTGAAAACGTAAAGAATTTTTCCGGCGGTATGAAAGAATGGTTAGCAGTAGAGGGTAAAACAGTCGGGTGCAAAGAAGCATCGTGTACGAACGCTTAAAATAAAAAACTATGGGATTTTTTTCAGCCTTATTCGGCAACACGGATAACAACCGGCTTACCGAAGCCATAAAAGACGGGGCTTTCCTGGTAGATGTACGTACACCTGCCGAGTTTGCGGAGGGAAGCGTAAAAGGAGCCGTAAACATTCCGTTGGATAAAATACCAACAGAATTATCAAAATTCAAGGGAAAGGAAAATATCGTTGTGTTTTGTAGGAGCGGAAACAGAAGTGGACAGGCAAAAAGCATTTTGGAGCAGAATGGCTTTCATAATGTCATCAACGGCGGAACCTGGCAGAACGTAAATCAGCTGGTCAATGAGTAAAAAAGAAAAAGACGTACAATGTTGCCTAACGCAGTGCGAAAATCCACTTGACCAAAACTATTGGGACGAGCGTTGGCTGAAGAATGAAACAGGTTGGGATATGGGACAGGCTTCACCTGCCATTACCAAATATATGGAACAATACCCCAACAAAAATGCGGCTATTCTCATTCCGGGTTGTGGCAATGCCTATGAAGCAGAATACTTGCTTGTAAAAGGATTTATGAATATTACATTGATTGATATTGCACCCAAAGCCGTTGAAACGTTGAAAGAAAAATTTTCCGGTACGCCACAGGTAAAGGTGCTGTGCGGGGATTTTTTTGGTCATGAGGGCAATTACGATTTAATCATCGAGCAAACATTTTTTTGTGCCATCCCGCCGGGCAGGCGAAAGGAGTATGCAGAGAAAACGGCTTCCCTGCTAAACGAAAATGGCAAAATAATAGGCGTACTGTTCGACAAACAATTTAACCAATCGTTTCCACCGTTTGGAGGTTGCCCTTGCGAATACAAACCCATCTTTGAGCCACATTTTACCATTAAGACAATGGATGGCTGTTACAACAGTATTCCGTCAAGAACCAAATCGGAAGTGTTTATCAACCTGATAAAAAAACAGAAAAGATGAAAAAGAATATGGGAACAGCGGACAAAACCATCCGCATCGGGATAGCCGTTGTTATTGCGGTATTGTATTTCACCAACGTTATTTCGGGAACGTGGGCAATCCTATTGGGCATTTTGGCAATCGCCTTTATACTTACATCGTTTATCAGCTTTTGCCCCCTTTACTTCCCGTTTGGTATAAACACTTTTAAAAAGAAGAAAAGATGAAGCAAAGCATTTTAAACGGTTGGAATTTGATGCGTATAGTGCGCTTGGCATTGGGCCTCCTCGTTATGGTGCAGGGCTTTCAGGCAAATGAGTGGCTGCTCGTTGCATTGGGCGCACTGTTTTCATTAATGCCCTTGTTCAACATAGGCTGTTGCGGTGCTTCGGGCTGCAATACACCCGTTTCACGGCGAAGCAGTAAAAAAATAGAAGATACAACGTATGAAGAAGTTCGCTAAAAAACATTTGTTTACCCTAATCGGTATGGCTATCGGGGCAGTCGCAGGTTATTTCTATTGGAGATTTATCGGTTGCAGTACGGGAAGTTGCGCCATTACTTCCAACCCGGTCAACAGTACCCTTTACGGCGCAGCTATGGGCGGGCTACTGTCATCAACATTTAAAAAAAACAAAAAAGAGTATGACGTTTCAGGAGATAATAAACAGCGATAAGCCCATATTGGTAGATTTCTTTGCCGAATGGTGCGGACCCTGTAAAATGATGTCGCCCATTCTGGAAGAATTAAAGCAGCGTGTAGGCGATGATGCCAGCATTATCAAAATTGATGTGGACAAGAACCCCCAGGTGGCAGCAGCTTATCAGGTGCGGGGTGTGCCTACCCTCATTATATTTAAAAAGGGAGAAATACGCTGGCGGCAGTCCGGTATTTTCCCGGCGAATGAACTGGAAAGATTAATTAACGAAAACAGATAAAATCATAAATGTTAGAATTCTTGAAACAGCCCTGGGCTTGGTACGTTGCAGGTCCATTAGTCGGGTTAACCGTACCCTTGCTATTATTTATTGGCAACAAATCATTTGGCATCAGTTCCTCGCTACGGCATATATGTGCATCCTGTATGCCTGCGGGTATCCCGTTCTTTAAATACGATTGGAAAAAAGAAGTGTGGAACCTGTTTTTTGTGTTCGGGATATTTTTGGGCGGAGCTATTGCCGTTAGCCTGTTATCAAATCCGGCTCCCGTTGAGGTCAATCCAAAACTGGCACAGGAATTAGCGGGCTACGGCATTACCAACTATAACAATCTAATCCCTGAAGATATTATCAACTGGCAATCCTTACTGACCCTAAAGGGTTTTATCCTGATGGTAGTAGGAGGATTTTTAGTAGGCTTCGGCACACGTTATGCGGGTGGCTGTACCAGCGGACACGCCATTATGGGATTGTCTAATTTACAGTTGCCCTCGCTGATTGCCACCATCTGTTTTATGATTGGCGGTTTCATTATGGCGAACCTCATTTTACCGTTTATACTTTCATTATAACCCTGACAAGAAATGCAACAAAACAGAGATATAGAAAAAGATTTACAACTTCGTGAACTGGATGCGATGTGTGTCAACGAAAGCCGTTTGGAACACAAATGGTATCATAACATCAAATACCTGATAATCGGCATACTGTTCGGTATCGTATTCGTAAAATCGGAAGTCGTAAGCTGGTTCCGCATACAGGAAATGTTCCGACTGCAATCGTTCCATATGTACGGCATTATCGGGAGTGCGGTCTTAACGGGTATGATCTCCGTTTTCCTGATAAAGAAATTCAATATCAAAACCATTTACGGCGAACCTATTAAAATTGCTCCTAAAACATTCAATAAAGGGCAAATCTATGGCGCTCTGATTTTTGGTTTGGGCTGGGCAATAACCGGAGCCTGTCCGGGTCCCTTGTTTGCACAAATCGGAACGGGGGCTACCGTTATTGCCGTTACCCTGTTGAGTGCCATTACAGGTACTTGGGTGTATGGCTTGCTAAGGGAAAAACTGCCTCATTAATACCGTTTATGTATCGGTTTAAACGATTGCTGGCAACAGCAATGTGGGTTTTTATTGCCCAAACTTTACAGGCACAAAAACATTACAACGCTTGGTTTCGCAGTACGTTAAGCGTTCCTGTCGGCGAAAAATTCAAAGTAGATAATGAGTTTCAGCACAGGCGACAGAGCGGATTTCAAAACGGGAATATGCTGGATAACAACCTGATGTTTACATTCAGGAATTGGGTACACTACCAGCATAACCCCAACCTAAAGTTTTCCGTTTCGCCGTTTGCCTATTTTTCCCATTACCGCATTATTCAGGATAAGCCAGATAAAGAAGCTGCACCTAATAGTGAGGTACGGTTTTCAGTAGCAGAAGAATTACAGCACAAAATATACAAGCGTATTTACCTTGTGAACAGGAATGCTTTGGAATACCGTATTATCAATAACCAACAACCCAACGTTATAAGGTTCCGTACACGTTTCGGTGGTCGGTATGAATTGACCGAACAACTTAAACTTACCCTATTTGACGAGTTCTTTATCAACGTAACGGGAACTTCTTCAGCACAGTTTCCCGACCATAACAGGACAGGGCTGAACATTGAATACAGCGTGTTGCCCAATCTGAAATTTGATGTCGGCTACATATACCTTATCCGGTTTTCTGTCCCGTCGGCATCCGGCAATATCAGGTTATACGAAAACAATATGTTCCTTAATTTGACCTATCAACTGAAAAATAACAAATAACACCACCACAACATCATTTACCTTATGTAACAAAAGTTACAGTACAGGGAGGACAGATAGTCTAAATTTGTGGGTTACGAATTTCAAAAAGATGATTATGCTGACCAAAGCAAAGTTTACCACTACTATAGCTTTATTTATAATCTTGTTCTTACAAGGAAATCAATTACAAGCCCAAAGCTATTTTTTCGAGCGGGTATATGATGAAACATTGGCGCAGGCAAGTTTTGTGATAGGCGATTTAAAAACCAAAGAAGCTATTGTTATAGACCCGAAGCGGGATATGGATACTTACTTGGAAATTGCCAAAGCTAACCACCTCAATATAACCAAAGTAGCCGAAACACATATCCACGCCGATTTTTTAAGCGGTTCCCGTGAACTGGCAGCCGTTACCAATGCGGAGTTGCTACTGTCCGATGAGGGCGGAGCGGATTGGCAATATCAGTTTCTACACACCGGGCTGAAAGACGGCAGTATCATCTCTATCGGGCAGGTGGAACTGAAAGTAATGCACACGCCCGGACACACGCCCGAAAGCATCACTTTTTTGGTAAGAGATACGAAAGTTCCAGCCACACCACAAAGAGCCATTACGGGAGATTTTATTTTCGTGGGCGATGTTGGTCGTCCTGACCTGCTGGAAAAAGCAGCCGGGCAGGTCGGCTCACAGGAGCTTGGAGCAAAAAAGCTTTATGCTTCTATTCAAAAGTTTTCCCGATTGCCTGACGATTTGGAGATATGGGCAGGACACGGAGCAGGTTCATTCTGTGGCAAGAGCCTAAGCACCATTCCACATTCTACCTTAAAAGAAGAAAAGCAGAACAGCAAAGCCTTTCAATTTAAAAATGATGAAAAAGGTTTTGTAAAATACATTTTGGACGGACAGCCGACCCCGCCCAACTATTTTGCCGTGATGAAGCAACTCAACAAGGTGGAACGTCCGTTGCTTATTCAAGTTCCTGTTCATCCAAAACTCAACCAGCCAGCATTTCAAAAAGCCATTGACAACAAATTGCTGGTTATTGATACCCGCAGCAAAAACGAGGTTGTCAAAGGTCACATTCCGGGCAGCCTGCATATCGAAAACGGAAAATCATTTTCCACTTGGGTAGGTTCTTTGGTAGATTATCAACCTCAAATCGTATTGATAACCGATGAAAGCCACACGGAAGACCTGACCCGTAAGCTGATGCGTATCGGGATGGATAATATCTACGGTTTTGTGACCGACTTGGATAAGATGAATGTGGCACTGGAAAAATCCGACCTCGTTAGTATCGGGGAACTGAAAAAGCACCTGGATAAAAAAGACGTTCAAATCATAGATGTGCGAACCGAGAGCGAATACCATAACGGACACATCAAAGGCGTGGAAAATATGGTGCTGACCTCATTGGAAAACAACATGGACAAAATCAGCAAAGACAAACCTGTTATCGTGCATTGTCAAAGCGGGGTACGGGCAGCAATGGCATATTCCATACTGAAAAGGAACGGCGTGAAAAATCTTAAAATGTATTCGGGAGGTATCAACGAATGGACGGAACAAAAAAACGAGTTAGTGAAATAAGGGTTTCTTCAGATAGTGTTAAATCATACAAGGGGTGCGTGGCAACACTTCTTTTCCTAACGATAGTAAAAGCATATATAAGCAAACTGCATCGTATTTCACTGTTTTTCGTGTTAAAAAAGCATAAAACAGGCGTAATTGTTTGCGACCTTAATCAAATAAAACTATTTTTGTAAATTGATGAACAGGACTATACCAAATATTTTAACGAATTGCAAGCGATACTTTTTAGTATTCGCCACGTTCTTGTTGGTATTGCTTACATCCTGCTCGATCAAAAGCAGCATTAAAATTTTTGCAGGTCTGCCAACACAGACAGAAAGTGGTTTTCCTAAAACTCATCAGAGTTTCCCGACAAGCTCTCTGGAAAAATGTAGCAAGATTGAAACTGCCGACAACCAGATTGTCCAAAACTTTAATTTTAAGGCGAACGATTTTCTACCCGTTCTTCTTTTTACGGCTTCCTTTCTTTTCCTTATCGGCTTCTGCCCATTAAACAAAGAAAACAAACATCCACTTTATAGCGGTAGCAACAAAATCCGAAGTTCTATTCCTATCTTTTTGGAATACCGGAAGCTCATCATCCACTTTGCCCGCTAATTCTCTTTTCCTATTGACTGCGATGCGGTTTCAATAGGCTTTCTATTGTTTTCATTTTAAAATAATCTTAGGTCGTTTTAACCGACCTCTCCAAAATTGTATCGTAATATGATAAAACATATTATGGCAACCACATTATTATGGTTAGCCATTGTTGCTGCGCTTCCACTATATGCGCAGCAACAACAGGAATATACTTTAGGCAGCTTGTGGTCTAAAGTCGAAGAAAATTATCCCGGAGTTGGAGCCAAAATGTCGGCGATTGATGCTGCAAAGTATAACCAACGGGCGGTAAAAGGCAATATGCTGCCGCAGGTAAACGCACAGGCACAGAATACCTACGGTACTTACGAGGGAAGCGCAGGCGGATTTTTCCCACAGCCCGGCTTTTTCAATGTAAATGGTTCAGTGCCGTTAGACGGCAGTACCACCGCAGCTAATACCTTTGGCTCCGCCATTGTCAATTGGGAATTGTTCTCTTTCGGAAAGCTCCGTAAGCAAAACGAGGCTGCCGGAGCGTTGTATGATAAATCAGTGAGTGATAAAGATGCGTATGTCCTCAACCTTAAAAAGATATTATCTGAAAGATACATTACCCTTTTGTACAACAATGCCAAGTTGCAGTGGACAAAGAACAACGCCGAACGCCTGAACGATATTCGCAAAATCACTTCCGGTTTATCAGCATCAGGTCTTAGACCTGCTGCAGACAGCCTGCTTGCTTCATCGTCTTATGTACAGGCAATGGGCGAATACGATAAATGGAATGGCTTTAAAAATGCCGCTTACATCAAGCTGTTAGAACTGTACGGCGATGATACCGTTAATTATACAGCATCCGCTAACCGTTTCGACAATCCCGCCGAAAATAGCTTGAACAAGGTAAACACCATCAATCCCTCGCACCCCATTTTAGATGCTTTGGATAAACAGTCCGAGTATTACACGTTGAGCGGCGAGGCACAAAAAAGGTCTTCTTTGCCCTCTATCAATCTGTTGGGCGGTTATGCCTACCGGGGTACGGGCATCAGTCCCAACGGAAAGGTATCGGGAGCGTGGAAAGACGGGTTCAGGAATACCACCAATAATTTTTTGGCGGGTATCGGCATCACGTGGAATTTGACGAGCCTGCATACCAACCGGATGAAAGGCGAGCAACTTTTTAAAGAAGCCGAAAGTACCAAATTACTCCATTCGCAATACGAGCAGGCAATGCAGGCAGATTTGTCCGCTTCGCAGGCAAAAATCGTTCAGCAGTACCAGCAGCTTCAGAAAACGAAACTTGCCGTACAGCAGTCGCAGGATGCTTACAATATGTACCTCGCAAGGTATAAAAGCGGTTTGATCACGTTAAGCGAACTGTTACAGATACGCATTTTGCTGGAACAGGCAGAGAACGCCCACATCGAGGCTTCCCGTGAGTATTGGGTATTGCTGGCTTATGAAGCGGAGCTGACTGCCGATTTCGACTTTTTGTTTAACAACCTTTAAATAATCGTATATGAACATTATAAGATTTGCGTTAAGGAAACCTATTGCGATTATGGTTGTCGTACTGGCGATAGCTTTCTTTTCCTACAATACCATTAAAAAAATAAACGTAGATATATTCCCCGAAGTGGAATTACCTGCGATGTATGTGGCTATGCCTTACGGTGGTTTGTCCCCCGCCTATATGGACGGGTTTATGGCAAACGAGTTCCAAAAGGTACTCCTGTTTGTCAGTGGTGTAAAGAACATTGATTTTAAAAGTGTACAGGGTTTGACCCTGATGAAGCTGACCTTTTATCCCGGAACCGATATGTCGCAGGCTGCCGGAGAGGTATCTACTTCCGTTTCACGGGCAATGGGCTTCCTGCCGCCCGGAGCCGTCCCGCCGATGGTGGTACGCTTTGACGGTAGTTCGCTTCCGGTAGGAAACCTTGTGTTTGAAAGCGACCAGCGTTCCGTAAATGAAATACAGACATTGGCATTGACCAAAATACGCCCGATGTTCGTACAAATTCCGGGCATCACTTCTCCTGCGCCTTTTGGCGGTAACATCCGTTCCATTGTCATTAACATTGACCCCGAAGCAATGCAGGCGAACGGGTTAAGCCCCGAAGATATTACGGTAGCCATTACCAAAAACAGTCTTCCGTCGCCTGCTGGAAATATCCGCATTGGCGATGAAAACCTGATGGCTCCGATTAATTCTATTGCCAAAGGACCTCAAGAATTGTTGAAAACCCCTGTAAAAACAAGCGATAACCGTACAGTATATGTTGGCGATGTTGCCCGTGTAGAAGACGGCGCAGACCAGACCGTAGGCTACGCTTTGGTTAACGGCAAACGTTCGGTTTACCTGCCTATTATCAAGAAAGCAGATGCTTCCACATTGGATGCCGTGGAGAACCTAAAGGCAGCCATTCCGATGCTGAAAGACCAATTGCCGGAAGATGTAAAGGTCAGCTATGAATTTGACCAATCGAATTATATAGAGCGTTCTCTTTCCAACCTGATACACGAGGGTATTTTGGGAGCGGTATTTACAGGATTGATGATATTATTGTTCCTGGGCGATACCCGTGGAGCAATCATTGTGGTACTGACCATTCCGATTGCCATTCTTGCAGCAGTTACCACATTGTACCTTTTCGGACAGACCATTAATATTATGACATTGAGCGGGCTGGCTTTGTCCATTGGTATTCTCGTCGATGAAGCCACGGTAACGATAGAGAACATACACCAGCATATGGAAATGGGCAAGCCCAAACAGCGGGCGATTATAGATGCCCTGCTTGAAATCTCTATCCCCAAATTGCTGATTTTGCTGTGTATTCTTGCGGTATTGACACCTGCCTTTATTATGACAGGCATTCCAAAAGATATGTTTATGCCTTTGTCAATGGCAGTTGCCTTTGCGATGATAGCTTCCTTTTTGGCTTCGCAGACCTTTGTGCCTATACTGGCAAACTGGATGATGAAGAATAAGCACAACACGGAAGCCAACACACCGAGAAAGCGGGCTTTCTTCGATAAGTTCCGTGTAAACTATTCATTCAAGATGCGCAAATGGTCAACTAAAGCCATACCGCTTTTTGTGGTTTATGTATTGGTTGCAGGTGCTATTTCAGGCTTATTATTGACTGTTGTAGGTACGGATGTAATGCCCGTTTCCAATAACGGCGATTTTCAGATACGCATAGATGCTCCGTCAGGAAGCAGGCTCGAAAAGACCGAGCAGATTGTCAAAGATATTACCAATGATATTAAAGCAGAACTTCCCGAAAACGGATTGAATATTACTTCCGCATTTGTGGGGATGCACCCCGCAGGTTCGCCTATCAACCCGATATTCCTTTTCAGTAATTCATCAAACGAAGCGGTGTTGCAAATATCCGTCAATAAGGAAGTGTACGGCGGTTCGATGGAAGATTTTAAAGAGAAAGTCCGTAAAAAGATTATAGAAAAGCATCCCGAAGTCGCATTCAATTTTGAACCGATGGAACTGACCGAAAAGATTATGGGTCAGGGTGCGATGACACCTATCGAGGTTAAAGTCGGAGCAGGTCAGGTAAAAGGAGCTTATGCCCACGCATCAAAGATTGAGGCAAACCTGAAAAATGTTCCGTATCTGCGTGATGTACGCATTGCCGAACCTGTTGCTTACCCAAGTATGGAGATTGAAGTAAACCGTGACCTTGCCGGGCAGTTCGGTTTGACGATGCAGGATATTACCCGCAGCCTTATTACGGCTACTTCATCCACCCGTTTTACAGATAAAAACCTTTGGATTGACCCGAAATCGGGATTGGTATTCCAAACTCAGGTACAGATACCGGAGGGTATTATGTCGGAGGAAAGATTGCGCTCGCTTCCGTTGAAAGCCGGAAGTCTTCGCCCCGTATTGGAAGATGTGGCAACCATACGCAGGGTTACGGCTCCTGCACAGGTAAACCGTAAGGGACCGAACCGTTATGTTACCATTGTTGCCAATCTGTATGACAAGGATTTGGGTACGGCATCAAGGGCAGTAAAGCAGGCGATTAAAGATGCGGGCGAAGCACCTCGTGGTACTGTGGTATGGACAGAGGGAACATTACAGTTATTGGATGATACATTGGGCAGTCTTTTGGCAGGTTTAGGAGTAGCTATTATTGCCATATTCCTGATGCTTTCGGCTTATTACCAGTCGTTCAAAGTGCCTTTGATTATCCTTTCAGTATTGCCTGCCGTGATTGCGGGCAGCCTTATCATTTTATTCCTGACAGGCAGTACACTTAACCTGCAATCCTATATGGGTATTATTATGTCGCTTGGGGTATCGGTTTCCAATGCGGTGTTATTGGTCAATCAGGCAGAATATTACCGTACAAAAATGGCGCTAAGACCTGTTAATGCCGCAAGGCTGGCAGCTTCGTCAAGGTTAAGACCTGTATTAATGACCGCCGCAGCGATGCTTGCCGGGATGTTGCCAATGGCATTGGGCTTAGGCGATGGTGCAGAGCAGGTAGCACCATTGGGCAGGGCTGTTATTGGTGGCTTGATTGCCTCTACTGTAACCATCCTGTTATTGGTTCCGCATTTCTTTTCATCTATGATGTCAAGGACGAAAGTCATAAGCCCGTCATTAGACCCTGACGATTGCGAGAGCAGGTATTATGCAGAACAATCCGGTAAACAAACGATATAATAAACTTTAAAACAATCATTACAATGTATCACAGCATTTCAATAAATAGAAAATCAACAGTAGTATTGGCATTGGCTACCTCGCTGGTATTGCTGCTTTCCGCTTGTTCCCAAAAAGAAAAGGAAAAAGAGCAGGCTAAAACCGAACAGCCCAAAGCAGTGAGTTATAAGACGGCTCCTGTACAGTTCATCAATCCCGAATACGAAATTTCGGTTCCGGCAGAACTGAAACCCTACGAGCAGGTAGCCGTATTCGCAAAGGTTACGGGCTTTGTGCAAAAAATGTACGTTGACCGTGGCGACAGGGTTCGTAAAGGGCAGCTTTTGGCAGTTTTGGAAGCTCCCGAAATGCAGCAGCAATATCTTTCGAGCAAATCATCGGAGCAAAAAGTACATAGTGATTATCTGTATGCTAAACAGGCTTATGACCGATTGGTTACGGCTTCCAAAACAACGGGAGCCGTAGCGGATATTGAACTCGACAGGGCTAAAAGTGCGATGGAAAGTGCCAAATCCGCTTATGATGCTTCGAGAGCAGGTACAGCGCATTCTTCGCAGTTGCAGCAGTATTTACGCATTACAGCACCTTTCGACGGGATTATTACACAAAGAAATGTTTCCGTTGGTGCTTTGGCGGGTACAGGAAGCAATACGCCTTTGTTTATGATGGCGCAGGGCAATAAGCTACGCCTAACAT
The DNA here is from genome assembly GCF_044784325.1 of Olivibacter sp. EAT-5. Classification (NCBI taxonomy): domain Bacteria; kingdom Pseudomonadati; phylum Bacteroidota; class Sphingobacteriia; order Sphingobacteriales; family Sphingobacteriaceae; genus Olivibacter; species Olivibacter sp. EAT-5. The sequence continues at coordinate 6,318,666 of NZ_CP173028.1, read as the reverse complement.
TATCCCTACCGGAAAAACACGCAGCATCCGTAAAACAGGGTATGACCGCAACGTTTACCGTTAGCTCGCAGCCGGGCAAAACATTCGATGCCAAACTTTCCCGTACATCGGGATTGCTTGACCAGCAAGACCGCTCGCTTACATTGGAGTTTGACGTGAACAATCCGTCTGGCGAATTGCAGGGTGGCGATTACGCCCAGGTTAAGCTCAAATTACAGCGTAAAGCCCCGTCCTATTGGGTTAAGAGTAAGTCCGTCCTGAATACACAGTCGGGTATGTATGTTTTAACGATGAACAACGACGAAGTAAAACGGGTAGCCGTAAATGAGGGCATCCGTTTAGATACGCTGACAGAGGTTTTCGGCAACCTTTCTCCAGAAGACAAAATCATTATCAAACCTTCGGAAGAAATCAAAGAGGGTAAAATAAATAAATAGGATTATGAGCGCATACATCAAAAGAATTGCCTTGCTCCCGCTAATGGTCATTACGGGATGGGCATACGCATCAATGAACGGAAACGGCATTGACGGAAAGATGACCGTAAATCAAGGCACTAATGGCGAACGCCAATTAGTGTCCGATGAACAGCAAACACCTGATTTGAAGTTCAAGGACGAAAACGGTAAAACCGTTTCGTTACACTCGTTAAAAGGAAAGGTTGTCTTTATCAATCTTTGGGCAACTTGGTGTCCGCCCTGCATCCACGAAATGCCCTCCATCAATGAACTGCGGAAGACCTTTAAGGACAATAAGGATTTGGTATTCCTGATGGTCGATGTGGACGGGAATATAGAAAAGTCAAAAGAGTGGATGAAGAAGAAAAAATTTGACCTCCCTGTACACGTTCCCGATAGTGAAATACCTCGTGAACTATTTGCAGGTTCTATCCCAACCACCATTATAGTAGATAAGCAAAACAACATCATCGGTAGGCAGGTGGGCGGTGCTGACTATTCTTCAAAAGAAGTCATTAACCTATTGACAAAACTTTTAAACGAAAAATAGTTGGCAATAGATAAGAAAAATATTCAGTAACAATTAAATGGTAATACAATGAAAAAGACAATATTTTTTGTGGCACTCTTATTTATAAGTGCCGCATCATTCGGACAAATACTAAAGCCTGTAAAATGGTCTTATGCTTCAAAGAAAATCAACGACAAAGAGGCGGTGCTGCTTTTAAAGGCAACCATAGATGACGGCTGGCATATCTATTCGCAGACAGTTCCTAAAAATGGTCCGCAACCGACAAGTTTTTCGTTCCAATCGTCGAAAGCCTACCAATTGAGCGGAAAGGTAATAGCAGCTAAACCTATTGTCAAACACGACCCTACTTTTGATATGGAAGTGGGCTACTACAAAAAATCTGTGGTGTTCCAGCAAAAGATAAAATTAACGGGCAATGCGCCTACGGTAAAAGGGACACTTACCTATATGGTTTGTAACGACAAGCAATGCTTACCGCCTGAAGAATTGACGTTCAGCATTGCTGTGAAATAAAGTATATCTTATGAAATTAATAGCGAAAATAATAACGATACTATTCATCAGCGGGCTGATGTCTGTTACTGCAAATGCGCAGACGGACAGCCTTGTTTCGTATGATGAGGTGGAGTTTACGGAAATAACGGGACAGCAAACCGTTCAGCAGGACAGTATCGCACCATCCGCAGATCCGAAGACTTCGGTAAGCGAGGGAAAAGAAGCTACATTACAAAAGAATGAAACCACAACAGATACAGGTTCATTATGGGCAATCTTTATTGCGGGCTTCATTGGTGGCTTTGCGGCATTGCTGATGCCCTGCATCTTCCCGATGTTGCCCTTAACCGTAAGTTTCTTTACCAAGAGCGGACACACCAAAGGCAGGGCGGTAACGCAGGCAATGATATATGGCTTATCCATTATACTCATTTATGTGCTATTGGGCATTCTCATTACCGTAATATTCGGTGCTGATGCGCTTAACAGCCTTTCCACAAACGGGATTTTTAATTTCGCATTCTTTGCCCTTTTGGTCGTATTCGCTTTTTCCTTTTTCGGGGCGTTCGAGCTTTCGCTCCCTGCTTCGCTTGCAAATAAATTAGACCGTAAGGCAGACCGTGGTGGTTTGTTGGGGCTTTTCTTTATGGCAGCAACATTGGCGGTCGTATCGTTTTCCTGCACAGGTCCGATTATCGGAACGTTACTGGTACAGGCTGCCACAATGGGCGAGCTTTTAGGTCCCGCTATCGGGATGCTGGGCTTTGCGTTGGCTTTGGCAATACCGTTTACACTTTTCGCAATGTTCCCAAGCCTTTTAAAAAGTCTTCCGTCTTCGGGTGGCTGGCTAAACAGTGTAAAGATTACGCTCGGCTTTTTGGAGCTGGCACTTGCTTTGAAATTTTTGAGCAATGTTGACCTTGCCTATCATTGGAACTGGTTTGACAGGGAAGTCTTTTTGGCACTCTGGATTATTATTTTCGGGTATTTGGGCTTTTATTTATTGGGCAAGCTCCGGTTTCCCGGCGACAGCCCTGCTGTAAATATAAGCCTGCCAAGAATGGTGCTTTCAATGGTGGTGCTTGCCTTTACCCTGTATATGGTTCCGGGATTGTGGGGCGCACCCTTAAAATCCATTTCGGCATTTTTACCGCCACAGGCAACGCAGGATTTTGACCTGTACACGCCCTCATTGAGTGGAACACAGGCAAGCCATTCAACGGGCAGTAAAGCTCATAAATATTCAGACATATTCCACGCTCCGTTAAACCTGAACGTATTTTTTGATTATGACGAGGGAATGGAATATGCGAAAAAAGCGGGTAAGCCAGTGATGCTCGATTTTACAGGGCACGCCTGCGTAAACTGCCGTAAAATGGAAGCATCGGTATGGTCTGATAAAGATGTACTCCGGCTATTGAATGAAGAGTTGGTTATAATACAGCTTTATGTGGACGACAAGACCGCCTTGCCACAGGCAGAGCAATCTGTATCATCGTTCAGTGGCAAAAATATCCGTACCATAGGCAATAAATGGAGCGATTTTCAGGCGAGTAGATACAACGCCAATTCGCAACCCTTTTATGTGCTTTTAAACCCCGCCAACGAAGAAATTTTGGTAAACCCTATCGGAGCAGACTATGACCCGAAAAGCTATCACAGCTTTCTCCAATCGGCAATAGACCGATACAAGAGTAAGAATTAAAAGAATTAGACAACAGTAAAATTATTCAATATGAAAATGCAATTTAAAAATTTGGTAGTTCGTTCCGGGATTTTCATCATCACAGCCATTTCGCTGGCAGCTTGTGGAAATACGGATAAGGGCAAAGAAAACGCATCAGATAGAGGGAACGCTCCAATGGAGGAAGTAGCGGAAGCGGAAGCTCCGGTTTCGACAACTTCGGATATTTCCTTTAAGGATGAAAGCGGAAAAACCGTAGCCTTAAACTCATTAAAAGGTAAAGTTGTATTCATCAACTTTTGGGCTACGTGGTGTCCGCCCTGCATCCATGAAATGCCGTCCATCAACAAGCTAAAGCAGACTTATAAAGACAAGGATATTGTGTTCCTGATGGTGGACGTGGATAACAATATGGAAAAATCCGCTGCTTTTATGAAAGACAACAAGTATGATCTGCCTGTGTATGTTCCTGTGGACAATATTCCACCTGATTATTTAGGCAGTGCTATCCCGACTACGGTTATACTGGATAAAAGTGGCGATATGATAGCCCGTATGGAGGGTGGCAGGGATTATACAAGCCCCGAAATTACCAAAGCGCTGAATGAATTGGTCGAAAGCAACTAACAGATAAAAACAGGAACTATGTTGAAAAATAAAGAAGTTTCAGAAGAAAAAAAGCCATCTGGAAATAAGTTTTCACTCTTCATCAGAAAAAATGCTCAATATATCGTATTGGTAATCGCCGTTATTATACTGGTAAACCCCGATGCAAAATCATTCGTGCTTCGTCAGTTAATGGCAACAGGGCTTTTTAATGCGAGTATAGATAAAAAGGGCGATGGCACGGTAAGCCAGGCGAACACAGATTTTGATTTTGCTGATGAAAAAGGAAATATTCAAAATACCGCATCACTACGTGGCAAAGTTGTATTTATAAACTTTTGGGCTTCGTGGTGTCCGCCTTGCAGGGCTGAATTTCCCTCTATCGAAACGCTTTATACCCAATTCAAGGATAACCCTGATATATTCTTTCTGACAATCAACGAGGACAGCGACCCTGCAACTGGTAAGGCATACCTTGAAAAAGAAAAATTTTCAGTCCCGATGTATCAGTCAAATGGCAATGTTCCGGCAGAGATTTACTCCGGTGCATTGCCTACTACCGTTGTATTGGATAAGAACGGAAAAGTCAGATTGCACCACGCAGGATTTGCGAATTACGCATCAGACAAGTTCGTAAGACAGATAGAAGAGTTAATAAATGAATAACGAAACAAAAGGAATTTTAAAATGAAAAGATTACAAGCCTTGTTTATAGGGATATTGTGTTTTACATCTGTAAGCGCTTTTGCACAACAAAAAACCGATACCGTTTTTGAACCTGCAAAAGCATATAAAAAGCATTACAATGCCCTATACATTTTGAACGAAGCAGAAGATAAAAAAATTAGAGGAATGCTTCGCAATATAAATAATGTACTGAATGACCCACGACTGAAAGGCAAGCTGCACATTGAAGTTGTTGCATTTTCTGACGGCGTGGAAATGTATAAAAAAGCTAATAGCTATCAGGAAATATTGATTGCGCTAAAAGACAAGGGCGTTGTATTCGCTCAATGTTCAAAAACGATGGAGGAACGAAAAATTGAAAAAAAAGAACTGTTTGATTTCGTGAATTACGTTCCGAGCGGTAACGGGGAAATCATATTAAGGCAATATGAGGGGTGGGCGATTGTTCATCCTTAATCAAAAAATGTTTCAAACCCAAAATTCAATATTATGGAATTATCAATAGGATTTATAAACGATGTACACGGCTATCTCGAACCGCACCCCGAACTGTTTTACAACAAGAATGGAGAATATGTAAAAACAGCAGGCGGATATGCAAGGATTGCAACCATTTTCGAGAAGATAAAAAGCGAAAATGAACATGTCTTATTTTTCGATGGGGGCGACACCTTTCACGGCACTTTGCCCGTGGTATCTTCAAAGGGCGAAGCACTTATACCCATTTTAAACCAGCTCGGTCTTAGCGGAATGGTTGGGCATTGGGATTTCGCTTACACACCCGAGCATCTTGTTACGTTGGCAGAACAGCTTAATTACCCTGTACTGGCGATTAATGTTTTTAACGGGGACGGCACACTGTTCCTAAAGCCGTATTCATTTATCGAGGTTGGCAATATCAAAGTAGCTGTGATAGGAATTTGCGCCAACATCATAGATAAAACAATGCCCGATAAATTTAGCAAAGGGATCTATGTAACCGATGCGATGCAGGAAATAAACGGCTACGTGGAGGAAGTGAGAGATCAGGGAGCTGACTTGGTTATACTTTTATCCCACAACGGCTTTCCGCAGGATATTGAATCGCTGAAACACACCAACGGTATTGATATTTGCCTTAGTGCACATACGCACAACAGGCTGTATGAACCTGTAAAAGTGAATGACACTCTTATAATCCAATGCGGCTGCCACGGTTCTTTTGTGGGACACTTAAAGCTATCTGTTTCAGACCATAAAATCACACACCACGAATATGAACTTATAGAAGTGAATGAGCAAGTTGCCAGCGATAAATCTATGGAACAGATGGTAAATGATATTATGGTTTCGTACAGAAGCCTGCAAAAGCAGCTTGTCGGAAAAACGGAAACAATCTTACACCGATATTCAACATTTTCATCGTCAATGGATGATTTGCTGCTAAAAGCAATCAGCAATGCGGCAGATGTGAAGATTGCTTTTTCAAACGGTTGGCGATATGGTGCGCCTATTGATAAGGGAGATATTACCGTGTGGGATTTGTACAATATGGTTCCGATGAACCCGGTTATAACTACTGTGGATATGACAGGGCAAGAGATAATTGATATGCTTGAAGAAAACTTTGAGCGTACTTTTTCAGCCAATCCTATGCAGCAAATGGGCGGATATTGCAAAAGGCATATTGGGTTGCAAATTAAGTTCCATATCGAAAATCCCTGTGGCTACCGAATAGAAGAAATCTTGTTTGAGGGCATACATCTTAATAAGCAAAGCACCTATAAGGTTGCCTACATTACCCAACAAGGTGTTTCGGATAAATACGGTAGTAACAGAATAGATTTAGAAGTAACTACCATACAAGCCCTAATTACTTACTTGAACGAAAGTAACGTTGGTGCAAATACCAATTTTTCGGGAGAATGAACCTGTGAGAATACGGGGTTTTACTCATAATTATTTTAACATTAAGCCTAATGCTATGGAAAAACAATATGAACATTGCGTACAAAAGTTAGACCATAAGATTGAAGAACTGACAGCCGAAACGGAGAACCCGATTGTCTTAGCCCATCAGTTAATAGAACTCCTATTAGGCTGTATGGCTGAACTAAAATCTTATGTAATGGAAAATGGTTTTAAAAATTCAGACGAAGAGATATATTTCTTCAAACATATAAAACCTGTTTTCCTCTCAAAACTTATTTATTACAATGCCATCTATAAAATAGAAACTAAAAAGCCTTATGGTAATGGCAAAGCCATAAAGAAATATATAGGCAATGAGCTTGCAAAGCTGAAAAGGTTTTTCGATAACAATCTCGACTTTTATAAGTATTACAGAACCAACAACACCTACCTTGATGAAAAATATTTTATCAGGGGCAAGTATGATATAAAATTGAGCTTAGATACTTATTACTTTGAAACAGACCATAACTTTACCACATCCCACGATTATAAAGTCGCTAAAATAATAGCAAATGATCTGATACAAGTCTATTTGGAAGACCAGCTTAATTATAGCAGTAAGAAAAAGACATCGGAAAAATCACCATTAAACTGGACGGCAAGCAAAACCGCATTAACGGAACTGATATACGCTTTGTATGCACAAGGCGTGTTTGACAATGGAAATGCCGATATTAAAATAATCGCCAAAACATTTGAAACCACCTTTAATATTGATTTGGGCGACTTCTACCATACATTTATGGAATTGAAAGCACGAAAGATAAACCGCACCAAATTCATTGACAGTTTGCGGGATGCACTGCTAAAACGGATGGACGAGCAGCAAGAAGACTAGCAATAAAAATTTGATAAGAAAGAAAACGAGGACTTGCAGATCCTCGTTCACTTTTTTGTTTGCTCCCATTACAATTACAGTACCCCTCGTGGCAGATGAACACCTTTCGTCCGTACAATACTTTCAGAAACCTTTTGATTTTCTTGCTTTTTTTCGGCTTGTTCCGCAGGTTCTTCTTGCGTTTCGGGTTTTATGGATAAGTGTATTTTACGTTCAACAGAAGCCAGCTCCGTTTTGAGTTCGCTCAATCGGCTCTCTTTACTCCATGTACCGTTCAGCACTTCCTGAAGAACAGGTAAATCCTTTTGTATTTCGGCTATTTTCTTTTGCTCCTGTTCAATGTAGGCGGGTAGCTTCTCCAAAGCATTAAGGAAATTAGCAGATGCCAGCTTTTCATCTTTAGCGATGATCCCGTTGTTATACGTGTATTTGATATTGCCCTCGCCCTGTATCAGAAAACGGTTTACCCGAATATCCACGCCCTCTTTTTGTGACATTTCCGTTTTTACCAAAAGCTGAAAACCATAAAGACTGCCGATTTCCTCATAATCTCCACCTGTACGCGATTTGTCCGAAAGCTGGTTGAGCTTTGCACCGATCTGTTTTATATCTGCATTGGACGGTAAGCCGTCCAGCTTAATAAGGTTTGCAACAGTACCGTCAGGCAGTTTTTGGATGCGCCCTTCCAGGTTATTCCAATCGAGGCTCATCCGGTCGAAGCGGGATTGGGCTTTGTCCAATTCTGCCGTATAATCGTCCAACTTGTATTTGGCACTATACTTAGAACGGTTGAACGATTGCCTTTCGCTTTCCAGCCCGGCAATCTGTTTTTCTATTTTGGCTTTTTCCAAAAGGTCTGTATTCCCCATAAGGATAGCTACGTACTCCGAAAAGTTCATACCCGATTTTTCGTCCATACTGCCCTCGTCAATCGTCCGTTTGCCGAGATTGTTGGATTTTAATTGGTTTATGAATAGCTGTTTGTTGTACAGTAGGTTGAACTTATAGCTGTCCAACGATTTTTCTACTGCATAGATAATTACGTCCACTTTGTTATTATTAAAATGTTTAGCGATTTCATTGCCTTTCCGGATAGCCCGACCGTCCCTTTGGGCAAGGTCGCTCGGTCGCCACGGCGTATCCAGATGATGTACGGCAACGGCTCTTTTCTGTGCGTTTACACCTGTACCGAGCATACTCGTTGAGCCGAACAGCACACGGATTTTACCGCTGTTCATTCCATTGATAAGCTCCTTGCGTTGCTTGTCATTTTTTGCTTCCTGTATAAACCGGATTTCGTGTGCAGGTATGCCGTGGTCTTCCACGAGCTTGCGCTTAATTTCGGAGTACACATTCCATTCGTTCGGCTTGTATGTTCCCAAATCCGAGAAAACGAACTGCGTACCTTTCTGTACATTAAACTTGTTGTAATACTTGGCGATGTTTGCTGCGCAGTGCGAAGCCTTGTTATCAGGGTGGTCTTTGTAATGCGGGCTTACCATCCGCATATCGAGCGACATCTTACGGGCGTAATCCGTAGCGATGAGCATCTTGGCTTTTTCTTCTTTTTTAGATAGCGGTTCTCTGCCGAGCAATTCGCCTTTGCCAGTTTTGGCAAACTCCATCAGCTTTTCGATAAACTTCTCCTGGTCAGGCGTAGGCGGTATGTTATAGAATATCTCGTTCTTTTCGGGGCGGTCTATGCCAATCATTTCGGCTGTCCGATAATCCGTGATTTCGGAATAGAATTGAGCCAGTTCAGGCACTTTGATAAAATAGCGGAAACGCTCTTTTGCTACGATATTGTTAGCTACCGAAAATTCATAATCGGTTGTTTTCTTCGCATAGATTGCCGCCCACGCATCAAAGGATTTGATACCCTGTTTTGCCAACGCCCGTGGTCGCAGGTATTTGAAAAGCAGGTATAATTCGGTAAGCGAATTGCTGATGGTTGTTCCCGAAAGAAAGGTTGCACCCATATCCGCATCAATACGCTCCTGTATGGTACGAACGGCAAAGAGCAGGTTCATTGCCTTTTGACTGCCTTGTGGGTTGCCCAATCCCGCTACCCGTGAATGCCTTGTATTGAACATCAGGTTTTTGAATTGGTGGCTTTCGTCCACAAACAAATGGTCGATGCCCATCATCTTGAAATCAACTATATCATCTTTGCGGTTTTCAATATCGTGTTGCAGGGTTTTGAGCTTTACTTCGAGGTTTTCTTTTTGTTTTTCTGCTCCGGTAAGCATCCATTTGGTTACATCATCGCCCTGGCTTCGTAATACATCGAGGTTTTCCTCTACACTGTCCAATTCTACTTGCAGAATTTCCTTTTGTATTTCGGGCGATTGGGGTATCATTCCGAACTGGTCGTGTGTCAATATCACGCAGTCCCACTCGTTGTTTTTAATATCGCCGAAAATCCGCTTGCGTTTTTCGGGCGTAAAGTCATCAATACCGGGATAGAGAATTTTGGCGTGGGGATAGGCGGTGCGGTAGGCTTCGGCTATTTCAGGTATATTCGCTTTCAGCCCGATAATCATCGGCTTGTGGGCTAAACCCAAACGCTTCATTTCCTGTGCGCCTGTACACATTATCAACGTCTTTCCTGCACCCACTTCGTGATCGCAGATAGCGCCGTTGTTCATCTTTATCATCCAGACTGCATCCTTTTGGCTTGAATACAGGTCGTCAATCTTTAATCCCCTGCGGTCTAATCCCGGAAACTCCTGATGTGTGCCGTCATAATTCGGTCGGACAAAACAGTTAAATGTGTCGTTGTATTGGTCGGTCAGCCTTGTTTTGAACTCATCATTCTGGGCGTGAAGCCAGTCGGTAAAGGCAGTTCGGATTTCGTCAATCTTGGTGTTCGCCATTTGTATGGCTTCCATATCTCGCACCTTGACATCCTTGCCATCTACCTCTACGGTTTTTGATATATCAGGTGTGGTATTGACGAGGGCGTGTTTGAGCAGGGCAATTCCGTCATAAGTCCGATTTTGGGCTTTGACCGCATATTTGTCCCAAATATGTACGTTCTTCTGCTTGCAGGTTACGGAAAAATCATCGGCACTATCCGAATAATGCACCCGGACTTCTGCATCGAAAAGGTGTGATGCAAACCGTGCATAAATACCCGTGGGTATCCAGCGTTCGCCTAAATTAAAATCGAGTTCTTCAAATTCAATTCGTGCCGGTCGGGCTTCTTCCAAAACGCTAAGGCTTTCTTTGGCTTCGGCATCATCGGGATTGTTTTCGAGGTAGCTTCTTACTTCCGCCGCTTTTTCAACCACGTTGCCTGCAACCCAGCGTTCCGTTATTTCATATTCCTGCTCCAACGGGTTGAAGAAGATCCTGCCGTGCAATGCTTCTTTCAGCGTATCGGCAGGCATACTGCTGATTTCGGACATATAGTCCAAATCCACGCTTCCGTATTTGTTCAGCGAAGCCGCTAACGCCTCATCGGGATTGTCTGTTGCTATCGTTGCTGTAGAAAAACTTACCGGACGGCTGAATATATCCGCCTTGTGTATCACGCCGCCCACAACACGCTCCAAATAGGGCATTTCCTTACCTGCATTATCTGTCTTAATGAGCTTGATATTCTCGGCATTGTTCAGATTGCCGTATCTTTTGACAAAGGCATCGTACAATCGGTTAAGGTTTTCCCTTTCTTCCTTATGTTCAGTTTGTTGCTGGGCTTCTTTGGTGTAAAGCTGTTGGTAAACATCACGTACCCCGATATACGCTTCGGCTCTTGCTTTTTGTAAAGTGGGTAATTGCAACGGGTGGAAAATAGCCGTACTGTCTGCGGTATCTACACTTTGCAGATAGCCCACCCAGCCATTGTCCACCACAAGGCAATCGTTTCTATGGAACGATTGCAGCTCGCCACTAAACGGCGCAGGTTCGGGAATGGCATTAATAATGGTGTTAGGAATGGCTGGCTTATCAGCTTGGCCATTCTCGTCTTGTTGCGAAAATAAATCGCCGATTATTTCCTGTTTTTTTCCGTTGGATGATGTATTACCGTTGGCAGAATTGTTAGAAACAGGAGGCACATAAGGTTGTTGCATTGCAGAACTGAACAGGTCGGGCTGGCGACCGATAGGCATTCGTGTTCTTCGGGTAGTCTGCCTTTTGGTTTGCGTTGCTTTCTTTGGCGGAGCAAGAACGGCTACAGGTTCGTCCGCATTTTCAAACAGGTCGAAAATGCTTAACTGCTTTAATTCCTGTGGACTTTCCTGTATTACGGTGTGTGTTGCAAAAATCGGTGGTTCGGGCTGGATGATTTCACGCTCAACAACGGGAGGCGGAATTACTGGCGTTGGAATTTGTATCAAAGGTTCATCATTCTGTTCGCTCCTGTATAAAGATACATTCAGATACTTGCCAAAATCATCTGAAAGCATTTTTTTGAGGTCATCGGCAATGCCCTCAACGCCGTCTTTGTGTATAAAGATTAATGCAGGTTGCCCGTATGGGTCGGTATCTAATTTCCAATCGGTATGTACAATTCTTGTACTATCCTGAAATAAAGCATTGTTAGGTGTATCTTGCTCGGTTCGGTTGCTTATGCAAAACAATTCTTCCGTATCGGTCAATCCTTGCTTTGCCGTATTCTTTTGCAGGATAATCAGGTCGCTTCCGACTTCTGTACCTGCATAATCCGTGAACAGGTTATTAGGTAAGCGGACGGCTGAAACCAAATTGTTATCCTGCATTAATGCCCTGCGTATCGGCTCATTCTTTGGACTGTTTAAAATGCCTTGTGAGGTAATGAAAACCTGTAAACCGCCCTCACGGAGCATATCATTACCTTTCAAAAAGAAATAGTTATGAATGCTTCGGGCAGCTTGCTCTTTTGCAGGGTTCCTGCTACGGGAATAAGAAAGGTCGAAAACCGAAGTATCGCCAAAAGGGATGTTACTGGCAACGACATCGTAGCTGTTTTGTTCCTTTTCGGGTATTTCCTCAAAACCGCTTATGCGGATATTGCTTTCGGGATAAAGTTGCTTTAAGATTTTACCTGTCAGCAGATCCTTTTCATAGGCTGTAACTTTTACCTGTTGGTTTTCAGAAAAGGATTGTATAAACGAGCCGATACCTGCGGACGGTTCGAGGAATTTATCAATCTTCAAACCGCTATCACGCAATGCGGAAGAAACGGCATCTATAATCTGCGGTGGTGTATAGAATGCCGTGAGTACGGAGCTGCGCATACTGTCCACATAGCGTTTGTATTGCTTTTCGTCTGTGGCGTTCTCTTTTAAGACCTGATGCAGTTCCTGTGTAATGGGGAAAAGGCCGTGTTCGGTTTTTCTCCAATTATTGATGTCAATTTCATTCTCTACGGGGTTCAGAACGAATTTAAGACCGCCAAATCCGCTGTATTGCATCATTAGCAGTCTTTCGCCTGCGGAGGCTTGTCGGTTCTCCTTTTCCAGTTTAAAAGCAATCCGCAGGGCATCAATATTCTCTTGGAGATGTTGGCGTTTACTGAAGCCCATTTTCGGCTATCCATATTGCGATTGCTCCGGTTATCTCGGTATAGAGCTGGTCAAACTCTGTGGTATAAGCGAAATCATCGGTTAGTTCATATTGGGCAAAAACAGGTTCGCACAGACGGAACATTTTCAGGGCAAATGGTCGCAGTTCTTCGTCTGCCATCAGGGTATCAAACTCATTGCAGACCACTTGAAAAATGGTATCGAAACGGGAAAAGTGCAAGCCCTCAAACAGTATGTAATTGGCTATCTCGTTGCACTGTTCAATAGCATTTCCCGAACTGAAAGCACCCTCGTAAGCGTTGGCAGCCCACGAAGAACGCTGGTCTATAAATTTCTGGTCGCCTGCTTTTTCGGGGAAGCCGGAATTAAGGTGTTCTTGCAGTCGTAATCTGTAATACGACAAGTCTTTTTGCTGTGTATCCATACTATAATTTTGTTTAGAATTTTACGTAAAGCCTAAAATTATAGCGGTAGATAAGCGGGTTTGGAAATGTGGCAGGGTTTGGCTTTGAGAGGTAGTGTTTTGCTATTTGTGATGGATAACTGAAATGAAGATGTGTAAAGAATTAAGTATCGGAATATAAATTTTCGTAAAACTATTTTGTGGTTTAAATAATTTATCGTAATATTGCGATGAAATTAGATGTAAGATGGGCTTAACAAAAACAGAAATATTTACAGAACAGCAAAACAGCTTAGCAACCTCTTTAAAGGCATTGGCTCATCCTGCCCGTATAGCTATCCTGCAATACATCATTAAACAGAATGCTTGCATTTGTAATGACTTAGTTGAGGAATTAGGGTTGGCACAGGCTACGATTTCACAACATTTAAAAGAGCTTAAAAACATTGGTGTCATTAAAGGCAATATAGAGGGAACAAGTGTGTGCTATTGTATTGATGAAAATGTTTGGCAGCAGATTAAAAAGGAAATCAATAATTTCTTTATAAATAATGTAGGAGTTGATAAATGCTGTTAAGCATTTTTTTTGAATATGTTAATCGTAATAAAGCAATATAACAATTAAATAAAAAACAATGAAACTATCAAACATCAAAGAAATCTTACCAACATTAGATAATGTTGAATTTCAGTTAGAGAATGGAACATTTGTTCCCGAACATTTTCACGTTACAGAAATAGGCGTAATTACAAAACACTTTATTGATTGTGGCGGAACAATTAGAAACGAAAAAGTTGTCAATTTCCAATTATGGAATGCAAACAACTTTGAACACCGATTAAAGCCCACCAAACTATTAAACATCATCAAACTATCCGAAGAAAAATTAGGTATTGAGGATGCCGAAATAGAAGTAGAATATCAAAGCGAAACAGTTGGCAAATACGATTTGGATTTTAACGGAAACCAATTTGTTCTGAAGAACAAACAAACCGCTTGTCTGGCAAGTGATGCCTGTGGTATTCCTGCCGAAAAACAGAAAGTAAAATTATCAGAGCTGAACAATGCCTGTTGTACACCAAATTCGGGATGTTGCTAAACACTAAAAAGAAAATACGATGTATCAAAAACTAATCGAAACCATTAGCAACAAAATAGACGTTCACAGCATCAGCGAAGAACGCAAAGCCATATTACAGCCGTTGATGGATTTTGTACAGCAAAAAGTAAACAACAGGCAGGATGTGAATATCAATTTCATTTGTACCCACAATTCCCGAAGAAGCCATTTATCACAGGTTTGGGCACAGGTAGCATCAGCACATTTTAATATCCCCAATGTACACTGTTATTCGGGTGGTACGGAAGAAACGGCACTGTTCCCGAAAGTCGCAGAAACATTGACCAATAAGGGATTTAAGATTTTCAAAATTGCAGACAATAATAATCCTGTATATGCTATAAAATACAGCGATAATGCTTTGCCTGTTATCGGCTTTTCAAAAAAATACGATAGCCCTTTCAATCCTGTATCAGCATTCGTAGCCATTATGACCTGTTCACAGGCAGATGGTGGCTGTCCTTTTATTGCAGGTGCAGAAAAAAGAATACCTATCACATTTGAAGACCCTAAAATATCGGACAATACACCGGAGCAATCAAAGGTATATGCAGAGAGAAGTTTGCAGATAGCAACCGAAATGTTTTATGTCTTTTCAAAAATCAGTTAATAACCAATGCAACCAAAACTAAAATTTCTTGACCGTTACCTAACCTTATGGATATTCCTTGCAATGGCAGCAGGTATAGGATTGGGACATTTCTTTCCGGGTATCTCAAAAATTACGGACAGCCTATCCGCAGGCACTACAAATATTCCTTTGGCAATAGGTCTGATACTGATGATGTACCCGCCATTGGCGAAAGTGGATTATTCATTATTGCCCCAAGCGTTTAAGGATAAAAATGTAATTGGCATATCCTTATTGCTCAATTGGGTTATCGGTACAGTGTTGATGTTCGGATTAGCCGTTTTGTTTTTACGCAACGAACCCGATTATATGGCAGGCTTGATACTGATAGGTTTGGCAAGATGTATCGCAATGGTAATCGTATGGAGTGATTTAGCAAAAGCCAATAGAGAATATACAGCGATGTTAGTTGCGTTAAACAGTATCTTTCAGGTACTTTCTTACAGCTTCTTAGTTTGGTTATTCATCAACGTATTACCAAGCAAATTAGGCTTAGCCAATTTCAATGTAAGCGTATCAATGAAAGATGTAACAGAAAGCGTATTGATATATTTAGGCATTCCTTTCTTGTCAGGTTTCATAAGCCGTTACGCATTGGTAAAATCAAAAGGCATAGAATGGTACAATAGGAAATTTGTCCCTGCTATTTCGCCTATTACTTTATATGCTTTGTTATTTACTATCGTGCTGATGTTTAGCTTAAAAGGCGATAAAATAGTAGAGTTACCAATGGATGTGGTAAAAGTTGCCATACCGTTAGTAATCTATTTTGTACTGATGTTTTTCGTGAGCTTCTTTATCAATAAATCTTTAAACGTTCCTTACGACAAAAATGCCTCAATAGCCTTTACAGCCACAGGAAACAATTTTGAATTGGCAATAGCCGTAGCAATAGCGGTTTTTGGTATTCAATCTCCACAGGCGTTTGTAGGCGTTATAGGACCGTTGGTAGAAGTTCCTGTACTGATATTATTAGTAAGAGCAAGTTTATGGCTAAAGAAGAAATACTATTAAAGCTAATTTTAGAACGTTAAGGTATTTTAAGTGTCAAAATAGAAAGAAGCCCTCCGGATTTCAGAGGTTTTTATTTATTGTGTGTTTAATATTTGGAGCATCCTGCCGACTTCAATATCCATCCGTGAAAAGGCAAACCATTTTTTGCCCAGGTCTTTGAGCGATGCCCCGATATGGTAAAGTTCTGTTTGGTCTATTATCATAAATCGGTCGTGGGCATCGGAGAAAGTCTTAACCTCAATCGGGGCATATTGGCTGTTGTACCGTTGTACATCCAGCCGTAACTGATTGCTGATAGTTTTGGTATAGATTGTCGCCGTTACATTGTCTTTACGCTTTCCCAACAAAGTAAGTACCGTATCATCCACGTAGTTATCCAGCAGGATAATGGAGCTGCTGGCACTTCGTACAATATCCGACACAAAGGCGTAGGCATCGAAAACCTGACCGTTGTAAAAGATGCCTTTTTCGCTGTGGAGCTTGTCGCTTTCCAAAGCCTTAAAGATTTGCTCAATTTTTTGGTCGGCTTGTAATTGCTTCAATTCGATATTGTCCAAACGATGAAACAGTGAGGCGTTGCTGATAAGCATACGCCGCATTTCTACAAAAGCATCCATAATCTCAATACTGACTTTTACGGCAACATCCGAACGAAGCACCGCAGACAGCATCGCAATTCCCTGTTCGCAAAAAACGTAGGGCAGGTAACGTCTTCCGCCTCGCCCTACGTTTGAGGTTCCAATTTGGAACCTCAAAAAATCGCTTTCCTCATCAGTCAGTTGGAAACAGAACTTTTCGGGAAACCTGTCTAAATTCCGTTTTACCGCTTTGTTCAGTATTTTAGTTTCTACTTCATAAAGTGTGGCAAGGTTGCTGTCCAGCATTACCTGTTTACCACGAATGGTATAAATCAGGTTCCTGATTTCTTTGGGTATGATAGTTGGCTTATTTTCCATTACTTCTTGTAGCTTTTGTTTTTGGCAAATTCAAAAGAGGTTTTGTAATCTTTATCTAATACGATGTAAGCATCAAACTTTTTTCCTGCTTTGCTTTTCATTCCTTTGATAAGATTGGTTTTTCCTTTATTCACAAGGCTTTCAATATCAGCTACGCTGATTTGCACTTCACACACATTGCGGAACTGTACCCAATTACAATTTTCATCAGGGCATTTGACAATCTTATCACGGATAATGAGTTGCTGGTTTTTGCATTTCGGGCAAACCAATTTCGGCAGATTGTTTTGAGCAATGGAAGTTTGCAGCAGTTCATCAGTAATGGATTTCGCAAAAGTTTCCATTTCTTTTTGGAATGCACCTGCATCCGCTTCGCTGTTTTCGATTTTCTGCAATGCTAATTCCCATTCGGCGGTCATTGCCACATCAGCAATTTTTTGGTCTTTAACCAATTCGTACACCTGCAATCCTTTTTCGGTAGGTATCAAAGATTTCTTTTCCCTTTGGATATAGTTACGGGTAAATAGGGTTTCAATAATCGCTGCTCTTGTGGCAGGCGTACCGATGCCGATATTTTGCAGGGCTTTCCTTTCCTCTTCATTTTCGATTTCTTTCCCTGCGGTTTCCATAGCCGACAAAAGCCCCGCTTCGGTATAAAGCAGGGGCGGTTTGGTTTTCTTTTCGAGAACGGTAGCCTCTTTTACTTTGAGTTCATCGCCCTTTTTCAATTCGGGCAAATCCTGTATGGGTTCGGCATAGTCTTCCGAAAAATTACCTTTAATCATACGCCAGCCAGCTTCCAAAATTTTACAGCCTTTTGCCGTAAATTCATAGTGTATTGCCTGTAAGGAAACAACGGTTATTTCTTTGATACAGGCTTGCGAAATGGCTTCGAGCAATCGAAAGGCAATCATATCATACAGCGCATTTTCGTCCGCACTCAATACGGACGGGATTTTATCTGTAATCAATAATCCGTGGTGGTCGGTAACACGCAAATCGTTTACGATACGTTTATTGAAACGCCCCCATTTTATTTTGGATAAAGAAACTTTGCAGGTTTCCCTGTTTTGTAATGCCCTTACGAGGTTAGGAATTTCAGCCCACATATCTTCAGGAATGTATTTGCTTCCCGTACGTGGATAGGTAATAAACTTCTTTTCGTAAAGGCTTTGGGCAATATTCAGCGTTTTTTCGGCAGAGAGGTTCAGCTTTTTGTTGGCTTCCTTTTGCAAGCCTGTGAGGTCAAAAAGCAGGGGCGGTTGCTCGGTTACATTTTTACTTTCTACGGAGGTAACAGTTACAGTATTGCCGTTCCTTTCAATAGAACTTAATGTATCATCTGCCAACTTTTTATCCTGCCATTTGGTTGTGGAAATGCTTTTAAAATCAATTTGCTCTTTGTTGTGCAAGAGCTGTATCTGCCAGTATTTCTGAACGGAGAAATTTTTGTTGTCGAGGTAGCGTTTACAAATCAAAGCCAATGTAGGTGTTTGCACCCTGCCGAGCGAATAAATGCCGTTGCCTGCGGCTATGCTCAATGCCTGTGTAGCATTGATGCCTACGAGCCAATCGGCACGGCTTCTGCCTTG
Source organism: Olivibacter sp. EAT-5 (assembly GCF_044784325.1). Taxonomy (NCBI): domain Bacteria; kingdom Pseudomonadati; phylum Bacteroidota; class Sphingobacteriia; order Sphingobacteriales; family Sphingobacteriaceae; genus Olivibacter; species Olivibacter sp. EAT-5. The sequence continues at coordinate 6,300,186 of NZ_CP173028.1, read as the reverse complement.
TGCTGCCTGATACAAGCCGTCAAATTCCTTTCCGTCTTTCAGACTGGCAAAGCATTGTTTAATGGCTTTTTCTGTAAGCGAGCTTATCCATAATCGTTGGAAAGGTTTGTTGCATTTGAGGTGGCTGTAAATGTACCGAAAGATGAGTTCGCCCTCCCGACCAGCATCCGTTGCCACAATAAGGCTTTCACTTTGGTTAAACAGCTTTTCAATAACTTTTAGTTGTTTCAGTGCGCCTGCATCGGTTTGATAGCCTTTGTCCTTTTTCACTTTTCGGACGGTCAGCATAAAAGGGTTTGGAAGTATCGGCAAAGATGCCTTGTCAAACCCTGAAATACCGTAATCTTCGGGCATTCCCAATCCTATCAGATGTCCGAATGCCCACGTAACAAAATAGCCGTTACCCGTAAGGTAGCCGTCCTTTTTATCGTATGCACCCACAAATCCGGCTATTTCCCTTGCTACGCTTGGTTTTTCTGCGATTATTGTTTTCATATTGATTTACACTTTTCTGCCTTTAGATTTTGCAGGGGCTTTGGGTTTGTTCTGTTGATCCTGCTGTTTTTCATTTTTTGGTCTTTGTTGTCCCGATTTCAAAGGCTCGTTGACATTTTTGGTCGCTTCGTTGGTTTTGCCCTCCGAATTGACGGCAGTCTGCGTTTTGTGGCTTTCGGCAGTTTCTACCCGTGCTTTATACTGACCAGGAAACTCAAAATTGGTTTTTCCGGTATCTTTATCAAAAGTGATATAACCCTTATATGGCTGGTCTTTTTTATCTTTCAGTTCAACATAAATAGTTTGTCCAGCTTTGAACTTGTTGTACTGCTCATCATCAAGTTCCTTACCTCTAAAGGTTTTAGGCGCTTCCTGCGGTTGGCTTTGTTCACTGCTTTGCTGATTGTTCTGTTGGTTCGTTTGCGCCTGCTGATTGTTGTTGGTTCTGTCAAACAGGAACTCAACATATCTTTTGTCCGCATTGAACTGAACATTGGCACTAAACTCATCACCCTTTTTAGAAATCATCCCCTCCAAATAAAGCGGCTTGCCATCCAATAAGGTTTGCTTTTGCTCATCGTTCAATTTCACGCCCTTAATCTCATCGGGGATTTTGATAAATTCTGTCTTTAGGGCTATCAGCTCATTGGTCAGCCTGTCCACACTGATGATGGACGGCATCAGTTCTCCTGTTTTGGAATTTACCAAATTTACCACACGCCCCATATTGCCTGTTTCGAGCAGGTTTTTCTTGTCCTCATCGGTAAATTTGTGTCCGAAAAACTCAAAGTTCAAGTTTGGCTCTTTCCTGATGCCGTGTATCGCTGCCACAACTGTTCCGTCCGGTGCGTTCTGTAAGGATAAGCGGGCATCCGTGCGTACAATAGCACCGCCGAGATTTACGCTTACAGGTACAAGGTCATTGGTTTTATAACCTCTTAGCAATGGGTCTAAAAGGTTCAATTTTTCGAGGCGTTCTTTACCTATTCCCAGATTGTTCATTGTTTCCCAATCAATCTGCTCCGGTTTAAAGCGATATTCGCTGTTGTCCGTAGTTGTCAGTGTTGTTGCCATATCATTTTTATTTTCTTGTTTTTGTTCATTTTGTTCATTTTGCGGTTCGGCTTTTACCTCGTTCTTTTTCATTTCTTTTGCACCTTCGGGCGTAGGATTATCTATCTGCTTTTGCATTTCCTGTGCCTTGTCTAAGGCTTCATCAGCCGATACTTTGAAGAATGAAAAATTGGTGGGATTTTTTATCTGCCTCCAAAAATTGGAGAAGAAGTTGGAGAACAAATCGCCGTGCTTGTCCACACGCATAAACTGGCTTTCATTTTCCTTTGTGGGGTCGGAAGTCTTTAAGTTGCCGTTTTCATCAATGCCAGTAACAGCCTGGATTTTGTTCTTTTGCTTATCCAATACCAGCAATATATCCGATAGCTGTTCGGGGATTACTTGTTTATTTTCTGTTTCTTCGCTCATAATTTGAATATTTTAAAGTTCAAATACCGAATGTATAGGTAGCGTTCGCTCGCTTGCCCGATGTGGCAGTCAAAGGCAGTGTTTGTCATCCATTGGCGTTCAGTTTGGGCAGAGGCGGATTAAAACTTTCCCTGATGAACTGATGCACGTCTGATAGTTTGTAATACAGCTTTCCGCTTATCGTGTAATACGGCAACTTGCCGATGGAGCGGTAGCGTTGCAGGGAACGATTGCTGATTTTCAGCATTTGCAGTAAATCCTGATTGTCGAGCAATTCCTCTCCGTCAATGCTGTTACGCTTCTTTTGTAAGCTGTCTATATTGTCGCCCAGCATATCGAGGCGTTCCATTAAGCGTTCCATCCACGCCAAAAATTCCATTCTGTCAATATTCATAGAAATATGCTTTTGAGGGTTCAACCTATTTTTTATCTGCCTTTAGCTTCCTGCCTTTTTCGATATAGCTTTTTCCCTTAGCCATAAGCTCTTGTACAAATTCATCGCTGCTTTGTATGGCATTGGCATTGAGCAGATCCTTGATTGCTCCAATCGTATAGAAGTATTGCCCGTAGAGTTTTGAATAAGCTATTTCGCCTTTGGTACGCATACGCCACAAAGTCTTTTCGCTAATGTGCAGGTATTGGCATACCTCGTGGTTGTTCAGCCACAGGTCATCGTAGCCTGTATCATTCAGCCTTTTGAGATAATCGGCAATCGTATTGATACGGCTGTTAAGCTGTTGCCACGCTTCTTCTTCGATAGTGATTATTTTCATTGCATTGCTATTAATGTTCACAATGCAAAATTGCTAAGGGTGGGAGAGTTTGTCTGCCAATGTCTGCCAATTGGTTTGGCGGTTTTTTGAAAATTTTTGCAATTGCATAAAACCATTATTCAGTAAGGGTTTTGAGGCTTTTGAATTATTTATTACAGCATTTTGCTCCAATTTGCCAATGGGCAGAGATGGGCAAAAAAAAGTAGTACACGGAAATGTACTGCTTTGAAAAAATGGCTTTTGATAGTCAAAGGTCTTTATCCATATATTCTTCCAATGAAATTTTGAGTTGGTCTAAAAACGCTGTTCGGGAGCCAGCACGGGTTTTCATTCTGTGGAAAGCGTGGTGTATATCGTTTACAGGAGTTCGAAACAGGATTTGGAAAATCAAAGCCAGTTTTCGTATGCCTATATTTCCATTAGAAACAGAACTGGAAGCATACAGGGCATATATCAGTTCGATAAGTGCGTTTTGTGAATTTGTCCACGAAATGTCCTTACTGATTTCCTCATTCAGATTTAATAGAACCAGGTCTGGGTTTTCTTCGGGATTTATTTTGTTTAGTAAATAAGTATAGAGTAGTTCATTGGCAATAATATGGGCTATTTTGTTATCGTAATAAGTGGAAAAACTAAGGTCTATTTCAAAAACTCCGCTATTCAAACCATCGTGGTAATTAATTTTCCCGAGCATAAAGTAGCTGTGGTCACGGTCAGTTCTTCCAGCACGGTAATACCTGTAAAAATAAGTGTTGCAAATACTCTCTTTATATTCTGATTTGAGAGATTTTAACTCATTCTCGACAAAGCTCTGATATATTTCTCCTATATTGACAGGGCACGTTGTTTCGATGCGGAAAACTTTGTTATAGTAAATGAGCTTTCCTAAGATTTGTGGTTTGATGTTTTTGAAAAAGTCAATTTCCTGTCCTTCATTTTTAAATCCGTCTTTTAACACTTTGCCTTTTACATTTTGCATCATCTCATTTAGGAATAAGGTCATTTGGTATGCCTCTTCCGCAGTTGGCGTTAGTTCGGAGGTCAGTTTATTTTCCTGATGCCTGATTTGCGATAATATTTTACTCAACAGAATTTCCATAGCACAATCGTTTTATAATTATCACTATCTTTCTTGGAATACATCTATTATTGATAACCCAAAATTTGGAAAATATAATGAGTTAAATATCACAGGTTCCCCACAGTGGGGGGATTTTTTTGATAATTTTTGTATGGGAGGGGTGCAATAAAGGGTAAAGTACATTGTTGCTTTACCCTTTATTTTTCTATATTTGCAATATTGATTTACAAGGTAATCAGATGAAAGCGAGTGCAGTAAGCACCATTACTAAATCATTACCGATTGGATTTTCCACTCTTGTAAACTACTCTTTATTAGCCACTTTGGGCTTAATTAATCTTTTTCATTAAAAAGCCAAATTTCACGAAGGAGCTTAAGCAAGAAATAACGAGAAGGACTGATGCCAACGTATTAGAAAGCTTCGATAATCTTCGATATAATAAGCCGGCTCCGATTTCAACTCCAATTGATGAAATTTTAACTGATGTAAGCCAAAATAAGTACCTGATAAGACCAAGTTACCAAAGAGAGGAAAAAATAACATTATTGAAAGCTTCCTCGATTATTGAGAGCATTTTACTGGGTATTGCACTACCTCCCATATTTATTTTTAAGCGTCTTGATGGGGTTAAAGAAGTTATCGATGGCCAACAAAGATTATTATCTATACTAGGTTTTTTAGGTAAGGCATATCGCAGCGAAAAAAACGAGCTAATGTTTTCAAAACATAATAACTATAAATTAAAGGGTTTGGAAATACTATCCGGATTAAATGGTACAAGCTATCAAAAACTTTCAGAGGATTTTAGTGAAAAACTACTTGATTTTGCAATAGATGTAATCATCATAGAAGAGGCTCTGAATAAAGACTTCGAGCCGACAGACCTTTTCATAAGATTAAATAATAAACCATATCCGATTAAATCTAATTCGTTCGAAATGTGGAATTCTACAATTGATACGAAAGTCATTCAAACAATTAAGACAGTGACAAACAAACATATTGAATGGTTTTTCATTAAAGAAACAGACATTGATCCCGAGGAAAGAAATGATAGGATGGAAAACGAAGAATTTGTGACTATTCTAGCGTATTTAATTTACAATAGCCTATATGATAGTTATGACAAAATTATTGGTTTCTTTAAGAAATCTGATGCATTATCCTGCAGATTAGTTTATAAAACGGGCTTAACAGATTTTCTTGGTAGATTAGAACAAGAGGAAAAAGAGAAGGAAGTATTTTTAAATTGTATAATACTTACGGAAAAGATTATCACAAACCTTGGCATGGCCTTAGGTCAAGATAGGCCTACAAAGGAGAATTTAAATACGTTTTTAAATGTTTCAAACAAGCCGACATATAGAAGGTCACTCCAAGATTTTTATATCATATGGATCTATTTGATCAGTTTCTCTCAACCTCATCTTATAACTGAGGACAAGCTGGGAACAATGATAGAACTGTTAAAGTACTTCAGAAATACCAAAGGCGACAAAGTCGATGATAAATTTGTAGAGAATTTTCATAAAAAATTAAAATCGTTTTACCCAAGCGAGAATGTAAACTGAATCTTAACGCTAGAAGAATTCTATCTGACATTAAGGTGATTTATAGATTGTAAACGCAAAATGGTTTGCTATGATAAGCTCTCAATTCGATAATTGCGGTTTTGAAGCAAAATTTCTCGAAAATTAAATAGGATGATACAAACGTAAATGGTTGGTTTTTTCGGAAATATACGTAAACATTGTTATTCGAATATTATTGGCTTTGCTTGCCGAGGTGGGCGTTTGCCTACATTTGAACAAAAAGCGTATTATTGTAACAGTTAATCCGGGTTGATCGAACAGGATTCAACGTGACTTTTCCGATAAATTATATTAGACAAATGCCCGGACTGAAATACCTATTTGTAATTGCAATTGATGAGTATGAAGACGATTATTATCCGAATCTGCATAATGCGAAGATTGATGCGGGCCGGCTTATAAAAATCCTAACCAAAGCTTACGGATTTAAATTGGTGTGCGCTCCGATATTTGACAAAAGGGCATCCAGGGCAAATATTATCGAAGCGGTTAACAGCCTGATTGCCTCAACCAACCGGGAGGATAGCCTGCTGATCTATTTCGCTGGCCATGGAGAATTGCATCAACAGACGGGCGGCGGCTATTGGGTGCCTCATGAGGCAACTCAAAGGGTCAGCAGCTGGGTTTCGAACTCTACCTTGATGGAGCTTGTTGGTGCCATCACCGCTAGGCATATCCTGATAATTTCAGATTCCTGTTTCTCTGGAACTTTATGTGAAATGTATCGAGGAGCGGAAGAACGTCATTACACGAAAATTGAGCAAATGCGTTCGCGTTGGGTGTTATCTTCCGGACGGATCGAAAAGGTTTCTGATGGACAGGCTGGTGCTGGAAGTCCCTTTGCTAATGCCCTAATAGGTTTTCTAGAAAAGAACGATAACAGAACGTTTTCCTTTTCGGAAATGGCAGCGCAGGTACTTAAAGTGACTGGAATTTCAGCAAATCAGCAGCCAATGTTCGGGGCTCTGAACAAGTGGGGGCATGAGGGTGGTCAGATCGTATTCAGAAGGGATGACGAGCATAGTGTGACACAGAAGGAGGATGATGAATTGTTGAAGGTAGTGGTTCCCTACCGTGTGGCGTTGGATCTGAAAAAAGTGGGTGTAAAAACGAAATCCATCTTTGGCTATTACGGTGATCCTAGCAGTCCCATGGTAAAGGCTTTTTGTGGAAGCGAACGTTTTCTTTGCTGGGCCTACACTTATGATGAGCTTGCAGCGCTCATACCTCATGAAATTGAGGTTGATGAAAACACTTATCTGGCTACTGACCAAGGCTATGACAGGCTCGACTCGCAGGATATAGAAGCGAGGTATCTTCATGCAGAAGTCACCTTTCAAAAGACATTTGTTATCGACACACCTTATATGGCGATCTGTCGATGTGATGGCAGAATGGTGGCCTTTAGCATCACAGAGGATGGAAAGTATCGCAATCTCATTCGTTGGGGGATAAACCACGCCGATACTGCAGGTCAGATGCTTCTCGCTTTGTTTGAAGAGAAGAAAGTAGATGTCTCGAACTAGGTAAGGAGCGATTGCTGATCTATTTGTACAGGCCTTCCAACACGGCAATAGCTTCGAGATTCTCTATCCGATTGCGTTACCTCTTTCAGATAAGTGCGCGGCGCAGTCTGAACTGCCTTTCCATAAACCTTTGCTGCGAGAAAATAAAACTAATTATTGGCACTTGTGCAATACTTTTTCCGCTAGTTGTATTGCCTAATCAGGGCGAGCGAGACTAATCCGCGGAGAACAGTATTGTAGCAATCCTTTTAAGTAGAGTAACTTCCGCGCCGTTCATACCTTTGCTTGACTCGCACTCCTCAAGCTCTGCTTTTTTAAAGGAGCAATAGGTTCTTCGTCATCATAGTAAGAACAGATATTTTATTGAGTTCTTTGCTAATCTATAATTGCAGTTCACTGTCAATAGAGGATCTTGCATAAATATCTTTAACGTTGATAGCAGTTTTATTGATCTTCCTTTCAAAATCCGTTGCATTAAGGTTTTCGTCTTCTTCTACATCAGGGCGTTACAGAGGTTTTTAGTTCCTCAGTTTGGTTGCTGATGCTTACTCGCGTAAAATTGTAGGTTACTCATTGTACGTACGTTGCAGGTCATAAGTTGTCTTAAGCGTTGTAAATGGCTATTTTAACATGGCAGTACGAATTCTCGTTTTACTTGCTCCATCATTCGGATCGAGGCATACAATATTGCTGCAATGTATACACTGAGATACTTCAACGCTTCGGTATTGCCGTAAGTATGACGCAAAACGGAAGTTTGTATGACAATGCGGTAGACCAAGAAGCAATGGCATCTTAAAGAACGAGTTTTAACCAAAAAGGGTTTCTCAGAACCATGCAGATGTATAACCTTTTTAAATATTTTAATTGCTTTATTAAGATTTTAATTCTACTTTTGGCTCGGAACCGAGCGCCCCAGATATGAGTGACTGAAACGCAAGATTAATTATATTACTGACAAGCCAAGTAACAGCAAATTTTAGTTAAACCAGCTGGCATAGGTTGTCTTTAAACACTCATGATGCCGATTTTAAGTCCAGCTATTAACAAAATATTGCTATGAAACTTGAAATCACAAAACACTGCGCGGATTCACTGCGCTCTTTTCTCCAAAATAACTTCGGAATACAGATAAAGTCATCACATGCTCATGAGCTTGTTGCTGCGTGTTTTGGTTATTCCTCTCGCGCAGCTTTACTGGCGGATACAAAATGTCCGATTAGTAACTTAAAGCAGGCCGAAATTTTAGTTCTAACCCCAACTGCTGAAATTAAAAAACGACGAAAGGAACTTAAAGGACTACCAGAAAATTTGCCTGATAACCTAGTCGAAGGTGTTTACTTTTCCCTTTATGAAAAAAAATGGATTTTGCATACAATTCGACCAACTTTGGAAGAATTGGGAAAAGCCCTTGCTGACCAACATTTGAAGTCGAAACCTGCTTACTTTAGAGACATGAAGGTTCAGCGGCAGGATGTTAAGTTAGAATTTCATAACGACGAAGTGACAATAGTAGTTTTTCGCGAATACGCTTCTCCAAGTCTTTTATTACCATTTCAACAAGGTAGGAAAGGAGTTGTCGATGCATTCCAGCTTAAACGGGTAGCAGGCTTTATTGGCTATCTAAAGACAAATCATCATTATACGGAAGCGGAAACTTTGGACGTAGCCATAGAAAAATGGAGAATGGTAGCCAACGATCACTGAGTGAACATAATCTTACTCAAGGTTAGACGAAGTCCGAAGCACATCAGAATTGGCCTGTTTAAATGCATTACCTTGTAATTTTAATATCATGCAAATGATTGCAAATTCGTCAGGTATTACAGGGCGAGCTATGAGCAATTAAGATTATAGCGTTATTAGAGATGTAATAGAGAGGATAAATGCGCTATGACTTAATAACGACTAAATAGTTTTTAAATTGCCAGATGGAAAATAATTTTTAGTATCCAACAATGCATTGTGGGTATTAAGAGACGAAATAAACATTGATTAATAAAAAGGGAATAAGCTGCTTTATAATCGTGAATAACTAACACATTGTGCAAAAGTTCGGATAGCAGCTTGCTTTATAAGTGTATATATTTGTGTAATATTGAGAGAAGAGGCTGTGTGTTCATGATAAACTTTTGCTTGTTTGAAAAGTAGATTTGATGAAGGCTTAGTGTGGAGGAACTTAGACAATTAACCTATTTATCCAACACTTATAAACAAGATCAGATGACTAAACCTCTAATGAGGATAAGATTTGTTGCGGTAAAATATTCCGCAACCCTTGTGGATAACTTGCATAACATAGCAACTAAAAAAAGTAGTATTTTTGTTTAATTCAATATTTTAGAAGTAAGAAAACTAGTAATAATATGGTGAAGAAAGAATAAAGAAGCAAGAGGAGATTCAAAAAGTAAGAGCTAAGTGCTGGTAACACTTAGCCCTCTGAAATTTGTATCATCCGTACCTAGAAAGGCAGGATAAAGTGTTTTCTCAAAATTTAAACGCGAAATAAAGAGATTTGTTTCGTATAACCAAAAAAATCTACGGAAACCGTAAAAATACTTTTCCCTTCTAGTGTACCTTGGGGTCGATACGTGTCCCATGTCTTATACGAAAAATCACGTTTTCATGGGATAATAAAGTGCTGAAGCTGTGCTTGGTCGGGTTCTTTTCGACTTTTTTTCTTAATTACTTTTCAGCGTTGGTACGTAAGTGTAAAACTATAAATTCATTTAAATATAAAAAATATGGCAAGATGTACAGCACCAGTAAATGGTCATCGCACAGCAAGTGGCGCAGCAGCCTGTCCAGCGTGCGGCAGTCGCTATAGTCGCGGCTACAATTCATACTCAAGTTACTCATCACCATACCCTTCGTCGGGATATAGCTCGAGTAGCCGTAGCGGTGGAAGCGGATCTGAAAGAACTATTAAACCACGTTGGTCGAAATCAGGCTCTACCATTTTATACACACCTGCAGAGATTAGGACACTCTCCCCTGTCCGTGAAAATTTTGAGAAGCGATCATCCATTCCTGACCTTCGTGACGTCTTTCTTTGCCACGCATGGGACGACCGAAAAGGGGCCGCCAAGGAACTACACGATTTACTCGAATCGAATGGCGTTTCGGTTTGGTTCAGTGAAAAGGATATCCTGCTGGGGTCATCTTTGCTCCGAGAAATTGACAAGGGATTAGTCAAATCAAGAGTCGGAATAGTGTTGGTAACTCCTGCACTACTGCGCCGACTCGCAGGAGAGGGCATTGCTGATAAAGAGCTTTCTGCACTTTTGGCACGAGATCTTCTCGTTCCGATCTTACACGACACGACCTATGAAGCTTTACGTGAGGTAAGTCCTTTACTCGGCTCCAGAAGTGGCCTTAGTACTTCAGAGGAAACAATGGTTGGTGTCGCAGCCAAGTTAGCCGAACTGGTTGCCCCCGAGTCAGCGATAAATTGTTAATTGTCTATGTGGATGATTTCAATTAAGAGCGTTAGTGTGTAGGTCTATTGTTTAGCTAGGCGCTTTATAGCGCCTAGCTATTTACAATTGTAAACATGTATAAAAATAGCTATGAATGAGAAAAAAGCTTTAGAGTTGGATGGTGTTTTGAAATCATTACCGTATAACGGATCGCCGCAAATTTACTCCTTTACATCTGTCGATGAGGAAAATAACATTCATATGTTAGCTGCGAATGACTTTGTTACGGCAAAAGAATTGACAGGTAACAAGTTCGTTCTAAATCTGACTAGTGAAGGTAAGAGTTTTGTTTTGAATGGTGGGTTTATTAAACAATTAGCTGACAAAAAGATCGGAGAATCAGATAAAATTCTTCAAAGACAGAGCTGGAAAGCGGCTATTCGGAATTCAACGCTGGCTCTCATAGTGTCTATTCTTGCGTTTCTTTTTTCTTTGAGAGAGTATTTGTTTATGTTATGTCACTGGATTACTGAGTTGATAACTTAACTGTTTGATGACGAGCCTAAATAATGGATATTACAGTTAAATAGTGCCAGCCAATTTTTGTGCCATTTTTGATTTAGCATATATTACCTATTAGTTACATCGCAGAACGATTACGGATCGTTTGTGCCAATTTAAGAGATCAAGGACTACCTTGTCGTATCATATAAATTGTAGCGACATGGCCAACAAACTTGCTGTCTTTGAGCTTCTCGTTCTGTCTTAGGTAGGTATTTAGGAGGTCTATTATCTTAACGACATATTTGGATGAGAGAAAAGTGCGGAAAGGAAAATTAAGTGACGAATAAGATCAGCCTATTCAGCTCTACAGTTTGCGTGATTTATATCCAATGATTTGTTGACAGTTCCGTAATTTTAGTTTTCCCAATGTTAGGTTTTGCATTGTCAGCATAGGCGGTCCATGTTATCTCTTTATCGAGCAACATATAATTTGATTTTATCTTAACATCCAAAGTCTTTCTAATGCTAAGAGAGGGTAAAATTGCTAAAGGATGGTTTCCTTTTTCTTGATTTGACCAATTAATTGTTTGTGTATTATTTCTCCCAGAGTGTTGAAACAATATGTCTGTCGGTAACTCTATCTTGGCGTTAAAGTAATTTGCCAAAACCGAACCTCGATTTATGGCACGGCAGTAAAGATGATAAACTTGCCTATCAATAGCACTGTGTTGAATAAATGTGCCAAGCATAAACTCAAGATATACATTGGGCTGTTTGGCTCTATTCATTATATCCTTAATTTCGTAATCATACATAGGTTCACAATTAAAGTTGAATCTTTTGTAATATTTTTTATCGTCGGCTTGATGAGCTTGATCCGATCTTGGTATTTCTACAATGTAGATAGCCTTTTCTCCTATAGGTATTGGATGAACAATCAAACCATCAATACGAGGTCTAATTTTGCTGTTTATTATTTGCTCGAGCCACTCTTTGGAAATTTTTTCTCTATCTATTGGATCCAACTCTGATGGTAGATGTCTATTAATCGCATCTTCTCTCATGCCATAAATAATGAGTCCACCATCCGAATTAGCAAACGATGATACATCTTTAGAGATTTCAATGGTTTTTCTGTCTTCTTTTGCGAGAGATCCTGAGGCTTTGTAATCCAAATTTAAGTGCTCCTCGACTTGATTCTCTATGAGAGAGTTTAGATAATCGATGTTAAATTCCATAAAAGTTTACCTATAACCGTGGAGTAAAGTTAACTTAATCGAGTTCACTTGTCTTTACTAACAAGTAATTGACAAACGCGCTGCAAGCAACAAGCATGAATTTTGCGTCCTCTTGCTTTAATGATGATTCACTGAGTAAGGAGTGTCTTATTCCGCCGCCATCACTAGTATAACCATATAAGCTAGAAAAAGAATTCTTTAGTGCTGGATGGATCTCATGCCTTTTTTCAGCCTCTTTTAATGCTTGTCCTAGCGTTGCTTTCGGATTATTTGTTGCAATACAGCAAAACGATTCGATCGCGCTTATTGACTCTTTAATGGAGTTGCGATAATCGGGGCTTTTTCTGTCAGACAATAATTCCAATGCCCGTCTAAGATGTGTCTGAACGGGTTTGTATTTCGAAGTTTGTTGTGCAGCTTCTTCAATAGACGACATTTCTTCTTCTGAGCTAATTTCTGTGATTAATTTATCTACAAACCGATAAGCTGAGAGGTTTTGCTCTAAAATTTTGTTTGCAAGAATGTAAAACTCTTTGTTAGTCTTATTATCATAACCACCTTCTCGAACTTCAAGCTCGTAATTATTGGGAATAAACTCTAAGATATCGAACATTTCATTCCAACTTGATGTTAAAAAGTCGTCTTTTAATTTATTTAATATTTTTGGGGTATAACTATCAAGCTCGTCAAGCCTGTTGCCATAGTACTTCACCCAAATTCTGTTAATCAAAAAGTAAATGCTTTTATCCGTTTCAGAAATCCATGTTCCGAATCTTTTAAGATAGAAAATTGTAAGCGCATTCCAAAGTTGATTTCTCAGAACTGCATCAGCGCTTTCTCTCTGTATTATTTCTCTGACTGGTTTGAGGCCTATTCTCTGTGAAAATGATTTCATAAAATTTGAGTAAGTAGGAATAATATTTTCTGTTTTCGATCTATTTATTCTGATCTTTGTCCATCTCCAACGCACTTATCAAGTTCACAAGAAGTACATTTTGTTCTCTACGAACGATTTATCCAATTGTCAATGATACGATAAAAGAGGTAGATAACTAAGGCAATGACGCCTAAGTAAATCGAAACGACTAAAAGAGTATAGTACATAATAAAGGTTGCCTTTTGGATGAAGTGGTAAAATTAGTTGCATTTTTATGAAGTCTTTTTAATAATGCTCTTTTTCAATTTTTTTATTTTCTTTAACCGAGCTCGACGGTTGTCAATTTTTTCGTAAATCAGCATTCTCATTTTTCTTCTGGTATGTATCAAAAAAGATAATTCGCCACCGATCTCCATTTGGAGAAATACCGCTATATCACCATCTAACAAACCACGCTCTACCTCTTCATCGATATATAATATCTCTCTGATTTCAGTTACACCTGTGATGTCTATACCGTTCGCGACTAGCCTAACGTGGGTTAATAGTATTAATCCATTACTAGTGAGCGGGATCGTAAACTCCTTTTTCTTTTTGAATTTCTTGTTATAAAATCCTAAACTTTTTATCAAGGTTACCGTTCTTATTACCTTAATTTTGTCCATCAGCTTTGATTGTATTCTTAAGACATTGCCATCATTTGCTGTTTACGTAGACCTTACTGCTGCGATCATGCTTGCGGTTATTTTGTAACCATCAATATTTTGATCGTCCATAGTCCATTTTTTCGCATTGGGCTTTGCATTTTCGACAATGTAGCTAGAAGATCATTTACTCAACCATTTCCATGTCGACTTGTTCTAATCCCTTACTTTTTTTGATTTAAACGCTTCAACTGTGCTGCTGCTCCAATCGCTAGGATAGAAAAGCTCTCTTATGTCAATGCGCAAATACTCCGCAATTTGAGCAAAGGTTGTTAACGACGGTTGTTGATGATTATTAACCCATCTAGATACCGTCTCTTTCTTAACTTTTAAAAATTTTACTATATCATTGTTCTCTACCCCGAGTTCTTCAAAAACCTCTGCTAAACGGTTTAATTTCATTTCTATAAATAAATTTCTTTTTTAGTTGACTTTTAAAGTCAACTTTGTATATTTGCATTAGTAAAACGCGACAGTAAAGAGTAGAAGATTCTACTTTAACGATGTCTCTCTCGTTTGAGAAAACCGCCAAATTGCCTACGAGAAGACCGTGAGTTCGCCAGATTCTATTGGATATGTTATCTTTGATGATATATTACCGATAGAGGCGGACTTCATGTTAGTCTTTTTTGAAGGCAAAGCGTAAATCTCGAGTAGATTTGTGCAAGGGTTAGCTTGGCGGTTATCCCTCAATCAAAAAAGCATTGGAGCCGCCCTATTGGTTTCTATAGGTAAAAAGGTCCAAAGTTTTTTGACATCGTTTCCATAAAATCAGGAATTATGAAAACGAAAAAAACCAAACCGACTAGTTACTTAAATCACAAATTACTTGTGTGGTCCGTCATCCAGAATGGCGCCTTACGAGTACATCCCAAATCCCTTCAATCACCTTTAAAGAACATCATCGCTTCACCTGAATAGGTGGATCAAAAGATAAACAGGCTGTGGATAGCATAGGGAAGAAGCAAAGAAGCTCAACCCGAAGCAGGCTATAAAAAGCCATATCTCAGTCTGTCACCGATCCTATTCCAATAAGAAAACGATTGTTCGCTTAGGCTTGGAGTAGGTCAGATCTTTTGGTTATTGCAATTACCTCTAAAGATAGTGGCTTTCTTTCAAACCCGCAAATAATTTGTGCCTTGTTGGTGATATGGGGTCGGTTTTTTCTAAAATTTTTTAAACCTAAACCGAATTAAATCGACCAAAATGAAAGCATTTTTACGCTTAATGGGAGGGGTGTGTGCTGTTGGGAAGTTATTAGTTCAAGCCATCTCTCGAAAGAATAAAATATTAAATACAGCGCGCAAGAGTTCACTAACGATGAATGATGAGCGATTAGTGATGAGTGCGCTCGTTTCCTTTGCTTACAGATCCTTCGTCCTGTTCTGTAACGAGATTAGGATGACATGTGAGGTGAAGCCGGTAAGTAGGACGCGCTGTATACAAAAAATAAATGAAAAAACTACCTGTAACTCGCGAGTTACAGGAAAATGGGGTTTAAGAGGTGTTCAGGGCGCTTTTTGTTGGTTTTTTGCTGCTAAAAATTGTATAAAAAAGTACTGGAAATTTAGGTGCAGATACCTTTTTTCGTCGCAAAATGGGGCTGACGAGAATATGATTGAGGCTATGAGGCGGAGAAGACTGCCACGTCGTAAACTCCTCGCAGTGAAGCGTAGTGGTAAGGCCTCGCGCGGCCTTAAACCTTACACCGTATACCTTATAACCCTAAAGATCTTGTTCTGTGTTTGTTTGGCACACGCCCGGCAGTCCTCCTCCCCGGAGGCTGCCCACGGCGTGGCTTCATCCGCAGATTCTATTAGGCCGCTACAAATAGGGGACACCATTCCGGAAGCCTTATGGCATATGCCTCTGCAAATGGTAAAAGCAGGGCAGGAGGGAAGCAGCACCGTAACGCTTAGTGTTTACAGGGGTAAACTTATTATTCTGGATTTTTGGGCGACGTGGTGTACAGTGTGTCTAGCGTCTTTTCCAAAGATTGATTCCCTTCAGCAACAGTTTAGTAACGAGGTGAAAATATTACTGGTTAACGCTTCCGAAAGTGCAGATCGAGTGCGGGCTCGTTTGCCGCTAAAGAAAAGGACGATGACCGTTGATATGGTTTATGAGAAGAAAGTACTGCGTCAGTCTTTCCCTTTTAGATCGATACCTCACCATATCTGGATCGGGACGGACGGAAAAGTTGTTGCCATTACAAGTGGGAATAATACCGATGCACGCAGTATTGGGAGTTATCTGAATGAACAGAAAATTGCTTTACCCACCAAAGTAGATCTGCAGGATTTTGATCCAAAAACACCTCTGTGGTTGGAAGGAAATGGACGACATGAGGATCAACTGATGGGCTATGCTTATGTCATGCGCTATATCCCGGGTATCCCGAATAGTTTTCAAAAAGAGGTGGATAGCCTCGGAAGGTTTCGCTCCATCCGGACGGGTAACCGCTCCGTTGCTGATTTGTACAGTATTCTGGTAGGTGGTCTGGAATGGTACAACAATCCTTTTAACCGGGCAAACAGGATAATACTTGAAACCAAGAAACCGGCGGAACTGCAGCTTCCACAGGATAAGGCCACGTGGGACGATTGGAAACAGGAACATTACTATGTCTACGAGATGCGTGTGCCGGAGCACTATCAGGGTGATGGAGCGGATCTGATGCGGCAAGATCTGGAAAGGTATTTTCCCTATACCGGGAAACTGGAAGATCGGAGCGTGCCATGTTTGGTCCTAACTACCGCGAAGCGCCACAATGATTCGAAAACCAAAGAGGGGAAGCCACGCATTCTGAAACAGGGAAATAGTTTGGAGCTGATCAATCAACCGGTTGATGTGCTAATACGCATTTTACAAAAACAACTGAAAGCACTCAATTTACCTATTATATCGGAGCAAACGCGCTCTTTTAACCTAAACCTTACATTAAATATGGAAACAACAAACCTAAACCAGCTGAGCAAAGAGCTGGCCATTTATGGCCTGGCACTAAAAAAACAGAAACGGAAAATTCCAATGTTGGTGATCCGCGATAAGGAGGTAAATCAATGAAAACCGCCTTATGCTCTCTGTTATTGATACTGGTTGGCGCTACGATTCATGTACAGAGCCAAACCCTAACGGGCAAAGTGCTGGATCGGGAAAACCAACAACCCTTACCTTGGGTAACCGTGCAATCATTGAAAACCGCCGAGGTCGTGCGAACGGATAGTCTGGGCAACTTCCATTTACTGAAACGGGCCGTGGGCGATTCTATACGCGCTAGCCTAATGGGTTATGAAACGGTTACGCTGGAATTGACTGATCTGTCTAAGCCGATCAGATTGCTGTTGGCTAAAAGTGCGCAGACCTTAGAGGAGGTGACTATTTCGACTGGCTATTACTCCCTGCCGAAGGAAAGGGCTACGGGTGCCTTTACACAGTTGGATAACGAATTGCTGAACCGTAGTGTGAGTACGGATATTATCAGTCGCCTGGAAGGAGTCACCAATTCGCTGGCTTTTGATCATCGGAATACCAGTCAAAGCCAACCTGAGCTGCGTGTGCGCGGCTTAGGCTCGCTCTATGCCAATAATTCTCCCCTGATTGTGCTGGACAATTTTCCTTACGAAGGGGATATCAATAATATCAACCCCAACGATATTGAAAATATCACCATCTTAAAAGATGCGGCCGCTGCATCCATATGGGGTGCCCGTGCAGGAAATGGCGTCATTGTGATCAATACCAAGAAAGGACGTTATCAGCAGCCCGTCAGTATTAACCTGGTAAGCAACGTCCAGCTGGCGCAAAGACCTGATTTATTTTACAATCCGAATTTTTCGAGGTCAGTCGACTTTCTGGAAGTGGAACATGCACTTTTTGAGAATGGTTTTTATCAGGAAAATGATTGGACGGCATTAACTCCTGCGGTGGAAGCGCTGATAGCGTATCGTGATGGGCAATTGGATGATGCCGGGTTACGGCAACGTTGGGACGAATTTGCGGCTACGGATGTAAGGCAGGAAGCGCAGGATCTGTTGTACCGCCATGCCATTAACCAGCAGTATGCTTTGAACCTGCGTGGTGGTGGTGAAAAGTATCTCTTTTACACCTCAGCGGGTTTCGATAAAAATTTAAGCAGTACCGTTGGTAACAGCTTTCAACGGATATCGCTTAATTTCAATAATACCTTCGAAGTTTCGTCCGCTTTGGAAATTTCTGCGGCTTTGGCCTATCTGCAAACCAGGGCTGAAAATAACGGACTGGAATTGTCGGGCATTCTTTCGGGAGCTAATCAGCAACTATACCCTTATGCAAATTTACTGGATGCGGAAGGGAATCCTGCAATGATTGCACGGAATTATCGGAGTAGTTATATTGATGGGGCTGTAAGCGAGGGGCTGCTCGACTGGTCATACCGGCCCATGAAAGAAAGGGCGCTTTTTGATAATGTACAGAGGGGAAGCGAGGTCCGTCTGAATACAGGCCTGAACTACCGTTTTCTGAAGCATTTCAATCTCGATATTAAATATCAATACCAACGCCTGCTCAGCCGTAGTCGGGATTACGATGATCCGGATAGTTACCGGGTAAGGAACTTGGTGAATATGTATACGCAGGCGGACGGAACACGTGTTTTTCCGGAAGGAGCGATCTTGAAGTTAAATAACACGGAAACGCAGGCGCATTCGCTGAGGGGGCAGTTGAATTATAACCAGCAATTTGATGGACAGGAAATAAGTGTTTTGGCAGGCGCAGAGGTACGGGAGGCGAGAACAAAGGGTGATGGCATCGAATACTATGGCTATGATGATGAGGTGCTTACCTTTCAGCAGCAATTCGATTTTGTTACGCGCTATCCTACAAGGCCCCGCGCTACCGCTCGTTTGCCGCTTCCGCTGGCGTCGATTACGGAGGGGCTTGATCGTTTTGTGTCGGCTTTTGTGAACGCGGCTTATACTTATCAGCAGAAATATACCTTATCTGCCAGTGCCCGATGGGATGCTTCTAACCTTTTTGGTGTAAAGACAAACCAACGGGTGGTACCCTTGTGGTCGGTAGGCGCAAAATGGCGTTTGGATAAAGAGGCCTTTTATGATTTTGAATCACTTCCCTCGTTGGCTTTACGGGTTACTTACGGCTATAACGGAAATATTGATCGTTCCATGACGGCCTTTAATACGGCTGTCTATAGTACCAATACCACTACAGGCCTGCGCCAGGCTTCGATCCGTAACGTAGGCAATCCGAACCTGCGCTGGGAGCGCATCGGTACCTTGAACCTGGGCCTAGATTTTGAAACAAAGAACGGTTTCTTGCAAGGTACGGTAGATTATTTTATTAAAAATGGTAAGGACTTATTGGGTGATGTATTGGTAGATCCTACCATGGGCTATGACATTTCTTTTGTGAACGCTTTTCGGATAAACAACGCTGGTTTACGCACGCAGGGTTTTGATGTCCAGCTGGGTGCTGATTTAGTGAAACGCAGATTGGGATGGCGTATGGATATTTTAGCGAATTATGTAAGGAACAAAGTGACGGAATATAATGGGCCGGAGAACTTGCTCGGATTTTCATCCAACTACGGTATTCCCCCACAGAAAGGTAAATCACTCGATGCTTTTTATAGTATACCTTGGTATGGGTTGGATGGGCAAACGGGCGATCCTTTGGTAATGGTAGACGGGGTGTTGGGTACAGATTATGCAAATTATTGGCGAACGGTAGATAGCTATGACGATTTGATCTATAGCGGCTTAACGTTTCCGCCTTTTTCCGGGTCTTGGCGGAATACTTTTTCTTATAAATCATGGGCCTTAAGCTTCAATATTACCTTTAAAACCGGTTACCATTTTAGGCAGAGTGCCATCAGCTACGCTTCTTTATTGAATAGTAGGGTAGGGCATCGCGATCTGGAATACAGATGGCAGCAACCGGGCGATGAGCGCTGGACAACTGTGCCGTCCCTGCCATTAAATGTAAACAGTAACCGAGAAAACAGCTATCTGACGGCGGAGATATTGGTACATCGTGGGGATCATATCCGTCTGCAGGATATCAATCTCAGCTACCGGTTCGTGGCTGCTGAACTGCGCAGCTTGGGTATTAAGAGTGCGAAGTTATTTGCCTATGCAAATAACCTGGCTATACTTTGGCGGGCTAATAAATTGGGGGTAGATCCGGATAGGCCCAATGCTACTTTACTGCCTCCGCGTATGTTGGCTCTTGGTTTAAACCTTAACTTCTGATATAATGACAATACAAAAATGGATGGGGCTTTGCTTCCTAAGCTTCGTTGCAAGCGCCTGTGGAGATTATCTGGACATCAAACCCGACAAACGTTTGGTGGTACCCAGCACGTTAAAAGACCTGCAAGCAATTCTTGATAATTATTCGGTAATGAATATGGAATCGACCCCGTCTTTGGGGGTGGTAGCCAGCGATGATTATTACTTAACTTATAACGATTGGCAAACGGCCAATCTGAATGATCGGAACACCTATGCCTGGGAAAAAGATGTGTTTGAAGCCACAGATAACCGGCCTACGGATTGGTTTATTCCCTATCGTATGATCAATTACGCCAATATTGCGTTGGAAGGCCTTGACAAGATAGTGCCAAATAATTCTGAACTTGCTGCGTGGAATGGTATTAAAGGCAGTGCGCTGTTTTTTAGGGCTTGGGGCCACTATCAATTGGCACAACTGTTTTGTAAGGACTATGATGCGGCTACAGCTACACAAGATGCCGGATTGATTTTACGGCGGGAGTCTGATGTGGAGGCGACCCTAAGCAGAAGTTCGGTGCAAGATAGTTATGATTTCTTCTTACATGATTTGCAGGAAGCTGCTAAGTTGCTACCTATACAAGTGTTTACAACGGCGCGGCCTAGCAGGGTTGCGGTTTATGCCTTGCTGGCACGAATCTATTTGCAGATGCGCAATTACGGACTGGCCCTAGCTTATGCCGATGATGCTTTAGCCTTACAGACGGATTTATTGGATTATAGCTCATTGGATACTTCCTTAGCTTATCCAATCGAGCAGTTTAATAAGGAAGTGATCTTTCAGGCAACCATGAATTACAAAGGAGTACTTTCGGCAGCGAAGCTGCGTGTTGACTCGCTGTTATATGCTTCTTATGACGATGCCGATCTCCGTAAAGCGGTATACTTTTGGGACAATAAGGGTGTGTTAACCTTCAAGGGATCATATGATGGGTCGCTTCGCCTGTTCAGTGGTTTATCGACATCAGAGGTTTACTTAATCAAAGCGGAATGCGAGGCGCGCCTCGGAAATGAAGTGGAGGGAAGAGAAACCTTGGGCAGGTTGCTACGGCTGCGTTATAGGGATGGGCAAGTGCCTTTATCTGAAGAGCCTCTTTTAAGGCAGGTTCTAAATGAACGAAGAAAAGAGTTGATTTTAAGGGGCCTGAGATGGTCTGATTTGCGACGATTGAATAAAGAGGAACCCTATCAGAAAACACTGATAAGGCAGTTGGACAATCGGCAGCGGGTATTGCTGCCCAACAGTAACCTTTACACCTTTCCTTTTCCGGATATTGTAATTTCATTGAACGGAGTGGAACAGAATCCACGGGATTAACACAAATGGGACCATGTAAGTTAAGGCATGGTCCCATTTTTTTTCCCTTGCGAAAGGTTTTCCTAAAAATTGGTTACGCTACTTTTATAGCGTTAAACAGAAGAAATTACTAAACCTTATGGCTGTTTTTCTTCGCGTTCTGTAAAGGCCATATCAGAAGAACTAAGCTCGCTTAGGTTACTGATAGGCGCATCGTCAGTCGGATTCAAGTTGAAGTGCTGACGATCCAATCCAATGGCACACAGTTCTCCCGATCCCGGACAAGTAGTTTGCGGATCAATTGGATTTGCCTGCACCACACCGGTTGCTTCGTCCGCTTCGTACCAGTTGTAATCGGCCCTTGCGTTTGCACTTCCAGCCTTTACGGCTATGGTGCTTCCCGCGAGCACCAATGCGGCCATCATATAAAGGCCATTCTTTAAAATTGGGCTAGTTAATTTAGCCATGGTATGGACTTTTTATCCCGTCAAAAAGTTTCCCTTAAAATACGATCTAATTAAAAGAATAATGGTTATTTATTTGTTGCCAGTTTGGTTGGCTCACCCATTCGCCCGGCTTCCCCGAGGCTAGGCGAATGCTGTATGTTGCGTGTTGAATAAATCCCCCAAATGGAAATCAATAGGAAAAAGAGGTTGAAGAAAAAATGCTGTTTCCAGCTAAGGAACCTAATGACACTCCCACAAGCACAGGGTGTTTTTTCCCAAAAACCTAATAAGGCCATGCCTATATAAATGGTAAAGACCAACAGCAATAAGGAGGAGAGGTACATGGCCCATTTGCGGGTCTTGCTATTGATTAATAGCAATGCCACTACCACAGCTTCTGCAAATGGCAATAGCCAAAGTAGCGCCTGGCCAATTGCCGATGGAAGTGGCTGGCGGAGGATCCCTGCTTTGAAACTGCCATAATCGACTAATTTATCTACTGTTACAGGCACCCATAGTATCAATAATAAGAGTGTTGTGATGGTTATAAAACGTGCTGTCTTCATATGCCTTTTTTTTAATTTAACCTCCAAGCGGACTGCCGATCTTTCTTTCCGTGATCGGCAGTCGGCCTGCGATGGAACGGTTTCTACCTCTCGTTTTCCATATTTTCAAAACTAGGCCATGGATGCGACAGCCAATGCTATCTAGGTAGCATTAGAAGCGGCTCTAGGTAGCATTTGTATGAAACACTTAGGATCTAAGCTTTTTAAGTAGTTTTCTGAAAGTGTTGCGGTTTAAGTTGAGGTAATCGGCTAGGATGTAATGGGGCACACGTTCTGCAATGCCCGGATAGTGTAGCAAGAGCAATTGAACACGGTGGATAGCAGCAGACCGTAACCAATAGCTGTAGCGAACTAAGCGCAATTCGTACTGGGCAACAAGCCGGGTTAATAGGGGGTGGAGGGATGGCCACTCATCTAATAGGCGCTTTAGGTGGCTGGTGGGTAATTGGAGCAGAACACTGTCGTCCAGTGTTTGCAGGCTTTCGGTACGCATGCCACCAAATAGGAAACTATCTGCTTGGAAAATAACATCTCCTTTTTTCCAAAGAAAAAGGGTGTAGTAGTTTTGGGTGTTTTTGTCATATGCAACGCTCCGGCTCACCCCACGCACTACATACCATAAATAACCCTCTTCGGCAGGGCCTGGATACTCCAGATAATGAAAGGCAGGCACTTCTAGTAAATTGATGAATTGATTTAAACGGTCTGCAAGGTGCAGGGGTAGGTTAAAAGATTGGCTTAGTAAAATCAGTGCATCGTTAATATACTTTTCTTTCGCTGTCATGTCTAGGTTTTTTATCAGAAAAAAGCAAATAAATAGCTTTTTAAAATTTGATCAAGTGACAGGGGTGACACTGCGCACTCGTTTTAAGAATCAGTGCTGCAATACGGTATAATAACAAGGCTGTTTAGGTGACATAAGGTGTATTCTCTAATGGAAATTTTTGTAAAAATGCAATTTCGGTACCCGTAAAAGTAATTACGGCCGATTTATTTAGATTTTTACAGAAAAAATTAGATGTTTGAACCGTGATCACCAAATCTCATAGCTATTGAGTAGGTTAATACCGATGCCTTCGATAAAATCGGTACTTAAATTAAACAATAGATAAAATGTTAAAACCGTTGATTTTACCTGAACAAGCCCTAGGATTCTCCGATCTGTGTTTTCGCTACGGAATCATGAATTTGATTGACGATTGTGAGTATTGGGATCTTTAATTTTTTCAAGCACTGCCCGGCTCTAAGGGCAGTGTTTTTATAAACCATTTATGTAAATAATCATGTTAAACAATTATGAAAATAAATTAATCAGCCTGAAGCAGCGGCTGGCGAAGTCATCATGGAAATGCCATCCGCAGATGCTGAATGCTTATGCTTTCTTCAGTGCCAATCTAACGCATTTTATGCCTGGCGTTCCGGCTACTTTGCATCAGAAATGGTTTAGTGAAGCCATTTTAAATAGGCAATGGAACAGACTTGATGAATCATTTTTTAACGATGAACACCCTTTTATAATTCAAGGATGGGATGAAGTATACTTGGAACGGTTAAGGAAACGACCCGGATTGATCTGCACGTTTCATACGGGGTCTTACCGGCTAATTAATTATTTACTATACAGATCACAAATTCCTTTAGCGCTGCTGATAGGCGATTATGCATATCGCGAGCAAAGGCATTTCTTTGATAAGATCAAAGAAGGAATGCGTTCTACTTCAAGAAAAACTGCCTTTTCAACATTAAATGCAACAGATCCAAAGGTGGCGTTTAAAATGAAACGTGCGCTTGAACAGGGATCGAATGTTTTAACGTATTTGGATGGGTACCAAGGAGCGCAGGCTATAGCGGGCGTCAATACCGTGCGCACACCTTTTTTGGCACAGCATCAATTGCTTCGGAAAGGTTTGCCTTACCTTGCCTACAAACTGGATGTGCCGATTTATACGCTTTGCTGTTTCCGTGAAGCAGACAAGAGTCTCAGCTATATATGGCTCGGCCCTTTTGAAAAAAAAGAGATGACACTGCCGGATTTTATTGAGTACACCTTGTATAAAATCTATAGTGGTTTTGCTTCTTACTTACAACATTATCCGGCACAATGGCAAAATTGGTCGAGCTTACACCTCTATGCTAATCGAAATGATTTCTTTGTGCCCGCAAAAAAACAACCGGAAAGTAGAAGAGAACCTCAGGAGATGTTGCACGCTCTGCTAGCCCTTGGTGATGATTTCTTTCTATTGGATAAGCTAACCTATAAGGCCTATCAAATCCCTCAATCTCAGTTTAACGTTTTGCATCAACAATGGTACAATTAACACAATTTAAACTATCGCCCGGTCAACAAAAGCTACTGGGCATCCAAGTAGCTTGTTGGTTACTTTATTTCGGTATCGTGTATATCGGCACCCGATTAAATTTTCCGCAACAACGTGTCGGTACGCTTATTGGAATTTTTGTTCTAAAAGTGATTGTATTTTACCTTTTGCTAGGGATCCTATTTCTGGTATTCAATAAGAAGCATTGGTACAAAGGATTACTGCTATTGCTAATATTTTATTTTTTGGCAGCACCAGGTGCATATTTATATCTCTACAAGTTGATGGTTCATTTGGGCTTTAAGGTAAATCAAAAGGTACCCCCACTAGATTGGAGTTTTCTAGGGCGCATGGCGAAGCATTATATTTTATTGGTCATTTTTGCTGTGGGGCTTTTTGTTTTTTTGAAATACCGCGCATACAAAAATAAGCAAATAGAAATGGCCATTATTGAATATAAGACAAAGATGTATGCAGCGTTGATGGCGAAAGAACTAGAAAAGCTAAAATACGACGTATTAGCGAAGCAAGCTGATCCGCACTTTGTGCATAATATTTTTAATTTATTCTTCGGAGAATTACTTAAATATTCGCCTCGCTGGGCCCAACTAATGGCCTCATTCTCTGGTCTAACGCGCTATACGTTTACACATGCGTCTCAAGGTACCCGCAAAATTGTCGTATCGAAAGAGTGGCAGCAGGTAGAAGCCGCTCTTGCTTTGCAACAAGCCCGTTTTCCGGAAATTCCAATCCTGAAACCCGAAGTGCAAGGAGCGTTTGCAGGCCAGCGTGTATTGCCCATGGCCTTCATTACACCCTTGGAAAATGCGTTTAAGTATGGTGATTTTACAGGCGACGGAGATGCGCTTTACATAAAATTACTTTTGACAGATGACCTGGTTGAATTTACCTGTAGGAATCGCTTTGATCGGCGGTCAAGACCGATCACGTCAAGTGGAACAGGTTTGTCAAACTTAAGGAGAAGGTTGGAGATCGTATTTAAAAATGAATTTCAATTAACGGTGTCGGAAGAAGAAGCATATTTTACTGTAAAAATTAGCATTAACCAATAAATATGATAAATGAATACTCAATTAAGCAAGTCTTTAACTGCATGGTAGTAGATGATGAGCAGGCTTCTGTTACCATTGTTAAGAATTACATTAGCGCAATACCAAACTTAAATTTGGTTTGTTCAACAACGAACCCCGAGGAAGTACCTGCTTTATTGGAAAGGCATAGAATTGATTTACTCTTTTTAGATATTCACATGAAAGGGAAAGATGGTTGGGCGGTTAGGCGGATAGTGGAACCGGATATTCATGTAGTATTTTGTTCAGCGGACAATCGCTTAGGTAGCGAGGTCTTTGATGTGGATGGAGTGGATTATCTGGTAAAGCCATTTACGTTCGATCGTTTCAGTAAAGCGGTAGAACGGGTGATTAATCGGAGTAATGGGCTGCAATATAGTGGTGAGGCGGACGATTTAGATGCAGTCATATCTGTGAAAACAGGTAAAAGTAAAAAGGATATTATTGAATTAGTTGATATCGATTATATCACCACAAATTATAAACGGGTACAGATTCACACTATAAACGGGGTGATTACAGTAGACCATACGTTAAGTGAGTTGATGCAGCGTCTTTCATCGCCGCGTTTTATTCAAGTAAGCAAGTCAACCATCGTAGCCCGTAACCGTATCGCTACTGTACAGGCGAAGTGCGTGATACTGAAAGGTAAAAATAAAACCGTTTTATCTGTTGGGGCGAAGTTTAAAGCGAACGTGCAAGCTTTATATCCGTCGTAAATGGGAAGTGGCATGAATGATTGGCGGGAAAGGTTGAAGCGTATAGAAAAACTTTTGGCTTATTTCAA
The DNA here is from genome assembly GCF_044784325.1 of Olivibacter sp. EAT-5. Classification (NCBI taxonomy): domain Bacteria; kingdom Pseudomonadati; phylum Bacteroidota; class Sphingobacteriia; order Sphingobacteriales; family Sphingobacteriaceae; genus Olivibacter; species Olivibacter sp. EAT-5. The sequence goes on along the minus strand of NZ_CP173028.1, from coordinate 6,273,702 downwards.
GGAGGAGAAATTATCGGAACATTGGCAAAAGGACGACTTGCTGCGATTACAAGACGCTTTTATGTTATTGCTTACGGAAATACAGCAGTATTTTGGCGATATGCAACAGGAGTTACTTTCGCGTGGTGAGCTGATTAACCTCTGGGATGAGGAGAAGTTGCACATTCCACTTACCAAGAAGTTGTTTGGAATGGATCATTACCGCTTTTATAAGGAAGTGTGGGATGAATTAAATGCGGTATTATCGGTGCAGAAAGAGACAGAGGATTTATATTTTCGAGTGTCTATCTCAGCGATGCAATTACTTTTCTTGATTCATCTGATGCACGAGGCACGTATTGTGGAAACACCTAAGAAAGGCAACTTATTCCGGTTTATTAGTAAGCATATTGGCACGCTGCAGCATGAAGAGTTATCGTACGAAAGCCTGCGGAAAAAGTACCATACTGCTGATCGCAATACCATTATAAAGGTAAGGCGCTTACTGATGGACTTGGTTAATCTGATTAATAACCACCACCTCTAACATTCGTGTTTAAGAGATAGAGCATCTGCCTTTGGTCTAGGAAATCCATGAGTTCATTAAACCAGGGAATAGTGTAAACAGGATTGTGTGCTATGTCCTGATGGCCAAGATCTATGATGTTTTGTAGGGTATAGAGCTTTTGCCGCTTGCAGATGTCTTGGAAATTTTTGCTAAATCCCAAAGTGTATATTTTTTGGGATAGGAGGTCTTGAGTATTGATAATTGCTGCCATGTTAATAATGCAACGGGCCGTACATTCAGCACCTCTGGGGTCTCAAACCCATTGCACATGAACAAACTGACACCCGCGCATTGGCGGGCGATCAGTCTATTTACCATGTGCATTCAATAATTTGAGACTTCGAGGTGCTTGGTGAATAGCTGTCGCTAAATAATTTATATGTTAAATATTCCTTTTTATATCATCTGTTAATTTTTAAAATTCTTCTCTCAAAGATATTGATAAAATGCTGATGAGGCAAGAATCAATTTTTAAGCTATAAACCCTAAATCAAATCATCATGAACGCAAGACCTAAAGGGCCTGCGCCATGCCCGCAGTGTGCTTATCTCCTTCGCTTATTGTATCGCGAAGTGAGAGGCCTTAAAGAATATACACTCGAAATCCAACGCTTCATTCTCCAAAAGGAAAAGGAAGAAACCGTTTACCGTGATGCGGCTTATACGATGGATCGGGTGGGGATTAGCAAAAGCACCCTATTGCGTTGCCAGAATCAGGGTGAAATCCGTGTCGCAAAGATTGTGAACAGGAAAAAGCTCTATCGCGATCAGGATGTGGAACGGCTTAGAAAAACCTATTGGAGCTTGGATGCCTAACCCGGGATGTTAAAAGTCTTCAATCGCCCCGGCGAGGTCTTTTTTTGCGCCCTAGCGCCTATTTCTCATCATCGTATCAGTCGCCTTTCGTTAACTTTCTGTTTTTTCTACCGCCTTTTCTTCTGTTATACCAGATGAAAAATCCGGTAAGAGGAAGGGATGCGGAAATAAGCGATGCAGAAAATGCTAGTATTTTGCCGGGCAAGCCCAGAATGCTGCCCACATGAAGATCGTAATACATGGCCCTAAATTTGGTTCCGGTGGGTTGCTCCCGAAAGCGATGGGTCTCCATCACGGTTCCTGTTTGTGTGTTGTATGTACGCACGATGGTTTGGTAAACTTTTTCGAAACGTACCAGCGTATTGATTTGCGCGGTTTGGCTGTCTTTTGGGAAATAAAACAAATATCCCAGCGCACCGGGGTATTGGCTTTTTAGATCATGTAATATGGCATCATAGGGATCCATTTGCGCGGTGTTATATGGAAATGATGTCGGTTTCGTTACTATGTTAGCATTTGGCTGTTGCTTTTGATTCAGCGCTCCTTCAACTTGGCGGGCAAGCCAGGGGAAGGCCCATAAGATACCCGTTAGTGCAATGATGAGGCCTAAGCTAAGCATATAAAAGCCCAATATGCTGTGCAGCTCGTAATTTTTTCGCTTGATACCGGTGCCGGATTTCCAACGAAACCAAAAGCGTTTTCGTCTTGCCTTTTTGCTTTTAGGCCACCATAAGTAGAGCCCGCTAAGGAGCAGCAGGACATACATAAGCGTGGCAAAGCCCACCATCGGCTGTCCGATGGCCGTATCCAGCAATAAACTCCAATGGAGATAAAGAATGATGCGGAAAAATTCAAACTCGGAATTTTCGTGATGCATGATTTGACCGCTGTGAGGATCAATAAAAAGGGATTCGTAGTATTTCTTTTCTTCCCAGTACCAAAGCCCGCTTTTTTCATTTTCTTTAAAAGCACGAAAATGCCACGTTTTAGCGGGGTTATTGTATAGCTCAAGTGTGGATACCGGCTTTTCAGCCCCCCAGTATGCCTGAGCGGTGTGCATGAGCTGAGAAAAGGAGAGCGTTTGCCCTGCGGTGGCTTCGGTTTGCCGGTTACGGGGATGAATGACGGATTTTATTTCTACTTCAAAGGCGAGAATACAGCCTGTTAGGCCCAATAGAAGGACGATTGCGCCGGAGCTCATTCCGAGCCAGAGATGCAAGGCAGATACAATTTTTTTTAGTTGAGTCATCGTTGTAATGGCGCCGGGCAGGCTCTTTTGCCCGGCGCTATAATGGTATGTTAAAACCGGAAGTTGAGATTGGCTGCGAAGTTGGCAGGGGCTTGCGGGTTTCCCCAGTAGTCCCAATACCGCTTGTCAAAGAGGTTGTTGGCCTTTAACTGTATACCCCAGGCTTGCTTTTGATAGTAAATAACGGCATTTGCCAAGCTGTAGGACGGTATGAAAAAGGTATTATCCGTGGCGCGGTACATTTTGTCCACATAGTTCATACCTACACCAACTCCCAGACCTTTCAATCGTTTCTGAAAGGTGTACGAGGCCCAGATATTGGCTACGTTTTCCGGTGCGTTGGCTGCTTTATTACCCTCAATGGCCGGGTCCGAAGCGCTGACGATGCGGTTGTTATTATAGGCATAACCTGCCACTATATTAAGCCCGGTTAAGGGCTGTGCAATCAGTTCGAGGTCTATCCCTTTACTGACCTGTTCACCATCCTGCACAATGAACAGTGCTGCATTGGTGCGTGTGGCATTATCTATTTTGATATAATAGTAACTGGCGGTGAAGCTAAACTTTTTGTTGAAGAGTTCTGTCTTTACACCGCCTTCGGCCTGATTGGCAAATAGGGGATCTAATACCTGTCTGCTGCCATCGGGCTGCAGCGCCGGGGCTACATTTTGGAAACCGCTCATGTAGTTTCCAAATAGGGAAAGTTGTTGGGGTATCAGCTGATAAACGAGTCCGAATTTGGGTGCAAAGGATGTCTGCTCAAAACCGTCGTCCGACCCTTCCGTGGCTTCCCTGTCAAAACGGTCCATCCGTAGCGATAACATGGCAGAAAGCCGGGGCAGCAGTTCTATCATATCGGAAGCATAAACACTGATGGTGTTTTGTGTGGGGGAAGGGAAGGGGGCATAGCTTACCAGCTCATCAATACTTTGCCGGAGCACGGGCTGAAAGGGTTGCGTAACATCAATCTGATCGATTACCTGGGCTTCGGCAAAGAGAAAGTTGGAGGCGTAATGACGATAATTAGCACCTAACAGCAATTTATGACGGATGCTGCCTGTTGCAAATGTACCGTTAATGTTATGTTGTAAATTGGTGTAACCGTTGTAAACGGGGCCATATACAGCAGATGCCCTTACAGCGGTGCGGGGAGACATCCATATTACGGGACGCTGATAACTACGCTCCACATCTTCCGAAACGTATGAAAAGAGGGTGGTGGATTTAAAGTTGTCTGACAGCTTGTAAACGGCTTCGGCATAGATGCGGGTAGCACGGTTTTTTACATCCACATTATCATGGTAAAGCGTTTTGCGATAATCTAAAAGGATATCACTGGGCTGTTGAATATCCGCCGAGCGGATCAGAAAATTCATGGGTTGTGTATTGTGTACATGCAATAGCTCGGCATCTACGTTTAGGGACAGCCTTTCATTGACACGATAACTCAAACTGGGCGCCACCAGGAACGTATTGTTAAAGCCGTAGGAAAGGAAACTTCTTTCCCGGTGCAGTGCGCTATTGATACGAAAAAGTACTTTCTTTTCGGCGTCAAGGGGTGTGTTAAAGTCAATCGTTACCCTGTTCAGTCCAAAGCTTCCGGTGGTATAGCTGAGTTCTGTTCGTTTTGCTTCAATGGGTTTTTTGGTAACGAGGTTTACTACTCCGCCGAATGACGAAACGGAGGAACCGAAAAGCGTGCCTGAGGGGCCTTTCAGCACTTCGATGCGCTCGATATTGGCTAGATCCATCGCAGAGCGCTCGGAAGTGGATTCCATACCATTTCTGGCATTGATGCCCACACCAAAGCCACGGAAGTAGGCGCTAAGGCCGCCTGAGGGATTGGTAACGGGTACGGCTCCGGCAGCATTTCGGATGGCATCAGCAATGGTATAGGAAACTTGTTCTTGCATGAGCTGTTTGGTAACAACGCTGTACACCTGGGGATTTTCCAGATTGCTCAGGGGCATGCGCGCAACATAGTCCGTTTCTTTGTTGGCAAAACGGTTTGCACGCTCGCCGTTTACGACCACTTCCTGTAGGGCCTGGGCATCTTCATAGAGAGTAATGGAAATATCGTTGGTATGGTTGGCTTGTACCTGCACTTCTTTTGCCTGCCGTTTGACACCTACGTAATCGGCAGTTAATTGGTAGGTACCCACTTCTATCTGCCGGAACTGGAAGCGGCCGTTCTCATCTGCCTGCATCTTGTTGCTACCCAGGCTCACGGTGACATAGCCTGCGGGCCGCCCATCGTTGGTGCGAACTTCGCCTCGGATAGTTCCTTTACCGGCGGATGGTTGCAGGTTAATGCGGTTACCATTTACCGCTAGTTGGCCAATGCCATTGGGAAAGAGCTGTTGCAGTGCATCTTCGAGGGTTACATGATCAAGATGGACGCTTGTTTGTCTTGCCACATCAAGCAGATCGGCACTGTAAACGAATGTACACCCGCTATGGGTCTCTAAGGCTTCTAGGATCTGGGAAACAGACACGTTGTTTAAGTGGACGCTAATGCGTTTTTTCAATAGGCTGGTTTGTGCTGTGGCGGATAAAGCGATGAGTAATATGCATAAGAGAATACTGGCCTTTTTCCAAATAACGGAAAATGCCTTGGTGCTATACGGCAAAAAGTTCATATTTTTGATGACAGTAATGTGATTGATTAAGAATTCATTGCTCGGCCCGGTGAACAATTTTGGCGATGCGTACACCGGGCTATTTTGTTGTATTTACTTGATGAATAAGACCTCCTTGTTTTTAATTTTATACTGAATATGTAAAGCAAAAGCGATGTCGTGCACTACCTCTTTGAGGGTAGCATTTTTGAAATGTGCCCTTACTTTTGTGTTTGCGAGTGCCGCATCGGTTATCTTGACATCGGTATCGTACCATCTTTCCAGCTCTAAAGCAACCTCTGCTAAAGGTATGTGATCAAATCGAAGTTGGCCGTTTTTCCAGCCGCTGTAGTGCTGGCTGTTTACCTTTTTCTCTTGGAGTGATCCGGCTATATGCTGGCCCTGCATACCCGCAGAAAGGGTCAGGGTATCTGTCGCTCCTATTGCGCTCACTTGCACCTTGCCTGTTTCAACGGTTACGACTTCTTTGCCGGGTTTCCGACTGTTGACGTTGAACTGGGTTCCGAGTACACGGATCTGAACTTCTCCGGCTTCTACCTGAAAGGGTTGGGCGGGATTTTGCTGTATGTCGAAAAAGCCTTCTCCTTGCAGGATGACGTGCCGTTGTTCTTTTGAAAAATGAACCGGATACTGGAGTGTACTCCCCGCATGCAGGTAAACTTTGCTGCCATCGGATAAAATGACTTGCATTTGTTTTCCTTTTGCTACGGTAACTGTTTTATACGGAACGGAATCTTTTTGAGGGGTAAACAGGTCCTGATGCGTCCAGAGGTAGCTGCCGATGCCCATCAGGAAAATAATCGAGGCGGCTACTTTTATTAGCGTTTGCTTATAAAAAGGGCTTTTTATATTTGGTGCCGGCGCATCATCCAGCTGGCTTTGCTGGGTGATGCGCTGCCAAAGCACTGACTTCATAGTGGCTTCGTTTTGGACGGTACGCAGGGCATGATCCCGATCAGGAGGAGTGCCACTGGCGATCCAAGCTTCCACGCGCTGCCGTTCTTCGGGCGAGCATTGTCCTAACCAGTATTTTTTCAACAAACCGTGATCTACCTCCATGCGAACGTTTATTACACTAGTCGGATCTGGACGGATTTACCCTTAGTTGAAAGTGAAATTATTTTTGGCTGCGCTGTAAATGAAGATTTTCTTTTAGAAAACGTAGGGCCTTGGTAAGGTGAGCTTCTACCGTTTTTTCAGAGAGCTTTAACTGCGATGCGATTTCCGGGATGCTGAGGCCACTGTTTCTGCTTAAGCTGTAAACCTGTTTGCACCTGCAAGGCAGGTTGTTTACCAAGCCCTGCACAAAGCGGTGGAGATCACGGTAATAAATAGTTTCCTCGGTATTATTGACGGTATCGCAAAAGTCTTGAGAAAGGCAGCTGTGCTGATCCTCCCGTTTATATTTTTCACGAAAAAAATCATTAATCTTAAGCCTGGCCGCGCGATATAGGTAATATTCTACCTCACTGTGTAGCTGAATGCTGTCTTTTCTGTTCCAAAGAGAGCAAAAGATGTCTTGTACGATATCCATTGCCAGGTCATCATCCTGGGTATAATACTGGCAAAATGCAACTAATCTTTTCCAATATAGATCAAATAGTGCACGAAAGCTCTGCTCGTCAAGCAAGTTTACTAGGTGTGCGCTTTTGTTTCTCTTGAAAATCTTCACAAAAATTAGGATCTGTTGACTTTACCCGCACAAATATAGAAAACTATATGGATTAATTCTAAATAATAATAACATGGAAAGTCTTCTGTTTTTTAGTGCCAACGGGGTCAGCTCAGCGAAATTTGATAGTCTTACAGGGGCTTATGGATCGGGTATGATACGATCTTGATAGCGATGATTATCTTGGAATTTAACCGTACAAATGGTTCTAAAGTCTAAGACGCAATGGCATTCGGTTCGTTGTGGCATGGATTGATATGCTGCTGCTGTGATAAATACCTAATTAATTCGACAGACTTTTAGGTTTTTTTCAGATTCTGATCAGGTTTTTACCAGATTTATCTGGTCAGGATCTGGTCGGACCTGATCAATACCTGGGAAAAGGCGAAGTTGCCTTGGTGTTAGTACGAATTTGTTAACAGGTGTTATGCGCTAAGTGCAAACGTTCTTCTGCTTGGAAGTACCCAGGCAGCAAGGTGCGGTGGCAGGATAATAGCCGCCTTAATTAGTAGCGGTTTACGCTTCTCCTACGCGTCAACTTTCCAGATTATCCGCTTCACATCCGCTTCAAGTGCTTTCCCTCGCTGTTTTAACCTGAATAGGCTCTTTATGTTTGTGCCATGAAGCAAGAAATACCGGTATAAATGATTGCGGATTGTATGGTTAAACTTTTAAATTTTAAACAATGGGAAGAATTAGAAACGGAGCCAACGGTGGCTTCAAAGGTAAGGCAGGAAGTGTGATCGGCAGCAGTTGGAAAAGTATAGACTATATCAAAGGGCTCTACAAAAAGCGTTCAAAACCGGCTACGGAAGAGCAGCTGATGCAACAGGCTAAATTTTCGCTGATCACGGCTTTTCTCTTTCCGATCAAGGCGCTGTTGCGTATCGGCTTTGGTCTGAAAAAGGCTAATACGAATACGGCAATGAACATGGCCCTGAAAGCGAATATTATGGATGCCGTGGTAGGTGCTTATCCCGATTATATGTTGGATTACAGCAAGATCAAACTGAGCACGGGTGGGCTATTTACGGCAGGCAGTGAAACCATAACGCGTACGGGCACTGAACTGACAGTTACCTGGAATGCCACCGTAAATCCGATAAGTGGCAATATCGACGATTCGGTTTATGTTCTGGTGTACCACCCCGCTTCCGAGCAGTTCCTGACGACTGATGTAGTGCCGTTGCGGAGCGACGGTGAGGCAAGTATTAATATCCCTGCTCATATCACCGCCGGTGAAGGGCACGCATGGATATTCTATGCGGAGCGAAAAGCGAAAGAGGTTTCTAAAAGCATCTATTTAGGAACGGTGTCATTTGATTAACCGGCAAGGTGGCGCCAATAGCGGCGCCACCTGCCTTTAATGTATGGGTATATGCTACTGATATCTGAACAGAATGGAAGGAAAAAAGAGGACCTGAATGGAAAACTCGTTTCGCAAACACGTTTGACAATAGCGGTACGCTATTTATCGCCGCTGCGTAAGATCATTGCCATGGGCTATGGAAAGCACAATAAAAGGAGTGCATTTAATATGGCCGTAGCCGATGCGATGCGTTATGCCATTGAGGGGATGTATCCTGATCTAACGGTAAATCCGCAAAAGGTTCGCCTTACACGGGGAGGGGTGCTCCATCCTTTGAATCCTGCGGCGGTGCGTATTGGAGATAAATTGACGGTAACTTTTGACCCGGGCTTTGATAAACTATACGGCTTCGGTGATGACGAAGTAATACTATGTGCTTATAATCCGGACGTAGGTGTGGCGGGTATTAATGAGGAAAGGTGCAGGAGGCAGGATGGTGCGCTGGAATTACAGCTGCCCGTGCAATTGGCGGATGCAGCCGTGACGGTTTACCTGTTTGCACGCGATCGCTCCGGCAAGCGCTTTTCTAACAGTGTCTTTCTGGGAGTACTTTAGCGGCGAGTTGCGGGAGATGTTGAGTAGTTAAATAGTTGGTAGTTAAATAGTTGAGTGGTTGAGTAGATTTATTAGTGTTGAGTTATGAACGATGCCTGCCTGCCGGTAGGCAGGAATTTTGAGTGAGTGCCTACCGCTTATAGCCTACAGCATAAAGCTGATAGCTGACATCCGAAAGCTGACTGCTGACGGCGGACAGCCAATACTTAAAGCCCATTGCCTGAAGCTTACAGCTAATCCCTAACCCCTAAAAACTAAATGATATGATTAAACTAATAAGAATCGCCGAAGGCATAAACACGACCCTCGGCCAGTTATACATTGACAATCTCTTCCAGTGCTATATTCTGGAAGATAAAATACGGGATGAAAAAATCCCGGGAGAAACGGCCATCCCGGCGGGGACCTATCAATTGGGTTTGAATAAGCTGGCGGGTATGAACGCGAAATATCAGAGCCGATACAGTTCCATGCATAAGGGAATGGTAGAAATCAGAGGTATTCCCAATTTCAGTTTGGTGTTCTTCCATATCGGCAATTACCACACCGACACTCGTGGTTGCCCCTTAACCGGAAGTTATTATCAGCTCATTAACGGCGATTATCGGGTACTGCATTCGGCAGATGCTTATAGAAGGGTGTATCCTTTATTAGCAAAGGCCGCTGCCGCGGGGAGTAGTTTAGTTGTCGAGTAATTTCGTTTACTTTTTTTCCTTCAGCTGAAAAAAGTAACAAAAAAAAGCCGCGGCTGAAATCTTCCTTCGAATGTTTCTGCTATTACTTAGCCTGTGGTAACCGGAATATTTGAGGCCGATTTATAGGATATGATGGACCCTCCCTTCGAAATCGTACATTTCGGAACAGCAGTGCTTAAAAGGGATATAGTGCGCAGAGCAAAACGGCCTTATAGTAGCTATGGCAACAGTGCGAGCTTATACCTTAAAGCTTACAACTTATTGATCGCTGATAGCTGACATCCGAAAGCCGATAGCTTATACCTAATTTCTAACCTCTAAAAGCTAAATAACAATGAAACCGAGATGTAAATAACATTGACACACGGGGGCAATGATTATTTACTCGAGCTCTCATCAACCATTAAAAAGAAAATAAACGGATGAAATCATTAGAATTAATAACCTTATTAGGTACGATCATCAGTATTTTATTATCAATTATAGCCTATTTCTTAAAACAGTTACATGGTAACTTCCGGAAAATGGAGCAGGATGTGTCTATCATGAAAGCGAGTATACAATTGCTGAAAGCAGATTTAAAAGCGAATTATAATTTACTGCGACAGCGGATGGAGTTTTTGGAGAATCGCTATAGGCCATAGGCTGTAAACCAACAGCCAATAACCAATAACCAATAACTAACAACGAATAACAAATAACGAAAAATATGAAAACTGAAATAACAGAAAGAATCAAATCCCCAACACCGAAGTTCTTTAAAAGAATAAGAACCATCGGTTTAACCTTGGGTGCGGTAGGCGGGGCGTTGCTAACAGCTCCTATTACTTTACCGGCAACGGTAGTTACCATCGCCGGTTACCTCGCAACGGCCGGTATTGTAGCATCAGCCATCTCAACGGTGGCGAAGGAAGATAAGTGAGTAAAGGGTGTCTCCTATGGTTGTTCTAAACAAATGTAGGAGATACCTCTTGTAGTAGCAATCCGAAATCTCTCATCCCATCTTTTCCTTGTTTCATCCTTTTAATAGCCCGTTTAAACGAATACTAATTGTACTTCTACCTTACCTTTTTAGTTTTGGTGACTTTTGATATGCAGAACAGCTTCAGATCCGGTATTTCTGTTATGTTAAAATGCAGCTATAAAAATCTCTTAAATATGAAAAGGTTAGATGATACGGACTCAAAAAAACACATAATTGTTGTTGGCGGAGGTTTTGCAGGTTTGAACTTTGCCAGACAGATAGCCAACAATAAATATTACGACCTCACCTTATTGGATAGAAATAACTATAATTATTTTACGCCATTGCTTTATCAAGTAGCTACCGGCTTTTTAGACCCGGCGAGTATCAGTTACCCTTTTCGTATGCTGTTTAGAAAAACAGGTATCAAATTTAGAATGGCTGAAGTGAAGTATGTTGATACCAATACGAAAACGCTCCACTTAAATGATGGTAAAATCACCTATGATCAGTTAGTTTTTGCTGCCGGTGCAAAAACCAATTTTTTTGGCAATGCGGAAATGCCGGGGAAAACATTATCACTGAAAGGAATAGACGATGCAATAGCGATGCGGAATGAGCTGATCAGAACAATGGAAAAAGCGGCCGTTGAAGTGGATTTAGAAGAACGTAAGAAACTCTTAACCTTCGTGATTGTGGGTGGTGGTGCTACGGGAGTGGAAATTGCCGGTGTTTTTGCAGAAATGAAAAAGTATATAGTTGCTAAAGATTATCCGGAGCTAAAGGATGCGGAGGGCGCTATTTATATTGTAGACGGCCATGAAAATCTGCTCGCACCAATGAGTAAAAAAACACATAAAGCGGCTTATGATACCCTATGCCGCCTGGGCGTAAACATTAAGTTGCATACGGTCGTTTCAAGCTATGAAGATGATAGAGTGACCTTCTCCGACGGGCAATTTGTGGAGGCTAAGACCGTAATATGGTGTGCAGGCGTTACGGCTAATGTGTTTGATGGCATTCCTGCAAGTAGTTTAGGACCCGGCAATAGGATCAAGACAGATCAGTTCAGCCAGGTTCTCGGATTGGAAAATGTATATGCGATAGGTGATATTAGCATACAGGAGACGGATGCGGTTTACCCGAAAGGACATCCGCAGCTAGCACAACCGGCCATTCAACAGGGGCGCCACCTTGCGAAGAATTTTCTGGCAATTGCTAAAGAAAGGGAACCTAAACCTTTTAAATATTTTGATAAAGGCGATATGGCCATTATTGGGCGAAATTACGCAGTGGCGGATCTCTTTAAACATAAGCTTCATTTCGGTGGCTTTTTAGGCTTAATGAGTTGGCTGTTTATCCATATCATGTCGCTCGTTAATTATAACAATAAAATTAAAACATTTTATGGATGGCTCATTGCTTATCTAACACGTGATCAACATTTAAGAATGATTTTTAAGGAGCCCTTAAAAGAAGAACAGGAAGATAATGCTTTACCGTGACCTAAACTGAGCCGCGTACCGTGGGAACCGGAACAGGAACAATTGTCATAGCGCTGTTATAACTGAAAATAGGCTAATTTATAAGTGTTTGATAACAAGTAATTCCTACCCTGTTTGCCATTACTTACCCTAGGGTAAGTGCTTGATAACGTGATGGACAAGTTGGTCTTTTGTGCAAAAATCAAGAATATGAAGAAGAGTATTTTAATTACCGGGGGCTCGTCGGGTATAGGCGAGGGGCTGGCACGTCATTTTTATGCTAAAGGTTGGCGTGTGTTGATTACCGGGCGTAATCAAAAACGCTTATCGGCCTTAAAAAATGAATTGCCGGGGCTTTATACAGCGGAATATGATAGTTTACAAGAGGGACAAGAACAACAATTTATTGAGTTTATTCAAGACGAATGGGCGGGTCGGTTAGATGTGTTGGTAAATAATGCCGGCCATGTTGCATTAACGCCTTTGGAAGGGGTTCATAAAACGGTATTGGAAGCGATGTATCGCGTTCACCTCATCGCTCCCACAATGTTAACATCGGTGTGTCTCCCTTTTTTAGCAAAGACAAAAGGACAAGTCGTTAATGTAAGCAGCAGTCATGGTACTAAAGCCTTTGCACAACTGAGTGCTTACGGTTCTGCAAAAGCCGGCCTAAATATGTTAACGAAGATTTGGGCCTTGGAGCTGGCTCCTTTGGGCATTCGGGTGAATTCGTTGGCTCCGGGGCCTACAGATACACCGGTATTGGCACATGCCGGACTGTCCGAAGAAATTATAGCTGCAATACATCGAGAAGAAGCTGAATCGGTGCCGCTCATGAGACGTGGAAGTGTTGAGGATATGGTAGCAAATGCGGCTTTATTAATCGATTCGGGGTCAACTTGGGTAACGGGTGTGGTGCTGCCGGTTGATGGTGGAGTATCTATAAGTTAGCGGCTACGGCAGGGCTCGCTTTTTTAACGAGCTTTGCCGATTTAATGCTTTGTCCAATTCCGGTAATTCAATTGTCCCTATAAAAAAAGGTTTTGTGAATGCAATATAAATTAGTTGGAGGATAAAATTCGTGAAAGTGAAGATAGCCATATTTGATGAGCATGAGGATAGTATCGCGGCCATCGAAACGCTTTTAAAAAGTGAGGGAAGTTTTGATGTTGTAGGTCGCTTTTATAATACGAATGCCTGCGTGCAAAAAGTTTTAACATGTGATGCTGATGTGGTGTTGATTGATATAGCGTCATCGGGTAGGATGGGCATTGCTGCTATCAAAGAGCTGAGATCAAAACTTCCATACCTTAAAATAGTGGTACAAACGGCATTGGAGGATGGCGAATGTGTCTTCAAGTGCATCAAGGCAGGTGCTGTAGGCTATGTGTTGAAAAAGAATGCAAAGCAATGGTTGATTTCGACCATTAAGGACTTACAGCACGATGGGGCACCGATGGCTCCTATTATTGCAAAAAAATTATTCAACTTTATCTACAGAAAATGTGATGAAAGGAGAAGTGTAAAAATTAACAGAGATTATCAACTTACTTTAAGAGAGAAAACCATTTTGAATTACCTGGTTAGGGGATTAAGTTATAAAATGATCGGGCATGAATTGGGCATCTCGTATGAAACTATTCGTAGTCATATGAAAAAAGTTTACAGAAAGCTTGAGGTATCATCGTTAACGGAGGTGGTTGCGAAAGCTATCAAGCAGGAGATTGTTTAGCCATCCGCAGGATGATCTCGATGATGTTATATTTTATGATATGGTATAAAATGTTTTGGTATTTACATATATTTGTATATTATTTCTTTTTATAGTAAATATCATCATGAAAAAAGAAGATTTATACGAGCCGTTTTCGGTCAGTGTGCAAGTGTTGGAGAAATACCCCGTAGATAAACATAAGCATAGTTTTTTCGAACTGGTGTATGTGTTATCGGGGGCCGGTGAACAGCGGATCAATGAAAATAAGTTCACCTATCAGGCCGGTGATATGTTTCTGCTAACACCTGGTGATTCGCATTGTTTTGATATACAAGAGACGACAACTTTTTTCTTTCTTAGGTTTAATAATATCTATTTGAAAAGCAGCGGGATTGTAAAAGATAATGTGAATAGATTGGAGCATGCTTTGATGAATGTTAACCAGGTTCCCGGGTCCATCCTGAAAAATGAATCGGATAAACCTTTTGTGCGCATGGTGATTGATGCAATGATCCGTGAGCAGGTGAATAGGGATTTGTGTTGGGATAAAATTACGTTGCAATTGGTTAATACTTTGATTTCGTATGTGTGCAGGAATATTGAAAAGTATCAGCCTGCTGAAATAAAGGATGATAAAGAAGAGAAGCTTTTTGATATTTTGCAGTATATCCAATCAAATATCTATAGCCCAAAATCAATTATGGCTGAAAGTATCAGTGAAAAGTTTAATCTGTCTGTTTCGTACATTGGACGGTATTTTAAGAAAAATCATGGTAAAACCATGCAGGAATATGTTTCTAACTACCGGGCTAAGATGATTGAAAATCGCTTAATCCACAGTAATATGAGGATGTCGGAAATTGTGGATGAATTTGGTTTTGTGGATGAAAGTCATCTTAATAAGTTCTTTAAGAAACATACGGGACGTACGCCATCTGAATTTAGGAAAAACTAAGCTGCTTACTTCTTATTTTATTATAACAGTTTGGAGGTCGCATTTTGTATGCGACCTCTTTTTTTATGGGCTTCTGTCATTGTATTGTATCTTTTATTAAAAGGTATTTTTTTACTGAATTAAGGAAAAAATGTACAAATAGTTGTGTTTAAAAATGTAAGAATTTTGTTCCTATTAAATTAAGTACAAAATGAATCGTCTTATGACAACTAGTAAAAGGATAGAACGCCTGAAGGAGCAGACCAAAAAGAGCATCTTCTTTGCAGCTCTGAAGATCATTAGGGAAGAGGGATGTCAAGGCTTGAGTATGCGTAAAATCGCCCAGGAAATCGAATATACCGCTCCAGCCATTTATGAATATTTCGCTGGCAAGGAAGCATTGATCATCGAACTAAAACGGTATGGGTTCTTGTTGCTTACAAAACGTGTGCGTCTCGCTGCTTCGCTTAGTACCGATCCTTCAGAACAAATCAAATCTATGTGGTTAGCATATTGGGATTTTGCGCTTCTCGAAACGGAATTGTACCAGTTAATGTTTGGCTTGGATGTGCATGCCATTGACGACTATAAGAGTAATCTCGACTGCGAAGTAATCAGTCAGTTATTTCAAGAAGTCATTGAACGGTTAACGCTTACTACCAGCGAAGAGACCTTAAAGATTAAACTCTTCACGTACTGGTCGTTGGTGCACGGCCTTCTAACACTGCAATTGACACAGGACCTAAACGGAACTTTTAGCCGCAAAATATTGCTGGAAGGTATCGAAGGAATCTCTAAATCCATGCATCACAAAAAAATTTAAATCTACATAAACGGTGATAAACGATTTAATATCCATCGCCTATTTAACATATCAAACACGCAATTCAATAAAATTATCATGAATAAAAATTATCTAGGATTTCTGATAGCTATGCTTACGTTATCCGCATGTTCAAACAAAAAGGAAACTAGTCAAACAGCTTCTGCTACACCCGCAGAAGTCATTACTCTACGTGCTTCGGAAGAAACCGTGACGCAGGTGTATCCCGCAAAATTGGAAGGGGTTTCCGATGTCGAAATAAGACCACAGGTGTCTGGCATTTTGGAGAAAATTTTAGTAGAAGAAGGCGTTTTTGTAAGCAAAGGGCAGCCTTTGTTTCAGATAGATGCACGCCCATACCGCGAGTCGTACAATACGGCACTTGCTGAATTACAGGCAGTGAAAGCGAGTGTAAATAACGCAAAAATTGAACTGGATAAGATAAAACCGCTTGTTGAAAATAAGGTTTATTCAAATTATCAACTTCAAAGTGCCCAACTGGCCTATGATGCTGCAGTAGCAAATAAAGCGCAAGCGGAAGCCAAATTGGGTAATGCAGCAATTACGTTAGCCTATACTACGATCAAAGCGCCGGTTAGCGGCTATGTAGGTCGTTTATTTAAAAAGGTTGGTAGTATAGTTGCTCCCGGTGATGTTCAACAGCTAACCTATTTGTCTGACAATCATGAAATACATGCTTATTTCACCATGGGTGAAATCGATTTCACCGAACTAAAAGAGAAGCTTGAGGGAGCTAATATCATGGATAAACTTAAAAATGCCCCTGCGGCAACATTGATTCTTGCCGGAAGCCGTCCTTATAACAAAGAAGGTAGGTTGGATATGATTGATGCTGCCTTTGATAAAAACACAGGAGCCATTACCCTTCGTGCGTCTTTCCCTAATGACGATGGTTTGCTGAAGTCGGGTAACTCCGGAAAGATACAATTGGCGTTTAAGCAGCAAAATGTTGTCTCCATACCGCAGGCCGCCACCTTCGAAATACAGGATAAAGTTTTTGTTTATCAAGTGGATAAAAATAATGAGGTTCATAAGGCTCCGTTGGTCATTTCGGGCGTATCTGGACAACATTACTTTGTCTCGTCCGGCGTAAAGACAGGCGATAGAATTGTGCTAAAAGGAATGGGGATCTTGAAAGATGGGATGAAAATCAGTCCCGTCGATCCCAAGGCGAAAATTACTAAAGTTAATTAAAATTAAAGCGAACATATCATGTTAAAAACATTCATTCAACGGCCGGTTGTTGCTACCGTAGTCTCGATTATCTTGGTGATATTAGGGATAGTAGGCCTCATAAAGCTTCCCGTTCAACAATTTCCGGATATTGCGCCTCCTGCAGTTCAGGTTTCAGCATCTTACCCCGGCGCCAATGCCGAAACCTTATTAAGGTCTGTTGCTCCTCCTTTGGAAGAGGCTATCAATGGTGTGGAGAATATGAGTTATATGTCTTCTTCTTCAAACAACGATGGTACCCTCAGTATAACCATTTATTTTAAGCTGGGGACCGACCCGGACCAAGCGGCAGTTAACGTACAAAATCGGGTTGCCTCAGCAACGGGACTACTACCGGCCGAAGTTGTGCAGGCAGGTATCACAACCCAGAAGGTTCAGAATGCAATCATTATGGGTATTAACTTATACAGCGAAGATCCGGAGCTTTATGATTATACCTTTTTGGCAAACTATGCTGCTATCAATATACAGCCTGAAATAAAACGTATTCCCGGTGTCGGACAAGCGAATCTTTTTGGCGGTAGCAAGGACTACTCCATGCGTATTTGGTTAAATCCTGCCCAGATGGCTTCTTATAATATCACACCCAATGAGGTGATGGCTGCCGTTAGGAGCAAAAACCAAGAAGCTGCTCCCGGGCGATTCGGAGAAATGAGCAAGCAATCTTTTGAGTATGTCATTAAGTACGCAGGCAAGTATAATAGGCCGGAAGATTATGCACGTATGATTATCCGCTCGAATGCAGATGGGTCTTTTTTGCGATTGAGAGATGTGGCGAAGGTGGAGTTGGATTCGTATACCTACGGTAGTTTTAATAAAGTAGATGATAAACCCGGGGTATCCATCATCATGTTGCAGCTTCCAGGCTCAAATTCACGCGAAATCCAACTGGCGATAGAAGAGCTGATGGTCAAAGCAGCTAAGGATTTTCCGGAAGGTATTAAGTATCAAATTTTATATAATACAAAAGATGCATTGGACCAATCGATCGGGCAGGTTAAGCATACGCTGATCGAAGCATTTATATTGGTTTTTATTGTCGTGTTTCTATTCCTGCAGGATTTTCGTTCGACGCTTATCCCCGCTATTGCAGTACCTGTTGCGCTAATCGGTACGTTTTTCTTCATGTCTTTGCTCGGATTCTCGATCAACCTGTTAACGCTTTTTGCGCTGGTATTGGCGATCGGTATCGTAGTGGATGATGCGATTGTGGTAGTGGAGGCTATCCATGCGAAACTGGAGCACAGTACCATGAATGCCAAACAGGCTACTTTATCTGCTATGCATGAAATTACGGGTGCTATTATATCGATCACCTTGGTAATGGCGGCCGTATTTGTACCGGTGGCTTTTATGGAAGGATCGGCAGGTGTTTTCTATCGGCAGTTTGCTTTAACCTTGGCGATTGCGATTGTTATTTCGGCGATTAACGCCCTTACGCTGAGTCCGGCGCTGGCGGCATTATTCCTTAAAGGTGTTCAATATACGGATGCCAACGGCAATAAGGCGGTAAACTTTAAGGAGCGGTTTTTTATTGCTTTCAATAAAGGTTTTGAAACTGTTACCGAAAGGTACATTGGTGGTGTTAAAAAGTTGATTCGTCATAAGTGGTTAAGTTTAGGTGGTTTGGTGATCGTGATTGTGATAACCGGGTGGATGATTAAGAAAATACCAACGGGTTTTATTCCCTCTGAAGACCAAGGTTTCATAGCAATAGCCATCTCTTTGCCGCCCGGGGCGTCGTTAGCACGAACCCAGGATATGATGGCTGAAGCTTCGGATAAACTGAAGGATATGGAATCTAAATTAATATTCAACCAAATAATCGGTTTTAACATGCTCACGCAATCTACCAGTCCTTCATCGGGTGTAGCATTCTTTAGGTTGAAAAAAGACAAGGAACGAGGTGAAATGAATGATATCGGCCCCATTATGGCCGAAATCCAACAGCGTCTGGCAAGTATCCAAGGTGCGCAATTCTTCGTTTTTACCTTACCGACAGTACCTGGTTTTAGTAATGTTGATGCGTTGGATCTTGTGTTGGAAGATCGGGCAGGGGGTGACTTGAACAAATTCAGCGGCGTTGCGAATGAATTTATCACTGCGCTTATGCAAAGACCGGAAATAGCAGTTGCTTTTACCACCTTCCGTGCCGATTATCCTCAGGTGGAAATGGTGCTGGATCATGAGAAAATCGAGCAGCTGGGGGTTGATGAGAAAGAAATATTGAGTACGATGCAGGCATATTTTGGTAGTGCACAGGTTTCCGATTTTAATCGCTTTGGTAAATATTATAGGGTAATGGTACAGGCGGATAAAAGGGATAGGGCCGAACCTTCCTCATTGGATAATGTATACGTGAAGAATAAAGCCGGTCAAATGGTTCCTATTAATACCTTGTTAACGCTAAAAAGAGTTTTTGGGCCGGAAACGATTACACGCTATAATTTATATAACTCAATCGGCATAAATGCAATCCCTAAGCCCGGCTTTAGCTCCGGCGATGCTATTAATGCCGTGCGTGAGGTAGCGATACAATACCTGCCAAACGGTTACGCTTACGAGTTTTCCGGTATGACTAAAGAGGAAATTGCATCAGGTGGACAGGCCGTGTTTGTGTTCTTACTGTCCTTGTTGTTTGTTTATTTCTTATTGGCCGCGCAATACAATAGTTATATCCTTCCCTTTGCGATTATTTTGTCGATACCAACCGGTTTGATCGGCGTTTTTACAGCCATTGGGTTAACCGGAATCGAGAATAACATTTACGTTCAGGTTGCCCTGATTATGCTCATCGGATTATTGGCGAAGAATGCAATTCTAATTGTTGAATTTGCTGTACAGCGGCGGCAGGCAGGCTATTCACTGGTTGATGCAGCGGTTGAAGCGGCTAAGCTAAGGCTAAGACCCATTATTATGACATCTATTGCTTTTGTAGTGGGCATTACCCCAATGATGCGTGCAACAGGACCTTCTGCGATAGGGAATCACTCCATAAGTATTGGTGCTGCGGGAGGGATGCTAAGTGGGGTGCTACTGGGGTTGTTTATTATTCCGGTACTTTTTGTAGTATTTCAAGCATTGCAGGAAAAGATTTCTAAAGGGAAAGGAATGGCGCCCGAGGCTGAGTACAATGTCTCTCCTGATCTTGTTACCACGTCGTCGACCACTATCTAATTGATAAACATAATATAAAGATCAAAGAATGAAAATTAAAATAGATAAATGGCTGTTGCTATTAGTTTTAGTGGCAATAAGCGCCTGTAAGGTGTCAAAGGATGTTAGCGTGCCGCAAGAAAATTTACCGGATACCTTCAGAAATGCTGAACAGATAGCAGATACGGCGTCTTTTGCGGATATATCGTGGAAAGCAGTTTTTACTGATCAAACATTGGTGTTGTTGATTGATAAGGCCATTGCTAAGAACCATGATATGCAATTGGCTCTTAAGAATATTGATGCCGCGCAGCTGATGGTGAAGCAGGTAAAATGGAATCATGCGCCCTCAGTAGGTGTAAATGTGTCGGGCAGTACTGCCAACCCTTCTGATAACAGCTTAAATGGGTTAACATTAGGACAATTTCTTGGCACGAATCATATCGAAGATTATTCCGCAAACCTCACCTTATCCTGGGAAGCAGATATTTGGGGTCGGATACGAAGCCAGAGCAAAGCTGCACTTGCGCAGTATTTGCAGACGCAAGAAGCCCGAAAAGCAATACAAACCAATCTGGTGGCAAGTATAGCGCAGGGGTATTATCGCTTATTAATGTTTGATGAACAGCTACGTATCGCGAAAAGGAATCTTGATTTGAATGACAGTACCTTGCGGATTGTGCGCTTGCAATACGATGCCGGATTGGTAACACTCGCGGCTCTTCAGCAGTCGCAGGCGCAACGAATGGAGGTGGCACAATTACTGCCTCAGCTAGAACAGCGTATTATCTTGCAAGAAAATGCCTTACAGCTTTTGACGGGCGAACTGCCCGCTCCATTAAATCGCAAAGGGCTATTAGACGATATCACGTTTCCTGATACGTTGAATGCCGGTATACCTATACGGCTGTTGAGCCGTCGACCTGACATAAAGAGCCAAGAACTTGAATTGACTGTTGCGAATGCGAAGGTAGGCATTAGTAAAGCCGCGATGTACCCTACACTGCGCATTACAGCTAGCGGCGGATTAAATTCATTGGAAGCAAGTGATTGGTTTAAAACACCGAGCTCTCTTTTTGGTGTTGTTGCCGGCAGCGTTTTTCAGCCGATATTACAACAGAAACAAATGCGGACGCAGTACAAGCTTACCCTAGTGGAAAGAGAAAAATCGGTTATCAAATTTAGACAGTCTGTTTTAGTAGCCGTAGGAGAGGTGTCTGATGCCTTGGCGAAGATTGAGAAGCTTAGGCAGACCCAATCGATAGCTGTTGATCGGGTGGATGCCTTGCAACAGGCAACTTTCAATGCGAATTTGTTATTTAAAAACGGAAAGGCGAACTACTTAGAAGTGATCGTTGCGCAAGGCAATGTATTAAAAGGGGAGCTGGAGCTTGCTGAAATAAAGACATCTATGCTCAGCGCGGTGTCTGAACTATACCGAAGTTTGGGCGGAGGTTGGAACTAAGGACTAGTTGATTGGATCGTATCTGTTAGCTAGCGCCTCCCGCGAACCAAGGTTAAGTTCGGGTAGAAAAATATACAAATGGAAGCGTCATCCATCCATTTTCCTGATAGTATCTATGGCCGACTTTTGTAGAAATTAAATTCAAAAAAATGAAAACAGTTAATTATTCAAAAGGCAAAGTGGCATTGATAGTAGCCGTCGTTTTAGCCAATCTAGCCGTGGTGGCACCGCAAGCATTAGCGCAAAAGAAGAAAGTTAAAAATGTAGTGATCGTTCACGGTGCATTCGCCGATG
Source organism: Olivibacter sp. EAT-5 (assembly GCF_044784325.1). Taxonomy (NCBI): domain Bacteria; kingdom Pseudomonadati; phylum Bacteroidota; class Sphingobacteriia; order Sphingobacteriales; family Sphingobacteriaceae; genus Olivibacter; species Olivibacter sp. EAT-5. The sequence continues at coordinate 6,252,073 of NZ_CP173028.1, read as the reverse complement.
GGTCGGGATGGAAAAGCATTTATGATATTCTATCAGCGAAAGGTTATGAGGTAAGCATTGTGCAGAATCCATTGACGTCCTTAAAAGATGATGTTGAAGCGACGAATCGGATAATCGATAGGCAAGACGGACCGGTGGTTTTAGTTGGGCATTCTTGGGGCGGTACGGTTATTACAGAAGCAGGTAATCACAGCAAAGTAGCCGCTTTGGTGTATGTGGCCGCCCATCAACCGGATGAGGGCGAGAATACCATACAATGGGTAAAGACAGCACCTGTACTTCCGGAGAACGGTATCCTCCCCCCGGACGATAAGGGTTACGTGTATTACGATAGAGCAAAATTTCATGCGGGATTTGCGGCAGACGTTCCCGCCGAGGAAGCGGCTTTCATGTTTGCATCTCAACAACCGATAAATGGGGCTGGATTTGTGGAAACAATAACCAAAGCTGCCTGGAGAACGAAACCCTCTTATGGTATTGTAGCTACTGAAGATAAAAGTATTAACCCTGATATTGAACGGAATCTGTATAAACGCTCGGGCACAAAAACCGTTGAAGTGAAAGGTAGCCATGTGATTTTTATGACGCATCCGGAGGAGGTTGCCGATGTAATCATTGCCGCATCAGAAAATCAGTAGGTATCTGTAATTCGTTGTCTATGCTTAAGCCTGGATTTACTCATGGAGTAATTTTCAGGCTTTTTTGTCTTCACGTAAGCGACTAAGTGAGGCTGTTTGCCAACTGGCTACCAGATTCATTAGCTATCAGGATGGGCGATGGTTGAGTGTTTTGTTTTTGCGTATTACCTTCCCCGTGCCTTAGTACATTCCTGTAGAGTAAGGGTGAAAGACTTGCTTTGTTTTTAAAGTATTTGCTAAAGTGGTATTCATCATGGAAGCCGAGATTAAAAGCAATTTCTTTTATAGGTTTTTCGGTTAAATAAAGCTCTCTTCGTGCCTCAAGTAATATTCTTTCTGCTATTAGGGCTGTTATGGTTTTATCACAATGCGTTTTGACAATTCTCCCCAACGTTTTTACCGAGACATTCAGTAGTGCTGCATACTCACTTGGATTGTGCAACTTTTTGTAGTGCTCATCAATAGCCTTCTTTAACTTTCTAAGAATTTTGGCTTGATGGGTGGTGTCAAGTGATTCAGAAAATATGGTAGGGGTATGGTTTTTTAGTTTGACGCGGGCAGCTTGAATAATTAAAATCTTGAGGTAGGCCACCAATAGGTCGAACTGACCCGCAGCTTCCGTGACGATTGCCAATTCAATTTGTTGAAATAAATTGTCGAACAGCGGAAGATCCACATCGTTGATCTGAATGATGGAACTTCGCCTATCGCGGCTAAAAATAATATTGTCGCATGAGACTTCACTTTGCTGTTTTATCGTATAAAAAAAATCGGGATGAACGTTCATCACGATACCGCTTAATGTCTCTCCTTTTAGAGAGAAAGGGTATTCCGGCTCAAAGAAGAGCAGGGTGTTTTTTGTGATTGGAAATGTGCTGAATTCGGCTTGCAGATCGCCGTTTCCTTCTTGGATCCAGGCAACTGAAAATTGACTTAACCTTTGAGTTTTTTCTATGCAATGATCTTGTGGGAAACGTGAAAACCGAAAGCTGATGCATTGGTCGATGGGACTGGTAAGAAATAAGGGGTATTTCATGATGGCTTTTTAATTAAAATGGGGTGTGTAAGTTGAATACAATTAGGGCAATACGACTAGTTGCTGATTCATAATAAAGGAGATGCGTTGTGTTCTATCAATAGGAAGATCCGCGGAGAATGGACTGTCGAAACAGTCAAGTTTATAGATCGGAACCACTTGACCTTCTTTTGAGCTTATTTTTACCGTTTCAATACATAATAAGGCCCCATTAATCTTACTACCGTACCAAAAGGTATTCGGTTGCTGACGCCAGGTGACAAGCTTGTATAACTCGTTATTTTCGCGCGGCTTCTGCGCTAATTTGTTTTTAAGGGCGAGTTCATTGCCGAATAATACAGCAATTGTGTTTGCTTTCTCATTAATTAACATGGTAATAACCCGAAGGCTGTCGTTTTGGAAAGATAAGTCACGGATGTGACTTGTATAATTATTGGTACAAGCGCTGGCCAATAAAAGGATAAGTCCATATAAAATGCTGCGTTTCATCGTTGTTCGGGTTGTTGTTTAGTAGAAAGGTTAAATACAAAATCGTTCTGTTCGACCGTCTTATGGCAGTCGATACATTCAGTGCTTAAAATAAGTGCATCTCCGTATGGCTTTAGTTGCAGACCGTCAAACCGTGCAAATCCCCACCCACCGGTACTGCGATACTTTCTTTTGTCTTTTACCATGTATTGCAGGTTAATGAATTTACCCGGTCGCACCTGGCCATCTTTATCTTCCAGTTTTTGCCACATGGCCTTTACAATAATGGAACCTTTTGGCCATGGATTGATGTTTTTATTTTGAATTGCTTGTGCAGCGATGGGATTTGCATACAGTACGCGCATGGTACCATTATCAAATCTGGATGTTGTACTCATGACCTGCCAGGTCTTATATGCAGGTATATGTTCAATGCCATTTGGAGAAACACTTTTACGGGCGACTTTATTTTTTGTCCACCCATTGTATTGTGTTAGCGCTATTTCTGTTGCGGTAGAATCTGCCGGTTGCTTTATGGCAAAACCGTCAATATAGGCTTTGAGTATATGTCGGTCAGCAATGGTTATGTGTGCTTTCGGATGAACCTGCAAATAAGACATAAGCGGCATTCTGTCGGCTCTGATTACATTATATACATCCCATAATTTTGCTCTTTTTTCCGATGGATGTAAGGTGTCCCACACGGAAAAGTTCAAGTGCCGTCGCCCTTCTTCTACATCTTTTCTAACGGCAATGGAAATGATAGGCAGTTTATCAAACCAGGCGAGTTTCGTTTCGTTCGAATGGCAATCATAACAGGCTTTTCTGAGTATGTTTTTGACATCTTCGGGAGCCTCTATTTCACTTACTGTTGGGCCATTATTGATGCCACGACCGCCATAGCCGGCAAATAGAAGCGCCGCTAGTGCTGTAAGTAAGACGATGAAAAACTGGAAATTACGTTTTGACATGATAATCGTGTTTAGTTTTTATCAAAAGTACTTCGAGTGGTGTTTCAAGTGCGGGATTTTTAGGTGAATGGCTTGAATGCAACGTTCAACTTGATGAAAATCGGGATAAGCAAAATTAGATTGAGACGTATTCACCGACGAATAGCTCCTGTTCAACGAAAAGTCGGCTGATCGATCTGAAAAGATGGGATATTTGAGTAAAACGATTGTGCCGAAAATCTAAATTGTAAAATTATGAAGAAAACAATTGATGTTTCATTGCTAACTTTAACAGCTTTATATGTATGCTCGATACCTTTGTACCTGTATCATTTGTATGCTGACGGTATTACTGGCGAAAGCGGGTTTGAGACGTTCATATACTACAAGCATTTGCTGTTTTTATTTTTGTTCCTGTTGTTTGACCGATATGGGATGAGATCAAATGTGTCCATGGATGCTTCTTAATGGATTGTAATTAGTGTAACAAATTTTATTTTTGATAGAAAGCTATTTTAAGTATGAGCTACAGTAGACAAGCAACGTTAAGTTGTGATAATAATAGTGATGCTAGCTGTTCTGTGGAAGCTGCGCTTTCCATTATCAGTGGAAAATGGAAACTGAAAATATATAAAATATTGCAACAGGGCACTCCTGTTCGTTTTTCGATGATTGCTAAAGGTTTGGGTGACGTTTCTGAAAAATCACTGAGCTTTCAATTGCGGGAGATGGAAAACGATGGCCTCATTGCTCGAACAGTTTATCCGGAAGTACCGCCTCGGGTGGAATATAGCCTGACCGATTTGGGTAAGTCTCTTCAGATTGTTTTTGAATCGCTGGACGTATGGGGAAAAGCCTATATCAAGGCGAATAAATTAGGTGTTTAAAGGTGTTTTTTTAGCTCTGCACCGCTGTGTGCAAAAAGTGAACGGGTTTGAGGAAGCTCTGCCAGGGCGTTGAATAAACCGAAGTCATGTATGACACCGTTGTAAGTAACCGTTGTTACCAGAACGCCTGCTTTGTCTAATTTTCGTCCGAAAGCTTCGGCTTCTGCTCGCAAAGGATCATTCTCGGCTATTTGTATAAAGGTTCTCGGCAATCCGGCGAGCTGGTCTAAACTGGCGCTGAGTGGAGAAAAATAAATTTCATTTTTATCTTCTTCACAACGCGCATATTGATCGGCTACCCAATTTCGCAAAGAAGAGGCAAAGCGATGGATAATAGTCGGAAGAACTGCAGAAAGTTCTCTTGAAACTCCGCTTGTAATGGGGCATATTAATACCAGTAAACGAAACTGTATTTTGTTTTCCACACTGGCCATCATGGCAATTGCGGCCGCCATATTTCCTCCTGCACTGTTTCCAACTAAGCCGATGCGATCGGCAAAGATGTCGAGCTCTTCTGCATGTTGTGCAATCCATACGCATGCCGCATATATTTCTGTCAGAGCTTGCGGATATTTTGATTCCGGCGAGGGCGTATAATTAATAGAGATACCGGCGCACTGCGACTCTACTACCAAGTCTCGTATCATACGTTTATGCGATTCAAAATTACCGAATACCCAACCACCCCCACAAATGAAAATAAAAGCCGGCAAAGTGCCCGTTTGCGATTTCGGCTTTACTATTTCCAGCGAAAGGGTAAAACCATCGGCGTTGATGTGTTTGGTATAAACGATGACGCCCGATAAATCGGTTTCAATAGCGTTCTGTGTTTCGAAGAATTTCTTTCGAGCGTCGTTGATATTTAACTTATTCAAATCTACCTTGGAGATATCAATGGTTTCCAAGAAATCCTTGGTCTTTTGCGATAGTTTTTCCCAATTGTTGAACTCTTCTGACTCGTTGGCTTTTCTATTTGCTGATGACGGTTTTTTCATGCTAAAACTTTTCTTATCATGCGTTGATAAAGAAAACCGCACTACGCTCTTCCGCAATTTTTTAAGCGTTATTGCAGCGAGGTGCTTGCGCATCTTTTGTCATGATAATTCGTTCACAGTTGCCAAAAGTGATGCCAAGGTATAATGGTCAATAAGTCAGTGTGTTATACATTTTTATGGTTCGTAAAATTACGATTTTTCGTAAAAAATCGTAATTTCATGTCGCGAAAGGAAGTCGCTCTATCTACAATTTATAGGTTTTGGATAAACCAAGACGTTTTATTTTGCTATAAACGGTGGTAGCGGGTAATCCCAATAATTTAGCTGCACCACCCGGCCCGGCGACTTTGCCATTGCACTGCCTCAAAACACTCATTAAATGTTGCTTTTCACTCTCTTTTAGTGAATAACCATTGTTGTAAACAGTTGTTGAAGCATGCTCGTTGGCGGGTGCCAATGGAGCGTTTTCGGGCAAACCTATTTCTTTGATGATTTTTCCGCTTGTCATGAGCATCGCGCGCTCTATATAGTGTTCAAGCTCTCTGACGTTTCCCGGCCAATTATAATGTAATAGCTTTTGCATAACATCCTGCGACAGACCGCTTATTTCTTTGCCGATTTTTCGGTTATATTTCTGAATAAAATGTTGTACAAGCATGGTCATATCTTGCTTCCTGTCTCGAAGTGCCGGGGCCATTATTGGAAAGACATTTAGCCGATAAAATAAGTCGGCCCGGAAGGTCCCTGCCGTAACTTCTTGCTGCAGATTTCTGTTGGTGGCGGCGATGATACGCACATTCACCTTGATTGCCGTACTGCCACCAACCCGTTCAAATTCCCGTTCTTGCAAAACACGTAATAATTTAACCTGAAGCTCTAAAGGCATTTCGCCTACCTCATCAAGAAACAGCGTTCCTTGGTGAGCCAGTTCGAACTTTCCGATTTTGCGTTCAAAAGCGCCGGTGAAACTGCCCTTTTCATGGCCGAATAGCTCACTTTCAATTAAGTTTGCCGGCATCGCGGCGCAGTTGATTTTTACCATTAATTTATTTTTTCGAGCGGAATGATTATGTATGGCTCTTGCAAGCAACTCTTTTCCTGTACCGGTTTCCCCGGATATAAGTACGGTGCTGTCTGATTGGGATACTTGATCTATGAGGTGAAAAACGTTTTGCATTAAGGGCGAATCACCTATGATCTCACTATACTCATAATGTGTCTTAATCTCTTCGTGCAGCAGTAAATTCTCTTCCTCCAGTTTCCTTTTATAACTTTCAATTTGTTGAAATTGCTTCGCTATTTTCGCACTCGATATTAAATTTGAAACCGCAACCGCAATCTGAGATGAAATGCCTCGTATGATGCCGAGCTTTTCGGGTGGAAAACTGTTGTCATGATCACTGAAGAGCAATAGGAAGCCCATGTATTTTCCTTCTACTTTAATTGCCAATACACCTATTTCCTTGATACCGCTCTCATAGTTCATCTCTACAAATGCGGGCATAGACCGATCATGTCGTGCTTCTTCTGTTTTGAAAAGTTCAAGCTGCCCTGACGTTATCGGTTTTTGAAAGAGCGGACATTTCATCGAAAAACGATTGTTTTTGACAATTTCATCAAACTTAGGGTGATTGAAATTTCGAGAATGTGGATCTAAAATGAATGGGCTGGTGGTTTCGCCCCCTTCGTCTATTAAACCGATCACTGAATGGGAAAAGTAGAAGATTTTCTTCAGTTTTTCATTGACAATATGTGAAAAATCTTCGCTACTCTTAATCGCTGCAAATTGATTGCTTAGCTCTAGCAGTTGTGCCTGTTCTTGTTCCCGTTTCTTAAGTGATTCATAAGATTTTGCATTTTTTAATGCAATCGTGAGATAGGGAACAAGCATGTTGAACCGTTCGGTTGCTTGTTCCAGATCCGTATCTGTTGGAAATGTTGTAAACAAAACTGCACTGATATCGTGTTCAATTGGTATTGGAAAACAACCGATAGTCGTTGGTTCGCTGTTTTCCGATGTAGGAGTAAGAAAGGGGCGGAGTTCATTGGGTAAATCTTTGGCTTCCATAAACGTCGCATCCTTTTTGACAACAAGTTTTAACAACTGGTGCCCCGCTATATTTTCCCACTGCGTATCACTCAATATGAGGTTGTCTGATTGATGGTTTTGAAAGGTATTAATGGTTAATAATGAAAACTGTTTTTCAACGCTTTTAACCAGAACGATAGAGGCTTTTTCAAAGGAAATGACGTTTGTTAAACCGTTAAAGATAAAATCGAACAAATCGATGCTATTTTGAAAAGAAGCTAAACTTTTTCCTAAATCAATAAGCGACCGACGTTGCTTTTCCTTTGTTGCCAATAGGTCTTTCGAAATAAGCGAATTGGTAGTCAACGACAGAAGAAAACTCAGGGAAAATTTGAAAAATGGTTCCAGTTCCGGAAAACCTGTCTTTTCTGAAAATAGCATCAAACTTCCAATAAACTTTCCATCGTTTTGTAGGGTAATGATTAACGCTGTTTTGATTCCGGTTTCTTTACAGAACGCAAGATGTTCTGCTTTAAGTGCTTTGTTGACGGGAAGATTCTTAACGTCATAAACCTCGACCGAGTACTCTTCGTTGCATGTTTGTAATTCTGTAAGCGAAGAAAGGCAATTAGTTAACCATTCTTTAAAATAAGGATGGGCTCTTCGCTTAGCCTCGAAATGATTTAGGTAAGAGCCATCACGGGTGAGCTCTTTTAAAGGAATCAATAGCGCTATGTCATTATATTCCCATATCTTCCGCAGATGCTCTGATAATATAGGTAAAAAGCCCTCGCTGGTATAAACTGATGATAGTGCTAAACGTAACTCTTTTATAAAAGCTCTTTCATTACTAATCCGGAGCTGCTCTTCTTGTCCTTTCAAGAACAAAAGCTTCTCTACAATAGATGCTTCGAAAGGCTCAATTGCTTTCAAGTTAATATCATGGTCGTTAGGTGTATAGATTGAAAGTACAGCAATTACATGATCACCATCGATAAGCGGTATGTTGTACATATTGATTTCTGCGCCGTTTTCTTCTATAATAATCTCCTTTTGCAAGGTTCTGCTGGTAAATACCAGATCGATGACGGATCCGGACAGGTTTAATCCTGAACAACGGAACGCAAAACTAACGGTTTGGTCATCCGTTGTTTTTTTGGTGTCCAAAAACATGCAATAACGTTCGTAATCAGCACTAATTATAGAAATGTTGGCATGTTCTGCTCCTATATAGGGAAGAAAATGCCTTAATAGCCAATTTTTTACTTCTTTCTTGGTATAACAGGTAGCCAGTATCGTGTGCAATCGCCTTTCTTGCTGATGTAGCTCAATAGCACGTGTTAGCAATTTCGTTTCCTGTATTTTTGAGAAAGCTAAACGGAGGTATAACGCAATTGACTTACATAAGATGAACAGGTTTTCCGGGTCTGTTCCGTTCCCGGAAGATTTATCGAAAAACAACGCGAAGTCGTGATTCAATTCGAGAATGGGTATCGCTACCACCTCCTCCGCGCGGAGCATAGTGAAAATAGCGGCGATACCATTTCCTTTACCGATTCCGTGGCTGTCGATTTCGAGAAAAAGGGGTACGCCTGCTTCAACAACCTTATTGAAGTAGTTGTCAAAATAATCACATGGTGATTCCTGATAAACCCGAAAAAATTCTGATTGCTTATCTGAAATAGAAAGCAAATGATCGATAGAGTAGGTTATTTTGTCTTCATTTAGGCGACAAAGCAGGATACTCGTCGTGCCAAAAATTGGCTTCAGTCGTTGTCTCAAAATCGACAACATTTCCTCAATCGATTTGGCCTTACTCAAAGACAAGGATAATTTTTCAAGAATGTCTTCTCTGTTGAACGATACGCTTGTTGGATAACCCATTTCGAAACCATTTTTCATATCATATATTTTTTGTCTCCTCGCATAAAGCGATGATTTTCAATTTAATTTGCAGGCTGATCGTTTGAGTAGCTGATCTTGCTATATTGTTTAAAACCCTAAACGAGCGACATGAAAAAAATACTCATACGAAACAATAATTTTTATTGAAAAAAGATACTGCTATTGGCTGCTGTGGTTTAGTAATGACAGAACTTATTGAGTAAGTGACTTGTTTTAAAAAAAAAAAAGCCTTTCCTCAACATGAGGAAAGGCTTTCGCTACCACAATATATGAAAACTATTCAGACAGCGCCTTTTTAATTACGGTAGCTGCTTGTAATAAGGCCGTTTGAACGGCAGGAATTTCTGCAATCGGGTTCAGTAAGCCATAATCATGGATCAAACCTTGATAGCGTGTTAATGTAACAGGTACACCTGCTTCATCCAACTTTCTGGCATAGGCCTCACCTTCATCTCTTAGCACGTCGTTTTCGGCAGTCTGCACTAATGCCGGCGGAAGTCCCTTCAGCTGTTCGACACTGGCTTGCAAGGGTGATGCATATATTTCCTTCCGTTTATTTTTCTCAGGCAAATAGTTGTCCCAGAACCATATCATCATATTACGGGTAAGAAAACGTTCGTTGGCCATCTGATGGTAAGATTCAGTGTCAAAGTCCGCGTCTGTTACGGGCCATAGGAGCACTTGAAGTTTCAGCATTGGGCCTTTTTTTTCTTTTGCCATAAGGGCGACGGAAGCGGCCATATTTCCTCCCACGCTATTGCCAACAATGGCTAAATTTTTACCGTTTACGCCTATCTCATGCCCCTTTTCAGCAACCCATTTTGTGGCTGCGTATAGTTGATTGATTGCAATGGGATACTTGGCTTCCGGAGACGGCGTATAGTCGGGAAATACTGCTACGGCACCACTTCCTACTACTAAATCACGTACTAGGCGCTTGTGGGTAGGATAGTCACCTAACACCCATCCACCACCATGTACATAAATAAAGACAGGTGCGTTGCTTTTTACGCCAACCGGTTTAACAATATGAATGGTAACGGTTTGGCCGTCTTGCGTAATTTCTTTTTCTGATTCTTCAATGCCGGCGTAGTTGACGGTTACGGAATTTTGTGCGTCCACGAGTACTTGCCTCGCATCACTAGGCGAAAGTTTTTCAATCGGCTCGCCCTTGCCTGCGTTTAGTGCTTTTAGAAAACCACGCACCTCTCGGAGGATATGTGGATCGTTTTCCGCTTTAATTGTTTGATTTGTTTGTGCCATGATAACTGAATTTAGCGTTAGACATACTATCCATGTAAAGATAATTGGGTTGATTATTGTATTTTTCATATTATAAAAATTTAATGGGTAAACGGTATTGGTGTATTGATCTTTTGGTTTTTGACACAGGGGCTGCTCTGATAAGAGGGCGGGCTAACACCTAAACCTTCTGCTATTATTTGTGCCAGCGTCTGATCTACTTGGCAGAAATGGTAAAGCTGGCGATGAATAATTTCCAGCGATTTTTCACCGGTAATGCCCTGCATTGACTTGATGATATTTAAACAGAGGTCGCCGCGCTCTTTATCATCCAACACTTCCCTGAATAAAACCCCGGGTTGGCTATAATGGTCATTTTCTCCTTCGCTATTTCTATCATACCAGTCGGCTATGGCGTTGCCCAGTTTTATAGGAAGCTCCTTATACTCATGCTCAATAAATAATTGATCAAAACTGTTTGGGTAATAATTTGCGGAACCATCTCCATTGTTAGTTACGGTCATCAACCCATCGCGTTGATAATTATGTACTGCGAATAGGCATTGGTTGACCGGGATCTGTTCATAATTGACACCCAGCCGATAGCGTTGGGCATCTGGATAGGAGAGGATTCTGCCTTGGAGCACTTTATCAGGCGAGTAGCTAATACCATCTATTACATGGGCCGGTGCGAAAGCGAGCTGCTCGACTTGGGCAAAATAGTTACTTGGATTTTTGTTCAGTTCCAATACCCCTACTTCTATCAGAGGGAATTCTTTTTGGCTCCAGGTTTTGGTGATATCAAACGGGTTAAAAGCTAATTTGCTGCATTGATCGGTCGTCATCACCTGAATAAATAAGGTCCATTTGGGAAAATTGCCGCTTTCGATTGCCTCGAATAAATCCCGTTGCGAAAAATCAGGATCTGCACTGCGCATTTGTAGGGCTTCGTCATGGCTGAAATTCTTGATGCCCTGTTGTGTACGAAAGTGAAACTTGACGTATACACGTTCATTTTTTGCGTTGATCATGCTAAAGGCATGACTGCCATAACCATGCATGTGCCGTAAACCATAGGGGGTTCCTCTATTGCTCATTAAAATGAGTACTTGATGCAAACTTTCGGGATTAAAGCTGAAAAAGTCCCATATGCGGGTAGCGCTGCGTAGGTTGTGATAGGGGTCGCGTTTTTGGCTATGGATAAAGTCTGAAAATTTTTTAGGATCTTTTATGAAAAAAACGGGTGTATTATTGCCTACCAAATCCCAATTACCATCTTCCGTATAGAATTTGACAGCAAATCCTCTCGGATCTCTTTCTGAGTCGGCACTGCCTTTTTCTCCCGCAATGGTAGACATGCGCAAGATTATTTTCGTCTGTTTACCTAGCTGATTAAAAAGTTTAGCCCGTGTATATCGAGTAATATCTTTGGTAACTGTAAAGGTTCCGAAGGCGGCAGAACCTTTTGCATGAACCACACGTTCCGGGATCCGCTCTCTGTTAAAGTGAGCCATTTTTTCATGCAATATATAGTCTTCCAACAGCAGTGGCCCACGGGGGCCTACACTGCGAGAATCTTGTTCATATACGTAAGGAATCCCGGATGCGGACCTGAGTTTGAATAGATCTTCCATTGTATTAATTTTGTGTTTTGATACCTGTTATTTAGTTACTTTATGGCGTAGATACCGCAATATATTTACCTGCCCATAAACAGCTGACTTTACAAATCATTGGTGAAGGTAATTCAGTAGTGGATGGCCCTGTTTTTTTTTCGATGAATAAGGGATATCAATAGCCGAATAACAAAAAAATAATCATGAAATTTATTCGAATTAAAAGCTAACATGACATGTCAAAGGTTGAAGAGCGAGTACCCGAAAAACATTTAGACGCAGCATCCTTGCTGACAAGAGATTCTATGATTCACCTAAGTCAGTTGCTTGCCACGATTCGCACGAAAGAAGAGTTGCAACTTTTTGTACGAAATCAGTTGTTTTCGTTGGTATCCTTCAAAGAAGGATTGGTTTGCATCTTTGATAAAACAACCGAAAACTATAACCCCTTTTTTGCCAGCCATTCATTTGAACAATTATCTTTCGATGAGCAGCTATGGCACGCGACACTGGCACGCGAATCAAAGGCTATAAATGAGGCAGTCGATCGCTCTGAGTTGCAAGGTAACTTGTTTACCTTCAATATGTTTGAGCAGCTTGTGGTGGATGGCCATTTCGCTGAGATTTCAATGGATCATCTGGTGTTGGTAGGATGTCGCTTACAAATGGGCGATCATCTGGTTGGTTTACTTTGCCTTGTTCTAAATAAATCACAATATCACGCTAGTTATGCGGAGAAAATGTTAGCATGGATTTCAGGCCATTTAACAACGGTTTTAGCGAATATATTAGCGGCAGAACAATTACAGAGAAGAGAATATGAGCAGCGCGCGTTACTGGCAATCAGTAACGATTTTGCAGCAATAAAAAATTCCGGGGATTTTTTGGATATCGTCAATCTTAAACTGAAAAAGCTTTTTGATTTTTCGCATAGCGTGCTGAGCTTGATAACGGAGGATGGTAAATACCTATACCCTTATATTTTTGATCCAAAAAACCCCAATATAAGCCATCGCCTTTATGAGGGTGCGATAAAACTTAAGTTTTCAACCAATTATCATATTTTTAAAGAACCTTTGGATACCGGTGATGTCTTGGTTTATTCGGTAGATGAGCTGATGAAAGACAAAGATGCGCCAGTCTTCATAAAAATAAATCATGACAACAAGATGAAGGAGATGGCCGTGCTGGCCTTAGGAACGGAGGGATCTTACACCGGATTTATTCAGTTTTGGACCCGCGTGGAGGGTACATTTTCTCCTTCATGTTTAGATATTATTCGTAGCGTATCGCAACAGTTGGCAATCGCTTTATCCAATTTATTGGCAAAGGATAAAATTGCCGAGCAGTTAGCCGAGATAGAGCTTTATAAACGTAAATTGGAGGAACAGAATATATCGCTTCAAGAAGAGTTGAGTGCACAGTACAGGTATAGCGAAATCGTAGGGGAGGGAAAGGCTATCAAGTCGGTATTTAACGCCATTGGACAGGTAGCAAACTCGGATAGTACTGTTCTTATTGCCGGTGAAACGGGTACAGGTAAAGAGTTGATTGCTAAAGAAATTCACAACCGCTCTAAACGGAGTGCTAAATTAATGGTTAAGATCAATTGCGCGGCGATACCGCTGAATTTAATAGAAAGTGAATTATTTGGGCATGAAAAAGGTAGTTTTACAGGTGCCGGCGAGCGGAAGTTGGGTAAATTTGAACTGGCAAATGGTGGGACGCTTTTTCTTGACGAGGTTGGAGAGATGCCGATGGAAGTACAGTCAAAACTATTACGTGTACTGCAAGAACGAGAAATTGAACGCGTAGGTGCTAACTTTCCGATACCGATTGATGTACGGATTATTGCTGCAACAAATCGAAATCTGTTGCATGAAGTAACGGCCGGAAACTTCCGGGCGGATTTATATTACCGCTTAAATGTGTTTCCGATAAATGTCCCCCCGTTGCGGGAACGAAAGGAGGACATACCCATATTAGTTGAACACTTTTTGGATAAACATGCAAAGAAAATAGGAAAGAAACTAGTTGGCGTGTCGAGAGAGGTCCTTCGGAAGTTTCGGGATTATGATTGGCCCGGAAACGTGCGAGAACTGGAACATGTTATCGAACGCAGCATTCTAATGGCATCGCAAGCGCTCATTACCGAAGCTTATTTGCCGGATAGACATCTTGATAAAATTGTTTCGCAACCCAGCGAGCTATCTTCTACATTAACACACGAAATGCATCAAATTACGCAAGTATTGCGATCGTGTGGTGGTAAAGTATCCGGCCCCGGGGGAGCAGCGGAGCTATTGGGAATCCCACCTTCTACTTTATTCAGTAAATTAAAGCGTTTGGGGATCAAACGAAATTACGCCTTGTAAATTTTTATGTGGGCTAGCATTGCGTAAAATTACGCGTGTAGCAAATGGGGTGTGTTTCGTAATATTATGTCGTGTTTTTACGCGTCGTCGCTGATTTACGATTATTGTTTTATGTAATTATCTGTTTTTCAGTGTTTTATTTTTGGTATCAAGATTGAATATCATTTGCCAAATAAAATTGCCAAGACATGAATTGCTTAATCATTGACGACGACGAACACACTAGAAAAACGATGATTGACTTAGCGGAGCAGTCTGCTATCGTTTCATCTATTTTCCATTGTTCGAATGGCCTCGAAGCTCATGAGTACCTCCATCAAAGCCGACCGGATTTATTGCTTGTAGATGTGAAGGTGCTTAAGCTTCCAGGTGCAGAATTAATTACGCAGTCGATTGAAAGTTTACCTTCTCTCATTTTAACTTCTACAGGCTCCGCGTATCTAAGAAAATTTTCGAATTTTAACGTGATTGATTACTTAAAGAAGCCGTTAGAGATTGATCGGTTTATGCTAGCTTTGAATAGGGCTCGTATAATGATACGTGCACAACAGCTACTAAAAAAGGAAGGAAGCGAATTTATTTATGTTCGTGATAGAACTTGTTTCCGTCGATTGGATATAAACGAAGTGCTTTATGTGGAGGCAATGGGAGACTATGTGAAAATTCATCTTCAGAACAGCTTTTTTCTAACGCACTCAACCTTGAAGACCGTTGAAGATCGATTACCATCGGAATTGTTTATCCGTATTCATCGTAAGTACATAGTAGCACTTAGTAAGATCGAGATGATACAAGAAAATGCGTTGATTGTTGGTGGCACTTTTTTGCCAATTGCCGAGAGGCATCGGAAAATACTGGGTAATAAAATAACTGTTTTGTAGAAACGGGCCGTTTAAGGTTAAGATAGACATTTTACTTTTTTTCGTAATGTAAGCAGTGCTCGGTACAGTTGGTTTTCGATGGTTCTGACAGATAAATTGAGTTTTTGGGCTATTTCGGTTGATCTTAAGCCGTTTCCATAAAATAAACAAAAGATTTGCTGTTGCTTTTCCGGAAGTTCTTTAACCTGTTTATGGACCTGTTTTATCAGATCACCTTGCAGAAAATTATATTCTGCTGATTGCTGAAAATCCAGTTCGTCTAATCTAAGTTGTAGTGCTTGTGTGTTTTTAAATTTTTGTTCGAGTAGCGAGCGGCGCAAATGGTCAACGCAGGCATTTTTGACAGCGGTATAAAGCAGCTTTATTTGCTCATCATCCGGTAACAGGAATAGTTTTTTTTTCCATATACGAATAAAAACATCATGGACAATGTCTTCCGAAATAGCGGGTGAACTAAATTTACTTGCAAATGCTATCAGGTTGGGCGCATATTTTAAATAAAGCGCCTTGAAATCTTCTAGATCTTTATTTGACGACATTCAAACCAGTAACAAGGGTAAAGACGCTGATTATGCCACACACTGATAGCGTGCCGCCGACAAGTTTTTTAGGTAGGCCTTTACGGAGCCCAACGAACCGAAGAAGATGAAGAAACAGAAACTGCCAAGTGTACATTATATCTTTTAAGATGAACTATTATGTACCCTGACAATCTATTTTCAAAAAATGGACAAATTAGGAACTAAATATGGAGAAACGAAACTCACATGTGAAGCACTTTTTTTATCATGCGAAATGTTTGCACGAACGAATATTTTATTTCGGGTACATCTATCGGGCTGTTTGGCAACCCATAATATAGCAGGATAATATGTATGCATTTGCTAATGGTGCTAAAAAGCTTGTGTATTGTAATCGTAAACATTCTCATGATATATTTTAGTTTTTTTGACGCGCTAACGGTTTTTCTGAATTCGCAAAACAGCTTCTAGTTGCGTAATCGAACCAACTTGTTAGTTACTATCAAAAATACCGGGCGGAACAACTTAGGTGAATGGCAAAAACACGTAATGAGTTGTATGTTTTTCCGTCAACTTTTATTTTTCTATATAAATCTTTATGTATAAGTTGATAAAAAAAATAAGCGATATGGAATTCGGTATGGATTACTATCAACGGGAAAGGCAAGTTATTCTGCAACTTAGCGAAGACATTACCCGGATTCATAAAAAAGCCGATTTGATGGCACTTTTATCATTACGAATAAAAAGCTATTTCTATTACGTTCATGCCATCGTTACGCTTATTGATGAAACGGAAAATGTATATCGTCCATTCATATTAGATCCAACTTCATCTCCTTTAAGGGACCATCCGGAATATCCTACCTTGATCAAAACAGGTTTCGATTTAGATGAACCTTTCATACAGCAGGTTTTAGCGGCTGATGGACCTGTATCATTTCTACTTGAAGAGGTGATTTCGCACCCTAAAAGCCCCTCTTTTTTGCGCGTAAATTACGCATGTGGCATCAAAGAAATATTGATGACACCGCTAAAAAGCAATGGCAGAACCGTTGCTTTTCTACATGTTTATGCTGACAATAAAGACAGTTTTACACCAGCGTTTAGGAGTCTTATTAAAGGGATTGCTCCCCAGATTTCTCATGCCGTCTCTAATGTTATCAGAAACGAATTGATTGTTCAGAAAGAGGAGAATAATAAAATTTTACTGGATGCAAGTTACGATTTATCGGGTGTACGAAATCGTGAAGATTTGGCCATGGCTGTTCGTCAATCGCTAAAGAGATTGAAGGCTTTAAAAGGGTATGTTATCTGCACTATTAACGACGACCGCCTAACGACGAGCACATATATTTACGACAACATCACTATGCCGGAAAATGAAGACCTATCGGAGATGTTGGACTTCCAATATCTTATTAATGATGGTTTGCAAGATCGGGTATTGGCAAGTCCCATTCCGATTTTTATTAATATTGATTCGGAAATCGACCGAGGCATTACGGCAAACTATATCTGTTTTTGGAAATCGATGGGCTTCAGAAAAATGATCGGTGTTGCGCTTCGTAATGGGAATACAGATTTAGGTATCCTGTGGATAGGTATTGATGATATCAACTTAACGTTGTTGAAAGGTATCTGTTTGCAGATTTCCATAGCGATGGCCAATATTATGGCAAACGATGCATTAGTTAAAAAACAGGAACAACAGCAATTACTGCTTAACTTCTGCGATGATATCGCAGGCGTGCGTACAAAAGCCGACTTACGGGTTGCTATCTTCAATGTGTTCGACAAGTTATTGAATACCAAGTTGGCGATGCTCAATCTACTCGAAGATGACGGCCTTACGCTTCGGCACTATATGTGGGACGAAAGTCTGTTCCATCATGTTAAAGACAGTTTTGAAGAACGGTTGAACGCCCGGCTTGACATTCATGAGAACTATACCGTTCGGGTGTTGAATAGCAATGACGCTATTATATTGAATGTGGAAGAGGAATTAAAAAGGGATCCGGGTAATCCCTACGCGCAGTTGTGGAAAGAAGTTGGGTTCAAATATACTTATGCAACAGCCTTACGGGTGGGAAACACCGATATTGGCACTTTATGGGTCTTGAGTGATGCTATCAATAGGGAGTTTATTAAGGGCATTTGTTCCCAGATTTCCGTTGCATGTGCCAATATTCGAGCGAATGAACGTATACTGGCTTATAAGCGCATTCTGGAGACTGAAAACGAATTGCTTAAAGAGCAAATGAAGACCATCTATAATTTCGAGGAAATCATAGGCAGAGGTGACGCTATGCAAAAGGTGTATGGACTAATGAGCATGGTTGCCGAATCAAACTCAACCGTTCTTTTAACAGGTGAAACGGGGACGGGAAAGGAGTTGATCGCCCGTGCTATTCACAATGCATCCTCTCGTAAGAATAAAGTGATGGTAAAAGTGAATTGTGCCGCATTGCCTGCAAATCTGATCGAAAGCGAATTGTTCGGCCATGAGAAAGGAGCTTTTACAGGCGCCTTAGAAAAGCGTATTGGAAAATTCGAGATGGCAAATAACGGCACCTTGTTCCTTGATGAGATTGGCGAGATGCCATTGGATGCGCAGGTAAAACTACTCCGAGTTCTTCAAGAGAAGGAGTTGGAAAGAATTGGTGGCACCACTACCATTAAAGTAAATGTCCGTATTATAGCGGCAACCAACCGTAATTTAGCGACAGAAGTAGCGGAAGGCCGTTTTCGGTCTGACCTTTTCTACCGACTTAATGTTTTTCCTATTCATTTACCTCCACTTCGCGATCGGCGATCGGATATCGCCTTGCTTGCACAGTTTTTTCTGGATCGGTATAGCAAAAATACCGGAAAGAACGTGAAAGTTCTTTCAGCACGGGTTATAAAGGAATTGAACGGCTATAGCTGGCCTGGAAATGTCCGCGAATTAGAGCATGTGATCGAACGCAGTGTTTTAATGACAACCGACTCTGTCATTCGAGATGTTTATTTGCCTGTAAAAAGTGATGATGCAGTAAACGAAACCAATGTATCGAATAGAACCTTGGAGCAGGTTGAAAGAGCCCATATCATTGATACACTCAAACGTTGCGACGGTAAGCTTGCAGGGCCCGGCGGCGCGGCGGAATACCTCGATGTTCCATCTACTACCCTCCATTCCAAACTAAAAAAGCTAGCTATAAAGAAGTCGGATTATTTCGCTGAATGAAATAAAAATAATAATCGGATTGATGGCCAACTGCTATTGTAATATACAATCCCTGGTAAGATTCTCAAAAACTTCTACCACACCTCCTACAACGGCAGCTTCTTGAAGATAATTCTTATACGAGAAGTAAGCAACCGCCTCGATTTCATTGCTTGCCTCGATTTGTTCATGTAGTTCGTATAAAAAGCAATCTTGTGTCATGATTACGTTATCAGGTTCACCATATGCGGCTGCTTTAATATGGCAATAAAATGTCAACAATTCAGTTTTCAGTTCAATATTCAGCTCTTCACGTATTTCCCTTTGAAGAGATTGGATGGAGGTTTCTCCTGCATCCACTTTACCACCAGGTAGGTACCAAGCTTTTTTGTTTTTACTGAAAGCTAATAGTAACTTGTTATCTTTAATAACAATCAATCCTGCAGTGGGCAAGTTTATTGGGATCGTCTGATTATTTGTACTTGCTTTCATGTTATTTATTATTATTGCATTCGCGGTAATTCCTTTTATTTCCTGCTGCAAACTTAGATAAATTGCGTTAAATACAATATTGTCGTATTGCATATTAAAGCGATTTGTCGTTCTCCCTTCCATCATTGAGATCGTTTTCATTAAGGAAATATCCAAAATAGCGAGATATGGCTTGATGCTCTAAAGGAGAAATGATACGAAATTTCGAGTATTATTACGAGGAATGACGATATATCGTGGCGTTTTTTATTGTCTATTTGTTTTAACAAATTGATTTTCAATTATTTAATTGAGTGGCACGTGGCTTGTCTTACTGATTGCGACATTAACTTTAAATGAAATTTTATGAAAATCGTAGTAATTGGAGGCTCCGGCCTTATTGGTAGCAAGCTGGTACACAATCTTCGAATGCTTGGTCATGAAGTGTTTGCAGCTTCACCTGCAACGGGTGTAAACACGATTACGGGTGAAGGCTTGGCGCAAGCCCTTGAAAATGCACAGATCGTTGTGGATGTAGCCAACTCCCCATCTTTTGAAGATAAAGCCGTATTGGAGTTTTTTGAAACTTCCGGCCGTAATTTGCTGGCGGCCGAGAAAGCGGCCGGTGTTGGCCACCATGTAGCCTTGTCGGTTGTTGGTACAGAACTGCTTGCGGAGAGTGGTTATTTCAGAGGCAAAATTGCGCAAGAAAAATTAATTCGCGAATCAGGTATGCCGTATACCATTGTCCATTCCACTCAGTTCTTTGAATTCTTAGGTGGCATAGCCAAGTCAGCCGCTGAAGGTGATGAAGTTCGCTTGCCTACTGCTTTTGTGCAACCCATTTCTTCTGATGATGTTGCTGCAGCCTTAACGGAGGTGACTTTAAATAGTCCTGTTAATGGTGTTGTAGAAATAGCCGGACCCGAACGTTTCCGTATGCCCGATTTGATGCAACAGTATTTTGCTGTTACCAACGATTCGCGCAAGATTGTGGGCGATCCTCAGGCCCGGTATTTTGGGGCGTTGTTAACGGATGAAATGCTTTTACCGGCCGGGATGGCGCATTTAGGTAATAATCGCATGATGAATTGGCTGGAAACGCAGCGCAAAATCGAAAAGGCTTCGTAGAACATTGTTTGACTTCGTAACGAAGATGACGGGTGCCAGCTCCCGGAGGAGGCTGTAAGGGATGTGCACTTTCCACCCGTTCGTGCACAAGCTAAATCCACGTCGGCATGGAATTTCCATGAAACACCGATCAGTTACACCGGGAAACGAAGAAAGAGCAAATTGAATCAAAAAATTAAAACGATGAAAATAATTGATTTTATCCTGCGAATGTTTAATCTGCGCTTGCAGATAAGCCGAGCAATTGACAGCTTTTACAGCCCCTCTCAAGAACAAGGGCCTAGCGAATGTATGACTTACGGCAGTGAGTTCGTGGATGATGAAGTCCGAATGGTAGATCAACCTATGAAAAGAAACCTTGTTTCGAGCATTTCCCTGGATGATTTCCCGCAACTTGGACAGGTTCCGTACCTCTTGGTTCCATACCACGGAGAAGATGAGCTACCTAAAAAGAAGAAGGGAAAGAAAAGCGAAAAAAAGTACAGTTTTCTCAACTCCAATATTTTAGTGGTGAATCAAGTTCACAACGATTCAGAAGGTGCCGTTCTGTCAGAAATTCCATTTCCTTGGAATCAATTCAAGTTATATGCACTCTCTCCGAATATCGAGGCTAATTAAATCGTCCTTCATTGGTAACCGGGATTTTTCAGTGGTAAAGGTACGCGCGTCTTCCTTTGATGGTTTAATGGATCCGTTGCTTGGTTTCGAACATTTTAAAATGAGTACACAGGCCATTCGCCCGCGTCCTTACGCAGGCATGTGCATCATTACTTATCTTTTTAGTGATTCGGCACCTTACCGCATACTGGATACGGCAGGAACCGATCTGATTCTCCAGCCTACATGTTTAAGTTGGGCACAAGCGGGAAGAGGCTTGGTTCAAACAGCCTCTCCTGATCCTGAAGGGTATTTTTCGCATGGTTTACAGATCCTGCTTGATATCCCTGGCAAACATAAACAATTGGATCCAAAGGCGATCGGCTGTATTGATGCACAGGCTATTCCTGAACGACTTGATTCGGGGGTTAACATTCGGGTTGTGATTGATTACGATGGAGAAAGCAAGGTAAATCCAATTGATACCCAACGCGCCTTTACGTTTTTACATATTAAGATCGCAAACGGTGAAAATTTTGTCTACGATTTGCCGATCGGTTGGAACGGTACGACTCATCTGTTGAGTGGCGCTGTAAGGGTGCAAACCAATGTTGACATTAAATACCTCAGTGCCGGGACAACAGTAGCTTTTGGAGAGTCTTCCTTCATAGAACGTTTGGCTTTTATTGCGCATGCCGAAAGCGAGCTCTTGTTTTTCAGTGGTTTACCAATTCAGGAGCAGACTTACAACTCCGGAACTATGTTTATGTCATCAACTGAAGAATTAGGGAAGGCCATTGCCGATTACGAAGAAGGAAAAATGGGTTTTATAACGCTAATGGAAGGGAAATGGAAAATTATCCCACCGGTGTGAGAGACCCAATCAACGGAAATGATCCTATCTGATAAATTGATCGTACTAAAACAAGCAGTTTAACCTGGGCAGCAATTGCCCAACAATTTGATACATATATTTTTTTAAAACAATTAAAACAGAACGAAAATGAATGAGTATTTAGTAGTTGTCCACAGAGACATCACCAGCAAAAACCCAAAACCTACCGCAGAGCAAATGCAATCGGCAATGAAACCTTATCAGGAATGGATCGCTTCTATCGGAGCGCAAGACAAGTTGGTAGCTCCTCCTAAACGCTGGGATATCGGGGGCCGGGTTATTAAAGGTGAGAAGTTTGATGTAAGTGAAGGCCCATTAGCAACAGATAACCTTTCTATTGGCGGCCTTTTCTTGGTAAAGGCAAATGATTATGATGAAGCCGTTGAGCTTGCTAAGGCTTGTCCGATTATCCAATACGGTGCTGTGGTGGAAGTACGTGCAGCCATCTAGGCATGATAGCAATCATGATTCAATAAATTTTTAAACACTTAAAACATACGAAAATGAATGAGTATTTAGTAGTTGTCCACAGAGACATTACCAGCAAGAACCCAAAACCTACCGCAGAGCAAATGCAAATGGCAATGAAACCTTATCAGGATTGGATCGCATCTATTGCGGCTCAAGATAAATTGGTTGCCCCTCCAAAACGTTGGGATGTGGGCGGACGAGTAATTAAAGCAACGAAATCGATGGCAAAGGTAAGCGAAGGTCCGTTGGTAACCGAGAACCTTTCTATTGGCGGTCTTTTCTTGGTGAAAGCCGATGATTACAAGGAAGCAGTTAAACTTGCAAAAGCTTGTCCGATCATCCAATACGGAGCCATTGTAGAGGTTCGTGAGGCTATCCCTCCTGTACAATAATTAAATGAGTGTGTCTAAAAGTTGCTTTCTTGTCGTTATGCCAGGCGAGGAGCTTTTAGACACCTCAACTCATATAGGCAAAATAGTAGATATTAAAAGTATGAATTGGCTTATAACAACATTCACAAGTTCTGTTGGCAAGAAATTTACAATGGCATTAACCGGCTTATTTCTGATCAGCTTTCTCATTGTTCATGCTAGTATTAATGCGCTTATATTCTATAACGACGGGGGAAAGATTTTTACGTTAGGGGCCCATTTTATGGCAACAAATCCTATTATTCGAAGTATTGAAGTTATTCTGATAGCAGGTTTATTGCTCCATATTATTCAAGGATTGCTCCTTTGGCGGGCAAATCGGGCGGCAAGACCCATTCGGTATGCCGTGGTAAAACACCCACCGCAGAGCACTTGGTACAGCAGGAGTATGACTTTATTGGGAACGTTGATTTTGTTATTCTTGATTATACATACGTCGAATTTCTGGATACCAAATCGGACCCATCAATTTTTGTATGATGAAGAATTGCCTCTCTACGAGATGATGATTGAAAGGTTCAGTAACCCGATTGAAGTTATTATCTATCTCTTGGGATCTTTCTCTTTGTTTTGGCATCTTTTGCATGGCTTTGCCAGTGCTTTTCAAAGCTTAGGGTTAGATCACAATAAATACAGGGGCTTAATTCGCTTTTCAGGCAACGCGTTTGCGGTGATCATTTGTTTAACCTTTGCCATGATGCCTATTTCAATCTATTTGCAGTGGATCAAGTAGGTGAACCCGGGATGGGCAAGATATTTAGCTATGACGATGGAGTACATAAAAAAGTATACTGCAAAAGAAGAACATATCAATTTGCAAGGCAATATAGACGGTTTATATGTTCCGTATTATTTAGCGGATTGCCGCCAATCTTTTATTCATGATGTCTTGAAATTCGATATCGAAGAAGAGGCTCGAAATGGCATAGGCATGGTGCTGTCTAAATATAATATCGATATTTTTCGAACATTAAAAGGAGGAAGTAAATTTTCAGTAAGCTGTACCGTTTCTATAGATAGAAACACGCCAACACTTCTCTATTTTAAACAAGCCGTAACCTTAAGGGGCAAACTTACCACCCGCGGGTTGTTTTCATGGACTTGCAGACCCACCAACGGCGGTCGGTCCTTTTTACCTCCTTCATTATCAAAACAGTTGGACAGGTTATATTAGAGGGGATGTCCAATTTTCAATAATCATTTGTCAATAAAGTAATAACAATAAAAAAGATGGAAACTAGAATTAATGCATTTGAAAAAGGAAAAAAAGCAATGGGTGCTTTATTTACATTAAGCGGATACCTAAAGAAAGCCACGATTGAGCGCGAGCTTCTGGAGCTGGTGGATTTTAGAGTTTCACAGATTAACGGTTGTGCATACTGTTTGGATATGCACTCGAAAGAGTTGAGAGCCATGGGCGAGACCGAGCAACGCCTTTATAGCTTGAGTGCGTGGAGGGAATGTCCATATTATACATCGCGTGAGCGGGCCGCTTTGGCCTGGGCAGAAGCCATCACAAAAACGGAGGTTACCGATGAGGTTTACCGTACAGCGAAAGAAGCTTTCTCTGATGAAGAATTGGTTGATTTAACGCTGGGTATAACAACTATCAATACCTGGAACCGTTTTAACCTGGCT
The DNA here is from genome assembly GCF_044784325.1 of Olivibacter sp. EAT-5. Classification (NCBI taxonomy): domain Bacteria; kingdom Pseudomonadati; phylum Bacteroidota; class Sphingobacteriia; order Sphingobacteriales; family Sphingobacteriaceae; genus Olivibacter; species Olivibacter sp. EAT-5. Next base: position 6,227,688 of record NZ_CP173028.1, on the reverse strand, counting down.
TTCGCCAATACTCCCGGTTCCTATCAAGTAGGTATGTTTGGCTAATTTCATCCCAATAGCTATGAACGAATTTTTGATGATTTTCAGACGCGATTTTGAAACCGAAGACGCGCAACCGTCGCCGATAAGTTTGGAAAAACATTTACAGGAGTGGCAAGAATGGTACAGTAACCTTGCAGCACAGAATCTGTTGGTACAACCATTACGCCGTTGGGACGGCAGCGGAAAGATTGTTAAGAAAAACAAGAGTGTCATAAATGGCCCTTATGCAGAGATTAAGGAATCGGTAGGCGGGATGATCGTGGTGCTTGCTGATGATTATGAGGAAGCAGCCGAAATTGCGAAAGATGCGCCGATTTTGAAATTGGGAGGCAACGTAGAAATCCGTATGGCCGTGCGATAATATGCCCCTGAGCTTCCTGGTTAAGCTGTTAAAAATTGCGTGAACTTGTTTCATGTTGCCGGGAAGCCACGAATCCCCGTCGAGCACGGGGATTCTATTATTTTAACGGAAGTGTTCAATTAATCAATATAAAATACCATGAGTAAGTTTCACACATTTACATCACCCGAAAACCTGTCGGTGATGATTAATTTAAAGAAGATCGCAGCTGTGTCAGCGTTGCGCGATGGCAAATCTAATATCCTATTGGATAATGGTCATAACATAATAGTAGAAGAGCAGGTCCATAATATACAAACCGAGCTAGATAGCGATAAACAGTAAGGCTCGCCTCCTAAATACTGCGTTTAGGTTTTTAACCGTAAGTATGAAGCAACTATTTATAAAGCGTAAATACGAATTATTACTGTTTGCACTGATGCAACATCTCTACATGGGGGCATTGGTAAGTGATATACGTTTTTACATCGAAGTATTATGGCCGATCAATATGCTTATTCTTTCGTTAGCCAGCATCGTTGTTTTTATGAAAAGAGGGCGGGCGAAAACCATGTTCAGAAATGTGATGGCTATTGTTGTCATCACATTTCCTATTTTGTTACCACTCTTTCAAAAGTGCCCTATCTATATGTTTATGCTCAACCTATGTTACGTTATATTTTTTGTTTTTATTTTTTTAGAAGTCTTTCGTTTTTTGGTTAAACCAAGCTATATCAATACCGATATTATCTCCGCCGCTGCCTGTGGGGTGTTTTTAATTATTGAAATATTCGTCTTCGTCTTTCAGCTTTTTGCGTATCACAATCATACTGCTTTTAAAGGACTTGACTATACAAGTCCGGCGTACATCTTTACTGACTTGGTGTATTATTGTTCTATTACTTTTACGACGATCGGTTATGGAGACATTACACCCAACATTCATAATACGAAGCTTATCGCTTCTTTAATAGGTGTTATCGGTCAGTTTTATTCTGTCGTCCTTTTAGGTATTCTCATCAGCAAGTTTACCGGATCTATAAATAGCACTAAAAAGTAGCTATTGATTAGTTAATTGCTGTCTTTTAAGTACGGTGTTTTACATCAAGATATCGTTTATAGGTTCATAGGATGCAGGCAGATTGGTTTCACCTAACATCTCCCGTAATTCAATTTCGATACTTCTACTCATATGGGTGATGGGGACATCATTAGCACCTCCTTCAAAGGGATTTTCAGTTGATTCTCCTATTTGCTCCAATACTAAAAATACCCAGCCGATCAGGACACTTAGCGGAACAGCAAGCCAAATAATGTGTGAACCATATTTGTCAATCAGTTTGGAAAACTCGCCGATAAAGCCAAGAGGTAAAAAAAAGCATAGCGCAGACGTGAAATAGAGACTGATGCTTGAGAATTGCCTTGGATACGGAAAGTTCTTGATACGTTCGCACTTGCCTTGGCTGTCTAATAGACTTTTTAATTGATTTTCCAATGCAATGTAGTTTGGGGCAATGAGCATATCTTTTTCGTTCAATTTTCGTAAATGAGCCGACTGGAAGCGAATTAAATGGGTAGCACGATTTTTTGTAAGAAGTGCAGCTTGCAATTCTTCTGCTGATAGGAAGGGTTTTATTTCATTTTCTAAATTACCTTCCCATTCCGGAACATGATAGTATCGTAGAAACTCGCGATTATAACTTCTGGTTTGTATATTTTCCCAGCTCTTTGTTTCGCGTAGTTGGAAGCGAAGTGCTGTTAACCACGCAAAGTGACGGTAGATGAACTGCCTTTGTAAGGCAATTTCTTCTTCTTTATTTTCAAGTCGTAAAAAGTCTTTGACCATAATACCAAACGTCCGACTATCTGTTTCGATTGATCCGAGTATCTGTCGTGCTTCCCAAGTGCGATTATAGGTTTGCGTATTTCGAAATCCGGAAATAAAAGCCGTGGCGGTTCCAAGTAAAGCTACAGGTACCCATGGGATGGCTAACCATTCTAGGTGGAAGAAATAAAATAGAGTGGTAAAGATGACACTAAATGCAAGTATTTTGTATACTTTGACGCGTGTCCACCAGATAAAGTGTTTGATTTTATAGTTGTTTGCGGTATTCATTGTATTTTATAACGGAGCGTTTTGTCTGATTATCGTATTGAAAATTTGTTAAATTATGCGCCGTAAAATTAAAGCCTACAATTTTTTTTTATGCAGTATTTATAAGCTTAAAGCCATTTTTAATCACCTATATAGGGGATATACCAAGGTACTTTTTGCTTATTAGTGCCATGATTAAATACAGGATGAGTAGAAAAGGGTTAATGAACGTTATAACAAAGTAGATTTGGACTTTGCAACAAAGTGAGTTGTTGCTTTTTTAGAGAACTTTGTCGCATTAATAAATGAATATACTATGTGGACAACGAAAGACATGCCTGATTTATCAGGTAAAGTAGCGATTGTAACAGGAGCCAACACCGGTGTTGGCTTTGAAACAGCAAAAGCGTTATACGAAGCAGGGGCATCGGTTACGATTGCAGCGCGAGACGAGCAGAAAATTAAGCAAGCAATTGAACGGATACGAGCTACGGGAAGCGGAACCGGCTCGCTTGAGGTAGGAATTCTTGATTTGGCCAGTTTAACGAGTGTCAAGCATTTTGCTGATCAGTTCAAAACCCGTTATGAACGCTTAGATCTGCTGATCAATAATGCGGGGGTAATGATTCCGCCGGCATCTAAAACGGAGGATGGATTTGAATTGCAATTTGGCGTGAATTTCCTTGGACATTTTGCTTTAACAGGGTTTTTGCTCCCATTGTTGGAGAAGGCAGCGAGGGCGCGTGTAGTGACGCTTTCTAGCGGTGCGGCCATCCGCGCTGAAGGGATTGATTTCGATAATTTAAAATTAGAGAAGCCTTATGACGCTTGGCGCGAATACGCGGTCAGTAAATTGGCGGATGTGATTTTCACAAATGAACTTAACCGCCGGTTGCAGGCAAGTAATAGTAGTGTGCTATCTGTGGCTGCTCATCCAGGGGTTACACGCACGGATCTGCAACGTCATATTCCGAATGATGAACTTGAAGTATTGCTTGCTCAATTTGATAGCGTGATGGAACCTTGGCAGGGAGCCTTGCCTACCTTGTTTGCGGCTACGTATCCTAGTGTCAAAGGGGGGGATTTCTATGGACCGGATGGCGACCATGAATATGTCGGTTATCCCGCGCTTTCAAAGCATGCTACTGCCTATATGCATGATGAGGTTTTGGCTACACACTTGTGGGCGTATGCCGAAAGGGCCACGGGTGTTCACTACTTTCTATAAGTTTGGATCATTAAATTGAAATCATTTTGCGCGTCACTAATATTCACTCTTGCCATTTAGGCCCTGAAATTTCGCCGGAGCAGTTTATTTCAGATCATTTTTTTCTTTGTTTGCTGCGGGGATCCATGGTTGCCTATGATGGCCAAAAGACCTATACTTTACAACCCGGCGATTATTGCATCGCTCGGAGAAATCATTTGGTACGGTATACTAAATACAAGGATCATGATCGCTTTGAGAAAATCATCATCACCTTTGATGAACCTTTTCTGAGAAAATTTCTGGAACGCTATCCGACTGATTTTTCTGCAACGATTAATAATGACTCCTTTGTTTTTGTACAGAAAGAGACACTCATTGCTAATTTTATCCAATCGTTAAAGCCTTATTATAATGGTGAAGAAACAATTGACGAAGTCTTTGCAGACATCAAACGCGAAGAGTTGCTGCTGATTCTGCTACGGGCCGAACCCAACTTGGCAGCCGTTTTTTTCAATTTTGGTGCACCGGCGAAAATCGACCTAGAGGAATTTATGAATAGAAACTTCCGTTTTAATATCAGTTTGGAACGCTTTGCTTTTTTAACGGGCAGAAGTCTTTCATCTTTTAAACGGGATTTTTACAACATCTTCCATGATACACCTCGGAATTGGTTGAGAAAAAAACGATTGGATGAAGCACATTTTCAGTTAAGCAAAAATAATCTAAAAACAAGTGAGGTTTACCTGGAAGTTGGATTTGAGGACTTGTCGCATTTTTCTTTTGCGTTTAAAAAGCAGTTTGGTTACACCCCCAGTGAGCTTACATACGGAAAAAATGCTAAATAAAATAATGCAGGCTTAAGCTTAACGACGCGGAAAGCCTGCATTGTTATCAAAAATAATTGCCTTCTATATGAAGCTGAAAGTCTTCTTTCTTCTACTCGCGTATGCATCAAGGCTCCAGGTGTAACTTTCTACTTTTGTCAACAATAAGCTTGCGAAGCTGACAACAAAAACCGAATAATTAAACGGTGCTCTGTAGTTCAGGAAGAACAGCATACTAATAGCAAACAATAAGGTAAGTAGAAAGCTTCCGAGAGCCGCCAAACGAGTTTTGTATCCGATAATCAATAAAACAGCAATTACGCATTCTGCTACAGTGGCAAGAATCCCAAGAAAAGAAGCCATTGGTAAATTAACATAGGGTATAAGCAAGTGGGTATAATCGACAAAATGCTGCCAATTACCCCAGCCAACCCCAGGATCTCCCGGTTGTCCGAGCCATCCTAATCGATCCATAACAGGTAGTAAAAAGCCAATGCCCAGGGCGAGTCGCAGCAATAATTGAGCAATCGAATTTTTTGTTTCCATATTTATATAATTTTCCCGCTTAACCACTCCTTCATGGCAACCTTTCCGAGATGAGCCGAACCCTCTGGAACTAAAGCAGATTTCGCGATTGTCGCGCCGAAATACTCATGTTTGTCGGTTGGAATTATTTTTTTTGCGCTGTCATTCTGTTTGAGGTAGGCAGTTACGAAGTTAATTAAATCGTCTTTTTCTGGTCCTGCTATCTCTTCAAGGGCATTAGTGGGCTGTTCAAGCGCAAATTCTGTAACGAAGGCGGCCACATCTACGGCGGCTATCGGCTGAAAGCTTATATCGGAAACATAAACGTCATTACCTTGCGTGCCAATTGCTGCAACTGTTGGTACAAACTCTAAAAACTGTGTACTCCGGATAATGGTATATGGTGTGCCGGAAGCTTTGATTAGGTCTTCTTGCATTTTTTTTGCGCGCATATAGCCCATGTTTTGCATGCGATCTACGCCAACAATTGATAAGGCTACATGATGTTTTACAGAGGCTTTACTTTTCGCAGCTATCAGGTTGCGGCCAGCTGTTTGAAAAAAATCGAGTGCAGGCGCATCGTCAAACGATTTCGAATTTGCTAGGTCAATGATGATGTCTGTACCTGCCATTGCTTCATCAAGTCCTGTGCCTGTAAGGGCGTCAATGCCGTTTGTGGGTGATCCTGGTATCACATCATGGCCAAGTTTGGTAAGGTTGCGTGCTACCATCGTTCCGATAAGGCCTGTGCCACCGATAATTAAAATTTTCATAGTATTTAAAGGTTACTTGTTTTATGTGTATTATCATTCATTTTCTCGTTTTTAGCGCCAAGTCTATATGTTTTTTTAGTTAAACGAATAGCGCATCAAAACTACTCATGCGAAAAAAAAATATCTTCAGCACCTGCAAATCAGGGTGAATGTATTAAACGTATACCAGGATTTAAAGTCCTCTTCTTGATGTTTAACGCACAGGGGTAATTAAGTGATCTAATGTTTTTCGAATAGCTTCTAAACGCGTCTCTACGGTATCCCTATCAAACTCTATTCCCTCAAAAAGGAGTTCCTGCACATCATCTATCCCCATAATATGAAAGACGGTTTTTAAGTAATCACTTTGAAAATTAAGGTGTGCATTAAATTCGCCTTTTGAGTAGCCGCTGTTCCCGCGCGAGATCAGTAGATATACACTTTTATTTTGAAGTAGACCTCGATAAGGATCAGCCGGAATACCGGTAATTTGAATAGTTTCGTTAACCCGTATTACCTGATCGATGTAGGCTTTTAAGCTACTTGGAACAGACCAATTGTACATGGGGGTAGCTACCACAATTACGTCTGCTTCTTTGAGTTCTTTGATGAGTGTATCGCTGATTTTTAATGCTTCGAGATCCTCTTCTGAGCGGAGATGTGCTGGTTTAAATGCCCCTGCAATCCAGGCTTCTGTTACATGGGGTATGTCTCCTTTTCCTAATTCTCTATATATAATCTGTGCCGTTGGTTGCTTATTTATCCAGCTTTCAACAAAGTGCTTGCTTAGGCGTCTGCTAATAGATCTGTCGGTACGGGGACTTGCATTGATAATTAAAACTTTACTCATTTTATTTTTATTTATAGCTTGTAAGAACAGTTATTAATTTTTTCTACATAAGATTGCTGGAAAATGAATGCGTAAAACTAACTCCGCACTTGCTGGGTATAGTCGGATTTTCGTTGAATCACCTTTTTACCGCGTTGAATTGGCTTGTTAATCGGATGAGTGCCCTGGATTAGCTAATCATCAATGAAGATGATTCTTTTATTGGTCCTTTGATTTTGGAGAAAAATTAATTACATCTTTCGTTTAACGACCTAAATAGGCTGTTTGTCTCAGTAAAAGCCTTAACCATCGAAATTTTAGGGAAGCAAACGGGTGTTGTTTTAATTTTAATGAAGATTATACAATGTGTCAAGTATTTATACGGAATAGGCGATTTGTCCAATAAATCAGATGAAAAAGGGGATTAAGTAGCTTATCTGCCTGTTATTTTTGCATAGAATTGAGGTGACAAAAGTAATGACAACAAAAATTCCAACATGGCCGCTCAAGGAACATTTATCCGGTATACGTATCAATAGGATGAGTGACACCTATCTTACCGGTCTTTTTGAGGATATTTCGAAATTGCATCGGAACGACCATTTTCTGCTAATTAAGTTCGTGCGAGGCGAAGCTGAACTTTTGGTGGATTTTAAAAAAGCGTCGCTTGGTCTTGGAAGCATTTTTTTTCTACAGCCCGGACAGGTTTTGCAGATGGTTCGTTTTCAGCAAGTTGAAGGTTGGGTATTATATCTGGATAATAAGCTGATTGATGATCATGTTCGCCTAATGATTGAGGATTCGCTTTTTAGAGGGCCACTGCTCTCATTGACGGAGTCAGATTCGGAATGGTTCAATAGCTATTTGTCTTTATTACTAAAGACCTATTATGACCAAGATTTTTCGAGCCTTCATAGACATATTCTAACCGCTATGGTTGCACCTATCGTTTATAAGGTAGCCTCTATATTTCAGGCGAATGCAAGTAGTTTGGTGGATCGGCACTCACAGCGGAGTGTGGAGCTCACGAAGGTTTTTAAATGCTTTGTAAGGAATCGTTTCAAAGAGCTCAAGAAACCGAAAGATTATGCGGGTTTGATGCATATTTCAATCAGTTATTTAAACGATACAGTAAAGTCGGTAACCGGCTTTACACTTTCCTATTTTATCCAGCAGGAAATGCTGCGGGAGGCACAGCGATTGCTTTGTTATACGGATTTGAGTGTAAAGGAGATTTCGTCATCCTTAGGTTACGAAGATTACAAATATTTCAATCGTCTTTTTAGCAAACTTACCAAAACCTCGCCGGGGCGATTCAGAAAAGAATTTAAACAAACAAAAACTAGTTGACGAAGCAAGGCTGAGTTAATATAAAATTTTATGGCTTTTAATTTTTACGGAAACTATCCGTAAGGAATATCCTTTGCCCTGATTTTTCAAAGTGATTGCTGATTAAATGGATATGAAGATAATTAATATGATAACAGGTAAAATAACAAAATGGCTGAAGCTTCCTTATTTAAGCACCGTCATTTTCTGCGTTCAACTATGTTTGCAAGCAAATGCACAATCTACCGATGCAAGAATTGGACTCAGTTTAGCGGATGCCATAGCACGTGCCAGGGAGGCGAATAAGCTAATTGGTGTCGCGCGGAAGGAACAGCAAGCCGCGAGCGTCGATCTTGTGGAAGCGAAGCGTGAAGCACTACCACAGGTCAATGCAAGCTTGGGATACCAACGATATAGCGAGATTACCTTGTATGAAGGATTATTCGGAGAGGTGAGTCATCAAACTAAGCCACCTAACTCCAATGCAGGTGGATTAAATGTCGAGTCTTCGTTTAATCTCTATGCGGGTGGAAGGCAAAAAGCGATTATTCAGGGCCTTAAACTTAAAAATGAACTGGCTGCACTTAATACAGAAGAAACAGAGGCGAATATTGGACTGCAGACAGCGCTTCGTTATTTAGAGCTGGTTAAGATTTATTATCAGCAGCAGGTGATAGTCGATCAAGTGGACAGAACGCGTATCCTTAGGAAAAATATAGAAGCCTTATATGCCAATGGTAAAGTAACCAGGAGCGACCTGCTCCGCGCGGAGGTTTTATTATCCAATGCGGAAGTTAATCAACAAGCAAGCACAAATGATTATGCGATCGGCAATGAGCAACTAAATGTGCTGCTAGGATTGGATGATCATACGCTGGTTATTCCTAGTGATACAAATGCACTTGTGCTTATTGACAGTGCACGTATTAGTGGCATGCAACAGGGGGATGTGCACATCTATAGCTTATTGAAAATCGATAAGAATATCGAAATTCAACAGCGTCGGATTCAACAGCTAGCCTCTTTTAATCTACCCTCAGTTTCTTTATTTGCCGGTTATGGCTTTAATTATCCTAATAATTTTTTCTTCCCTCCACAAGATCAAACGGTTGGTATAGGTATGGCAGGTATCAAACTGAGCTATAATATTTCCTCCTTATATCAGAATAGGAACCGCATTAGTGCGGCCCGGATCCGTGTGGATGGCCTGAAACAACAAAAGGAATGGGTGCAGGAAGGTGTCCAACAAGAGATCAGGGCATTAATTATTAAATATCATGAAGCGTTAAGCCGAATAGCGGTGGTTAAAACATCAATCGAACAGGCTAAAATAAACTACGATATACAGAACACTAAATACCTGAATCAATTAAGCTTATTGACCGATTTGCTGCAGGCGGATAATTTATATCAAGAGGCTAGATTCAGCTATATACAAACCAATATCAATGCACTAGCGATCTATTATCGCTTATTATTTGTTACCGGAAAAATTTACGAAAATGAAATCTAAACAAAACGAACTGATAGGACTGAGCAATAAAATTACGCTGGGTGTCTCGTTGCTCGCAATGTGTGTCGGCGTATTTTACTTTCTACGTTATATGGCTTATATTAACGATTACGAGGATACCAATGACGCGCAGGTTGAATCATATATTAACCCCGTTTCTGCTAGGGTTGGTGGTTTTATTGATCGCGTGCTTTTCGAAGAGCATCAACAAGTGAAGCGGGGGGATACTTTGTTGGTACTGGATAACCGTGAGTATCTGCAAAAAGTGAAGGAAGCAGAAGCGTTACTCGAAGATACGGAAGCACAGCTAGGTGTTCTTGCTGCCAGCATTCATAGTGCAAAAACAGCCACCTTAGTCAACAAAGATCAGATAAGCGCGGCAAAGGCTAAACTTTGGCAGCAGGAACAGGAAGTTGGACGCTTCAGAAATCTATTAAGTGCCGAGGCGGTGACTGTATCCGACTTTGAAGTTGTGCAAACTAAATACGATGTATTAAAAAGCGATTACAGTGCAGCAAATAATAGCCTTAAAACAAATAACAGCAAAGTGCTGGAACTGGAAGCGAGGTATAAATCGTTAATCGCAGCCAAGAAAAGAGCTGAGGCTACGTTGGATTTGGCTAGGCTCAATTTAAGTTATACGGTTATTACCTCACCGTATACTGGATTTACCGGTAGAAAAGCACTATTAGAAGGGCAACAGATACAGCCTGGGCAGCCCTTGGTATCGGTCGTGAATAGTAAGCTGAAATGGGTGATCGCCAACTTCAAAGAAACGCAGGTGGCGGCAATGTTTGTGGGGCAGTCAGTCAAAATCGAAGCGGACGCTTTTCCCGAAAAGCGCTTCCATGGCCGAATTGAAGCTATTGCGGCGTCTACCGGCTCGAAATTTTCTTTGCTGCCGACCGACAATTCGACTGGGAATTTTGTTAAGATTATACAAAGAATCCCTGTTAAAATCGCTTTTGAAGAAGGTGAAGCTGATGTTTTGAAAGCTGGCATGAATGTGAAAGTAATTGTGAAGAAAAGACGTTAAAGATGGGACCTGCTATTTTTTTTCATGGCTGGACATTGCGAAGAATCCACCTGCTTAGAGGCATTTTGATTTTAATTATGTTTGCCGCCATTGCGCAATTTGCGTCTTTCGCGTTGATTCAGGGGCATGTAGTTGCTTTTTACGGTGCGCAAGCAGAGGATGTTTCTTTTGCATGGCTAATAGCTTATGTTGGTATTGCAACGGCCCTACCGCTGCAGTTTAAAGTGGCTGGCTCGTTTAACGTCAGAACCTATCTTTTACTATCTTTTTTATTAAGTATGACGCTGAATTTAGGGTTTACGTATACACAAAATTTGTGGTTATTCTCGGTACTTCGTTTTTTTACAGGAGTGACTACATGCCTCGTTGTTGGGCGTACACTGGTGCTACTTTTTACAACCTTGCCAGAAACAAAACGTGTTTTGATAGGGACCTCTTTTTTCTTTTCCTTGATTTTAATTGGTGGCCCACTGGTGAGCTGGGGCGCCTCTTGGGTGGTGGATAGGATGGATTGGACCGCTTTTTATTACGTGCTGATGGGATTGCAACTATTAGCCATGGCTTTTGTTATTGCAGTCTTTAAGGGAAACACACCGCAAGCCAAAATACCACCTGCTGACTGGCCTGGCGCGATGCTCTTTGCCATTGCTGGGGGAGCGCTGGCTTTCGCAATGATCTATGGACCAAGATATTATTGGCTGGCTGATCCGCCAATTGAGATAGCGGCCGTCCTAGTGCTTATCTTCACTTTGTTGTTTATATGGCGGCAGCGTATAATATCCTTTCCGCTTATTGATCTGGTTGTATTCAAATATCGAAGGTTTATCTTCGGTCTGCTGCTGCTTATTTTCTTTTACGGTGTGAAGGATAGCTTGAATTTAATTTATGGTTATGCTGTTTCGGTTAAGGGATGGAGCGCTCAAGATATCGTGGAAGCGACTACTTTTAACGTAGTGGGGATTGTATTGGCAACCATTATTTCTGTAATAGCTATTCTGCAGCACAAAAGAAATTTGATACCCTTGATATTAGTGGGCTTCTTAGTACTTTTCGCTTATCATCTTTACTTTTCTACGCTAATCAGCCACGACCTTTCGGTAGCGAACTTGTCGATTCCGATTTTTACGCACGGATTTGCCTGTGGATTGCTATTTGTGCCGATAAGTATACTTTGCATCACCGCTTTGCCTCCCCAAAATGCGCTAACAGGTATTGTGATTTGTACGTATGCACGCTTTATTGCCTCCCTAAATTCAATAGCGGGTTTTTTTACCTTACAGCTTGTTTGCAACCGGAAACATACAGATGTTTTTATAGCGAATCTTAATTTTCTTAATCAGCAATTTGTGGAACGAAGAAGCTTTTTCGACAATTTTTTGCTTGCTACAGGTTTTTCAAACGCTGATGCAGGTAAGATATCTAATACAATGCTTGCCAAATCGCTGGCAACACAAGCACAGCTCGCTACCATACGGAGTATCTTTCTCTTGTTTACCGCGATGATTGGATTGATGATCCTCTTCTTATTCATCTATCTATTATGGAGCTGGAAACAAAGGTTAGTCGCTCAAAGAGTGTCATAATTATTAGGAATGTATGGACGGCAAAACAAAGTTAATTTGGACCTTGCAACAAAACTACCTGCGGTTTTATTGCAGAGTTTTGTGGTAAACAAACGAAACAATGGAAAATCAAACCGTATTGGTAACCGGTGGCACCGGCTTTGTAGCAGTGCATACGGTACTGCAGTTATTGCAAAAAAATTATCGCGTCAGAACCACCGTTCGTACTTTTGCTAGAAAGGATGACGTTATTAAGGCTTTGATGGGTAGCGGAATCAGCAATCTTGACAATTTATCCTTCTTTGAGGCTGATTTAAATGAGGATAGTGGATGGGCAGAAGCTATACAGGGTTGTGATTATGTGTTACATGTAGCATCACCTTTCCCCGCGGAAGAACCCGCAGACGAAAATGAGTTAATTAAGCCAGCGCGTGATGGCGCATTAAGGGTATTAAAGGCTGCGCGAGACGCAGGTGTAAAGCGGGTGGTTTTGACTTCTTCTTTTGCGGCTATTGGTTACAGTATTGATTCGAAAAACCATGTGTATACGGAAGATGATTGGACCGACCCAACTGCTGCAATTCCACCCTATATAAAATCAAAAACAGTGGCAGAAAAAGCAGCTTGGACCTTTATGGAAAGGGAAGGCGGTAATCTGGAGCTGTCTGTTATTAACCCGGTGGGCATCTTCGGCCCGATACTGGGAGCTATTTCTTCCGCTTCGGTAGATGTGGTCATCAAAGGAATCACGAATGGAATAACCCGTCAGAGTCCGCCATTTACCATGGGCGTGGTAGATGTGCGGGATATAGCAGACATTCACATCAAGGCGATGTTGCATCCCCAAGCAAAAGGGCAGCGTTTCTTGGCAACCTCAGACGGTATTATGAGCTTTTACGATGTAGCACAGCTGATTAAACGAGAGAGACCACAGCTTGCAGCTAATATTGCTGACATGACGAATACGGACAAGTCCTTTTATATCAAGTTAAGCAACGAAAAGGCCAAGTCTGTTTTAAATTGGCAGCCGCGTACAAAGGAGGAAGCTATTCTTGCGAGTGTAGATAGCCTGTAGCCTTGATACAGAACCTAGTAACCTGGGTTCTGTACTATTTTACTATTAGCAGCGATGACAGTATATGGAATGGGGTTCATATACATTTTTTTGCTAAATACATGTGGGTGATTATTTAATGGAAGTCGTTCATACTGCCATTCTCCTGCGTTGTCGTTAGGACTGCTATTTTGTATTTTCATGCCGTGTAGAGGTTTATTCATCACATCGAAGGCGATGCGCCAACGAATTAAATCGTAAAAACGTTTGTTTTCAAAGCAAAGCTCTACACGCCTTTCGTTCCGAATCACCTCGCGCATTTGCTCCTGCGTAAGCACACTGGCCCCGTAAGTATCCTCAATACTCGGTAAGCCACGCTTAGTTCGGAGTTCATTTATAACCGCATATACTTCATTGGGGCCGTAGGCTTCGTTTTGCGCTTCAGCAAAATTCAACAGTACTTCCGCATAACGTATAAAAATATAGTTGATGCCATAACTCCAGGCAGCGGGTTCATTATCTGGATCCATCCGCTTTTTAAAATAATAACCTGTTCGGGTTACATCCGACTGAGCAAGTTCAATTTCATTTTTTGAAGGATTAACGCGGTCAATACGAGTATAAATCGTATCTGTCTGAGGCATCCAATTCATCTTATAAGGTGCGCCATCGTATACAATGAAATAGTAAAAGCGTGGCTCTCGATTGAGGTAGGGATGTTTGGGGTCATAACCCGACTGTGAGTCGGAAATAGGTAATCCGTTAGCCATCCGAAAGGCATCGACTAGTTCTTGTGTTGGACAGAAATTGCCCCAAGTATAATATTTACCGAGTATGTAGGTGGGTCCACCTTTTTGGGCAAAATCACTTTCTAAATTTGTAACATTGGCTTTTAACTGCCTATCCCAAATAACCTCTGAATTATACTCTGTAGCTTCCGACCATAACAATTCCATATTATCAAACAATCTGTAGGTACCACCGTATAGATCAATAAATTTTCGATTGGTAGCTGCTGCGATTTCCCAACGACGCTGATCGTAATTACCGAAGCCCACCAAGGTTGTTTGTTCGGCAGCGGCACCGGTTCCTTCAGCCGCTGCGGGGATGCTACTATTAAAACTCGGGCTGGCTGCATATAGTTCAACCCAACCGCACAGCGCCAATGCGGCACCCAGCGTTGCTCTGCCCGCATCACTGTCACCGTTGTTATATTTAACTGCTAAATAAGCGTTATCAACGATATCCTTTAATTCGCTAATGATGAAATTAAAGGTTTCTTCGAAAGTATTTCGTTTTCGATAAAGCAATTCGTCGGGCATCTCTTTCCTGTCTAGCGGTTCTGTAAGGAGTACCAGACCGCCGATATGCTGCCAAAGTCCGGCATAAAAAAAGGCACGTAAAAATCGGACTTCATCTCTTCTTTTGTTATACCAAGCTGTTGAGTAATTATTCTTATGAAGCTCGGTTTGTTGTAAAAACTCATTACAGCGGCGCACTTTATCGTATGTATACGACCATCCCGTGAAATCATTGGCTACTGCATCTTGAATCATTGGATGGCCATCTTCTATTTCTGGAGTGACAATACCTTGCTTCCATTGCCAGGATAGCCAATAAGGACCACCATCATTATCGTCTGTATAATTGTCTAAAGGGTCGGGCGTATTAGGTCTATTTAGTCGTTGGTAGATGCCATTCAAATAGACATCGGCATTCGCTTCACTTGCCCACTGTGTTTGTTCTGTTAGTGTATTGGTTGGTGTTGTGTCGAGAAATTTATTACAGGAGATATGCACGCTTATTATCATGCAGGTGAGAATGCGAATAAGTAGGCTGCGTTTCATATTGTTTCGTTTTAGAAGGAGATATTCATGCCAACTGTGTAATTTTTTTGGAGCGGATAAGACTCCTCGCGTGATTCATAATTAGTTTCAGGATCCATGAAGTTTAAACTACTCCAAGTAAAAATGTTATCGCCTGAAAGATAAAAGCGAAGGGCTGAAATGCCTGCTTTTTGTGTCAGTTTTTTGGGCAATGTATAACCGATAACCAGGTTTTTTAATCGGAGATAATTAGTGTTTCGCATCCAAAAAGAACTTGAATAAGGCCCAAAGCCGTTTGAATATTGTAGATTTGTTGTGTTTTTTTGAGCCGGAGCCTGCGATATCCGTGGGTAAATTGCGTTTTGCCTATCCGGGCGCCAATAATTATTGAAATATTCATAGGATACGTTGGCATTATTCAGTCTGAAAGGGATTGTTTGATATCCTTGAATGTTAATGCTCGCTTGTGCTGCTCCCTGAAAAAACGCACTCAGATCAAATCCTTTCCAGCTTGCCCCCAAGGTAAAACCATAAGTTATACGTGGATATGGTGCATAACCGACAACGGTCTCATCCCATGAATCAATCTTCCCGTCGGGCTGGCCGTTCGGTCCGCTTAAATCGGCGTACTTTACATCGCCTGGATATAGGATAGCGCCGAATTGATCAATGTAATAACCGTCATTCGCATTAATGATTCCGTCTCCGTTCTTATCATCTGCCGTTGAAAACAACCCTACAGCTTTATAGCCAAAAGGTGTGAGCCAAGGTCTTCCTGTGCGACGCCTATGGGTGTTGTTATAAGTATCGAGTGATTCATAAACCTGATCCATTCTGTTTTTGGCATAACTGAAATTGGCGTTAACATTTAATGCTAGGCCATTCGCAAATGAATGCTTACCTCCCAACTCAAACTCTACGCCCCGGTTAGTCATAACGCCTGCATTTTCTTCCGCAAGGGCGAGTCCGTATTCAACGGGGACAGTCACATTGGGTGATAGCAACATGCCACTTCTTTTTTGTTGGAATACATCGGCCGCTACCGAAATACGGCCGTTGAAAAGTGTCGCATCGATACCAATGTTGCTGCTTCTGCTTACTTCCCAGGTAATGGATGGGTTTGGTTCGCGACGCATTTCTGACCCCTGAACAAAACTGTCGCCAAATAGATATGCGTTATTGATAAGATTGTAAACAGAGAGGTATTGGAAGGCATTGGGGGTTAAGTTCCCCGCTTTCCCCCATGAGCCGCGTATTTTGAGATCGTTCAGCCAATTCGTCTTATTTTTTAAAAAACTTTCCTCTGAAATTCGCCAACCGAATGAGAAAGCGGGAAAAAAAGCCCACCGTCGTCCCGGCGCAAAAAAAGAATGACCATCATATCGGCCCGAAGCTTCCATTAAATATTTTTGACTGTAGCTATAATTGAAACGGTAAACCAATCCCGTTTGGGTGGCTCTTGAGCTTGAACCGGCATTGTCAAACTGGATTTTGTCGGAGGGGCCGAAATTTAACTCATCTAGCTCTAATTGGAACCCACGGCGCGCGGCCATTATCCATCGGTTTCTGGTATCCCGTGCTTCAAAAACGGCAAGCCCGCCTATTTCATGCTTGCCGAAACTGCGATTGTAGTTTAAATAAAATTGACCGGTGTACCGATCATTTTTGTCGTCTTGCTGACGTAAAGAGGTTATTTCCTGGCCATTCACCGTACGGGTAAAGCGATTCGTTTCGGCGCGGCTATCGAACAGGTAATAATAATAAGGTTTGGTCCAGGTTTTTCTATACTGGAAGTTAGGATCATAACTCAATACGGCTTTTGCACGTAAACCTTTAATGAAAGGAAGTTTTTGCTCAAGTCCAACACTTAGTAGAAGCGTGTTATTATTGAAACGGTCATAAGATCCGCTGTTCAATTCGCCTAAAGGGCTTTTACCTCCTGATTCGCCCCAAAGACCGTTGCTATAGTAAAGGCTATGTATCGGCGTATAGCTTATGCCGATGGGCGAGGGTCCAGCATTCCGGTTTTCTACTGTGCCATTCATGGATAGCAACAAACGCGTGTCTTTGAACACCTGAAAATCGACTTTGCTATTTATGCTGTAACGCCTATAGTATAGATTGTCATACATTCCCTTTTGATTAAAATAGCCAACTCCAAGATAATAGTTAGTTTGAGGACTTCCACCACTTACTTGTGCACTGTAACTTTCAATAGGTGTGTTTAATTTAACCATCTCATTTATGTAATTGCTATTGGGGTATTCATCTGGGTTGGTGGCGTGAAGTTGCTGATAATCGGCAATGAGTTGCTCTGAAAAGGGTAAAGCGCCTCCTGTAGGAATTTGATGGTTATTGTCATTCAGGTAGGCCTCATTCCTTAGTCGCATATAATCTTGGGCATTCAACATTTGGGGGATAACTGTAGGCCTTTGTATCCCGAAGTAAGAATTCAGTGTCAACTTTGCTTTCCCTTCTTTACCACTTTTAGTGGTAATCAGCATAACGCCATTGGCACCACCTAATCCATAAGGCGCAATGGCAGTGGCATCCTTCAATATGCTTACGGATTCAATATCGTTCATATTAACTTGGTTAATGTTGTCACGAATGATACCGTCAATAACAATTAAAGGACTTTTATTACCGGTAGTTGCAACGCCACGGATATAGAAAGTTGGATTATCTTCGCCGGGTTTGCCACTTATAGGCCGTATGCTTACTCCAGCTAAACGCCCTGCTATCGTATTCGATAGGTTAGCCGCATTGGATTTATTCAGCTCTACTCCTGAAATATGGCTGACAGCGGATAGCTTGATGCTTTCTTTTTGTTCGCCGTAGGCAACGACGATAATTTCGTCTAAATTTTCAATGCGTTCATTTAGAATGATCGTTAATGGACTGTCATTGTCAAAATTAACTTCCTTGGATAAATAGCCAACATATGATACTTTTAGAACTCCTTTTGAGGGTGCCTTAAAAAAAAAACGCCCCTGCTCATCAGTCGATGTGGTGGTTTGAGAACCCTTTAAGAAAATACTAACTCCCATTATACGATTTCCAAGCGTATCTTGTACCCATCCGGTAATGGTTTCTTTATCGTTAAAAGATGATGATGCCAACGGGTTAGATATCTTCTCCTTTTCGCGACCTTCATCAGTTATAATAATATGCTTTTTTTGAATGGTATATTTTAGCTTGGTTTGTTTTCGAAGGTCTTCAAGGACCTGGTGGATCGTAGCGTCTTTTCTTTCAATGGTTATTTTAATGCTTACGTCTATATCTTCGGATTGATAAAAAAACAAGAACTCAGATTGCTTTTCAATTTCTTGTAAAACTCTTTGCAGGTTTACCGCCTTAAAGGACAAGTTGAGTCTTCTTGTTTGCGCATAGTCATCCACCTCTCGTGCAAACGAGTGTGGACTTACGGCGAGTAACATGATAATCAGCAGGATTGACATGCGTCGTATGCTAAAATACGGAAAAGAGATAGGTAGGTTGTTATTTTTTACTTCCATCGTTAAAAACCTCCATTCACTTAATGATTATATTATTATTCGTAAAGGTGTATGTTATTGGAATGGATATCTTAATAATGGCTAAAATGTCATCGATGGATTGCTCTTTCCTAAATGTACCTGTAAATTTCTTAGTCGCTAGTGCAGGGTTTTCGATTTGGAAACTAAAGCCATAGATATGCGATAGCCTACTTAAAATTTCATTTAAAGTCTGATCTGCGAAGTAATAATAACCTTCGACCCAAGATGCATAACGGTTGGCGTCAACAACCTGTACTTTTTGCGAATTGCTTTTACGGTTATAGATCAGTTGCTGGTTAGGCTTTAAGATTGCTTTTTCACGGAGTCCTTTGGTAGTCATGCTAACAGCCCCCTCTAACAGCGTTGTCGTATAGTATAGGTCATTTGGATAAGCTTGTACGTTAAATTTTGTTCCCAAAACTTGTATGTCTTGCAAAGCTGTTTTTACGATAAATGCCTTCTCTTTGTTCTGTGAAACATTAAATAGCGCTTCTCCCTTCAAATAGACGACACGTTGTTTGTCATTGAAGGCAGGAGCGAGAGAAAAGGTGCTGTTAGGGCCCAACATGACGTTTGTTCCGTCAGGAAGTACAAGCTGATCCGCTTTGGTTGTGTTGCCGGTTATATAAAGAGTTGCCGGCGTATTATCTTTGTTGGAAAAAATTAACAGATAAAGGAGTGTGCCGACTATAACCAGCGCGACTGCTGCTGCGTATTTTAAAAAAGAATAATTCAAAAAGCTTCCGGTTCTGGCGGGTGCGGGATCTTGTTTAGCAAGAAGGCGCTGCCAGCTTGCTTCGATGTCGATTTCTTTGCTTTCATTGCCAGCTTCCTTCCAAAACTTAAATTCAAAAAACAGTTGTTTGTTTTCGTTACTAGCGTTTACCCACTCATAAAATGCTCGTTCTGCCTCCGTATCCAGCGTGTTTTGGAGGTATTGTTCGAACAATTCGTATGGCGTTTCTTTCATATTTTTTTCCTGTTTTAGCTGTAACGAACAGTTTATAAAAACTACTCACAAAAAAAATTAATTTATCGTGCCATGTTATATTTTAAAAAAGACAAATAGATAAATAAAAGCCATCGGAATCTTTTTACGAAGAATAAGCAAGGTTCGATATAGCTGGTTTTCTACAGTACGTACCGACAAATTGAGATCTCGTGCTATTTCACTCGCTTTCATTTGCTCAAGATATGACATTCGAAATATCTGTTGTTTTTTCTCTGGCAGTTCTTCTATATGTTTAAAAATGATAGCCATCAGATCATTCTGCATAAATATACTTTCGGATGACTTGAAAAAATCAAGTTCATCTAGTTTTAGCTGAATGGCATGATGGTCCACAAATCGCTTTGCCAGTTTGAGCTTTCTTAAATGATCAATACAGGCGTTCCGAACGGCTGTATATAGAATCTTTTTCACTTCCGATTCCGGCAGACGGAAAATCTGCTTGTCCCATAACCTTACAAAAACATCGTGGACAACATCTTCTACGAAATGCGCGTCGATAAATTTTTCGGCAAAACGTAACAGCATAGGGGCATATTTGAGATAAAGCACCTTATAATGTTCTATTTCCTTACTCCTCAACATGAAGTGTTTTTAATTTGGATATCGCATGAAAATGTTGGTCGATTACGGTTTGTAAGCTTAGAACAAAGCTAACATTTCATAATAAATTTTTCTAAAAAATTAACAATATGGGTAGTGTTGGAGTTGTGAATTTAGTTGAGTAGTTGATTTGTTGGGTAAGTTTTTTTGAAGTGATGAGTTATGAGTGTTGAGTGATGCCTGCCTGCCGGTAGGCAGGAATTTTTTTACCCCCTTTATAGCCGAAAGCTGAAATAATTAGCCAATGTGATGATTAGCCAATTTGATGATGGCTGGTGCTGCCTAAAGCTGAAAAGATTTTGTGAGCTGCTTCTTTAGCTTTTTTGTAAACAATTTCTTACAAGGCTTGTATTCATAACAACACGTAGAGATAACGATAAAGATTATGAATAGGAATTATAACAAATTGGCTATCACCCTGGTGCTCTCGTTTATCATTATGTATGCCATCATGTTTCTGAACGTGAACGCTATAGACCACATTTACATCAACATAACGCGCATTTATATGACCTTGTTGATGGTGTCGGCCATGGCTATCCTCATGCTTTACAGGATGCCAATGATGTACACCAATAAGAAGAAAAACCGCACAATAACCATTGTGTCGCTGCTGGTATTCATCCTTTCCTTTGTAGGTGTACATAAGCAAATCGGTGTGGCTGATATACAGTATATGCGGGGCATGATTCCGCATCACTCCATTGCCATCATGACCAGCAAAAATGCGGATATCAAAGATCCACGCGTGCGCAAACTCGCCGACGGCATTATTGAAACCCAGGTGAAAGAAATTGCAGAAATGAAAAGCTTAATTGATAGTTTGAAACATGCGGAATAGAAATTACCTCCGTTCACGAACCTATAAAAGCCTGAATTCTTGTAGGTTCAGCGCTCTTATTGTTTATTTCAATTAAATGATTGCCTAAACGCCAGAGTCGATAAGTCTGTCTTGGATTTAAATAGTTTACTGAAGGATTGGGAATGTTCAAAACCGAGTGCATAAGCAATTTCGGAAACCGATAAGTTGGTAGTAGAAAGTTTTTCTTTGGCCTTTTCAATCAGTTTGTTGTGAGTATGTTGCTGCGTACTTTGCCCGGTGAGTACTTTGAGGAGCGTACTTAAGTATTTTTGGGAGACATGCAAATGATCTGCAATATCTTGGACAAGGGGTAAGCCTTTCGAAATTAAATCGTCCTGATCAAAATAATGATTTAAAAATTCTTCCAGACGATGCAGCACCTGATGATTGGATTTTTCTCTTGTGATGAACTGACGGTGGTAGAACCTCTCGGAATAAGCCAGTAAGGTTTCAATTTGCGAAATAATGATCTGCTTACTGAACTTATCGATATTCGCATGGTATTCCTGCCGGATTTTTTTCGATAATCCCGTTCAGTGTGGCTTCTTCTTTTTCTGATAAAAATAAGGCCTCATTGATGGCGTATTCCATAAAAAATCGGGATGTACAAGCAACATCCAACCCGAATGAACTTGGGCAGAACGGGGGGGCAATCCTAAAAACCTGATTCGGTACAATAAATCCCATAACGCCTTCGTCAAATTCGTATGCCTGCTGTCCGTATTTCATTTTGAAATCAATACCTCTTTTTAGCGATACCTGATAAAAATCAAATGCCCAACTTTTAGTGCTGATATCGGCAGTACGTGGAACGGAGCCGAAATCGATGACACTGATAAGCGGATGCTCGGGCTGCGCTAAATCATGCGATTTATGAAATTCGCTGATGGTCTTTAATCGGATGGGGGGCTTGTTTTCCATTTTCAATAAGCGTTTTTGGCTATACAGGTTTGTCATTGCCAGAAATGCAGCAATGACAAACGATGTGTTTCCGCTGCTGTAATTGCTTATCCCGTCTGCGCTTCTATGAGCGTGTAAATATACGGCTTAATTTTCTTTCCGGAAGTTCTGGCGATTGCTGTAAAAAAGTAAACGGAGTGGCTAGTCGAATGGTTGAGTAGGGGAGGTTTAATTAGCCAATTAGCCAATGAGCTAATTTGGTAATGGGTTGGTGCTGACTGAAGCTGACTGACATCCGACAGCCGAAATCCGATAACTAAAATCTATAGTTTACTGTCTGCTAAGTTTGCCGAGCAGAGCGCCCGGCAAAGATTCTGTGAGAAAGCCAGGGGTTGTCAATTCTTGAAAGCGGTGATGGCTTCCTTGATGCCATTACCTGCTGTTTCAAAAAACGAGGGCCCGGCAAGAAGGTATACTTTTTTCAATGGTTTAAATTGAGCGAGTTTTTGCGTTTTTAAACCATTTTGTGTGCGGTATTCGTTGATGATGCCTTTTACCACATTTCCGGATACTACGGCTGTTTTACTGTCAATACCCGCATCCTTCAAATCACTGGCAAATGCTATGTTAGTAACACCTAGTTTCAACGCTTCGCGAGCGGCAATTGCTCCCACGGAAATCATAATGTCTTCGTTAAAATTATTTCGGTTACCAAGCCCTATCAGCAATAGTTTTTTTGCGCCTAGCACTTTTTCGTCTGGGGTAATAAGAAAAGTTTCCAGAAAGTGCCCATCAAATTTACCTGTTTTACGAATTTCGGTGAGCTGACCTTTCAGCGCTTCGTCAAGGTGAACCAACCCGTTAAGAGCAGCAGGTAAGGCAGGTGGAGAATTAAAAATATCTCCTTCTGTATATTCAAACACACAGGCTATTTGTAAATCGGCCACGGCAGCGGAAGGCCCTTGTACCAAACCAATTAATGAAATCCCATCAACACTGCCCCACTCTTTTGAGGTCCCTACGGGGCTTGCTTGTGTGGTTTTTGTGGAAACGGTTTGCGCAAAGGTAGCCATGCTCCCTGCAGCAAAAAATACCATCCATAGGGTTTGTAAAGTCACTGCTTTAATAAAGCTGAGTTGTTGATTTTTCATTTTTATACGATTTAATATTATTGTTAATAACAGCAATACAGGCATGTTAACTCGGTGTATTAGAACGGCGGAGATAGGGGCGGTTTATCTTTCATTTTGGTTAAAATTTAAATCCGATGACGGAACTTGCAAAGAAGCCGTCTTTATACTGCGGTATTACGTCCTTTATGTAATCTCCCGTTTTAAAGTATTGTATGCCGATATTGAAATTTAAAAAACGATTTATATCCCAGGATACACTTGTGAGGTATGCCGTTCCGATGTATCTTTTTGCGGAGTTTGAAGACGACATGTTGAACGATCCATCGGGACGGTAAACGCCGTCTTGCAAAGAATAGCGCCAGTTGAACACAACATCCAACGTGAGTGCTACGTTTTTAGCGGCATTCCATGCAAGGTAAGGATGAAGGTCTATTAAATTTACGGGGCCCACTTGGGGGTTGAATCCAAAATACCCCCCTTTTGGGTACAAGGGATTAAATGTTCCCAATGTACCATCGCCCTTGGTTTTGTCGCCTGAAATGTAATCGTGGCGAAGGTTTATGGTAGGGGCCCCCGGTATGTATTCAAACATATAGCCCACCTCCGCTGATGCTGTCCACGCTTTTATATTGCCGATACCGAATTTTCCGAACTGATAGGCTCCTTCAAAATTATATATAAAACCACCGCCTCTTCTCCAAAACCGGGCACCGAGTGTATGCCGGGATTCTTTGGCTACACCTTCATCAAACGTAGCATCGGCACGGTTAATGCCGAGGTAATAAAAATCAAAATTGCCACTTTGCTGAATAATATACGTGCTGTAAATACCCCAAAGGTTGGCTTCACGTGTGGAGCTATTGTCAAAAAAGCCAGTGTTTATTTTGGCCTCCGCCATAACAAAAGCGTCAACATTTAAGCTTGGTGATGCATAAGCAAGTTTAGCTCCATCAAAATAAAGACGAAGATTAGGACCATCTCGTACGTCAATCAAACGACCGCTGCCATATTGGATTTCTTGTCGGCCTACACGAAGTATAAGCGCTTTATCCAATTTGCGATAGGCCAGAAAATCAACAAAGAGATTTTCGACATTTAGTTTATCCTCGTCAATACGGCGCGGACCGTTCTTGCGTCCATTTTCTAAACCGCTCCGCAATTGCCCGAAAAAACGAATGCGATTTCCCACATGCAAATCAGCGTGGACTTGATAACGCTGAAGCAAAAAAACATCTCGGCCAACGCGCATTTCTCCCCAGTCTTCATTGGCGGAGTAATCCAATTCTTCGCGTACTTCCCCTCCAAGTGAAAGGTAAATAGCACCGGTTTGGGAAAGAGGGATGTATTTTATCTTGTTGTAAAAAGTTCTTGTACTGTCTTTCAGTGCTGAATAATCTTCATCATACCGCATCAGCTGAAAACGCTGCGCCAGCATATGCATCGGTACAGACAATAAGAACAAGTATAATAAAATAGGCCTCATACGTTGACTTTCAGAATACTTAACTTCGGACGGTGCTAAAACCTTAATTTTTCTGGTATCCGCCAAAATACTTCACGGGCGACCAGGCGGGGATAACCGGAAGTGTAGCGGGTGCTACGGTTTTGTATTCTTCATTTCCGTATACTATCTTTCCGTCTACAATGGTGAGCTTAGCAGTGATGTTTTTGATTTCTTCTTCGTTTACCGTGAAATAGTCTTTATCGAGGATCGCCAGGTCGGCGAAATATCCTTTTTCAATCTTTCCTTTTAACGTGTCTTTAATCAACTTGTACCCTCCGTAGGTTAAAAGACCCAATGCGGTTTTTCGGTCCAGTGTATTATCCTTTGCCATTACCTGTGTGCCGCCAATGGTTTTACCTGAGGTAATCCAATACAAGGCCACCCACGGATTGTAGCTTGCTACGCGGGTTCCATCTGTGCCTAAACCTACGGGTAGCCCAAGTGCTAACATACGTTTCACGGGAGGAGCTGCCAATGCACCTTTTTTGCCATAACGGTGGATGAAGCTTTCGCCCTGATAGGCCATTCGATGTTGCACGGCTATACCACCGCCCAGCGCTTTTATACGTTTGAGGTTTTCATCTGTTACCGTTTCTGCGTGATCAATAAACCAAACCAGCCCATTGAGTGGTGTCTCCCTGTCAATATCTTCAATCACGTTCAGGAAGCGGGTGATGCTTTCATTATAGGTGGCGTGAATACGAAATGGCCACCGTTTTTTTACTAATAATGAGAGTACTTCCTTCATGTTTTTTTCCATGGTAGGTGGTAGTTCGGGGCGGGGAAAAAGAAAATTTTCGAAATCGGCCCCATCCATTACCAAATTCTCACCGCCGCCTTCTACGTAATAATCTACATCGTTAAAACCGTTGTGCCCGTGATCGTCTATTTCTACCATTCCTGTCCATTTGCTATAATCGGCAAGCTCTGTACCTTTTTTCTGGGCAAAGAGGTAATAAGGCAAACGTACCGTTATTTTTCCTTCTTTATTCAGCTCGTCGGTAATGCCGTAATCATCCGGAAAATTTTGGAAACCGCCACCGGCATCCATCACGCCGGTTATCCCCAGGCGGTTAAGTTCCGTCATATATTGCAGCGTTGAGTTTACCTTTTCATCGTGCGAAAGCTCGGGCAGTTTTGCCAAGGTAGAATATAAGATCGATGCGTTCGGCTCTGCCACTAGGAGCCCAGTGGGGTTACCTTCGGTGTCTTTTTCAATCAAACCCTGGAAGGGATTAGGGGTGTCGCCGTTGATGGCTAATTTTTTCAATCCTGCCTTGTTGAGCCAGGCCTTGCCATACAGGTAAAGAATGAAGGTAGGTACATCGCCAGTGGCTTCATTGATTTCTGCCAAAGTGGGTAATCGTTTTTCTTCAAACTGGTATTCGTTCCAACCACCTACTACGCGAACCCATTGCCCTTCGGGTGTGCGGGCCGACTGCTCTTTGAGCATTTGCAGGGCTTTTTTTAGCGAAGTAACACCATCCCAGCGTAGTTCGGTATTATAGAAGCGGCCACCACGGATAACGTGCAAGTGACTGTCAAATAAACCGGGGATAATACGGCTTCCACGGGCGTCTATTACCTTTGTTTTGCTTGTTTTCAGTTTGAGTATTTGAGCGTTGGTTCCGGTTTGTAGAATTTTGTTGCCGGCGACGGCCACTGCCTGTACTTCCGCGTTTTCATCGCTGAGCGTCGTGATTTTTCCGTTAATGATAACGATGTCCGCTTCTTGGGCGTGTACCGCAATAGAGCTGAAAAGTAGAAATAAGAGAGGTAGCGTTTTAACTATATTCATGTTGTGAACTGTTATTTAATGCAAAAGCAGGAACTAAGCCTGCTTCGATTGATAGAATTAGTGTTTTAGCATATCGTGGGCATATAGTATACCGAGGCCGTACGCACCGCCATATTTTTTTACTAAATCGGTTACGGGTTTGTAGGTTTCCTGTCTTGCCCAATCGCGTTGCAATTCTAACAAATACTGAATAGCAGTTATGGGTTTTGCACCCATTTGTACCATACGGGTAACAGCTTGCTCATGCGCCTCTTTACTGACATCGCCGCAAGCGTCTGTAATCACGTACACTTCATATCCTTCGCTGATAGCAGATAATGTAGGGCCTACGATACAAACACTGGTCCACAACCCGGCGAAAACAATTTTCTTTTTATTCTTTCCGGTAATTGCTTGGTGTGCATTTGTATCTTCCCATGTGTTCATGGTGGTTCTGTCTATATAACCGCTTGTAGATTGTGGATAGAACGCTTCTATCTCGGGAAATACCGGTCCGCTAAATGATTTCTCGGCCACAGTGGTGACCACCGTGGGCACTTTAAATATTTTGGAGGCACCGGCTACAATACCGACATTATTCCTCAATTCATCCATTGTAATGCTCTTCGTGGCAAAAGACATTTGCCCTTCGTGATCAATCATTACCAACGTATGGTTGGTAGGGTTTAATAGCTCGGGGCTTGGTTTTTGCGCAAATGCCGCTATTGAAAATGATACGACAGCGAATGTGGAAAGTAACTTTTTCATTTTAGTTTTTGTTGTTGTGATTGCTATAATTAATTGTGTTTCTGCCTTGTGTTTGATATGTTTTTTAAGAGGTTCGTGTACAAAGCTTTTTGTTAAGCAAAACTAGGGACTCTATGGGCGCTTTCCATTGAACTGGTTCAAGAAATGATAAGCCCATAAAGTTTTTATGTGACACTTTGGAGTAGGGCGCTTTCCGCTTAATGCGGTATGTTTATTTTCGAAAAACCCACCTCGCTTTAGGATGGCAGGTGAAGGTGGTATGGGATCAATTCAAAACAAATAGCTTTGCTTTACGTGGAGTATTGGCCGCAGGTGTTTTTTATATAACGTTAATTTCAGCAAAAACCGGAATTTCGAGGCTTATTCTGCTATGTTGTCCGCCAAATTATTTTCCGGAAAGACGCTTTCTTATTTTACTTAGAAACTCAGCCGATATGCCTAGGTAGGAGGCGATATAGTGTTGTGCCACTCTTGTGGGGATGCCGGGGTATAGTTTCAAAAAGTCTAAATAGCGGTCTGTTGCACTCTTGGAGATCGTATGAAGCACTCTATTTTGAAACGTACATAAATGGCGCTGTACGATGATGCGGAAGAATCGTTCGAATTTAGGGATCTTCTTTAAAAGTATTTCTTTGGTTTGGGGGGTCACTATATAGAGCTCGCAGTCCTCCATGGTTTCAATAATCATCTGTGAAGGTGTTTGTTCGTGAAACGAGGCCATATTACTTACCCACCAATCTTCTACTGAAAATAAAAGTGTTACTTCAAGGCCATCTTCGTCAATATAATAGGACCTGATGCAGCCCTTCTGGATATAAACTTCAAATTTGCAAATCTCACCCTGTTGAAGCAGAATAGTTTTTTTAGGTACTTTCTTGAAAGTTAGCAGTTCGGTGAAGAATTGCGTTTCATCTTTGGTTAATGTAATATGCTTGCTTACATTGTTAATAATATTTGAATACATAAATCTGTATTAGCAGTTCAATTTTGGCCGATTGCTTTTTTAAAATGTTTCCGCTGCTGTAATTGCTTATCCAGTCTGCACTTCTATGAGCGTGTAAATATACGGCTTAATTTTCTTTCCGGAAGCTGATGGCTGAAAGCTGAAATAATTAGCCAATGTGATGATTAGCCAATTTGATGATTAGCCAATGAGCCAATGAGGCGATGTGATAATAAGCTAGTGCGACTGAAAGCCGACGCAAATAAGTGATGAGTGATGAGTGATGCCTGCCTGCCGGTAGGCAGGAGTTATGAGTGTTGAATGATGAATTTTTTTTGTTGTCCCTTATAGCCGAAAGCTGAAATAATTAGCCAATGTGATGATGAGTGCGAAAGTCTAACAAAAAGCAAAGACCTGAGCCGATTATTTCTTTTAATCGGCTCAAAAAAACGTTATATTTGAGCCGATTAATTATGCTAATCGGCTCATTATGTACAACTGGCAATATAAAGATTGGCCCAATTTTACCTATTCAACAACACACCTGGCATCTACCGGTGTTGCATTTGCTAAGGAACTCGGCTTGATAGGTGGTCTTATAACCGGCTTGAATGATGAGTTGAGGCAGGAGGCTCTAATAGAGGTTCTGATAGCAGAGGCCATCAAAACATCTGAAATCGAAGGAGAATATATGAGCCGTGAAGATGTTATGTCTTCTATCAAGAGAAATTTAGGGTTAAATGATGAAGCTCCCGTTCGCGATAAGCGAGCGACCGGGATAGCTAAATTGATGACCACTGTTAGAACAGATGCTGCGGAAAAGTTGTCTCTCAATATGATCCGGCATTGGCATCAACTTTTAATGGAGGGCTTTCCCAAAATTAGTGGAGGCGAATGGCGTAAAGGTGAAGAGCCGATGCAGGTTGTCTCGGGCGCTTATGGAAAAGAGACTATACATTACGAGGCACCTCCATCTTCCCAAGTGCCAAAAGAGATGGAACAGTTTATGGACTGGTTTCACCGCGATCATTTTGACGTAAAAGACGACATCATGCGGGCTTTGTTAAAGGCTGCAGTAGCCCATGTTTATTTTGAATCTATCCATCCCTTTGAAGATGGAAACGGACGCGTTGGAAGAGCCCTGGCCGAATATACACTCTCCAACACACTCGGGAGCCCTGTTTTGCTGTCCATATCTAAAACCATTGAAAAAGACAAAAAGCAATATTACGATGCACTAAAGCAGGCACAAGCGGGCTTAGACTTAACAGCATGGATTCATTATTTTACGCAGGTTATAGTAGAGGCACAACGAAATGCAAGAGAGCTGGTTGAGTTCACCGTAAAAAAGGCCAAATTTTTTGATCGGTTTACCGCTCTTCTGAATGAGCGGGAATTAAAGGTCATTAAACGAATGCTGGAAAATGGATTGGAGGGCTTTGAAGGTGGAATGACGGCTAAAAAGTTCATGGCGATAACCAAAACTTCTAAAGCAACTGCTACGCGAGATTTACAGCATTTGCATGCTATAGGGATTTTAAATCAAATTGGTGCCGGCAGATCTGTTAGGTACGAATTGGTTTTGTAAATGCGCGTTCGTGGAAATAAGTGATGCCTGCCTGCCGGTAGGCAGGAATTTTTTGTTGCTGCCCTTTATAGCCGAAAGCTGACTGCTGATGGCTGACAGCTAATCACAAGCTATCGGGGAGATTTTTACCTAGATATATTTCAAAAAAAGCCCGCTTGAAAACTTCGCCGATCGGGATTTCGGCATTTTTTATATAAATAGTGTGCACATCAAACGAATCGATGCGCTTGAGGTTTACCAAGTAAGATTTACTCACTCTGACAAAACGACCGGGCTTTAGGTATCCGGAAATTGTCTTCAGGTTCATGGCGGTGACGATCTTGTTATTTTCTGTAAAGATCACGACATAATCTTTTAATCCCTGAACATACAAAATATCGTCGAAGAAAATTTTGTGGTAGCGCCGCTCGGCTTTTATAAGGATAAAATCACTTTCGATACTTTCTGTAATCCCTTGCTTGTCTAAAAGGCCGCGATAGAAAAACGCCTTTGCGATGGCCCGCTCTAATCGTTCTCTTTCAACCGGCTTTACGAGGTAATCGATCGCATCGGCTTCATAACTTTCTAAAGCATATTCGGAGTAGGCGGTAACAAAAATCACCAATATTTCCTTTGGAAGTGATGCGGCAAAATTTACCCCGTTTATTCCGGGCATCTCTACATCTAAAAAAATAAGATCGACGGGATTGTTGCTGATAAAATCATGGGCTTTTCTTGCACTGTTGAAACTGCCTAATATGACGATATCCGGAATTCCTTGCAGGTGCAATAGTATCCCTTCCCTGGCCAATGGCTCATCGTCGACGATAATACAATTCATATCGGTATACTTAAGATTACTTTATATAAATCGTCCCCATTGTCGATGTCAAGTTTGTAGCTCTTTCCATATAATAAATCTAATCGACGAATAATGTTGGCAAGTCCCAGCCCACCCGTTCGTATAAAAAAAGGTTCATTCGGTTTTGTATTGACACAGGTAAAGATCAACCTTTTTCCGATGTTTTTAAAACATAATGAAATGCTCGAAGGCGCTTCGGTATCTGCACTGTGCTTCACGGCGTTTTCTACAAAAGTAAGAAAAAGACCGGGGGGTATTGAAGTGTCCAATAAATCGGTAGGTTGTTCGTTGGTAATTTCAAAGCTAAATTCGTCACGCCTAATTTTTTCCAGTGCTAAGAAATCCCGTAAAAATTCAATTTCTGACTGTAACGATACGGTCTGTCCACGAGTTTCATAGAGTTGATAGCGCAAAAACTGAGATAGCTTCTTGATAACGGTTGAGGCTTTTTGCGGATCTTTTGAAATCAGTACATTGACGTTGTTGAGCATGTTAAACAGAAAATGTGGATTAATCTGGTTCTTTAGTTCACGAAGCTCAATCTGCAAGGTGTTTTTTTCCAGATCATTAATCCGTGTGGAGTCTTTTTTCCACCGCTGCAATAGCTTAATTGAGGTGGAGGCTATTACGGCTATGCCCAATATGTTCAAATTATCTATGATGGTAGCAAGTGGGCCGTAATTCTCCTGATCGTTTGTCAATCGATAGGTTTTGAAAAAGTAGTCGAAGATACCGTTTGACAGCACCTGCATGATCGATATCATGATCAGGATCATCATCAGGATTGTAAATAAGTAAACGAAATAACGGTCTTTGAACAATAGCTTGGGAACAAGAATATACATGTTCATATACACCATCGGTATAAATAGCAGTAATTTTGTAGCACCATAAAATAGGTCGTAATTTCCTGCATACCTCTTTGTTCCATTGAAATTCGGAATTTCAGTTAAGATGATGTAAATCCAGATCAGTAAATGCCGATAAATCCGATACTTGTCTTCGACAAGAAAATCTACAAACCAGTGTTGTCGGGAGGAATTGTCTTTCATTTACAATATTAGTGAGCACACCCAATTATGCTATACCAAAGTAAGGTAAAAGATTGTTGTCGTAAACTGATTTTTATACAAACCTACCTTTTTTTTATATAAACCTACCAATTTCACCGTATTAGGGGATGCTTCTGACCGGCCTTTCGGGCATCATATACAAATAAGACCGATAGCCGGATTTGGTATAAAAAACCACCCCCCTTTGTATAAAAAAACAGCCGGACATTATACCTCCATATACATTTGTCCCACACTAATTCCGAGCAACAGCAGGGATTTTTCAAATAAAAAAAGAGATTATGGATCAGGTGCTAATTTTTAAAACAGACGTTGATTGTATGGACGATGTAAATCGGCTAGCCGCTCTTTTAGAATCAACCGGTAAGGTTAGGCAATGGAGTTTTGATCTTACGGATTGCGACAGAGTCTTGCGGCTTGTCTCAACCGATCTGCATCCCCGAACAATTGAAAAATTATTACGAGCAGAGGGGATCTGCTGCGAAAACATGGCTTATGAATTATAACGAATAACTACCCTCGGCTAATAGCAACGTATCACATTCACCGACATCAATTATATTTAATGAGTAGATCACTGTTTTTAATTATCCTGCTACTTCCAGGCTTAAGTAGCTATGCGCAAAAGAAATTCACGATCCATGGAACGATCAAAGATGCCAGCACAGGAGAGACCCTTATCGGGGCGTCCATAAGGGTGCAGGGCTTTAGTGCTTTAGGTACTACCACCAATAGCTATGGCTTTTATTCGCTCTCCCCCGTGGAAGGAGAACACACCCTGTTGTTTAGTTATATAGGCTATGAAACGGTTGTTGAAAAGGTTTCATTGCATGGCAATCAAACGTTGAACGTATCGCTTACACCGAGGGGTACATTAGAGGAAGTGGTTATCCGGGCAGATCGTTCAGATCATGATCAAATCCGATCGCCACAGATGGGGGTAGAGAAACTCAATATGGCACAGATCAATATGGTGCCCGTAGTAATGGGTGAGCGGGATATTTTAAAGACAGTCACGCTTATGCCCGGCATTAAATCGGGAGGAGAAGGGAACACGGGGTTCTACGTTCGGGGTGGTGCTGCCGACCAGAACCTTATTCTTCTGGATGAAGCGCCTGTCTATAATGCATCTCATTTACTGGGCTTTTTCTCTACCTTTAATTCGGACGCCATCAAAGACGTGAGTATTTATAAAGGTGGGATGCCCGCTGAATACGGAGGGCGCTTATCATCTGTGCTTGATGTAAAGATGAATGAGGGCAATAATAAAAGATTTACCGTTGAGGGTGGCCTGGGATTGATTGCTTCTCGTTTAAAGGTGGAAGGGCCGATTGTGAAAAATAAAGGATCTTTTATGATAAGCGGCCGCAGAACATATGTGGACCTATTTCTGAAGGCTTCCTCGGATTCTACGGTTAATAGCAGTACCTTATATTTTTATGATCTGAACGCCAAAGCCAATTATCATTTTGACGACAAGAACGCGCTCTATTTATCGGGGTATTTCGGTAAGGACGTATTGGGCGTGCAGGATATCTTCGGGACGGATTGGGGCAACAGCACGGCTACTATACGGTTTAATCACTTGTTCAGTAGTAAGCTGTTTTCTAATACTTCCCTGATTTACAGTAATTATCGGTACGCCGTTCAACAGTTTCAAAATGAGGAGGATGTTAAGATTACCTCGCGTATACGGGATTTTAATCTGAAACAGGATTTTCAGTACACACTAAATAGTAATCATGCCATCAAATTTGGCGCAAATGTGGTGCATCACAAAATATCGCCGGGCGATATCCGCGCTAGCGCTAATTCCAGTTTTAATGATCTCCATGTAGAAGATCGATACGGTTATGAGGCTGCAGTTTACGCGAGCGACGAGTGGAAGCCAACGGATAAGCTTACATTGCTTTATGGGCTACGCTTGAATGGGATGTTTGTGATGGGCCCCGGAACGTTTAAAACATACAATCCGGATGGGACGGTCTCAACAACTACAGCAGTTGGCTCAGGCGATCTGGTGAAATCCTACCTTATGCTGGAGCCACGGTTTTCTGCTAGTTATCTGTTGAACGATCGGACTTCGGTTAAGTTGTCCTATAATCGCAATACGCAAAATATACACTTGCTCAGCAACTCTACCAGTAGTACGCCTACTGATCTGTACGTGATGAGTAGTAATAATATTAAGCCGGAAATTGCCGATCAGCTATCAACCGGATATTTCCGGAATTTCAGCGATAATAATTACGAATTCTCTGCTGAAGTTTATTATAAATGGATGCAAAACCAGATTGACTATAAAGACGGTGCTGAACTGATGGTTAATCAGGATGCTGAATCACAGTTAACCTATGGTATGGGAAGGGCTTACGGCATGGAGTTATTTGTGAAAAAGAGACACGGCCGACTCAATGGCTGGATCGGTTATACCTTATCACGCACGGAAAGAAAGTTTGATGCAATAAACCAAGGTAATTATTACCCTGCACGGCAGGATAGAACGCATGATCTTTCAATCGTGGGAATTTACAAATTAAATGATCGTTGGACTATCTCCGGTACGTTTATATACGGAACGGGCAATGCGGTTACTTATCCTACCGGCAAGTATAGCCTCGGCGATCGAACCAGGTTTTCTTATTCGGAACGCAATGGGTATCGCCTACCGGCTACGCACCGGCTGGATATAGGGGCTACCCTAGAAGGAAAAGAGCATAAGCGCTATCACTCGAGCTGGACTTTTAGTATTTACAACGTATATGGCTACCACAATCCTTATGCAATTACTTTTCGGGATAGCAAGACCAATCCAAATACTACTGAGGCGGTACGGACGAGTCTGTTTCCCATACCGATACCTTCTGTAACCTGGAACTTTAAATTTTAACATTTATACAAGCACGGATGAAAAATTCAATAAACTGCATCATTTATCTCCTTATCGTTTCTTTTCTATGCTCCTGCGAAAGGGTGATTGAACTCGAGCTACGAGATGATATAGGACGCCTGGTGATAGAGGCAAACTTTCATGATCAACAGGGCGCGCAAACTGTTCGGCTTAGCACCAACGTTCGTTTCTCGGAACCAAATACCTATCCCCCTGTGACGGGCGCGCAAGTTACTGTGGAAGACGACGCGGGTAACACTTATATATTTAAGGAGGGCCCCGCCGGTATATATACAACCGATACGGTGGCTGGTGTTTATGGAAGAACTTATTCGTTGAAGGTGCTTACGGGAGATACAACGTTTAGTGCCCGGTCAAAAATGCCTTCCCCGGTAAAATTGGATTCGATAACCGCCCGAAAGGATGAATTCGGAGATAATGAAAATGCGCGGATAATCAGTGTCCATTATCAGGATCCTGCGGGCGTTTCTAATCAATACCGGTTTGTCTTGTACTTGAACGGCGTACTTGTTAAACGCGATTTTGTGAATGACGATCGGTTTAGCGACGGACGTTCTGTTGAATTGGATCTACCTTTAGGCGATGATGACAATGATTTAGAAGTACTTCCGGGCGACCGTGTTGAGGTGGAGATGCAATGTATCGATAAGCCAATTTACACCTATTGGTATTCATTGGCCTCGCAGCAGGGAAGCGATGGCCCGGGTGGAAGCGTAACCCCGGCAGACCCACCTACGAATATCACACCCACATCATTGGGATATTTTAGTGCACATACCACGGAAAGAAAAAGTATAACGGTGAAATAGTATTGATGGAGTTTGTTGGTTATTGGTTGTTAGTTATTGGTTGTTAGTTATTAGTTATTGGTTATTGGTTATTCGTTGTTAGTTATTAGTTATTCGTTATTGGTTATTCGTTGTGAGATTAGTTAATGAGCCGATTAGCCGATGTGATGATGAGCCAATTAGCCGATGAGCCAATTAGTTAATTGGTCAATTAGTCAATGGCGTTGAACCGTTGGATAGGGAAGTAGTTAAGTTGTTGAGTAGTTAAGTTGTTGAGTAGTTAAGTTGTTGAGAAGTTAAATAGTTGAGTAGGGAAGTGGTTGAGTTGTTGAGTTGCCTGTTGTGTGAAGGGGTAAATTTTTTAGCGAAAATTATGCAGCCTTGATCCTTTTGTTTCTTTTCCCATCAAGGGGAAAAGAAAATGAAAATTTTAATTAAAAAAAATAACAATGAAAATTAGAAGAAAAGCCGATACAAATGATGAGCGATGCCTGCCTGCCGGTAGGCAGGAATTTTTTGTTGCCGCCCTTTATAGCGGAAAGCTGACTGCTGATGGCTGAAAGCTGGAAATAGCCAATGAGCCAATGTGATGATGAGCATTTTATAAGTGATGAGTTATGAGTGTTGAATGATGAGTCTTTTTGTTGTCCCTTATAGCGGAAAGCTGACTACTGATGGCTGAAAGCTGGAAATAGCCAATGAGCTAATGTGATGATGAGCTAATGTCATGATGGGGCTGGTGATACCTAAAGCCTACAGCTTATAGCATACGGCCTTAAAAGCTTACACCTATTGATCGCTGACATCCGATAGCTAAACCATAGCAAGGGATAACAATAAAAACCTCAAAAGAAACAAACCGGGGAGAACGGTGTTTATTATTGGATAGACCAACGAGCTTGGAAATAAGAAATGGCCTATGGAGATCAAGATTGCTCAAATATCGGACGAAGCAGGTGCCTTCGCTGCATTGACTTTAGCTTTCAGCGCTGATCCGATGGCGCGCTGGTCTTTACCGGACCCCGCAAAATATTTAGCCGTATTTCCCGCCTTAGCCAAGGCCTTTGGCGGAAACTCATTTACTGAGGGGACAGCCTACCTGGCTAATGGCTTTGCCGGTGCTGCTTTGTGGCTGCGACCCGGTGCCCGATCTGATGAGGAAGCTTTAATGAAGCTGTTCGATGAAAATGTGGAAGGGGAGGTGAAAAAAGATATGCCGGGGATTTTTGAACAGATGGAGAAATTTCATCCAACCGAGCCGCACTGGTATTTGCCGATGATAGGTGTAGACCCGGCCTTTCAAGGGGCGGGAGTGGGCTCCGCATTGATGGCGGAGGCGCTCAAGACCGTCGACAGGGATGGATTGATCGCCTATCTTGAATCTTCGAACCCGAAGAATATACCACTATATGAGCAACATGGTTTTGAAGTTATTGGCGAAATCCAATCAGGCAATTCACCGGTTTTACGGCCCATGTTGCGTAGCGCGCGACGGTAATGTATAATAACCGGTTAATGTGTTCTGGCTAATGAATTAAGGTCTTTATAATCTCGTTTTGAAAGGTGTTGAGGCTGGTGGTATACATATTGGTAAGGAGTATAATCGTAATTTTCTCCTGTGGGATATACAGCAGCCGTGTTGTTGTTCCCCAAATGGAACCTTGCCGCTCATTCATAACAACTTCGCGATTATTGATCTGTAATTTTCGGATCCATAAACCGAAACCATAGGATTCTAAATAGGGTGTCAGCATCATCTTTAAACTGGAATTAGCAAGTAATCCACCGTTATATAACGCTTCTGAAAACAATAGAAGGTCTTCGGCGGTGGAGTACATCGCTCCGGCTGAATAGAAGTTTTCGATATAATAAAATGGATCGTTTTTTAGTTCTTTGGAGCTCTCATCTATGCTATAAACAGCGGCTAGATTTTCTGTTACTTGCTGATAGGAGCACATCCCCGAATGATGCATCTTCAAGGGCTGCAATAGTTGGGTTCTCAATACTTCTTCATAAGGCCTACCATAAATTGCCTCAATAATTTTGCCTAAGATCACATAATCTGCATTATTGTAACTATAATGTTTGCCGGGTTCATTTTCCATTTTGCCACTACAATATCGCTGTAAAATTTCGTCGGTGGTGTACTTCTTCAAAAACATGGAAGGTACTTCATTCGGGTTTTCGCCGGCCTCGCTGTTTTCTATACCGGAGGTGGCGGTTAAAAGGTGAAAAATGCTTGCCTTATCGCCGGCTGCTCCGGTGTAATTGGGTAAATACGTTTTTATCGTAGCATGTAGGTCCAATTTACCTGTTTCGTATAATTGCATAATCAGAACAGCTGTGAACAGCTTGGTAATGGAAGCAATCTTATACTTCGTATCCGGTTGATTGGGTACGTCAAATTGGAAATTGGCCGTTCCAAAACTCTTCAGGTATGTTTTGTTTGCCTGTTTTACTAAAATGGTTCCATTGTAATGGTTCGCTTTTGCATATTTATCGATAAACTTTTCGGTATGCTTCCACTGGCCTAATGAGTCAGTTGTCAGAAGCAGGAAATAAGCAATCCATATAAAAGTTCTCACTGTATTAAAAATAGATAGCGTGTTTAACATAATTTGTGTTGTTTGCTAAACGCACACGAATTAAATGCCATAATTATAATTAGTTGTTTTTGAGTGTCTTGATTGTGTTTTTGCTCCTTTTCATTGCACGTTTTCGAACAGCAAATGTTCGCTTTTGGTCTTCGTTATTTTGAGTTGTTGACTAGCCGGTTAGCCAATTAGCCAATTAGCCGATTAGTTAATTGGTCAATTAGTCAATGGCGTTGAACCGTTGGATAGGGAAGTGGTTGAGTTGTTGAGTAGTTAAGTTGTTGAGAAGTTAAATAGTTGAGTAGGGAAGCGGTTGAGTTGTTGAGTTGCCTGTTGTGTGTTGCGCGTGATGAAATCACACGGGGCTCTCGCGTGTAGGACAAAACGGCCTCATAAGATGAGCGTTAAGAAAAATTTGCATAGTGAGGAAAAGAAACAGTGTGAAGAAGTGAGGGACGAACGGCTCCGCGCTGTTGTGTGAAGGGGCAAATTTTTTAGCGAAAATTATGCAGCCTTGATCCTTTTGTTTCTTTTCCCATCAAGGGGAAAAGAAAATGAAAATTTTAATTAAAAAAAATAACCATAAAATTAATAGAAGAAAAGCCGACACAAATGATGAGCGATGCCTGCCTGCCGGTAGGCAGGAATTTTTTTGTTGCCGCCCCTTATAGCGGAAAGCTGACTGCTGATGGCTGAAAGCTGAAATAATTAGCCAATTTGATGATGAGCCATGTGATGCACAAGCCTTACACCCTAAAGCTTATAGCTTACGGCCTTACCAGTAGCTATATTCGTTAGTGCCTACAGGTTAGAGCCTATCGCTTACTGCTTTATAAGTAGCGGTGAAAGTGCTTAATACAACTTTGGATTTCTTTTTGTATGTCTTAACCTTATGATTCTAATTTCGTCAGGCATTACCCGGTATGAAACGCGTAAATGATACTTTTCGAAGGCTCTCCAAGATCCATCATTATCGGTTTTGTACTTATCGAGAGGAAACTTTTTGGATGTAATGGCAGTGCTAGCGTCAGATCGATAATCGTATCCCTGACTTTTTCAGCATTCTGCAATGAATCTAAAGAAATTTTTTTAAAAACCTTCTTTAGTTCTTCCTGGGCTTGTTTGCTCCAAATAACTACCATTTGGCTGCTTGATCTTTTAGATCTTTCGCAGAAATAAATTCACCACGTTCTATTTCATTATTTCCATTTTCAAGGTCTTCATTATATTCTGCTAAAGTCTGAGCTCCTTCGCTTGTTTGAAATCTTATACCCATTAATTTTAGAGTGCTTAAAAGCCATTCTCTTTTGGAAGCATCCTTAATTTTATCTATATCTATTATCAGTTCCATTTGTGTAATCCCTCTAAAACAAAAATACACTTTCCTGATCGTTTTTTCAAGCGTATAAAAATTTGCTCAGCATGAGAAGGGCTAGTGCGACTGAAAGCCGACGCAAATAAGTTATGCCTGCCTGCCGGTAGGCAGGAGTTATGAGTGTTGAGTGATGAATTTTTTTGTTACCCCCGTTATAGCCGAAAGCTGACTGCTGATGGCTGAAAGCTGAAATAATTAGCCAATTTGATAATGGCTGGTGCTGCCTAAAGCCTAGAGCTTATAGCATAAACCTTATTAGCGGTAACACCAAGTAAAGCCGAAAGCTGATATCCGAAAGCTGAAAAACTAACCCCTAAGGGCCATCCAAATCATATCTCGACAAGCAGTCCAAAGAAGTACGTTTTGCTTGCCTGAGTCTGTAGGCCATAATACAATCCACCGTCAACCATGATTTTTTTCGATATTTCATATTGTAGGGCCATATCAATAAAATTACGCCATTCATGCCCTTTGAAATCATAGGTATAATAGGTTTCCAAAAATCCTTTGAGATTTTTGAACACCTTATGACTGATAACGGCTGATTGTAAAAACTCCGTATGCATACCATTGCCAACGTCATCCTTCAAGCGATCGCCTTCTACCTGTAGACCGAGTTTCCACTCACCGGGCAGCTTTAATTCTAACGGGATAATAATTCCCCCTTCATATTCTTTATTGTCTGAATAGTTGTTTGTGGGTAGTTTAACATAGGCCATGCATCCGAAAGCGACATTTCCGTGATCGTTCCCATAGAGATTTTGCTTTAACCGCAAGATCACATCACCAAAGCCACTCTTCGACTGGACGTTTCCTGAAGAGATGGAGCGACTGCGTTGACGGCCATAACTTTGTACCTTGATCTGAAAATCCATCGTATTCGTTAAGCCAAATCTCAAATTTGCCTGGTGCAAAAGATAAGTGGATTGAATGGCTTCATCGGTTCGCTGACGTTCATAGTTGAACAGATCCGCTTCGTACATGAAGTGTCCTGCATCTATGGTATAAGGCGATTCGGTTTCATCTGGACGGTCTGCCCCGATTTCGTCTCTTAAGAGCGATTCGGGTGTCGGATTGAAAATAGAAAATTGGTTTTTGAGCTTAGCGGTGTCTTGCTGAGCCGAAGCGCTGATTACAAAAAATATTGCCGGTAATAGTATGATGAAGCGTTTTTTCACAAGGAAATGCATAAGTTTCTTCCTAAAACACTTAAGTTGACTAAAGGTTTTACAGATATTGGTACGGCATAGCTGATTCTTTCCCCCGAATTTTTTGCGGGCCTTTTCAATCTGTTTGGATATACCGAAAGATGAAGACGCTTATCGACTAGGACAGGGGAAGTCGTACTACAAAGGTGGTTCCGCCCAATGCGTTTGCATTACAATGAATGGAGCCTCCTAACGCCTCGGTATATTGTTTGCACATCATCAGGCCCAAACCACTATTGATTCGATACGTGTCTGCAGAATTTTCAAAGGATTTGGATATCTTTTCAGCGACCGATTGACTCTCTCCCGATCCGCTATCGGCGACAGAGATAAGGGCGGTTTTACCTTCTTTACGCGTTTTTAGATGGATTTCTCCGCCTTCTTTAGTGAATTTTATGGCGTTATCAATTAAGTTTCGGATGATAAGCTGTGTGATCGCTTCGTTGCTTATAATATGCAATGGAGAACTACTATTTAGCACAAGCTTTATTCGCTTGTGCTGGGCGAGATGTGTGTATAGTTCTGAACTATGTCGTAAACTTTTGGTGAGATCAACGGTAGATAGCTGCATTTGATCTACATGGTAGTAATCTTTAGACCAATGCAATACACTGTTCAGTAGCTGCTGTGTGCGATTTGTTAAATCGAGAAGATGTTGTTCGATTATTTCTTTCTCTTCTGTTGTCAAACTCTCATAAAAAAGACGATCAAGGTAGGATTGTATGCCCGAGATCGGTGAGCGTAAATCGTGTGAAAGAATTGATATCAAGCGAATTTTTTCATCGTTGAGTAAGCCGAGAAGCTTGGATTGTTTTTCTACAGTTTTGCGTTCAACTGTGTAATGAAAAACGAAGGTTATTACACCGGCCGCAACCAATAACGACACAACGAGATAAGTAATAAGATTGTCTAAAAAATAAATAGAGCGGCTCGTATAGGTGCTTTTTATACTATCGGGAAAATTAAATTCGATTATTAGC
This sequence comes from Olivibacter sp. EAT-5, assembly GCF_044784325.1. Taxonomy (NCBI): domain Bacteria; kingdom Pseudomonadati; phylum Bacteroidota; class Sphingobacteriia; order Sphingobacteriales; family Sphingobacteriaceae; genus Olivibacter; species Olivibacter sp. EAT-5. Next base: position 6,186,355 of record NZ_CP173028.1, on the reverse strand, counting down.
AAGAGAATTATTAAGGTATTATGAAGAATAGTCCAGAAAATGTATTGATGCTTAGGCGATATCATCATGGTTGCCAGATAAACACCTAATAAAAGAAAGAGGGTGGGGCCGGCGACACCTGCATTGTAGAAATAATTGATGGCCAATAGCAGATTAAGGCAGACGGCTATGATCACAAAAGTCTGTAAGTATCGATTCTTGATGGTTGATTGATAATAGGCCGCGCCAAGAAGTACTGCGGCGACGAGTGAAATTAACGCAGGATAGTAGAGGCCGGATAAACTGTTAAATATAAGTGTGCCCAATACCAGAACAAAGCCGATGAAAGTAAAGGCGTTAAATAGACGATGTTGTAAAGTAAATTGCTTTGGGTTACCAACGATCTTAGAGAAAAGATGTTGAAAATTCAAGGCGGTGAAGGTATGTATCATCTGTTGATCGTATTGGAGAAGGTGTTGCAACAAATGTAGATAAATATGTACTGAAATACAATGAATATGAAAATAGTAGCACAAACCTTATGCCTTAAAACCTACAGCCTATTGCTCACTGCCTCCAGCTAAAAATGACTGTGTCGCTTGTAAATATCTCCAAAAATTGAGACATTCGCTCAAGCCTTTCTCAATTAGGGCGTATATAATGCGATATGGCGGAGAAGAAACCCTCGATTAATGACATAGCAAAACATCTTAAAGTTGCCAAATCTACGGTATCTTTTATCATCAATGGGAAAGCGGAAGCTCATAGGATAAGTAAAGAACAGGAGCAGCGGGTGCTTAACTATGTCAAAGAAATCGGTTTTAAACCCAATTATATGGCGCAAAGCCTCGCAACAGGTAGATCGAACAGCATAGGCCTGATTGTGGAAAATATTGGGGACTCTTTCTTTGGGCCGATTGCGCTAATGATTGAGAAGCAGGCGAAAAAAAGTGGTTACCGGATCATTTATAGTAGTACGCTGGGCGATACCCAAGCCGCACTTTCGGTGTTGGATTTGTTTCGTGATACGAAGGTAGATGGTTTTATCGTTGCACCTCCTTTACATATAGAAGAACAGATCAAGACAATCATAGACGATGGTGTACCGGTGGTAATTTTCGATCGGATGCTGGAAGGAGTGGAAACGGATTACGTGGGGACGAATAACCGGGAAATGGTGGTGGAGGCCTGTGAGCATCTCCTGAAGCAGGGCTTCCAACATATTGCTTTTGTTTCGCTGGCCTCTTCTCAAAGCCAGATGAAAGAAAGACTGGATGGCTACCTTAGCTGTGTCGGCACTTGCGGCCAATCGCCTATCGTACTGGAAATGGATTATAATGACGAAGGAGACAGTCGGAAAAAAGAGATTATTAAATTTCTTCAATCACATCCACAGATAGATGCGATTGTTTTTGCAACGAATTATTTATGTATCAGTGGGTTGGAGGCTATCCGTGAACTGGGCTTGAAGATACCGGAACAAATTGGTATTGTTGTATTCGATGAACACGACCTCTTTCGGCTGTTTACACCTTCCATTACTTCGATTGTACAACCCCTGGAGCAGTTAAGCGCTGCTATTTTTGACAACTTATTGAAGCGGATCAACGGCAAATCTTCCACGCATGGACCGAACGTACAAGTAATCCCCTCGAAATTGATTATTCGCGAATCGAGCATTAAACCAAAAAAACTTCGAAAATAACCTTGCTAAACTGGTTTTTTTAATTTAGTTTTGAAACGTCTTTCGGACTAACCTTTTTTTTAGCCAATCAGAAAAACCGGTTTTCCTAGACTTTACGATTTATTGCTAATAAATTATGAATTAACACCTAACTAATTGTATCATGAACAGTAAAAACTTATGGGTTAAACTATGCCTGGCTGCGCTTCCGTGTGTACTGCACCCGGCGCTTTCAACGGCCGCTGAGGGGAAGGGCGAGCTTGTTAGCGCAATCGGACAGCAGCAGCGCATTAGTGGAAAAGTGCTGGATGCTGCCGGTCAACCACTGCCAGGGGCAACCGTCCGCATAAAGGGCGGAACGGCCGTAACATCTACCGATGTGAACGGACAATTCACCTTGCCGGCTGAAAATGGACAGCAAATCTCCGTGTCCTTTACGGGTTACTTATCCACCGAAATAACGGTTACCGGCAACGGCAATTTGGTGATTACCTTAAAGGAGGATGCTGCTGCCCTGGATGAGGTAGTGGTGGTAGGTTATTCTTCTCAGCGGAGATCTTCGGTTACCGGAGCTGTAGCTTCAGTTAATATGACGGACGTTGAGTCGAGACGGGTGCCTAATGTGGCGCAGTCGCTACAGGGCCAGGTGGCCGGTGTGCAAATTACGCAAAGCAGTGGTGCCCCGGGGGACGGCATCAATGTGAGAATCCGTGGCGAAGGTACCATTGGCAATAATAACCCGCTTTATGTGGTAGATGGTGTACCGTCTAGGGATATAACTTTTCTGAATCCTTCTGATATTGAGTCGATGTCTGTACTAAAAGACGCTTCGGCTGCCGCAATCTATGGTTCGCGGGCGTCAGCGGGTGTGGTGGTGATTACCACTAAACAGGGCAAGATCGGGCAAAGTTCTATTAATATAAATTACTTTGGCGGGCTGCAACAGGCTACGAATCTGCCTAAGTTGCTGAACACGCAGCAATACCTGAATGTGCTTGAAAAAGCATGGAACAATTCGGGGATTACGGGCACGAACCCCTATACAGCGGATAAATCGCGTACCGATCTGGCCAATACGGATTGGTTGGACGAGCTGTTTGAAACGGGTAAGACGAATAGTGTCGAGCTATCGGCCAGCGGAGGAACGGAAAAAACGCAGTACTTGATTTCGGGCGGTTATTATCGGCAGAATGGTATTGTCATTTTCGATAACGATAAATACGAGCGGATTAACTTTAGGGTAAATGTTAACAGTGCATTGTCAGACCGATTCAAAATTGGTACGAACATGCAGATGACCTATTCGAAGCGGGATCAGATATCGGCAAAAGGTGATGCGCCGGGCATTATAAGGCACGCTTTATTAAGACCTCCGCTATTGAGCGTGTATAAAGATCCATCTGATCCAACCTGGTCTGCCGCTGATCCCTTTACCGATTTGCCGTTTTACAGAAATAACCAAGTGAATACGGGCTATGAGAGCAATAAATATGAATATACCCGCAACCCGGTAGCGGCAGCTTATTTTACCGATAATGTGTTCTCACGGATCAAGACCTTCGGCAACGTGTTTGGCGAGTATGCGTTGCTTGCGGATAAATCATTAAAGTTCCGAACAAATGTGGGGATCGACCTCAATGTAAACCATACCAAAGCCTTTTTTGAAAATTATGGTGACGATGATGGGAGCGCGGGCCCTAATGACCTTGGTAAGGGACGGATTAATCGGCCAGAGGGTTTAAATGAAGATCGTGGAACTGATTTCACCTTGACCTGGAATAATGTGCTTTCTTATGATAAAACATTTGGATCGCATCATATCAGCGCGCTGGCGGGAACGGAATATATTAAGAATAATGGAGCTTCAATCAATGGGTCTCGTCGGCGTTACGATTATACCTTACCAACTTTCCGCTACCTGGATTATGGTAGTACCTTGCTCGATGTATGGAACGGCGGATCGGGATCAGAATATGCGCTGTTCAGTATCTTCGGATCGGCAAGTTATGAGTATGAGGGTAAATATATGGTGACAGCGAATCTGCGGGCGGACGAATCTTCGCGTTTCGGTGAAAACCATCGGTGGGGTTATTTTCCGTCGGTTTCTGCTGGATGGACGGTCAGCAAAGAACAGTTTATGCAAAACGTGAAGTGGATTAGCGATCTTCGTCTGCGCGCGAGTACCGGTACGCTGGGAAATCAGGAGATTGATAATTATGCGTATCTGACCTTGATGAAACGGGTGGGTGAGAACTACCTGATTGATCGTTACGGAAATCCCGATCTGAAATGGGAAACCACTGTACAGCATAATATCGGTTTGGATGCGTCGTTCTTTGGAGATCATGTTTCTTTCTCGGCCGACTATTTTATAAAGGATACACGCGACATCCTCTTGCCAATTTCGCTTCCCAGTTTGGTGGGGAACGTGCAACCTACCATCGTTAATGCAGGACAGGTAAAGAACAAAGGGTTTGAGTTTTCACTGGGATACCGGAATAGTACGGCCGGTGGTTTCCGCTATGGATTGAACGCAAACCTCGCAACCCTATCGAATGAAGTGGTGAAGTTACATCCGAATGTACCTTATATCAGTGGTACGGCAACGCGTACGCAGGTAGGTAATCCTTTGAATGCCTATTTCGGCTATGTGGTGGAGGGAATTTATCAAAACCAGGCGGAAGTGAACAGTCATTTGTCCGGTGTTTCGAATCCGACGCAAAAACCAGGCGATATCCGTTTTAAAAATCTAAACGGTGATGGCATGATCAATGATCAGGATCGTGATTTTATGGGAAACCCTATTCCTAAATTAACCTACGGACTTAACCTTACTGCTGCGTACAAGGGCTTTGACCTGGCCGTGCTGATACAAGGTGTGCAGGGTGTTGATCGCTATAACGACGGTAGAAAGATACTGGATTTTGATACGCGACCGTTCAACTACACGACAGATGTGCTTGGCGCCTGGGATGGTGAAGGAAGTAGTAACACCATTCCGAGGGTGACTTTCAATGACAACGGCAGCAGCCGGGTTTCGAGCATCATCCTGGAGGATGCATCGTATGCACGATTGAAAAACGTAGAGCTTGGTTATTCTTTTGGATCGCTGATCAGCGATACAAAGGTGCTGAAAAATATGCGCGTGTATGTTTCGGGGCAAAACCTGTTGACCTGGACAGATTATAAGGGGCTGGATCCGGAATCGACCGATCTGATCGATATGGGAACATACCCATCTTCCAGAACCTTTTTGTTCGGTATCAATGTAACTTTTTAACCTTAAATACAAGTAACTGAAAGCCTGTCTTGGTGGTTCCTAACATAACAAATAGTGTGTGATGCGCAACTTTCGTTACTTCAAAAAATAATAGCAATGAAAACATATATTTATAGCAGTTTGCTGGGCTTGGGCTTAATGCTCGCGGCCTGTAATATGGAAAAAGACCCGATCGGTCTGCTTACGCCGGATCAGATCAGCGACAGTCCGTCGGAGGCAACGTTGACCTCGGCCGTCAATAGTACGTACGAACCGCTCCGTAATACAACGGGCTTTCTGGGTGATGGTAGTTGGACGCGCGGGCTGTTTATTCGTCCTGATTTTGTGATGGAGGATATTGCCGGAGGTGATATGAATAAAAAATGGGTGTCTGACGGTGATCAGGCCTGGATGGATGAGGTGGGGCGCTTTTCGTTCACGGCGGATAACCCCGCGTTTAATGGCCTCTGGACTTATGCTTTTGAGGGCGTGTCGAGAGCTAATCTGGCAATCGATAAACTGGGTAATCCGGAAACGGTGCAGCAGGCCGGTGTTTCGCAGGATCTGGCGAGACGTATGTTGGGAGAGGTGCTTTTCCTTCGTGCTTATTATTATTTCGAGCTGGTGACCAATTTCGGAGATGTGCCGCTTTTGACAAAACCGCTGACCGACTTCGACGAAGCTTATGAAGTGGCGGTACGGGTACCGAAAGAACAGATCTGGCAACAGATAAATGCGGATCTACAACAGGCAGCGCAATTGATTCCGGATACGAGACGCGCTGCTGAAAATGAGCCTTGGCGTGTTTCGTGGGGTGCCGTATTGGCTCTTGAGGCCAAGGTAGCTTTATTCAACGAACAATGGCAAGAAGTGTTGACTAAGATCGATAGGTTGCAGCAGAAGGGGTATTTCAACCTGAATAGCAATTATTTCGATAGCTTTAGCAATAGTAAAAAGTTTAACGACCGGGAAGTGATTTTTGCGTATAACCACACGCAAGGGACTTTGCCAAAAAATGGTAATGGCATTGGTTCGCTCTTGGGTTGGGGTTTTCTTGCGCCTACGGATGACTTTGTCGCCTCGTTTGAACCGAACGACCCGCGTTTGGATTATACGGTTAATGTAGCGGATCGCTTAGTGTATAAATTAATGGGGGAACTGAATGCTGCTAATCGCGGAAATGGCGACTCGCCAACCAACAAAATTCTGATACGTTGGGCAGATGTTCTTCTCTGGAAGGCGGAAGCCTATCTGGAAACAGGCGATTATCAGCAGGCTATTCGTCTGATAAATGAGGTACGTGCCCGTGCTCGGAACACCTCTACGGTTACGGGCGGAACAGCACCAAGTGGAACACTACCGGACCGCAATTTACAGGTGACAGATCCGGCCATAATCAAAGCTTGGCTTATGCAGGAAAGGAGAGCGGAGTTAGGTTTTGAACATCATCGCTTTAGCGACTTGAGACGATGGGGAGTGGCCGAACAAGTGCTGAAGGCTATGGGTAAGAATTTTAATCCCAATCATTATCTGTATCCGGTGCCGCAGCGGGAGATCGATTTGTCGGGTGGTACGATTACGCAGAACAGTGGATATTAACTTTTCAACGAAAATGATTTATTAATTAAAGTACGAATATGAAGAAGCGATTTTTGCCAGTGATAATGGCAATGGGAATATGCGTTGCCGGAGTTCTTACTTCACAGGCGCAGCATAAAACAAATAAACTACCTGATTGGGCCTTCGGCGGTTTTGTCCGCCCGGCTGGTGTAAACCCGGTTATTTCTCCGCGCGAAAATACCACGTTTCTTGACCCGATGAGTAGGAAGGATGTTGCTTGGGAATCTAATGATACGTTTAACCCGGCAGCGGCCGTAAAGGATGGTGAAGTTGTTGTCCTGTACCGTGCCGAAGATAAGTTCGGTGTGAAAATAGGCCATCGTACCTCGCGTCTGGGGTATGCAGTTAGTAAAGATGGTCTTTCTTTTACGAGAAAGGATAAGCCCGTTTTTTATCCGGCGAATGATGGACAGAAAGATTTCGAATGGCCGGGGGGAACGGAAGATCCGCGAGTGGCTGTTACGGAGGATGGTACTTACGTGATGTTTTATACCCAATGGAACAGAAAAATCGCGCGATTGGGCGTGGCTACTTCGAAGGATTTAGTGCATTGGGAAAAGCATGGGCAAATTTTTGCGAAAGCGAAAAACGCGGCGCTGATTGTGGATAAATTCCATAAATCAGCCTCCATTGTGACAACGGTGAAAAATGATAAGCAGGTAATTACCAAAGTGAATGGCAAGTACTGGATGTATTGGGGCGAAAATGGAGTTTTCGGAGCGACATCGGATAATTTGATAGACTGGGAACCTGTTGTGGATGGGAACGGGGCCCTGAAGGCGTTCATTTCGCCGAGAGCAGGGTACTTCGATAGCGATTTAACGGAATGTGGCCCGCCTGCGGTGTTAACAGAAAAGGGTATTTTGCTATTATACAATGGAAAAAATAATCCGGAACGTGGGGATAAGCGTTTTAACCGGGGAACTTACAGTGCAGGCCAGGTGCTTTTTGATCGGAATGATCCGACAAAGGTCATCGGCCGATTGGATGTGCCGTTCTTGAGGCCAATGGAACCGTTTGAGAAGAGTGGGCAATATAGAGATGGAACGGTGTTTATTGAAGGGTTGGTTTATTTCGGGAAAAAATGGTATCTGTATTACGGTTGCGCGGATTCAAAAGTAGGGGTTGCCGTTTATGATCCGGCCAATCCGGCACAGCCCGACCCGTTGCCTTGATATACGTTTAAAAGGTGAAAAATTATTTTAATTCTATATGCAAACAACTGTCCTTAGTGCAGACGTAGGAGGCTCGCATATTACTGCGGCCGTCATTCATCCGGTAACGCAATCGATAGTCGATGATACATTAATCCGCAAAAAAATTGATGCGCATGCTCCGGCCTCCACTATTCTGGAGGCCTGGACTTGTGCCTTGATTGAGGCGCAAGAGGCCTCTGGCAAGCAATGTACAGACCTAGCGGTGTCTATGCCCGGTCCTTTCGACTACGAAAACGGAATCTCATTGATCAAAGGCATGAATAAATATGAGGCGCTGTATGGCTTTAACGTGAAAGAGGTCTTTGCTAAACGAGTGAAACTACCGCCCAGTCGCGTCCGCTTTTTGAATGATGCGGAAGCTTTTCTCCGTGGCGAGATCATAGGCAGTAACTTGGCGGAGAAAAGCCAGGTTCTGGGGTTGACAATGGGAACTGGCCTGGGAACCGCATTTTTCAACTCAGGAGTAGTAAAAGATCTGAATCTCGGTTCCTCCCGCTTTCTGGATGGGATAGCGGAAGATTATATATCAACCCGTGGCTTATTAACTTATTATCGCTCTTTAGGCGGTGCCGGAATTGATGATGTCAAATCATTGGCTGAAGTGATTTCCGGAGATCGTAAGGCAAAAGAGACAATGGCCCAATTGGCCCATTGGTTGGCCGATTTCCTTTTAATTCATTTGACAGCACTAAAGCCCGATGCGGTGATTATAGGCGGGAATATCAGTAAAGCTTACCACTTATTTCTGCCGGAGGTTGTTGAAAGGCTTGCTGCACAAAAAATTCTTGTTCCGATAAAAGTAGCGATGATGGGAGAGCAGGCTGCTCTTCTCGGCGCTGCTTCATTGATTAATAGTTAAACATAGCATAAATGAACGCTATTTCCAAATATGGCTTTGCCATTCGATGCTCACTCATTGCATCTTTAGGAGGTTTTCTTTTTGGTTTTGAAACAGCCGTTATTTCCGGCGCGGAAAAAAACATACAGCAACTCTGGACACTTAATTCGTTTTGGCAGGGATTCACCGTATCTGCCAGTTTGATTGGAACGGTTATAGGCGCGATGGTGGCCAGTATACCGGCGCAGCAATTTGGACGTAAAAAAGTATTGATCGTGGTTGCCCTTGCTTATTTATGTTCAGCCGTGGGATGTGCTTTATCGTACACCTGGTTATTGTTCATCTTATTCCGATTCATCGGTGGGCTGGCCGTTGGTGTATCTTCCGTTGTTGGGCCTATTTATATTTCGGAAATTGCTCCTGCTGAGCGCCGGGGTCGGTTGACAGCCTCTTTTCAGTTTATGATTGTGCTGGGAATATTTATTGCCTATCTGACAAATTTTCTTTTTGTGGGACTGGGCGATGAAGCTTGGCGCTGGATGTTGGGTATTATGGTGGTGCCTTCGGTACTCTTTTTTTGCCTTCTGCAGCTTGTTCCGGAGAGCCCACGGTGGTTGGCTATCAATAGTTATAACGATAAGGCGCATGCTGTCTTTCGTAAATTGGGAGAGGAGGAAGCTATGAACAGCGTATTACAGGCTGATCAAGTGGGTAAAGGAGCGCACGACCGTTTATTTCAAAAGAAATATCTGAAGCCCATTTTGTATGCTGTTATATTGGCGATGTTTAACCAGTTAAGTGGTATCAATGCCATTCTCTATTATGCTCCTCGCATTTTTGAATTGGCGGGTTTTGATCAAAAGTTGGCTTATCTGCAGCCGGTATTTATAGGAGGCGCTAATTTATTGTTTACCTGCCTGGCGATGTTCTTCATCGATAAGTTTGGTCGAAAACGACTGCTGTTGATCGGTAGTTTAGGAATGTTTGTGTTTTTGGGCTTGGTTGCCCATGCTTTTAGTCAGGGTATCGCAGCCGCTTCTTCGGTGCTAATTTATTTGATCGGTTTTATTGCATTCTTTGCCTTTTCGCAAGGCGCGGTAATCTGGGTTTTTATCTCGGAGATATTCCCGAATAGCGTTCGCTCTCAGGGTAGCTCGCTCGGTAGTTTCACCCATTGGATCATGGCTGCCGTCATTTCTTGGCTCTTTCCGATTATCGCCGAAGGTAGTCCTAATGGCGGTTATTATTCTTTTATCTTTTACAGTCTGATGATGGCTGTTTCTTTTTTCTTCATTTGGAGATTTATGCCGGAAACTAAAGGGAAATCACTGGAGGAAATTCAAGAAGCCTTGTAGTTCCGTATTGGTTGTTGGTTATTCGTTATTGGTTGTTGGTTATTGGTTATTCGTTATTGGTTGTTCGTTATTGGTTGTTCGTGTAGCGGAGTGATGCGGGATTATTGAAGCGACAGAAGCAGTGGCAGGAGCACCAGCTAAAGCTGAAAACCGACGGCTGAAAGCTGACGGCAGTTTAATTAAACGATTGCCTAAACTCGATTGGTGATAGATCGGTCTTGGATTTGAACAGTTTACTGAACGATTGTGAATGTTCGAAACCCAAGGCGTAAGCTATTTCGGAAACTGATAAATTGGTGGTCGAAAGTTTTTCTTTGGCCTTGTCGATCAGTTTGTTGTGAATATGCTGTTGGGTGCTTTGCCCGGTGAGAACTTTGAGTAAGGTACTTAAATATTTTTGCGAGATGTGCAGCTGATCGGCAACGTACTGAACGGAGGGTAGACCTCTTGAAATCAAATCTTCTTGATCGAAATAATGATTTAAAAGCTCTTCCAGACGATGCAACACCTGATGGTTGGATTTTTCTCTGGTGAGGAACTGACGATGATAAAACCGTTCGGAATAACTCAATAAAGTTTCAATTTGCGAAATAATGATCTGTTTGCTGAACTTGTCGATATTGGCATGGTATTCCTGACGGATATTCTCGATGATGGCATTCAACGTTGCCTCTTCTTTTTCTGATAGGAATAGCGCCTCGTTTATCGCATAATCAAAATATTCATACTGTTTAATGGCTTTTGCTAAGGGTGTATTCCAGAAAAAATCGGGGTGAACTAGCAACATCCAACCGGAGCGAATTTGGTTTTGCGTAGCATGGGGTTCGTGTTCGATTTTAAAAACTTGATTTGGTGCAATAAATCCCAAAACGCCTTCATCAAAATCGTATGCCTGCTGTCCGTATTTCATTTTGAAATCGATGCCTCTTTTTAGCGATACTTGATAAAAATCAAATATCCAACTTTTGCCACGGATATCGGCTGAACGTGGAATGGTACCAAAATCAATGACGCTGATGAGCGGATGTTCGGGTTGTGCTAAACCGCGTGATTTATGAAATTCGCTGATGGTTTTTAACCGGATGGGTGACTGGTTTTCCATGATCGAGCTTAATTTTTGGGTGTAAAAGTTTGTCATTGCGGCGAACCGACAATGACAAACTGATGTTTAAATTTAGAAATAATTTTCCTGCATATCTTCTAATAAACCAATATGCGTGGGTTTCCAGTCCAGCTGTTCTTGTGTTTTGCTTCCGATAGCGGCGCCTTCAAAGGTAATGAAACGACCCATCCAGTCAAAATGTGTTACAATGGCTTCTCCTGAAACGGATTGAACAGGTAACTGCAATTGTTTGCCGATTAACGTGGCAATTGTTTTTATTTCAATGGATTGATCGCCCACAACATTATACACGGCTCCTTTCGCTGCTTTCTCTACAGCCAAGCGGTAAGCTTTGGCCGCATCTAAACGATGTACCGCCGACCAATGGTTTTTCCCTTCCTCCGGATAGGCCGAAACACCATTTTTGCGTGCCTGTGCGATAATAAACGGAATAAAGCCTTTATCGCCTTTGTCATGAACGGATGGTGGTAAACGAACTACCGACGCATGAACGCCTGCTTCTGACAGTGCCAAGGTCGTGGCTTCTGAAGGTCGTGGTGAATTTCCAACCGGACTTTCTTCTGTAATAAAGCCATTGATAGGGGTTAATCCTAACATGCCGGAGGTTACCACCAGAGGTTTGTTGGTGCCTGCCAAGACATTTCCCATAGTCTGGATAGCGGTTTTATCCACTTCACCTGCTTTTTGGTATTGCGTAAAATCATGGATAAAAGCGGTGTGAATAATGCCGTCGGCCTGTGAGGCGCCTTGTTTTAAAATTTCTAAATCTTCAAGCGTTCCTAATAAAACCGATGCGCCTGCATCACGGATAATTTTCGCGGATGCTTCTGAACGTGCCAAGCCGATGACATGATGTCCTGCTTGGATCAATTCCTTCACTACTGCCGAGCCGATGAAGCCTGATGCTCCTGTTACAAATATGTTCATCTTTTAACTATTTTGTTTGATACAAAGTTCCTGTATGGACGAAATAATACTGTAGCCGAACGTCAGATTGCTGTAGCCGAAAGGGTAGTTGTGAGAGTAGTTAAGTGGTTGAGTAGGTTTTTTTAAGTGATGGTTATGAGCGTTGAATGATGAATAGTAGCCGTGGAAGTGGCACTTGTTTGTCGTTGGGTAGGCTAACGAAAGCCTAAAGCTGAAGTCAATAATTAGCCAATTTGATGTTGGGTGATGAGTTTTTTTATAAGCGATGAATGATGCCTGCCTGCCGGTAGGCAGGAATTTTTTTGTTGCCGCCCCTTATAGCCGAAAGCTGACTGCTGATAGCTGAAAGCCGAATGCCGGTTGCTAATTCCTAAAACCTATAGCACATTACTGCTAGCCAAGTAGATTTCAGTTTATTTTCTGTTTGATACGATCAATCAACTGATTGAATTGGGGGTTGTTGGGACGTAATTGACTCAACCTTTCTGCCCAGCGTAGGGCGTCTTTCAATGCCGGGTCGCCATTGTTTAATACCATGTCAAAGGTATTGCTGGCCTCATAGAGATAAACACAGATCTCGCCGGTGTAGATTTTTTGCGCGAAGGCTTTGTCTTCGGCTGTAATTTCAGTGCTATCCCTTTCTCCGCTATAATAGGGTTGCATAAGCGCAGTATAACGCCGTTTGTCTTCTGCTTGTATGCTGTCTGTTGCTATATCCATGCTGTTGGCCACGAAAGCATAACCCGCTTTTTTAGCTATTTCGGTGTCTTTTGCGCGCTGTGCGTAGCGTAACTGCAACAGATAAAGGTGTCCTTGCTGCTTGCGACTTAGCTGCTGTTTGAGTGCGTCCATCTGATTAAAAAGACTGGGTATGTCTTGTAAGCGGTTTTCTCGCAGCGCGGCGCTAGCTGCATCTGTTAATAAGTTAAAGAGCACGGGTGCCAGTTTTTGCCGCCTTGTTTGGTCTACCGTAGGATAGGTTTTTAGTAATAGGTCAAAAGCAGCCCCTTTGGCATGGTTGAGATTGTCACGGATGAAATCAATGTTAGCCGGGTTTTCACGCTCGGTACTGCTTTGGGCCTTGATATAGGCATCAAATGCTAAGCTGTTATCAAGGCCTAAATCTTTCTTCTGGATGATATAGGTTTTTAGAAAATGCGGATCCCGATTGCCCCCTTCAAATTGCTTATCCATTTTAGCTAATACCTGCTCGCGATTTTTTGCTACTGCGTCATGCGCATAAGCCATAAAGGTGTCCGGCTCTTGGTAATCCACCACTCGTGCCAATAACACACCTTCGGGTGTCAGGTAAAGATAGGTTGGATAAGCGTGTACTTCGTATTGCTTGACGAGCTTTATACCTTCGCCCCGCTCTGCATTCAGTTTGTAATTGATGAATGCCTTGTTATATACGGCGCCTACGGCTGCAAGGGGTAGCACCTCTTGGTCCATTCGTTTACAGGGAGGGCACCAATCGGTATAAACATCCACAAAAATAGGCTTGTTCTGTTCCCTCGCAAGCTGCAACAGGGCCTTCCACGATCCTTCAAAGAATTGTACACCGTCTTCTGCGCTAGCGAGTAAGGGAGAAAGGATTAAACCTATATAGAGGAGCGTATTTGCCAGGATGCTTTTCATCATTCAATAATTAGCAGGTTTAAAATAAATATCGCTTATGAAGTGCAATGATACGAATATAAGGAATTTTGGGGATTAGTTGAGTAGTTAAGTGGTTGAGTAGTTAAGTGGTTGAGTGGTTAAGTAGTTGAGTGGTTGAGTTGTAGAATAGTTGAGTAGTTAAGTTGTTTAGTAGTTAAGTTGTAGAATAGTGGCAGTGGCAGTTGCCAAGGCGGTAGCGCGAGCTCAAACCTTATACCCTAAAGCTTATACCTTTACTGGGAGTATGAGCCGATTAGCCCCTTATAGCCGAAAGCTGATGGCCGAAAGCTGATGGCTGAAAGCTGGTTGCTGAAACGGGTGATAAGTTTAGCGTTGTAGGTTGTATGGAAGATCGATTTTGTGTATCTTTAACATAAATTTCAATGGAATGGAACAGCTTCAATTGATAGAAAAAGTGAAAAAGATACCACCTGCTTATCAGCAGGAAGTAGAGGATTTTATTGATTTTATCTTAGAAAAAAAAGTTGCTAAAGAGAAAAAAGTTAAACGCAAGTTAGGTTTGTTGAAGGGCAAACTGAGCATGGATAGTGATTTTGATGCACCTTTAGATGATTTCAAGGATTACATGTAATGGGACAGTTTTCTTCTTGATACACATGTACTTCTTTGGATGCAAGATGATAATGATCAGCTTCCTGATCATATTAAAGAAGCTTTAAGTGACGCTTCGAACGATCTTTATATTAGTATAGTATCGATTTGGGAAGTGGTGATTAAAAAGTCTTTAGGTAAACTTCGTCTTGGCTATAGCATTGATGAATTAATACAGTCATGTGTTTTTAGTAATATTATAATCCTTCCACTTCAACCGGCATTTTTGTTAACATTGGAAAAACTTCCTTTTCATCATCGAGATCCGTTTGATAAGATTATCGCTGCCACAGCGATAGAGTTAAACTGTCAGCTTATTTCCAAAGACGCAAATATGAAGAAATATGATCTAGACGTTCTTTGGTAATTGTCGCTGAACATAAAGTTTATAGCAGTTATTAGTTATGCTCTGCCATCCGATAGCTGGAAGCTAATTCCTAAAACCTTAAAGTCTACAGCTTATACCTTTACTGGGAGTATGAGCCGATTATTTCTTTTAATCGGCTCAAATATGTACAACTGGCAATATAAAGATTGGCCTAATTTCATTACCTTAAAGCTTAAAACTTATAGCTTACACCTTATTGATCGCTGACTGCCGAAAGCTGCCATCCGATAGCTGAAAGCTAATGCTGACGGCTGCTCCTAAGCCCCATGGTACGGAATTAAAGAAAAATGGCACGATATAAGAAGGGTTTTAGTAATAATGTCTTTAACTTAGTCTTACAAAGAACAAACCGAGTTTAACGATCTCGCCTATACGTTTGAGATTTAACACTCATAGATAATTTAATTGGATGAAAAAAGTAGTTTGTTTTGGAGAAGTGCTTTGGGACGTGCTTCCTGAAGGGAAAAAACCGGGCGGTGCCCCCATGAATGTAGCTTATCATCTAAACCGGCTAGGGATAGCGAGTTATATGGTAAGTCGGGTCGGCGATGATCCGTTGGGAGAAGAACTGACTATGTTCTTGAAAAAAATGGGTTTGTCTACCGAATACATTCAACTGGATAAAGATCAAAAAACCAGTGAAGTGATTGCTACGGAGGGAGCCAATCACGAGATGAGCTATGAGATCGTACAGCCGGTGGCTTGGGATTTTATTCGTTTCGATAGTCAAACAGCTAATTTGGTTGAAAACGCTGATTTAATGGTGTTTGGTAGTTTGGCCGCCCGCAGTGAGCTTAGCCGCGCTACACTGTATGATCTGATTGCGCACGCTAAATTGAGACTTTTTGATGTTAATTTTCGTGCACCGCATTATGAACAAGCTACTATTGAATACCTACTGGACAAGGCTGACATCGTAAAACTGAACAACCATGAACTGCGCATTATTGCCTCGTGGTTTGGTGATGAAGGCGGTCAGGAACACGAGCACGTAAATCGTTTGCAGGACAAATATAAGATCGGAGAGATCATTGTAACCAAAGGTGGAGAGGGTGCTTCTTACTATACGCCTATGGAACGATATGATTTCAAAGCATATCCGGTTATTGTGAAAGATACGGTTGGTAGCGGCGACTCTTTTTTGGCTGCTTTTGTAGCGCAAAAGTTATTAGGGAAATCGACGGAAGATATATTGGATTATGCGGCTGCATTGGGGGCTTATGTTACCTCGCAGGCAGGAGCCAACCCGGATTACAAAAGCTCCGATTTAGTACGTTTTATGTGGCAGAAGCAGTTAGAGCAACTCAAATGGCAATGAGATCAAAAAATGTTATTTGATTTTACTTTTATACTGACTGGGCGAGTATCCAAATTTGGCTTTGAAAGTGGTTGAAAAATAGCTGGGGCTGGAAAAACCCACGGCGTAGGTGATTTCTGCAACATTTAAAGATTCATGTTTAAGCAGGTAAGAGGCCTTTTTTAATCTGCGCTCCAGAATATATTCATTAACGGTCATGCCGGTCAACGATTTAACTTTTCGATACAGATGCATGCGGGAAATTCCGATCAGCCGACAAATATCGTCCACACAGAATCGATCGTTACTGAGGTTTTCTTCCACCACGCCGGAAAAGTCGTTTAACAATTTTTTGTCCAACGAGCTTAATTTGACACTTTCTGTCGGGAGCTCAATATTGCTGGTAAAATGACTTTTTAATACTTTTCTGTTCTTGATTAACGCTCTAATACTCGCCGAAAGATTGCTGATCAGGAACGGTTTCGTGATGTACATGTCTACCATGGCATCCATGCCTGAAACAAGCTGCTCCGAACTTGCTTGGGCGGTAAGAAGGATGATCGGAATATGAGAGGTCTTAAGATCGTTCTTTAAGGTCCTGCATACCTCTTTACCGGATATTTCGGGTATAACATTATCGGTAATAATGAGGTCGGGTACCTTTTCTCTGGCAAGTTGAATGGCTTCGGGGCCGTTGGTGGTGTAGAATACATCGTATTCATCGCTCAGCTCTGCCACTAAATAGTTTAAAAGATCGGGGTTGTCTTCCACAATGAGTAAAGAGTGATCCTTTAAGCCACAGGATTCCGTTTGTTTGATGTCTAGCATTTCGATGTCTGAAACGATGGTATACATGGCAGATTTTTCGTCCTTCTTAAGTACCGGGTCATGAAGAACACCTTTTTCGCGTTCGCTTAAATGCTCGTTTCCCAGTGGAAGCGTAACTGTGAAAGTAGAACCCTGTTCTTTGACTGATGCTACCTGAATGTCTCCTTTGTGTTTGTGGATAATCTCTTTTGCTAAAGATAAACCGATACCGAAGCCATTGGATGGAGAATTGTCTGCCTGATAGTAGGGGTCAAAAATCAAGGCGAGATCTTTTTCATGCATCCCAATACCTGAATCTTTGATCTGAATGCTTACTTCACTTCCGCAGCGGGCTATGTAAACTTTGATGAAACCTCCGGCGTTTACAAACTTGAAGGCATTTGACAAGAGATTCAACAGGGCTTTATCAAGCATATTGACATCAAACCATACCGGTATTTCTTTTTCTGCAGGAACAAAGGACAGTTGCACTTGTCTTTTTAAAGCGTATACTTTAAAAGGTTCGATGAGATCACGGACAAAGGAGACCAAATTGTTTGGTGAGGCCTGTATTAAGTAGCCTTCTATTTCTATCTTTCTGAAATCTAACAACTGATTGACGATATTCAGCAGTTGTACCGAATTACGTTGCACCGCTTTTAACTTATCAGCAGCCAATGGCAAGAGGCGGGGATCTTTTACCATATCCTCGATGGGCGATAAGATCAGTGTTAAGGGCGTTCGCAGCTCATGGGTAATGTTGGTAAAAAAGTTTAAGCGTGCTTCTGTGCCGGCAGCGGCTTGTTTTGACATTTCAATTAACTGCTTCCGTTGGGTGTCGATTTCTATATTCTTCTTAGCTAGATTTTTATTGATTTTTCTGTTATCTCTTAGTAGAATGACTACAATGCTTCCAAAAATGAGCGACAATACGAGCAACACAATAATGGTATTGAGTACAACCTGCTGGCTTTTATAAACTAATTTCTGTTCGTCCAGTAGTTTACGTTGATTGTAAATGTCGTCTTTCTGGCTACTGATCATGGCAGCCTGCATCTTCATGACACGCACATTACTTGAGTCAATTACAATGGAACTCAATTTGTTCTCTTTTCTGAAGGGGAGGCCTTTCAAAATGTCCAGAGCTGTCCGAATGGCCTCTTTGCCGAGTGTAGGATACACCAGGGAGGCGGTAATTTTTCCGTCGTATACCATATCCAACCCTCCTCCTTCACCAAAACAGGCGTCCACGCCGACAATGGGAATATGTTTTTCAGGATAATATTTGTTAAGAATTTTTCGTGCTCCCAGCGCCATGTTATCATTATGGGCAAAAATGGCATCTATGTCCTTCAACTGCCAGTGTATCTTGCTCAAGATATTTTTGGTGGTGTCTTCCATCCAATCGCCGGATACCGTTTTGGCAATCTTTAAAGCTTTTAACTGATTAAGTGCGGCGAAGAAGCCGGTACTTCTGTCTATCGCCGGAGAGGAACCGGATAAGCCCGTGATTTCTACAACTTTCCCTTTGTTGCCAATAAGCTGCGATAGATACTGGCCCGCCATTTCGCCGATTTCCACATTATCAGCACCGATGAATGCCGTATAGCCATTTCCCTTCACTTCCCGATCTATTACAATGACAGGAATGCCACGATCCATCACTTTTTTTACGGTGGCAGTTAGGGGTTCGGCTTCGTTTGGTGAAATTATTAAAAGATCAATTCCTTTTTCAATAAGCGTATCTACCTGGGCGCGTTGCGTGGTACTGTTGCCACTGGCCTCTAAATAATGAAAATCAACTTCCGGATGAAGGCTTAGCTCAGTCAACATTTCCGCAAGCATGTTTTTTCTCCATAGATCGTTACCCGTGCATTGGGAGAATCCGATGGTAAACTTATTATGCTTTTTGTTAGTGCTGCAGGAAATTATCAACCCGAAACCCAAAAGTAAAAACACCACCACATAGGATCGATTGAAAAAAATGGTATTCATGATTTATAATTCAGTTTTAAGCCACCAATTATTGACGCTAGGTTTTGGCAAATATAAGAGATTGGATCTTTTGGGGAGAGAAAAAAGCATTTTCGCCATTTAGGTGGTTAAACACCGATGGTATAATACTTGAAAAAGATGGTACGCTGACGAAAACGTACAGTGAATAATTCATCTTTGTTTTTGTAATTATTTGATAGTCAGATGGATAATTTTTGTTATAAAAATGAAATGATTTGATCATTTGCAGCAGCTCCTTCTCTTTTTACCGGCCTACCTTGCACAGCAAATTCAACAAATCAAGATAGATCTATATTATGAAAAATCACATGGTGAAACTATGGTCGGTAGTGGTGGCTTTGGGCGGCTTTCTTTTTGGCTTCGACACTGCAGTTATTTCCGGGGCCGAAAAAGCCATTGAGCAATATTGGCAGCTCACGATTTTTGAACATGGCTTTACCATTTCGGTGGCGCTCATCGGAACCGTTATTGGATCGTTACTCGGATCCTATCCGACGGATAAATTGGGACGTAAAAAAACATTATACCTGGTGGCATTGGCCTATCTTTTTGCTTCTCTTGGAACGGCATTTACCACCAGCTGGCACCTTTTTGTACTCTTCCGTTTTATTGGTGGCTTGGGCGTAGGTGCTTCTTCGGTTACGGCACCTATTTATATATCAGAAATCGCACCGTCGGATAGGCGCGGTGCATTGGTAGGGCTGTTTCAATTTAATGTTGTATTGGGAATTTTGATCTCCTACTTGTCTAACTATTTAATCAATCAGTTAGAGGGAGAGTCATGGCGCTTAATGCTGGGCATCCAGGCCGTGCCGTCTCTCCTTTTCCTAATAGCGATTTATTTTATTCGAGAAAGCCCAAGATGGTTGCTGACGAATGGATTGCGGAGAGAAGAAGCTATAGAAACATTAAGTATTATCAACCCACTAGGTTATCAACAAGAGCTCATTGCAATTGAAAATACAGCAAAACTAAAAGCCGTTAACAAACAGCCAGCCCTCTTTGTAAAAGCGTATCGCAGGCCATTGGTATTGGCCGGGCTGTTTGCGCTCTTTAATCAATTTTCAGGCATTAATGCCATTATTTACTATGCACCACGCATTTTTGAAATGGCCGGGTTGGGTGTTCATTCTTCATTGCTTTCAACAATCGGCATTGGTATGACCAATTTTGTGTTTACGCTATTGGCTGTCCAATTGATTGATAAGGTAGGTAGACGAATGTTGATGAAAATTGGCTCCATTGGCATTATTATTTCCCTTCTACTGGTTGTTTTTTCTTTTAATAATCCGGCATCATCAGGTATGTATATTTCGCTGTACTTTATGCTTTTTATCGCCTGTTTTGCCTTCTCTCAAGGGGCCGTTATTTGGGTCTTTATTGCAGAAATTTTTCCCAATCAGGTGCGGGCAAAGGGGCAAACCTTTGGAAGTTCTATCCACTGGATTTTGGCGGCGTTGGTGACTTTTTCCTTTCCTATACTGGCAGAGGCGCTTGGAGGCATGATGACCTTTCTATTCTTTGCGATAATGATGGTGTTGCAACTGGTGTTTGTGATTTGGTGGATGCCCGAAACGAAAGGTATCAGCTTAGAAGCTATCGAGGCACAATTGGCCAATGAGCCACTGACATAACTTGTCTATTAACCATATAATAAACCGAAACTAATCTAATTAATTAACCAAATATGAAAAAGCAAGTATTGATTGCATACTGTATAAGTATGTTTTTTCTCCTTCGTGCGGCGGCGCAGGAAGTTGTAATCTCCGGAATAGTACGAGATACAAGCTCGGTTCCGCTGGAAGGAGTTACGGTGTCTATTGTTGGAAAAACCGGTTCTGTTATTACTGACAATAAGGGGATGTATCGCATTGCGGCGGCTGTTGGGCAAAGCATCTCCTTCAGTATGTTGGGAAGTGAATCGGTCCGGGTGACGATTAGAAACGGCGACCCGATCAATGTGGTCATGAAAACCAGCTTGAATGCCCTTGAGGATGTTATTGTAACGGGCTATACCTCAGAGCGCAAAAAGGACTTAACGGGTGCTGTTTCTGTTGTTAAAATGGCAGATATTGAAAATGTGCCGCTGGGCAACCCGGTAAAAGCTATGCAAGGGCGGGTTCCGGGAGTAGAGGTTGGCGCGAGCGGTGCACCGAATGGGGGTGTTACGGTGCGCATGCGAGGCCAAACCACACTGAATATTAGCAATGACCCCCTGTATATTATAGATGGCGTGCCAACGCAAAGGGGATTACAGGAGATTAATCAGAACGACATCGAATCGATGCAGGTATTACGCGATGCATCGGCTGCTTCGATTTATGGATCGAGAGCGGCAGCGGGAGTGATTATTGTGACCACCAAGCGAGGTAAATCAGGCCTTAGGCGGATTGATGTAGATGCTTCACATTCCCTGCAGTTTTATAATAGTAAAATTAATACCTTGAATACCGATCAGCGCGCACGGGCTTATTGGCAGGCTGCTGTAAATGACGGACGTTTCGGCCCGTCTCGTAATAATCCGCAGGATCCTTCTACCTTAAGTTTGATTTACGATTTTGATTGGAATAAGGATTTTTCGAATCCGCAATTGAATGCGGTAATCCTAGGGCAATACGTGGATCCTGAGCAGTCGATGCACACATCGGACACCCGGTGGTTTGACGAAGTTTCGCGGGTTTCGCAGATTAAACAATATAATGTTGCTCTTTCCAATGGCGGACAGCATGGAACGTCCTTCTTCTCGTTAGGTTATTATGACAATGAGGGTATCATCAAACGTACGCGAAGCCAGCGATTAACCTTACGTATGAATGTAGACCATGCACTGTTTAACGGTAAACTGAAGATAGGGGAGAATCTAAACCTTTCGTATTTTAAGGACGCACAAATACCAACGGGCGACGTCACCTCGCTGGCCTTGATATTGAATCCCATTTTACCGGTTCGTACGGTTAATGGTGGTTGGGGTGGCCCCGTGGCCGGGATGGACGATCGGCAAAATCCGGTCAGATTGATCGAAGATAATAGACAGAATAACAACCACTTTGCCCGCATTTTGAGCAGTACTTTTGCGGATCTTTCCGTTTTACCGGGCTTGAATTTCAGAACGGCTTTTAATGTGGATTATGCAGGTACTTTTTATCGTCATTTGCAGTTGCCATACCGGTCAGGCTTTTTAAACAGTGATGTTACGCAGGTTAATACCAATTTCGACTACAGTGGATCATTAACCTGGCAAAATATATTGACCTATGACTTGAATTCGAATGACCACCGTGTTAATTTCCTTTTGGGATCTGAAACGGTTAATAATAGGTACCAGGGATTTAATGCCAGTGCACAAGGGTTAGCTATTGCCGATCTGAACTATGCTTACTTGACGCAAGGTACGCGAAATATACTTGCCCGCGGCGATGGCAATTCGGACGCGCTACAGTCATTTTTCTTTAAAGCAAACTATAATTATCATGATCGATACTTAGCTTCTGTGACCATTCGGAGAGATGGTTCGAGTAAGTTCGGTTCGAACAATCGCTACGCGAATTTCCCCGCCGCCTCTCTGGGATGGCGCATCAGTGAAGAGGCCTTTTTTAAAGACAATGTAAATTTCATTTCGGATTTTAAACTCCGGTATAGCTGGGGGCAAACGGGTAATCAAAGCATTCCTGCATATGCTACCTATTCACTCTATCGTGCCATTTATGGAACGGACCTGACCTGGGAACCAAGCGAAGGCAGCGCTTATGACATAGGTGGACAGGGCACCGGTACGCTTCCTACCGGATATACCGCCATCCAAACCGGAAACCCGGATCTTAAATGGGAAACCACCACGCAATCTAATTTTGGAGCGGATTTTGGATTGTTCTCCAATCGGCTTATCGGTTCAGTTGAATATTATATAAAGAATACAGACGATATTTTGATCAGCCCGCCTTACTTGGGCGTAGTAGGTGAAGGGGGAAATACATGGATTAACGGTGCTTCGCTGCAAAACAAGGGCTTGGAGGCGGCGATCAGTTATAGCCAAGATTTGACCGAGGATATTCAATTGGATATTGCGGCTAATATTACCAGAAACCGTTTAAAGATAACAGCGCTTCCTAACAATGCAATTATCGGTTACCCAGGTAATGGTACAACCTACACGATTATCGGACACTCGCCAAATACGCACTTCGGTTGGGTGGCTGATGGCTTGTTCACGACGCAAGAGGAAGTTGATAACAGCCCGGAACAGCCGGGAAAGGCACTTGGTCGCATCCGTTACCTTGACCTTGATCAGAATGGACGGATTGATAATAACGACCAGCAGTACTTAGGTACCTCGGATCCTGATTTTACTTACGGCTTGAATTTAAACCTAAGCTATAAGCGATTCAATATTGCCGTTTTCTTTCAGGGCGTACAGGGAGGAGTCGTAAATAATAGCTATAAAAATCTGACAGATTTTACTTCGCTGGCACCGGGATCAAATTGGGGCAGCCGCGTAATGGATGCTTGGACCCCTGAGAACGCCGGGGCAAGTGTTCCTGCCTTAACTTTGGTCAATACGAATAATGAGAACAGATTTTCAACCTATTTTTTAGAGCCTAGAAGTTATTTCAAATTACGGAACATTGAAATCGGATATGATCTGAAGGATGCTTTTGAAAGGTTTAATGTAACGCGGGCACGTGTATACATGCAGGCATCTAACTTGCTACGTTGGAAGAACCGGGCCTATACAGCTCCAGATCCTGAAAATCCGGGGAACGCCTATCCGATACCGGTAATTGCAACAGTGGGTTTTAATCTATCCTTCTAATATATTTTCCATCATCATCTGATTTAAAAATACTAGCAAATGAAAAATTTACCTGTCATAATATTGGTTGTGTATGCCATCTTGTTTTTTGGCTGCTCGAAAAATTTGGAAAAACTGCCGCAAGGCGTCGTGTTTAATGAAAATCTGAAAACACCCGAAAATGTGGAGGCGATGGTAATCAGTGCTTACTCAGCCTTGGGTAATGATCATTGGAGTACACCTTATACAACGATGTGGGCCTACGGAAGTGTGCGGGGCGGAGACGCTTACAAGGGCGGGGGCGGAACGGGCGACCAGAACGACGTGCACGCTTACGAATTGTTTTCAATCAATCGGGTAGACCTCGGAGAAAGTGATGGTACTTGGTTCCGTTTGTATGTGGGCGTGGCGAGATGTAATGCAGCCTTAGCGCTGCTGAATGAAATAGGTGATGACATATTCCCACAGAAGTTAATGCGCATTGCTGAAGTACGTTTCCTTCGGGCACACTTTTATTTTCTATTAAAAATTCTTTTTAAACGAGTACCTTACATCGACGAAAGTGTTGAAAAATCAGCCTATCAAACTATCGGGAATGATCTGTACAGTAACGATGAACTATGGACAAAAATAGCAGAAGATTTTCGCTTTGCTACACAGCATTTACCGCTGGCGCAGGCAGAGTCATCGCGTATTACAAAGGGGGCTGCCCAATCTTACCTAGCAAAAACATTGCTTTACCAAAGTTATGTGCAGGATGATCAGCATAATGTGTTATCAAAAGACCAAGCGAAATTGAATGAAGTAGTAGCGTATTGCGACAGTGTGATCAGTTCGGGAAGATATCGCCTTTCTGAAGATTTTGCGGAAAATTTTCTTTCCGAATATGAAAATGGTCCAGAGACGGTATTTGCCATCGTTTTCTCAAAAAGCGACGGCACACCACAAGGACGGATTAATGCCGGTGTGGGAACCAATTATCCTATGAACCAGGAATATGGTTGCTGTGGATTTCACCAGCCGAGTTCTAATCTGGTGAACGCATTTAAAACGAATGCTGACGGATTGCCGCTGCTGGATGACTATAATACCCATGATGTTGTCCCTACCGGAGATTTTAAAATGCAAAGCTTCGATACGCGTTTGGATCATACTGTGGCCATTCCCGGACATCCCTATAAATACCAAAAAGATCTGGTGTTTCAGGCTTCATGGAATCGTGACAATGCCACTTATGGCAACTTTATGAGTATGAAAGAAACGGTTGCTTATACCGATCCGACTTTTATGAAATATCCACCTTTTATGTCGAGCGCTAAAGATTGGCCGGTGATTAGGTATGCGGATGTGTTACTCATAAAAGCGGAAGCTTTAATTGAACTGGGACGTGAACAAGAGGCACTGCCACTAATTAATTTGATTAGGCAACGCGCGCAGAAAAGTGCGGCACGATTGACGCAGGCAGATGGTAGGCCTACTTCCAGTTACTTTATCGATACTTATCAGCCAGGAGTGAATTGCGTTTGGACCAATGAATTTGCGCGTAAAGCGCTACGTTTTGAACGCAGATTGGAATTTGCTATGGAAGGTTATCGCTTTTTTGACCTCGTTCGGTGGGGTATTGCGGCCGAGTTTATTAATGATTATTTTTCTGCTGAGCAAAGAAGAACACCCCATTTGGCGGGCGCCGCTTTCAAAAAAAACAGAGATGAGTATTTACCGATCCCACAGAATCAAATTAACTTTAGTCAGGGTTTATACGTGCAGAACTTCGGCTGGTAATTAAATTCCTCTATAAAATACGTCATTCATGGCATATAAAATGAATTTGTCTAAGTTTGAAAAAGGGAACCAATAAATAAATCAAATGAAAACTAAAATTCTTTTACTGATTTGTGCAACCATTGGTTTTGCAGTCCGTTACGGCCATTGTCAGGAAGTGGTCAATACGGAGAAGTTATTGCAGGAGATGCGTGAGGTTGAGGAGGTTGCTCGCTATCCCGAACCTACATATACATTAAAACAAGTAAGCAGTTATGACAGAAGATCCACCGTGCGCAATAGGGCGGGATGGTTTGCAAATAGTGATTTTAATCAGTTTATCCGTCGGGAAGAGCATGAAGGACGAGAAGAGCATGTGATGATGGACGCTGAAGGCCCAGGTGCAATTGTCCGTTTTTGGCTCACCTGTTTGGAAAAACCCGGAACGATGCGTTTTTATTTTGATCATGAAAAGGAAGCTAGGATTACGGTTCCCGGGTTTGATTTATTGAAGGCAGGATTGGGGTTGGGGCCGGCATTGTTGAACCCGCATACGAATTATGATCCGCGGGGAAAGGGAGGGAATACGTTATATTTACCTTTGGTTTATGCGAAGCATTGCAAAATAACATGGGAGTTTGCTGATAGTGCAAGTAAAAAGAAGCCTCATTATTATCAGATCAACTACCGAACATATCCAAAAAATATAAAAGCCGAAACGTTTTCCTTTGAGCAGTTACGACGATTAAAAAAAGAAATTGATAATACAGAAAGTGTCCTTTGGAACCCATCGGCAAATTTTAGCGTAACGGATTCTATCTCAAAAAAATTGAACCCTGCGGAGGAATGTGCGCTGAATTTAAGGGATGCTCATAAGGCTATTCGTCTGCTTAAAATCCAAATGAGTAAGTTAAACCGCGATCAGGAGGCGCTCTGGAGGAACGTGGTATTAAAAATATCCTTTGATGGCAAGGAAACGGTATTGTGCCCCTTGGGTGATTTTATAGGTAGCGGCTATGGGGGGAGTGATATAGCAAGTTGGTACAGAACGCTCGCAAATAAACAAACGCTCGTCTCACGATGGGTGATGCCTTTTCAGAAGTCGGCAGTGATACGCTTAATCAATAACAATAATTTTCCTGTTGAATTAAGTCTTTCAGTTGGAACGGATGATTTTAAATGGGATGAACGAGCAATGTATTTTCATGCCTTCACAAAAATGGAAGAACAGGTATGGGACGCTAAATGGGATTATGATGTGGAGAAGAACCCGAAAGGGGATGCCCGCGCACCGATTGACTGGAATTTCATTGCGATCAAAGGTAAAGGGGTATATGTTGGTAATACCTTAGCGACGCTGAATCATATGAATTCATGGTACGGGGAAGGGGATGCTAAAGCTTATGTCGACGGGGAAGCTTTTCCGTCTGAATTTGGTACAGGATTGGAGGATTATTACAACACCTCATGGGCGCCGGTGGTTATTTACCAAACACCTTTTGCCAATGCAACACGGGCGGATCATACTTCGTCAACAGGACATAATACATTTACCCGGACGCGCATACTGGATGCCATACCTTTTAGTAAGCAATTTTCATTTGATATGGAAATGCTCAGCTGGGATAGTGGTTATGTGGATATTGCGGCAACAACCTATTGGTATGCCAGGCCTTGATGTACGGGCGATGATAATAAGAAGCAATAAATAAAGAATGACTAGCCTTTGGCTCGACTTAATAAATGATAAAAAAACAAACAGATGAGAACTTTTGCGATCAAATTTTTAACAATAGCCCTGCTGTCGATTAACTATCTTCCATTAAGTGCAGGTGAAATTGAAATCAAAATCAATAAGAAATACCTTAACTTTCCGGTATCACATAAGGAAGAGCGCCGGAAGATGACTTTCAGTGTGGATGGTAAAGCTGATCTTTCGGTGGTTATTAGACTGACTAAAGCTACACCTGATTATTGGGTTTTTAAAGATGTTTCGGATTTGCGAGGAAAAACATTGAAGATAAGCTATGAGGGTGATGAGGCAGGACTGGCGAAAATTTATCAGAATGATAAACTGGCTGGACAAGATAGCCTTTATAAAGAGAAAAATCGGCCACAGTTTCATTTCACGACCCGCAGGGGATGGATCAATGATCCGAATGGTTTACTTTTTTATGAGGGGGAGTATCATTTGTTTTACCAGCATAATCCTTATGAGAATGAATGGGAGAATATGCACTGGGGGCATGCAGTGAGTAAAGATTTGGTACACTGGACGGAGTTGCCGGATGCACTTTATCCGGATGAGCTGGGAACGATGTTTTCAGGTTCGGCTGTAATCGATTATAACAATACAGCTGGTTATAATAAAGGTAAAACGCCCGCTATGGTAGCTGCTTATACGGCAGCCGGGCCGGATAAGCAGGTGCAGTGTATTGCCTACAGCCTCGATAAAGGGCGGACGTTTACAAAATACGAATCGAATCCAATCATTGATTCCAAAGCGAAGTGGAATAGCCCGGACACGCGCGATCCGAAGGTGTTTTGGTACAAGCCGGGAAAACACTGGGTAATGGTGCTTAACGAGCGGGATGGTCATTCTATCTATACGTCTAACGATTTGAAAAAGTGGAACTACGAAAGTCATGTTACCGGTTTTTGGGAGTGCCCCGAACTTTTCGAACTGCCGGTAGATGGGGATATGAATAATACCAAATGGGTGATGTATGGAGCTTCCGGTACTTATATGCTGGGGTCTTTTGATGGGAAAGTGTTTAAGCCGGAAGCTGGTAAATATGTCTATACAACAGGATCAGTTTATGCAGCACAAACCTTTACGGATATGCCGGACGGACGACGTGTGCAAATTGGCTGGGGACAAATAACACATCCCGGTATGCCTTTTAGAGGGATGATGCAATTGCCAACGGAGCTAACGCTGCGCAATACGAAAGAGGGTCCTCGCCTTTTTAGTCGGCCCGTTAAAGAAACGGAACAACTTTTTACATCGGTTCGGAAGGAAACGAACTTAACAACCGAACGTGCTAATCAATTGCTTGCATCATATTCGGAGGCGGATGGCTTGCGCGTGAAGACGACCATTAAATTGTCTCATGCCACTAGTGCCGGGCTTAATCTTTTTGGGCAACGAATTGTAGATTATGATTTGAATTATAATAAACTGAATGGTCTGTTTTATTCGCCGAACGATCCAACCAGTATGGAAATTTCGGCCGATATTTACATCGATAAAACCAGCGTTGAAGTATTTATTGATGGCGGTGCCTACTCTTATTCCATGCCTAGAAAAGCGGAAGACAATAATAAAGAGGGCTTTCATTTCTGGGGAAATAATATTGAGATAACTGATTTGGAGATCTTAAACGTTCGATCTATCTGGAATTAGGGATGATGTTTGTGACCTGCTAGTAGTGCTAAATAGTTCAGTCGGTAAGTAGTAAAATAGCGCTAATAACGTGGCTGCGGCACCACTGAAAACCAAAAACAGGGAATTAGTAATGCCAGCCGGTAGGCATTACTAATTTTCTTAATACTTAAATATAAATGTCGCTTTATTCCGGGCTTTGGTATTCGGGTTCTACATAGCCACCCGGAACGTAGCGGGATTTATCATTGGTATGCCAGGCGTATACGCCTTGTATCATAATCCCGATTGAATATACGTAATCATAGGCAAGTTCCTGCCACTGCCCGAAATTTGGTAAGTGCTCGTGTAGTATCTTAAACTCGTTTAGAAGCTTATTATGATAATCCAGGGCCATCTTATAGGCTTCTTCCCATGATACGTCATTTTCATTGTGTATAACTTTTACGATATTGATGACATCACCTTTCCGACTCAACTCCTTCGGTAATGAGATTATGTCGTTATGCACGCCGATCATAAGGGCTGCCAAGGTGTGCAAGCTCAAAATATGGGGATGTTCTAACACCTCATCGGGCAAATTGCGAAAATCTTTTTGCATGGCTACATATTTACAAAAAGGTAAACCGCCACTGGTATCTTCGCGAAGTACCAAATAGACTGGGAATGGGGGTATAGTATCAGCCTTCATATAGCGTTTTTCATCCTGATAACCGATTAACAGGGTATGAATACTAGCTATGAATTTATCATACAGCCGCTGTGGCATGCCACATTTAATGGCCCGTTGCCTTATTAAGTAGAACTGACGGAATATGCCGAAGTCTGTAGGCTCTTCTTTCTCTTGTCCACTGAGTATGGCCATACTCCGTTGTCTTATGCGACACATTTCTTCGTAGCTACAATGGTCAAAATAATCATCCATCATGGCTCCATTGGCTGCGAAACTTGCGATCGGAAATAGCTCATCCAGCGTTTTTAAGAAGGGTAAACCACGGGCTGCTATATCTGTCAGCACATGCTTTTTGTGTGTTTCGCGTGCTTTCTCGGAATGAAAGGTATAATCTGTATCGATCCAATTATAATATATTTCCCGCATCTCTTGCGCAAAGGGAGAAATTAGATTAGGGAAAGGATATTCAGGACGTTGCATGTTCTGGAATAATGCGTAGAATTCTTGTTCCTTTGTCATTGTGTCGAGTTTTTAACGATTTAAACATGCCGCAGCTGCTCTGTTAACAGCACGATTACTATTCCATAAAGAAACTTACGTTTATAATATTAAGTAAATATAATTATCTATTTATTAAAAAAGGAAAGTTCATTCTGTTCATTTTGTTCGATGTCAGTGAGAGCCGTTGGTTGAGTAGCTAAGTAGTTGAGTTGTTGAGTGGTTAAGTAGTTGAGTTGTTGAGTAGCTAAGTTGTTAAGTAGTTGAGTGGTTAAGTAGTTGAGTTGTCGAGTGGTTAAGTAGTTGAGTAGTTAAGTGGTTGAGTCGTGAGTTGTCGTTGCAAGTGATGAAATCACACGGGGCTCTCGCGGGTAGTACAAAACGGCCTTCTAGGGTGAGCGTAAAGAAAATTCAATTAGAAGGG
This sequence comes from Olivibacter sp. EAT-5, assembly GCF_044784325.1. Classification (NCBI taxonomy): domain Bacteria; kingdom Pseudomonadati; phylum Bacteroidota; class Sphingobacteriia; order Sphingobacteriales; family Sphingobacteriaceae; genus Olivibacter; species Olivibacter sp. EAT-5. The sequence continues at coordinate 6,156,044 of NZ_CP173028.1, read as the reverse complement.
TAGAAAAAACGTTATGCGAAGAAGTGGAGGGAAAGAAATGAGGATTGGGGCGGCTCCGCAGAACGGCGCGGGGCAATTGAATTTTTAGCGAAACCTAGACAGCCTTGACTTTTGGTTCTTTTTGTCAAGAAAAAGAACAACAAATAATATTAATTAGAAATAATCATGAAATCCTTAGAAGGAAAGCCGACATCCGAAAGCTGATACAAATGATGAGTGATGAATTTCAGTTGTGAGGATAGTTAACTAGTTGAGTAGTTAAGTGGTTAAGTTGTTGAGTGGTTAAGTAGTTGAGTAGTTAAGTGGTTAAGTAGTTGAGTTGTTGAGTGGTTAAGTAGTTGAGTTGTCGAGTGGTTAAATGGTTGAGTAGTTAAGTGGTTGAGTCGTGAGTTGTCGTTGCAAGTGATGAAATCACACGGGGCTCTCGCGGGTGGTACAAAACGGCCTTCTAGGGTGAGCGTAAAGAAAATTCAATTAGAAGGGTAGAAAAAACGTTATGCGAAGAAGTGGAGGGAAAGAAATGAGGATTGGGGCGGCTCCGCAGAACGGCGCGGGGCAATTGAATTTTTAGCGAAACCTAGACAGCCTTGACTTTTGGTTCTTTTTGTCAAGAAAAAGAACAACAAATAATATTAATTAAAAATAATAATGAAATCCTTAGAAGGAAAGCCGACATCCGAAAGCTGATACAAATGATGAGTGATGAATTTCAGTTGTGAGGATAGTTAACTAGTTGAGTAGTTAAGTGGTTAAGTAGTTGAGTTGTTGAGTGGTTAAGTAGTTGAGTTGTCGAGTCGTTAAGTAGTTGAGTTGTCGAGTGGTTAAGTAGTTGAGTTGTCGAGTGGTTAAATAGTTGAGTAGTTAAGTGGTTGAGTCGTGAGTTGTCGTTGCAAGTGATGAAATCACACGGGGCTCTCGCGGATAGTACAAAACGGCCTTCTAGGGTGAGCGTAAAGAAAATTCAATTAGAAGGGTAGAAAAAACGTTATGCGAAGAAGTGGAGGGAAAGAAATGAGGATTGGGGCGGCTCCGCAGAACGGCGCGGGGCAATTGAATTTTTAGCGAAACCTAGACAGCCTTGACTTTTGGTTCTTTTTGTCAAGAAAAAGAACAACAAATAATATTAATTAAAAATAATCATGAAATCCTTAGAAGGAAAGCCGACATCCGAAAGCTGCTAGCACTATTTGCATCTTAAAAATATTTATCGTAATATTGCAATAAATAATAAGATCATGGGCGTTACCAGAACAGAAATATTTACGGAAGAGCAGAACAGAATAGCTGTTCTTTTGAAAGCAATGGCCCATCCCGCCCGTATTGCCATCTTGCAATACATCATGGCTTCAAAGACTTGTATCAATGGGGATCTGGTGGAAGAGCTGGGTTTGGCGCAAGCAACTATATCGCAGCATTTAAAAGAACTTAAAACAGCGGGATTGATACAGGGTACCATTGAAGGGGTCAGTGTCTGCTATTGCATTCACCCTGAAAATTGGCAGCTGCTGAAAGAAACAGTAGGCGCTTTTTTAAATGGATATGTGCCGAACAACGAGTGCTGTTAAAAAAATTTTTACCTATATATCGTTAAATTGCAATATTATGAATACGACGGAACTAATGACTTGGGGCGATTTCAAATCCCAATTGACAAGGAATGTAGAGGCTATTTTACAATTTCAGTACGCCGAAGATAAATGGGTGGATGCCTCATACCATATCACCGAGATTAAACAAGCGCCTATTACTTCGGTTGATTGTGGAGGTGTGATGAATGCCTGGACGGAGATTATTGTGCAGCTTTGGGAGCCGGCTTCGGACGGTTCGGAAAGGGCCATGAAGGTGGGTAAAGCCTTGTCGATTATTGAATTGGTAGAGAAGTCCCTTCCTTTAAATCCTGGCGGTATTGTTAAGATTGAATTTGGTAATTCGGAATTTGATACCCGTCAACTATTTCCGGGGAACTTGATTTTGAAAGGTGAAAACCTCGTAGTTGACCTTATTCCGGATGCTACGCAATGCAAAGCGATTGGGCGTGGTGGTAGTTGTGGTCCGAAGGATCAGAACGGAACATGCTGTGTGCCCGCTCAGGAAGAAGAAAGCCAAAATAGGATGGTCAATCTAGCGACTATCCAAAGTTGTACCCCCGGATCCGGATGCTGCTAAAACAAATTAACTAATGGAAATTAGTATCATTACTGAAACAGACTGGCCCGCAGTGCGCGCTATTTATCTACAGGGAATAGCAACTGGCCAGGCAACTTTTCAAACAGAAGCACCAAGTTGGGAGGATTGGGATCGATCGCATCTCAGGCATTCTCGTTTTTTAGCAAGCGTTGATGGGAGCGTTGCGGGATGGGCGGCTCTTTCTCCGGTTTCAAGTCGTTGCGTTTATGCCGGTGTGGCGGAAGTAAGTGTATACGTACATGAAGATTACCGTGGAAAAGGTGTGGGTGATTTGTTGATGAATACACTCATAGAAAGTAGCGAAGCGCAAGGTCTCTGGACTCTTCAGTCCGGTATTTTCCCGGAAAATGAGGCAAGTATTCGCCTACATGAAAAGCATGGCTTTCGGAAATTGGGCTATCGGGAAAAGGTTGGTAAACACGAGAATACGTGGCGCAATACGATATTAATGGAACGTCGGAGTAAGACGGTAGGAATTGACTAAATAAAACAAAAAGAACAATGAAGAAAATTTTGGTATTATGTACCGGCAATAGCTGCCGCAGTCAGTTGGCAGAAGGTTATTTACGGCATTTTGCGCAAGGAAAGGCTGAGGTATACAGCGCGGGAATTGAAACGCACGGCGTTAATCCGAAAGCGATACAGGTCATGAAAGAGGACGGTATCGACATCTCCGGGCACACCTCCAATCATGTAGATGAATACAGCCATATTGATTTCGATTATGTCATCACCGTGTGTGACAATGCAAAGGAAAGCTGTCCTTACTTCCCTACCAAAGCGAAGCAGTTTCATCACAATTTTCCCGATCCGGCAAAGGCGGTGGGCACTTCAGAAGAAATCCTGAACGAGTTCCGGGCGGTCAGGGATCTGGTTAAAGCCTATATGAAGGATTTTATCGATGAACATGTTAATAACGAACGATATGTCAGCGAATAATTGCGCACCGATTGCCGGCCGTAAACAGTTAAGCTTTCTTGATCGTTATCTGACTTTATGGATTTTTCTCGCCATGGCCATAGGTGTTGGAATGGGTTATTTTATTCCGTCTACAGCGGCTTTTATTAATTCGTACTCGAGTGGCACAACAAACATTCCCTTGGCGATCGGCTTGATATTAATGATGTATCCGCCTTTGGCAAAGGTGAAGTATGAAAACTTAGGGAACGTATTTAAAGATGTAAAGGTGCTCAGCGTCTCGCTGATTCTAAATTGGCTAATAGGCCCGCTACTGATGTTCTTTTTAGCCGTCACGTTTTTAAGAGATTATCCCGAATATATGATTGGCTTGATCTTGATCGGTTTGGCGCGTTGTATTGCTATGGTGGTGGTTTGGAATGAACTTGCTGAAGGAAACCGAGAATATGCAGCGGGGCTAATTGCGCTTAACAGTATATTTCAGGTACTGTTCTATAGCGTATTCGCTTATATTTTTATTACGGTACTCCCTCCTTTATTCGGAATTGAAGGGGCAGAAGTACACATTACCATCAGCGAAATAGCCAAAAGCGTAGGTATTTATCTGGGGATTCCTTTTGCCATGGGACTGATCAGTCGCTACGGGCTGATTGCTATGAAAGGAGAGCAATGGTTTCAGGAAAAGTTTCTGCCTTTTATATCACCTATTACGCTGATTGCCTTGTTATTTACCATCGTGGTCATGTTCAGTCTAAAAGGCGAATTGATTGTGCAGATTCCGATGGATGTGGTTCGGATAGCCCTTCCTTTGGTTATTTATTTTACTTTTATGTTCATTTTCAGTTTCATGATCGGCAAACGTTTCGGAGCGGATTATTCAAAAAACACGTCGATCGCTTTTACAGCAACCGGAAATAATTTTGAGCTGGCTATTGCTGTAGCGATTGGGGTGTTCGGGATCAATTCGGGCCAAGCCTTTGCGGGAGTTATCGGCCCCTTGGTAGAGGTCCCCGCATTGATTGCCCTGGTTAATCTCGCATTTTGGTTTAGAAGGAAATATTATTGAGTTTTAGTTGAGTTGTTGAGTCGTTGAGTAGTTAAGTAGTTGCGTAGGCTTTTCGTAAGTGATGAATGAATTGTGGAATAGTTGATAGTGAGTGGGGAATAGTTAATCGTTAACAGTGAGTAGGGAATAGTTAATAGTGAGTAGGGAATAGTTACTAGGAGCTTTATGGGGCGTAAGACATGTTCTCAACTAACAGGTTCCCTTGTTCACTGAGGCAGTTGGATGGAGTGGATGAGATATGAATGTGAATGTTGAGTAGCAGGCGCACCTTGTTTTATTTCGTTAGTTTGCAGTTTAGAAAGGGTATGAATACATTATTTGTGAAAAATATGGTCTGTAACCGTTGTATTATGGTGGTACAGCATGAACTGGATAAACTTGGCATCGCCGCTAAAAGCGTCAAATTGGGTGAGGTTAGTCTTACTGATGAATTATCGGTTGAACAGAAAGATGCATTAAAGCAGGCTTTGAATCCCTTAGGCTTTGAGTTAATTGACGACAAAAAAAGCCGCACCATTGAGAAGATAAAGAATATAATTATTGATTTGGTTCATCACAGGGATAATGATGCTAAAACGAATCTTTCAGATGTGCTAAGCGACAGATTGAACCATGATTATAATTACTTGTCTAACTTGTTTTCTGAAGTAGAAGGGACGACGATCGAAAAGTATTTTATTGCGCAAAAAATAGAAAAAGTAAAGGAGCTGCTGGTATATGATGAACTGTCGTTGAGCGAGATTGCTTACCGTCTGAATTATTCGAGTGTTGCCTATTTAAGTAATCAGTTCAAAAAAGTAACCGGACTTTCCCCAAGCCATTTTAAACAAATACGCGAGGATAAAAGAAAGCCTTTGGATAAAGTGTAATAATAGACTCTCCACTCCTTCAATTTAACAATCATTGCCGAAATTCCATAAGAAATAATGCGCCTCAGGGCTTGATGAACGATTTTTTTTAAGCCGATGGCTACCTGTGCAGCAAGGATATGACGTTGCCACTAATAACTTGGAATAACATCGAGAAACTAACAGTAAATCTCATAAATCAAACAAGAAATTGTACAACAAGGGGCATCAACATTGTACCGAAATTTGGCGTATTAAATAACACTAAATTTTAAAACAATGGAGAACAAAGAATATCAATTCAAAACCAATCTTAACTGTGGCGGATGTGTATCAAAAGTTCAACCGGATTTAGATAGTGCAGACGGTATCTGTCACTGGCATGTTGATACAGATAATGCAGACAAAATCCTTACCGTCAGTTCGAAGGGCATTACAAAGGATGAGGTAGTCGCGATCATCCAACGCAAGGGTTTCAAAGCCGAGCCGATAGCCTAACGATTTCGAAAGTAGTTTGAATGAGTAGAAATAGTTAAGTAGTTAAGTAGGAAAGTAGTTTTACCAGCAACCTTCGAGAATGTCCGGCCGTTAAGAGCCGGACATTCTTTTTTAATCGAACCAAACGTCGTTATCTAAAAGAAGCGAAGGGAAACTATTGTTCCGAGAGTGTTTTAACGGTTTCCAGTCCTTCGGTAAACCCTTTGCTCATCATATCCACCCATTCTTCTCCCACTTGTACGGACGCTTTCAGTGTAGTGAAGCCGTTGGTTTCAGAAAGGTGATATTCTTCTAATGAGCCTGCCCAGCTTTTAACCTGCTCGCTGGTGGTGTCTTCTTTACCATCCATTATTTCTCCAACGTGCTCGAATACCACGTCGTAGGGTTCGTTTTTACTTTTAATGGTACTTACCATGCCGTTGCCATTGTTATCCAGGAAAAGTGTTCTACCACCTACCTGCCAATCGCTTTGCATGCGGGAACCGCCATTTGGATTAAAAGCGTTTGTCCATTTTGAATAGGTGTCGTCATTCCAAAGTACATCCCAAACTTTTTGGGCGGGTGCTTTAATTTCTTTTGTGAATTCTAATGTTCTCATAAGTTTATTTTTATTTTATTTCAGACCCATTTTATTAATAACAAAACTATCGAAAAATTGAAAGAGATATTAGGGTATAAACGTCAAATTGTGAGGGGGATTGCGACTTATTGCAGGTGCCGGAGTTGTTGAGTAGCTCAGTGGTTGAGTTCTAGAATTGTCGTAATAGCAATAGTGCCTACATACAGGCAGGCTAGCTGACTGCCGATATCCGAAATCCATAATTAGCCAATGAGCCGATTAGCCAATTTGATGATGGGGCCGGCACTGCCTAAAGCCGAAGGCTGACTGCTGAAAGCTAATTTCTAAAACCTATTAACTAACCTTACTCCTCTTTTATTGCCTTAATTGGATTGCCGGTAGCGGCGATGAAGCTACGGATAAAAACAGTAGTCCCGGCAATAAAGAGCGTAACCAGCAAGCCGACCATAAAATGTAAAGGGCTTATTTTAATCTGATAGGCAAATTCTTGTAGCCAACTGTGCATAGCGTACCAGGCAATGGGTACGGCTATTACGAAGGAGATGCCGATCAATATGACAAAGTCTTTTAAGAAGAGCAGCACAATATTGTTTACTGATGCACCCAACACTTTGCGGACACCAATCTCTTTTACACGTTGAACGGCCATTAATGACACTAATCCGAGCAGCCCTACGCAGCTGATAAGAATGGCAATAAACGTAAACACTTTAAAGGTATTATAGAGTGTTTGCTCGCGTTCATATAATCTTGCAAGCTTATTATCAATGAATTCATAATTGAATAAAGATTCGGGATTGAGCACTGACCATTCTTTGTTGATGGACGCGATGGTCTGTTTGATGTGGTTCGATTGAAGCTTCACACTTGCTTGCTGAAATCTTTCAGGATTGTAATAAAGAAAGCAAGCCCTGATTTTTTTGTGCTTGGATTCGCTTTGAAAATCGGCCACCACGCCCTGAATTTCTGCCCGACGATCGCCTACTGTTATCTGCTGTCCCAACGCATCATTATAATTTTGTATTCCTAATCGGTTTACAAGGGTTTTATTGACGACAATTCTCAAAATACTGTCCTGCGGCATAATGCTCTTGGTAATAGGTGATCCAGCCAACATTTTTAATCCAAACATGGAAAAATAATTTTCATCTACCACCTTCATTTCGGTTACATCTACTTCTTGCATGCCCAAATTCGGCGCAGAAAAAGGCATATAATTATTGTTGTAAGCCGGCGCAACGGAAGCAAAACTAAAGTCTTTAACACCGGGTTGGTTTGAAAGTAGCTGACGCAATCCCTCGGGGTTTTTTCCCATATCAAAAGTGATAATGGATTCTTTATCAAAACCAATGTCTTTATTAAGAAAGAAATCCATCTGCTTGGCTACAATAAAGGTGCTTATAATGAGCAATTGAGTTACCAAAAACTGAATACCGATCAGTCCTCTTTTTAAGATGGTAGTTCCTTTAACGGCAGTTGAGAAAGACGACTTTAAAATCTGCAATTGATTGAAACGCGACTGGATCAAGGCGGGGTATACGCCGGAGATCAAAATCGCGAATAGTGAAATAATAAAAAGGCCAATAAGAACATCTATGTGTAAAAGCTGATTGGCGTTGATACGGGTACCAAAGAATCCTTCCGTATAAGGGATAAATAACAATAGACAACCTATTGCCAGTCCTAATGCAATGATCACTTGAATGACTATTTCTGAGAGCGCACTTTTAATAATCTGAATGGGCTTGGCACCGATTACTTTTCGGATGCCCACATCTTTGGAGCGTTTTAAAGCAAAAGCGGTAGCCATATTTACAAAATTAATGCAGGCGATTACTAAAATGAATAAACCAACTGCTGCTAAACCGTATATGCTTTTTTTAGACCGCGGCATACTGGTCTGGTTGAGATATCGTTGATCGTAATGTATATCGGTTAATGGTTGTAACAATAGCGTAGCTTTTTCTTTTTCAACGGCTTCGCGCCAATTTTTTTTAATAAAGGCCGGAAGCCTTTGTTCAACAGTGGCGGCGGATAGTTTTTCAGGTAAAGTAACGTATAGGTATCCTCCTTGTATCGACCAAAAATTGCTCGTTTCATCATGGAATGTTGCCCAAGAGACCAATGATTTAAAGGTTAAATGGGTATTACCGGGTAGGTCTTTAATAAGACCGGTTACCTTCAGTTCCCAATCGTTATCCATACGGATGGTCTGCCCGATAGGGTTCTGATCTCCGAAATATTGTTTTGCGGTGCTCTCGGTAAGTACAATCGTATTCGGTGCTTCCAAGGCTGAATTGGGATCACCTGCCAACCAAACTAAATCAAATATCTTGGCAAATTCATTATCGGCAGCGGCAACGTCTTTTAGGATAAAACGTTCGTGATTGATCTCGATCATACTTTCTCGCCAATAATAGTATTGTGAAACGTGTTCCAGCTCAGGAAAATCATTTCTGAGGGCGGGTGCAACGGCAAATGAAACACTTGGATTATAATCCAAACCCAACGACGTAACCCGGTAAGTTCTGGCTGCTTGCTTATGATATTGATCATAACTAAGCTCATTCCGAACAATGAGAAAGATTAATATGCAAGAGGCAAGCCCTAAGGCCAAGCCGAAAATATTAATGGCAGCATAAGATTTATAACGAGCTATGGATCGTATCGCTATCCGAAAATAATGTCTGAACATATCGTAATAAATTGGATTGCTAAAATCAGCTCAAATAGGAAGCCATTTTATATAAACGATTGTAAGGCGATTCAAAGGCCATTTTATGCTGAAACGCTGTACGAATATGAACACTTGTTGTTCGGTTTTGTTAATAGGACGGTGGTTAAGTGGTGGGTAGGACTTTCCGGCAAGCAATTAAGTGAGACTCGAGAAAAACAATTAGGTTTTTAAATGGTAAATAAAAGGGGGAATGTAAAACGGAATAAACATTATGAAAACATGGATTAAGGAAGGTGCTTTTCACCTGAAAGAAAAACTAGGGCTAGGTGGTGTCGCTATCGGTACAGCGTTTGAAAAAATAAGCCATGACCAAGCGCAGGAAGTTTTAGCAAAGGCTTGGGACGTAGGTATACGTTACTACGATACTTCGCCTTGGTATGGGCTCACTAAAAGTGAGCGGGCTTTCGGAACGTTCTTAGGGGATAAAGTACGGGAAGATTTCGTTTTTTCTACTAAAGTAGGTCGGCTTTTCCGCGAGGTCCCTGAAAAGCAAGTTCCACCTACCATGTGGCAAGATCCTTTGCCCTATGATTTTGAACATAACTATACTGCGGACGCAGTGAAGCGATCGCTGGACGATAGTTTGAAACGCACAGGATTAGATCGGATTGACATCGTTTTCGTGCATGATTTATCAGAAGATCAGGTGGGCGATCGATATCCTTATTTCCTGAAACAGGCGACAGAGGGCGCCTTCAAGGTGTTAAGCGATTATCGGGATCAGGGCATTATTAATGCTTGGGGTATGGGCGTTAATCAGATAGAGCCCATTCTTGATTGCATCGAGCGGGCCGATCCGGATATCTGCTTATCAGCCACGCAATATTCTATTCTGGCACATGAAGACGCCGTTGACCGCCTTTTGCCTGCCGTAAGAAAGGCCGGGGTACAACTGGTATCGGGTGCGGGCTATAATTCCGGATTTATAGCTGGACGCGATCGTTATAATTATAAAGAAGTTATTCCAAAAGGCTTCCGAGAAAAAAGGGATCGCATTGATGCGATTGCCAGGCGCCATGGGATTGACATCATCACGGCCGCCCTCCATTTTGTACTGGCAGCAGACGAGTTTGTATCCATCATCCCGGGCGCCAGCAAACCTGAACAGGTAATATCAAATGCGAAGGCTTTGGAAACACCGGTTCCTACCGCTTTTTGGCAAGAACTAAAAGCGGAAGGTTTGTTGTACGAGCAGGCGCAGGTACCGGTATAGCCATCACTGATGAGTTTTAATCGGGAACTAACAAAAATAATGTTGCCACAGTAGTGGCGTAACTGATTGATCAAATTTCTATGGCCATCATAGGTAAAATCATTAAGCAGGCAATTCATCTTTCGGATGCGATTGGTACGGAAGCCGACCCAGTGAAAGAACAAAATCGGGTATTGGGAAAACTTTTGGAAAAAGCCCAGCTTACCGCTTTCGGAAAACAATATGATTTTCAAAAGATCTTAACGCACAAATCTTTGATTCAAGCTTTTCAACAGGCGGTACCGATTTTTGATTATGATAAGTTGTATGCTGAATGGTGGCATTACCTACTGGCGGGACATCAAAATGTTACCTGGCCGGGTGGACAGTCGTACTTTGCTATAAGCAGCGGCACCACAAGCAACAGTAAATACATACCTGTAACCGAGGATATGCTGGAAGCGATCCGTAGAGCGGGCATCCAACAAATAACAAGCTTAAAGAACTTTGACCTCCCACCCACATTTTTTGAAAAGCAAATATTGATGCTCGGTAGCAGTACTAACCTGATTCAAAAGGATGATCACCTGGAGGGGGAAATCAGCGGGATCAGTGCGGCAAATATTCCTTTTTGGTTTAGAAAGTTCTATAAGCCCGGAAGCGAAATTGCTTCGCTGGATAACTGGGAACAGAAAATAAGACAGATAGCAGAGCGGGCGCCCGAGTGGGATATTGGTAGCATTACGGGTATTCCGTCATGGACGGAACTGATGTTAAAGGAAATCATTTCTTTTAATAAATTGAATACCATTCATGACGTATGGCCGAATTTGGCAGTATATACTTCCGGTGGCGTGGCCTTTGAACCCTATCGGAAGAGCTTCGAGAAACTAGTTGCGAAACCACTTGTCTATATTGATACTTATTTGGCCTCCGAAGGCTACCTGGCTACACAAAAACGTCCGGACGCCGACATGGCTTTGATTACGGATAATGGCGTATTCTTTGAGTTTGTGCCCTTCACTGAGGCAAATATGGAAAAAGACGGGACGATTAAACCGCAGGCGCAGGTGCTAAGTATTGCGGAGGTAGAAGAGAACGTGAATTATGTTCTCCTTATTTCGACCGTAGCGGGCGCTTGGCGCTATATGATTGGCGACACCGTGATGGTGACCAACAAAGAGAGAATGGAGATTAAGATAAGTGGGCGTACCAAGCATTATTTAAATGTGGTGGGTGAGCAATTATCCGTTTACCAAATGAATGAAGCGATGCGTTTGGTGGAAAGGGAATTTAATACCACGATTGAAGAATTCACGGTTGCGGCTTTGGTGAACGATGGCGATTACAAAAATCGATGGATTCTGGGAACAACTAACCTATCGGCTGATGCCACGAAAGTAGCCGATTACCTGGACAATCAATTACGTGCTTTGAACAAGAACTATGATGTGGCAAGAAACAAGGCGCTAAAATCGGTAGAGGTAAAACTGGTTCCTATTAACCATTTTTATGAGTGGAGTGCACAAACCAAGAAGCTCGGTGGACAGGTGAAGATACCAAGGGTGATGAAAGATAACGAGTTTTTGGCCTTAGAGAAGTTTTTGAATGCTTTAGGGTAGCTCCCGCTCTTCCTCTAATGCTTTAACTTGTTCTACAATTTCATCGGGCGAGGTATATAATCGGGCAATTCGATCTTTATAAGCTTGTGGTATATCCGCATGTTCGAGAATAAAGCGTTTTGTTTCTATGATATAGGCGCCCAAACCATGGTTTACCGCAAAGGTATCAGCGATAAGTTCCGCGCGCTGAATGAACTTTTTTGAAAGCAGGTAGGAAATCCCAAAACCAATTATGCTCCAGGTACTTCTTGATTCATAATCCATAATATGCCCAAGTTCATGGCCAATCCATCCAATTATAATACTATCGGGGAGTTGATGGATCGGGATAGCGGTATGGGTGAGCCGAAACAGAGCGCTGATATTTATTTTGTAGATTCTGTTTTCTTTTCTCCGGAGCAATGATAAGGCCGCCGGTTGGGCTTGCATAACCGATTTTTTGATGTGTTGTTTAAATTCGAAGCGAATATGGGTGTCCTGAAGTTCCGGATAATAGGAAAGGGCTTTCAGTACATTTGCTTCAATAATTTTTGGAATCTCTTTATTTTTCTTGAAGTCGGCAAAGGAGGCGGTGTTACTGTTCAGCTGTAAAAGGTGGGTCATAAGTATAATATTGATAAAAGCACACATAATCCGATTATTGATTTGTATTCGAAGCGCGAATGCTTCGTCGCGGGTCATAACAAAAAAGCCGTCGGCTACTTTATTAACCAGCGGCTTTCCGAAATGTTTCGCGGAGCTAACGGTGATTGAAGTGGACAGTGGATAATAAGTCGATGTGACGAGGTTTTAAGCGAAGAATTATGAATTCGGAGTGATGAATAGTGGCAGTTGCAGTAGTACTACGCCGCTGATTGTTAATAGCCAAGAGAAATGATGCTTGCCTGCCGACAGGCAGGAGCTATGAGCGATAAGCTATGAGGTGCCTAACGCTTATAGCTTATCGCCAGCTTGTTGTAAACTTAATAATCAGTCGATTTGGTCAGAGCTTCCCATTGTTTATAGCTGGAGGCTAGGAGCTCTAGCTTACTAAAGGCACGTGCATAAGCATCGCTGCCCAGCAGTAAGTATACAGGCGGTTCGGGCATTTCAGCGAGCTCGATCATCGCCTTTGCCGCCTTTTCAGGATCGCCGGCCTGATGACCGTTCATCTGGGTATAGCGTTCATGTGAAGCTCTGATGTTAGCGTAAGCATCGATTTTTCTTTCTGACAACACAAGCGAATCGGTTTGCAGGAAATTGGTACGGAAGGCTCCCGGTGCAATAACCGTTACCTTGATGCCTAGCTCTTTAACTTCATCGGCCAATACTTCACTTAAACCGATTATGGCATGTTTTGCTGCGCCATAAACCGACCAGCCAATAGCCGGTGCAATACCTGCAATAGAGGAAATATTGATGATATGCCCTGAAGCTTGTGCGCGTAGGATGGGCAGTGCATGACGAATGACATTAATCGTTCCGAATACATTAATATCAAAACTGTCACGCGTTTCCTTGTCCGTTAATTCTTCGATACTACCGCCAATACCATAGCCGGCATTATTCACAACTACGTCTATTTGGCCGAAGGTTTGATGAGCCTGCCGGATGGCTGCGGCTACATCTTGATCACTGCTCAGATCTACCTGAAGTGGAAGAAAGGCTTCGCCTTTAAAATTTATCGCATTAATCAAGCTTGTGCTGTTTCGGGAAGTTGCAACCACTTGGTGGCCAATCTGTAATAATTGTTTCGCTAAAGCGAGTCCGAGGCCTTTAGAGGCCCCTGTAATAAACCATACTTTCTTATTTTCCATATTGTTTGTATTCATATGGCAAAGGTATAACGGACACAAGCGTAGCTGTTTGGGTGAATCAAACGGATGCTATTGAAATTCAAACAAGTCGGATGGAAGTAGGTGTAACTTTAGTTTGTTTCTTAAAGAAAGAGGTAAAATAGGACGGATGGGCGAAACCGAGGCTATAACTGATCTCGGAGATATTCCAGTTGGTATGTTTCAATAATGCCGTGGCTTCGGCTGCCATGCGCTCGGCGATGTGAGCGGTGGTTGTTTTTCCGGTTGTTAGTCGAACCGCACGGTTGAGATGGTTTACGTGTACGCCTAGCTTGTCAGCGAAATCACTTGGCGATCGCATTTGAATGGGCTGACCGGGTAAATCGATCGGAAACTGGCGTTCCAGTAAAGCCATAAATATGGAAGTGATTCTCGCATTGGTGTCCGGATGGTGGTATAGCTGTTCATGCGGTTCCATTTTCATAGCGCAATGAAGCAGTTCGGATACATAATTACGCAGCAGGTCGTACTTAAAGCGATAATCCGAATGCATCTCGTTCAGCATTTTCTCAAATAGGGTAGCTACTTCTAATTCCCGCGTTTCGTTTAAAGCATATACGGGTTTTCCGCCAGGTGTGAACATTGGCAAATCGTGGATTCCCTTTCGAAAACTTTCCGTGTAAAATGATTCTTTAAAAACGCAAAAGAATCCGGTGGACTGTTTATCTAAACGCTCAAAGCGATAGGGGACAGCCGGGTTGAAAAAAAGGAGTGTGCTGCCGGCAAAGGCGATGCTTTTATCGGCATAATGACAGCGGTGTTGCCCGTTAATAAGCATAATCTTGTAAAAGTCGTACCGAGCATAGGGCGAGGCCGCTGTACTGCTATTTCTACTGTCCGTTAAGCGGAAAACGTTAAAAGCTTCCACACCATTCGCGGATAGCGAAGGGTTTTTGTCGAATTTGCGGGCATAAAATGCTTCTAGACTTTGGATAGCTGGCATATACAAAAATACAGATTTTATCGTATTTCTTGGTTTCAACTTTATTGCGCGCGCTGTTTTCTCACTTATTTACAAAATAAAAACAGTCGCAACTATCTTTCTGAGGTTTTGTTAATTACATAATTTACCAGATCCATGAAGTTGTTCTTTTAAGGATCGGGTTTTTACGGATGTTGTAAAAAATGTAGGAAATGGAATACGAAGAAATACCGGTAGCGATTACACCACTTGAAGAAAGACGTTTTGATTTTGATTTGACGGAGAACCAGTCTTTCAACTATTATAGAATCACCTGTGATGGAAAGGTGCTTTACATTGACGAAAACTTCGACTATATTGAAGGGGATATGCCCGTTGAATGGCGAAAGCCTGCCATTGCGCGTTTGCAAACGCTTATCAAGGCAAGGGAACATCCTGATGGTCCGTGACCAAGGGATAACGGGACAGGATTCAGTGATAAGTTAAGAACCTCCACCTCCTTCAGTTTTAACCAAATTTTAGGGTCGAAACAAAGGGAGTGGAGATATATCTATTCTTTTATTCCCACGGGAAAATGGGATTATCTGTGTGTGCTTCTTGCATGAATCCGGCAATTTTTTTAACAATTTCAGGATGTTGGAAAGCGATGTTATTCTTCTCGGCTCTGTCGACTGATAGATCGTACAGCTCAATCGGTGCGCCACCATCTGCCTTTACATTTAAGCGGACACCTTTCCATTTGCCGTAACGTACGGCCTGTTTACTGCCTTGTTCATGAAATTCCCAGTATAGATATTCATGCTGCTTTTGTGTTCCTTGTCCCTTTAGCGTATTTACGAATGAGATACCATCGGTAGATGCGGCAGTTGCTGCGCCGCCTAGTTCGGCGAACGTAGGGAAAATGTCCCAGAATGCGCCAATGAACTCGCTCTGTTGCCCCACACGGATTGCCTTTGGCCACTTGGCGACAAAGGGCACACGTATTCCGCCTTCATACAAGTCGCGTTTTATTCCACGAAGCCCTCCGGAACTTTGAAAGAAGGTAGGATCTGCTCCGCCTTCTTTGTGCGGGCCATTATCACTGGTGAAAATGATCAATGTATTTTCATCCAATCCTAAACTGCGTAATTTTTCCTCTATCTGGCCGACATATAAGTCCAACCGGGCCACCATTGCTGCAAAGGTAGCATGCGGATACTGTTGAGAAGCGTAGCCGCCGGATTTCGCACCCTTGCCATAGTCGAAGCCTTTGAAAGGCTTTTCCTCAAATTTACCTTTGTAATACTGAAAAATGCTATCGTCCGGTACCAAGAGCTCGGCATGGGGGAGGATATAGGGAAGAAAAAGGAAAAAGGGCCGGTCCTTATGCTCCTCGATAAAGCCAAGTGCCTGCTCTTGTATCAGATCGGGTGCATATTGCTTATGGTATTCCAGATCGCCATTTTCGGTTAAGACTACTTTCTCGCTATTGTCCCACAGATGGGTGGGATAATAACGGTGCGCTAACGACTGGCAGTTGTAACCGTAAAAGCGGTCGAAGCCCTGCTTGTTCGGATCGCCTTCGGAACCGACTGGGCCGAGGCCCCATTTACCGAAGGCGCCGGTTTGGTAACCCGCCTTTTTCAGCGTCTCCGCGATCGTCTCTACCGAATCAGGAATAGGGTATTGTCCTTCAGGCTCTACCCCGAGGTTGCCACGGATAAAGGTGTGACCGGTATGTTGCCCGCTCATCAGCGCGGATCTGGAAGGCGCACATACAGCGGTGCCGGCATAAAACTGATTGAAGCGAATTCCCTCTTTTGCCAGTCGGTCCAGATTCGGTGTGTTGATCAGCCGTTGGCCATTGAAGCCCACATCTCCATAACCAAGATCATCCGCTAGAATAAAAATAATATTTGGTTTTTTTTCCTGCGCTTTCGCATTAAATAGCAGGCATAGTGTCATTAGTAAGGGTAATAGCAAAAACTTCTTCATTCGATTATAATTGTTGTTGTGATGTATCCATGGTTGTTAGCGGCCATTGCTTAATTTCCATAACCGGGGTTTTGTGCCAATGCCGGATTCTCCTGTATGGCGATGGCCGGAATAGGCCAAAGATTATCCCGTTGCGGATCAAACCGTCTGGTATCGATGCGTTGCCCCTTGTCGTTGTAAATATCGCCATTAAGAACTTCTTGTGCAATGCCCCAGCGTCTTATATCGTAATAATAGAGCCCTTCTCCTGCCAATTCAATGCGTCGTTCATGACGTATTTCTCGTCGTAATTCGTCCTGCGATAAACTGGTGGATAATCCGGGCATCCCTATACGGGACCTTATTTGCTGTAAGGCATTGTAAACGGATTGATCTGGGCCGTAAGCTTCATTTTGTGCCTCCGCGTACATCAGCAAGACATCTGCATAACGTAGCAGGATATAGTTTAATTCGGATTGCCCATCCGGAATTGTCGCAGCTGGTATGTCGTCTTTAAATACCGTATATTTTTTCTGCCCATATCCTGTTCGCGGATATTGTCCCTCGGTCACCACCGCTCCCTTGAATAAACTGCCCTTAACAATTACCGTTGCCTGTAAGCGCGGGTCTCTATTTTCGTAAGGCTTGGCCGGATCATATAGGTTTGACTGACCGATGTTTTTTCCTTCGCGATCGTAATAGTCATTAACCAGATTAGGTAAGGGCCCGATGTTATTATACTGATCCAGGTTGATATCAAATCCGTGCGTAAATTCAGGAAACTTAAACTGTACATCAAATATGACTTCTTCATTTCCTTCATTTTCCAGGTAAAACAATCCGCGATAGTCCGGAAATAGTTGATAGTTGTTGGCGTCAATTACTTCTTTGGCGGTCTTGGCTGCCTCTTCCCACTGCCTCGCGTAAAGCAGTATGCGTGCTTTGAATGCCAGGGCGGCACCACTGGTAGCCCTTCCTTTTTCGTTGGCACCATAGCTTGCGGGTAGATCGGGAATGGCTTCATTCAGATCACGCAATAGCTGTGTATAAATTTCCTCGGCTGTGTTTCTGGGTAAATTCGATTGGGTGGCATCATTGGTTGCATCCAAAATAAGCGGCGCCCCTCCGAAAAGATTCCATAAAGGAAAGTAAAATACGGCCCGTAGGAATTTCGCCTCAGCAGTATAACGTTTACGCCTGCTTTCATCCATTTCAACCTTGCCGATATTAGCCAATAGGTTATTGGCTCGCCCGATACCTTGATAAGCTCCTTGCCAAACGGTATAAAATAGCGCCGTATTGGCATTGTGCTGCCCTTGTGCTACCAAATTGTAATCGCCCTGATAGCGGTAGGCGTTAGGCGACAGGTTTTCAAAATAAAGAGGTGTTGTACCACCATATAAACCATTATGCAGCAACGATGCGTATACACCGTTCAGGCTGGCAACCACGCGCTCTTCGGTTTCCCAGTAATTATCATCAGTATATCGGTCGGTAGGCTCCACATCAAGAAAAGAGGAGCAGCTACCAAAGCACAAAAGTAGGCTTCCTATTATGAAATATTTGCTAAATGTTTTCATTCTTATATAAAATCTATTCATGGTGAGGACAACATTAGAGGGTTAAATTTACCCCTGCGGTAATGGATTTATAGTTAGGGTAATCGATCATATTGGCTCGCGTCAGGTTCCGCTCTGGATCGCCTAATTTAAAGTCCGTAAAGGTTAAATAGTTCTGAGCGTTTACGAAAACCTTGAACCTTCGGATATGTAGACGTTCCAGCCAAGCGCCGGGTAAACTGTAAGCAAGTTGAATATTCTTAAGTCGCAAGTAGCTGGCATCTTTGATCCAGAAATCAGAGGTTAGAAAATTTTGCGGGTAACCGGAAGAGGTGGTAAGGATAGGTAGCCGCGCCCCGGGATTTTCGGGCGTCCACGAGTCGGTCAACCATTCGTTTGTTACACCTGCCCCGTTCCGATAAGGGAAGGCTAGATTGCCGTTGGCATAGGTGTCTACATCCGCTACTCCCTGAAAGAATAAATCAAGATCTACGTTTTTGTAGGAGCCGCTCAAGGTGAAACCGTAGGTATATTTAGGAATGCTATTGCCGATCACTATGCGGTCGTTATTATCGACGATACCGTCTTGGTTTTGGTCGACATAGCGGATATCACCGGGTCGGGTGTTGGCGGCCTGAAAGGCATGTTGTTCAATTTCGGCCTCGTTCTGAAAAATACCGGCCGACTGTAATCCGTAAAAGGCACTTATCGGATCGCCTTTTCTTATGATGGTAACACCATCGTAATAGATGTTACCTTTTACATCCAATACTTCATTTTTTAAGTAGGCTAGGTTTCCGCCCACCCGATAGCGAAAATCGCCGATAGCGTCCTGATACGCTAAAGAGACTTCGATACCTTTGTTGGACACTTTTCCGATATTACGGAAAGGACCCGTTAAATTGCCTACCTGTGCAGGAACATTTACCTGTCTTAGGATTTCACTGGTCGTTTTATCGAACAAATCTAGTTGGAAGGCCAATTTTCCTTGTAAAATATCAAAATCGACACCAATATTGGTCATGGTGGTTTTCTCCCAGGAGATAGAGGGATCGGCAAGTTGGATAATGGCGGTTCCGGGTACCACATTGTTGTTAAAGCTGTAATTGTTTCCTAAGCTAATGGCGTTGACATAACTGTAGAGTGGTATGTTCTGATTGCCGAGTTGGCCCCAAGATGCGCGGAGCTTCAGGTTATCGATCCAGCTTGCTTCTGCTAAAAAGTTTTCTCTGTTCAGTCTCCAAGCGCCGGAGAAAGATGGAAATAGGCCCCAGCGTTTACCGTTGGCAAAGCGGGACGATCCGTCATAGCGCACATTCGCTTCGAATATATATTTGTCGCGAAAACTATAGTTTATCCGCCCGAAATACGACTGTAGGCGCGATTGCGATGAAGTGCCGCCCACCGCAGGTGCAGTACTTCCGGCATCCAGCTCGTTCAATTCATTGCCCAGGTAACCTTGGTTATAAGCGTCAAAATCGCTGTCGTCAAAACGCTCCATGCTGAATCCCGCTAAAGCATTGACGGAGTGATCACCAAACTGACGGGTAAAATTCAACGTATGGAAGTTGGTCAGGTTTACGCCTTCCGTTGCAATCTGTTTCACGCCGCGCGCCGGAATGTTACCCATGGGGGTGACAACTCCCGTTTTGGGGTTGGTCAATGAAATCTGCGGATAGGCATATTTCTCTCTGCCGAAAAAGATATTGGCAGCGGCGGTAATTTTATAAGTTAAATTAAGCGGAAGTTTAACTTCTGCAAAAACGTTGGCTAGTGTACGGTATCGATGATTTCTGCGAAAACCTTCATAAGAGAGGGCTAACGGGTTCCGGAAAAAATTATGGCCCGGGACGCGTACCCACTGATCGGCATAGCTTCCATCCTGCGCGTAGGGAACTTGCATGGGCAAACCTCTGTATAGGAGCCCCATGATGCCTCCTTCTCCATTGCCTTCGTCGGCGGTATAGGCGCTCTCGCGATCGTTCCAGAAAGTACCGGCCAGATTAGCGCCTATTTTTAACCAGGAATTGAGATCAGATTGTACATTGCTGTTCAAAGTATACTTCTTGGCATCA
Source organism: Olivibacter sp. EAT-5 (assembly GCF_044784325.1). Taxonomy (NCBI): domain Bacteria; kingdom Pseudomonadati; phylum Bacteroidota; class Sphingobacteriia; order Sphingobacteriales; family Sphingobacteriaceae; genus Olivibacter; species Olivibacter sp. EAT-5. The sequence goes on along the minus strand of NZ_CP173028.1, from coordinate 6,136,052 downwards.
GTTGCGATAAGCACACCATCTTGATTCAAATAACCGAAAGATAGCGAGAAGGTGGTTTTTTCGCCACCACCGGATAATCGGAGATTATGTTCTTGGATGGGGGCATTTCTGTACATAACGTCGAACCAGTTCGTATTGGGATATATAAAGGGATCAGTTCCGTTGCGGTATTCATCTAACAGTTCCGTCCCATACTCTGCCGGTTTTCCTTCGTTGGTCAGTGCACGATTTTTACCTTCCATGTACTGAATGGCGTTGGAAACAACATCCGGTTTAAAGGTTGACCGCTGGGAACCGACGTAAATGTTATAGTCTACTTGGAACTGGCCTTTTTGTCCGGTTTTTGTTTTTACGAGGATCACGCCATTTGCCGCTCGGTTACCGTAGATGGCGGCGGAGGCGGCATCTTTCAATACCGATATACTTTCGATATCGTTCGGGTTCACTTCACTTAGTGGGTATTCAATTCCATCCACCAGCACCAAGGGATTGTTATTATTCAATGTACCGACGCCTCGTATACGAATGGTGTTTCCTTCCGCTCCGGGACGTCCCTTATTCTGATTAACATAAACGCCGTTAGCTCCCTGAAGGGCCTGTGTAGAATTAGTGATCGGTCTGTTGGAAAGGAATTTCGAATCTACGGTAGCCACCGCGCCGGTAAGCGTGCTTTTCTTTTGGGTGCCGTAGCCGACCACCACAACGTCTTCGAGTTCATTTAAATCAGGCTCTAATTGAACAACGATGTCACTGCTATTCACTACGAGCTTGACGGTCTTATAACCTACATAGCTGGCAATTAACGTGTAGGGAAATTTTTGGCCGGTTACGAAGTTAAATCGTCCGTTTCCATCGGATGTTGCCCGGTGCGTGGTGCCTTCCAGGGTAAGGGTAGCCCCTGCGACGGCTTCGCCCGTATGGGCGTCCTGTACTTTACCGCTGAGGGTTGAGTTGATAAGGGGTTTGGTTTGCTGTGCGCGAAGTGTGACATAGCTTCCTATGAACAGCAAGAATAAAGGAATAAGGCTTTTGGGCCTTGTTCTAACAAGTAAAATCATTTTTTCGATATGGTTAAGTTCAAGTAAACAATACAGGTCTTTTTCCCTGCTGCCAGACTGTAAAAAGTCGTAGCAAAAATAGAATAAAATATATAATACACAAACTATATAGATTTAGTAGTTATTTAAAAATAAAAATATGCCGCACCCCAACTTGGTGTCGGCATCATAGTAATATATTATCAAGACCGCATACTTCCCTCGTTCAACGCTTATTCCTGAATCAATTCTTCCAGCTGCTTATTGAATTTATCGGATGCATAGTTGGCAAAACCGGTATGATGAAATCTTATTTTCCCATTCTTATCCAGTACGACAGTTGTAGGCAACGTTCCGGCGTAAATAGAGGCCGGAACATTGCCTTTTGCCCTATAGATGGGTATGGAGTACTTTTCTCTCTTTAAATAAGTGTATGCTGTAGCTAAATCTTTATCTTCATTAATCGTCAAAAAGAAAATAGCGGGATGCTCTTTGAAATTTGCATAGAGCTTTTCTATCGATGGAAATTCTGCCCTGCATGGCGGGCACCAGGAAGCCCAAAAATTAATAAATACCACTTTGCCTCGTAGTGAGGAGGTGTTTTGAATACGCCCTTTGTCGTCTTCAAAGTCAAAATCAACAATCGATTGATCTGTGGCATCGAAACTCTTTTGGTCTATCGAGGCATTAAACAATCCGGTAAGCATAAGCTGCCGAAGCACCATCGATTTTGCTCCGGGACTGATCAGCATGGTCAACGCAATAATTCCCATTAGGATAGAAAACGCATTTTTTCGGACAAATTGCCAAAACTTATTTGCTGACGATTTTTCCGTTGAAATCTCCTTATTATTAAACATAGTTCGTTTCTATTTACTTTTGTTAATGCTTATTCATCACTTTTAATCAACGCATTCAAGGCTGTTACCATTTGAGGATCTGCATAATCCCGACCACCTTCCATGCGGGCAATTAGATTCCCCTTTTTGTCTAGTATTACCGTTGTTGGAATGGCATCTCCCAAAAAACTTGGTGGTATTTCACTGGCGGGAACATACACCGGTAAGTCGTACTGATTTTTTTCCATAAAGCCGGTCGATTTTTTGATATTCGCATCGACGTCTACCATCAGGAATACAATATGGTCATTACCATTAAAAGACTGCTTTAATTTATTAATGGAGGGCATTTCCTGTATACAGGGAGGGCACCAGGTTGCCCAAAAATTAATGAATACCACTTTGCCTTTTAGTGAACTTAATGATACGGTTTTACCCTTTTGATCCTGAAATATCAGATCTGCCGTTTGGCTCATGCTTGAAGCTTGTGTTTCGCTATGTCCTTTCGTAGGATTTTTTTCTTCATGTGTTGCGTTGTTCCCACAGGCCATTATAAAAATCGTTACCATAACCAACGCGCCTGTGCGGATTGCCGGATTTATAAATTGTGTCTTCATGACCGCTTATTTAAATAATTATTACTTCTTGTAAAGTGCTGATGATCTAAAATGAATAAAGTTGTTGTCTATTGATGCCTTGCAGCTAATAGAAAAAAGAGAAAGGGAAGTGGTATTAAATGACGAGTTTTCGGTATTGAAGAAAGAGAGGAACAATATTAGGAACTTTTAGTTTCCTATAAAACAGATTAGATTGACCTTTATAAATCCGGAAACCGAGTAGAAGTAAAAACGCCGCGATAAAAATGACGCTGGGAAGTAATTTGTTGGTATGGTGAGACATCGATTTGGTGATGACCGAATCTGTTGTTGACCCACTCATACATTGTCCAAGAATGTTCCCTACGACACCGCTTTTAGCATGGCCTTGTTCAACGTTTATCGGAATACCTGCAAGACTTTTGATGCCACTTTTAATTGGACAGGACGTCAGTAGCGTTAAAAGCATGGTTACAAATACGAGACCGTATGGGTAATATGTTTTTATCCTATTTGATAACGTGCGGATCATTTATTGTGCAATTTAAGCTATTTTAATGAACACGACAAGACATGCCTGTCCTTTTTAGACTTTTTAACAGATAGCATCACGAAGTTCATGGCTTAAAGTAGCAATTTATAAGAAAGCCGATCAGTGAAATCCGATCGGCTTTCTTATATTCATTGACAACTGAATAATGTATATTACACGGATGCAAGGCTGAAAGGCAGCCGCCTAATTCTCTTCCCACTCAAGTCGTACACGGCATTAGCCAGCGCGGGAGCGAAAGGTGGTAGTCCCGGTTCTCCCACGCCGCCCGCATCCTCGGCATTGTCGATGATGTGTACCTCAACCGGCGGCATATCCGCAATGCGGGGCATATTATAGTCGTAGAAATTTTTCTGGTCAACCAGTCCGTCGGTAAAAGTGACTTCATGCAAAGCTGCAGCACCTAGCCCCATGGCAACGCTGCCTTCAACCTGAGCGTGGATAATATCGGGGTTTACATACCAGCCACAATCGATTACGGCCCATACTTTATCTATTTTAATTCCTCCCTCCGGAATGCGAGAAACTTTTACTACCTGGCCTACCGTTGAATTAAAACATTCTGTAATCGCCACGCCATACCCTTTGTTAGTACCCCGCGATTTCCATCCGGAAACCGCTTCCAGTTTATCGATTAGTTTATGAACGCGTTCATCCGGCAAATGCTGTCGACGAAACTCAAGCGGATCGGTACCGGCGGCAACTGCTAACTCGTCAATAAAGCTTTCGTAAGCAAATCCATTGGTGGATGCGTATACCGAACGCCACCATAGAACCGGTATGGGAAGCTCAAAGGTGACATCAGCGATGCTAAGATGCGGGATCGACTGTGTATAGGGCTTAAGGAAACCCTCACTGGTGCTTCCGTTAGGCTTTGACCGGTCGTTACTACTGAAATGGCCAATATTTTGTCCACAGAGACGGACTTTCATCGCCTCAATTTTACCTGCCTTTACAACCCCTTCACATCGATAGGATATGCCGGGGCGATAGGGGCCCTGGGTTGCATCATCTTCGCGGGTCCAGACAACCTGTACGGGTTTTCCGAGTTCTTTTGATATCGCGGCAGCCTCAAAAGGGTAGTCCATGAAGGCTTTACGTCCGAAGCCTCCGCCTAGAAAAGTCATATTGACCTTCACGTTTTGCCATGGAATACTGAACTCTTGGGCAATCGCGTCCTGAACCATTTCGGGGGCTTGTATCGGCCCCCAAATTTCTACCGTATCGCCTTTCCAATGAGCGATACAGTTCACCGGCTCCATCGCGTAGTGCGATTGGTAAGGTGTTTCGTATAACACGTCTAACTTGGCGTCGGTGCTGGCGGCGGTAATGACTTCCGATGGATTGCCTTGCGTTTGAAAGATCAAGCCTTCTTGACCGGAAAGTAGTTCTTTTTGTCGCCTATAGATTTCAGGGGTGCTTATATGTTCAAAATTGCTATCATCCCATTCAACTTTTAAGGCCTTTTTGCCTTGCATTGCCGCCCAAGTTGAATCGGCTACGACAGCGACCCCTTCGCGCCAGGTGTTAAAAACTTTCATCCTTACTTTGAAGACCTTCGTTACCCCTTTTACTTTCATCGTGTCCGAATCGTCGAAAGATCGGACAGTGCCGCGCATGCGGGGATTGCGCTCCACCGTAGCGAACAACATATCGGGAATACGCTTATCAAGTCCGAAAACGGCACTGCCATTGGTCTTTAATGGTGTATCGATCCGACGGCTCGCTTTCCGTATCAGCTTGTATTCGGAAACGGGCTTTAACGGAACTTCCTTAGGCGGCTGAAGTTTTGATGCAGCAACAACCAATTGCCCATAATGGAGCTTCTTTCCGGAAGGCTTATGGATAACGTGACCGGATGCTGCGTAACAGGTCGATACATCTACCTTCCATTGATTGGCGGCCGCCTGTACGAGCATCATGCGGGCAGTAGCGCTTAGCTTGAGCAGTTTTTTATAGCTTCCGCGAATAGTTGAACTGCCACCGGTAATCTGTCCTCCATATTCGTTCCGATTGCCCGGAGCAAAGGATACCTGAATATCTTTTAGATCTACTTCCAACTCTTCGGCGATAATTTGAGGAACCGAATGATAGGAACCCTGGCCCATTTCGGCGCGGTGGTCAAACAAGGTTACTTGACCGTTTGTATCGATATGTATCCATGCATTTAGTGATACTAAAGGGGCTTCGTTATCCGCTGCTGTTTCTCCTGCAAGTATATTTACGATGTGGGCGCCAGCGGGAAAATAAAAGCCCAGCGCCAATGCTGCTGAACCCAGGCCAGCGGCTTTTAAAAAAATTTTCCGTGAAAGACGCGTGGCCTCTTCTTGTGAATATTGGCTATTTCGCTTAAGTGAATCCTTCATATGTGCGATGCTTTCTTACCTTGTATTATTAATTTGCGGGTGGCGCATAAGCTCCTGTTTCCAACCACTCAATCCAGGCCTTTTTGAATTCCGCATGGCTCAACGGTGGTTTGGTGCGCCCTTTTCCCATATTCCATCCGGCAAGTACCAAGTCGTCGTCAGCATGTTCAATCAGTTGTTGCTTGTTTTTATGGCCGTTTTGTTGAGGATCTAACAACTGCTTTGCAAGTTCATGGGCTGTTTTACCCTGAAAAACCATTTTCATGTCTGCCGGAGGAAGGTGCCAGTTGGGATTTCCGGGAGGCGTGTGCGGTCCAGGTGTATTTTCAGGTTGATGGCAGTTTGCACACTTCATCGCGAAGAGACCTTTGCCATCTGCCCCTCTTTTTGGCAACATGGTATGCAAATGGCTGTCGTCGCCTTGTAGGGGCACATCGCCGGCGGGATGGCAGTTTACACATCGGGGGCTCATCAGCACGGCATATACTTTGTTAAACGCTCTGACTGATCGAACACTGTCATCGGCCAACTTCCTTTTGCTAATCGGTCTACCGGTATCGCGTGCGTAAGTGTTCTCTTTACCGGTATAAAGAGAGAACCCGAGTGCAGCAATCATTACGGCGTAAATAATCAATTTGAGCTTTTTTGCCATAGGTCTTCCTTAATTATCGTTCTGATGTTTTCTGCTGTAGTTCGGCGGCGAGATGTATAGCTTTACGTATGCGCAGATACGTGCCACACCGGCATATATTGCCCGCCATGGCATTGTCGATATCTTCATCACTTGGATTGGGTTTTTCTCGCAGTAATACGGCGGCCGACATAATCTGGCCGGAGTGACAGTAACCGCATTGTGGTACGTCCACTGCGGCCCAGGCTTGCTGCAAAGGATGGTCGTTTTTTTCCGACAGACCCTCAATGGTAGTAACATGTTTACCCGCAACCCTGCTTAATTTAGTTATGCAGGATCGGACCGCCTCTCCATCAAGATGTACGACGCAGGCGCCACATTGTGCGACACCGCAGCCATATTTGGTGCCGGTGAGCCCGACGACATCCCGTAAGGCCCAAAGCAATGGCATGTTGGGGTCCAGATCAAGCTGATACGTTTTGTTGTTGACTGTAAATGAAATCATTGGCTAAATTTTGTCATCCTACTATCAAAGTTAATCTTATTACCGGATTTGGGCTAATGATTATCAAACATTTTCTTAAGATATTCAAACAACTAGTTAAGTGGAGTAGTTGAGTGGTTAAGTAGTTGAAAGGTTTTCTTTGAATAATAGGCTGATGATGATTTGCAGCGTTTGTTTGCACCGGTTTAGCAAGATTATATTGCTAAACCGGAGTGAATAAGTGCCTTTTTTGTTATTCCAAAGGCACTAATTGAAACAGCGCGTTATCCGCTAAACTATGCATTAGATCTGTTGATTAGGGTGCTTAAGAACACGCCTTTCGTTAATGGTCACTCGGCACAAATGTATGGATATGATATAAAGTCAATGTTAAATCCTGTTTGATTTAATTGTTTGCCTTCCTCATGCTATTCCTATTGGTTTTTCGTAAAGCCGTAGTGCTGCCGATACGGCATTCTAATAGCCCGACTTCCCAATGTTAACGTTAATAAGTGAAAAAAGAATAACATATAACTTAAAGTTAGCCATCGTAAAATTTCTATATAGGATAGAAAAATAACTACAATTTACTTTTTTTCAATGTTTTCGTGTAAGGTGGGGATGGATTTGTGTAAACATTTCATGCTAGTTTAGATCTGAAATTATATTCGTGTGGTTGAGGACTCTTTTAGTGAGCTAATGGTTGCTGAATGAAGATCAACATAAAGATGGAATTACTCGAGTGTTAAACCACCATTTTCATATAAAATGACAACTGAAGACAAAGAACAATTAAACCGTCAAATGGACGTAATTGTCCAGCGGGCAGCAAATTCTATTGGTTATCCTTTCGCCACGGATTTCAATTATAGCGAGCTTTATCCCTTGCTGGGTTATTCCCTTAATAATATAGGAGACCCTTTCATCGAATCAACTTATAAAGTTAGCTCTCGTGCATTGGAACGGGAAGTGTTAGCTTTTTTTGCTGAATTATTTAGGGCACCTAAGGATAACTGGTGGGGTTATGCCACCAACGGTGGTAGTGAAGGTAATTTGTACGGCCTTTATGTTGCCCGAGAACTGTACTCACGAGCGATCGTCTATTATTCGACCTCGAGTCATTACAGTGTGCCCAAAAGCATTCATCTACTGGGTATGCAATCGATTATAATTCGCACCCAAGCCAACGGTGAGATGGATTATGAGGATTTGGAAGCATCTATCAAATCGAATCGACAACGACCGGTTATAGTGGTTGCCAACGTCGGGACGACAATGACCGAAGCCAAGGATAACGTTGCCACAATCCGGCAACTTTTAAAGGATACTGCTATAAATTCTTATTACATTCATTGTGATGCGGCGCTTGCTGGCAATTATTTGCCTTTATTGGAAGAAGATCCAACATTTGATTTCGCCCATGGCGCAGACAGTATAGCTTGTAGCGGTCATAAGTTTATTGGTTCGCCAATGCCTTGTGGAGTGGTGATTGTACGAAAAAATTACAAAGATCGAATTGGCCAGCCGGTACCTTATATAGGTTCGTTGGACAGTACAATAACTGGCTCCCGAAATGGCCATGGCCCTTTGTTTTTGTGGTATGCCATTAAAAAATACGGAAGGGAAGGACTCGTCCAGCGCGCCGTTGAAAGTGTTTCTTTGGCTTCTTATACGCAATCAAGACTACAGGCGGCAGGTATACCGGCCTGGCGCAACAGAAATGCGATTACCCTCGTATTTCCTGAACCCGCCTTATCAATCCGTGCAAAATGGCAATTAGCAACAGAAGCTGGGCAATCCCACTTGATTTGTATGCCAGGCGTTTCAAAAGAAACAATCGATCATTTCGTAGACGAAATTTCTATTGTGCCGTCAAAAAAGGATGCAGAAGAGTCGGGAGAATATATGTTGTCCTATTAACTAATTGGATGCCCAACATTAGAACCATTACATAATTTTAAATTGATATGAATAACACTTTAGAAAACTTAGAAACTAAACAGAAGCTTCCTGACCCCATCCAAATTAAAAGTCCCGAACCTTGGCAATGGAACGTACTAGCGAAAGCCTTTTTGAACGATCCTGTATTGAAGTTCTGGATTGGTGAAAAGACGAACGAAGCGGTATTGAGAGATTTTTTTGAGGCCGTAGTGAAAGATGCACTTGAGTCCGGAGGCGCAGTGTTTAGCAGCCCGGACCAGCAGGTTGTTCTGGTTTGGACATGGCACGGTTACAGTCTTCAAGAACCGGGTGAGTGGAAGAAGCGCTGGTATGAGATTCTTGATCCAGAAGGAGTAAAACGCTATTATGAACTCTATAGAGCAGGCGATGTTGAGATCGATTCTGCAAAGCTAAAAGGATGTATGCTGCCCGATTATATGGGAGTATTACCGCAATCTCAAGGCCGCGGTTATGGTAGCCACATTCTTAAATGGACCTTGAACCATTATGATAAACTTGGCTATGAAACACCGTTTCTTCTTGCTAGCACTCGAAGATCGGCAAAACTTTATGGACCTTTGGTGGGCTTTCATATACATAAAGAGGTGTTACTTGATAATAGCGAAAATGCACCTGTGGCGGTGTTTATGAAACGGAACGCCCTAAAGTAACGCTAATTTTTCCGCATTTGCTATAAAAGTGTCCGATAATGCTTTGGACACTTTTTTTAAGGACTATTGTTCTAGCGCAATCAGAACATCAAGTTTGAGGCACCAGCATTGGACCTTGAGTCTGCCGAACCTTATCGGTTGCGGCAACCCGCCGTCTAACCATTTGTAATGAACAATCTATTGCATCAAAATAAAGAAAAAGAGTGGTTTCACCAAGAGCTTTAAGGTATACTTTTTATATGCGTGAACGGAATGAACATGAAGCGGAGTAATGAACGGTTTGAATAACGTCTGGTTCGGTCATATATATATATTTGTTCAACCTACCGATAATGAGGGTAAATTAAAGACGACACGTTACGATATGTTGCTTACTAATAGGATCTCTATGAGTACATTTTTACTTCTTTTTCAAAAAAACCTGATACAATTTTCGGTCTTTCGATTGAACCGAATATTTATAAAATTTTCGGTTCGCTCATTTATAAATCCAATTATATATCATTAAGTATTTAGATCATGCCATTACAAATAACTGTTGCCGATGATCGCGTTGCCGAGCGCCTGGGCTTGAAGTTTATTATCGAAAATTGGCTGCCAGGGACAATAGTTTCTTTGGCCGAGAACCTAACAGAATGTAAAAGAATTTTGTCGCAACAACAAATTGATATCATACTCCTGGATAGCGATATCTTGGACGCTAATAGTTTTTACCTGATAAGATCATTGAAGGAAAATCAAAGAAGTACAAGAATTTTACTATTCTCTACTTATGATGAATTGGTATATGGTGAACGATACCTAGATGCTGGGGCCGATGGTTTCTTACAGAAGAACGAAAACGAAGAACGGATTAAAGAGGCTTTGAGCGTAATACTCCGTGGCGAAAAATACGTCAGCAATAGATTAAAGGAGCATTTGTTAAACAAACGGTTTAATCTAAAACATCAATCTTTGAGTCCGCTAAACAAATTGACTGACCGCGAAATGGAGGTCTGCCAGATGTTAATCAAAGGTATGAGAGTAAGCGAAATCGCTGATACATTGGTGCTGCATACGTCTACTATCGGTACGTACAAATCCAAGATTTATAAGAAGCTTCGCGTTAAGAATCTAGTTGACTTACTGTCAAAATTTAAGATGCACATGTTAAGTTGCGAGTAGAGGACACATGATATTTGTATGAGCCGCACACTTATATTTGACGGTTAAAATTCACTAGTTGACAAGCATGTAAAGCTTGTATTCGCGTATGGTAATGACAACACAGGCGCTGATATTGAATAGGGGTATAGGCAAAGTATAGCACTTGCAACCATATTAATTAAGTATAATTAGAAAAGAAAAAATCAAGTTAACTTTGCCTTATGCTTTCTATCCGTACCATTGGCAACGAAGTACAAACTCAAGATAATGAGTTCTATCAAATTTTCCTGCTCCGCGATCCGATGGAGATGACGGTAGATTTTACGAACTATAAAACCGCTCCGTACTCTTTACTTTGCCTAAGCCCGTATCAACATTTGAGTTGGTTAAAAGGTCCGTTGACAACCGGTTTGCAATTGCTGTTTCACGGAGATTTCTATTGTATTGAATACCATAAAAAAGAAGTGGCTTGCAACGGCCTGCTTTTTAATAACATCTATCTACAACCTCATGTTAACTTGGGAAAGGAAATATATCTTGAGATCGAGCAACTTGTTCGCAAAATGGAGAAGGAACTAAAGGTTGGCCTTGAATTTTCTGATGCGGTGGTCAAAGCCTACCTGCAATTGATCTTGGCTTTATCGAGTCAAGTGAAGAAGCATCAGATTAATCTACATGAAATTCCACAGCAGGAGGATATAGGTGAGGGGCGCATTTTTCAGCAATTACTGGAAGCAAATTTTATGAGGGAAAAGTCTGTGAATTTTTATGCGCAACATTTTAACCTCAGTATAGATGCCTTTAGTAAAAAAATCAAGAAACATTTAGGTAAAGCGCCTTCTATTTTTATTCAAGATCGGATTATATTGGAATCGAAAAAGCTTTTACACCTGACGTATCAATCAATAAAAGAAATCGCTGTACAACTAAATTTTGATGATGAACATTATTTCAGTCGTTACTTTAAAAAAAATGTGGGTATCTCTCCATCGGAATTTCGCTCGAAAGTGGGGATTTCCATTGCGGCAAAATAGTGTACCATAATGCCGTTTCTGTCCATTTTATAAACCTAAGCGGCCCGCTACCTTTGTTCAATAGAAAATAAAATATGAAACAGCTATTGAACGTTTTAGCAAATGGACAAGCGAGTTTTGTTCATCTTATGCGTATTGTCATTTTTATTGTAATGGCTTGGATAGGAGGATTGAAAGCCTTTCAATATGAGGCTGATGGAATTGTCCCTTTTGTTGCCAACAGTCCATTTATGAGCTTCTTTTACACAAAGAATGCACCGGAATACCAGCAGTATAAAAACCCGGAAGGGAAGACAGTAGCTAAAAATGTGGCCTGGCATAAACAAAATGGGACCTACCTTTTTGCTTTCGGCTTGGGCACCGTCATCATTGTTATTGGACTATTGACCTTAGCAGGGATATGGTCGGCACGAATAGGCCTGCTGGGCGGATTGTTAACTGCCGCCATGTCGATCGTAACCTTATCCTTCCTCATCACCACACCGGAGGTATATGTGCCAAATTTGGGAGGCGATTTTCCAACGCCCAATTACGGCTTTCCTTATCTCTCAGGCGCGGGCAGATTGGTTCTTAAGGATATTATTATGATGGTAGGTGGGCTGTTAGTTGCATCAGATGCTGCCAAACGGATACAAGGGTGCTGAGAGCAATCGATTAGCAAAGAAAATAACCGCTCATCGTTCGTGGTCTTTAATGTCATTATAATGCAGGCTTGTTATTTTTATGGTGACTTCGAAAACAAGTTGCCAAACTTGTCCAATTCAATTAGTAGAACCCATTCCCTTCCCCGGGGTGGGTTTTTTAATAAAAATTATTAAGCAATGACTGACATGGAAACGGCTTATTTCAGATTCTTTTTCATCATAATATCCGTTTGCTCATCGGTGCCCATTTTGAAAATGTGCTTATCGAATGCAACGAATCCGTTCTTTTCATAAAATCGGATAGCTCGTGGATTTTCTTCCCAAACCCCGAGCCAGATGTATACTTTGTTTAACGATTTTGCCACTTCGAGCGCCTTTTCATAAAGAAGCTGTCCGACCTTTTTTCCGTGATGGCTACTTTTTACATAGATACGCTCAATTTCCAATGCTTCGTCGCCTTGTTCTTCGGTTTGCGCATGGCCCACATTAATTTTCAGATAACCTACCGCCTCTTCTCCGTCCCAGGCAATGAAGAATAACGATTCTGCATTATTTAGTTCGGTTCTGATCTTTTCTTCGCTGAAATTTGCCTCCAAATAGGTGCGCATGTCGGCTTCGGAATTACTGGCTGCAAAGGTTTCAAAGAAGGTTGTTCGGCCAAGGTCTTGAATAACTTTTAACTCGCCAAGCGACGCTTTACTAACTGCTATCGACTTCATGATCATACGGTCTTTCAAAATAAAGATTTGAATAGCTCTTTTTTGCAAATATACCGGAATATCTAATTTCGAAAGACAGCGGCCGGCCAAAAGCAGTTAAACCCTTAAACGATAAGCATATTAGATATGCAGGTAACCTTTATTCGGTTACCCAGCGATTGACCGTATTGTCTTGCGTTTCCAACACTATTTTATAAAAAGGGGAAGGAATATCTTTGATAGAAACAAGCGCATGTTTACCGGTTAATGGATACGTGCCCATGAGCCGATATTCATCTTCTTTGCCCGTTTTTTTATTATTGGTGGTGGATAGCCAGATCTTCACTTCGCCCTCCTGCTTCAGGGGAGTCCAAAAAATGTCGAGGTGTTCTTTTAGGCGATGAACTTTTGGAAGCGCTATTGCTACTTCACCCATTAAAGAAATACCATCCAATTCGCGTGCGGCTATTGTCGGAACAGGAATCTCCATATATCGGGCAATGGTAGGTAGAATATCAACGACAGAAGGGTATAGCATTGCACTATAGGTGTTTTTAAGTGGCCTGTTGCTGAGAATCCATGCTGAGCGCTGGCGAAAGGACTGCCCCCCATGGCCTTTACCATCTTTTTCTGCTCTTCCGTGATCCGTAGTTACCAGGAGTAGCCAGTCTTCGTTGAATTTTTTTTCGCGTTCGTCTATAGCGGCCATAATTTGCCCAACCTCTTCATCTACCTTTTGTATAGCCTCTGTGTATTCGGGGCTGTCGCCATACATGTGGCCCATATCGTCCGTGTGTTCGAGGTATACCCAGGAGAGGTCGGGTGCCCGCTCGGCAATCGATTCGGCAGCTTTAGCGCTAACTGCCTGATCAATTGCCAACATAAACCGGCGTTTCGCGTCATGTGGATATTTCACTGTGTCCAATTCCAACCCATCGAACGCTTCGTCCATCTTAATGTAATTCGTTTGTGCCAGGTTCTCGCCGATTAACTTCGTTCTGTTATCTTGCCAACTGGAAAAAACGGCAATTTTTTTCTTTGGAAAAGCATCTTTCAGTAAACGGAAAATCGTTGGATAGTTGTAATTGGGATCTTTGATATCATTATCCGGAACGTTGTGTTTGTTATACCAAACGCCTGTTAGTACATTGTTATAGCCTACAGCAGAAATTGTTGGCGATTCACTATACGAGCCTGCTTCACCCCCTTGGTAAGCGCGAAGGTAGGCGCCTTTCGCCATCAACTTTTTCATATTTGGCACGTCTGTTCGCTCCAATGCATCGGCTGAAATGCCATCTGCAATTATGAAAACTACCTTTTTTTGTCGTTGTGCAATGACGGGGCCAAAGCACATACAGAATAGAACTAAAATACTAAGTTTTTTCATCTATTTAAATTTGCTTTTTAGTGGTGATGAAGCTATCAGATTTATTCATTCCCCTGTGTGGTTTGAATAAATCATGATGGTTTCATGTTTTAAATCTTTCGGCAAAAATCAAATATCCCGAATTATCCCCATAATCAGAAAGGATTGATTAACTTGGTTCTTTAATAGGGATGACATTGGGTTTTTCTTTTTGTCGCACTTACATTCATTGCGGTAAAATTCAGCTTGAGCAGTTAAGCCATCATTAAGAAATCTTTATTTTATTAATTAATTGAATGTTCATTCAATAATAACTCATCTATTTGTAACCGATTTCAGTACGATAAATATATGGGTAGAAAAAGTATAAAAGATATCAGGAAACAGGAGATTATCAAAGTCTTCTATAAAGTAGCAAAAAAAATTGGTTACGCCAATACTTCAATAGCAAAAGTGGCTAAAGTGATGAATATAAACCCCAGCCTTATCATCCATTATTTTGCTACTAAAGAGGATTTAAAGGAAGCGTTGATCGATTACTTATTGGAACGCTATCTGCTGATTTTCAACATAGACAAGGAAAAAGATTATAGCCTGACAGACCTCTACGATATTATTGATCGACTCTTTTCAAAGAAATGGAACAAATTATTTGATGATAGTCTATTCTACGACTTTTATGCAGAGAGTTTCCGGAACAAACAAATTAGGCGTAAATACATTACCATTCTCGACTCGTTACGATCGATGCTTAGCACCATACTCGCTAAATTGAACGACCGGGAACAGCTGCGTCTAACGAACCCAGCGCATACGGCTGATCTGATTTTTATTTTTCTGGATGGCGCTTATTTTTATTTATCGTTGGTAGAAGATAAGTCGATGGTCGAAAATAGACTCAATCAATACAAAGAGGAAGTTTATGATCTGTTAAAGTTAACCTAGCGTCTCCTACAAGCATTCCTTCCTAATTTGCTATTCTGTCTGCATATTTCGGAAGCGGACTTGCGCATCTTTATTGATCGTAACAACGCCGCCATAAGGTTAGTGGCCTATGATAGTGACTGACAGTAAGTGTCTTTTTTTTTTTAATTGAATGAATGTTCAATTAAAATAACGATATATTAATTCCTCCTTAACATCTGAAATTCATCTTTGTTGCCAGATCCCTAATCTTAAAAAATAGTTATGAAACAGATTTTACTGTTATTTGTCATAAGCCCGCTGATCATCTGGCAGTATGGGGTATATGGCCGACAGGTGCGTCAAGATGACCGCACAATTTCCGGAACGGTGAAAGACTCGATTGGCGAAACACTGCCCGGTGTGAGTATTGCCATTGTTGGTAAGACACAGGGAACGTCGACAACGATAGACGGCGTTTTCTCTTTAAAAGTAAAAACAGGGGATGTGCTGCATATCTCTGCCATTGGTTATTTGCCGCAAGAGGTAAAGGTAACAGCGGCTGAGCATTACGACATCATATTGGCCGATGACAAACAAAGCCTTAACGAAGTTGTCGTGGTTGGTTACGGAACACAGAAGAAAGTGAACCTATCCGGTGCGGTCGACCAAGTGAAAGCAACAGACCTACAGAATCGGCCAATAGCAAATGTTGCGCAAGGTTTGCAGGGAATGGTGCCAAATTTAAATATCCGCTTTGCATCCGGTGGTCCGGGTGAAGCGGCGGACATCAACATTCGGGGCATCACTTCCATCAATGGTGGCGGGCCGCTTATATTGGTTGATGGTGTGCAGATAAGTGCCGCTGAACTGAACCTGATAGCGCCACAGGACATTGAGACGATGTCGGTGATCAAAGATGCGTCCGCTGCGGCCATCTATGGGGCGCGGGCGGCATTTGGGGTGATTTTAATTAAAACTAAAACAGGCGCTGTAGCGGGTGCTACCGTCAGCTACTCCAATAATTTCAGCCTAAATAAACCTACCGTTTTGCCGAAAATGGTGACAGACCCTTACATCTTTTCGCGTTTACTGGAATTATCTACCGATAATACCCCTTGGGATAACGTTAATTATAGCGATCAATTTTACCAATATGCCAAAGAACGATCGGATAATCCGTCTATCGCCGGGGTACGGGTAAATCCTACCGATCCCAGCTTATGGGAATATATGGGTAATCGAGACTGGAGCCGCTATTTTATGGATGATTATAACTTCAACCAAAATCACGACCTCGCCATTAGCGGCGTGAGCGAAAACAATAAAGCACAATATTACCTATCAGGCGGCTATAACAGACAGAACAGTCCGTTAACCTTGGCCGATGATTACAATGAACGCTATAGTCTGCGCGCTAAAATTGATTATAACTTAAAGAAGTGGCTTAAAGTTGGGAATAACACCTATTATACCTATACGAACCGAAAATCGCCGACCCGATTTTACAGCAATCCCAGCCAAGCTTCCTCATCACTGCCTGTTACGAACACTCCTTTCAGTATTTATGATCTGTATACTATTTTTCCTACTTCATGGGATAAGAATCCGGATGGCACCTGGGCAAATGAAACCGTAGGTCGGCTGGCCGCCCAACTAGTTGACGGTGGTGCAACGACGGTGAAACAAAACATGATTCAGTCTACCTTCACCACGGAGATGTCTTTTTGGGATAAGTTGCTCACCGTTAATAGTGATTTTACCTTTAGAAATACCTCCATCAACACGAATTCTTATAATACCAAATATCAAATCGGATATGGTCCGAATGATGTACGTGAGGAAGGAGAGAATAGTGCCAGAAGAGATGCCGAATCTATTACCTATCAAGTATTCAATATCTATGGGACATTGAATAAAAGCTTCGGAAAACACAGTTTGTCGGCCATTGTGGGGTATAACCAGGAAAATTACCGTGACGAATTTTTTTATGTCAGCAAACAGGACCTGATTTCTTCATCTTATCCCACGATTGGCTTAGCCACAGGATTGACCAATGGCGAGGAAGATATCAGGACCTATGCGCTTAGAGGTGCTTTCGGTCGAGTCAATTATATTTATAATGACCGTTATATCGTGGAATTCAACGGAAGATATGACGGCTCTTCACGCTTTCCCAAAAATAAACGCTTCGGATTTTTCCCTTCCGCTTCCGCTGCATGGCGGATCGATCAGGAGTCTTTTATGGACGGTATCCGTCAGACCGTCAATAATCTAAAGCTTCGGGCTTCCTATGGTTCCTTAGGAAATCAGAACGTGGCCAACTACGGCTATCTTCCTTTCATGGAGGCTTCACAGTCCGGTTACCTGATCGGTGATTCGCGCCCGACCATGATCAGTCCGCCGCTCCTGGTTTCACCCAATTATACGTGGGAAAAGGTGAATACACTTAATGTCGGTTTGGATATGGGGCTCCTCCAGGATCGTATTACGCTGACTTTCGACATGTATAAACGGAACACCCTCAATATGTTAACACGCGGAAAGGAGCTCCCCGGCGTATTGGGTGCCGTTGAGCCGAGTGAAAATGCTGCCGACCTGCAAACCAAGGGTTGGGAGCTTTCATTTGGATATCAGAATAAATATGAGGTTGGCGGAAGCCCACTGACCTTCCAGGGCCGCTTTGTACTCTCCGATTCTAAAACACATATTACACGGTTTGATAATCCGAACGGAAGCATCCTGCAATACTACAAAGGAATGGAGCTGGGGGAAATCTGGGGATTGCAAAGCAACGGACTTTTTGCCAATACCGACGAGATTGCACAATTAGACGAGTCAGCTATTATTCCTTGGGGTGCGTTACAGATTGTACCGGGATGGCCCAAATATATCGATCGGGACGGTAACGGAAAAATTGAAAAGGGCTATACGCTGGACGACACAAAGGATTTAACCGTAATCGGAAATTCAACACCACGCTACCAGTTTGGTCTTGATCTAAACTCCTCGTGGAAAAATTTTGATGTCAGGGTCTTTTTACAAGGTGTTGGAAAACGGGATTATTATCCAATCGATTACCTTTATTGGGGCTTTTACCAACAGCCCTACGGAAATATCTATGAGCATTTGCTCGACTTTTATAGACCTACCGGCGATAGTGATGAACAAAGGGCGCGTCATTCGCAATCTTATCTGAACCTCGGACTTGCAGATGCAAATCCCAACGGAAAATACCCGATTATGCAATCGTGGTTGGCTGATGCTAACCTAGGAACAAGAATTGACGATGCGATGGGATTGGCCATTCCCCAAACCGGCTATCTGCTTAACGGTTCGTATCTGCGTATAAAAAATATTACAATCGGTTACACTTTACCTGAAACATTGATAAAAAAAATAGGCTTGGCCCGTCTTCGCATTTATGCCTCCGGTGAGAACCTCTTCGAATGGTCGGGAATCAAAGATTTTTATGATCCCGAAAGTACGAACGCAAATATCAATACCGATCCGACCAGTGGCATCGGTAGAAAAGGAAATGGAATGACTTACCCTTTTCAAAGGAGTTATTCGGTAGGAATCAATGCCATCTTTTAAAAAATAAAAACATGTCAGCAATAGAATATACAAAGAAGAACAAGTTTCTTAAAATCGGCCTGTTCATCGGACTCCTAGCCCTTTCGACAGTAAGCTGTAATGATGATTTTTTGGAAAAAACACCCGAAACGGATATTGACGCGGGCAATTTTTTCAATACGGAAGGAGACTTAAACTTATATATTTATAATCTTTACAATTTTCCTTCTACCGGTATTTATACAGCAGATGCTTATAACTTAACCGACAATGCCTTCTCGACGGGCAATGTGGAATTGAAAACCATGATGACCACCAATCCTTCTTCTACCACAATTACCGGTGGGTGGGACTGGGGCCAGCTCAGAAATGTTAATTTCTTTTTGGCGCATTTCCGGAGGGCCAACGCTGCAGAGGACCGCTTAAACCACTTCGAAGGTTTAGCCCGTTTTTTCCGTGCCCGCTTTTATGTTGATAAAATAAAACGCTATTCGGATGTTCCCTGGATAGATGTACCATTGGAAGCAAACAGCGAAGACATTTTATTTGCCGGGCGTGACTCACGGGAAACCGTGGTCGACCACCTCATCGAAGACTATGAGTTCGCAATGAACAATGTGGATGTTTCGGCCCCTAAAGGAGCCGTGAACCGTTGGGTGGTCAAAGCTGATTATGCCCGCTTTTTGTTATATGAAGGAACTTTTCGGAAATACCATGCTGAACTGAACTTGTCAGAATCAGCTGATGAACTGCTACAAAAAGCCGCCGCTGTGGCGAAAGAAATTATGGACAGCGGGACCTTTAGTCTCTATTCTACCGGAAAACCGAATGAAGACTATGGGAGCCTTTTCGCAAGTGCGGATCTCTCAAGCAATCCGGAAATCATATTTGGTCGGTTTTACCAAGCGAATGTGCTGAATGGAGATAGTGGCGAAGGGGTTTTCGGCAACTATGAGACTTATCCGCAAAAGGATCTCGTACAGGCGTATCTTATGAAGGACGGTTCTTTTTATAGCAGTCGCCCTAACTATCAGCAAAACGAGTTTGTTGAAGAATTCAGCAACCGCGATCCGCGTTTATATCAAACTTTTGCTTATCCGGGATGGGTTTTGGTGCGCTCCGGTACTTATGCGCAGGGAACGGGTTTATATGTGCAACAGTTGGCGAAGAACTTTTCGGGTTATCATCAGATTAAAGGCTTTTATAATACAACAGATCAGGATGTACGGAATAATATGGATGTGCCGCTTTATCGCTTTGCTGAGGTCCTGTTGATTTATGCGGAAGCTAGGGCCGAATTAGCGCAACTTACGCAAGGCGACTTGGATATTACGGTGAATAAATTAAGGGATCGTGTTGGTATGCCACACATGACCTTAAACCCGCCAATGGATCCAGTTGAAGCTGCCAAATTTCCCAACCTTTCGTCTGCACAGCGCAGCGAATTATTGGAAATCAGGAGGGAACGTAGGGTAGAACTGGCAATGGAGGGTTTACGACATGATGATTTGATGCGGTGGGAGGCGGGAAAAGTACTGGAAAAGGAACCACAGGGAATCTATTTTGCTTCGTTGGGAAAACATGATTTAACGGGTGACGGCGTGCCTGATATTTATTTGCTTCCTGCTTCGCAATCGATCCCTAACGATAAAGAAACCAACAGTTTGGGTAAGGTGCTCCAATACTACCGCGTTGGTACCTTCGGTCAGGACGTATCGGTCTTCTTAGGAGGAGCAAACGCGGGAAATATTCAGATAATAGAAGATGTAGGAACATTTGTAGCCCCTAAATATTATTATCGACCGATTCCGCAACAACAGATTATGCTCAATCCCAATCTTAAACAGATTTTTGATTGGGAATAATTGAAATATTCATAAGGGTGCCTAAAAAGCTTAGATTGTCATTAGGCACCCTCTACTTCCTTCCTATCAACTACGCTATTTGGGAAAGCCGCGAGATAATTGCCCACCTTATTGTTTACTTAGTCACGTAAGTTCTTGATCTAAATCAATCGAATTTCTTAACCTATGTTATTTCGGGCAGCGAGCTGCTTGCCTAATTTTACCTCATAAAACAAATCAAAAAATTATTAGAGATAAAATGGCAAGGATTCTAAATATTATTTCTAGCCCAAGGGGCGAGCAATCGAACAGTATCAAGTTAGCGAATGCGGTAATCGACCGCCTTAGAGAAAAGGAGCCTGCATCTTTTGTAAAAGTGAAAGATTTAACGCGTAACCCGTTCCCTCATCTGGAAGAAGTGCATCTCAATGCTTTTTTACACCAGCTGAGAAATACACAGATGAGAATAGGGCAGCTATACAACATTCCAATCAGGCGATTCAGGAAATAATGGATGCGGATATTTTGGTAATTGGTGCTCCAATGTACAACTTTGGTATTTCATCTACCTTGAAAGCATGGATTGATCATATTACACGCGCAGGAATTACCTTTAAATATACGCCGGAGGGCCTGGTAGGTCTGATAACGGGAAAGAAAGCCTACGTAGCGGTAACAACAGGCGGCATTTACAGCTCCGGCGACTATAAATCCTTCGATTTCGTGACACCGTATCTTAAAATGGCTCTGGGATTTATAGGCATTACCGATGTTACTTTTATTCGGGGCGAAGGTTTTGCCGTATCGGCGGTTCAGGAAACTGCATTGGATACGGCCATCGATAGTATTGTAGTGTAAAGTAGTAACTGTGATATAATTAGAAAGATAGGCGTCGATCCTCGCGTGTTTGCTGCGGTCGGCGTCTAAAGTCTCGGGAAATTACCTAAAATAAAGACAAATTTGATCAGGGAATATCTGGATTGGAGACATTGCCTAAATATTCCTTAAAAAAATCATTTTTGTAGACTTCTCCTAAAGGTATTTCATTATCTGTTAGATAAATGGTATGATGGTCGAATGATTCAACATATTTCTTGTTAACCACATACGATTTACTTACACGGACGAATATCCCGGAAGGAATTTTCTGATGGATGGCCTTTAAGTTCATCGCTGTTATCAGTTTCTGGCTTTTGGTATAAATCACGACATAGTCTTTGAGTCCTTCGATAAATCGGATATCTTCGAAGTTTATCCGATAAAATCGACGATCAGATTTGACGATCAAGTACTGCTCCGTATTCGCTTCAATGGTGTTCTTTTCCGTAGCATGCGAAAGCAGCGTTTTATATATTTCGGCTTTATGTATTGCTTTTTCCAAGCGGGATTTATCAACGGGTTTTAAAAGGTAATCAATGGCGTCAAGCTCATAGCTTTTTAAGGCATATTGCGGATAGGCGGTTGTAAAAATGGTGAGCACCTGGTTGGGGATTTGTGCAGCAAACTCCAGGCCGGTTACCATAGGCATCTGAATATCGAGAAAGATAAGATCTACTTCATTGGTGCTTATAAAATCGAGCGCTGCCGGCGCATTGGAGAATTTGCCCAGCATGTCAAGGTCAGAGACATCTTTAATCAGCGCGTGCATTTCATCTCTCGCCAATGGTTCGTCGTCTACGATAATACAATTCATATCGGTAAGATTAAGTGAACATGGTATTCGTTTACTTTAGAAGTGGTATTTAATGTATAACTATCGCCGTATAATAAATGTAGCCGTCTCTTAACATTTGCCAGCCCAAGTCCGCTGTTCTTTTTATCTGAAGCGACATAATTGGGATCTATTGAATTAACACAATCAAAATAAAGTTTATGATTATTTACGTTTATGTCAATACGGATATAAGATTCCCCTTGCTTTATATCAATGCTATGTTTGATGGCATTCTCGACGAAAGTGGTGAAAATATTGGCGGGTAAAAAAATAGCATTTAAGTTATGTATCGTCGACTGATCATTGACCTCAACCTGAAAGTTATCCCGGCGGATCTTCTCTAATTCGAGGAAGTTAGTTAGGAAATCAATCTCGGATCGGAGCGGTGTTTTTTCTACATTATTTTCATAAAGTTGATAACGAAGAAACTCAGATAATTTCATGATAACGAGCGTCGCTTTTTCAGGGTTACTGCGAACCAGCGCTTTAATCCCATTCAGCATGTTAAAAAGAAAATGCGGATTGATCTGATTTCGTAACTCGTTTAGTTCCATGGTGAGGGTGAGGTTTTTAAGATCAGACATCCGCTCATTATCGCGTATCCAACGTTGAAATAACTTGATCATCGTGGTAACCAATATGACTGGTGTTAATATGAGTGTAGTTTCATAGAATCCTTTAGCAGGGTTGCCCTTTTGATAGTTTACAGAAACGTTTTGTGGGTCGAGTGTGTTTTCCAGTAAAAACTTCATCATAAAGAGGCATATCATTACCAGTAGGAGTAAAGACACTATATATAGTACATATTTACCTTTGAAGAAAAATTTAGGGATCAAAATATTCATATTCACATAGAACATGAATATTAAATGAGCAAAAACACAAAACCGACGATAATAACGATAAAGCCCCGTGTATTCTGATAAGGGATTTGTAAAGGAGATCATAACAAAGAGGCCTAAAAAGAGAAAAATATGTCGAAACGCTCGATAACGCTCGTCTACAATTAGTCGGATAATCGCTGTATTCTTTATTTCTAATGATTCCTGCTGCTGCATTGGGGAAGATCAAATTCTTAGCAAAGATAATTCGATAAGCAGTATGTACACTAGTTTTTATACTAACCTTGTTATTTATTATACCAAATCTACCATAGAAAGGCTTTAGTATAATATGTAAGGGCTTTGGTCTAAAAACCCAAAAAAGTCAGAAGCTTATGCTTTTCTTTGGACTGTTAATCCCATATCGGATTATATGGAAAGTAAAAATGACTCCGAAATATCGTTACTTGATTATCGCCGAGTAGTACCGGTTTATCCTGTAACGTCTGCCATAGCATCAACATAAAAAAATCTCGATTAAATGGATAATTTAAAGAAAACCAGCTTCCTTCTGTTTAACTTATTGGCACTGTGTTCAGCAAAATGTTTTTCGCAACAGAAAGACAGCCTGTATAGGGCAACATCCGATAGTTTAAACATACGAAAAAAAGCCGTGGCCTATGTAGCCGATAAATTTGCCTTTACCCGTCCATTGAATATCGAGTTCATTCAGACGGCACCTTACAAATTTACTTCCGAGAAAGGCCCCAATGCGATTCCGGAGAGTAAGGTTAATCACATTAGACAGGCCGACATTAGCGCTAATTTTAATTTTATAAAAAGAAAGACGTGGCTTTTGGGCGCAACAGCCGGTTATCGATACACCTCACTAAACACAGATTTGTCGTTACCCACCGGTGCAATTAAAACGGTGGATGAAGATTATCATTACCTCTTTTCAGCCTTGACCCTTACCTATTTCTCTAAGCTATTTAACAAACGGACCATCTATACCTCTAGCATTTCCGGTGATGGCAGTGACCGACATTTCGAAAGGGTTAAAGGGCTGTTGACCGCCACTATGGTGTTGAAAGCCAATCAACGCACCAGGTTAATGGTTGGAATGTTGGTTAATATCGATCCCAGCGCACAAACACCATTTATACCAACCTTTTCTTATGAGCATAAATTCAATAATGGGCTTATAGCCGACATTGTACTGCCAAGAAATATTTACCTTCGAAAATATGTCTTTAACAATGGGCGTCTGTCTTTGGGAACCGAATTAGATAGAACTTCTTTTTATGTTTACGATCTTGACGGCACTTCACAGCGATATGAATACAGGCAATTGGATCTTAATTCGGGATTGGTGTATGAACATCTTTTAGCAAAATATTTTGTGCTCACGGCTAAGACGGGAATGAAATTGACAACATCAGGCCGATTATTCCGGAAAGAAGATTCTTTTGGCGATCCGGTATTTCAAACAAGTCCTGATCCAACATTCTACATTAATTTGGGGGTATCCTTTAATCCGTTTTCGTTTCTGGTAAGGAAGAATAAGACACATTAAAGCAAGCAAATAACATGATCAAAGTTTTTAGAACCGATGTTGAGCATCTCCAGGAGGCTGAACGCATCATTCGTCTTCTTTCTCGAATCTACCCAGGCTCGAAAATCAATTTTGATCTGGAAGACAAAGATAATATCTTGCGTATTGAAGGCGCTTTTTTTACTACACAAGATATCATACGCTGCGTTGGAAAAAGCGGTTATACCTGCGTCGAACTGCCCATTGTTTGGAGTTAACCTTGAAGAACTCCCTGCTTTCCTGACAGCATTTTATAGTCGGGTAGATCCACTGGCAATTCGTTACAAACCGTTATTCCAAGCCCTGTTAACAATGTACGAAAAGCAGGCGGTTTTTCATCACTGCACCGGCCGCCGCGATCGTACGGGAATTGCAACAGCCTTAATATTGAACATATTGCAAGTTTCTCAACATTGAAAGCGGGTTAACCTGCGTTTTAGTATTTGCCTTCCTTCTTTAAAATATCATTTTAAATAAACAAAATGGCTAGTCTATGGTTCCATAATGAATACTATTTGATGAAAAATACGGCAAATGGAGCGCAGCAATTCTCATATCCATGAAGAAATAGGTTCTGTTCTTGAACTGAATTACGTATATACTGTATTGACTCCTATTGTCTTCCCTTACCGTAAAATGTATTGCTGTTACTATGGTATTTCGGATACAATATTCGGGTTTGGTAGCACCATTGAGGAATCTATACACAGTTGGCATCTTGAACTCTGTGTCCGGATGTCTGATCTAAATGAGGACGATATACTGGGACAGGAAATAAAGTCGAAACTGCTAGGTGAGATGTGGTGACCGGTAACCATTGTATATAAATATCGACTTTTTCTCGATTAATAGCATGGAAAGATTCTCAGTCTACAGCGAATCGTGTCTTCTCATCTTAGCTGACGCAAGGGTCCGGCCCGAAGCCTTCCTTTATAAACTTACGTTGAAGATCACAATTACTGTTTACGGCATTGCATTTTAGTTAAGATCAACGGCAAACGTATTAAACTAACACTTGTTGTAGTATAAGTTTTGAAAAAGTAGGATATTGCATATAAAAGAAACCTATTGTATTTTTGTTTGTTAGCCTATTTTTATTAATGTATTAGTTGCTAGTCTAAAAAATTAACTAAAAATTATTTTTGCTTGGTAATTTGGTATATTGTCGCCATTTGGATATCATGGGGAAAAAGAGCATTAAACTTTCAGACGGGACTACTTATCTTGAACTTTTAGAACACGTACACCTCGATGGAAAAGTGAACGTTTTGGTGCGGATAAGTAGACGTAGCGACGACTCCATAACAAGTCTTGATTTTGAGGTACCCTTTCAAGAGGTACATTTGTTGCACCGATATTTTGACGATTTCATGCGTGATCACAAGCAGCTGATCGAGGACTACACAAAGAAACAAACGAATAAAATACGAAAGCTGAAAGATTTATACCATGATTGCGAAGCAATCGGTTCATTCAGTATTGAGGAAGTAACCGAACTGCAAAAATTGGACATTCCCTTTCTCTCTTTGTTGGCGCTTGAATTGAAAATGCCCGTTGACGAATTGAACACGTTCCTTAGATCGCATCGACTGCCCTTTTTACTATTGAAGCGCATTTTGGAACGAAATTATCTCGGCAATTCTTCGTAATCCTTGATTTATGAAGGAGTGATTTTTGGTATCAAATCAAGAGCTTTTTCCTATAGAAAAGCGAACAAAAATCTTTCTTTGTTGTTCAAGACTTTAGAAACCGTAATTTCTGTCGTTCTACAATGAAAAAAGTAAAAATCTCAATTATAAGGGAGGGATCCGCCCTGTTGAAAAATGGACTCGCAATTAGTGAAAACCAAACATGTAGTTTCCAATATTATCAAAGTGTAGATGATTTTATCGAAAATTATCGCGTTCCCCCAAAAATTTTATTCCTATTTCAAACGAAGACAAAGCGGGTGGACGAAACTACATTGACGAAAGTCAAACACAATATCGGTGTTGCGGGAAAACTTGTTTTGGTGGATGAGTTGGCTTGTTATACTCATTTCTCCAACTTCCGGACTTACCTAAATGGTTATGTCTCCAGAAATTTTTTTTATGATTACTGCCTGACTATAATTAAGTTGTTGTTAGCAGGCGAGTACGTGCTTTCACCTGAAACTTCCTTTGAGATCGCCGAAAATTTTGTTCGCTTATCAGGTCTTGCACTCAATGGAAAAATACCTTTGATCAGTGAGCAAGAAAAAATGGTTTTGCATTATGTCATTGAAGGATACACCAATGCGGAAATTGGAAGCGAGCTGAAAATGCCTGCTTGTAGGGTAGGAGTCTGTATTGATAGGTTATGCAAGAAGGCCATGGTATCGGATCGGCCGGCTTTAATTCGTTGGGTAACCTTGCATGCCTATGAACTGTTCAATTGGAAATTGATTGACAAGCAGCGATGTATAGGAGTCAGTTCGGCTTAATAGGCTGAGCTGTTTCCATAAGGACATTTTTTTAAATTATTTTTTAACAGGTTTCATACGTTTTAGGCTAAAGGGAGGCAATATAGATTTGATGACGGAAATAATACCAGTTTGACGAAAAAAACCGGCGTCGGTTTTGATAGATAATTCACCAAAGACGACCTTGACAATGATGACAGATCCGAAGACGAATAGTGCTCAGTTATTTTCTAGCCCACTAATTTCCGAGGCAAACGTGTTAAATCAGCAATTGGTAAACGTTAATAAGCAATTACGAGATAGTGAAACACGTTTTGCCGCATTTGTGAAAGCCACGTCCGATGTCATTTATCGGATGAACGCAGATTGGACCATTATGCTCGAACTTCAGGGCCGTGAATTTCTCGAAGATACAGGGGAACCCATTCAGCATTGGATGGATAAGTACATCCATTCCGAAGATAAGGAACAGATCTTGCATGTCATCCAAGAAGCAATACGCACTAAGAGTATTTTTCAACTGGAACACCGAGTGAAACGGCTTGACGGTAAAATGGGTTGGGCATCTTCTCGTGCTATTCCAATTGTGGACCGAGATGGCAATATAATTGAATGGTTTGGAACCACCAGTGACATTACGCAACGGAAGCAAGCGGAAGAAGCCTTACGTCGATCGAAAGACGAACTGGAACAACAGAAAAGGCTTTATGAGGCAGTAACGGCAAGTACACCGGATCTTGTCTACGTGTTTGATTTACAATACAAATTTACCTATGCTAACAAGGCCTTACTTATAATGTGGGGCAAAAACACCTTGGAAGAGGCAAAGGGTAAGGGGCTTCGTGAATTGGGCTATGAAGAATGGCATGCCGAAATGCACGAGCGGGAGATTGACGAAGTGGTTGCAACGAAACGATTGATAAGAGGCGAGGTTGCTTTCCCTCATGCTACACTTGGCAGACGCATTTATGATTATATCTTTTCGCCGGTATTTGACGCAAACAATGAAATTGTTGCGGTGGCAGGTACAACCCGTGATATTACCGAGATGAGGCAACTTTCGGAACAAAAGGACGAATTCTTGGCTATGGCCTCACACGAATTAAAAACACCGGTGACGGTAATTAAGGCCTATACCCAAATCTTTCATCGTTCTGCGCAAGAAGCGAATGACAAGCAAGCAGCAGCTCTTTCCTTAAAAATGGAGGCGCAGATTGATAAGTTAACATCGCGAATAGCGGAACTACTTGATGTGTCGAGAATACAAGGTGGAAAGCTACACTTGCAAGAAAAACATTTCGACTTCAATGAATTGATTGATAGTGTGGTGGAGGAAATACAACGAACTACCCAGCGGCATCAGATCATTAGGCGTTTAACAACATCAAAAAAGGTGTTTGGTGATCAAGATCGGATTGGGCAGGTTGTCATCAATTTGTTAACTAATGCGATTAAGTATTCTCCTCAGTCAGATGTTATCTATGTATACACCAAGCTGGTTAATGAGAATCAACGCGATCGCATCGTATTCTCTGTGGAAGATTTTGGCATTGGCATTCCTGAAGCTGACCAAGAAAGGATATTCGAGCGATTTTATCGCGTAACCGGTGGAAATCAAAATACGTATCCGGGTTTAGGACTGGGGCTTTATATTTGTTCGGAAATCATCAAATGGCACGGAGGAACCATTTGGTTGGAAAACAAAAAAGAGGGGGGCTCTATTTTTTCATTTTCATTGCTTCTAAAGAAATAAAGGGAACATAATCAGCTAAACGTTGTTAAAAGTTAAAGCTTGGCATAAAGATGAGAAAGAAAAAGGTAATGATCATAGATAATGATCCAGGTATCCTTGATTCTGTCAAATTATTGCTTGAGGTATGTAATTATGACGTTGAAGCCACTGACGACTTAAGCATAGTAACAGACTCACGGCATGAGCTTCCGGATATTTTATTATTGGATATTTGGATGTCAGGTGTGAACGGAAAAGACGTTTGTAAACAGCTCAAAAGCCGAGACCTAACACGTCAACTACCCATTATTATGTTTTCCGCAAACAGAGACATCGCGAAAATCGCCCAAGAAGCCGGAGCCGATGATTATATAGCCAAGCCTTTTGAACTAAACGATATGCTTGAAAAAATAGAGCGATATACTTAATAGTGCCGCACGCCATTGAGAAGAAAACGAGTATGTCTTAGCTCGGTATAAGATAATTTGTTCTCGTTTATTCACTATAATTTGTAAATAATTTCTCAATATTTCTCGATTTTTCTCAAACTAATTGTTGGTATAATTGTTCTTTGTTACCAAGTATAAAGAATAATTATGGTAAGCGTAGGTATAATAGAATCGGATGAACAGATGAGAGCTACAATTCGGACGCTCTTATTGAACCAAAGAAGTCAGGAATTCAACATCCTTTTCGAGCTGGAGCGCGCCAATAACCTGCTCCATCAAAAGGCCCTGTCACCACAACTGATCTTAGTTGAACTTAAAGGATATTCGACAAGAGTGATTAAACAGATAAGAATTCAGTTTCCAAAAACAAATATAATCATATTAAGCGAAATCGCTAATATCGCGACTGTACTGGAGGCCCTTCGCGCGGGCGCCGTTAGCTATTTGTTAAAGTCTACTTGCTTAAATAATATAGCACCGGCTTTAATCGCAACTCATAAAGGTGGGTCTGTTATTAGCCCTTTTATTTCCCGCGAAATGGTGGAAAGGATACATGATGCAAAACGACGAGAGGATCTACTTTCCGCGCGCGAATTGCAGATTGCTAACGGGCTTGCTGATGGGTTGAGTTATAAGCTAGTAGCCGATCGCTACAATTTGGCAGTTGACACGGTACGGGTTTATATTAAACGGATTTATCGCAAGTTAAACATAAACAGTAAGGGGGAATTGATCGCACAATTAAAATATTAAGAATCATCACATCGTTATGTGACATCTGCTTTTTCTAGGTCCGCTTTGTAAATAGAATATTTGTTTTTGGGATTTATGTACTTCTGTCATGCTTGTGAAAGCTCTTATAGCCATATTGATCCTTTTTTTCTCTATAGTTTGGTGCATCGGTTATGTATATGCGCAAGACTTAACGGTTAGCTGTGTTTTCGAGAGAGATACCTTAATTATAAAGCCAAGTAGTACATTTAGTAATAAACTTGTAGTAAAAAACCATACTATTGATGAGGTCTTCTTAACAATTGAATCGACCGGCAAATCTTCCAATAAGGCGCTGATCGCTTTACCTGACACAATTAGACTCGATCCGGGAGAGGAAAAGCGGTTCCCCGTAAAATACATAGCGGATAAACAGACTATCGTCGAAAATTTACAACGCTTTGAGGTTCGGTTAAATGTCTTAGATCAGGAAATGGAGGCGCTGCCTAATGCCTTCTTCTATACTCAATTAGCGGATACACGTACCTTAACACTCCAAACAGAACAACCGGTTTACTTCTTGCAACCAAGTACAAACCAAACGCAGCTGATGCTGAATTGTGTAAACAATGGCTTAATTCCCATTTCCTTTCGTTTGGTTTTAAGCGAAGTTCCTGAAGGATTGGAGTTTATAGGCGAGCAGATGAGTCTTACATTGCCGGCAGGTGCGCGCCAATTGATTCCGTTCATTGCTCGAAACAAAACGAATAGCCGTCAGGCAGCTGATTTTTCCGTCACTATTCAAGCAGTAGACGCTAGTGGTCAGCAATTAGCCGTACATCGCGTACGCATTCAACACGTGAATAGTGTAAGCTCGTTTTTCAGTAATGCGCCTTTCGCACAAACACCTAATAATACGGCCGCTTTTCGATATCTCAGTTTAAATCAGTATAATGAAATTTACCAAATGCAGGCGAATGGCCAGCTCACTATGGCGAATAAACACGAACTTGACTATCGTTTAAATCTGGATTATTATCAGCAGCTGGGCGGTGTTAATCTCTATGATACCTATTTGTCTTATGAAAATCAAAATTGGGGGCTGAAGTTGGGTAACATTTATGAGAACTTAGATTACGCGCTGAGCGGCCGTGGTGCCCGGGCCAGTTATCGCATCAATGAGGTGGACCGCGTAAGCGTATATGCTCTTCAGAATAATTATATGCTGGCTTCTCAAATATTCAATGATTTGCCGAACGAAAATATATTAGCCGTGAATTATAGTTTTTTGAAAAACGGGCAAGAGGGGCGATTGACTTACTTGCATAGCCACCAATCATTTAATGCGTTGAACAGTCATCAGGTCAGTGTTGCAGTTCCTCTGAAGCTAGGTGCGCAACATGATTTGAAAATAGAAGCAGGTTATAGCCAGGAAACTTTTACGGACATTGCAAGCACTCGGCGAGCAGTAGCTGGGGGAATCGATTACTCAATCACACATAAAGGGTATCAATTCAGCACCAATAACTATTACAGCAGTCCTTATTTTACCGGGCTTCGACGCGGAATTTTGCAAAGCGATAGTCGAATTATAAAATCAACAGAGGATGGCGGGACATACTCCCTACGTATTAGCTTGCTGAATAATCGACCTTCCTATCAAGGTCGAAGATACGGATATGGTTATCTCCCTTTTCAAAATAGTATCTATTCCTATGAAATAGGTTATGGTAAAAATTTGGGAAGATTTCGGCTGGAAATGAAGCCTTACCTCATGCAACAAAGCTTACGGAATGGTACCTACTCATCGGAGGGTGAAGCCGCGTCGCGATGGCGATCTTCGGCGGGGCGAATGCTATTGAATGTGGGTTATGCAGCTCCTATACATAGTTTTTATCTGCACGTTGATCATGGCTATGTTTATGAAAGCACGATGCCGATGGCTCCAAGCTCTTACCATTCTTTGCGGATTAACGGAAGCTATACCAATCCTTTGTTCGGTATTAGCACTTATATCCAAATAAATCCCTATTACCTCAGCGATCTGTTTGCAAACGTAAATGATGTAGCTTACCGCTTATATTCAATAGGCCCCAATACTAATTTTACAGCGTTTAAAAATAAGTTGCAGGTACAATTGGCAGCGATGTATAATTATTATGGCTTTACAGATACGCGTAATTATTCTGTAAATGGAACGGCAAGGTGGAATCTGAAGGGAAATTGGGCAGTTACAGGCGATATGTTCTATACATTGGTGACCATGCAAACAGCACTGCCTGAGGAAGTAGGTCTGAATTATGTTCGTTCTTCATTTGATACGCGACAGATACGGATCGGTATTGAAAAACAGTTTGCTGCCATGCAGACATCCAACGGCAAGAGAATCCGCCTCATCTATTATCAGGATCTTAACAACAATGGCAATCGAGACGAAGGAGAATCGTACATTTCGGGTCTCATGGTTAAAATAAATGATCAAACTGCTGTGACCGATAAATCCGGTCAGGCGGAATTTCAGCATATGCCAGTAGGAAACTATACCGTCGACTTGCTGAGTACAAAGGGCTGGACGAGTGCGCAACCAATATCCTTGGTCCTAAACAAGAATATATCCCTGGAAATTCCGCTGACACAAACCAAGTTACTGCAGGGCGAAATGCAAGTTATGGGTAAAAACTATCAGCTAACGGCTCCACTACTGTCGGGTATTCGCTTGATTGCCGTCGATTCGCAAGGAAGGGTCTATAGAACGTTAACCGATCAGAATGGGAGATACACTTTTTATTTAGCTCCTGATATTTATGAGGTTTCCGTTGAAACCGATGAAATGCCATTTACTATAGAAAATAAAATAGAGAAGATCGATATGAAGGCAGCACCGGATAAATACGTTTTAGATTTTAAATATTATGACCAACGCCGTAAAGTAGACGTTAGAAAATTCTAGTGCCTAAAGTGTAGTAAAACTGTAAATAACGGTAGCACTATAAGTGCCGGGTGCTTTACCGAGCAATTGCGACATTGCTGTGTTCGGAATACTATAACGGATATCCAACGTTCGATCGATCGTGGGATTAGCATTATTTATAAGTTGTTGTGGTGTAGTGGAAAGAGTAACTGTATTAACTCCTGTTTGCCCGGCAGAGGCGCCTATACGCAAAATATTTACAGGTATTTGGCCACCGGCTCCCGAAAAGTTAGCGGTTGATGAACGTACGTAGAGACTATAGGGAGTTGTTTTACTAATACGTAAATGTTGCGTCATATCTCTCGTTATGCCTTGACGGTAATCCGTCACATCATCAAAAACAAAGTTAACATTTGGCTGCAAAGCAATCAACTCCGCTAAATCACTGACGATGACTTGTAAAGTACTGCTTCGCTGCACCTGTAATGAGCCTGTAGGATAAGCACTGGCCAATTTACTCCAGGTATAAGTAATGGGCACTGAATAGGTTCCCGCTTGTACAAAACCTGTTTTCAGATTGTTTCCCGTAATGGAAAATGCTGCAGTTAATGCTTGATTATTGTTCGTAGGCACGGCTATGCCCGAAGCAGCCGTTAATGCTTGTGATGTGGTGGATAACATGATCGGCGTAGCATTGGTGATATTGGATAGCGTTGAATTGACAAGCCCAACCGAAGTGCTAGGTGTTTGATTATAAGAACTATTCGTGTTGAAAGAAAACTGCGTGTTACTTGCTTGCAAGCTCAGAAGATAGGGCACCGTAGTTGATACAGAGATATTGCCGGCAGCGCTGATACCGGCGCTGTTTCTGAAAAAACTCAAATTGTTTACTGGCAAGCTTAGCGACGATAACGTAGCCTGAGGGGCAATAAATCCAGGTACGTTTATATCTAAATTCGGCGTAGTAGGTGTTATCTGATTGGGGGATAGCAGTCCTGTTCTGAAGTTAATAGGCGTACGATAAATGCCCGATATCCAAGTGTGGCTGCCCGTTGATATACGATAGTCCGCAATAACGGCGCCTGACGAAATACTGGCCAATGCTGCGTATAATAAAGCGTAGGAAGTACTCAGGGTGACTTCTGCTGAGACACCTATTAAGGAAAGAGAGCCGATACTTCGTAACCGTATATGCGCGATATTCAGTGGCACAGTAGACGTTCCTCCAACCGTATTGGTAAAATTGGGACTATTGGCTTTCACCTCAATATTCGGCACCAACCCAATTAAGCTCGAATACGTTCCACTTGCCAAGGTAGCTGTATAATCTGAACGTGCTGTAATATTGGCTTGGGGCAAATTAATGACGATTTGTCCGTAGGCTGGAGCTGAAAGCAGGAGCCATCCCAATAGTAGCTTGTTAATAATCAATTTCTTTTTCTGCAACACGCAAATCATAATTATCTCCCGCGTCTAGGATGGCAACTCCTAAGTGTTTTCCCTTTAATGAAATTGGTAAATCGACGTAAATCCATTGTTGTGCATGGGGAAGCATGGCGATAGCGGTGGTTTTGATGGGGATTTCTGCGCCGGTTTGCACATTTGTCAACTCGAAACGTACATGCGCATCTTTATTGATTTCTCCCGTGTTCTTAACCTTCAGTGCAACGCGACGAACACTGTCTGTTTCTAATTTTATGATACCCTGATCTTCAAAAGCGACAAAATCCAACTCGCCCGGTGTTAGTCCCGGTGGCACGTGATAGATCTGCACGCCGACCTCTAAAAGCACATTTACGCCTAGTTGCTTCTTTTCTTTTGAAAGCTTGGTCTGCTCTTTCATTTGCGTAAAAAAAAGCATACTGTTGGTCAAGCCGCGTGCGCCTGCATCCTTTGGTACGGTCATTGACACGAGTATGCGTTTTGTTTCGTTCGGGTTAAGGTTAATGGTAGATTCCGAAAGTCTGATCCAGCGACTATTGGAATGTTCCACATCACCTGGGGCGTCGTAAACCTTTCGACCGATCGAATCGCGATGCCAATCTTTTAATGCCGTAATAAAATTGAACGATATTGACGAGTTGTTGGTAAGAGTAATCACTTCTTGGACCGTCTCGCCGGGAAGCCCCTTAAAAAAAATCCGAGACGGTGATATCGATATTCCTTGAGCGAAACAGTTCCAAGTGCATAACAAATAAAAAATCACTGAGAGCAAAGAAGTGCGAATTCTCCATCGCCTGATCAATTCCAAGTAACACCTGTCATATATCATGCATCGATCAAATTTGCGTTGCTGTATAAATCACCGTAGTAGAATATACTTCGGGCACTTTATCAATTAAAGAAGTAGCATCGGGTATGGTGTAATTGATATTATAAGTTGTGCCGATTGTAGCTGGGCCATCAGTAACTAAAGTTCCTGCGGTGGATGATAATGGGACTATCGCAGGCGTTCCGCCACCGGTAGTGGAAGGGTCAACACTTACTTGGACAACACTCAGTGGAATGGGCGAAGCGTTCTCAGGTATTACCGTAAACTCTTCCGTTGCTTGTACAGTGACTTCGTAATCCTGATTACTTACCACCGTGAAATGTCCCACTTTCGGTTCAACCTGTGGTGTGGTGTAGTCTTCAGGTGTGCTATATACGAAAGTTACGTTTGGATCTGCACCTAAATCAATGGATATAACCGGAGCGGTTAGGTCGATCGAAACGGTCACATTACCTGTTTGATCTGTTTGTGCTTGAGCTAGCTGGAATTGTGCTATTAATGCTAACAGCAATATTCCCGAAAATAAAAATAGCTTTTTCATAATTATTTGAATAGTTTAATTTCCATATCCATAGAGAGAACACAAAAATTATACTTATTCTGTTTCGTGTCCAATCATTCATGTCACATATAGATGTTACGAAGTGATAGATCGAGGGGTTATAGTTGCCAAATGCTTATTGATGTAGCTCGGGTAACCATTCTATTGCTTATTTACTAGTCACAGTCTTCCGGAATAGTTGAGGCGTTGTAATAGGTGTTTTCCTTTATGTAAAATACATATTCTGCTAACATTAATTTAGTAGATTTGTTTAATTGCCAAACAAGCGACTTATGTGGTATCGGTTTGTCTTTCTGTTACTTATATGTGCCTGTAGCAATGATAGTCGATCTGTTAAGGTAAAAGGATCGGATACGGAGGTGAACTTGGCGGTAACCCTTGCAGAACGTTTCTATAAAGTGAACCCCGCTTTTAGCGTAGCAATATCCGGTGGAGGGTCCGGTTTGGGAATCGCCTCTTTACTGAATGGGCAAGCAGATATCGCTAATTCTTCACGACGTTTAAACGCAGAAGAAGATAGTTTATTCAAGGTTAAAAAGATAAAGCTACACACGATTGTCTTTGCAGAGGACGCTACGGCTTTTATTGTACACAAGGAATTTCCGTTAGACACCATCAATATACCCACTTTAAGAAAGGTTTTAAGCGGTCGGTACCGAACATGGAAGCCAGTGACGGGAACGAGCATGCCGATTAATATTTATGGGCGGCAAAGCAATTCCGGAACACATGCTTTTGTTCAAGAAAGGCTGGGTATTCGATTTAGCAGAGATGCAAAGGAGATGAACGGAAATGCGCAGATTATGGAAGGCATTAAGGCGGATCGTTCGGGCATTGGCTATGTGGGCGCTGGATACATCGCTCACGAAGCGAAGGAACGTGCTGTAAAAGTTCTTTATATACGCGACCCAAAAAAGGCGACCGCTGTTTCTCCCTTAGACGAAAAAGCAATCATGGAAAAACGTTATGCCTTTCAGCGTCCCTTATATCAATTTATTCCGAGTACTTCTTGGGAGAAAGTTAAGACTTTTATCGATTTTGAGCGGAGCGAAGAAGGAAAGTCAATTATAAAGGCTTCCGGCTACTATATCACCCGATAAATCCCCTGGCTATGCAATTAAGTGCTAAAGAAAAAATCGATCTCCTCGCTAAATGGCTTTTTCGGGCAACCGGTATGCTCATTATCGCCATTCTTGGTGGAATTTTTTTTATGCTGTTATGGAATACTGTCGCCTTCTTGATTGAGGTTAAGCCGCTGGACTTTATAACCGGTACCCAGTGGAATCCGGGAGGTACTCCCGCCACTTATGGCATCCTTCCCTTATTAGTCAGTACTTGTTTAGTCACCTTTGGTGCCATGTTGATAGCAATCCCAATAGGAATTGGTACGGCAGCCTTTCTTTCCGAATATGCCAATAGAAGGCTGCGGAATATTCTTAAACCGGCTATTGAAATGCTGGCAGCCGTTCCCTCTGTAGCTATTGGCTTTTTAGGAATTGTTATTTTAAGCCCACAACTAGGAGAATTATCGAATCAACCGAACGGTTTGAATGCACTCAATGGTGCCATTCTTTTAGCGATTATGGCACTACCTACCATTATAACGGTTACAGAAGATGCCTTACATAGCTTGCCGCAGTCTTATAAGGAAGCTAGTTTCGGCTTGGGCGCAAATCGTTGGCAAACGCTGTGTAAAATCACCATTCCGAGTAGTGCACCCGGGATATTGGCTGCCGTCATGTTAGGCGTTGGCCGTGCTTTAGGTGAAACAATGACCGTACTAATGGCAACCGGTAATGCGGCTGCCTTTCCGAAAGGATTTTTCCACTCCGTACGCACCATTACTGCAACAATTGCCATTGAGATGGGAGAGGTGCCTTATCAAACAACGCATTACTATAGTTTATTTGCCATCGCTACGGTTCTCTTCCTGTTTACTTTAGTCGTTAACCTAGTAGGTGAATATTACGTTAACAAGTTTAAGAAATATCAAGCTCCTTAGCCATGAATAGATTAACATCAATTATTGAATGGGGGACTTTGCTTCTTTGTACAGGCTTAGTCTGCATTTTTCTTTTGATCATTATCGGTGATATCATCGGAAAAGGAGCACCCGTGCTAACTTGGGACTTTGTTAGTACACTGCCTACAGATGGTATGACCAATGGGGGAATTTTGCCGGCAATAATAGGTACGGTAATGCTGACCTTAATTACTGCAGTGGTGGCTGCGCCCTTTGGCATAGGCTGTGCTATTTACCTCAATGAGTATGCTCCTAACACTTGGTTTACGCGTCTTATTCGCGCTTCTATACGTAATTTGGCCGGAGTGCCTTCCATTATTTACGGTCTCTTTGGCCTGGCGCTGTTTGTACAGGGATTAAACATGGGGACATCCCTCTTGTCGGCAGGCTTTACTTTAGGTCTGTTGTCGCTGCCTTATATCATTACCACTACAGAAGAAGCGTTGCGTCGAATTCCGGCAAGCACGCGTGAAGGCGCTTTGGGGGTAGGTGCTACACAATTTGAATCCATTCGTGACATGGTACTACCGTCCGCGTTACCGGGTATCCTTACGGGTATGGTATTAGCTTTATCGAGAGCGGCCGGAGAAACCGC
The DNA here is from genome assembly GCF_044784325.1 of Olivibacter sp. EAT-5. Classification (NCBI taxonomy): domain Bacteria; kingdom Pseudomonadati; phylum Bacteroidota; class Sphingobacteriia; order Sphingobacteriales; family Sphingobacteriaceae; genus Olivibacter; species Olivibacter sp. EAT-5. The sequence goes on along the minus strand of NZ_CP173028.1, from coordinate 6,097,902 downwards.
ACCGATCCTTTTTACCGGCGTTGCTTTTTATATCAACAACCCCACCGGTTATCTCAACCAAGAGTTTATGGCCTTGCCATACCATTTGTATATGTTATCAACACAGCACCAAGCCATTGAGGAGGTGAGACCCTTGGCTTATGGAACGGCGCTGATTTTGATTATGGTGGTTTTTATATTGAACAGCATCGCCTTTTATATACGTTATAAACACAGTAAAAATGAAGGATAGTCAGACGAAGCTTGCGGCCTCAGGAATAAATCTTTGGTTCGGATCTAAGCAGGTACTTAAGAACATCCATGTCCGTTTTGAAAAAAATAAAGTAACGGCACTCATTGGACCTTCGGGTTGTGGAAAAAGCACCTTGTTACGTTGCTTTAACAGGATGCACGACTTGACCTCCGACGCTCGTATAGAAGGAGATTTTTTGTTGGATGGTAAAAATATTTATGATGCTGATTTTCCCGTTACACAGGTTAGAAGACGTATTGGAATGGTCTTTCAAAAACCGAATCCCTTTCCAAAAAGCATTTATGAAAATATAAACTATGGTTTGAAAATTAATCAAGTGCCGAAAGAACAACGGTCAAGAATCGTTGAAAATGCGCTGAAAGAAAGTTTTATTTGGGAAGAAGTAAAAGATGATTTGCTAAGACCGGCCACCCGCTTGTCGGGTGGCCAACAGCAGCGTCTTTGTATTGCCCGGGCCGTAGCACTCCGACCGGAAGTGATTTTGATGGATGAGCCTTGTTCCGCGCTTGATCCGATAAGCACTTCGAAGATAGAAGAGCTTATTGTTAAATTGAAGGAAAATTATACCATTGTCATTGTTACCCATAACATGCAGCAAGCACAGCGTATTGCCGACAAAACAGTATTTATGTACCTAGGCGAAATAATTGAGGAGAATAATACCATGTCGCTCTTTAATAATCCGCAACATGAACTGACTGCGAATTATGTGGGTGGCAAATTCGGATAACCTAACGGATTTAGACCGCTCCCTATACAATATGTAGATTTAAAACCGGTAGATCTATATAAAGACCATCATCCTTACTATTATTATTCATGCGGTATTAGAACCTCCTTGGACTTGGTTGAAATGAATATATTATTTTAAACCTTGTGATGTTCCGTTTGTTCTTGAAATAGGTGTATCTTCGGAAAATAAGATCGTTGTAAAATACGGAGCATTGTATACTTAATTTTAGCGCTTGATTGCATGCATAAGAAAATAGCATTTTTGACGGATACCCATCTGGGGGAACAGTTTACCTTGGATCAGGGTGTTGACGGTGTAAGAAATCTGGAAGCCGTTTTGAACGACGTCCGTTCGAAGGGAATAACGGAAGTGATTTGCGGAGGGGACATAGGAGACCCAAAGGTGAACGCACAGTTCATTAAATTATTTGATGTGCCACAGATTCGTTTCCGATTGATTCTAGGCAATCACGATAAATTTCATGAGGTGATAAAGCATTTTCAAGTCGATGCTCAATTTGTTGACAATGAGTTGTTTTATAGTGAAAAGGTAGGTCAATTCAAGTATGTTTTTATGGATTCTTCGTCCGGTAGCATTAGTCGCGGTCAACAAGAATGGTTAAAGACGCAGTTAGTAGATGAACAGCAGGTTGTTATCTTTATTCATCATCCGCTCCTTAAAGTAAACACACCTGTCGACGGCGAATATCCATTAAGTGGTCGGGAAACAATAGTTGATTTACTAACGCAATCTGCATCCAAAATATATGTATGTTGTGGACACTATCACATGGCCGATTCGCAGGTTTACAGAAATATTAATCAATACGTTTCGCCTGCGGTATCTTATCAGTTCGTTAAAAACGCCAGCCAAATTGAAATTGACAATAAGCGATTAGGGTACAGTATCATTGAAATAAATGATGACGATATTGCAATACACCCGGTATTCTTACGATAAACCTAACCCCCTTTATACTTTAGTGCGCAACATTAGCGACTCTATAGAGTTCTTCATATTGTTGGGAATTGATGGGTTTCATTAGATAATCTTTTACGCAAGTAAGGGATAGACTTCGTATTCTGTCCTCAATAGCAGGGGATGAACTTACGATATAAATATGCGTATTTTCTGTAAGGCAGGTCTTCCTTAATTTATCAATTAGCTGCCAGCCATTCATAATCGGAAGATTAAGATCTACCAGTAGAAGCTTAGGCATAGATAAAGAAGTTAATTCAACCGACCGAAAATACGCATAAGCGTCTATCCCATTGGTGAAACTTACCGTATCGATATCACCGGCGATTTTTTGAAATTGCTTTTTAGCCAATAGCTGAAATATTGGATCGTCGTCCACAATACATATCTTCATAACCAACCACTTGATTACAGTTAAACGTGAAAATATGTGAAAAGTTTATGTGAAATTAATTTTTATCTCTTACGAAAAAAAATATAATGAACGCCGGACACACAAATGTGTGCTTAATTTGTTTTTTTATCTTCTGATAGACAGTTTTTTATGCGTTGTCTATCAGAAGATGTAAGGTAAGATGTAGGATCGGATAATCCTGAAAAATAATAATCGGCTAAGGACATGGGGGGAAGGCTAAGCCACTCCATGGTGCGGGTGTCATTGAGATCGAACAGATCATTCATGCTTGATTCTGACACAAATAAATGATCATTCAAAATGATAATAGGAATTTCAGCAACGTTATCAGATGAAACAGATAAACCAAGTTGTGCGGCAAGTTCATAGATGCTCATTTATGATTCGTAAAATAGGATTGCAAATATAGGTATATATTGTTGCAAATGAAAAAAATATCACAACATTATTGAGATATAGTTGCATAAAAAGTGTATATTTTTGTTACCATGTTGCAGGGCTTAAAAGCATTATATATTGTTATCCGAAACGGGGAAGCGATTTGTTTTGAAACGAATCTTCGGGCCTTTGTACGAAAATTTGAAGAGATCGAAGGAGAATCGAGAAATTTTGACTTCTTTTATCGGAAATTTAAAAAAGAAAGGCTTTTTAAGTTAACGTTGTCGGGAAAGGAATATACCTTTCAAAAATTGTTATAGAATTGTATAGGCCACTATCATATTACTGAACATCTCATCGTTTAATTCTTTTTTCCAACTGCTGAAAATGATATTCTTTGCCTTCTATTATAAAAGAGAAGGATTGGATTTTACCTGCTAGAATCTGTTGTTCTTCCACCATCTTCCTAAATCTATCTACGTGCCCTTGGCTGCCAAGATAATTGCCGAAACGCTCCCATAAATCTTCTAAACGAGATGCATAAGCAATCACCTCATCTTGATGAATGATAACAAAGAGAAACATTGAAAATTTGGTCATAGTGAAACTATTGGTTACACATACAAGTTCTTCATCGTGTATTTTAATTCTTACTTTCCGTTGGTTGTTACATTTACATACAGATTCTTATACCTGCCTAAGTTTATGTAGAAATTAGGGATGATTTAAGAAAATAAATAGCAAATTATACAAAGTTGCTATTGTTGGCGAAAACTTAATCTTTACACGATCTAAAGATAAATTTATTCGATTAGAAGCGCAAACAGATAAATGTCCGGTGGATCGATAAGAAGCAGCAGATGCTGCGGGTTGTTTTTTAATTTTTGTCAATTGACAATTGCTTCACGATATTTGGTAGCTACCTTTATAGAATGGAAGAATTATTAGCGTATCTCGCTCAATTTGGAAGACTCACGCACAAAGGGAGCGGCTTTTAAAAGAGCTTGTAAAAGAAGTTTTGATCCATAAGGGCGCATATTTCGTTGAAGCTGGAAAAATCTGTTCGAGCCTCGGTTTTGTGCAGGAGGGCATCTTTCGGTCTTGTTATTACAATAAATTTGGGGATGATTTTACGAGGTATTTTGTCTATGAAGGTCGATTAATAGGCGATATAAACGGTTTTATTGATCGTATTGCCTCCACAGAATATATTGAAGCGATAACTGATGCACGTATTTATCTTTTGAACCGGGAAGATTTTGAGCTTTTAGATCACGAACTTCCAAATTGGTCAACCATTTTTGTAAAACTGAATGCAGCCGTATTGGAGAACAAAATGAAAACAGCTAGCAATATGTTGGTGCAGGACGGACAAACGCGTTATTTGAACTTCCTCAATCATTATCCGGGACTGTCTAATCGTATTCCCCAATCAATGTTGGCCTCCTATCTTGGAATAACTCCCTCCTCGTTAAGTCGTATCCGAAGAAATATATCCTAAACGAAAGCATTCTTGTCAAATGGCAATGGGAATTTAAAAATTAGCGATCAAATTTGGATCGTAATTATTTAATTCATCAAATATGAAAACAGATGTTGTTTTAGGTCTTCAGTGGGGAGACGAAGGTAAAGGTAAAATCGTTGATGTTCTGTGTGACCGGTATCAAGTGGTGGCCCGATATCACGGTGGATCAAATGCCGGACATACCCTGGAATTTAATGGACAGAAGGTGGTGCTTAGCGTTCTACCGTCCGGAATTTTTAACCGAAAAATTCGTAATGTAATTGGCAGCGGTGTTGTATTGGATGTGGCTGCATTACGGCGCGAGCTGAATGCACTCGAGTCCTTGGGGCACCGGGTCATCGATTGGCAGAATCTGCTTATTTCGAAAAAGGCACATTTGGTTTTGCCGACACATTGCCTCCTGGATCGCTTTGCAGAGGAGCGCTTAGGAGAACGGAAAATTGGATCCACTCAGAAAGGGATTGCTCCAGCCTATGCGGACAAAATTCTTCGCAAAGGTATTCGTGTTGGTGATCTCTTGCAACCCGACTTTGCGCTACGCTGTCGAAAATTGATGGAGGACCATGCTAAACAACTGCAGGTATTGTTTTCAGAAGAAATTGACCTGGAAACACTTTATCAAAAGTTTATGGAAAACATCAATATTTTACGCCAGTTCACCCTTATCGATACCGAACCCGTACTCCAGGAAATTTTAAATAGCGGAGGCCGGATATTAGCGGAAGGAGCTCAGGCGACTCTACTGGATTTAGATCATGGCTCTTACCCTTTCGTGACTTCCTCTAGTACGCTTTCCGGGGGTGCCTGTGTGGGCTTGGGAATCGCTCCGCAGCGAATAGGAGAGGTATACGGGGTCTTTAAAGCGTATTGCACTCGTGTTGGAAATGGGCCCTTTCCAACCGAAATAAAAAATGGAGACACCAAAAAATTAAGGGAATTAGGCAATGAATTCGGTGCTGTAACCAAAAGGCCGCGAAGAACGGGGTGGTTGGATCTCCCTGCCTTGAAATATGCGATTATGCTGAACGGTGTTACTAAATTGATCATTACCAAGGTGGATGTTCTCAGCGCCATGGAAACTGTTCAGGTCTGTACACATTATTTGGTAGATGGCAAACGAATGGATCTCGTGTCAACCTGGGTGGACAGTGATAAGGCGACACCTGTTTTTAAAGAATTTAAAAGTTGGGGCAATGTAAACGGGATCCGTGAAAAATCACAATTGCCGGTGACCTTAATAGACTATGTTACATTTTTGGAGAAAGAGCTCGGGATACCAATTGTCTATGTCTCCGTTGGTCCGGATAGAACGCAGATGGTCGAAAGATAAAAGTACGATTTCTTCATTTTCGAATTTCGTATATTAGCCTCGCACGTGTTAAACGGGCTTTCAAGAATTCAAAACACGATCGATGCGATATATCCTATTCATAGTAATGTCTCTTTATTTTCAAACTACTTTCGCGCAAAGCCTTTTAAAGGGAGCGTTGGATGGAGCGAGACCGAGGAAAGAAAACCTCAGTTTACGAGTTGATAACCATAAGGATAGCTTGCTTGCTTTGCCTGTATCGGTAATGAGAGGAGCAAAACCCGGACCAATCTTCACAATCGTTGCTGGTATACATGGCTTTGAATATCCGCCTATTATTGCTGTTCAGGAGCTGATGAAGGAAATAGATACAAAGCAATTGACAGGCACCCTTATCATTATTCCGGTTGCGAACACTGCTTCTTTCTACCGTAGATCACCCTTTGTCAATCCGATAGATCATAAGAATCTTAATAAATCCTTCCCGGGTAAATACGATGGCACCGCTACGGAGCGTTTAGCGCATCTAATTAGTCAGCAGGTTATCCCCAACAGTGATGTTTTTCTCGATATTCACGGCGGTGATGCAAATGAAGACTTGTTACCTTTTGTTTGTTATTATGACCGTCGGGATAAAGCAGAACAAACGAGGGTGGCAAAGCGATTAGCAGAAGCAAGCGGCTTCGAGCATATCGTATCATATCCATACACTATTAGCGACGATGAAGCGGCACTTTATGCATTTAAACAAGCTGTTCAAGATGGAAGAATCGCATTGAGTATCGAATGTGGCAAACTGGGAACGGTACAGATCAGTGCGGTAAAGAAGATAAAACAAGCCGTATACAATTGTTTAAAAGAAATGGACATGTACACGGATGCAACAAAATCAGACCTTGCCCGGACCAAGGTGCACTATAACCGGCAAGAATATATCAGCTCACATGGCCAAGGCATTTTCTATAGCACCTTGCTTGCGGGGGATCGGGTTACCAAGGGACAACAGCTGGGATATATCACGGATGTTTTCGGAAATAAATTGCAGGATGTTATTGCAGGGGTGCCGGGTGTTATTCTATATAAAGTAGGAACGCCCCCGGTTAATAAGGGTGAAACACTTTTCTGTATCGCATATTCCGAGTAACGGAAATGCTGATTACGACCAACTTATAATTTGTTTATAAGATTTCCTGTGTACGGAGGTTCAGCTGCCAAAATTGCGGCGTCCTATGGATAACGGGTTGCCCATGGGAGGCACAGTTAAAGGCTTTACTATATAGTGCGACTAGGTTGTCCGTCTGAAAAAAAACATATCTATTTGGTGGATTTTTATTAGTTTAGCAAAAAGGTTCGTAGGGTCCTGAGGTTTAGTGATGTAAAAAGCCGATAAAATGATATGCAAAGACGTCCACTGAAGAAAGGAGCGATGAATGCCTAATACTGATTATGATGCAGTAGTAGTTGGCTCAGGTCCTAACGGTTTAGCCGCCGCTATTTTATTGCAACAACAAGGCTTAAATGTGTTGATTGTTGAAGGCAAGGACGTTATCGGAGGTGGTATGCGTAGTGCAGAATTAACATTGCCCGGTTTCATACATGACATTTGTTCGGCAGTGCATCCCATGGCAGCGGCCTCTCCATTTCTTGGTAGCTTGCCTTTGGCGGATTATGGTTTGCGTTATATCGATCCCACGGTATTAGCGGCCCATCCACTTGACGGGGGAACGGCTGCGGCCTTATACAAGGATATTGGACAAACTGCGGAGACTTTAGGTATAGACCGAGCATATTATTCGGACTTGATTGAACCGCTGGTAACTTCGTGGCCGGATATTGTAAATGATTTATTAGGGCCGTTCGGTTTTCCTAAACACCCATGGAAATACTTAGGGTTTGGTTTAAAGGCGGGACTTCCAGCTACCTTGTTTTCAAAACGCTTTAAAGGGAAAGAGTTAAAAGCTTTATTTGCAGGTATGGCTGCGCACAGCCTCTTAAATCTTGACCAACTCACTACGTCTGCAATTGCCTTGGTACTTACAATGGCAGGCCATCGCAGCGGTTGGCCAATTGTAGAGGGAGGAAGCCAGCAGTTGGCGCAAAGCATGGCAGCTTATTTTTGCGCATTGGGCGGTAAGATTGAAACAGGTATTTGGATTCGGTCGCTTGCACAATTACCCAAAGCACGTGCTGTTTTTTTTGATATATCGCCCAAACAGCTACTAGCTATTGCAGGGCACCGTTTTACCTCTTTGTATCGCAAGCAACTAAGTCGTTACCGTTATGGTGCAGGTCTCTTCAAGATCGATTGGGCCTTGAGTGAACCTGTTCCGTTTATCGCGGAATCGTGTAGGCAGGCAGGAACTATACATATCGGTAACACTTTTGAAGAAATTGCATTTTCAGAGAAACTGGTGGCTCAAGGTAGACATCCCGAAAAACCTTTTGTGCTGTTTGCACAGCAGAGCTTGTTCGACGCTTCACGTGCGCCAAAGGGAAAGCAGGTAGGGTGGGGGTATTGTCATGTGCCTAATGGTTCGACAAAAGATATGACGGAGCAGATAGAAAATCAGGTAGAACGGTACGCTCCTGGATTTCGTGACCTTATCTTGGCCCGTCATATTACCAATACGGAAGACCTTGAAAATTATAATCCAAACTATATAGGTGGAGATGTAAATGGTGGTGCGTTGGATTTGAGACAACTTTTTACACGCCCTGCACTCCGTTTTTCACCTTATCGTACTTCTGCCAAAGGACTTTATATCTGTTCTGCTTCAACACCGCCTGGAGGAGGAGTGCATGGAATGGGCGGTTTCCATGCGGCTAAACAAGCACTGAAGGATATTTTCAACGTAACGATTTAGTCCACAAGTGAAAGATAGAACTGTTTTTGTAAAAAAAAGTATATAAAAAAGGTAGATATTATATTCTTTTCAATTTTTTTGTAACTTTGGCTCGAAGATGCGCATCTTGATTTTAAATTAGAACGATTATGAAGATAAAGAATTTACATGCTTTCGTTTTTCGATGTTGATTTGGAGACCAAAATATAAATAAACTATAGGATTTTAATCATTGATCATGATCAATTGGCGTTGCGTGATCAAGCTTTGTAACTTAACCCATTTTTTATGCAAACTCAAAAGAGGAGGGCACAATCCGTGCCATCTCTCCTTTCATTACTTTTTATCATCTTTTTTACGGAACAGTTAGTTGCCCAGCAAACTAAACCGCTTATCAATTCTACACTTCAGGGGCAAGTGCTCGATTCAATAACAAAAGAACCATTACCGGGTGCATTGGTACACATAGAAGGCACTACGCATAGTGTATCCACGGACGAGGAAGGAAAATTTGGCTTTGTTACGGGACAAATATTTCCTTATACACTTGAAATCTCTTATATCGGTTATGAAAAGAAAAAAATAATCGCATCAGAAGCGAAGATTGAAATTTTGCTCAAGCCAGGGTTCAATCAGTTAAACGATGTAGTGGTTGTAGGTTATACTACGCAACAGCGGAAAAACTTAATCGGTTCGGTTACGAAAGTGAATCCTGCTGAGAGTAAGGATATTCCGGCAGGTGGTTTTGATGCGCAATTGCAGGGTAAAGTATCGGGTGTTCAAATTTCCAGCAACACAGGTGTACCTGGGGAAGCTGTAAATATACGTTTACGGGGGGCAACCTCCATCAATGCCAGCAATGATCCCTTATATGTTATCGACGGGGTATTTTTAAATACCAACAGTTTACAAACTGTTAATACAGGAGGTAAGGCAACATCTCCTATAGCCGATATCAATCCGGCAGATATAGAAAGTATTGAGGTTTTAAAAGATGCAGAAGCAACGGCGCTCTATGGTTCCCGTGGTGCAAATGGCGTTATTATTATTACAACCAAACGAGGTAATTTTAATCAGAAGCCGAAGGTGGCACTCAATCTTTCACAGGGAATAGCAAAGGCAGCGAAACTTTGGGAGCTAACAACCGGGCCTGAGCATGCTACGCTGGTAAATGAATACTATCGAAATATTGGTCAACCAGAGCTCTTTCGTCCGGTAACGGAAGTGATAAATGGCATTGCAGGCAGAGGTTTGCCGGAAGAGCAGCAAACCTATGATCGCCTTGGTGAGGCTTTTCGTACGGCAGCATTAACCAATGTCGATCTGTCAATCAGTGGAGGCGCTATCGGGACCCGTTATTATATTGGTGGGGGATACAATCGACAGGAATCCATTCTCAAACCCATCAGTTTTGACCGGCTTAGCTTTAAGGTGAACCTCGATCAAAAAATCAGTGATCGTGTCCAGATAGGAACCAGTAATACCATCGGCCGAACCGGAAGAAATCAAGCTCGTGCAGGTGATGGCCCTCAGGGCGGTTTATTACAGGCAGCCTTACATACTCCTACTTACCTTTCCCCTTATAATGATCAGGGGGTGCTGGTTGGCAGAGCTGGATTTGACAACCTGACGCTATTATTGGAAAATTATGACGTACACAGCACCAGTTTGCGTTATATCGGAAATTTGTATGCAGATATTCAGCTGTCGTCCGACTTAAAATTCCGTTCAACTTTCAGCTTGGATTATAATAATTACGATGAAAGCGAATATTGGAACAACTTACTTATTGCAGGCAGTCCGAACGGTTTAGCCACCTCGGCTATCGGACAGTCTACCACGTGGATCAATGAACAAACCATAACCTATCGAAAAAAAGTCAATCAAAGGCATGATTTCGGTATATTGGTAGGTAATACTTTACAAGGTTCAACCCTTAAGCGCACATCGGCAACAGGCAGGGGGTTTGCCAGTAACGACTTTAAATTGATCTCTTCAGCTGCAACCACTACAAGCAGTCAAGATTGGGAGAAATACAACCTGGCTTCTTTTTTTGGTCGAATCGATTATGCTTTTGACGATAAATATTTGATCGATTTTTCTCTGCGTGCCGACGGCTCTTCGCGTTTCGGGTCTGCTGACCTGTGGGGCTATTTTCCTGCGGTAGGTGCAGCCTGGCGTATCAAACGTGAGAATTTCTTAAAGAACCTCGCTTATTTAGATGACCTCAAAATTCGTGCAAGTTATGGTAGCACCGGAAATCAGAACGGTATCGGTGCTTTTGCAGCGCGCAGACTTTGGTCGGGCATCGGCTCTTCTTATCAAGGGATTCCAGGGATCGCACCTGAGCAATTAGCAAACAGCGAGCTCCGCTGGGAGCGGACCGACCAATTGAATATTGGACTGGATGCAACCTTGTTCAAACAGGCACTGGACATCTCGTTCAATTGGTATCGTAAATATACGAAAGATGGTTTACTTCCGGTTACGCTAGCAGCCACAACCGGTTATGACAGTTATACGAGTAACGCTGCGGAAATCAGTAATAAGGGACTGGAGCTGGCATTGGTCAGTCGGAATATCCGAAAAACGGATTTCTCCTGGCAAAGTTCCTTTAATATTGCGCGAAACGTAAATAAAATAGAAAAGCTGGAGAATCCCTTAAACTACGGTAGCCGTGATCTCATCCTTTTTCAAGAAGGGCACCCACTATATTCCTTTTGGGTTTATAATCAATTATATGTAGATCCGCAAACAGGGGATGTGGTTTATGAGGACGTAAATGAAGATGGTAGGATTACAGTAGCTGATCGGAAAATTATGGGCAGTATTTGGCCGGATTTTTATGGCGGCCTAACCAACAATTTCACCTTTAAAGGTTTCGACGCAAATATCTTCTTCGTATTCTCTTACGGCAATGAGATCTATAACCATAATCGATTTTTCGGGGAAGCGGGGGGCGCGCGTGACGCAGCTCGGGTCATCTTTGCCTCCAACTTAGACAGATGGCAGCAGCCCGGTGATATAACGGATGTGCCCCGATCGGATGGTGTAAATGTGAATAACTACAAAGATGGTGGCAGCAGGTGGTTGGAAGATGGTTCATACCTACGTTTGCGGTCGCTTACTATCGGTTATACCTTGCCGAAGCATGTAACAGATCGCTGGCATTTGGATCGTTTACGCTTCTATTTGCAAGGGAATAATTTGTTTACCTGGACTAAGTACAGCGGTTTGGATCCGGAAGCTGCTGCTAGCAGCGATCCAAATGAGCAGGGTATTGACTTGGGAACACCTCCGCAACCAAGGAGCTTTCAACTGGGGATTAATTTAACGCTTTAATGGATTTTTTCATGACGACATTAAAAAATACAACTTTTGTTGCCTTTATCATGGCTATGGTTTCCTGCAGTAAATTTTTAGATGTTGAACCAAAGGCTTCTATTTCAGGCGAAAATATTATTGTAGACGAAACTTCTGCAAATGCCGCTTTGAATGGTGTGTATAGTGCATTGCGAACTTATTACAGTGTCGACTTCCAGTCAATTGCTTATCTATCCGGAGATAATATTCAGTGGACAGGTTCGCAATCGCAGGTGCAGGAATTTATAAACCATCAAGTGAATGCAGAGAACGCAACAATCACGAATACCTGGAAGGAAATTTATGTAGCCGTCAACAGAGCAAATCAAGTAATTAAAAACGTAAATGAGTTGGCAGCCAACGTTATCAGTGAAGATGTACGAAAGCGAATTGCCGGCGAAGCTTACTTTATTCGGGCGCTTGCCTATTTCGACTTGGCTCGTACTTGGGGTGGTGTTCCATTGATTACTGAACCTACGGCCGGTCCTACCGACAACGTGGGTATTGCACGTAGTTCAATAGAGGAGACTTATAATCTGGTTCTGGCTGATCTGAATCGAGCAGAGGAATTACTGCAGGAGACTACCAACCGATTCCAAGCTACAAAGAAAACGGTACGGGCCTTGAAAGCTCGTTATTTTCTTTATCGGGAAAATTGGCAACAGGCAGCAGACTATGCTAGCCTCTTAATCGACGATCAAGCTAATTATAGCTTATTAAATCCCTATTATTCCTTTTTTGCGGACGGAGTGACTGGAACCCGTGAGTCGGTCTTTGAAATTTTTTACAATGCCAATGAGGTGAATCCTCATCGTGGGCAATGGCAGCCACAACAAAATGGAGGGACACGTCAATGGGCGCCGAATAACACGTTCGTGAATTTAGTGAACGATCCAACAATAGGTGGTTCGCGCAGTGCGCTTGTGGCGAAAGACAATCAGAACAGATGGTATGGTAATCTTTATTACCGTAGCCCTGCCACCGATCCCACCTATGTCATTAGGATAGCTGAATTGTACTTAATCCGCGCGGAAGCTAATGCACAGCTCGGAAAACTGGAAGAAGCAGTTCGTGATTTAAATGCAATACGGAACCGTGCCGGTGTACCGCAAACGGCTGTAGGTACGCAAAATGAGCTTTTACTGGCTATTGAAAATGAGCGACGGTTAGAGTTTGGTTTGGAAGCCCATAGATGGTTTGATTTGGTACGAACAGGCAGGGCACAGACCGTGCTTAATATCAGTGATACTAATCGTTTATTGATGCCCTTGCCAGCCGAACAGATTTTAGTAGACAGCGCGCTAGAACAAAATCCGGGATATTAAAATAAGATATAGTATGGCAAATTCAACTATTGAGAAACCACCTCACTGGAGTAGCTTTGAAAAGATTATTTTTCGTTTCTTTTTGATCTATTTACTACTTCAAGCTTTACCGTTAGATTGGAAGTATTGGGCAAATATTTTCAAAATCGATTGGTTTCACCCAACTTTAACCGATCTGTTCAATATAAGTCGGTATACGCCCCAACTGTTATCTTCTTATATGGCAGGCGATTATTGGGGTTTGAATACCTTTGCTGATTGGTCAATTTTAGCATTGATTGCGCTTATTGGTACGCTAGCGTGGAGTGTTTTTGATCGTGGTACGCCACGCGCGTATGATCGCTGGTACTATTTTCTTCGCGTAATTTTACGTTATCGCCTGGCTTTGGGTGTCATTGCTTACGGCTATTTAAAACTATTTCCTTTGCAATCTCCTCCACCAACACTGAGTGATTTGAATACCCCTTATGGTGATCTGTCAGCCTGGAAAATTTTTTCGCTTAGTTTGGGTGTAGCCCCCTCTTTTGAAAGTTTTTTGGGCTTTGTGGAAATCCTAGCCGGACTGCTCTTATTATATCGAAAAACTGTATTCATCGCAACTTTCATTATCCTTAGCTTTACAGGAAATGTGTTTCTTTCCAATTTGGCTTATGAAGGGGGAGAGGCAACATATAGCTTATACCTCATTCAATTTGCCCTTGTTTTGCTGGCTTATGATGCGCCTCGTCTGTATACGTTACTCACGCTTGAACGCGCTGCAGTACCCGCCCGATTCAAACCCGAATATGTAACAAATTACGGTTCTATTGGAAGAATGGTGTTAAAACTCGGCTTTTTATTGTTTTTTGTCGTACTCTATGGGCAACGAGCTTATACGCAATATCGAATGGGGGGCTATCAATTTTCTTCCCGTTCCGGTTTATTAAGGGAAGGCTTTTATGATGTAAGTTCTTTTGTATACGATGGAAAGGAACTTCCGTATGTCAGCAAAAGCAGTTTACGTTGGCGAAATGTGGTTGTGGAAAAATGGCCAACCCTTAGTATACAAACGGCAGTTGGACTGAAACCCGATACACATAACGTCGAAGTAATACATCGCAATGACGAAGCTAAGGCCTATGAATTTGCCGGTAATGGTGCTAGGCGCTACTATCGTTGTGAAAAAAACGATGGAGGAGGACTTACCCTGAATGCCCTACAAAACCATAACGAATTGACGAAATTTTCTTTTTCAACGATCTTCCTTTCGGATAGCACCATCCGGTTGATTGGAAAGGATGCTGCTCAAAAAGTGATCGATATACACTTGCGCAAAATAGATAAGAAATACCTATTAAAGGAAGCGAAGAAAGTGGGCAGACGCAGCCAACTCATATTATAAATTTTAAAAGCCATGGATTCATCAATTGTTTCACCTATTCATTCTTCGATTTCAGAAGAAGCTGTCCAAAATGCAGTGAGCCCTAGTGGCGATGTTTGGAACAAGGGGCAGAAGTTCGGTTTCCGATTGCTGTTTTTGTTTTTTGTTCTCATGTCTATTCCTTGGAATATCCGTTGGTATACAGATCTATTTGCAATTGATTGGACGAGTCTCCACTATCGTGACTTATATGACATTGCGCGGTTTCAACCTTCTTTCCCTATGTTAACTAAGTGGCTTCCCGAGTGGTATGGCTATAATGACTGGATTATCGTATTGTTGTTTTCCTTAATTGGTGCGCTATTATGGAGCGCAGTTGACAAAAAGGCCAGGGATTATCGTAAATTGTATTACTGGTTAATGGTCGTTGCTCGTTATCGCGCCGGAATCGGTATCATCGGTTTTGCCTTCACAAAAGTGCTCCCGGTTCAAATGCCTTATCCGTCAGAAGGCTTGTTGAATACAAATTTTGGTGATTTGACGCCGCAAAAAATCTACTGGTTATCTATCGGTATTGTACCCTGGTATCAGGTGTTTGCAGGTATTGTAGAATTGTTGGCCGGTAGTTTGTTGTTTTTTAGAAAAACAACTTTTTACGGAGCAGCCCTGCTGGTCGGCGCACTAGGCAGTATTACTTTTGTAAATTTTGCTTATGACGGAGGCGTGCATATTTATGCTTCTTATTTCGTGCTCTTTGGCTCATTTATTCTGAGCTATTATGTGCCTGATATCTATCGCTTAATGATTTTGGAACAAGTAACCGTGCCAAGACATTACTACCCTAAATTTCGAAGAAATTGGCAGCATGTTGTCCGTTTCGGTTTAAAGACAGTGGTCCTCGTTTTGTTCTTAGGCGTACTATTTTATGTGCAACTGCTCAATTTTTGGTATGATCCTTATAAGCAACCCTCATCTCCGGGCCTTGCAAAACTCCGAGGCTATTATCAGGTTGATGAATTTTATCTAAATGGCAAGTTAATTCCTTTTAATCCAAATGACTCATTACGGTGGCAGGATTTAACCTTCGAAAAGTGGAGTAGCTTAACCTTTAAAGTTAATAGGGCGCAATCATTGGATTTATCCAATGGGGGTGGTAGCCCGATCCGCGATGTGGATCGTACCTTCGAGATTGCCGGTGTTGCTGGTGGGCGCCGGGTTTATCACTATTATGCAGATACGATTACGCAAACGCTTTATCTGGAAGATAAGAATATTGCTGCGGCACGCTTCCCTGCAAGCGTTAAAAGACGAAATGTTGACTATCCAAATAGGCAAGGAGCCGGGCAAACTGCGATTGATGATATTTATCCAGCGGATTGGATAAGTTCTACGGCTTGGCAGCATATTGGAAAGGAAGATCAAATGATCGACCCACGAGGGGCAACGGCTAGAAGATCCAGAGACTTCGTCAAAGCACCGCTCCCCCTTATTCGAAATAAAATGGTCTTGCAATATAGGACGAGTGATAATGGCTCGACGGTGGTTCTAGAGGGATTAAATGAGTCGCGAGATTCCATTAAAGTGGTATTAAAGCGTCAGCATCGGAATTATACTTTAACCAAAAGCACCTTGGACGCAGGATCCTATGATCGTAAAGAATAAATTGTATACAGCCATTCTATTTTTCATAGGTACTTTTTGGAGCTGCCAACCGTCACCTAAAGATGTAGCTATTCGTCCACGAGAGGAAAACTACCCGGAAAGCTTTGGTTTTGGAAGGATAGTAAAAGAAAATGAAATTACCCAATTCGCAATTTCGGTTGCTCCGAATGGTAAGGGATTACCTGCAGGCAACGGAAATGCAAAAGAAGGAGCGCTAATTTATCAACAAAAATGTGCTTCCTGTCATGGAAAGACAGGCGAGGGAGGGGTTTATGATCGATTAGTAGGAGACCATGGGGTAAAAGAAAAAACCATCGGAAATTACTGGCCGTATGCGACCACCTTGTTTGACTATATAAGGAGAGCAATGCCTTATAATGCACCAGGCTCGCTTGCTAATGATGAAGTTTATCATTTGACGGCTTATTTATTGTCGGCCAATTCATTAATTGCGGATACACTGCACATTAACTCGATTACTTTGCCTAAAGTAAAAATGCCTAATAGATACAAATTTATTTCGGATGATAGGCGTGATGGGCCAATGATTAAGTGAATATGAAAGAGGATAACAAAATAATAAATACGCGGGCAGCTGATAACTTATCCAACTTAAAAATGGATCGGCGAAGTATGTTAAAGGGTACCGCAGCGCTTGGTTTGGTATTGGTTGAAGACTCTTTGGGCCGGGTTACGCAAGTGGCAAGGCAAACACTCCCGACACCGATAACCAACGCAACTAAAATTCAAGGAGCGCCTCCCGGTATTTTAGGCACACGTTCAGTTTTTGAGAAACCGGTTAAATTGCCATCTTTTACTTCGGCGAGAACCCCTTTGCAAGACCTGTATGGAACAATTACACCTGCCGACTTGCACTTTGAGCGAGATCACGCAGGTGTGCCGTTTATTGATCCCTCCAAGCATGACCTGCTTATTCATGGGATGGTTGAAAAACCAATGTCGTTTACCCTAGAGGATATCAAGCGTTTTCCTGTATTTACGCGCATCTGCTTTATTGAATGTTCAGGAAATTTTCGGACCGGAAAGACGACGTTGACACCACAGGAAATTTGCGGATTGACCAGTCAAAGTGAGTGGACCGGCGTTATGCTGTCGACACTTTTTCGAGAGGTTGGCATCAAGAGTAAAGCTAGTTGGTTTATTGCAGAAGGAGGGGATGCGGCTTTGATGACACGAAGTATTCCTTTAAACAAGGCATTTGATGATGCCATGATTGTGTATGCACAGAATGGAGAGGCTATACGGCCTGAGCAAGGTTATCCCCTGCGACTGTTATTGCCCGGATGGGAAGGTAATACGCAAATTAAGTGGTTAAAACGAATTGAATTGACCGATCAGCCTTATATGACACGCGAAGAGACATCGAAGTATACAGAACCTATAGCCGGTGGGAAAATCAGGCAGTTTAGTTTCGTCATGGATGCACGCTCTATCATTACATTTCCATCTTATCCGTTGCAAATCTCCAGGGGATGGGTTGAAATTAGAGGAATTGCTTGGAGCGGGAGAGGCAGGATCCGGCGGGTAGAGGTAAGTGTGGATGCGGGAAGGTCTTGGCAGGAAGCTTCACTACAGGAACCGATTTTACGTAAGGCCCATACTGCATTTCGATATTTGTGGCATTGGAATGGAAGAGCAACATTGATCATGAGCAGAGCCATAGATGAAACAGGATACCGGCAGCCGAGTTATCGTGAGTTAGTTAAAGCAAGGGGAAGCAAGGGCGGATATCATTTCAATCCGATCACCGTTTGGGAAATCAACGGAAACGGAGAGGTGTTTCTTGTTAATGATCGCTAATAATTGAAAAAAGAATGAATTTAATTAGTAGTTAATTTGCGAATTGCTTCTCAAGTGCTATTTTTGTGGACTATGGCGAAACGCATCCTTATCCTAGACGACGATAAAGACATTTTATATTTTTGTTCCATCATTAGTGAGGAATTAGGGCTTGAAGTAGAAACAAGCAATACAACGGAGGATATTGTTTCGCAAGTGCAAGCGAAATCGCCGGATATCATTCTTTTGGACAATTGGATGCCTGGGCCGGGTGGATTAAAGTCTATTGCCTTATTAAAGGGGGACGTTCGGTTTAAGCATATTCCAATTATTTTCTTTTCAGCTAATAACGATTTTGATAAAATAGCACAAAATTCACAAGCTGATGTTTACCTAAAGAAGCCTTTTGATGTTGAACAGTTAGAGCGAGTAATTTTGCAATACTTGAAAAATTGACGTTTTAAGCTGAATGATGCTAATTTAATGGCCGTATTTGAAGTTACCGCTTTCACGATATGTTTCTTCTACTAAATTAAATGCGATATTGTGCCCAATTTCTTTGAATTAATCCTTTAGTAAGTTGCTGCTGACCACGTGTACTTGACTGGAAGCTGGGACTGTCCGATTTAGGATCACCTTTTAGTAAACTTTTTAATATTACGAAGATAGCTATGATCCAAACAACTAAGCCCATGTTGACTTTTGCTGAATAGGATTCCCCATACAATGGCGATGGCTGAAGGAAGTAAAAAGTTATTCGTAAGGCAAATATAATAGCAACGCAGCTGAAAATGACGGGTTTTAGCTTGTTAACAGAAAAAAACTTCGTTATTTTTTTGTATAGCCACGAAAAGTCAACAAAAATTAAGTACAATAGACTTTGACTCATAAACGGAATATTCAAAAACAGTGTATTGCCTAAATGGAAAAAGCACGCTATAAGTAACCATAATCGCCAAGCTCGCTTTGAATGTAAGAGAAAGAAAATCGGAGAGAGCTCAAAAATCACAGCAGCATAGTCCATCGATTCCAAAAGAAGAGGTGGAAAACTAGCAACATATGTTGATAATAAGTAATTACGGCCTTGATCTGAAATTCCACGTTGCGACCAGCCCAAAAAGCCATTGGTTGACAGATCGAAATCTACCCATGCAAGTGCTTTACCTGCCCCTGCCGTGAACATTGCGAAGCAGATAAATACACTAAGAACGGCTAATGCCATATTGGTCCATTCGGTTTTTAAGGCTTTGTCCGGCCAAAGAGCTAAGTCGCAACCCCAATTTGAAAAAGTCATGCATAATAGTAAGGCATAAATTAAGTTTTCGTGATCCACTTTGCCAAATGAATATTGAAAACTAAGCCCTAACAGGCAGGCAGCCAAAAAGAAAATAGAACCTATTCGTGCTTTAATCCCTAACGTAATGGAAATCAAACCAAGAAGTATGATAATATCGATCGATTGAAAAAAAAACAGTATTTGGAAAACTGTTGAATAGATTGCTGAGACATAAAGGAGGAGGCGAAAATAGCGCTTTGGGAACGCTGGCAATCCACGCGAAATTTGGTGTGTTCACAAATAGGAAAAATAACCCAAATATAATTCTAAAGGCACATAGCGATTTAATGTCGAGCTGCGTAGTGTTGAAAATACGACTCCATAAAAGAATATGGATAGATTCAGTCCAAGTTAATAATGCTTTCATAAGAATTGTTTTTTAAGTCTGATAAATGGCCCGCGGTTTTTCCACGTCTTGTCGTCTGCACGACCTTAACTGCCGAACTTTCGAACTCCTCTGTTATTAACCAATCCCTTAGCCATCTTTTAACGGCGATTATATCCGCTGTATTTGCATTTCTAGGTTTAAGTCTTTTCTTCAGTTTTCCAATTAAACCCGATGAACGTAATGTATCAATGGAATTTTTTTTTAACCCGAATGCTTGAAGTATAATAGGCTTATGGTATTGAGTGGGGATTGGAGCGAGTAAAGTCTTTGTATCGATTTTTTCCCATTCCCCTGATTTTTTCTGACCATATAAGCTTATGTCTTTAATCACCCTTTCCTCGGGATTGACAGGTACTTTTATAGCTCCGGTCGGCAACATTACTGCAGGAAAGATTTCGCCATTATGTCCCCACTTTTCCCTGAGCAGAAATGGGACTATAAGTATAAGCATAAGCCATAATGTAAATTTCATTTTAATCATAATTTAAAAATAATTGGTTTATGTCTAATGGATGTTTGAAAAATAAATAAAAAGGACAGTGGGTTAATGTTTTTATGCCATTATCCTTTTGTAAATCTATAACTTCACTTATAAAGTCATAACTCTGAAAATGTTATAAAAAAATATGTTTATTGTATCATGCTTGTAGATTTAGTGTCGGCTAATAACCTGGATAAAATTAGGTCAAATTTCTGATGTTTGGTATATCGGTTTGACTATCAACGATTGAATGGGGAATTTTGTGAAGTTATTTCATGACTTCGCAAATGTGAAATCGTCATTTTCCTTTTAAGAAGGAGCGTGCCGGTCGACTCGAATTTTGTTTGATTAATGTGATTATTAGTTTTAGATTTTAATATGAGCTAATTGATTGTATATAAAATGAGCAAGCGTAATTTGTTTTTGCGTAAATGTAACATATCTGCACAGGGCCTGTTTCTGATATGTCCAAAACTTCACGCGAGTTCGTGGTGCGCTAACGAATATAGGGAAACATCCACGGATAGAGTTATTTAGGTTCAATGCCAATCATTAATTCAACGGGAGATGTAGAACTGATTTAACCGAATTATCTTCGCTTAGTGGATCTCCAAGTTCGCCATCTATTACTAAATAGCCGAGACCATTCCTGTAGCAATAATCTTCTGCCTCATCCCAGTTCTGGGCTAATATATTCGGCCCGATAAACATTTGTATTTCCTGCGTGTCAGGATTGATCGCCTGAAGGTGTGTAGTGAAGGTTTTCATATATTAATTGAGATCGCAACAATCCCTATATGTTCGCATTTTTAAGACCTTATTATGGTTGATTAAATTCATAGGATCAACGTTATGAAACAATGTTCCCAGAGCAAACATAGATAAATTGCTTTTATATGCAAAAAAAAAGTGTACATAATGCGACTATTCGTGTACGATAACTTTACACAACGCTTCTTCAAGCTATCTAAGGCCATTTCTTATTGAAAATTCCTTTTCTGTGGGAACTGAATTTTTAATGAGCGATTTATCAACAACTATTTAGTTCAAGGCATATGGAAACCTTATAGAGTCATCAGAGTAAAAGGCCCCATAAAACCATGGGAATTTGATTAAATATGAAGGGGATAAAATCTCTCTTAAAAAAGCTATTTTTATGGCGCTGCTCGACCGGGTTCTTTCAAATGCGGAATGAACCATAGTATTAGTATGGTAAGTAGAATAAATTAACTGAAACATAGGAGCTTATTTCCAATATGAAAATCATACCACTAAAAGAAGGTAACTACAGTGTCAGTAAAAATAAAGAATTTACAAAACTGAATGAATTGTCACCTGCCGCCGATCTAAAGATGGCAATTAATCCCTTTTTAGTAATTACAGATCAAGAATATCTTCTGTTAGATGTTGGCCTGGGTTTAGTGGATGACGTAAATAAGCCGCTGATACATAGCTTGTTGGAGCAGGAGCAAGTAAAGCCTTCGCGAATTACGAAAATATTACTTTCTCATCTACATAAGGACCATATGGCAGGGCTCGGTAGAATGGAAGAGGGAAGGTTTGTACCCAATTTTCCGGAAGCGAAGATTTTTTTGCAGAAACGTGAATTGGCTTTTGCCTTGGAACAGAAGGATGTTCCATCTTACAATCCTCGACTGCTTGAAAAATTAGCTGAATTACCAAACCTGATTTTTATGGAGGACGATGAGGGGATGATCAGTAATGAAATCTCTTATCAGGTAACTGGTGGACATTCTCCTTTTCATCAGGTTTTTTGGATACGAGAACAGAAACAAACAGCCTTCTATGGGGCCGATAATTTACCGCAACGCGGTTATTTAAAGTTACATATTGCCTATAAAAGTGATTATGATGGTAAAAAGGCAATGATGCTTCGCCAAGAGTGGGAACGGAAGGCCAATAAAGAGCATTGGGCCGTACTTCTATATCATGATATGAAGCTGCCGATATTGAGATTTTAGGGCGATTGAATTGGCTATACATATTTATATATATTTAACCTATAATTAACAAAAAGAGGTTAATAGTAAGTTTAGTCTCGGCTAAAGTACTTTATGTGTAAAATTTTTTCTTGTATAACCATAAATTGCAAAATTGTATTTGTTAAATAAAGATACTATGCAAATACAAGAACCTATTTTAGACAACGATCACTGTACTCATATAGTAGATCGATTGGAGGCCATTGCTTTACGACTTTCCCACAAAGTAGCTTTGGTGTTTGAGGGTACGGAGTATACGTACCAATTTCTAAATGAAGAGGCTAACCGACTAGCCCATTATTTACGAAGTAAAGGGATAACCCATGGATATAAAGTGGCGGTTTGCCTGCGTCAATCACCGCAGCGGATTATCGCTTTTCTGGCCGTGTTAAAAGCGGGGGCTGCCTATGTGCCCATTGATGGTCAGCTCCCGGAAAGCCGTATTCAAACGATGATTGACGATGCAGGGGTCGACTTACTTATAACGGAGCAATGTTATGATTTAACCGCAGGAAATTCGGGGGTCAAAAGTGTGATGCTTGATATGCCGGATCACATTGATTTAGCTCAATATCCAGACAATAATTTAGAACGAATAGTAGAAGCAGATAGCTGTGCGTATATTATCTATACATCAGGTAGTAGTGGTAAACCGAAAGGAGTAATGATCAGCCACGGCGCTTTTTATCATTTTGTGAGTCGACAAGCTAAGGTATTGGACATTAACACAGACAGTAGAACTTTACAGTTCGCTTCCCCAAGCTTTGATGCGGCAGTTATCGATATTTGGGTGCCCTTATTACAGGGCGCTACGGTGGTCTTGTACCCGAACAATAAGATTGTGGGGGAACCTCTGTTGGATTTTATAGTAGCGAATCACATTGATATAGTGCCTCTATTACCACCCGCTGTGCTCGCTTCTTTGCCTGTCAATAAACCTATAGGTAATCTTCATACCATTGCCATAGGGGGTGAAGCAAGTGTAGAGAGCACGGTTCGTAAATGGTATAAGCGAGTCAAGCTGATTAACAGTTATGGGCCTACCGAAACGACCGTAGCGGTAACCAACTATCTGTTTGACCAAGATCCTAACCCTCGTATCATCGGTTCAGCGCTTCCGGGAATTGGTCTTTGGGTTTTAGATGCAGAAATGGAACAGGTACCTGTTGGAGGGATCGGTGAATTGTACATAAGTGGTCCGCAATTGGCTTTAGGTTATATTAATCGTTCTGATGAGACAGAAAAAGCTTTTATAAAAGCTCCATCGTGGTTTGTGAATGAACAGGCTGCCGAGCCCAGACTTTATCGTACGGGCGACCGGGTTATAAAGCGCGCAGATGGCATGCTAGAGTATGTGGGAAGGGAAGATGAACAAGTTAAAATTAGAGGATACCGTATTGAATTGGCTGAGATAGAACATCATATTGCAAAGTTGCCTCAAGTGGCAAGGGCTGCGGTGAAAGTGCATCGTCCCGAGCTGGGTTTGCCATCATTGACTGCATTCGTCCAGCCTATTGCTAATGTTGATGAACATACATTCAGCGATGTCAGGGTCAAGTTGCAACAATTAATGCCTGCATACATGGTCCCGGACAAAGTGGTTGTAATGGAGAAACTGCCACTAACTCATGCGGGAAAAGTCGATAAATCGCAATTGCTAATCCCTTCACAGGAAGATAAAAAAGGTATATCTATTCGGAGAGAGACAAATCTGACCGAGCTTGTTACAAGGATATGGAAAGACTTGCTAGGTTTGGAGCAAATTTCAACCTATGCGAACTTTTTTGACCTGGGCGGACACTCTTTATTGCTGGCCCAATTGCACATGCAATTACCGGAAATGGTGCGGGCCCGAATCGCTTTGCCGGAACTTTATACTTACTCAACCATAAAAGGTTTTGTAGAAGAAGTTGAAAAGAGATTGAATGAAACAGAGGTGTCGCAAAAAATAAAAGCGGAGCAGACTGTCAAAGAATTACTGAATGATGCCGAGCTCCTTTTCGATTTTACCATAGGCGATCTACCAAGTGCAGATGTGTTAGCCAGGCCCCAACATATTTTTCTGACCGGTAGTACCGGCTTTGTAGGCTCGCATCTCTTGGAAGAGCTTCTTCATCAGCACCCACAGGCTTTGATTTATTGCCTCGTAAGAGCTGAAAGTGAAAAAATGGCAAAGAAGAGGCTTACTGATACGTTCGATAAGTTTAAACTTAAATGGCATGCTGATTATGACCACCGTGTGAAGGTTGAAGTGGGGGATCTTTCGCTTTCGAATTTTGGTTTGGAAGATGAACGTTACGCCTATTTAGTGGACACCATCGAAGTGATCTACCACTCTGGTAGCTCGGTGAGTTACGTACAGCCGTATCAACTCATTAAAAAGCCGAATATAGATGGCTTACACCATATTTTACACCTAGCGGTTACTCGTAAAGTCAAATATCTTGTATTACTATCCTCCATGGGCGTGTTTAGTTGGGGGCGGCCTTTTACAGGTAAAACCTGGATGTATGAAGATGATCCAATAGAGCAGAACCTGGATGCGGTAAGTCGCGATTTAGGTTACATACAAAGTAAATGGGTGATGGAAAGCATCGCAGAAAAGGCCAAATACAAAGGCGTGCCGATCATTAATTTCCGATTAGGCTTTGCAGTTTGTCACAGCACTTCCGGTGCTACCGTTAAGAATCAATGGTGGGGAGCCTTAATTCGCAGCTGTGCAGAATTGCAATCATTCCCTTTGGTGATGGGGTTGAAAGATGAATTGACGACCGTGGATTATATGTGCAAGGCAATCACCCATATTGGAAAAAAGCCTGAAGCAGTGGGTCTAAATTTTCACTTGTCGCCTTTGCCGGAAAATGATGTTTCGCTGACCGATTTCTGTGCTAAGATGAATGAATATTTTGGATTGAAACTAGAAGGAATGGCGTATCAACAATGGCTAAATCAATGGCGTTATCATAATGAACTCCCAATATACCCACTTTTAAGCCTGTTCACGGAAGATGTACATGAAGGCAAATGTTTGGTAGAAGCCTATGAAAACACCTACTACTATGATCGAAGCAATACCCAACGCTTTTTGGATGAAATTGATCTAAAGCCGCCCGCATTTACAAAAGAAATCATGCGCCCTTACCTTCAATTTATTGGGGTCATCTAATTGTTTGAATGATATAAAGGAGTAGGAACCTACTCCTTTATATTGTATTTTGATGGATACGTTTAATCAGATACGTTGATGCTAATGGTAATTCTTCCATTTGATAAACGCCGTTTTCTCTACAAAAGCCATTTTGTTCGAAAAACGAAACGAGGGGGTTCTCCAAATATTCGTTAATCCATATAAGATCATAGGACTTCGAAACGGATACGCATTTATCTAATAATGATTCTTTTATCGCCTGTTCTTTATGGTCTTGCAGAATGCCGAAATCGGCAATTCGGATCAGCCGCTGTTGGCTTAAATAGGTGGGTCTTTCTCCTTTGGTGGTTAAACGGGCATAACCAACCGCTTTGTCGTTCGCATATACAACGAGCCATTGATTCGATAAACTATTTATTTCGCGAATAAGCTCATCTTCATTGAAATGTTTTGATAGATAATTCTCGAGTGTTTCCGGGCTCAATAAATGTACATATTTTTCGGTGGCAATAGTGCTTGTTAATTGCATTAAGTCATTTATTCCTTGCTCCGTTCCGACGGTAAATTTAGTTATGATTCTCATTCTTGTAGCATTATGAAGTATACGAAAGTATATAACATTTCAGTAGCATCCTCGATACAGAAATACTAAGACTCTTCAGTACAGCATTTAATGAATATATTTTCCAATTGATTTTATTGCCTCAATTTTCTTAGATGAATATTTGTCCGAGAAAACGACCCTAAAATGATTTTCAAAGGCGTTGGAAAAAGAAAAAGTGTCACCGGGTGTAAACCTGATTCCTGTTTCCTCGCATTTACGATAAAATAGGTCAACATCGATATGCTTTGGCAGTTTTACCCAGAGATTATATCCCCCTTTTGGATCGCTGATTTGCGTTCCCCTTGGAAAACATTCATTTAGTAAGTCAATGGTAAATTGTGCATTTTTTGCGAGTTGTGCTCTAAAAGAACGAATATGTCGTTGATAGCTGGCATTCGATAGCAAGCGATGAACAGTTTCCTGATAAATAGGGGATACTGTACTTCCCAGAACGAACTTAATCTGTTCGGCGCGATGCATAAAATGAGCCGTCGATAGCCATCCTAGCCGAACCCCCGGAGCCAAGGTTTTAGCATAAGAAGAGTAGGTCATTACCGAACCACTTTCGTCGAAACTCCTAATAGTTGAAGGTCGTTCTCCATTAAAAGGAAGGTCGCCATAAATATCATTCTCTATTACGATAAGCCCATGCTTTTGTGCAATGGAAAGAAGACTCTGTTTTTCCTCATCCGTCATCATCGCTCCCGTAGGATTGTGAAAGTTGGGCGTAATGACGAGTGCCTTTACGTTGTTTTTGAGACAGGCTTTCCGTAAGAAATCGAGGTCAAATCCTATTTTAGTGGTAAAAGGAATCTCTATTACTTTTAACTTAAGCACCCTTGCAACTTCAAGAACGGAAAAGACACAAGGGCTTTCGATGGCAATGACATCATTGGTTTCGCAGACTGAACTGAGCGCAATATAAAGAGCTTGTAGGGCTCCGTCAGTAATTAGTAATTCGTCAGGCGAAATAATCGTTCGGTAAATGGCCGCATGACTGATAATTTTATGTTTTAAATCCTGTAAACCATTTGAATCGTAATACCGCAAGAGACCAGCACTTTTATCCCGGATCACTTGCTGCATGGTGCGTAATAACAGTTTCTGAGGAATTAGGAGGTCTCCCGGAGCAGCGACATTAAACTCGGATACAGACCTCTTCAGATTTGCTGAAGTAGTATGGAAGCGATTATTTACAAATATCGGATCTCTTACAATCGGATATACGGTGTTTTCCAGGTCTGTAATCGGTTCACTTACGTAGTAGCCTTTCTTTGGAACGCTGGTCACTAATCCCTGACTTACAAGTCGTTCATAACCGTGTTGCACAGTAGTTGTACTCAAATGGTGCATTTTTTTTAAGTCGCGTACTGAAGGCAATCTTTGCCCTGGCTGATAAATACCCTTACGAATATTTTTTTCAATGGATACAGTGAATACTTCAAATTTATACGACCTCATATAACTGTACTGCCTGTTTAAATATATGTTGCTTTAGAAGCAAACATAACCATTTTAACTATTGGAAAACAGGACAGTACAGTTTAATATCGTCGGTACAGCTAGCTTAACTAAAGACCCTTCGAATTAATCAGCACATTTTTTATTTTAGTAGGTAACCACACTTGCATTTCACCATTGCCTCGATTAGCCCAACAGAAATAAGGAATCGCTGTGATCGTTTGCTTGGTAACCTGAATCGATTTTCCATCACTCGATGGAGTGGCTGCCGGCAGTTTGCTTTGTAAAGTAACTACCCCGCCCAGTAGATCTTTTTGAAAGCTTGCTGTAAAATGGGCGTCTGGAGGTACGATGAAGTTCATAGCGTTATCCTGATTGTCAACTTGCTCTACACAGTAAACGAGTGGTCCGCGTTGTAGGGCAATACGATTTTTATTGGCGACGACTTGATCGTTGGCCGCAATCTTTTTTACTTCCAATGGCATTTGAATACTGACAGCATCGTTCTTGTCCCAAATTCGATCTATAACAACATAACCTTTTTCGATTTGATAAGGAACATTCTTACCATTGACTTGCAAGGTGTATTTGTTTTCCGTAGTGTCTAAAAATCGATAAGTATCGCCTGGAGCTGGTTGACCGAGCAGCCAGCCAGGTATGCGGATATGTAACGGGAACTTTCTTTTTCTATCGGGCGTTACCCGAATATTAACATCGCCCTGCCATGGATAACCGGTCTGTTGTGCTATTTCAACAGTACCTTGGGATAAAGGAATGGCAGCTTTACTGCCTACAAATAGGTTCACCCAAACCGCTTTATCTGAATGTGCATAAATATAATCGCCCAAAGATTCCACTAAACGTGCAATATTGGAAGGACAGCAAGCAGTGCCGAACCACTCGCTTCGGCCGTAGCCGCCATGTGATGCGAGTGGGTTTCCATAGAAAAAACGATTGCCGCTATAGGAGAGACCGTCCAGCGCGCCATTATACAAACTTCGTTCGAGTATGTCGAAATATTTAGCTTCGCCGGTAAGTAGATTCATTCGCTGGTTCCAGAAAACCATGCCGACGGAGGCACAGGTTTCGCAATAAGCGCTGGCATTGGGAAGATCGTAATCTTGACTAAAACCTTCATTTTTTGCAGTGGACCCAATGCCTCCGGTGATATACATATTACGGTATACGACATCTTGCCAAACTGTTTGCATCGCTTGCATGTACTCGGTATTGCCTGTGGCGGCTCCCACATCAGCGGCGCCTGTATAAAGATACATTGCCCGCACCGCATGTCCTGTAATTTCCTTTTGATCTTTCAACGGCACGGCGTCTTGGCAGCGAGCCGGATCTTTTAAGTCGTCCCATGTATGGCCCTTACCGTAACCGCGTCCTCGCTGTTGAAGAAACCAGTCTGCTAACGCTAAATAGCGTTCTTTTTTTGTCATATGATACAGCTTGACCAAAGCTAACTCGATTTCCTGGTGCCCGCTCACCCAAGGCCGGTTTTGTTGCCGAAAAGTAGAATCTATATGATCGGCAAAACGAGTAGCAACTTCCAGGAGTTTTGTTTTGCCGGTGGTATTATAATAAGCAACAGCAGCTTCGATAAGATGACCTGCACAGTAATCTTCATGCATATCCATGTCCGTCCATCGTTTATCTAATCCATTAAGTGTATAGTACGTATTCAAATATCCATCAGGCAGCTGTGCAGCGGCTATTTTATCAATCCACTCATCGGCTTTTTGCTCTAATTGCTGATCGGGGTGGTTTTTGAGCGAATAAGCGATCGCTTCCAAGGCTTTGTAAACATCCGAATCATCGTAATAAATTCCTTCGTGTTTTTCGCCCGAATGTTGTGCCACTTTCTCGAAATTTCGAATACGGGGTGTTTTAACTTCGGTCTGCTCTATACAGACCGGAATGGTTACTTCGCTCACTGTTTTGATTTTTGGCGTCCAAAATTGATCGGTTATTTCAACCTTCGAAAAGTTGACGGGCCGTATAGAGGACAATGTCTCCTGCGCATAAGCATTTCCTATTGCGAATAGGAAGTAACTGCCGATATAAAGCATTCTTTTTCTCGTCATGATATTTTTAATTAATTACAGGGAATTGTGTGATTCGTAAGGTAGTGCAACCATAGGGAATCAAGGTGATTGGGATTTCTTCTTCCGCTGCTTCCGTAAATTGATGGGGAAGCGGGCCCGCCATGTTTTTATAGAGTTTCCACTCCGGAATTTTTTTAGCTTTGGTCTGAAGGATAATCGGTGCGCCGGATAAATTCCATGGATATTGACCGTTTGCCTTGTTCTTTATGACTTCAAAGCCGCTCTGAGGATCTGCGATCGTTTTCGATAGTAAACCGAAATTCCAATCCGATTTGGGATGCACTTCGAGGTAGTCGCCAAAATAGTCGCCGTCGTTCACTTTACGCCAATCCTCATCGATTTTCAACGCGTATACCAGCGGTCCGCGCTCTACGGCAACGGATAGTTCAGCCCAGCGACTGGTTTCAATTTGCATAGGCAAAACAAGGGTTATTTGATCTCCATTTTTCCAGAGGCGACTGATTTTTACGATGCTGCCTGGCTTAACCTCTTCATTACTTAGTTCGCCGTTTATCTTAATTTGTGCATTTTTTGCCCAATGTGGAATGCGTAGATGAAAAGGGAAACTTAAATCCTTTTTGCTATGAATGGTAAAATGAATACGCTCATCGAAAGGATAATAGGTGTCTTCGGAGATTTCGATGGGCTGTCCGTTTACTTGTGCTTTTACGTGGCTAGGACCGTACAAAAGCGCCGCTACGCCTCCGTCGGCCGTTTGATACCAGAGGTTTTGTACAAGCTTGGGCCATCCTTGGTGCATATTGGCTGTACAACAGGGATACCCCGTAAGTAATCCATAACATTGATCAGTACCTTGGTGCCCATCATCTTCGAAAAAATTACGTTTGGCGCGGGAAATCATAACTTGGTTTGCGCTTTGAAAATATTGCCGATAATTAAAGTCGTCCGTAGCTTGTGTAGGCATGGCATTATAGGCGATTTTTTCGATTCGATCGGCAAATTCCGTGTCGCCTGTAATGGTCAGCATACTTTCTAAGGAGAAGAGCATTTCGACCACCGAGCAGAATTCAATACCTTGCGTAGGCGCGTTCCCATGGAGAGGTTCGTCTCCACCGTACATGCCCTGCGCTTGACCGTGAAAGATAGCGATGTCATTAAAGGCTTTTTTTACTGCTTCGATATAGGTCGAATCGGGATGCTGTTGATAATAAATAACCGGTGTTTTAATACCTTGAGCAAGATTAACACAATGGAAGCTTTGCAACTGACCAACATGTAATTTATCGATAAGCGCTTGCTTAAATGGATAAGTATTGCCGGTGTTATATGGGTAGAGATGTTCAATACCATCCTGTTTTGTGCCGTAAGCGCCTGAAAACACCTTTGTATAGGGAAAAGTCTGTTGATAAATCAGATTACCTAAATCCAATAGAAAGTTTTCGCCCGTCACGTTGTACAACCAATAAACGACCATTAAATTGTCAGCTCCTCTGCGATTTCCCCAAAAAGACCATTGGTCCAAGGGATGCTGGGGAAGTTCTTGCAGCTGATATTTAAAATATTTAGTCAGCGCTTCAATAACGCGTTTATCGCCTGTGGCGCTGTAATATTGTTGGAGCACTTTTAGCATAACCATACGAGGCCACCAATCTTCTACGGGCTCTTTTTGAATACCGGGTTCGGGCTCTGGTTTTTCCGCAAGGGGTTTAGGTCCAAGATAACCGTCTTCACGCTGGTTGTTCAAAGTCCATTCAATCCAAGGTTTCACTTTGTTAATAAGAGCTTGGTCTTTCAAAATATACGCTAAAGGAAGTAAACCATCGACCCAATAGGGGCCTCTTTCCCACGCATCGCCATCGCCACCCAACCAGCCGTTTCGCGAGCCAATTACTTGCGGATAACGTGCATCCAAGTGTCCGGTAAGTCCGGCTTTCATTCGATTAAGTTGATCTGCCAGCCAACCCTTTGCTTGTATATTACCCAGCGGGAGCTCGAGGTAAGGATTAGGACGTAGGGGGCTACGATTCTGTACTTGCGCCTCGCTTGCAACGCCTAGGCCGAAAGCAAGAAGAATAAAACATATAACTTGTTTTGTTTTCATCGTTGTATGAAGCATGATGTTAGTAACCTTGGTTTTGTGTTAAATTAGGATTCGAGTTGATGGTCTGCTGCGGAATCGGGAAGATAATACGATAATCACCATTTGGTTTATGTGATAGCCAACTTTTGCTGGTAAATATGCCAAAGCGAATCATGTCGCGTCGACGGTGACCTTCCCAAGCGAATTCCCACCCGAGTTCATCAAGCATGCGTCCATATTGTATGGGTGCTGTGTTGCCTTCATCTATTATTTTATAATCTTCTACATAACCATAAGGATAGCGACTGTTCTGCTGCAGCTCACTACCGGTTACATTCGCTTTTTCAGGATTATTTCTGAAAGCCCGGTTTCTTACTTGGCTAACTAACATCGCTGCTTCATCTGCGCTGCCGTTACGCAACAGGCACTCGGCCTTCATCAGCAGGATATCAGCATATCGGAAGAACGGAAAATCATTATCTAAATTATGCATGGCCCCCATCTTGACGGTAAATTTATTCATCCGATAACCTTCTGATTCACCGGTGTACAATCCGTCCGGAATTGCTTTTGTGAATACAAGCGGCTTGCCAGCTTGATCGTATGCACCCAGAAGTGCTGTCTTGCCATCGGCGGCAAATTGAGGCCCCATCAACCAAGTGTCGGCTAAGCGTCCGTCAACAGGATCATAGCTGTCGATAAATTGTGGTACGGCCATGGCTGAACCGGAACCCCAAGGGGTGGCTTGCATATTCGCCTTGGCTTTTAGCGAGGCGTGCCAAGAAAACATATGGAAGAGAAAACCACCGCCAACAGTTTCATTGAAGGGAACGGCAAATATAATTTCCGGAGAATTTTCATTAAAGGTGCTAAATATCTCCCTAAAGTTGGTGTTTAGACTGTATTTACCAGAGCTGATCACATCATTGCATTGTTGTATGCAATCTTGCCAGGCGGGTGCACCACTGTAAACTTCTGCATTGAGATACACATTAGCTAACAGGGATTTCGCGGCCCATTTATTAAATCGACCATAGAAAAGCTGGTCACGATCTTCACTTAGTGCGGGGATGGCAGCGTTGATTTCCGAAACAATGAATTGATAAAGTTCAGCTCTCGACACTTTAGCCGGAAGCTGAGTGCTGACTGTTGTAACGAGGGGTGCATCGCCAAAATTATCACAAACGAGCCAATAAAAAAAAGCACGTATTACTCTTACTTCTGCTATGATGCTTTCTTTTGTTAATCCGTCACTTAAGGGAATTTTGTCCGCTTCAAATAAGCTTATAATGCGATTGGCGTTGATTACACCTTTATAGAAGCTGTTCCACATGGCACTCATTTGCTCGTTTTCTGAATTCCATGTATGTAAGTGGATTCTCTTGTATATGCCACCATCATCCCAACCAGAGGCATTAGCAGGCATGACCAACTCATCCGAGGAAGTTTCCTGTACGCCCGCCCAATTGTGATGGTCGAAAAGTTCACGCATATTGGCATAGAGAATGCCGGTTGCCTGATAAGCATTGGTGTAGGTTAACTGATCATCAGTTACCTCAGTATATAAGATTTCGTCTAGGTCATTGTTGCAAGCAGAGAGCATAATGACGAATAAAAAAAACGGTATATAATATGTTAGTGTTTTCATCTTTCAAGGACTTAAAAAGTTAAGAATGCACCCAAGGTGTAACTAGTAGTAGACGGATAACGATTTTTATTATCAATACCCGGAGATAAGCCGCTAATACTTACTTCGGGATCTATCCCTTTATAACCGGTAATGGTAGCTAGGTTCGAAATCGATCCATACAGACGTACGCGCTTAATGTATTTGCCGGTAGCCGGAAGATTATAACCCAAAGTGACATTGTCGATTTTCCAGTAGTCGCCATTTTCTATATAATAACTTACGTAATTAAGGGATTGATCATCGGCAAGTGGACGTTTGTCAAAGACGTTGTTATAGGCTGAATTGAGTAAATTACCGCGTGTAAGCATCACCGGGTTGCCATAGAACATTTCGGGCATATTCAAGATTTGGAAACCGAAGGCACCACGCATAGTAATATTCAAATCGAAATTTTTGTATACTATAGTGTTGTTCCAGCTTGCGTAATATTTCGGTAACCCATTGCCTATAATTTGCTTGTCATCGGCTTGTTGATTGGCTATGGGCTTTGGGTTGCCATCTTTGCCTTCAATAATCCAATAGCCGTTCTCATCAATATCAACGGTCTTAAATCCATAGAAATTGCCTATAGGCTGACCCACTTGCACGCGATGGGTACGTTGTTGAATCGGTTCACCCGTTTCTCCGGTATCAAAGTAACCGCTAGCGAGCTGGAAGTTCTCATCAGATAAGGATAAAATCTTATTACTGTTGGTGGAAAAGTTTACGGATGTACGCCACTGAAAGTCGCCCGTTTGCAGAGGTACACCGTTCACCTGCAACTCGACTCCCTTATTCTGCATAGAGGCTGCATTCGCTTGAATCGTATTGTACAAATAGGGTGGGGTAGGTACCGGATAATCCATTAACAAATCTTTTGTGGTTCTTCTGTAGTAGTCGACCGAACCGGACAAACGGTTGTCAAAGAACCCAAAATCAAGACCCATATTTAACTCCTCTTTCTTCTCCCAACGTAGATCGGGATTCGGATTTAGCGAAGGATTCACTACCTGAATCCATTGTCCATTAACAAGACTATAGGTATCAAAGTTAACTAGGCTTAAGGATTGATACGGATCGGGTGGTTCCGTACCGGTGATGCCGAACCCTGCCCGAAATTTTAGGTTACTAAGAGCTTTGACATCTTGGAAAAAAAGCTCGCGGATGGCATTCCACCCTACTGAAACTGCCGGAAAATTACCCCATTTGCTGTTTCGTCCAAACTTAGAAGACCCCTCATGACGAATGCTGGCCATTAGTAGGTACTTTTCTTTATAATTGTAGTTTAGTCTGAAAAAATAACCGACTAACTTGTTCTCGCTTTGTAAGGAATTCTCAGGCGCTTGTCCGCGTTTTAAGGCTAATCCGGCTCCCATATTGTTATATGAAAAATCATCCGTCGGAAAATCCCAGTTTTGCATCCAATAATCTTGGTAATTATTGTTTCGCCAACTGTAACCGATTAAGCCGGTAATTTCATGGTCTTTAATAATTGTATGGTAGTCAGCTGTCAATTCTAACAGATCCTCTTGCGTGCGTGTGGTGCCTCTGGAAGCGTAACCATTTCTTCCATCTCGAATGGTTGAGAAATGCTTCTTTGTTTCGTAGTAACCCCGGGTGCTATTATAAAGATCGCGCGAAAGTAAAAGCTTTACATGGATGTCTTGTGTAGGCGAATAAGTGATATTGCCAAACGTTCTGAAATTGTTGTTCTGAATGAGTCCCTGTGTTTCTTCCAAGAGCGCTACGGGATTCATATAGTCGGTTTTCTCTATCCGCTCTACCCATGTCCCGTTATCATCTTTTAGACGATCAGTCGGATTAAAAGTAAGTCCGTTTCTGTACACATCTCCTCGGAAGCTCGTACCGTCTGCGCCGGAAAAATATTTTTGTTGATAACCATTTATATTGGCATTCAATTTTAACTTACCGTCAAACATCTGATGATTAAACTCAATGCGTGGGAAAAGTACTTGGTTGTTCGACCTTTTGATAATACCTTCAAGATTTCTGTAATTTACATTAGCGATATAATTGGTTTTACTGTTTCCGCCTTTTAAACTGATATTATATACTTGTGAAATAGGTGTTTGTGTTATTTCGTCCAACCAATCGGTCTCGTAACCATAATCAGTAGCACCTGGCCTTCCCTCAGCCACCCGTTGACGGTATTGAGCAGCATCCATAAAATCCAGTCTTCTGGCAATACTTTGTGTGGTAAAATAGGTGTTGACGTCAATAGTTGCGGGTGTTTCCCCATTTACTTTTTTGGTGGTAATCAGAATAACCCCATTGGTGCCCCGTGTACCATAAATGGCCGCCGCAGAGCCATCTTTCAGGATATCGATGGACTCGATATCTTCCGGTGCAACGGTAAACAGCGTTCCGGGTACACCATCAATTAACACCAAAGGGGCACTACTGGCTAAAATAGAGGGTACTCCCCGGAGATTAACTTGAGCAGTTGCAACCGGATTGGCATCGGGTGATACTACACTTAGACCGGCAACTTTACCACGAATCAATTGTGCAGCGTCATTTACCGAACCTTGCACGAAATCTTCTGATTTAACACTGGCAATGGCGGTGGTAATTTGTTCGCGTTTTTGTGTGCCATATCCTACTACTACCACTTCATTAAGCGTATTCGCATCTTCTTTTAAGGTAATATCAATCGTGTTTTGGTTCTTAATGGGTGCTTCTTGTGTAACATAACCAATATAGCTGAATAAAAGAGTTGCATTTTCCTGAGAAATCGAGAGCTTATAAAGCCCATCTACATTGCTTGTTGTACCGGTGTTAGTACCTTTTATCTTTATACTAACGCCTTGTAGGGGTAGTCCTTTCTCGTCTCTCACTACTCCACTGACAAATTGCTGAAAGGTAGCAACGCTTTTTACTACCCGATGGATGCCTTTCAAAACAATCGTTCGTTGCATGATTTTGAATGATAGCGGTTGGTTTTCCAAGCTTTTTTTCAGTGCTTCTTCAATGGATACGTTTTTAAGATCGACGGTGATGGGGCTGGCTTTCTCTATATCCATCTTATCGAACAGAAAATGATACCCACTTTGCTGTTCAATTAACTTGAGGATCTCAGTGACGGAAGCTTCTTCCTTTTTTAAGGTTATCCCTTGACTATAACTTTTGGCACTGACCTGCATCAGGGCTAATAGTAGTATAAACGCAGTAAGTTTCATAGTCAATAATAATTGCTGCAGGAACGGCCGATCACATAGCGCGGCCTTTGAAATAAATTTCATTACTTTTGTTGTGTTTGGGTTAATAAATGTTGTCAGACCAATGTGGAAATAACTCCAAGCTTTTCGGAGAGTGGTACCAGCACTCTCCGTTTTACTGTCATTCTTATTGTTTTTATTCGCTCATCATGTTTGGGTTTACGTTATTGGTTAGGCTCAAAGACGAAGCTTTGCAGTTAGTTTTTAATCAAGACTTTTCTTCCTCGTATTTCGTAATTTACGCCGGTATAGGCAAGCATATTCATCAACTCAGATAGATTGACATTTCTGGAAACGCTTCCATTCAGTAATTTCTTGGATCGAACACCGGTATATTCCACTTCAATATCATACCATCTGGCCACTTGTTCCATAACGTGCTGAATACTAGCGTCCTTAAATATAAAGACGCCATTTTTCCAGGCAATTTCACTTTCTATGTCAGCATGATCAGTTATAGTAATGGTCTCATTGCGATGCAGTAATGCTTGTTGGCCCGGTTTTAACAACTTCGCCTGTGTCCCGCGCTTTATTTTAACTGCTCCGTTAACCAGGGTGGTTTTAACTACCGTTTCGTTATCGTAATCCAATAAATTAAAATCAGTGCCCAATACATGCACTTCTAAATGCCTACTAATCACTTTAAATGCCTTGTTTGAATGTTTAGCAATCTCAAAGTAAGCCTCACCACTTAATTCTACCTTGCGTTCATTGCCATGGAACTGCGAAGGAAATCGTAAGGAACTTGCTGCGTTTAACCAGACCTTACTTCCATCGGGCAGCCGTATTTGGTATTGACCCCCTCTAGGCGTTGCTACGATATTCCAACGCTGTGTTGGCGTTTCATCATTTTTTATTGTACCGGCATCAATGATGAGTTCTCCGTCAGCTATTTTCTTTATAGATATACCTTTCTCATTGGCTAAAAGGCCGTTCGGTGAGTCGTTCAGTATAATGGTAGTTCCGTCTGCCATTCTTAAGGTGGCTTTGTTTCCTCCCGGTAAAATATCGCTTTCCTTACTTGGCGCAGTGTTTGTCGTTTGCAAATTCAGCGGTTTGTTTTTTTGCTGAAGAATAAAAACGCCGAAAGCAAGTCCCGCTAAGACTGCCGCGGTAGCCGCAAGTTTGACATATAGGGACAGAGAATGACGCTTGGAGATGGGGCGCGCTACTTTCTTTCCTAATATTTGTTTGAGCATCTCTTCGCTTTTTAGCTTTTCTGCTAACAGGGGCGATACAAGAGTCTCATCATAGATGGCCTGTAACACTTGATCGATCTCTTCTTTCGGAAGAGTATCTAACAGTAACAACAGTTCATCTAACTCCTCACGATGAATACTTTTATTTAAAAAACGATTTAGCAAAAAATAAAATCTTTCTGAAACGCTGTTCATATTATTATAAATGGTTATGTCCCTTGCTAGCAAGCGAGACTATATAAAAGACAATAAAAAATAAAAAAAGGGGGTAGCGACTAGCGAAAAATTAAAACTTTATTTTAATGAGCAAAAAGAGAAGAAGGTAAATATGCTTTTTCAGGTAGCTGATAACCGTACCGGTTGCAAGTTTTAGGTAGCTTTTAACGGTCTCTTTAGAAATCCCCATTCGATCGGCTATTTCCGCGTATTTTAAGTGTTCATGCTTACTTAGCAAATAAACTCTTTGCTGTTGAGGAGGAAGCGTATCGATCGCCTGATCAAGCAAAAGATGATAGTTTGTTAACTCATCTTCGCTAAACAGCCTACTGTGTTCGTGTTTCCAGTGTTGGCGGACTGCTTTTTCTTTTACCGCCTGCTTTAGACAATTGAGGCTATGGTTCTTCGAAACAGTAAATAGATAGGCTTTAAAATTTTTAACAGCGGTTAATTGCGCTCGGTTTGTCCATATTTTGAGAAAGACATCCTGCACAATTTCCTCCGTAAGCTCATAGGAGTCTGTCAGCTTATAAACAAATGTAGCCAGGTGTAAATGATATTGACGAAAAAGAAGCGAAAAGGCGTGTTCATTGCCCTTTGATACTTGTAATATCAATTCTTTTTCCTCGAAAGCCACTAGGTCTGCGATTTGGTTTACTGCAAACAAAAATAGGCAATCAATGCAGAATTCCAAGCATTGGCGATAATCATTGTCTAATAAATTAGAAAAGGAAGGATATTTTTAATTCTTGCAATTATTCTGAAGCGTTCTTTTTCAACCACTCAATCCGACGTTGATCAGGTAAATGCTTGACGGTAAATTCTTCGAACTTGGCGGTAAAACCATCGCCATCGGGACAAGCTGCCATCAAACCAACCTGCACAGGCCGATTGTCCTCTAAGGGAGCGTTGCGCAGCATGATATAGTTTTTGTCGTCGAAGGAGTAAAAAAATTCAATGGCATCCAAGCGTCTTATCGCTTTTATCCAAATGTGAGGCGGGATTTTTTCCAATCGTACCACACTCCAATCGCTTTTTCCGTGCGTTACTACCGCACTTACATTGAGTTTGCCATCCACAAATTCGACCCCCGCCTTGATCCAGTTTTCATGGTCGGTTCGGATCATTAAACCCATTTGATCAAAGCGCGCCTGGTACTGGCCAATGAGTTTCACCTTCGCTTCGAATTCACCTCCATAGTTAGCATAATAAAAAGGTGCGTCATCTACGGTAAATCCGTAATGCGAAACTCGCCAATAATCACTTTTAGGGGTCACCTCCATCGTGAATTGTCGACCATCTATTTTCCATTCGGCGGGCTCATTAAACCAAGTCATTTTTTCGAGGGTCTGAGCTTTAGGTGCGAGCGGTAACAAACAGAATAAAGGTACAAGGGCGAATATTTTCATAATGATGCATTTGAGCACCAAAAATAGGAAAAGCCTTGGGGCAAAAAAATAAATTACCGCTTATTTTTTCCGTGTCGAAGAAGAAGGATTAGGCAGCTTGTTATCACCACAACCGTTGCCGCTTTTTTAATGACACCGTTTCGATCATGTTTCCAACGTGCTTTATACCCTTTCTCTGCAAAGATGTTTGGGATATGCCCACGGCGTAGGTCGTCAAACAAGCCCTCTATCACATCAATCCGGTCGGCCAACAATAAGGGTAACCAATGGCGGTATCGATTTTCGCTGTATCTGAAGGCAAAACGTCTAACGATTCCACTTAAACCTTTTGGAGGTAAGGTATTGCCAAATACAGCGCTAATAGTTGGCCTTTCGTTAGAGTGGAGGATTTCCACGTCCTTTACCTGTAGACTTGGGCGGTCCCAATGAGTACGAGCATGGTCGTCACCTGTATAGTTTTTTAGGGGGTAAGTAGGTTCGTTTTCAGGATCTGCGTCGATACCCCAACCTTTTATGTGTGAATAATCCTTTGTCTCTTTCATATTATATTTTTGCTTTGGGTGGTATGAGTACAGGTTTTATGCAATTGTCTAACTTAGATGAAAACATACGATAAGCGTCGGATACCTCTTCCAATGGTAGCCGATGTGTGATAATGCCTTTGGGATTTAACCGCCCTGCCATAACATGATCTATAAGCTTAGGTAATACGCGTTTTACGGACGCTTGGTTAGCGCGAATGGTGATGCCTTTGTTTACTACGTTGCCGATGGGGATCAGATTGTCGGTAGGTCCGTATACGCCTACAATGGATACAATGCCTCCTTTTTTAACCGAATTGATTGCCCAATGAAGTGCCGTAGCCGAACCTGCTTGCAAGAGCAATTTTCTTCCAGTGATGGTTTGCATGGCATTACCGGCAGCGTCGCCACCAACAGCATCAATACACACGTCAGCACCAAACCAATCGGTTGTTTTTTTAATGAAGAGAACCGGGTCTTCCATCGAGCGAAAATTATAAGCCTCGCATTGTGCGTAATTTTTAACGAATTCCAGTCGATATTCCAAGTGGTCAATAACGATAACACGGCCGGCACCGAATAGCCAGGCGCATTTTGCCGTCATAATACCTATTGGCCCGGCTCCAAAAATAACTACTGTATCACCCTTTTTGATGCCTCCCATCTCGGCTGCCTGATAGGCGGTAGGCACCACATCGGCTAATAATACCGCATCGTCCGGATCCATCTCGGGAGGTATGCGGGTCGGTCCGACATTAGCGTAAGGGACACGGACGTACTCCGCTTGTCCACCATCGTAACCACCTGCTGTATGCGAATAACCGAAGATACCGCCAACAGCAGTTGCTTCAGGGTTTGATTCATGACAATTGCCATATAATTCCTGTTTACAAAAGGCACATTTACCGCAAGCTATATTGAAGGGTACAAGCACATGATCGCTAACCTGAATTTCGGTTACTTGCGATCCCACTTCTTCTACAATGCCGATAAACTCGTGGCCAAAAGTGCTGCCGACGCGTGTATCGGGTACTAGTCCATGATACAAGTGTAGATCAGAACCGCATATGCAGGAGCGAGTAACTCGAACAATAGCGTCCTCTGGATGTAGGATTTTTGGATATGGTTTTTCATCAGTCCGGACTCTAAACGGTCCTCGGTAGTTCATTGCTAACATAAATTCGGTGTTAAATATAAACATCACTAGCTATAGCACTTAACAGGAGAATGCAGATGAAGTTTTCCTTGATTGACGAAACCGTATTTTTACGTAATCGTATAAATACGGTGGATCATTTATATACAGATTAATTGCTTACTTATCGCGAACGATCTCTCGCCAAGCCATTCTTAAAAAAAATAAAACTGGCAGTTTGCGGAAAATATTAATTTCTTGCCAAAGTGTGCTTTGGTTCGCTAAAAATTTGAACATGCTGTTAGCGTTATTTCGATGAAACATACTAAAAAATAATGAGGCGCCTTTTTCTGGAAATTCTTTAAGGATTCGTAACATAACGCGGTCATAAAAAAGAAAACGTTTAGCCTGAAGCTTATGGAAGGGAAGTGGCAATCGGTCTTGTGCGAGTTGTTGAACGATGTGTTTGACATGTTGTTGCACAAAAGTGAAGGTATAGCCTGAAGATGGCTTGCTGCAACCACCCGCTGTGCCAATTGGAATGATGCGATTTGACGGACTCCCAAACGCATAATCGGTCATCGGAATGACGCCGGTCTCTTTGCCTAATACATTAAAACTAAAAGTGTCAATATGTTCGTCAATATATGTGGTTAGTAATGCTTGGAGGTATTGATCGGAATAAATTTGTTTACTGAATATGGTAAACTCAACAAGCGCCTCATGTGCTGTCTTGGGTAATACATAGCAAAAAGATACATGTGTATCTTGTGTCGCCCTAAAGTCCATTAAACACGCTTTTTGCGGATCGAAAATCGGCTCTTCACTTTTTATAAACCAACCTATAAACTGTTGATAAAGTATGTGCCCTTTGTGTCTCTCTAATTCAGCCAACTGGAAACGACTATCGAATACAAGGGGCGCAAAAAATAGTCCCTCCTCCGTATGAACAGCGACTGTTGTACCGAGGTCTTTGCAATCGACTACATCGCGAGATAGTAGATGGATGTTTTGCTGTTTACGAAGTATATTGAAAACGTAACGCCGATAGTCATCTGAATGCACCATTTTGTATTTCATAGGTGCTAATTCTTTTGCTAACTGACGTGTACCCTCGTAAAAGGTAGCAATGGACCACGTTTTACTAACTAAGCTATCCCACCAATCAGCACCATTTTCCCAAAAGCACCAGGTACGCCCCTGATATTGCTGCTGACTTTTTTCCAAGAGTAAGATACGCTTACGACCCGTTATTTTATTCTTTAGTAGGCTCACAGCTAGACTTAATCCAGCTAGGCCCGCACCGATAATAATGTAATCGAAGTTATTGTCGCTGGGCGCTGTTGTTGTTGAGATCGTCATCACGTTTTATTTTTGCTCGGTATTTTTTTTCAACGTATAAAAATCCAAACGACTCCCCGTTCTCCGGACCAAGATGTTTATGGTGCATTTTATGTGCCCAGCGGAGTTGCCTGATGTAGCGATTTTTTGATCTGGTAAACCATTTTACACGCTGATGGATAATGATATCATGAACAAAAAAGTAAGCTATACCATAAAGCAATATGCCTGTACCTAGGCAATAATACCATGGATTTTCTCGCATATGGCCAAAATAAAAGCATAGCATACTTGGAATGGAAAAAATAAAGGCAAACCAATCATTTTTTTCCAGTTTACTGTGATTAGGCTCGTGATGATCGCGATGAAGCGACCATAAAAAACCATGCATTACGTAGCGGTGAGTTGCCCAAGTAATAGGTTCCATGAGCACAAAAACAAGTATAGTCAACCCGATATATAATAACATATCCATTGTTTAAACTAGTTAAAATTCTATTGAAATCCAAGGCGATTACCAACTTTGATTTGTAGTAGAAGAAGCATTTTTTTTATTGGAGGAACACTTACTCGGCTTGATAGCAATTGTTCAGGCGTGATCCCCTTAATTTTCTGAAAGAGGCAGAAGTAATATTTATAAGCTACCAATACTCCAAAGCGGGCCTTTGCCGGCAATTGGAGAATGCCCGCGTAAGCCCTTTCAAAATCCTTCGAGATGTCCATCTCTATTAACTCCTTCTCCGACCGGGAAAGGCAATGTAAATCAATCTGGGGAAAATAACTTCTTTCTAAATTCTTTAAGTCGTCTGCTAAGTCGCGCAGGAAATTGACTTTTTGGAATGCCGCACCAAGTGAAGTGGCGGCTGGTGCAAGCATTTTTGCTTGCTCATAATTGCCATCACAGAACACCTGAAGACACATCAAACCAACTACTTCGGCCGATCCATAAATATAGCGGCTAAGCTCCTCCTTTGTGGTCCAATCTTTTTTTTCCAAATCGGAGTGCATGCTGTCAAAAAATGCTTCGATTAGTTCATGCCCGATATTGTATTGATTTACAGTGAGCTGAAAACTCTGTAAAATTGGATTCAAACTTATTTTTTGATCTATTGCGTCGAAAGTGTCCTTTTTGAACTGCGCTAACAATATGGCCTTGGGATAATTATGAAAGGTATCAACAATTTCATCGGCTAAGCGGACAAAACCGTAAATTCCATGAATCGGCGCATGTAATTCTGGATGAAAAAGTTTGATTGCCGACGAGAAGGAGCTACTGTAATTAACCGTAATCGTTTTGCTGCAAAGATAACTGGTCGAATTAAAGAGGTCAATTGTATTCATAGATTTCGCTAGCTAATAATTACTCCTTTTTGTTTTGCCAAATACTGATCTGCTTGCTCAGCCACCATTTTGCCAGATAGTATGGACGGTGGAAGCCCGGGACCTGGGACGGTCAGTTGACCACAGTAAAAGAGATTTTCTACCTTTTTGCTCCTTAAACGAGGCTTGCCAAAGGCTGTTTGCTTGAGTGTATTCGCTAAACCGTAGGCATTCCCTAAATATGCATGATAGTCTGTTATAAACTCTTGAATACTGTAATCCTTATAATAAATTACGTGATCGGTGATATCCGTTTTAAGGTGGTGCTCTAAACGGCTGATTAGATGTTTGAAATATTTCGCCCTAAGAGAAGGGTCATCTCCTTTTAAACCAGCTGCTATCGGCACCAACAAAAATAGATTTTCGCAACCTGAAGGGGCTACGCTCGGGTCACTTACAGATGGAGCGCACGCGTAAAATAAAGGTTTTTCCGGCCACGATGGATTTTTATACAGAGAAGAAGCGTGATTCTCAAAATCAGTGTCGAAAAACAGATTGTGATGATTTAAGTCGAGTCGCTTATTAATGCCTATATAGTATAACAGACAGGAAGGAGCCATCGATCGGCTTTCCCAATACTGTTCACTATATTGTTGATAATTTGCGGGAAGAAGCTGCTCGATGTGATGATAATCGCCGGCGCCTATCACTAAATCGGTAGATAAACGTTCGTCATAACTGTTTAGATAGTTTGCTTTTCCTAATGAAACTTCAATGTGGTCGATATCGACATTAAAACGAAACGTGA
This sequence comes from Olivibacter sp. EAT-5, assembly GCF_044784325.1. Classification (NCBI taxonomy): domain Bacteria; kingdom Pseudomonadati; phylum Bacteroidota; class Sphingobacteriia; order Sphingobacteriales; family Sphingobacteriaceae; genus Olivibacter; species Olivibacter sp. EAT-5. The sequence continues at coordinate 6,053,528 of NZ_CP173028.1, read as the reverse complement.
CACCCAGCTCGAGGGCGAGCGCATAAATAGCGCTGACGATTCGGGACATACCTCCTCTAGGATACCACGTTCCAAGAACAATGTCGGCATAGTTCATAAGACTATACATCGCCGGAATTTTTTCAGGCATAGCACCTAAAAAAATAACTGGAAATTGCATTATTCGCCTGATTTTTGGGTGCTCGAAATATCGGTTCACATGCTGCTCCATATTGCGAAGCGGTTGTAATCGTCGCAAAAGTGTGTAAATATCCTTACTTAAGAATTCGTCAAAACGTAAAGCGGGTTTTAACGCAAATCGATGCATTCCTATTTCGTACTTCTCTCTGGCATCTTTTATATAATAGCGTAATCTTCCAGCACTACCTGGTTCCAGTTTTTCAAATTTTTCACCTAAACCTTCAATGGATGATGGCACTTCGAATTTGCCATCATTGAAATACACACTATAGGAAGGTTCTAAACGAATCAGTTCATAGTAATTACTAATCTTTTTTCCAAAGTCCGAGAAGAACTGCTCGAATACTTCCGGCATCCAGTACCAACTTGGCCCCATATCGAACGTAAATCCTTTATTCGTAAAATTTCTGACGCGACCGCCAGGCTCTAAATTTTTTTCATATACTGTCACTTGGTAACCTTTTTTTTGAAGATAGCAGCTGGCTACCATTCCCGAAATACCCGCTCCTATAATGGATATGGATGGCTTTTTATGCGTCATAAGGATGAATAACTAATTTGTATGTAATAATACAAAAAATCAATAAATAAGTTTTAAAACATACTAAAATCTTTGTTGTTTATTTTGATACATTTGTGTTTAATTACTGACATGGATTACAATTTAGTGATACAGCTGTTGTCCGAACTTAGGCAATACGAACAGGAGATGAATAGATCTCCCGACAATATTCATTCTTTTGCAACTTGGTTAATTAATAAGCGCGATTTCAATGATGCTGCGGATGAAAGTTTGTTTATGCGAATAAATTGGCATGGGAAAGATCGCGGCGGTAAGGCCCATTATAATGCATCTCATTTGATTACAGCTGTAGGTAGGCATAAAATGAACTACATTCGGCAAGCGCTAGACGGGACTGCTTTCGATACTTACGACGAGTTTGCCTTTATGTTGAGCTTGGTTTTCAAAGGCAATTATTCTCCATCTAAATTAATTGAAACTCACCTTCAACTTAAACCGACAGGAATCGAGGTTATACGCCGCTTGTTAAAGAAACAATTAGTAGAACAAACACCTTCCGAAACAGACAAAAGAGCGAAAGTTCTGTCTGCCACGACGCTGGGAAAGCAAGCTTTTTATTTGGCTTTGCAACGCATTAATAAAGTTACTGATCTCATTATGTCGCCGTTGTCGGAAAAGGAGCATCTCGTATTACTATCGTTACTGCAAAAATTGGATCAACGACATCGCCCGATTTATTCGTTGGATAAAAAGAGCTCTTTTGATGAATTGATTTCGATGTTTGAATCGGATAACCCTCAATATTCAGATCCAAAAAATGAAAAATGATGTTTAGTTCCTGTCATCGTCTATTATTTTGCTTATTTACGTTTGTTTTTTGTTATATAGGGCTACGTGCGCAGCAAAAAAGTGTGCTTCGGGTCGATGTTTGCAATCTAAAAAATAATAAAGGAGTTTTATACGCGGCTCTTTATAGAAATCAACAGTCTTTTTTAAATGAAAAGGAATGTTACGCCAGTAAGATTGTTGAGAGCAATCACGCCGACACGCTATCTTTTTTCTTTGAAGAACTACCGATAGGTAAATATGCGCTCGCTATTTTTTTTGACAAAAATGGTAACGGTCGAATGGATACAAATTTCTTAGGTATCCCCAAAGAACCCTTTGGTTTTTCGGCGAGAAAGATGCCCTTATTTAAGGCACCTCGTTTCGATGAAGCGTCCTTTGTGCTAAAACCCGATAATAACAAGCTTGTTATAAAGTTGATTTCTTTTTAAGCTATTCAGGCTCGCGTTTAAAACTTACCTTTAGTGTATAGCCGTTTGGCAAATTGATAATTGATAAAGGTAAAGTTACTTCCAAGCCGTCAATTTTTTGTGCGAATGCTACTTTGCCGAAACCGAGAATTTCTACCTTTTGTATAGTCCTGATTTCTTTTGAAAAGGCTTTAATTAAGATGTTCGAATGAGAGGACGTTTTGAGTGCTATGGCATATACCGAACCGTTTTTTTGTGTAAACCAAAAATCGGTCGGGCTGATCTGTAGTGTGAAACCTTCTTTCTCCCGCTGTTCTGTATCGGTAATTTTATATTCCGCAGGGCCTTCATGGTTTATACGCCATGGTCTTGTGCCATAAATGGCTTCTTGATTCACCTGAAGCCATTTGCCAATCGATTGCAGATTGTTAATGACCATTTCGGGTACGGAACCATCGGCACGTGGACCGATGTTGAGCATATAATTCCCACCTTTGCTAACTATTTCCAGCAACCAATAAAGTAGCTCCTCTTTACTTTTCCAATCCTGATCATAGGACTTATAACCCCATGAATTATTGAAGGTTCCGACAGTTTCCCAAGGAATAGCGTATTGTTCCTTTTTTGTGGGGATCTTATTATCACCCGGAATAGCATAATCGCCCATCTGATTACCTATGCGTTCTGAAATAATAATCTTGGGATTAATATCATAAACTGTTTTATAGAATCGGAAACTTTGTTCGGGTTTCATTAAACCCGGCATATCAAACCAGATGTAACGTATGTCTTTAAATTGGTAAAGTAATTCTTTGACTTGGGGTACCGATTTGTTGTCTAGGTATGACTGAAAACTATTTGGACTGGGATCCCATAGGTTAGCACCAAAAGCGTCGGTTCGTTTTCCCTCTCTATCATTCATCGTTTTGGTTTCTTTATACTGCGCATCAGCACCATCGGCCCAATCAATGTTATGAGAATAGTAAACGCCGAAACGTAAACCGAATTTTCGACAGGCCTGGTTGAACTCTGCTATAATATCGCGATTAAATGGAGAGGCGTCAACAACATTGAAAGGACTTGCTTTCGATTTGAACAACGCAAAGCCGTCATGATGCTTTGCGGTGATGACGATGTATTTCATCCCGGCGTCCTTGGCCATTTTAGCAATAGCATTGGCATCAAAGGTACTTGGGTTAAATTCGTCCGCCAATTTGGCGTATTGTTTTCGTGAAATCTTCGCGACAAGCTGAATCCACTCTGCAACGCTGGGACTTCCCATTTCTTCCATTTTTTTTCCTTCCCAAATTCCGCCGGGAATGGCGTACAACCCCCAATGAATGAACAGCCCGAATTTTAGGTCTTGAAATTCCTCCAAAGCAGTGGCCTTACTTCTATTCATTTCTCGCCAACGTTCCTTCATTGTCTGTTCAGACTGCGCAATGGCTGTCTGCGTGGCAACAGAGGTTATAACAGAAAATAAACTGATAAGCAAGTAGAATCGGATCGTCATGGTTTGAATAAGTTAAGTGTGTGAATTCTTTTGGATGCGTAAAAGTGCTTCCAGAAAATAATAGTCGGCATATACTAAGGGTACATCAATCTCACCTCCATGAGGAATACTGCCTACGCTATGTTTTAGCAGAAAATAGCCATTTGTGCCGGCTTGAGCCATATACCTGTCCGTACTCAATGATTGCAGAATTTTCTTTGCAGTGCTGTAAAATAAGCGTTTATGCTTTTCTTCTACATAAGTACTGAGCTCAAGCAGTGCCGAGCTGGTAATTGCAGCCGCTGATGCATCCCTTGGAATTTCTTTAAACTTGGAGGCATCATAATCCCAGTTTGGCTGATAACCTGCTTGTCCGACATGGAAATCCCAATAGGGGATAAGGTCACTGGGCAAGTGTTGATGATTGATATAATATTCCGCCATTTTGATGGCGGAATGGAGAAATTTCGTGTCTTTAGTTTCCCGATACATAACCGTAAAGCCATAAAGTCCCCAAGCCTGTCCTCTTGACCAAGCCGAATTGTCGGCATAACCCTGAGCCGTTTCTCTACTCAGTACCACTCCCGTTAAAGGATCATAATTGACCACGTGATAAGAACTATAATCTGGACGATAGTGGTTTTTTAGCGTTGTTTCAGCATGTTTTATGGCAATGGTTCTGAAAGAGCTATCGCCTGAAAGCTGTGATGCCAGAAAAAGCAGCTCCAGGTTCATCATATTATCAATAATTACCGGAAATTGATAAACCGATTGGCCATCCCACGAACTAAAACTGTTCCACGATTGGATGGCACCGACTTTTGAATTGTAGCGACTAACAAGCGATTTGGCACTTTGAATCAGTATTTTCTTATAGCACGTGTCGCCGGTTAGCCGGTATGCATTGCCATAGCTAGAATTCATCATAAATCCGATGTCATGATGATCTGTATTGTATTGATTTGCTTCTAATGAATGGGTCCATTTTTGAGCGGCTGCTTTCCACTTATTGTCTTTGGTATACTCATATAGATACCACAGACACCCTGGCCAGAAACCACCGGTCCAATCATGGATATCAGTATAGCTAGTTTTTCCATTGGCATCGGTCGATCGTGGATAGCGACTTAGATCGGTTGCAGCGGATAATAGGAGGGTGTATTGTCGCGCTGCCCGATCGAAACTTCGTTGGACAATATCTTGCCTGTCATGGTTAAATGAAACCAGTAGCAAAGTCAATAATAAGGTGTATGGGAATAAAAACTTTTTCATCTTTAATAATTTACGGCATGCTGATTTAATCAATCCAACCCGGGTTCTGTTTCAAGTTGGGATTCATTTGGATTTCATTTGATGGTATGGGCCAGGTATACAGATGATCACCTTTATAGCTATAATCGCTGACATTGGCACCCCAAATCTGCTTTCGACCATTTCCGACCTGGAAAACCTTTTCTTTCCAAGTAGCCCATCGTAATTCATCGAAATAGTTAATACCTTCATTAGGAAATTCCACTCTTCGTTCATTGCGAATACGCTCGCGCAAGTCTTCTTGTCCTGTCACGGTAGTGGCTGTATTTGAATTTAACAAGGCAACACCCGCCCGCGCCCGTACTTCATTCACTTTTTCGACTGCCTCTGATAGCAGCCCTTGTTCGTTGAGGGCCTCGGCCCACATCAATAGCACATCTGCGTACCGCAGAATAGGAAAATCGATCGGCCCAAAATTCCGGTCTACTAGTTCAGTAACCCCTTCGGCTACAAACTTTCTATAAAAGTAAAAGAAATTGATCTGTGTGTCGCTTTGAATATCACCATCGATTGGCGCTTGCGCCCTAAAGGGCCAACGCATATGTTGTATACTTTCCACATTAGTAAAATTATAGGCACCGCGGAAGGTTGCATAAGGAGTAACTATATTCGCCTGCAAACGGGGATCACGGTTATCGTAGGCTGCCTTAATGCGTTCTTCGTTACCCTGTGGTAGATAAAGCTCCATTTTTGCACCACGTAATGCAGCAGCGGCTTTTTCACTTTCGGTTAGGTTATCGCGTAAGAAAAACACCTCCCTTTCATTAACGGAAAGTTTTGTGTAGCCGGGAATAACCGCGTCCCAGCTGAATTTCGATCCATCCATATTTTCATAAAGATCCACGAGATGCGGAGAGGGCATATAATAGTTCCAGCCGCGAGTGTAAGCGGAGGGCCATCCGCAGAATAGCTGGAAATTGTTTCCGTAACCAAATTCACTACGATTTTGAATTGAAAATATCATCTCTGACGACTGTTCATTGGCTTCCTTAAACAGAGCTTTGTAGTCAGCGAATAAAGTATGTCCGGCATCCTTCACCTTTTGGAAATCTGCAGCGGCCAATGCCCAATCGGTCTTGTATAGATAAATCTTTCCACGCAAGGCGTAGGCCGCTGCCTTGGTGACGTGTCCATAGTTTCCATCTCCGGTAGCGTATCGTTCCGGTAGTTGTGGTTCATTAATACAGTCGCTAAGATCAGCTAAAACCTGATCCCATACCTCTTCTTCGGTATTTCTTGGCTTAACCGCTTCTGTTGCCGTGAAAGGTTCCAAATAGATAGGCACCCCCTTATATACTTGATTTAATCGGAAATAGAAGTAGGCCCTCAAAAATTTACATTCAGCAATATACCTTGCCTTCTTTTCCGTACTAGATGGTGACTTCTGCGGAATGTTCTTTATGCCATCATTGGCCCGTTGGATGCCTTCATACATCATCTGCCAGATATTTAAGAACAAAGGATCGCCGGCAGTAATCGTACCTGTTAATAAGGGCTCATCCCAACGTCCTTGTCCTGTAAATGAGAATCTGTCCATCTGATACAGTTCATAGGGCGAAACGAGTCCGCTATGCCCCATTTTTAATCGTAACGCATTATAGACGCCGGCGACACCTAAATCGGTTAGGTTATCCGTAGTCCACATCGTGGTGCTGGAAACAGAAGAATAGGGGGAAGTATCCAATAGGTCTTTTTTGCAACTACAAAGAGCGCTAATCATTAATATCGCGAATATTTTTTTCATGATCATCTGAGTTTAAAAGGTTAGATTTATGCCTAATGAATATTGACGCATGGTGGGGTAATTCGGTTCATTAGTGCCTGATGCATTGTCGGGGTTTAAAGACCCGGGTGGGATTTCAGGATCCAAACCCGGAAATTTGGTGAACGTTAACAAATTCTCGCCAGCTAAGTAAACCCGAAGCTTGGAGATGGAAAATCGGTTAGCAAAATTACTCGGTATGGTATAACCGATCTGTAAATTTCTAAGTTTGACAAAGGATGCATCATAGAAATAGAAATTACTGGTTCGGCCGTTTTGTGCATCGGTGACTCCCTTTAGGCGCGGATAATGTCCTTGGATATTGTTAGCCGGATCATTGGGATTTGTTTCGTTGTAATAGTAATGATTGTCAGCCACTAAAAGTGGAACTGATTTACCTTGTGCTACGATCGATTGGTTTAAATAAATCGTATTCCAATAATAGGACATTCCCGTGGCCGCCGACCAAATCATAGAAAAGTCGAATCCTTTATAAGCCATGTTAACGCTTAAACCGAAGTTGTAAGCGGGTGTGGCACGTTTGTTCATAAACTGTTGATCGTAGACATTGCCGTATATACCATCACCATTTAAATCCGCATAGATTAAATCGCCATACCAGATCTTAGTAGGATCAATACCATCTGCCGGCTGGAAGCTGTAACCGGCCGCAACCATCTGCTTTAACCATTCCATGTCCTCCGGTGTGCGGATCATGCCATCATGCGGTCCACCGTTTATGTTGACAGAACCGTCGGCCAAAAAATGGTCACCCGTACCTTGATAGATATTGTACAGGTAAAACTCGTTAATAGCATGCCCCTCCAAAATTCGTGTGTTGCTTCCATTTGAAACCTGGCCAATGTTGGATTGATAAACACGGTTTCCCGTGGCATCAGTTATGAAGCCCTCCTGCAAGCGTCCTTTGTATTTTTCAACCCGATTGGTGTTGTATGCAAAATTGCCGGAAATTGAATATTGGAAATCGTTAGCTTTTCCCTGATATCCCAAGCTCAATTCGACCCCCTTTTTGCTTACCTCAGCAATATTCATTGTCGCCGCTGCCGCAGTGCCGGTAGTTGCGGGAATATTTGGAACAAAGAGGATTCCGTCCGTATACCCCCGGTAAAAATCAACTTCGAAATTAAGCTTCCCTTTCCACGTGATACCGGAGATGCCAAGATTGGTTGTCGTGGTTGTTTCCCAATGGAGTAAATCGTTACCAAGTTTCGTCTGCGCCAAGCCTCGTACCGCTTGATTGTTAAAAGAATAGGGAACGGTACCATATGTCGGCAAATGGTCATAATTGCCGGAAGCATTATTGCCGGTTCGGCCCCAAGAGGCGCGAATGCGAAGATCATCGATAAAGGATTTAATAGACGACATAAAGCGCTCTTCGGAAATCCGCCAACCAGCAGAAAATGCAGGGAACAAGCCCCAGCGACGCGCGGCTCCAAAGCGCGACGAGCCGTCATAGCGTATGACTACTTCTCCAAGATAGCGCTGGTTAAAAGCATAATTGAGACGACCGAATACCGATCGCAAACCATAATCTGTTTCATCTCCGTTAATGCCAGTCATGGTTGTGCCTGAATTTAATGTCGTTAAATCAGGATGTATCAAGCCTAATTTAGCAGCATCAAAATTATATTGGTTATAATATTGTTCGTTGTAACCCAATATCGCACCAAAGTCGTGTTTTCCAAGGGTGTTGTTGTAACGTAAAACGTTATCGATTATCACATTATAGCTTTTGTACAAAGAATATCGGGTTGTCATTTGTGCTGGAGTTTGTGCAGCTGTACTTAGCTGATTGGTTGCAAAATTCCATTTCTCATAGGGGATAGGATGGGTGTTATTCTCCGTATACGAATTGTCGTAGTGAACTTTCGTTTCAAATTCCAAGCCTTTTACTATGTTTAATTTTGCAAAAATTGTACTATTGATGCGGTTCACCTGGTTTTTTCCCCCTTGGCTGTTTAGGTAAGCTAATGCATTATTGGCCGTTGCCGACTCTTCGGCTGCTGCGGGAAATCCATAAACTCCGTTATAGTTGGGGTATACACCTGGTACCGTTTGCGTTAAGTATGAATACGCCGTGGCAACATCAGCGACACTGGTGTTTTGAATATCACCGAATGTTTGCGTACCCACGGTAAGGAATTTGGCTACTTTAGCTTGAAGGTTAACGCGCATCCGAATATTGTCGGCACCGGTTAAGGGCATTGTTCCAGGATTATCAAAATAACCTACAGAGAAAAGATACTGGGTGTTTTCTGTTCCCCCATTCAAGGTTAGGTTATGGTTTTGTAATAGCTTCCGTTGGCCAAAAAGTACTTTTCCCCAATCAGTATTGGGATAGGCGACATCATTAGGAATGCCGTGTTCGGTTAAACCATTCGGATCTTTCGCCGCTGTCTCCCATTTATCGATTGTTGCGTCCGTATATATAGCAGCTTGCCCAAGGTTCATAAAACCTTCATTTACCAACCGCATATGCCTGGCATAATCCGTAACAAATTGGGGCATGTTATTGGGCCTAAGCATGGAGGTCATACCCGTATAGGATACATTTGTTTTTCCCTTCGTGCCTTTCTTAGTCGTAATCAAAATAACGCCGTTTGATCCGAGGGATCCGTAAATAGCTGCGCTGGCAGCATCCTTCAAAACGGAAATTGCCTCCACATCATTTGGATTTACGGCATCCATAGAACCTACAATACCATCGATAACCACTAAAGGGGAGGTGCCGTTTAAGGTTCCTGTTCCACGTACTAAAATGTTGGACCCATCCGCTCCAGGTTTTCCGGTGCTCGCTTGCACATTGACCCCTGCTGCAAGGCCTGCTAGCGAGGATGATAAGGTGGATGCAGAGCGATTTTCTAACGAAGATGCGTTAATGGTGGCAACAGCCCCAATTACATTCTCCTTTTTTTGTGTTCCATAGCCCACTATCACCACTTCGTTCAGATCGTTAATCAGTGGTTTCATGGAGATTGTTAGCGTAGCTTGGCCATTTAGGTTGATCTCCTGAGCTTCGTATCCTAAAAATTGCACTAAAAGAATTCCTGTACGGAGATTAATCTTGCATTGGAAATGGCCTTCGTCATCGGTTGTAATTGTTTCGCCACTGCTTTTGTTTTTTATCGTGACACCTGCTAAGGGTTTGTCCTGTTCGTCTACTACAATTCCCGTCAGTAATTCTTCTTGTTGTGATATAACGGATACTTTTCTTTGCAATAGGATTGTCTTACCGCGGATGTTATAGTCTAAGGACTGATTAGCAAAACAGGCGTCGAGTACTTCTCTGATATCTTTGTTTCGCATATCTACCGTAATAGGTTGCAACTCTTGTGCAACACGATTATTATAGAGAAAATCGTAATCTGCCTGCTGCCTGATCTTTGCGACGATCTCTTTTAGTGTTGCATTTTTAGCCTTAAGGGTGATTTTCTGTGCAAAGCTAGAAGCATGCACTTGCAACATAGCTAATACAACCAGTAATGCGGTCAGTTTCATTTTTAGCAAGATGTGACGGAAACAATACGGTATCGTACCGAATGACGTTTCGATAAAATTTTTATACATTTGATTGTTGGGTTTAAAATTGTTTAGAAGCAATGAATTTATTTACCTAACTGTAGCCTGTGCTACTGAGCCGGAAATGCGCCAACATTTCCGGTTTCTTTTTTTCTCCTTTCTTTTTTGGTTAGCGTTGATTTATTTCATTATTTGTGCTCGTTGTTATCCATCACGATAAGCTTTCTTCCCTGAAGTTTAAACCGAATATTGCCGAGTGTCGTCAAATCACGGAGAATATCTTGTAGGTTGGCATTGCGGGAAAAGGTCCCTCCGTAACGATCGGTGTTGTCAGTTTGTTGATAGCTTACTTCTACATCATACCAACGTTCAATAACCGGCATAATTTGTTGGATGCTTTGATTATCAAATATAAAGTAGCCGTTTTTCCAAGAAATAATATCTGCCGGATTTACTGTACGTACTTGCATATTTCCGCGATTCTTTTGGACGACTGCTTGCTGGTTTGGATATAGTTGTTTAGTGTTTGCTGATGTAGGTTCTTTCACCACTACACTCCCAGATAGCAAGGTAGTTTGGACAAGGGACTCTTCTGGGTACGCTTTAATATTGAAACTGGTGCCCAGCACTTGCACGATGCTGCCCTCACTTCGGACAACGAAAGGCTGTTGAGTCCGTTTAGCAACTTCGAAATAGGCCTCGCCCGCTAGTGTGATAACTCTTTCTTTCAGATTGGCGAATGAACTGGGAAAACTGAGCGTTGAACCAGCATTAAGCCACACCTTCGTACCATCTGCTAATTCCAATTGATATTCACCACCTTTTGGGACATGAAGTGTGTTAATTATATTTGCATCTTGCTTTGTCTTTTGGTCCTTTGCTTTATATACTACACGCCCTTCGTCTTTTGTAATTAAGGCTTCCTCGTTGGCTATTGTACCGTTTTGGGTGTCGTCTAATTGAATGGTGCTACCGTCGGCAAGTGTCAGAGTTGCCTTATTTTTTCCAGGAACTATAGGAGATTCACTTGCTTTCGCTATATGCCGCGTTGATTGTTTCATTGGTTTTAAAAGATGGATATAAGAACCGATTAGTAAAACACCGACAATGGCGGCTGCCGCATAGTACCACAATTTCTTAACCGTTCGCGTGTTTCCTGAAGATGAAAGTGCGGTGGTTTCTTTAATACGTTCGAAAATGGATTCTTTTATGTCGTTCTCAATACCGAACTTTTCATCCCATGGCTTATCGTCTAGCCGAAACTCCTGCCAATACTCTCGTAAACGTTGCTTTTCCTCGGCGCTACACAGTCCTTGGGTATATTTTTTATAGAGTGCAATAAAATCTTCTCGATTCATAAGATTAACTGGTTATTATGGTAGTGACAAAAAATTAAAGGCACACACATAAAAATTTTATTTTTTTTCGAGAATGTGTTTTATTTGCAGAAACCAATTATGTCAAGCAGCAAACTAACCGACCTTGAATTATGGTTCGCGGTAAAGCGAAGTGATCAGCGAGCATTTAGTTCCCTGTACGATCGATATTGGTCAAAAATCTATACAACTTCTTATAGCTATCTGCGCGATAAAGAATTGGCAGCAAATGTAGTACACGATGTGTTTACCTCGCTTTGGTTACGAAGAGACGCGTTGATGATCCAATCATTTGAAGCGTACGTAACGAGAGCTACCAAATACATTATCTTCCGGAATTTGTCCCAGCTTCGAAAAAATTTAATGGAATATGAGGACGATTTAGAACGAAAGTTGAAAGATGATACAACTAACAGGGGAGAAGAAAGGCTAGTACAAGACGAATCGATGCAACTTGTTCAATATTACTTATCGGCACTACCCGCTCGATGTCAGGAGATCTTTTCGATGAGCCGATTTGACCAGTTGTCTAATGAGGAGATTGCCCAACAGCTCGGAATTTCAAAAAGAACGGTAGAAAATCAACTCACCTATGCTTTGAAACATTTAAGAATGCATTTAAAAGAATTAAGTATTATCTGCTTGTTTTTGTTGGTATCTTAATACAGCTTGTTCATTTATTCGTTATGAAGTGTGGGAATTTTTTAAATGTTGACGGAATTCATTCCATGCTTGCTGATAAGCTTTGCCACCACCCCGAGTGCTTCTCATATAGCTATTTCCTATTTGAACACTTACTAGGAGAAAAAGAAGAACAATTGCTAGTATAATGGTCACCGGTAGTATATGACTAAACATCCAACTAAATACCTGCTTTTGAATAAAATACTCAGGAAAGAGAAGGTTTGTCAAGTATATTCCCCCGATAACGAGACCTATCAACAGGGCTATGGATACCGTGATTGATTTCCACAGCTTGCCTTTTTTCAGAACGGCTGAATAGCTATTCGTATGACTCCATTTTTCCAGCTCAACCAATTGTTCATCTAAATTATCTTCAATTTTTTTTACCGGAATTTGATGTTGATCAATCCATTGATGACAATAAAGTAATTGTTCTTTGAGGTGCGCCACTTGCTGTAGCGAACTTCCTAAACTATGTAAAAAACCCATAATCTCAATTCTCAAATTTAATAACCCGTCCTATAGTATAGTTAGCTCTTTGCATGTCTTTTGGGTAAGCAATAAGCACATCTTCTTGTACAATTTCTTCCATTAGATGTTTAATAACGCGCTCTTGACTAGCTCCGAAATTCCCGATTGATAGTTCACTTTGCCTATTATCCATATTATCTTCTACTAGGGTGTTACTTCTGACAATAAAGATGGAGTCACCTTCAATCTTCATGACCTTAACCAATCCGATTCCATTTATACTTTGCTCATCTGCGGTATTAATAAAAGATACACGTAAAATATCTCCCTGTTTTAACTGCCTTAAACGATTGTACAACGTTTCTTTCCGAGTGGCAGCTTCCGCTGATTTTTTTGCATTTATCTTTGGCATTACAACCGATAGGACAGCAATAGCGATTAAGAAAATGATTGTATTTCTGAAGAAGCCAATTTGAAAAGGGACAGCCTCCTTTAGTACTTCAGCCTCCTTTTTTATAAGGTCACTCCAATCTGCTTTTAGAATTTCCTTTCCTTGAATCGTATAAAGCCGACTTTTCTTAACACTCGCTGGGAACCAAGGTCCCAACCAAGAGATATAATGTTGGCTAATTGCCAATACGAAGGACTCTTCAACTTGCGCGTTCTTGAGCTTTCCCTGAATGTTTTTTTGGATAAGTTGTTTTTCGTTAATGGAGTAAATAAAAATCATGTGTGAAAATTTGTAATAGGTAAGGCTGTTGTCAAAAATTAAGCCATGGTTCATTTAATGGTGTTCTTTCCGTACTAATGTTGTTGTAAATTTTTGGGAGACAGGGCTTAGCTAGCATTGTTTTATAATTTCTTGTCACTGACAAGTGGCATGACAAATGGTCGTATTTTTTCTTTCGCACTATTTTGTGAGCGATGCTTGCATTTCCAATGTGGAAGCTGTTTTTATATTGACTCACTATATATATAGCAAACTTTCTTTTGTAATCGTTTGTTATACAGCAAAACCAATAGCTTTCTCAGAAGTATGTAGGATGGGAAAGTAATATTTAAATTATGAAAATGTCTGATGCATTTTGCACACGAGTTAAGTGGTATCACTTGTTTTCTCATCAAGTCTATTGAAATGGAAGTTAATCTAGATAGAAAATTGATCGATGAACTTATTGTCAAAGGGTATACTGTATTGGTTTCTTCAATGCACTCAACTGGGAATTATTGCCTATTGACGCCAAAAAAGTGGGACTTGGAGGCAATTAACAGTAATCAATTTGCTGCCTTGGGAGAAGAAGAGATTATTTTGCTGGATGACCTGCTACTTTTTAATTGTGATGAATTTAATGGTTATAAGGTAGTTAACTAAATAGCACCCATCGAAAACTACAGGTGAAACAATTAAAATGGTCTCTATGTTTTATAGTAAACTATTTACCCATGGATTCCTTTGATATTACGGTGGCCGGCAAGGTCTATCTGATAAAACCCGCACTTAACAGTTCGGAGCTGTCTTTCACAACCGATGTCGATAATAGTGAAGTACTATTCAAGGACAGTGGGGATGGCATTATTGCTATTACAACCAATGCGGATATTGAAGTAAAGCTTTTGGAAAAGATTGCCAAAGAGATAGAAAAACAGATAAGCTAAGCCTACTAAAAAATCCCTCAACAGGCGATGAGGGATTTTACAACTATGCTACTAAAACGAGACGAAAAACACTCGTCTATTTAATAACAGATCCTATAGCTCATTGTTCTGAGAAACATAAATAACTAACGAAGTTGTTGAATTTCAAATTTGTATTGACTTGTTAAAAAAAAACAAATAATATGTCCAATCGCGAATACTCAATTGTCATAGGGGTATAAAAACAAAATATATCATGGAACAGAGAATTAATTTTCAGACTAAAGGACAGAATGCATTAAAGGCTTTATTCGGTGTTGGTGCCTATTTGAAAAAATCGTCAATTGAAAAAAATCTTCAAGAATTGGTACATTTTAGAATATCACAGATAAATAAATGTGCCTATTGCTTGGATATGCATTCCAAGGAACTTCGAGCCGCAGGCGAAACAGAGCAGCGTCTGTATGGTTTAAGTGCATGGCGAGAAACACCTTATTTTTCTGCACGCGAAAGGGCTGCTTTGGCTTGGGCAGAAGCGGTCAATCATTGCGATGTGCCTGATAACATCTACCAAGAAGCAAAGGCCCATTTTTCTGATGAGGAGCTTGTGGACTTAACTTTAACCGTTGGCGCAATCAATGTATGGAATCGACTTAATATTGCTTTTCATACGGTGCCCGGTGACTATAAAGTAGGTCAATTTGGATAAGCGGTTTTTTAGACGCGGTTTCTAAAAAGGTTGCCCGGAAGGAAGGGCAACCTTTATTGTATCGTAGAAAGTAGGGAAATGAAGCGATTAATCGACCAATGTTTTTTTAATTATGACCGCCGCCTGAAGTATAGCCGTTTTAATTGCAGGTACATGAGCTATTGGATTTAGTAAGCCGTAGTGAAACATCCGCGCGCCGTATGGCCCAATGCCGCTTATACTCAGGTAAAAAGGCCAAATGGAGTAATCGGACGAAGCGTTCGTACGGAGCGATGGCGATATACCGAATGGGATGCCGGTAAAGCAGGAGCCGAGCTTTATGATCATGAAACGGACGCCAACGAGTTCTATAATTTGACAGATGATCCGGCTTATGAGAAAATAAAGCAGGAGCTGATTATAGCGCTAAAAAAGCGATTCCCTCCCGGTGAGTAATCTCTAATATCTGTTTGCGTAAGTTTTGGCGTAGCGAATTTAATATAGGCTTGAATAATCACTATTTGTCGAAGAGTTAATCATCGTCATTATTTTGCTTTTTTACGACTTGACTTTAGAAGTTCCCGATTCTTGATATATACGTGTTTGATTTTAGAATTTTCGACATTCTTTTCTTCGATTTCGAAATGTCGACTAAGTGATTTAAAGAAGGGTGTCAGTTTGCTAAACCCGTATATACGAGGATCAAAATCGGGTTTCCTTTTGTTCAGCAAGGCACCAAGTTCAGCGAGTGATGCCCATCCGCTTTCATCGGCAACGTCATCAATCGTGTTCTTTATTAATTTAAGAAAATTATGGCTGATGCTTTCTGCGTCCGCACTCCGAAGAGATTCCCGCTCGGTAGGTTCCTTTTCTTTATTTAGCGCTTGTGTTCCACTGCCTGTAGACTCGCGGCTATTATATAGAATCTCAATATAAATGAATTTATCGCAAGCAGCAATAAATGGTTTAGGTGTTTTCTTTTGACCTATGCCTAATACAAGCTTTCCCGACTCTCTGAGTCGAATGGCAAGTCTTGTAAAATCGCTATCGCTGGAGACAATGCAAAAACCATCCACTTTTTGGGTATGGAGTATATCCATTGCATCTATTATAAGTGCAGAATCGGTTGCGTTTTTCCCCGTGGTATAACTGTACTGCTGTATGGGCGTGATGGCATGAGTAAGTAATGGTTCTTTCCACCCGGCAACATAGGTGCTAGTCCAGTCGCCATAGATTCGTTTGATAGAAGGAGTGCCATGCCGCTTTACCTCATCTAAAATACCTTCTATCTTAGTACTTGAAACGTTATCTGCATCAATAAGAACGGCAATATTCAAATCTGCATTTTCTTTTTTTATACCCATTGCATCATCTTGTATGATCCATATTAAATACTTTATTGCAAAGATATCAATAAACTTTTTTAAGGGGTACTATCGATCCTGTAACGATACGCGAGTTATTCATTGTTTACCGAATAGCAATTATCAAAAATAAAACCGCATCAATTTGCATTGATGCGGTTTAAAGACAATATCATGGAGTTGTATTAAATCAACTTAACATTTACTGCATTTGGACCTTTTTGGCCTTGTTGTACTTCAAATGAAACATCATCATTTTCACGAATACGGTCTTTCAACCCGGAGCTGTGAACAAAAATTTCGCGTCCGCCATCTTGTGGAGTAATAAAACCGAATCCTTTGGTTTCATTGAAGAATTTTACTATGCCTTTTTGCATGGTGTAATAGATAAAATAAAAAAATATATTAATTGCTATAAAGATACGTATAATTTATTGATATACAAGTTTTTTTGATTTTAGTTTCGCTGTGTTCGGAGCCTGTTACAATACGTGGTTTAATATTTGTTGTCTATTCAAAGGATGATCGTTGCCGTATGGCCTACGTAACGAACTTGTTAAAAATATGTTGGCCTTATTAAGCATCAAACTTTGCAAACAAATTATACCCCTTAATTGTTTCATAGATAGTTTAGATCAGAAAGTATGAAGAGGACATCTGCTCCCTCATTACCGGACCGGTTCCACGAGGTTATGCTCCGAACAGTATCGCCGGATGTAGGCCACTTAGAAGTGGACAGCGAGCATCAAATTGTAAAGGTAGATAAAAAAGCTGCCGAATTATTGGGATATTCCGATGTAAATCTGGAAGGAAGTAGCTTGTGGGATGTATTGTGCGAAAAACTACCCGCCTATCATTATCAGACAATTAATATGGCCATATTGAAGCGAATGGAACATGTAGTTTATACAACGCTAAATATATCCGGTTCCAGCGTTTGTCTAAAAATAATGCCAAAGCAACAAGGACTGAGGATTACGATTTCAACTCGGATTCCATCTGATTTTTCAGGAAGAACAGAATTGTAATGATTGTTTAAAGGGCGCAAGTTTCGACTTTTAGCAATTGATTATAACCGGTATCGTAGCGAAATGGAATGCCAGATAGCTTGCGCGAAAGCAGGATCATCATCTGATCCGCTAAAATACCATTGTGATGCTGACCTCTCTAAGGTTTGCACGATACCATCTAATAAGATTTTGACCGATGTATCGGTCTTCTTGATGTCTTTATTTAGTATTCTAACCTCGTAGTCTATGTTCTTGAAAGTTACCCTTAGGGGTTGGCTTTTATAAAAATATGTCTCGTCAGGTAAAATCGTATCTTCCATAAAGCAGACGCAAAAATAATTTTTTCGCGAATTTTTTCTTAATTGTTTTCAAAATCGTGTACGTAATTGACATTTTCGATGGTTAATGGAAACAAGGTCATTTTCGTAGTTTTCTATTAAAAACGATTTTACGCAAAAGATGAAAGCCGTTTGTGAACTTGCCGCTTGCTTTCAGTATAGGTAAACTGAGTACTGCGAGTAACGAAATCGCCGCAGACGTCCCCAAAGCTCCCCCATATCCGTTAAAAAAACTACTCGTATTGAGATAAACCGTGCAAAAGACAAGTCCGGCAGCACCGATCAAAAAATAATTTGAAACAAGACGTGCGGATACCATACCAATAAAGGACGAACCGATAAAAACCACAGGAATATTCGTCGTGAGGTATGGGGATAAAAGCTTGGGAAATAAAAAGAAGAAGATCGCAATAGTTAAAGATAAAAAGGCTGATGAGCGGACAGGACCTTGCTTTAGATGTTCGTTGACATAGAAAGTGCTAATTGCGGCAGCAAAGCTTACAATGAATAAAATCAGTACAGACATCAGAAAATAAGAAAAAAAATCAAAGATGTAATGGTTACACCGGCAAATGCGAGAACACCTAACTTGCCACCAAGACCTGAAAAAAGGCTCTTGGAGAGAATCATCAACATGCCCGTGAAGATACTGGCGGCTAATATGAAAAGCATACTTGATGCCACCTTGGTACTTGACATCCCGATAAAGGCTCCGCAATAAAAAGCGGGCGGAAGCTGTTTTAAATAATGTGAACGCTTATTTAAATTCGGAAGAAAGGAGGCACTTGTTCCTACCATGCCCGCCGCCATGACAGGCCCTAAATGTAATATGTTATTTATATAATAGGAACATAAAGCACCAACAGGAATCCAGAGAGCGACGAAAATGTGCTCATAAGTATGTTCTTCGTGGTGGAGGGGCGCCCTAAGATATGTTATGGTAAGCGCGATGGAAATGAAGATAACAAAGATCGGAATGAAAGTAGTACGCTGATGCTCTAAAAGAATAGCAATAAGAAATAAGCTTTGGATAATTAATAAAAAGAGTACAAAAGATATGCGGATCGTTTTCTTCCAGTTCATTAATGTTTTTTTGCGGGTGCAAAATTAAAACTAAAAATGAAAGAAGATGTCTAAAAAGATATTTTCTTCGCGTGTCGAGCGACACTTTTTTAGACATCTCCTTTATCACCGCATTATACTGGATGTTTATTTGGAAATCGGTAAATGGGTAGTAATCGCGATTCGATTCCAAGCATTGATCGTAACAATAGCCATGATTAACTGTGATAAGTAATGCTCGTCAAATAGGTTGGCGGCTTGCTCATATACTTCATTAGATACGCCTCCCTGATGGATAAGTGTCATTTGTTCTGTCAGGGCCAATATAGCCTTTTCCTCTTCATCAAATAGATCGGTTTCACGCCAAGCACTAAGCAAAAACAAACGCTGTGCTGTTTCACCACCTTTTATGGCATCTTTTGTATGCATATCCAAACAAAAGGCACAACCGTTTATCTGCGAAGCCCGCACTTTTAGCAACTCCTTATGCGATTTCTTCAGTGAAGTTCCCTGTAAATATTTTTCCAATCCAAACATAGCTGAATAAGCGGCCGGTTCTACAGCCTGCACATTGACTCTCGTTTTCATAATCTTACAATTTGTATTTCTTTATGGATTCAAAGGTCGGGAAGAAGGTGGAGATAAATCTTAAACTGGTTTAAGAACGTATTTTAGCTCTGAGTTCACTAAGGTACTCAGGTGTAAAGCCAAGGTAGGATGCCAATAAGTACTGCGGGATTCGCTGGATGAAGGAAGGATAATTCGTACTAAAATGCCGGTACAATTCTTCTTTGGAGAAGTCATATAGGTATTTCATGCGCATTTGAGAAGCTGCAAAAGCATGTTGAAAAGTTAGACGGAAATATTTTTCCATAATCGGAAATCGATCAAGTAGTTTATCTTGCACGATACGGTCGATAATCAAGACTTCTGTTTTTTCTACCGCTTGAATAAAAAAAGACGTCGCTGCCTGATATTGAAAAGCCATATAATCGCTTATCCACCAATTTTCGATGGCAAACTGTGTTGTCTGTTCAACTCCTTTTTCATTAACAAAGTACATTCGTAAACAACCCTTTATCACAAAATAATTGGATTTACATATTTGACCTTCAGTTAATAGAAAATCTTTCTTTTGTAAACTTCTGCCGCTAAAATAAGGAATCACGTCAAGAAAGTCTTCTGCAGATATTTTAATGAATTTTCGTAAATGATGAAGTAGTTCTTGCGCCATATATACAGCTATTTAAAATACTAAGATAAAATTTTATATGGTTATCGGTTTTGTTTTTTACGAAAGTGCTCTTTTCCTTGACGGAAGGAACCAAACCAAAGAACGAATTGATGAATCCATTCTGGACATTTTTACTATTCAATCGAAGGTGAAGAGGTCATAATTTATTACAAAAAAAGCCGCAGTTTTAGCAACTGCGGCTTTCGTACCTAGGGCGGGAATATCTGTTTTCCTGTGATTCAGCTAGTTGTAAAATTATTTTGTTATAAGTTTTGTTGCGTTCACAAAATTTAATCAAGTTAACTGAGCAAGGGCGGGAAAAGCGACCCAAAAAGGATCTCTCGGGTGTTTGAAACAGTCCAGTTTTAAGATTGCCGAAAGGTCGGTGTCACTTTTTGATGGCCATGCCGGATCCTTGATAGCCTTTTATAAGAATGTTTCCCTCTTTTGTTGTGTAGGTTATCGGAGATATTTTCAGGTTGATAATACCCGTTGCTCCGACTTCTAATGCTTTTTCGTACAGTTGCTTTATAACCCCTTCTTCTGTAGCCTCAACGTAAGTACCCTTCTTCACATATCCTGTTTTCGAAGGTCCTGAATAAACGTCATCTTTAAATTTCGCTTCCTTAATTTCTTTGGGTGGAGCGGCCATATCTGTTTCGGCATATCCGCTTATAAAAATTGACGATAGAGATGAGATTGGGGAGTAGTTGAAGTTGACAGAGTTGGATTCTGTGATAAAAAAACCGTTTTTTGAGTAACTAGAATAGTCTATACTCTTAGTGTTATAAACTACGGAATTTCGATACATTGAACATGAAGTTAGAAGCGCTAAAGCCGCTCCGATCGGTAATAGTTTTTTCATATATTTCTTTTGGGTTAATGGTTATTTTATAGACGAATTTGTTCTTTATGGTTGCCAGTATATTATACGATTTCGTTCTGATTGATTGTTGTTGATTATTTGGCTTCAGGTTTTACATATATCACTCTTAACCAACGGTTACCCGGCGGCGATGTTGCTTTTATTTGGGTCTTTCGGTTCTATAAGAGCTTTTAGTCTCTTGTTCTCTTCAGTCAATATTTCAATTAGGTTTCGCTGAGTTTCTACATGAGCCTTAAGCTCACTTATCAGGTCGTCCTTTGGGTCGTTGTAAGAAGCTAATGATTCATTAATAAGCGGATATTCTTCATTTTCAGCATTTTTATAATTATTGTCCGCCAACATCATGTCACCATCGTTAAGATCAAACCACTTCCTACTAACCTTTAACTTATCTTCTAGTTTTTGCCCCATTGTCTTTGGCACATGGCCTGAACTTAAAATTTCAGACACATAGGATTTTGACATCCCAATGGCTTTAGCAAACTCAGAATCATTTTTAAAACCTAGTTTCTCAATAACTAAAATCAATCTAGTTAATTTTTCCGAACTTTTTTTCGCTTGATTATCAGGCATTTCTAGTAAAATATTCATTTTTCCGAACTTTTAATTTGTAATGTTCGGAATTACGAACTAAATTTGTAACAACAAAACGGTAATAACAAAACAAATATACCATTATGAACACAACAATCAACGTGGATGCAAGAGAAATTCTTTTTATTAAAGAACACGCACCGAAAGGATTCTCTCGGATAATCGCCGATTCATTACAATCGGAGGGGATAACCGTAGATCGGGTAACCGTTCACAAAGAAATATCTACGCTTAAAACCAACTATAACAAGCAGGTGATCGAGACCGCTCGTCGCCTCCTTAAGGCAATTAAAGGTGTCGAGTTTCAGGCTGGAAATTAAGTTTAGTTAAGGCAACCGATCATGACAAAATCCGATGTAATGCCAGGCGTAAAGTTCTACAGAAAAGACATGCCAAAGGTCCATTATACGTTTCGTTTGTTGGGCATTCGAGGTATTTGGGTCTACCGAAAGAACGGCAAGTTCGTCGGTCAGGTGGGAGAGGTCACCGACGAAGGATTCTCAATTGCTAACATGGTGATGGAAGAGGTGTCTACCGCCTTCATACCATTCGACAAACTAGAAATTCATAAACGGGATTAATATTAAGTGAGCGCGGATACGCGCATCACTGTGTGAAAAACCTAACCACAATAAGTGTAAACCAATATGAGAAATTGCACAGTTATGAAAAGAATATTCACCCTTTTGATCTTGGCCTTTTCGGTTGCGGCATGCGACAAAGAGGACATAGCCCCGGTAAAAAAACCAGCGAGCGAGCTTCCGGAACATCCTTGGGAGCTAAAGCGGAAAGACGATGTAAAGCTTGTTATCAAACCTTAATAATCAAATCGCCATGATGCAATGGACCTTAACCAACAAAGCTAATGCCGTGGGAGTACACATTAGCTACAGCAAACCGCTAAAACCGAAGAACGAAAACTTCTTGTTGCCTAGTCCGCAGGACGCTCAAAAGTTCCTTGAAGGCAGACAACGGAAAATTATACTGGATATCATGACGTCATATGTGAAACAGCGCCTTCATGCTTTCAAGTATTACAGGAACGCGTATGGCATGGACTCACTGATCGAATCCGCTAGCCGACTGCTGAATGAGCTTACCCTTCAAAGGGAAAGCAATAACCCCTTGATCGTCGTTGCCTCCGCGGTTTGGTGGCTCGAAGCTGACCTTCGATTGATCGCTCCGCCCGATCATTCTCACTTTCGCCATTACTATAACGAGGTTATAGATCCGCTGATCAATTACTGCCGAGACCTAAGTGCTGCACATCGAATTAAAGTTCGAACACATAGATAATGCTACCAGGGGAAAGCCATCTGCAACGCTCTTTGAGGTTCCTAAGGCTACCAATTAACCGCTAAGCTGTTTGCAGACCGCTTAGTAATAACAGACAGGATAACCAGCAATCGTTCTTTAATCCTGCTAACATATCCCGATCGCCTCCGATAGCTGGCCGGAGGTTTTTTAAACAACTTAATAAAAACTCTAAAATGACTAACGATAGGCAGTTTAAACAAATGGAAGCGCTTCTTAAGATTTTTACAATGCTTGAGGAGATACCCGGCCCAGAAGAGCAGAAACGGGAAATTGTTGAAAAAAAAAGACTCTTGGAAAAAACCATTGAAGCATGTAAGCGCTTCGACGAACTGATGAATGCAGTTGGTGCGCCCACCTGCACCTGTATCAGGGATAAGAATCTCGGACTGATTAGAAAGATCGAAGGAAACGGTGGTAACAATATAAAACTATCTTTTTCAGAATCTTCCGTTATAGCTGTCCACTATACTAAGGAAATAGGTTTGCGACACTGCGCAGTAGTTCCGATCAATTATTGTCCATTCTGTGGTCAAAAAATTCACTAGAATCATGAAGGATCAAAACCCAATTACCATCATTTATGGCACGAACGGATCAGGAAAGTCCGCTTTATCAAAAGCATTGATGTTACCAGGCCGTAATGTGTTTTCCACAGGAGGTATTGTCAGGTCAGGTCTAACTGATTTACTTAAAAGACCGGGTGTTACGGAGAGCGACATAATTTTAATAGACGACTTAAGACCAAAATTTTTGGAGTTTCTCGTTATGATATGCAAATCTGATGAGCTTCTATTTATTCCAAAAAATAGGTCCGTCTATAGAATAAAGAGACCGATTGTAATTGCCAATCTAGACGAAGCAATCGCCGTTATTCCGGAAGAAATTTCAGGCCTTCCACACGCTCGAATCCTTAAACTAACAAGAGAGAAATAGCCATGGAAAGAAAAATTTACATCTCAGGCCCCATAACCGGCATGCCCAACGATAATCGCGAGGCGTTTGCCGATGCTACCCGCACACTTCGTAGCAAAGGGTATCTGGTTTGCAATCCGCATGAGCTCGTTTACGCCGTCCCCTCCGGCTCCCCCTGGAGTGTATACATGAGAGTTTGCATCGAAGCGCTTACCCATGTCACGGACGTGGTTATGCTAGAAGGATGGGAGAGAAGTAGAGGAGCACAGCTCGAAAACCTTCTCGCAATTCAGCTTGAAATCGATGTCCATTACAGTATCGAACAATTTTTAAAGGAGGAACAACAATGCTTACAGTCCAATTCTACCAATTAGCCTTAGTAGGATCTGCCCTGTGCTGGCTCTGTATTGCCTGGCTGATCATCCGCTCGTCAAAAAATCGCCGCAAGAAGCAAGTTCAACGCATTGAGAAACAAAGGAGGAGAAATGCCTAAGAGCCAGTTCACCAAAGAAATGGAAGCTTTTGTCAGAGCGAATTACATGGACTTACCTGCTTCAGAGATGTCTCGTGTCTTAGGGATAGCTGCTGGGATTATTTGTAGAAACATGAGAAGACTCGGACTCAAAACACCAAAGGAAGTTTCTAGAAAATGGGCGGCCAGCAAATTGAAGGGCAGAACCCGGGCGACCGCTAAACAAGATGAGTTCATCAAAGCACATGCGCTGACTATGCCGCTTAAAAGAATGGCTAGAACTTTGGGTGTGGGCGACACTTTGGTTAAGCTTAGAATGAAACATCTCGGTATCGTCGTGCCTCAAGAACTAAGGGATAAGTGGGCAGAGCAATCTAGACTGAAAAAAGGCAACGTACCTCCTAATAAAGGGAAAAAGCAGGTAGAATATATGTCTGCCGAATCAATAGAACGATCGAAGGCTACTCGTTTCAAGAAAGGGAATATCCCGGCTAACGCCTTTGAAAAGGACGGAGTAATTACGATTAGGAATGATAAACGAGGAGTTCCCTACAAACACATAAGGATTGCTTTAGGCGAATGGGAATATCTGCACATATATAATTGGAAAACTGCAAATGGACAAGTTCCGGACGGCCATGTGGTAGCCTTTAAAGATGGCGATACGTTGAACCCGGACATAAGTAACCTTGAGCTGATTACAATGGGTGAGAATATGTTACGTAATTCGGGCACGATGAACCTGCCCGACGGGATGATCTCGGTATACTTAGCACCACGTGACAGAGAGCTTAGGAAAGAAATTCTAAAACACCCCGAACTGATTGAACTTAAACGTCAACAGATTTTATTACAGAGAGAGATAAAAAGCAAATCATGAAACTTTTTGAAATTGAAAAATTCCTTTACCAGGTAAAGGATAGAGTAGTTGTCTACAAAGGATCCGAGCAGCGAGTGCTTCGTTTTTCCATCAACGAAAAAACTGTCAAGATCGTAACAGACAAAGATGATATCACCTTTCTCACGGAAGATTTTAATCCGGACGATTTTCCGATGGCAGCGGAAGCCGTCGCTAATATTCCTTCGTTACCTGAGCCAATGCCGCTAGGCGGAATTTTGGGATCCTCCGGTGTTGATTTTATAAAACTTGCTAAGGAAAACATCGATCAGGTGAAGCGAAATAAAGAGTATATCCCCCAAGCCTCTGCCATCAACGAACAGCTGAAGACAATGGTTGAGTTCGCTAAAGTGCAGTTGGAATTTGCAAAGCTCGTAACACGTAAATAGCAATGAAAAAGAAAGAACCTATAACCGATTTAGAACTATTCGAGAAGCTTTTCGCACCGGAAACGCCACGCAAAACAACCGGTAAACTTGAATACCGCGTACGTGATCTGGATGGTGCCAAAATAAATACGCTTCATATCATTAAAACAAAGAAGCTCAATTTAGAAATTGTTTCCATTGGCAACATGCCGACCATGCGATCATTCTTTGTACAACCAATAGGATAACCGATCAGAACCAAACCAGTAATGCAGAACTACAAAATATCCAAAGACGACATTTTACAGCACACCAACGGCGGCCTTGATATATTCCGGTTCTATATAAAGGATATCGACGATTATGCCGGTACGCGGAAGAAATTCAAGCTGCACGAAGAAAATACCCCGTCATCATCCATCAAGAAAATGAGCGACGGTAATTGGGTGGTTGCTGATTTCGGTGATGATGGACGGTGGCGCAATGGGATTGCCTTCGCGCAAAAAATGGAACGGTTGGATTTTGGTGATACTATTAAGCTGCTGGCCAATCGTCACGGAATTGCCTCCGCCGAACAGGTTGATAGCATGTTTGCGCCCAAATTTAGTTCTTCTGACGCAAAGCCCGATCAACCGAACGGCCACTGGGAATTCGAGTACCTCGACGAAGTTCCCGAGTCCTGGTTAAAGATCCTGTTTGCCGATAAAGTTTGGGCTTATATCGAGTACAAATACAGAAATGTAGCGGGCGAGGCCGAACGGAAAGAAGAGGTGCTGAAAGAACTTCGCGAAATACTGCTTAAGCAGCACTGGCATGCCCTTAGTTCCTACACCATGATCAAGGATCGAAAGGCAACAAAGATCGAATCGGCGGAATACTACCCGATATTTTGCATCGAGGAAACAACCCGGAAAGGAGATAAGGACGTCACCTTCCGAAAAATATACCAGCCCAAAGCTGCTAAAAAGAAAAACAGGTTCTTTTACAACGGTGATTTCGATCCGAAGTTTTTGCACGGCCTCATGCAAGCTGAAAAGATGTTTCAGGAATTGCAGGACGAAAAGGCCGCCGAGGAACCGACCGAAAAGAAAGACGATGACGACAACGAAGTAAAGCTGGAAGAGATCATTTACTGCACGGGAGGATCCGATGCACTTAACCTTAGTGCCCTTGGATACTATGCCGTATATCCTGCATCCGAATATTTCCGGATGGATCCACGTTTGTTAAAGAAACTGTTCTCGCTCGCAAAGAATGTGTACACCTGTCCTGATCTGGACGAGACTGGCCAGCGCCAAAACTTCAAGCTTTGCATGGATCCCGAAGATGAGCGGTACCTCGATATCAAAGTGGTCGAGCTTCCCGCTGCGCTTCAAGAACATCGCGATAATTACGACCGCCCCTGTAAAGATGTTCGCGATTATCTAAAATACTACAAGGCAAAAGATTTCCGGAATCTCGTTAAGAGTGCACGCGAATTCCGATTCTGGGACATGCACAAAGCCATGGATAAAAACGGCAGCGTAAAGATGAAATTCGGGCGCCCTGTGTATGAGTATAAGCTAAGTAACGAGCGCGTCTATAAATTCCTACAGCGCAACGGTTTCTATCGCCACATGATCAGTGACGACGTGGAAGAGTTCATTCATATATCGGGCAACCTGGTTCAGGTGGTCAAAGCTCCGGCTATCAAAGGCTTTCTTGTCGACTTCCTCCGCGAACGCTTTTTCCCTGAAGAACTGATAAACCTGGTGCACCGATCGCCTCAATTGAATGAGGCCTCATTCTCAGCGCTCGATACGATTGATTTAAACTTCACCGATTACGAGAAGACCGAGCAATACATGTTTTTCAAGAACGGTACCTGGCGTATCGATACCAACGGCATCGAGGTGCTTAAACCTGCGGATGTGAAGCGAAAGGTATGGGAAAGCAAGATCCTGCCGTGGTCGCCAACGAAGTTGCCGCCGATGTTCACCATTACCCAGGATAAAGAAACGGGTGACTTCGATATCGAAATACACAACCAGGAATGTTTGTTCTTCCGTTTCCTGATCAACACGAGCCGAATATTCTGGCGGAAAGAGTTTGAAGACAACTTGGTCGGAAAATCGCAGGAAGAGCAAGACGAGTACCACCAAGCGCATCGCTTCGATATTGCGGGGCCTAATCTGGCCGATCATGAGATACGCATACAGAAAATGCATCTCATGAATAAAATATACGCTATCGGATACCTGATGCATCGCTATAAGAATCCTTCGAGGCCATGGTGCGTATTCTCCATGGACGATAAGAAAAGCGAAGACGGGTTAAGTCACGGGGGTTCGGGTAAGTCCATCTTCGGTAAAGCCGTCAGTTATTTCAAAACAACCGTCAACTTTGACGGTCGGGATAACGATCTATTCAAGGATAAGCACGTGTTCGAACGTGTAAACCGCCAAACGGATCTGCTGATTTTTGATGATGCCGGTAAGTACTTCGCCTTTGAACGGCTGTTTTCCATCATCACAGGAGATTTGGTTGTGAACCCAAAAGGTAAAAGTCACATCACGCTAACGTTCAACGAGACGGGAAAGATGTTGATCAGTACCAACTTTACGCCTACGGAACTATCGCCGACGGTTCTTCGTCGACTTTTGTTCACCGGCTTTAGCGATTTCTATCACGTGTCCAACAATGGAGAGTACAACGAAACACACCAGCCATTTAATGACTTCAACAAGAACCTGTTCGATGACTTTACACCCAACGAATGGAACCTGTTCATAAACTTCATGGCTCAATGTTGCCAGGCGTTCCTGGTGCATGAAAAGATTGAAGCACCAATGGAGAACATGAATGCCCGAAACCTGCAAAGCGTGATGGGCGTGTCGTTCCTCATGTGGGCAGAAAGTTATTTCAGCGAAGAAAGCGGCCGTCGGGATGCCTTCGTTCCCGTGCACGTTGCCTTGGAAGACTACAAGCGCGAGTGTGGTGTAAAGATGATCACCACGCAGGGCTTTAACCAAAAAGTAAAAGCCTTTGCACAGCTTAAAAACCTGATTAACGGACCGAAAGAACTGCTCAACAAGGACGGACGAATTGCCAAGTACTACGATGCACTTGAGTTCGATAACCGAAACAAAAAGTGGTTCCGTCCCGGCAATAAAAAGACCACCAATTTTTATTACCTGCAAACACCCGGTAAGGAACTAACCGAAAATATATGCGACCCTACGAAAGGTGACGAACCACCGCTGCCCAGTGTACCGGAGGAGCAATATGACTTTTAGCCATGTACAACCAGTATGCACATATCGAATACCTTCCCCTTCAACCCCATGACAGATTTGTCGACGGTTTGGGAAGACAATTTACAGTCGATTATGTCGCGCCGGCATCAGGCGATTACGGATCCTTCCTCATCTTTCATGAGGAAGGAAAACCTGACCGTACCGATATCTGGCAACCCTACGAGGAAATGGTAAAGCTGTTGAACAATAACAATATAAGGAGGATTTAAAATGTATACGCTACTGAGCCTGTTTGATTACTCAGGAAATTGGAGTAAACCGTTTGAAGATAGGGGTTGGAATGTTATTCGTTGGGACATTAAACTATCCGAGTTTATGGATATAATGTCGTTGTCTAACGCCGAGATATCGTTGGATCTCTTCGAAAGCATAGACGGCATTATTGCCGCGCCGCCCTGTACAGACTTTACGGTTAGCGGCGCACAATATTGGCCAATTAAAGACGCAGATGGAAGGACGGAAACATCATTAGAGTATGTCAGACAGGTGCTTCGATTAGCAGATCTTTTCGAGCCGACAGACCCTGAATACGACGGCCCGTTTTTTTGGACCCTAGAAAATCCAGTTGGCAGACTCCCTAAGCTTTTGCCAGCGCTAAACGATTTCGGAGGGGCATATTATTTTCACCCTTACGAGTTTGCTGGCTATACAAGTCCTACAAAAGACGATCTCGCTCGCTTAGACAATTTACGTTTACTCGACGGAAAAGGGTTATCAGATAGTGATATCGATCTGATACTGGAAACAAACGCCTACACTAAAAAGACAGGATTGTGGGGAAACTTCAATCGAGATATCCGTAAGGATCCGATAGAACCCATTAAAGCTTCATCGCAAGGAACCTTTACCCAACGGTATGGAGGCAAAAGCGAAAACACCAAAGAAAAAAGAAGCAATACGCCTCGCGGGTTTGCGGAAGCTTTTTGTATTGCTAACCTAGACTATCGATCATATTTAAATTAAAACAAAGGTTATGATAACAGAACTCGAAACAAACAACCATGCAGATCTTGGAGATCCGATGGGAAACTACGCAGATGCAGAGAACGAGAACAAAGTGCGTGCATCTCTTTTTATGACGCTGTTAATATTGTTTTCACCTGCTATTGTTGTGGCTATTATCGCCGTAACGATAATGATGGTAGTTAAATGGATGGGAGGGTGATGCAATGGAAACGCAAAAGCCAAGACGTCAAACAAACCGACAGATACACTTGATTCAGGTTCTTAGGCATAAGCTGAAACGGCGATACGTTGTAGATAACTTACGCAGAGAGATCGATATAACGCCTTTCACAAGTTTCGATGAAATACCAGTGCCTGACAGGTATTATGTACGCCAATTGGCCAAAACAGGATTCAGTATTCAGTTAACAATTTTTAATCAAAAACAAATCATCAATAGCGAAAGCATAGAATGGGAACAATAACCGACAAGGCTTGGGAAGAATCAGAAGAGCAAAGTAAATCAATTAATAATAATAAAATGGAAACACTACAAATCAGTAAAAGCAATGCGTTGGCCGCATTTAGAAGCACGGATCAGAAAGGGAAAGCTCTTTTGTCTACACTTTTTGGTGCCGAAATTTTCAGTCAGAATGTTATCGACAGAATCAAATCGTTTGAAGATGTCCTGGATGATCAAGGGATTTCGAAGGAGCAATGGTTGAAGTCCATTGACGGGATTTCCGATGATGAAATAGCCTACAAACAAATTAAGCTTATCGTTAAGTCACTCAACGAAGGGTGGGAGCCGAACTGGTCGGATGGTGGTCAGTATAAATACTATCCCTGGTTTGAATTCGATTCTTCGGGTCCCGGCTTCTCGTACCTCGCCTACGACTACGATAGCACGGGTTCGCTCCTCGGCTCCCGCCTTGTATATAAAAGTAGCGAGCTGGCCAGATATGCAGGAAAACAATTTGAATCCATTTATAACAAATTTTTAAACTAATCATAATGAACATTACAGAGACAGTTAAATCATACGAAGACGTATGTAAGATCCTGGGGATTGATCCAGTTAAATCGCTTCCGTTTCCGGAGCCTCAAACAGAGGAAGAGAAAGCCATCAACGGCTTTACCAAAGTAATTAGATCTATTGCCGTTCTAAATGAAGGATGGAAACCAGACTGGACGGATTTCGATCAACTTAAGTACTACCCGTGGTTTTATATGAAGAAAAACCATTCTTCGGGTCCCGGCTTCTCGTACAGCGGCTACGACTACGATAACGCGTATTCGTACCTCGGCTCCCGCCTTGTGCTTAAAAGCAGAGAACTGGCGAAGCATATGGCAGAATATTTTCTGGATGATTATAAAAGCTTTATGGTGATAGAAAGCTAAGTCACGTAAAGGTGGTGCGTCGCTTTGGCTGTTTTCTTCGAGTCCCAGCTTCTCGTACAACGACTACAACTACGATAACACGAATTCGAACCTCAGCTCCCACATTGCTTATAAGATAATAGTGGCGCAGACCTTGCCAACACGGCAAAAGACAACATGTTTGAAAGGGCGTTGGTAACCATTACAAATGGTGAACACGACCGATAAAGCAAAGGCTGATGAAAAGATTGAATAATTTATACAGCAGGATATACGACATAAGGAATCTGGAACTGGCAGACGCTATTGCCAGGAAAGGCAAGGGTGATCAGATTGGTGTGCGAAAGCACGATCTGAACGGGGAGAAAAATATCGTGGATCTACACAATATGCTTAAGTCAAAAAGCTTCGTTACGTCTCGATACACTACTTTCACTATTTACGAACCAAAGGAAAGAGAGATCAGCCGATTACCTTATTTCCCTGATCGAATTGTACACCATGCTGTTATGAATGTACTGGAGCCGATATTCGTTTCCGTTTTCACGGCCGACACATACAGCTGCATTAAGAGCAAAGGAATTCATGCAGCGCAGCGGGCACTTCGGAAAGCATTACAAGATAGAGACGGAACTATATATTGTCTTAAGCTGGATGTAAAGAAGTTCTATCCAAGCATCGATCATGTAATACTGAAATCCCTGCTCAGGAGGAAAATTAAGGACGGCGATTTGCTTTGGTTGCTCGACGGGATAATTGATAGCGCTCCAGGTGTTCCTATCGGAAATTACCTTAGTCAGTATTTCGCTAACTTTTATATGTCCTACTTTGATCACTGGATCAAGGAACGGATAGGAGTAAAGTATTATTTTCGTTATGCTGACGATATGGTTATCCTTTCCGATTGCAAAGAACATTTGCACCAATTGCTTTATGAAATCCGCTCTTATTTGTGCACCAATCTTAAGTTAAGCATTAAAGAAAACTACCAGGTATTCCCGGTCGCTTCTAGGGGAATTGACTTTGTTGGCTACCGGTTCTATCATACGCACACGTTGCTTCGTAAGAGCATTAAAAAATCATTTGCTCGTGCTGTAGCGAAAGGAAAAAGCAGAGAATCAATTGCGGCGTACATAGGATGGGCCAAACATGCGGATTGCCGGAACCTGGTCAAAAAACTAACGAATGAAAACCTTTAAAGAATTTGGAATAAAACCTACAAAACAAGGCTTTACGGGCGACAAGATCAAAATAAGTAAAATATTGAACAAAGAAATAAATGTTCTCGACTTCAAAATCGAAAGCTCGCAGTTCAAAGGAAAGTGTCTACATATGCAGATTGAATGCGGTGAAAGGAAGTTTGTCGTATTTACCGGATCAACGGGACTGATCGATATGATACAACGGGTTCCGTCGGACGGATTGCCGTTCAGCACCACGATCGTAGAAGAGAATGAAAGATTTGAATTCACATAATATAGGTAATAAATAAAAATCAATTTAAAAGAAAGGAGTAGTAATCATGAACAAAGCAAAAGGATTAAGGGATTTGCATTTTCACGGAGAAAAATTCTTGACTGAGGGTAAGATTTACGAAGGTAGAGTAGCCGAGGAAGAATTTGAAACAGTAGACGACAAAGGGACGCCCATATTTTTTAATATAGGGATTGACGTAAAACTAATTGAGGAATAATGGATTTGATCCTAATTTTTATAAGCATCGTCCTTATCGGGATAGGATATGAACAGAGGGGAATTAAAAACGCTATTAAAAATACTTTAAATAACAAAGATTAACCTTAGGTTACCGACATGGATGTCGGTAACCCCTAAACTATCAAAAAATGAATAACGAATCGAAAAGAATATTAAAAGCCGAATGGCTGAAAAACGGGTACGATGTTGCGCTAGTTAACGATGTGCTTGATCTAATGGATAACAAAGCACGACTGGCTAAAGATCAGGAATGGGTAGCGATACCTGATTTGAGGTTTCTTACGTGTGTAAAAGAGCATACGCACGAACATTGGCAGGATCTGTTAAACAGTGAGGTTGATCTACGCACTGTTGAGGATGATATAAAATTGGGTGTTACGTTCGCCTTTTACACAATGGATTCAAAACTGGCTTGGGAGCGATAGAATTTTACCGCGGTAGTGTTCTAAAATAATCTAACGGGTTATTTGTTGAAATAATTCATAAATTAGAACAAACCAATTGAACAAAAATGGAAACACAACAATTCATTCGAACGTATGATATCAAGCTTGACTTTAAGATTAGTGAGGGTTATTTCGGTGATCTTTTCGGAAAAGAACTAACCGCGCACAAAAGAAGTTATGGAGGTATGCATAAAGAAAGATTCTTGAGAGATCTTTCGGAATCCGATAAAATTCAAAAGTATTTAGTAGAAAAGAGCAGGTCCGACAAATATTGGGACGCGGATACTTGCCGAAGGCTTTTGTTACAGGTATACGATCTTTTTCGAAAGGAAAGGGATAATGATGACCATTGGGAGATCCATATGCGGTTGCTGCTCCCCGACCTCAACTGTATCAAGATTGTAGACGGAAACAATTTTGTTGAGCTGGATGAAAAGGGATTTGTCCGCCATTACACAATAGTTGACGGAATAAGGATCCAGATAAAGCAACCAGCCGAATCAAACTGAATTTAAGCCCCTCACGGGGCTTTTTTATTTCGAACGACCTAACATCCATTCCCGTTCCCTCGTTGAATTTACGCGCTCGCAACGCAGCGCACACAAGCGACCCATCGGGGCGCACCTTTCTCACTCCGGGCCGTCGGCAGCCGTTCTCTTTCAATCTCTTATATATTATTTTAAAAATTTCTGTAATTCTGTAATAAAAGAAAATCTAAGGTATAATTATCAGAAAGAGAGGGTTTTAAGTCCTTACAAATTTTTGTAAGGAAAATTTACTTCTTACAAAAAAGTTGTAATAAAATTGCTCCTTACAAATCCTTACAAACTTGGAATTTCATCATTACAAAAACGTTGTCGTGTAATTATCTGATAATCAGATAATATTACAACCTTACAACCTTACAAAAAAAATCGGCTTTTTTAAGACCTCTGTTTTAAAACGGCTTCATTCTCGAGAAGAAAACAGCCCGGGCATAGAACATTACATATCAATTTGATATACTATTTTTTGATTGATAAAGTGACTTATTAGTAGTATTTTTATGCTAACAAATCATTATTGATATGGACGTTCTTATAAACATCAAAAAGGAGTACTTACGTAATTACCTGGGCTTCTTATTTGCATTCGAAGACGGTGCGTATTCCGTTTTCAGACACACCGATTTTGGTAAGCTGCTTGTTTCCCTGGTCAAGTATTCTGATAAACCGGTGGACCACATCAAGACGGAGCAAACCGTTCGTATTATTCTACCGAAAACGAGAGCTACCCGGACCGCTGAAAAGCATTACCTCTACTACACCAGAGAAGACCAGGCGAAACTAAACGATTTTCTTGAAGCCATCTTCAATATCGATTTCGACCAGTTCTTTTTGGCCGGTGTAAAACTTGGCGTTGAGCAGAAGGAAATCGTAAATGATTTTATTGTGAACAGACGGTTGACCAGCATGATCGGAAACATCGAAACGATCAAAAAAAGAAGCTATCGAACAACCTTGGATTTACAGAAAAAAGCGCTCGACAAGCTATATAAGCGGGCACATTATCGAAATATTTCTATAACAAACTACCTTCGAGCAATTTAATTATTGATAATCAGCTAGTTATATCTTTAAAAAGAAAATTGTGCTAAATTTAGAAACATTGATTCTAAAATCGACCCCAACCAAATCAGGCAACCATGAACCAAAAATTCAACACCATAGTTAATCTACAGGCAACCCGACTAGACGACATTATTCTGTACGCACACAATCCAAAAGGCTCGGGTAAAATACAGTCACTGAAATGGCATCCCATCAAGTTATCAATGTCCGGACAGTCGCTTGCTATCGACACGGAGTACACCGAGGCCGGTCCGCGGTATAAAATAGCAGCGAACCTACGGTTAAAAGAACAGTTCTCTTGGGATATAAATTACGGAATTGTATTAGTCGCGGAATTTTGCGGAGGTGAAATTCGCATAATCGGCACACCTCACATCCCCGTCAGGTTAGAGAACGACTGGAACCTAACGCAAAAAAGACTTTCATTCACCCATGTAACATCCGTTTTTCCATTGATTTATACGCTTTAAGGTCCTTTCTATAGGCCTAATAGATAGATAATATTGCTTTAACAAAAGCAACCTTATCTATGCGTAATAGGAATTTCTTACTCACATCCCAAATAATTCGCGGGCATTGGTTTATGCACCCCGAAGAAGTGATGGCTGCTGGCTTACAGTTGCAAGAGCTTTTTGATATCAGCCAGAGCAGGAGTAATTCTTCGTTTACTGAGATTGGCCCATTACCCAAAATGGTCATCAGTGCTAACGATTCAAATGAAGAAGTCCCATCATATGACGAAGCGCAATCAGATGCAATAGCGCTATTTAGTGTTTCCGGAACCATGTTGAAGTACGGCACAATGTGCTCTTACGGTACAGCAGAAATTGCCGAGGATATATTATTGGCAGCCGAGAATAAAAACATAAAAGCTGCTGTATTTGAAATCGATTCAGGCGGTGGCGCTGTAAACTCTGTACCTCCATTGGCATATGCCGTTCGGAAATTCAAATCTTCGGGTAAATCAATAATCGCTCTTATCGATTCAGCGTATTCAGCGGCTTACTGGCTTGCCAGTGAATGTGACCACATCATGGCTGGAAACAGTGTATCTGCTGGGGCTGGATCCATAGGTGTAATGATGAGTTTTGCTGACGCGAAAGGTTATTATGAGCAAAGAGGGTATAAGGTTCACACCATTTATGCACCGGAAAGTTCTGAGAAAAATAAACCATTTGAATTAGCGCTCGAAGGTAAATATGAAATGATACAGACAGAGCAACTCTCACCATTAGCTGTAAAGTTTCAGAATACTGTAAAAGCAAACAGACAAGGTAAGCTAAAGATGGACGATGGTGATAAGGTCCTTAAAGGTAAAACCTATATGTCTGAGGCAGCTCTTGATATTGGTCTCATCGACAGTATAGGAAACAGAGACCGGGCGATAAGCTGGGCAAGAGATCGGGTAACAGCTTACAATTTCATGCAAGAATTCAATCAACAATAATTTCAAATCAACCTAAACCAGTAACATGAAAAATTTAAAAATGATGGCCGCCGTCGTATTGAAGACCTTAGGTTTAACTGCCTTTGGAAAGAATACAGATGGAAAGGAGATGCTGACGGAGGAGCAAAAGGCGACGCTCGCCTCTATGTTCGGAGATAACTTCAGCAAGATGTTTTCTAAAGCGCTTGAGGAGGGCGTGACTGCCTCCGTGGACAACCAAGAAGAGACTCCGCAGGAAAGTTCTACAGCCGAGGGATTGATGAACGCGCTACGGGATCATCACAGTACAGTGGTTGCTAGCCAATTGTCTGACTTACAGGCTCAGTTAAAACAGGCAAACAAGGAAAAGCAAAATCTTCAAAATTTAGTGAATGCTATGTCTGATGAGACCGAAGCAAATCCTTCTGCGGAATTTCCAAAAGATTTCGAAAGAAATCCAAAGGTGCAGTCAGTCATGAAGGTAGACATGAATGCTGCGCATTACGCTGCCGCAAAAACATTTGTTCAAACGGGATCAGCTGGTGCTGTGCCGAAGGGAGCAACTATAGAAGTGGCAGACCTGAAAACGGAGTTTGGTAAATACTTGAATATAAATGGTAATAACCTGGATATAATCAAGCAATTATTTACCGGGTTTACTTCTTCTCAGTATTTCACTTCGGTATTGGCTACTACGGAGTACAGGGCAATCAGAGCATTGATTACATCGGTTGTTCAGCAGTTTAGTGCGAAATGGACACCGCTCGGAAAAGCAAAGTTCACGCCTATCAAAATCATCAACCGTAGGCATAAAATTAACTATCCTATAATTCCTGCAGAGGTATTGGATAGTTACATGTTCAAACTATACGATGAAGGCTTGGCTCCTGATCAGATGCCGATTACTAAATACATCTGGAATGAGTTGTTGTACCCTCAGATCCTTAACGATATCGAGTTGAGAATGATCTTCAAAGGTAAGTATGTAGAGCACACGGGCGATACCGCTACACCTCCTGAAGATGGTATGGACGGATTGGAAACTATATTGGTAGAATCAAAAGCTTCCGGGACGTCTAACATTCCGTTTTTCAACAAATATCCGAACTACGATTATCGTACAGCTACGGATCAGGAAGTGTTGAACTTCTTTAACGACTTCGTCGCATGGATCAGCCCGCTTTATGCAGGTGTAAGCATGAATATTTACGTTTCTCCTGAACACCTTTCAAGATATCAGGCGGCTTATAAAAATAAGTGGGGTCAAAATAGCGGCCAGGACGGAGACTTTGGAACCAAACGGATCGATTTCTCAAACAAGTACCTGGTAGCTTTAGACGGAATGTACGCGTCTCCTATAGTATTCTCTACGCCTAAGGCAAACATGTTGAAGCTTCGTCATAAAAACGAGGTTCCAAATGTGATCAATGATGTGCAAAAGCATGATTACGAAGTTCGTTTATACGGGGAGTTCTGGTTATCTGTTGGGTTCGCTATTGAAGAAGCGGTGTTTGCATTTGTTCCTGCGGGTTACAATCCAAAGGCACAGATCACCAGAAATTGGGGAGCCTACGATACTTATCAAGACTGGAAGTACGCTGACGACGAAACAGGATCTGACGCTGGATCAACAGCTGGTGGAATATAGTTCAATCAACCAAACCGACCGGTAGGAGTTAAAAGCCCTACCGGTTAATTAAAGAAATCAACCTTAAACCCTGCCTTCAGGCAATAAAAACTTAAACAATGGCACGAGTATCCATTTATAAAAAGGGCGTTAATCCCGGTACGGCCCGTCCTAAAAACCCGAACCTTATCATTCTTTTTGCCAACGACATCGAAACTATCCCTGAGCGCGATGCAAACGGCGTGTTAATCTCAGGAGATATCGTTCTGAAAGCCGGTGCACAGGCGGTTGAGTTATACTTAACCCCCTCAACAATTTCACGGGCACCTACAACCGAAGGTGATCCGGACGAGAGCGGATATATAGACGCCGTTTCAGGTTCGCATCCAGGCAACGAGTTGGAATACGATGAACTGGAACAACAGCTCATGGGTGAAGACCTGATTCTGATTACACGCGAGTGTGGGGACGCTAAAGGAACCCGTCTGCACGGTACAAAATGTAATCCTATGAAACTACAGGTGGAAGGTCAAGATAACAACGAGGCAGTTAAATCTATGTTGACCTTCACTCAGGTACAACGGTCTCGATTCAAAGCAGCTCACTATCGTGGTGCAATCCCAACGATAGCTCCTGCACCGGTTGACGGTTCCGGAGTTGGCGGACTTTAATCTATAAATCAACAAAGGTCATCCTCCCGGATGGCCTTTTCCTATTAACCTAACAAAAATAAAATGGCAAAAAAGAAAACAGCTGCTAAAACGGAAGAAAACGCAGCGCCTATTACCGAAGAAACAAAGGCTCCTGTTATCGAGCAGCCCGAAGAAACAAAGTCGCCGATTTCCGAAAATTCTGAGGAGATCAAGGAAGAAACGCTGGCTACCGATGATAATGTTAATGAATCGTCAATTGATCAGGATGAATCCGTTGAGCTTAGCATAGACGATCAGCCTTTAACAATCGTGATTCCCTATCTAAAAAATGAAGCATCTGACGATGAGTTGCTCTATGCATTAAGGGCATGGGAAAAGAATCTGCCCAACTGCAAGGTTATTATTGTTGGTGATAGCGAGGAATACTTCAGCGACGAAGTGGTACACGTGGCTCACGAAAAAACTTCCAAGAATCCGCAGATCGACGTAACACACAAGTTGCTGGTTGCTATCGCGAGTGGTCGTCTGCCGGAAAGGTTCGTGCTTTCAAATGACGATATATTTCCGTTAGGGGAAGTTTTGCCGCCTGACATATACACACTGAAAGCCTTCGGAACGCTTGGGGCAGGTACGGGCAAAAGTGGTGGCGTGTATAATGAGAATGCGGTACGAACTGCTGATTTGTTGAAAGAACAGGGTTTTCCCATTCACAGATACGGAACCCATACGCCAATGTTTTTATACACCAAGGAACTGGCGGAATTGATAGACCTATACGAAGCGGAGTCGCAAGGTACACTTTTGACTTCTCTGTATTTCAACACCTATTATCCAACGGCCAGACCTACACAGGTTACAGGCGGTAAGGACGATCCAATTCTCGCATCGGTATACCGCTCTAATGTGGAGGCTGGATTGCTGAAAGAAGTATTCGCCAAGCGTAAGTTTATGAACGTAAATAACGATGGCTGGAAGGCGGTAAAGCCGTACTTCGAAAAAATGTATCCCAACAAATCAAGATTCGAAAAATAATGAGAAAGATTAAATGGATCGCTATTCATTGCACGGCGGGATATGGTGACGTTGATTCGATCAAACGCTATTGGAAAAACGTTTTGGGGTGGAAGGAGGTTGGTTATCACTTTTTTATATACAGGAACGGAACGGTGGTTCAGCTTGCTGATATTTCCAAAGTAACCAACGGTGTTAAAGGTTTCAATTCAAATTCGGTGCATATCTCTTATCAGGGTGGTGTGGAACTGAATAACGTTAATAAAGCAAAGGATACCCGCACGCCCGAGCAAAAGCAAGCGATACTCCAAACAATCAAAACCATTTACGATCAGTTGAAGTTTAACCAGGATGTTTCGGATATCAGGATTCAGGGGCATCGTGATTTTAGTCCCGATAAGAACGGAAATGGTGTCGTCGATCCCTGGGAACGGATAAAGGAATGCCCATCGTTTGACGCGATTCCCGAATACGCCTGGATTAAAGGCCCCGAATCATTGAGGCAAAAGGGTATTATATGACAAGTGTCTTCTCTTCAAACTCCGCAGACCTGCGGAATCAGGTTAATAATTGGTTAGTTGCCGACAGCCCTCATGCCGAGGGTTGTCGGTTTTTTGAATTAATACCGGGAATAAAACACCAAAAGGTACTACTGCGCATACTATTGAGGGGAAGGAAACACCACAATCATTTATTGAAAACCATTCTCCAAAACCACTTCGGGTTGATACAACCGAAGGAAACATCTCTGATCAAGAATGAAAAGAAAGCGAAAGAACTTGTTTCAACTACGGAAAACAAACCTTCCTTTCGTGACGAATGGCCCTTCTTGTCCGATCCGGATTGTCCGCCGGAACTGAAGATATTGGCCGCCGATAAAATAACCGCCTACAACAATATGCGAGCGGCACATAAGCGCCTATTCGATAGTGCTTCCGATGGAGATCAGTTCGCCGCCGTGCACGATCTCGTTTCCAATTACATAGAAAACTATCGAATCTATAACGAACTTAAATGCTATAAGGTCACCGGTAAGATTTTAGGCAAACATTCAATTTGGGTAGAAATGCAACGACTTAAATCCATTAGGCAGTCCAGTCCCGTCGAGCTCCCTTTGATGGCAAAAAAACTGCAACACAACATCTGGCGTATAAAATCGGAAATAGCCAAAGGTGATAAACCCCATCTTCGTCCGGAGCGAGAAAAAAAGATCAGGGAAAAACAGCGCGAACTACAGGAAATCGGTAGGTTAATAGCTAGTTATAAGTAGTTTTCGTCCTTTCTAAAGCCTCGTTTCAGCAATAATTTCGGTATTATGGAAGATAATTTAGGCTTGGGCCTCGACCCAGAACAATACGAAGAGCTTGAGGTAATAGCCGGTTTGGGTCGTTCCAATGAGGAAATAGCCCTTTACTACGGTATCGACTTCAAAAAGTTCCAATACTTCGCGGAAGATAAAGAATCGTTGCTTTATTATCACCTAACCAGGGGACGGCTAAACGCTTCAATAAAGGAAGAGCTGGCCATATTCAACAAAACCTCCGGCGGCAGCGTCGAACATTCTAAACGCTTACAGGAAATAAGACGTAACAGGAGCTTTAAGGTTGCCAAAGACGATGTATTTGGAGTTCTGGAAAAAGGGCAGTTCGAAGCAATTCAGAGCTATATTTTAGGCACTAATAAAAAGTCGCTCAATAAAGACGAGCAACTGTACATAGAAACGCTCACCATGATTTCGTCGCTCGACCGAAAATACGGAAGAGCCAAAACCATCGATTTTCTTTCTAAAGGCTTTGGGTTAAAATCCAGTCGTTGCACCGAACTGTACGACGAAGCAATAAATCTGTTCTATGCTGATCGCAACGTGGAAATGAAAGCGCTGCGCCATAAAAAAGCCGAAAGGCTGGAAGAGATGGCCCGTGTTGCATTTGAAATGGCCGAAACATCCCGCGATCTAGAAGTGGCCGGCAACCTTGAAGTACAGGCGGCCAAATTAAGGGGAATGGATAAGCCGGAAGTGGAACGGCTTCCGAAAGAAGTATACCGGAAACCTTATGTTGTCTATTCCCTAAACCCGGAAGACGTAGGCATGCCAGCTGTTAATCGTCAGGAGATCGCTAATCAGATCGATTTGTTGGAGATTCCCGAGTCAGAAAAAATACGTCTTCGTGCTGACGCGCGCATAGAAACCGTTCAACTTAAACAATACCTCAGTGAGCTACAGGAAGAAAGTAAAACGCAATAGTCCCAACGCCCAGGTTCAGTTTAGTAACTGGACGGCTCAATTGGCAAGTATGTGCGCAACGAATTCCCTTGTTGCGATTCTGGGAAGAGGATCCTCAAAAACCACCGAATTTCTCGTCAATAGGTTGATTGATATGGCATTTGATATGCCGGGGGCTCCTGTTTGTTGGGTATCGGACACTTATTCAAACCTTACCAAGAACGTATTGCCATCGGTGCTGGAAGGTTTGCAGCGAAAAGGGTGGGTAGAAGGCGTACATTTTGTGGTCGGGAAAATACCGCCTTCATTTACAGAGGCAGAAAAGGAGGATCTTCCGAGGGATATTCGAGAACATTTTTGGAAACCTTTCAATCCAATCGTGTCGTATAAGCATACCATTGTATTCTTTACGGGCTTCAATATAACCTTCGGCTCGCTAGATCGCCCGGCATCACTCGCGGGTAGATCTTATGTACATGTATTCGGTGACGAGGTCAAGTATTTTCCCGAACGCAAGATCGCTAACCTGTTAAAGGCTGTCCGTGGTTATAAAGTCAAATACGGGAATTCGGTTTACTATCGCGGTCGAACCTTCACAACAGACATGCCTAATACCGCCCATATAGGCGAGCACGATTGGATACTACGGATGGGGGCGAAGATGAATCCGGAGGCAATTGCGTTGGTTGCTCAGGTTTCTTTTGCGCTCAACGAGGCTTTACAGGAATACCTGGTTGCTGAGGAGTCGGGCAATAGGGAAGAGGCCGTAAAGAAGAGAAGGACCTATGAGCGGTGGTACGAACGGTGGCAGCTCGTTAGATTGCGTAAAGAGGCACATCTCTTGTATTTCATTGCATCCAGTTACATTAATGTTGATATCCTGACACTTGAATGGTTTGAAGACGCTATCAACGATGACTTAGGGGATGTGAAGACCGCAGTGTTATCGATCAGGGCAATGATCGAAAGCGGAGATCGCTTTTATTCGAATCTAGGCGAGCAACACTTTTACGATGACGGTACCGATGAGGTATGGGCCAATACTTTCGGTTTGCGTGACGAGGAAGACTGCCGCATTTTGAAGTATCATCAACGGGATATGCCGATCGACGGAGGGATGGATTTCGGCAATATGATGTCACTTACGTTGGCACAACCTGATGGTAAAAAATATCGCTGCCTGAAATTTATGTATACGCTTACACCTGATTGGATTCCCGATCTGGCAAAGCAATTTCTAGCCTACTACAAACCACATCGAAAGAAAGTGCTTAATCTGTATTACGACCGTGCAGGTAACAACCTGCAAAAAGCCAGGCAGGACTACGCCTCGCAGGTTAAAAAAGCAATTGAGCAGGACGAGAACGGAGTAAAGACAGGCTGGACAGTGGTGTTAATGTCACAGAATCAGGGAAATATTGGAAAGAACGAGGAGTATAACTTTATGAATGTGTTGCTTGGGGGACACAATAAAATGTTGCCGCAGGTACTTATCGATAGATATCATTGCAAACCGCTTAAGTGTTCACTTGAATTGGCGCCTGCCAAAAAGGATTATTCCGGTAAAATGGTTAAAGATAAACGGAGCGAGAACCTAAATGTAAAACGGCTGGTCTATGAGTCAACAAACCCAAGCGACAGCTTTAAATATTTAATGATGCGTAAGAACTGGCGAAAGCTAGCCTTTGTGACTACCTCTCAATCTGCCGGAGATGTGTCAACGAAGGGATAATTGACCTTAAAATCTGTCCTTTAAAAACGGTACTTCGGTGCCGATCTTAGATTCAACGAACAGGGCTTCTAAGCTTCCTGTAAAGCAAGCGACGGAAGCATTAAACAATATTGTCACCTAAACCTTAGGCAGTCTTTCGGGGCTGCCTTTAAAAGAAAAAACTATGAAGAGACGCATGTTAAGTACAATCGGAGTAGGAGTTGGTGCATTGGCCATGGCTTTAGCTGCAAACTCGTTGTCCTATGTAAACAACGCTCCGCAAACTGTCAAAGAGGTAAAGGCTACATTGTCAGAGACAAAGAAAGCGCGAACCAAAGTGGTTAACCAGATAGGAGGTATTCCGCTCGAATCGTACGTTCCAAATTACGGAATGAGCCCGAAAGAATACGGAATTCGTTTCGGAAATGGCCGCTCCAGAAAAGGTAAACTCAACCTAAATAAGTTGAGCCATAATTGTAAAGTAAAATCACGAATGTCATGATGGATAAATTTTTCCCTTTCCTAGCTTTAGTTATTTGGTTTATTATGTTGTTGGTGATGTGCCTAACGATTATACCATTACTGGCAATAATGTGGCTTGACGAGGATGGTCTTTTTTTTCGGTTCGGAAAATCACTAGTAGATAAATTGTAATTATGGCATACTTGATTTTTACTTTATGTTTTTCTTTTTTATCGATTGGTAATAAGGATAATATAGGGGAGTACCTCTTCTTTTTATTCGCATCACTTTGCTTCTTTCTTTGGATTGATCACGTAAAGTGTTACCGGGCTAAACAAACAACTGATTTTTGGTTTTAGCGATGCATGTCTTTGACGCCATAAAGAAAATGAGAGAGCTTTCCGAGAAAGGAATTGCTTTTTCGTTTT
Source organism: Olivibacter sp. EAT-5 (assembly GCF_044784325.1). Classification (NCBI taxonomy): domain Bacteria; kingdom Pseudomonadati; phylum Bacteroidota; class Sphingobacteriia; order Sphingobacteriales; family Sphingobacteriaceae; genus Olivibacter; species Olivibacter sp. EAT-5. The sequence continues at coordinate 6,009,220 of NZ_CP173028.1, read as the reverse complement.
CATATACCAGCTATAGCAGAGAACGATTTAAGACGGACGGAATCGTTACAGTAGATCGCGCTAGACTGCGTCCCAGAACCAAAGAAAAGTATAATGAATTTCACGAGCTGCTTGAAGAATACATCGACTTATCTAACAACGAACCTCGCCGCTTTTGGCGCTGCACTTTAATGTCATTCAATAATCAACCTACGCACTTATAAGATGTCTACAGAAGGAACTATTAAACGACTTAACGAAAAAACCGCTATCATACACAATGATGTGGGCTGTTACGCCATTTCGGAGGACTATTCTAACACCGGCACCTGGCACAACATTTTGCAGAACGACAGTAAGGTCAATTGGGAAACGGATCCTGTGATTGTGATGGGAAAGAAAGTTGTTCCCTATGGCGTAAATAATGACCTGCCTGTAATGATCCGTAATGTCATGGACGATAATAACCTCGCCCCGGGGATAATTGAACGGCAAATTGGCTTACTTTATGGCGACGGCCCTCGTTTGTTCCGAGAAGAATACGGAGATAACGGGGAAATCGTAAGGATGTGGTACAAGGATAACGAGATACTTAACTGGTGTGCTCCCTGGATCAGACGCTATTTGGATATGGCTATGGTTGAATATAAGCATTTAAAGGGCTTTTTTACCCGTAGATCGCTCAATAAAGGAGCTAGAATAGGCATCAACACCAGGATAAATAAGATTGAAATTGTACCCGCTGCTGACGCAAGGCTTGCTTTTCCTGAAAATGGCTATCGGTTGGAAGACGTAAAACAGATCTACGTCGGCGATTTTGAGAACAACTGCTATAAAACGGGAATAGCAACTTATCCTGTTTGGAACGTAAACGATCCTTTTGCCAACAAGGTAAGCATGAGTTACCATAACAATTACAGCTTTGCCAGAAACTTCTATTCCGTTCCTTCTTACTATGGTGCCCTTAGGTGGTTAATGCGGTCGAGCGATATTCCCGACATCATTAAGTATCTGACGGAAAACGGTGTTGCTGTAGCTTTTCATATCCATTCCCCTGCGGGTTATTGGGATCAGAAACGAGATAAGTTGATCGAAAAATATCCGGAAGAAACCCCGAACCAGATCGATAAACGATTGGAACAGATAAAGGATGAGACTTTCCAGCGTATTCAACGAGTGCTGGCGGGAAAAAAGAATGCCGGTAAGTTCATTGAGACGGTAGACTTTTACGACGGAATGAGTGGCGATCAGCTCAACCAGTGGAAGGTTGAACCTATCGATCAAAAGATAAAGGATTTCATAGAGGCGCAGCTTAAAGTTGCTACAACTGCGGACAGCGCGACAACTTCAGGTATGGGGCTGCATCCTTCATTATCAAATTTGATTGTAAACGGGCAGTTATCCTCTGGAGCACAAATGTTATATGCACTCAAGCTGTTTCTGGCAAGTGACGTTAGCATTCCGGAGGAGGTCATATTCGAACCAATCAACCAGGCGATTGCCGCTAATTTCCCTAAATCAGACCTTAGAATGGGATTTTATAGAAGGATAGTACAGGCAGAAGATAGCATAACCAGTTCCGAACGACTTAAAAATGTAGTATAAAATGAAAACACAAAATCTAACTTATTATGAGGCCTTAGAGGCCGCCTCAAACGGGGAATTAATTGCTAGAAAGAACTGGCTTGATAGTTCTGTATTCGCATTTCAAAGGCCTTGTGACGACTTGCCTATTAACATATTGTTGTCTGCTAAATCCTTGCCTAAGCAATTAAAGGATTATTACGAACGTAAACATCAGCCCATCGTACCAGACAATATTCCGAAAGTCCGATTCTCAGCTTATATGTGTTTAAAGGCCTATGACGATTCGGTAATTAATGGATGGGAGCCTAGTGAAGACGATATTTCTGCGAACGATTGGTGTGTTCTGGAATCGGCTCCAAAGGCGTTATTTAACAACTAATCAGTTATTAATTTTCAATTATGGCCGAAAACACCACAATAATAACCACAACCAGTGAGCTAAAGCAGCTCACCGGATCCTTTTATGCAAACAACGATTTCACCAAGATCCGTACCGATATCGAGCTTGAATCAGAAAAGTTGAAAGATCTTATCGGCGATGCTGTATTTGAGCGTGCGCTTACTGAATATGACCCACCAACACCAAGCGAAGACGATGATTTAGGGGAACCAAAAGAACAAACACCCTTGGTTAATCATGTGCAGCTTCCGATTGCTTTAATGTCGGCATACCGTTTCTACCAAAGCAATATAGTAAGTCACGAAGATGGCGGTCGTAAGGTAAAAATAGACAGCGATAACGAAAAAATGGCGTGGCAATGGATGCTTGACCGTGATGATGAAGCGCAGCTTAAGAAAGCGCAGCGGGCAATTGACAGGTTAATTGCCTACCTGGATAATTCAGATATAACGGAGTGGTTAACCGGGGACAAGAAATTAGCTGCAAAGGACTTGTTTTTACCTAATCCGGCAACGTTTCAGCAGGTGTTTCCAATTGATAATTCGCCTCGATTCTACTATATGGCGCTTCCTTTCATCAAGTCTGAGCAGAACAAAACCCTTCGCCCGGCAATGGGAGAGGATTATTCGGCTTTGTTGACAGCGTTTCGAACCAACACTCTGACAAACGATCAGTATACTTTGCTTGCATTAGTGCAGGAAGCGCTTGCTTTACGCACGATATCGGTTTGTGTTCGTCGACTTTCTTTACAGGTGCTCCCGGAAGGAATTGTTCAGGGGTACCGTACTTATCTTGACAGTATGAAGGGAAGCAAATCGCCTGATCTGGGTACATTGAAATTATACACCAGGTTCATTGACGATGAAGCGGACGAGGCGATGGGTGAGCTGCGTAAATGGCGTAACCGTAACACACCCGGCGCTAATGATCCGGTTCTACTTCCAAACAATGATCCCTGCAATAAATATTTCAGAACCTGATATGCATACGTTAGAAGTTCCGGACAAAAATAAGACGATACTTATTCCCGACCATTGGGATGAGTGCACCAAAAGAGAGGTTAACGATTTGTTCTGTCGAGCGCTCCATGTTGTGTTGGACAATGTCACGATGTACGATTATTACCTGTATGCGCTGAAGAGGCTGGACATATTTAAGCCAGGACTAAAAGTGTCAATTTACAGCAAGGTGTTGGGTGAACGGTGGCGACAGCAATACTTCTCTGCCATTTATTTCTATGCATCAAAAACATTGTCCTGGGCATTCAAAACAAATAAAGAGGGTCGAATGGAATTAAACTACAATACGGTGCGTCAAAATCTGCCGATGATTCAGGTGGGGCGTAAAAAGCTATATGGGCCGAGCGACCTGTTGGAAGATCTCACCTTCGGAGAATTCAGAAATGCCAAAGCAGAGCTAGATAAGCACTACCTCTTCGCAAAGGATCCGGAAACACGAGCGGAGTCGGAAGAGGCAATGGATGCATTTATGGCCTGTCTATATCGTCCCGCCGAACGCAGGGCGAAAGAAGCAAACGACGATCCGAAATCACGTGCACCTTTTAATGCAAAACACATCAATACCAGATATACGCGAAAGATCCCGATGTGGAAGAAAATGCAGGTAATGCTATGGTTTACCTATTGTATTTCCTATATCCAAACAGAGGATCTGTTGCTGGATGGAAACGAAATCAACTTTAGTCCTATATTCCCTAAATCCCTTGACGATGATAAAGAACGCGAAGTCAAACTTAATTCCCGAGGTACCGGATGGACGGGTCTCTTGCACAGTGTCGCAAAAGAAGGAGTCTTCGGAGACGCTGAAAAAACAGACCAAACCTTATTGTTCGATGTCCTGCTCTACATGTACAAAAATCACCTCGACAATATCAAAATTCAACAACAGCAAAAACGAAAGAGCTCATGATTAAAATAACCGATTTTAACACAATATGTGACGAGCTTAAGACAGTCGCGGGAGCCAAAGGTTATGTGCTCAGCGCGACGGAAGAGAACCTGGTAAATAAATTGAAAGACAGGGCCGGGCTACAGTTGGCTTGCATCATTCCCATGCTTTCGACCAGTGGTGATCTCAGCGGATTTATTGATGAGACTACGACGATGTTCTGGGCGATTGAAAAACACGTCGACGGCCAGACGGATAAAAGCGAGCTACAGCAGTACCAGCGTACGCAAGATGCGATCATGAAGGTACGAACACATATAATTTCAATGGCCGAAGACGGTTGTTCTGACTTTAACAATCTTGACCTGAACAGCATGATCATTGAGCCTGTTTGGGTGTCAAAGGGAAGTTGGAACGGTTGGAGTTTGGAGCTTACTTTTTAGTATATTTGAATATGAAGAAAACAAAGCCTATCCCCAGACCAATAACCAAAAGCAACAAACTTTTTGATGCAGTTAACGCACTGTTGGCTAAGCGTGGTCCAAACGGAAAACCTTTAATGGTACGCGCTGGATCTAACTTCATGACTTATCCGGAACTTATTGCAGGGCCTGAGAAAGAAAACTTTGTAAAGAATCTGTTCTACTACCTTCGGTTGAAGGGTTTTATTTCTGAACACGGCACCATGTATATTAAAGACATTGAAGACGGATCAACCATTGCTGAGTATTCAAATAAGTACGGAGCGATCCTTGTAAATAATCAAGTGTGATAAAAGGAACTGAGATACCTGTACGCACAAAGAGCTTTGCAGTTTTGCAAGGCTCTTTTTTTTGAGAATCAAGTTGAAAAAACCGATTAGTTTAATTTTCAGGCAGATTTTACAGCGATTAAGCTGGTTATTTATTGAAATTGTTTTTGAAAATCAACGTGTTACGGAATTGAAAGGGGAAGGCGATTTTTGTTCACACACGCGAGACGCCGGGCCGCCCTGCGCCGGAAATGCAATTGCACGCCCTGGCCCCGGGATGGATATATGACGGTGCTTTGATATTTTTAATGTATTAATGAATATAAAAATATGCTTTATTGTAGTATTTAAGAGGTCTGACCCTTCGTTTTTACTTGTTGCAAATGGTGCTTGATTTACAAGGTATTACGTTTGTCATGAGGTCATCTGGCAACGCCTGACCATATAGGCCGATTCCCTTCTCTCATAGGCCGGGTTGACTGTTGAATGAATGGATTGGACTTACTTATAGGACTAGCTAAGATAGGATGCTAGGCCCTGGTACGAGGTGTTATCTCTTTCAATACCGAATCCATTGCTTTAAATAGCTTTATTACAAAGTCATATCTCCATTTTAATGGGCGTAGCGATGTATAACGCCATTCGTTCGTATCATCATAGTGGCGGAACCGATGCCTGATATTATGCTTGTCCGTTATATCTATATAGTAATTCCCGTCAAAATAAATGACGTTGTAGTTTATTGAAACAGTTCTTCCTTCGAAGTCAATCGATATAATCCCGCTATACTCCATTTTGCTAATATTTTTAGTACAAAACTAAGCAACATTTATATTTATTCGCAAATAAAACTCGACAAGAACATGGTTATATCCGTTGAGGTCGTGTCCTTTCTACCCCCAAGCCCTTAAAATACCTTAGCTTATACATTAGTATAGCTATGGCATCAACCTCAATCGTTAAAACCAAATTCATTCAGAACGTGCTGAATGATGAAGGTGACCGCTTCATTAAAAACCAAACCTTTGCGATCCGGGCTAAGCTCAACAAACGCTCCGGTACACTGCTTTCCGAACGCACTAAACACGTAAGCTCGACCTCAACTATGCAGGCTAGGCTAGGTCTTAGATTCCCCGAATACCTGCGTTTGCTTGACCTACGAAAACGGACGAAACGGAAAGGATCCAGAGGGACCGACGCGAAAGGATATCGTATCTACAACCGATTTGCCCAAGGTCATTATTACTCCATTGCCCGTCGACTTCAAAACGATTTTACACCGGAGGTACAACAGGTAATACGCAATAGCTGGGGAAAGAGAGGAGGCGGCAATGGCTAAGTCGAAACTGAAATCGGAAGATTTGATGCTCAATATTATCGTTAACGGTAATAAGGCGCAAAGCGATATCGCGAAATTGGGCAGGGAGATACAGGATGCTAAAACCAAAACACGCGATCTTGAACGCCAGCAAAAGGAGCTGGAAAAGCAAGGTAAACGGGATTCGGATGCATACCGGCAACTTACTGCCGAAATAAATAAAAACAACCAGGCAATCGATCAAAATAGACAAAAGCTTGCTGCGTTGAACCAAAGCCTTAAACTGGAAGAACAAACCGAAAAACAATTAGAGGCACAGCTTAAAAACATTATTCGTCTGCGGAAAGAAGCTGTCCCTGACTCCGCTCCATATAAAGCTTATTCTGATCAGATCGAGGCGATAAAGAACCGGTTGGCCGAACTTAGAAATGGTGCTAAGGAAACGGACAGCGCTTTCGAACGGTTAAGTAATGGTTTTCAAAAGTACTTTGCGATAATGACGGGCGCTATCGCTTCTTTTATCGCTTCCTTATCCAGTATTAAGAAGGCGGTTGAAGATTATGCTGCATTTGACGACGTGCTTGCCAGTGTGCAGAAAACAACCGGATTAACGAAAACAGCGGTAAAAGAACTAAATAAGGAACTGACCGAAATTGAAACCAGGACAAGTCAGGAAGATCTTTTGGGACTTGGACGTATTGGAGGAAAGCTTGGTATTAACGAGTTAGACGACCTTGCCGGATTCGTAAGGGCGACCAATCAAATTGTTGTTGCACTTAACGAAGACTTAGGAGGCAATGTAGAGGAGACGGTTAATCAGCTCGGTAAACTGGTCGATATCTTCGGATTGAAGGAAGTGTACGGCATGGAAGATGCTTTGCTTAAAGTAGGGTCTGCTATTAATGAGCTGGGGGCAAATAGTACGGCTTCAGAAGCCTATTTGGTTGACTTTACCAACAGGATGGCCGGTATTGCGCCAATTACCGGGCTGACCATAGATCAGATACTTGGTCTCGGCGCTACTCTGGATCAGTTTGGGCAGTCTTCCGAGGTGTCCACCACGGCTTTAAGCAAGCTGTTCATCAAAATGGCGCAGGAAGCCGATAAATATTCTCGCTACGCGGGCATGAGTGTCACCGAATTTAAGGATCTCTTAGAGAAAGATTTCATGGCCGCTTTTCAACGTGTATTGGAAGGTGTTCGCGGCAATGCTAACGGCATTAATGAATTGGCCGCTAGCTTAGGGGATCTTGGTGTTGACGGTGGTCGGGTGGTTGCAGTCTTGGGTACACTGGCCAATAATACCGATGCGCTTCGTACGCAGTTGGATTTAGCCAGTGTGTCACTGAGGGAAGGAACTTCTATTACGAAGGAATACAACACCATGAACGAAACGGCAGCCGCCGAGTTGGATAAGAAAAAGAAAGAAGTAAAGGCGCTATGGGTAGAACTTGGGGAGCGGCTATGGCCTGCTTACACTACCGGGTTGGGTGTTCTTTCTTCGTTTATCCAGGCCGTAAAAACGATCATTGGATTTGTTGCTGAAAACCGCAAGGTGATTATTACCCTCACAACTGCTATTGTGTCTTATTATGCCACTGTTAGGTTAATGCAGGCATACCGTTTTGCTGTGATAGCCTTGTCTTTTGCTTATGAGACGCTGTTTGGAAGCGCAACAAGGGCTGCTGCCGCTCAAAAACTAAACAATACAGCCGCGGCTGCCGGACAGGTAATTGTAACGGCTTATAGGGTTGTTGTTCTTTCTTTTGCCGTCGCGTACAATGTGCTAACCGGTAACATGGCAAGGGCGGCAGCTGCGCAGCGGCTTCTTAATGCGACCATGTTGGCCAACCCGGTAGGAATCGTAGTAGCTGCTGTAGCAGCTTTAAGCACTGCTATTTATTTATATACCCGTAGAGCCACAGAAGCCGAACGAGTTACTAAGCTGTTAGCAGATGCAAACGGGGAAGTAGAAAAGGCTGTTTCAGCTGAACGATCTGAATTGGAGCGTAATACGAAAGCCATCAGTGACAATACGCTTACACGTGATGAAAAACTCACAGCCGTTAAAAACCTGCGCGCATTGATGCCTGACGTATTACAGGATTATACCAATGAAGAGATATTGGCAGGTAAGGCAACGGAAGCTATTGCCAGACAGACCGAAGCGTTATTGCTACAGGCGAAGGTCAGAGCGGGTCAGGGTGTTTTGGCTAAGCGATATGAGGAGCGGGCCGAGTTGGTTGAGCGTAGAAGGCAAGGTCTTGCCGGAGCATCCATGTGGGAGCGACTTACGGCCGGATTTAGGGCCACGAACGGAAAGTCGACGGCTCAAGCCTATGAAGAGATGTTGGACGAGCAGATCAAGATAATTGATGAGGCCAATGATGTGTTTGGAGAGGAAGTTTTGAAAAGCCAGGCTAAACTGAATGCCATGTTGGTTAAAAGGCCTGATCCGTTAGTCGTTGGCTCTGTAACTCCATCAGGTGATGGTTCGGATTCAAAAGCTAACAAAGCCCGTCTTAAAGCGCTTGAGGAAGAGCAAAAGAACTATAATGAGCGGTTAAAGGCCGCTAATCTGTTCCGTGAAAATCTAAGCGAGCTGACCGATCAGCAGCTTCAGCAGCTGCTTGCTTTGCAAAAGCAGCATCAAACCAAAATGGATGAAATCAACAAGCAATTTGGTCATTCAGAAAAAACCATCACCCTTACTGCTCAAGTTGAAATTGATAAACGTGCTAAAGCTTACGAGACGGAGCAAAATCGAATTATCGCTTCCCAAAAATCAACAATAGAACAGGAGAATGATGCTCATCAATTACGGTTGGAGAAGGCGGGATTGGCTGGTAAGCAGCGTGAAGATTTAACCGCACATCAGCTTAAGGTTTTGGAGATATTGGAGCAGACGCATCAAGCGAATCTTAATAAGCTTGATGCACAGGCAATGAAGAAGGAGATCGAAGAAAGGCAGCAAAATTTCCAAAACGAGCTTTCGGAAATGCGGATACGGAATAATGAAGAGCTTTCGCAGGTTAAGACTCTTGCGGACGCTAAACTTAAGTTAGAAGGTTCTGTTTCTCCAAAGGTCTTGCAGCAGGTAAAAACTTTGCAAGAAGCCAGAAAGCTACTTAATAAGAAATATCAGCAGGAAGAAAATGAACTGACAAAGAAAAACCTCGAAGCGCTATTAAGTGATTTACAAACAGTATTAGATACGGGCGAATGGAAGGGTATTGATTTATCGGATAAAATAATAAGTGATGAAGAAAAGAAAGGTTTGATGGACAAAGTAACCGAGATCAAGAAGATATTGGCCGGTCTTCTTTTAGAATCACTCCCAGGTAAAGAAGAGAACGATTATGGTAACATGGATATTCTAGGAATGACAAAAGATCAATGGTTAGGTTTGTTTAAAAATCTGGATGATACTAAAAGAACGTTTCTAGAGGTAATGGCTGTAGCGCAGTCATTTCAGCAATTGTGGGGACAATACAATCAAATGGTCTCTGCTGGCGAAAAAAGGGCGCTACAAGAGTTTGAGCAGGCTACACAAAAGAAAAAGGACGCATTACAGGCACAGCTTGACAGTGGTCGTATTTCTCAGGAGGCATATAACAAGCGTGTCGAAAAGCTCGATAAGGATCTTGACAAGAGGCGTGCTCAAATGGAGTACAACCAAGCCAAGCGCGACCGTGCTTTAGCGATCGCTTCGGCTATTACCAATACAGCCGTAGCTGTTACTAAGGCGTTACCCAACCTTTTCCTTGCCGCCTTGGTTGGTTCAATGGGTGCACTGCAGTTAGCCACAATCCTTAAAACGCCTTTACCTGCTGTACCGGGTAGAGAAGAGGGGGGCTTTGCTGTTCAGCGTGAACAAGATGGTAAAGTGTTTAATGCCCGCCGGTCCCGTAAGCGAATGGGTATGATCAATCGACCTTCTATCCTGGTGGCTGAGAATGGCCGAGAATTCGTGCTAAGTAATCAGGCGGTCGAAAATCCCGAACTGCGGCCGTTGATAAGTGTGATCGATACCGCGCAGCGTAACGGTACCATCAGTACCATTGGCATGGAAGATGTAATGGCACAAACCATGGCGAACCGAACGATGCAAGGCCGTGCATCTGGTGGAACTTATTCCGGAGATCCTGTTTCCTCTGGTTCGTCAACTACTGGATCCGTCAATCCATATGAAGCCACAAATGAACTGCTTCGGAAAAACCTTGAAGCAACGGATAGGTTGAATGAAACCATCAAGAGAGGTATTACCGCCGAAGTTGCTATACTTGGTAAAAACGGTTTTCGCGAAAAAATGAACGAACTGACTGCGATTGAAAAGGATGCAAACATTTAGGTGACTCGGCCATCGAAGACCCGATGGCCGAAATATTTTATTGTTTTACAGTTAACCGTATACTTTTTGTAGTTCATCGATGGGTATCGCGGCATAGTATGGTGGTTTTCCTTTCTCTTTAAAATCATCTTTATTGAAAAATTCATTCGTTACAACACCTATAACATCACCGTATTTATTTATTAATGGGCTGCCTGAATTACCAGAAGAGGTCTTTGCCGAGAAGATAATGAATTCACCTTGTTCGCTATAACTGGAAACCGAGGCATTCACCTCTCCGACATGCGACGACATTGGGGTGAACCGAGAATTCACTTCACCTTTGTGAGCAATAAGATAAGCATCAGCTGTCATTGGTATACTAGGAAAGCCTATAGTCAATACTTCATCTAGCACATTAAATCCGTGAGCTGCCAAGAAAGGTGATTCGAAAATATCTGTCTCTTCAAAGTCAATAACTACAATATCTCTTCCTGTTTTATGATACGTTATGTCTGTTGTAGTTAGAAAGGTGTCGTCATCTAAAGAGAACTTAAGATCATCCATTTGCACGTTGTGAAGGCATGTTACGATTCGCTTTTGTCCGTCGAAAGCAAGAACGAACGCCGTTCCAATTTGATGTATTCCATTAATTTTTCCCGTCACTCGAAGTACACTGCTTTTATACCGGTCAAGGATCTTAGGAAATCCAAAGATTAAATTTATAATCGTTCCTCTATTTAAAACAAACAAACCCTGATTTGTAATTTTATACCGAATGTCAGCAGGCCTGTTTGTTCCTGTTGCTATAAGAGGGTCTTGCCTTACAATTAAATCATGAGCTTCGAATTTCTCTATAATTTTTAGAAAGTACGGCATCTGAATACCGCCGACCTGAGGTGCTAAATGTGTGGCGATCTCTTGTATACTCAATCCAAAGTAGTTAAATTCCTGGTCAATCTTTTCCGTACTGAGCTTATTAGCGATGATTATTTTCCTCATTATACTGTGCTCGTAATAGAGCTTGTTATAGAGCTCGTTGTTGGTGACAATATATCCGAATACCTCAAGGGCTTTTTCTACAAGAAGTTCAACGTTCGATGGTGTAGTCATAATATTTACAAGTTTTGTTAAATGTAGTGAGAAAATTTGAGCTGAAAAACCTACGTCCTTTCTCCACACGCCATTCCAGCATACCTTCGAATAAAACATCGAAAGTATGCTGGAAATTATCATTAACCGTGAACCCGTCGACATTCCCGATAATGTTCAGATAGCCCTGACTATCGAAAATCCGTTCATGCTTCAAGATCGGACACCAACACCTTACTCACTTAACTTCGACCTTAATCCTACACCACGCAATCTCAGGCTGTTTAAGTACCCTAACCGTATCACCGCCAAATCTGTTTATACAGAGTTGGACTGCGTGATTCGCTTCCGATCCATCAATATCGCTACGGGAGTTATTAAACTTAACAACTTCGATCAAACCTTGAAGGTCAACTTCAAAGGTGTAAGCATTGCGGATACCCTTAGAAAGAATCTGTATGAGCAATCGCTCGAAGCGTACAAGTTCGGAACGGGCACAACACCGCCATCACCCATCGACTTTACAACGGGTGCTGGTAAGGATTATGCTGACTTATGGCAGGATGCGAAGAATTATCCGTCCGCTTATCCATTCGCTATCGGTCCAGTACGTTATGCAAGCGGTGAGTGGTACTTGTGGGAGCGTTCGGCCCGACCTGGTTCGCCCCCCGCAGTCATAAAAGGAATGCCGGATATATCGTCAGCCGCCATGTACTTCAATTTTTTCGTTCCCACTACTGGAAAATGGATGCTCGAAGATGGCGACGACCGCTTTCACTCGCCTATTTATCCATTCCCTTATGTACATTATATGTTCGACACGATATTTGGTAACACCCTTCGATCAAATCCGTTTAAGAACGGAGACCTAAGTAAACTGGTTACCTTTGCTTCTTATCATCCTAACTGGCGTGGCGCTCAGTACCAAACACGCCTCCGCATGAACGGTATGCAGGTGGATACCAAACCGGATGTTGCTCAATATCCATTTCATGTATACCTGGAAACGAGGCTTCCTAAGATGGGCGCGAATGACTATGTGCGCGAAATGTTAAAAATAATTTGCGGTACCTTGTTTTCGCGTCGTGGTAAGTGGGAGGTAAAGCTTAATGATGAAATCTTGGCATCAACTGCCGTGGACGATTGGGATGCAAAGCTAATCAATAACCTAACGAGCACCTTGCAAAATAAGCAGGCATACAATTACGGATATGCTGACGACAATAGCGACGATACGACGACAGCCGATCAGACCGTCACCAGTGTCCAGGCTATTTATGATCAAACTTTGACTGAAGGCGGATCCCGTGATTATTATGTGTCCACCACGGGTGAGCGTTATAATAAATCAATAGAAGACGGACAGGCTTACATTACACCTCTTACTTATAACTTTGGTAAGTATGATAGCGAAGATTCTGACGAAAACAAGTTCGATATGAATCCGTCAATCGTGCCTTTGCCAATGACGGTCGACTATTTCTGGGACGTCAAGAACCTGCCGAATGGAACAAACACACCGGACAATATGTATTTCTGGCATGTGCCTTCCTATGGTGGGGATAGGTTAGTACGTCCTGAGCAGGTTAATGTGTTGCTGTTTCACGGCATGAAACAGGGCTTCAGGCCGGAAGACTCTTATCCTTTCCTATCGCCCTACAACTATGATCTAAAAGGCAACAAAATCGCCAGCTTCAATTTACGATGGGAAGGAGAGGAAGGTTTATTGAACACCTATCATCAACGGTATAAAGCTTGGGTAGAGAAGGATAGAATGAAAATAAGCGGTACGTTTCTTTTGTCGCCGCTCGATCTGCACCAGCTCGACCTAAGCAAAAAGAAGTATGTCAAGGGGCGTCATTTCTTCGTGGAGAAAATAAGCCTTACCATTCGGAAGAATCGAATAGACCCGGCACAGGTTGATCTTTTGGAGGCTTAGCTAGTCGTTTAGTGCCTGTCCTTTCTAAACCTATAGCCGTAAAGTAGCTTCGCTAAAGAAACGGATAAATAAAGAACATGCTTAAAAAATTCATTCTCGAAAACATTAGGAAAGAACCGGCAATCGTGCTTTTGGCAATCATGTTCTTCTACTTTATCTATAACGAAATGAGCAAAAGCAAGGCTGAAACAAATTGCGAAGTGAGGCTCGATAAAAAGGATAGCATCATCGTGGCACAGCAGAGTAGGTTGTTCGATATGATACTTAAGCAGAACGAATACAAAACGAACGCACGGGCAAGCGACTCCCTTTTACGCGAAAAAACGGAGCCACAAGTGAAACAAATACTTAATGAAAAATAGCTATGAAGAATTTTATTTTCGCACTGATCGTTGTTGCTCTGGGCGTGAGCAACGTGATATCCATAAGAAGTTGTTCGTCCGAACGGAGGGACAAAGAGCAGGCAGAGAAGTTTATTGAGCGGATGGCTCAGGGAGGCATAGCAGCTCCATTGGCGCCTGTCGATACGGTTAGAGACTCCGTTAATGGTGTCAATCTGAATGTTTATAAACCGACTGTGCACAATGGCGAAAATGTAGCGGACAGCTACGCGATATCGCCCGGCTTCGTTGATAGTCTCCAGATGGCCCTTGATAAATCCGTGTCTTCAGGAAAGGCGAAGGACCGGGAAATCCTAAGTCTAAGCAAGATGAACGTAGCCTTACAGGCTCAGTTGCAGGGGACCTATTCGCGCGACACGCTCGGTAGGTTGTGGGCAACTGCAAAAGATGATGTGTTTAATGTTCGATTCAATGTCGATAGCGGTCGTTTTGATATTGGGGCGAATATACCATTGGCGTTTGCTGATTACACCGTCGGCAGCGGATGGTTCAAACCAAAGAAGTTTTATACAGCAACTTACAGTCCGGATAACAGGATCCAGTTTAATAATGTTTATACCGTGAGGAGGAACCCTGACTTTAAAAGAAGTCAATGGAGTCTGGGTGCGACATTCGGCCCAACTGTTACGCCTGATGGGTTTAATTATCTAGGTATCACCTTTGGATTTCAATATCGAATTAAAGAGTTTTAAGTATGCCGATCATTCAGAAGCCGGAAGCATTGAATCACTCGGCCACCTTGCCGGACATAATCTTGGAAACATCCGACGCCGTTGATTTTGTTCTGAATCGTGGAGCCGACACTATAATAGAGGAGAGGTACTATCCAGATGGGAGCAATCGCATTAAGATTAGGCTGCGCGATCTGATTGACGACTTGATCGGCCCAGCAATGCCATCTTTCGATCAAGATTTGACGATTCAGTCCGATAACTTAGCCGATTTTGCGAGCACCGTAAATGAAATCAGCGGTTACAACTACACGGCGAAGAGCAATATCATATACGAGAGTACTCAGATTAGGATTTTGAACATGGACGATGAGGAGGAGTGGTTAACTATATCTCCACTTGGTACGATCTCGTTCCAAGCAAAGCGAATTATTAGCGCAAACTCTAGAATTGTTGTCACGCAACTGGATCCTGTATATGGAACGGAGATGTTTACCTTCAGCGTCATAAAAGGTTACCTGCAACGCCAACCGTTCAACCTGGATTACTTTCTTAAGAGCAATTGGCTGACACAGCAGCCGCGAACAAAAATCCTCAAGCTTCAGGATCCCGAATGGCTTAACTGCTACACGCCTGTTGCCTGCTCTGTAAAAGTACAGGCAACTTATGACGATGACACGATGCAGCGTTACGACCTAGTTGAACTCGATGCAGAAAAGTACTACTCGATTGACGTTCGCCCCGGTCGAATCGCGTCGATGTCCGTTAAAAAGCTAGTGGCTTATGAAGTATGGACGGAGGCGGGCGGAATCCAAACCAGGTATAAGCAAGCTTATTGGATTACTGATCAGTATTACGATTATTACGATGTTTTCCTATTCGAGAATCGTTTTGGAGGCATCGACTCAATAGTGTTCACCGGGCAACTTACGCGCAGAGATTCGATTGTAGTTGAAAGTGCTGTCTTTGACGAAGAAACTTTCGATTATTTTGTGGATCCGGACTTAACGATCGAGAAGCACACCGGATACTTTCTTTCACCACAACACCGAAACCATGCGCTCGACTTCCTTAGAAGCAAACAGAAGTACCATATCGTCGGTGGCAAGCCGGTACGAATAAGCGTAAGCGCAACACAGTACGAAAGCATCGACGGCCAGTTGAACAGCTTTCCCTTTACCTTCCGTTATTCGGACGTAAAAGATAACATACCAAACCTAGGCACAACCTTAAACAACCTTACCATACAATGAACATCGTTAATATCAAACCAGACCTAAATGCGCTAGAAAAGCCAACGGACTACAGCAACCTGTACCTGCCAGCTCAGCAAGGCTTCGAAGAAAAGTTTCGTGGACTTCCTTTGTACGATCTCCTAGTTGAACTTATTTCGCGTCTCCCAGAAGGCACGCTCGGTTCGTTCTTCAAAGGAGAACCCGCCGCTGATTTTAATCCAGGCATACCAACATCTCCCGTTATTTATAAAGCGCGTGCCGGCATGACCTATCAACACTTTCTGGATCAGAACGGGCAGCCCATAACTATACCGACAAAAGTTGGAGAACAGTGGGTTTCTTCTCCCTATCTGGTTTGGAAAGATGATTATTGGATCACCGATTGGACTTTGGTTGATAAACCGGATTTGAGTGGTGAGTATGTGCCGGTTTCGCAAAAAAACGCCCCTAATGGTGTTGCCGCTTTGGATGAGAATGGAAATTTGTCCGGATATACAACTGATGAAGATTTTTCACCTGTAAAGCAATATGTAGAAACTATTCAACCGGTGTTAATGGCTACTGACATAGATGGATACATAATGGCTTTTATAGATTCTGAGAACCATTTGCTTGGAGGATGGCGTAGTGATGGTAGCTTCGACGTGCCTAAGCTGTTAGATTCCAGCGTGTCATTTTCTAAACTTAATGCAGACGCAACCGATTTAATGTTACGGCCGATTAATTCAGATACAGGATATATTGGCGGATGGTTCGATTCTGAAGATCGCATACTTTTAGGAATAAAGAGCAACGGAGAAGTGTATATACCTAATATTTCTACTGCCGATGGCGCGAGGTTTTTACAACTTAACGCCGAAGATACTGGATATATTGGCGGATGGTTCGATGCTGAAAACCGCATACTTTTAGGAATAAAGAGCAACGGAAGGGTGACGTTTCTAAATGAAGATTTGGAAGACTTGAAGATTAGAGTGGCTACATTGGAGAACGGAGAAACCGGGATAAAGGACGTTATATGTGTAGGAGATAGTCTTACAGCTGCGACTTATCCGTCACAACTTCAAATCTTACTTGGAGAATCTTACAGAGTTGTAAACAGAGGTGTGGGGGGTGAAAACGTGCCTACAATAGCCGCTAGGGTTGGAGCCGTTCCAGCGGTTTTATCCGGGGACGTTATACTCCCTGCTCTATCTACTGATCGGGTAGAGATTGCTAACTATGCAGCCGTTGAGAATAGGTTGAAAAATAAATATGACGGCAGAACGATAAATTGGATACGTTCTCCAACTAACACCCTTAATTCAGTCTATGTGGCTGACATAGAGTGTAACCTAATTATCGAGGGAGCAAATCCAGATGGTACCGTTAGCCCTGATGCAAAAATATACTTGCGCAGATTGGTTAATAGCGACAGTCCAACGCAGCTTAAAGCGGGGATGCCTATATACCCGGTTACAGCTAAATTATATCGAAAACCATATGCTGGGGTGTATTTTATTGGACAGAATAGGGGTTATGACGTAAACGGCGTAGATGATAACGCAGTCCTCGTTGCCTATTACCGAAAGCTGATAGACTTTCTTGGAACTCCAAATTATCTTGTGGTAGGTCTACATACTCAATCGGAGGCTCAACGAGCTGATCTCGAAGAGTTGATGTTAAAAGAATTCGGACTTCGTTACATAAACCTGCGGGAATACATGACGTTGTATGGGCTTGCAGACGCCGGACTAACGCCTACATCCGAAGATATTGCTGCTATGGCGGAAGGACGTACACCTCCTAGTCTTATGACCGATGGAACGCATTTTACGCCAAAAGGATATTCCTTACTGGCCGCGCTGATACACAAAAGAATGAAACAATTAAATATAGCTTAATATGGCAAATGGACTTATGATCAAGTTATCTGTAGCAGCTACAGATAACACTTTACCTAAAATACCCGTAGTTCTTAACAACGGAAGTATAGTACTCGTAGACAATAACAAGGACATGGTAAATATAAACTCTTTGAAGAGCAATGTCGATGCCGCAACGTCCGGTGTTGTACAGGTGCCTCTAGTGAACAGAGCGGCAGATTACGCGTCCGCTCTTGGAATTAATACGCCAACCGTTAGGATTGACGTGGAGTATAACAAAAAAATAGAATTGTCCCAAACGACTGCAAAAGGTGGGTTGCACATCTCCGTAGGTGCAAGTGCCGGCATGACTTCAGCTGGCGCAAAAATATCCATTGCCAGTACCATTGTGAGTTATTTGTCAGCCAATAGAACACACAATATGTTTGCAAGTATATGGGGTAGGACGACAAGAGCCGGAAACGTCGGGCTTCAATACCCGCTAAACTTAGGGTTTAATGCTAACAACAATTTTATAACTGTAAACGGAGGTCAAACCAGTTCACCGGGAAGAGGCGATTTAGGTGTCGATCGATTGGGTGATACGCTTACTTTGGGTATGTTTAAAGCAACAGCTGCCGGGCCATTCAATCTAAGAAATGCCGAACAATCTGATATAATTAATCCATGGATCATGTCTTGGTCCCAGTTGATGTCCCTTCCGGGCGATTTTGTTGCACCCGGTTTTATTGTGTATAGACTTTATTTAGAGGATTTAACAGTTTCAGGAAGAACTTATGCGCAAGCCAAAGCAGACGATGACGCCCTTTATTCTTACGCAATAACTGGAAGGCTTGCCGGAGATACTTGGACTAATCCTAGCTAACAATGCAAACCACTGCACTAAACATCAGTCAAGTATCTCCGAATGTATGTTGTGGTTTAAACGATTTGAATAATGCTCCAACTCTACAGAAATAACACCCCTTCGGAAACCCTCCCGTTAACACGTGATGTTCAATACCAACAGAGCGAGCATAAAATAGTCAAGTATCTCCGAATGTATGTTGTGGTTTAAACGATTTGAATAACAATTAGTGATGGGAAAAATAATCTCCGAGATAAAATAAAACGCCCCAGCGTCTCTTTAGTCTCTCGCAAGAAAAAGAGAAAATGCACCTACATTCTGCCGAGGGCTTTGTTGCGGACGTGATAGCAACGGTGTTCACTAACGAAAGGGTTCACTAACGAAAGCTTATATCCTCAAACCCTTCCTGTATCTCCAGAGCCTTCTTCACCATATATTCTCGATCTAGGTGGGCATAGCGAGCGGTTGTTTCAATCTTGCTATGCCCCATTACTTTTTGCAGCGCAAATAAGTTTCCGACAGTGGTCATAAATAAATATCCGTAAGTATGCCTGGCGACATGCGCGGTAAGGTTCTTTTTTATTTCAGCTTTTGCGGCCAGTTCCTTAAGTGTACGGTTGTACTCAACTTTTGATGGCAACGTAAAGAAGGTTTTAAGCGAATCGTCAATATAGAATTTCGCCATCGGTACCAAGGGAACGTGAACAATTTTAGGCTTTCGCTTGTGACCTTTGTACATGGTGAATGTCAGCATATTCTTTGTTACCATCCAGTTTTTTCCGGCTCTGTAAACATCCGATATACGAAGGCTGGTAAAGCAGGTGAATAGAAAAGCCTTTAATACATTGAATTGTACGCCCGTAAGCAATCGTTCATCATAGATCATCATAAGCCTTCGGAGTTCATCCCGATCAAGAAAGATGGTTTCCTCTTCCGGTTTTGGGTTTGGAAATTCGATAGCATCCTTGTCAACGGATATCGTCACCTCATCATCTGCCAAATTTAGATAGTGCTTTAGGTCTTTTATTTTTGTCCAGGTTGTGCTTACCCTCAAACCTTCACCGCCAAGGTCCTTATCCTTTCGCATCCACGCTTTGAAGGTAGCCATCCATTTCGTGTCGATCTCATCAAACCGTACTGCCGGTTGATATCGTTTGATGGTATAGATCGTACTGCCTACATTTTTGTAAGTCTGTTCTTCGATCAGGCGCTTTTTTAATAGATACCTTCTGGTGTGCTCCATGTACGCAATCAAAGATGTCCGGACATTTTTTAATCCCGTCTCGCGGTGGAATGCCGACAGTGTTAATCTTTTCCTGGCTAACCGATAATTTTTGGCAATCTCGTTGTACTGCGCACGGTCGTCCATGATCATCATGTTGAAATCGTTAACGTCCGGATCCGATTTAAACCGGGGCAGCAACCGGGAGCCTTCCAAGTCGACCTTATCGACCGGCCATTTGATATGTAATTTGATTTCGTCTGTCTCACGGGAACCCGTGGACCCGATGTACACCTGAATGTAAAGCGAAACTTCGCCGCTAACAGGAATGTACTGCTTGTTGTACCATAGTTTAGAAGAAAATGTAAACATGGAGTTGGTAGAATCTTTGCGTGATAAATGTGCCTTCATGTGGTTTTGTAGCAATTTTGTAGCAAACCACAGGAAAACGTTAATTCTACCAAGGGGAAATCCCTCTTTTTGATTGGTTAAAGCCACTTCCGAAGATTTTTCCGTCTCCGGAAGTAGACCTCTGTACCTAGGGCGGGAATCGAACCCGCACTCGCTTTAAGGCGAACAGGATTTTAAGTCCTGCGTGTCTACCAGTTCCACCACCTAGGCAGCTATACTAGCTTTTAAAATTAAAATCCTTTCTCGAGAGAAAGGATTCGGAGCGAAAGACGAGGTTCGAACTCGCGACCTCAACCTTGGCAAGGTTGCGCTCTACCAACTGAGCTACTTTCGCTTGTTTCGATCTTTTTGAGACCGTTTTTCCGTTTTGGTGATGCAAATATAGGCAGTTTTCAATTTCTGGCAAATTATTTTTTAAAAAAATGTAAAGTATTTTATAAGTTATTGTTAGTCAGTATATCAAAAATAAAGTCGTTTTCATAGCCTTTGGACAGTGCGTACTGAGCCAACTTATTTCTTCGTTTATAAGGGTCTGATTCTTTCAAATGCGCTGCTTTTTTTTCTAACAATCCACGCAACTTATCATAATATGCTTGTTGGTTGATTTGGTTCAAAGCATCTTGAATAAGTCGCTGTGAAATTTGATGCAATTTTAGTCCCTGTCTGATTTTTATCTTACCCCAACTTTTGATCGTAAACTTTCCCGAAGCATAGGCTAAAGCAAAGCGTTCTTCGTTTAAGAAATTTTCGGTAATAAGATCAGCAATAATTTCTTCAACATCCACTGGATGAAGCCCCCAGCTGTAAAGCTTATCACGCATTTCTTGTTGGCTCCTTTCTTGATAGGCACAGTAGCTTTCCGCTTTTGATTTGGCCTGTTGTCTTGTCAGCTTTTTTTGTTTTATCTCTTTCTCGTAGTCCATACTTCTAAAGTCGTAAAAAATTGCCGTATTCCTAAAAAATACTCAATTTTGGACCTGCAAAGGTAAATGGTTAGAAAAAGGTTCTAAAACCACTGCTTATTCAAAGAAAGACGGCTTTCTTTTGGCCTTTCCAAATATCCAGATATAGCATGAAATGAGCAATAAGATTTATACTGTACAAGATATAGCAACTATTGTTGCAGTAGCTTCCGAATTAATTGATCCTTCAGCCATTGTTTATACGCTAGCCTATGATAGTCGCAAAATAACGGATGCGAAACACGCTCTTTTTTTTGCGCTGCCTGGAAGGAGAGACGGACATCAATATGTGCAAGAGGCCTACCGTGCAGGTGTCAGGAATTTTGTTGTTAGGCCAGAAGCTGTTAACATTACCGATTACCTTAATTGCAATTGGCTTTTTGTACAGGATACACTGCATGCATTACAACAGTTGGCTACCTACCATCGGAAGCAATTTGCATATCCTGTGATTGCGATTACAGGAAGTAATGGCAAAACTATCGTAAAGGAATGGCTTTATCAATTACTATCTCCGGAATACCAAATTGTTCGGAGCCCAAAAAGTTATAACTCACAGCTTGGTGTACCTTTATCACTCTGGCAAATGGATGGACAACATAATTTAGCCATTATTGAAGCCGGTATTAGTAAAGTAGGTGAAATGGAAGCCATTGAAAGAATGGTGAAGCCAACAATTGGTATATTAACAAACATCGGCCATGCTCATGATGATGGTTTTGCTTCCACTAAAGAAAAGACCATTGAAAAGTTAAAGCTTTTTAAAGATGCTGATAAAATCGTTTATAACCCGATATACGTAGATTCAGCAATAGAGGTGCCTGGTCGACATCATTTTACATGGAGAATCGGCAAAGGCGCTCAGCTGGAGGTAACTGCTTCTCTCAAGGAAAACGGATCGCAATACGTGTTAGAAGCAACGTACCTTCAACAGTCTTATGTGCTAACTGTGCCATTCGTGGATAAGGCTTCTATAGAAAATCTCGTTTGTTGCTGGGCCCTTATGTTAGCAATAGGTTATGAAGCGATGGTTATCGTTGATCGTGTGAAACGTCTCCTTCCTGTAAGTATGCGTTTAGAACTTAAAAAGGGCATTAATAACAACTCGATTATCGATGATTCGTATAGCAACGATCTGTCATCTTTACTGATCGCTTTAGACTTTCTGAAACAACAGCAACAACATTCACGTAAAATGCTGATACTTTCCGATTTACCGACAGTAGGGCAAAATCAAACGGCACTTTATACAAAAGTAGCCTCCATGCTCGAAGGCAAAGGACTTGATCGATTGATTGGCGTAGGAAAACACCTTCGTCAACATGCAGCATTATTTCGTATGGATACCCAATTCTTTGATACAACGGAACAATTGCTGACAAATATACCTAAGCTTGAGATTCGAGATAGTACAATACTCATTAAAGGCAGTCGGGTTTTCGGCTTTGAAAACATCAGTAAAGCGCTTACGCTACAAACGCACGAAACTACGTTGGAAATCAATCTAAATGCGCTGGAGCACAATTTGAATGTTTATAAATCATTGTTGCAGCAAGGCACTAAATTGATGGTAATGGTAAAAGCTTTTTCCTATGGGAGTGGAAGTTTTGAAATTGCTAATTTGTTACAATTTAATAAAGTGGATTACCTAACGGTTGCTTATGCCGATGAAGGGATTGCTCTTCGAAAAAGTGGTATCACGCTTCCTATCGTAGTAATGAGCCCCGGAGAGGATACTTTCGAACAAATGATTGAGTATCGTCTTGAACCGGAGATATATAGCTTTTCTGAACTCGAAGCTTTTATCAGCAAGTTGCCTTCAGAAAAGATGGAAGCCTATCCGGTACACATTAAGGTGGATACAGGTATGCATCGATTAGGCTTTGAACCGGACGATGTGGATCGATTATTGGCCAAATTGAAAAGAACCGATAAAATAGTCGTAAAAAGTGTATTTTCGCACTTGGCGGCAAGCGGGATCCGGGAACACGATAACTTTACATCAGAACAGATACGGTTATTTGATGTTTTTACGCAAGATTTAACGCGTGGCTTAGGTTATCATTTTATTAGGCATATAGCTAATACATCTGCTATTTCCCGCTTTCCGCAAGCACAATTTGATATGGTTCGTTTGGGCATCGGGCTATATGGTGTCT
This sequence comes from Olivibacter sp. EAT-5, assembly GCF_044784325.1. Taxonomy (NCBI): domain Bacteria; kingdom Pseudomonadati; phylum Bacteroidota; class Sphingobacteriia; order Sphingobacteriales; family Sphingobacteriaceae; genus Olivibacter; species Olivibacter sp. EAT-5. The sequence continues at coordinate 5,986,143 of NZ_CP173028.1, read as the reverse complement.
CAGCAGATGAATATCGTTCTTTGCCATTGCAGTCGGTAACTCGCCTCCGTACGGGGATTACCCAAGTTAAGTATATAAAGGCTGGAGATACAGTGGGTTATAATAGGAACGGGCGTTTAAGCGGCGACGGCACCATTGCTACGGTAAAGATCGGTTATGCCGATGGATACAGTCGAAGGTTTGGCAATGGCGTTGGAAAGATGCTTATAAAAGGAATGCTTGTACCCACTGTTGGAGATATTTGTATGGATATGTGTATGTTGGATGTTACAGGGATTGATGTTAGGGAAGGAGAGGAGGTTTTGGTAATGGGAGAGGAACTTTCTCCAGAAACATTGGCAAAAGCGATCGGGACTATCCCATACGAAATCCTAACAAGTATTTCACAACGCGTAAGACGCGTTTATTACTTTGAATAAATTTAATCTACCCCATAAAATGTCGAATAGAACATTGTTGAGATTGTTATTAAACTACCTAATCAAAGGAGTTTTGTTTTTGGTGCCTTTAGCAGGTGCCTTACTATTGATCTTTTGGATCGTAGCAACAATTGATTCCGCTTTAAATCTAAGTTGGCTGATACGCGACGAAACAGGACAACCGCTGTATATACCGGGCTTAGGTATTGTCATAATGATCCTGATATTAATTCTTGCCGGTGTGATCGTTACCAATTTTATTACCGAGCCAATCTATAATCGATTGTATAAATTGTTAAACCGAGTACCGCTATTCAGTACATTGTATTCGTCGATTAAAGATTTTACAGAGGCATTTGTTGGGGATGAGAAAAAATTTAACGAGCCGGTTCTGGTAGAAGTGAATGAAACGGGACTCAAGAAAATCGGCTTTCTTACGCAGCACGATCTTCGTAAAATACACTTGCCGGAAGATGTTATTGTTTATTTTCCGTATTCCTACTCTTTTGCCGGGCAAGTTTGTGTGGTAAAGGCAAAACGTGTAACACCGCTAAAAATGAGCGCAACAGATGCCATGAAGCTCGTGGTTTCGGGTGGGGTAAGCGGATTAGAACACGAGGAGATGAAAGATATAAAGCCCTCTGCCGAATAGTTAATGGTGATCTTAATTTAACGCTTTCTGCAAAATAGTACAAGAAGCTGTTCTTGGGGGCCGGTGCAGAAAAATAGATACTGATCACCGCCATCTTTTATTTTGTGCTTCTTTTTTAATTCTTGCGGTTTCAATGGAAAATTTCTCGTGGATACATTTCCTTGAGTTGAATTCTTATTTTTTTTGAAATCACTATACGTTTCTACTTTAATAACCTCAAAACAGCGGCCAATAAAGCCTTCTTTGAAAGTTTCGGAGGTATATAAATGGGTATGTTGATGCAACTTCGATAAGTTGAAATGAACGGCCGTATATTTAAAACACCCTGCCTTTAACAGCGCTGCATCCGGTTCATATAAGTACCTCCCGGGATTATCAAAAACAGGTTGGCTCGTTTTCTCCTGTTCCTCGTTGAAGCGCAAAATGTCTGAAGTCTTGTTGCTAAGCGCCACACAATGAAAAGTGATTGCGTTTGTAGGGTTATTACGCAAAACAAATAGCAGCTCTTTGCATTCGTTGTGTACACTGATAATGTGAACGTCGGTAACTCCCGAAAGTTCATGAACAGCTGCCTGTATATCCAAAAGCGGTGCGGCTTTTATTAACACAGTTTTACCTCTCTGTTTAAGCAAAGGTCCATGCATAACTACGTCGGGCTCACAATCGCTTAGCCTAAACACCTTTTGCTGTTTGACTCTTCGCGAGGGATCGATGTAAATGAAATCAAAAACTTTATCGGAGGAATGAAGGTAGCCGATGCCGTCATTCGGGAAAAATTGAATATTCGTAACGCCAAGTTGTTTGGCATTATGCTCGGCTATCCGTGATAAAGAGGCATTGCGCTCGCAATGAATTACTTGCTGTGCGCGTTGAGCAAAGTAATAGTCGTCAACGCCGAATCCGCCGGTAATATCGACAATCGAGCTGCCGACATTTATTAATCCTCTTTTATAGGCGCCGGTAAGTGATGAAGAAGACTGTTCGAGTCCCAAGAGGCCCGGGTAATAGATATTCGTTGTATTAAACCATTGCGGTAATTTTTTTTGAGCTCGCTTCATCCCATCTAGCTGCTCGGCCAGTTCAGGGGCGCTTACATCCGGAAAGGGACTTTTCCCTAAGGCTATTGAAGCGGGAGATGCTTGGATATGATCCCGCAAGAAATTTTGCACTTCCGGTTTTAAAATCGCTTGGTTCATTTTTTTGGGTTTTTAGGGACTAGTAATCAACTTGCAGCAATCGACTATCGCCCATATAATCACAACAGCTAATCAACTCCTCGACGACTCTTCAACTCAACGAACTAACTACCCACCGATCGAATAAGCATTTGGCAGGTATAGTTATCCTGTAACTGCATGATCACTTCTTTATTTATCAATACCCGTTCAATTGTTTGCGGATTATGATATCGTATGGTTACGAGCTCCAAGTCGCGTGTAAACTCCACATCATATTGTTTTTTCAACTCTTTAATCAGAGAAACGATATTTTGTTCATCATAATCGACGCTCACCGAAAAACTAACTGCACTATTGTGCATCATATTGATCTTTAACCGATGTTTGGCAAACACATCAAAGATGTGACTGAAGTTATCCTCAACTATAAAAGAAAAGTCCTTGGGCAAAATAGAAATGAGTACCTGATTTACTTTAAAGATGAAAGAGGAGACCGGTAATGTATTATTGGTTGCCCTTATGATTGTGCCGTTGTTCTTGGTATCAACAAAAGAGCGTACGGCTAGCGCAATCCCCTTGTTTTGTAAAGGTTTAATTGTTTTCGGATGTATTACCGTGGCTCCATAATAAGTAAGCTCAATCGCATCTAAATAAGAAAGTTCAGGTATTAATTCAGTTGAGTCGAACCATTTTGGGTCTGCATTGAGCACCCCGGGAACATCCTTCCATATCGTTACTAGCTCTGCATCTAAGGAAGCAGCAAAAATGGCTGCGGTATAATCAGAGCCTTCTCTGCCTAGGGTAGTCGTGAAATTTTCAGAGGTGCTACCAATAAAGCCTTGAGTAACCAGTATATTTTTCTCCAATAGAGCGGGAATCGAAGATCGCATGCTGCGTTCGGTCTTTTCCCAATTTACCTGCCCTTCTCGAAAAGTATTATCGGTGTGGATATAGTTTCTAGCATCAATCCAAAGACTATGTATATCAACTTTTCTCAGGTATGCTTCTATAATGCGCGAAGAGACCAGCTCACCAATAGAAACAATCTGATCATACAAGTAATCATAAGCGTCTTGCGGCTCCTCTTCAATGATCCAATCGATCTCAACAAATAAATTGGCGACCTCGTCAAAAATGGAATGCTGTTTATCTTCAAATAGCTCGTCTAGCACCTGTTCATGAAATTTTTTGGCTTTTTCGAAAAGGTTGTATAGCTCTGGCTCTTGGTTATAATAGGCCTTTGTTACTTCTTCCAATAAATTCGTAGTTTTGCCCATGGCTGAAACTACAATAATAAGCTGTTGATCTTTATAATCTTCTACGATACGGGCAACATTTCTAACCCCGTCGGCATCCTTTACAGATGCACCTCCAAATTTAAATACCTGCATTAATTTGTTGTAATATTCTGTCTTAGCTGGGTTCGTATATGTTTGCCTTCCTCCGTCATCAATGAGTCGATCTGCTCGTAGGGAATCATCAATTCTGTGATGCCTGCTGCGTAAGGTTTGATTTCATATACATTATACAAAAATAATAAACCTTTTGGGGTAAGGGTAAAGTTATTGTTTAAATGAAAACGATTATCTTCAAAAAAATAGGATTCGTCCAGTGCTTGCTCGGTAGATAGTCCCTCCTGTTTTCTGAATATCACTTCTGCTATCTTGGTTAGCGATTGTTGCTTTTCCACAGGGATAATCTTTTCAAGTCCAATGGTGTCGACTTTTAACGGATCGTAATTGTAAAAAAGTGTATTATAGTTCCCGTGTGCTCCGCCTGTATAGTCGCTAAGTTCTAAGGATAGAGAAAGAAAAGAAGGTTTGTTTTGTAATACCTTTGCGTGCATTTCAGAATACCAGGCACGGGGATATTCGTCCATTTTTACAAAATCTTCATAGTTTTCAATAAATGCTTTTGCTTCTTGTTCAATTGAATTATATTGCGTGTCGGGCTGCCTATTAGCTGTAAACTGTCTTTTGATTAAATCATTGATTTCCTTTTGTTCAAATTCAGGAAAAATCGCTTTGAAATAAGTCGTGTCTTTTTTTCCATCGTTATCCACAACCTCCTTACTTGATAATATATAATGCTGATACCGATAACGGAGCGTGTCAGCTTTTGCGACAGTTTTCCGTTCGTTGTTAAGATTGCATGATAGGAACAGCATGTTTGCACAAGTTAGTAGCAGGCTAGCGTTTATCAGTAAAGATTTTTTTATTCTAAACATATCAGCACTTTATTAAAGGAAGAGACAAAACGGCATATTAGACAAATTAACAAGGTAATCTATTAATTGTTTATCGAAACGTTAACCCATTCGGAATCAAAAGTTGCGCGATACTTTTTGTAAAAGTTTATCGCAGGCTCATTCCACTCCAATACTTGCCATACCATACCGCTATAGCCTTTGTTCTGCATCTCTTCAATAACTTTATCAAACAGAAGCTTGCCGATACCACGACCTCGCATTTCTTGGGTAACAATTAAGTCCTCTAAATAAAGCCGTCGCCCTTTCCAAGTCGAATAACGTGTATAGTATAAAGCAATACCTTGTATAACGCCGTCAATTTCAGCTACAAAAGCCTCCCATACGGGATTCGCTCCAAAGCCGGCATCTTCCATTTCTTCCAGACTAACGGTCACCTCTTCCGGGGCCCTCTCATACAAGGCTAACTCATGTATCAATTCTAAAATTCTCGAACAGTCTTCTTTTTGCGCTTTACGTATCATGCTTTGTGTAATAAAATAGTCAAGTAGTTTAGTAGGGAAATAGTTGGGGAGTAGTTAAGTAGTTAAGTAGGAAAGTAGTTAAGTAGTCACCTAACTATTCAACGTCTCAACGACTCAACCATTTAACGACTCAACAACTAGTTAAGTAGTTTAGTAGGAAAGTAGTTAAGTAGTCACTAACTATTCAACGTCTCAACGACTTAACCATTTAACGACTCAACTATTTAACGTTTCAACAACTAGTTAAGTAGTTTAGTAGGAAAATAGTTAAGTAGTCACCTAACTATTCAACGTCTCAACGACTTAACCATTTAACGACTCAACAACTAGTTAAGTAGTTTAGTAGGAAAGTAGTTAAGTAGTCACCTAACTATTCAACGTCTCAACGTCTCAACTATTCAACGACTCAACTATTTAACGTTTCAACAACTAGTTAAGTAGTTTAGTAGGAAAATAGTTAAGTAGTCACCTAACTATTCAACGTCTCAACGACTCAACCATTTAACGACTCAACAACAAGTTAAGTAGTTTAGTAGGAAAGTAGTTAAGTAGTCACCTAACTATTCAACGTCTCAACGACTCAACCATTTAACGACTCAACAACTAGTTAAGTAGTTAAGTAGGAAAGTAGTTAAGTAGTCACCTAACTATTCAACGTCTCAACGACTTAACCATTTAACGACTCAACTATTTAACGTTTCAACTATTTAACGTTTCAACAACTAGTTAAGTAGTTTAGTAGGAAAGTAGTTAAGTAGTCACTAACTATTCAACGTCTCAACGACTCAACTATTTAACGACTCAACAACTTAACGTCTCAACAACTCAACGTGACCCAAATATGGTGCTTCCCAATCTAATCATTGTACTCCCTTGTTCAATGGCAATTTTATAGTCGGACGACATACCCATCGATAACTCCTTGAAAGCGTCGTCTTTTCGAAAGAAGCTGGCTTTAATGCCATTAAAAAGTGTTTTTAACTCATAGAATTCTTCTTTGATCAGCTTCTCATTATCGGTATTGGTAGCAATTCCCATTAGACCAACAATACGAACATTTTTAAGTATGCTGAATTCGTCGGATCGTAGTAGTTCGATTACTTCGTCGTAAGCCAAGCCAAATTTCGTTTCCTCGTCCGCAATATAAATTTGCAAAAGACAATCAATGATTCGGTCATGTTTTGACGCCTGTTTATTAATTTCCTGAAGCAATTTCAAACTGTCAACAGATTGAATTAATTTGATAAAGGGCGCAAGATATTTTACCTTATTTGTTTGTAAATGACCGATCATATGCCATTCAATATCTTTCGGTAAAACTTCGTATTTATCGCGCAACTCTTGTACCTGGTTTTCTCCAAACGTGCGCTGTCCGGCGTCATAAGCTTCTTGAATCTCAGTTACTGACTTGGTTTTTGAAACGGCTACCAATGTTACACCTACCGAATCTGTTTCTTTTTTAATCTTTTCTAAATTATCACTAATACTCATTTCTCTTATCAATTTTTTTCGCCCGCCCACACTTGTACCTTTCTTGGACAATTACTCATCGCAACCTAAACGCCTGCTTTAAAGCGGACGCAAAGGTAACTAATTGCATATGAAAAGCATTTTATCTAAGTTTGTGCGAATTTAAAGAAATGACTCGGTTATTAATAGTAATTCTTTCAGTGTTTTTGTTAGCGGCTTGTAATAAGGAGAAGGTGCCTGAAGGAGTTATCGCCCAAAAGAAGATGGTCCCACTTTTATGTGATTTTCATCTGGCTGAAGGATACCTGTCTTCCTTACCCATGGATTCGTCTCGATTGCTGGCGAAAAATTATTATGCTTCCATCTTTAAAAAATATGACACTGATTCGGCTGGGTTTAACAAAAGCCTCGTCTTCTATTCAAAAGATCCGGGCTTATTGAATCAGATTTATGCCGAGGTGCAAAAGCGGTTGCAGCAATATCAAAAGGATGAACAAGCGAAGATAGATGCAAAAATGAGAAAGGTCTTCGTGGCCGATTCTTTAAAGAGTGCGTCCATTAAAGATAGTCTAGACAAAATAAAGGCTGATTCGGTGAATTTTCAGTTGACCAAAAATTTACTTTATCGGAAGCATACCGATTCGGCTAACCGTAAATCGGAGGCATGGTCTTTGCCCCTGGAGAAGGCATTGGTTAAACGAATCCTTTATATTCCGAATGGAAATAGCGAATTGAGTAAGTTGTTGTTACCCATAGATTCAATCAAGAAGTCCAAACCGGCAGACTCGTTGAAAATAAAGGGGCCGGTTAAGTCGAAGAGGCGTTAAGTTGTTAATTAGCCAAATTTTTAATTAGCCAATTAGTCAATGGTTAAAAGTTGAGTAGTTAAGTAGTGGAGTAGTAAGTACTTGAGTAGGGACTAACCCTCTGCGGCTTACAGCCTACAGCGCTACCTAAAGTTAAATAGAATGATATATCCTCAGAATGCTGTTGATAAATTGGGTTTTACCGAAATCAAGGCACTAATAAAAGCATACTGTTTAAGTGAAATGGGAAGGCAAATGGTGGACAAAATCCAGCCGATGCATCAGTTTGACCAGATCAATAAATTCATGCGTCAAACCTATGAATTTAAAGAAATATTACTGAACGATTCCCCCTTGCCCATAGAACATTTGTATCCCATACGTGCCCTCGCAGAAAAGGCTAGGGTAGAGGGGGTGTTTTTGACAGAAGAAGAGTTTTTTCATGTGCTACTGTCGTTGAAAACTGTATTTGCAGTTATCCGATATTTTAACGACCGAAATGGACATTATCCTAATCTGGAAGCATTATTCGAGCACTTGCCAATAGAAAAAGGGATTGTAAATGCTATTGAACGCGTAATCGATGCGAAAGGTAAAATTAAGCCCAACGCCTCATCGCTTCTCTCAGAAATTATCACCAATATTGCCAAAGCAGAGCAGGAGGCGCGCAAACGGATTGACCATGTTTTTAAAAGCGCTCAGGGAAACGGCTGGACGGCAGACGGAAACCTAACCGTTCGAGATGGCCGTTTATGCATCCCGCTATTGGCAGAAAACAAACGCAAGTTGAAGGGCTTTATTCATGACGAATCGGCTACGGGGCAAACGGTATTCATCGAACCCGAAGAAGTTTTTCATTTAAACAACAAAGTCCGCGATCTTGAATTTGATAAGCGAAGAGAAGTGATCCGTATTTTAATTGAATTAACGGATACATTACGTCCCAATATTCCGCTCTTGTTAGCCTATCATGGATTGCTTAGTAAACTTGATTTTGTGCGAGCCAAGGCACTATTTGCAATCGAATTGGAAGCGGATATGCCACAGTTATCAAAAGAAGCTGCCGTTGAACTGATAAACGCCAGACACCCCCTTCTGATGCTCAATTTTAAGAAGGAGAAACAAACAGTTGTGCCGTTGAATGTCAAAATAGATAATCAGCAGCGCGTAATCGTTGTTTCAGGACCTAATGCAGGCGGAAAATCGGTAGCGATGAAAACCATCGGCTTGTTGCAAATAATGGCCCAAGCCGGATTATTGATTCCGGCGGACGAGTCGTCGACGATAGGTGTTTTTAAACAATTTTTTGCTGATATCGGCGATGACCAGTCGATCGAAAGTGACTTAAGTACCTATAGTGCTCATCTTTCGAAGATGAAATACTTTACGGAACACGCGAACGGTAAAACGTTGGTGCTTATTGACGAATTTGGCACAGGTACTGATCCACAATTCGGTGGCCCGATAGCGGAAGCGGTATTGGAAGTTTTGAACCGTAAAAAAATAAGAGGGGTAGTTACTACTCACTATTCTAATTTGAAGAACTTTGCTAATGCGACAGAAGGCCTGGAAAATGCTTCCATGCTTTTTGATAATGCAGCCATGCATCCACTTTATATTTTAGAAATCGGGAAACCGGGTAGTTCTTATGCTTTTGAAATTGCACAAAAAATTGGATTGCCAACGGAGGTTCTACAAGCAGCAAAACAAAAGATAGGTGCACAACAAAAGCGGGTTGACACCTTACTTGTTGACTTAGAGCGGGAAAAGAAGACAATCCTGGATACCAAGCGTTTAGTTGAGAAAAGAGAAACTGCGCTCAATAAGTTACAACAAGATACCGAAGCTTTGCAACGCTATTTAGACGAGAATAAAAAGACAATCCTTAAACAAGCTAAGCTAGAAGCCCAGGAAATTATAAAAAATGCCAACAGGTTAGTGGAAAACACGATTTCAGAAATTAAGGAGAGCAAAGCAGATAGAGAGAGAACGAAGGCAGCTAGACAACACTTGCAGCAAGAGCTTGAACGCCACCAACTCAATGAACCAAAAACGAAAGGAGCTACGGTCGCTAATAACCAAGAAATACACGTTGGCGATTGGGTGAAAATTATAGAATCAGGTAATGTGGCTCAGGTACTGGAAGTTGCGAAAGATAACCTTATCTTGGCGATGGGTGATTTGCGATCGGTGGTGAAAAGAAAACGTGTAGAAAAAGTAGCAACAAAAGAGGTTCCAAAAGAAATTCGTAAATCTCATAGCGCAATGGTTACCGAAGAGTTAACGGGATTTTATCCTGAATTGGATGTAAGGGGCATGCGCACAGAAGACGCCCTTCAGGCGATCGAAAAGCACCTAGATAAGGCCATTATGTTGGGTTTTCCAAGCCTAAAGGTTATTCACGGTAAAGGAGATGGTATTCTTAGAAAAATGATACGGGATTATTTACGTAAATATTCGCAGGTTAACAGGATGGAAGACGAACATGCTGATAGAGGCGGTGATGGAATAACGTATGTATATTTGAATTAGCCTATCGAATGGGCTAATTCTTTACCTATTGGGACATTTTTTACAACGCTTGCCCTTCTTATATTTTTTGCAACACTTCTTGAACTCACAACAACCGGTATAAGGATTCAGTCCTTTGTGGTTTTCAGGATCTAACGGGCAGCCATTTCTTACCAGCTCCATCTCAAAAATGTTCAATACCTTCATCTTCATCAATTTACGCTGCCAAAGGTAAGTATTATTTAAATTAATTCTAAATGTTTTTTGGAATTGTTAAGTCACTGAGTTGTGGAGTGGTTGAGTAGTTAATTCGCTAATTAGCCGATTAGCCAATGTGATGATTAGCTAATGTGATAACGAGGGGCAGCGTTCTTAGTTACGCGCATCAGTCGGCTTATGGCTTACAGCCTATAGTTTATTGTTTACAGCCTTTTGTTTTATAGAACCAAAATTGTAAATTAACGTCGTTGCAGCCGATTTTTAAACTTGATAGCCATGATTAATAAAGTAGTGAACAATGCCGATGAAGCTATTAGAGACATTCAGGATGGAATGACACTTATGCTCGGGGGATTTGGTCTATGCGGGATACCCGAGAATTGCATTGCCGCATTGGTGAAAAAAGAAGTGAAAGACTTAACATGTATTTCCAATAATGCCGGTGTAGATGATTTCGGAATCGGTTTAATGCTTCAAAAAAGGCAGCTAAAAAAGATGATCGCGTCTTACGTTGGAGAAAATGCAGAATTTGAGCGTCAGCTACTTTCGGGAGAACTGGAGGTTGAGTTAATACCGCAAGGCACCTTGGCCACTCGATGCTTGGCGGCCGGTTATGGAATGCCGGCAATCTTTACACCGGCAGGAGTAGGAACCGAAGTGGCAGAAGGTAAAGAAATCAGAAGATTTAACGATAAAGACTATTTGTTAGAAATGGCATTCAATGCTGATTTTGCCATTGTAAAGGCTTGGAAAGGAGATACAACCGGGAATCTTATCTTTCGCTCAACGGCCCGTAATTTTAATCCTATCATGGCCATGGCCGGAAAAATAACCATTGCGGAAGTCGAGGAGTTGTTACCTGTTGGATCCTTGGATCCGGATCATATCCATACGCCTGGGATTTATGTACATCGCATATTCCAAGGAGAAAAATATGAAAAAAGAATTGAGAAGAGAACCATAAGGGAGTAGTCAAGTAGACCAATTGTTAAGTAGTTAAGTAGTGAGATTCGCATCAAAAATTGAAAAACAGTACAATTCAATGACCAGCACGTTTGAGGATCTAGAGGTTTGGAAACACTGTCGAAGCTTTAGAAACAAATTGGGTGAAGTTATAAAACTTCTTCCGAATGAAGAAAAATATAGGTTATCAGATCAATTGAAAAGAGCAGCTAGATCAGTTACTGCAAATATTGCGGAAGGGTACGGCCGATTTCATTATCAAGAAAACATCCAATTTTGTAGACAATCAAGAGGGTCACTGTATGAGATACTCGATCATTTAATATGTGCTTTGGATGAACAATATATTGACAACGCCACATTTGATAAATGCAAAGCCGATCTAGAAAAATGTATAGCACTTTTGAATGGATATATACTTTACCTTAAGAAACGAAAGGAATGACAATATATTCGACACTGCTGTTAACTACTTAACAACTCAACAACTTAACAACTTAACAACTTAACAACTAACACCATGACCCTAGACAAACAAGGAATAGCCAAACGCATTGCGCAGGAAATAAAAGACGGTTATTACGTTAACCTCGGTATCGGTATACCAACCTTGGTAGCCAATTATATACCTGAAGATATCCAGGTGGTATTGCAATCGGAGAATGGTTTGCTTGGTATGGGACCATATCCTTCGGAAGAGGAAGTCGACCCGGATTTAATTAATGCGGGCAAACAAACGGTTACAACGCTTCCCGGATCGGCAATATTTGACTCAGCAATGAGTTTTGGAATGATCCGGGCTCAGAAGGTAGATTTGACGATTCTGGGAGCTATGGAGGTTTCGGAAAATGGCGATATTGCCAATTGGAAAATACCGGGCAAAATGGTCAAGGGAATGGGGGGAGCCATGGATCTGGTAGCCTCTGCCAAAAATATCATTGTTGCGATGCAACAGGTTAACAAGGAAGGTGAAAGTAAATTGCTTCCATCCTGCACCTTGCCTTTGACAGGAGTGAGGTGCGTTCGGAAGATTGTTACCGAGTTAGCCGTCTTTGTTATTGAACCACACGGAGGCTTTCGCCTCTTAGAAAGAGCACCTGGACTGAGTGTGGATGAAATCCGGAATGCAACCGCCGGCAAGTTTATAGCCGGTGATAATATTCCGGAAATGAGACTTTAAAATAGTTTTTTCCGTAAGCGTGCGGAAATTTCATCAGTTACTTGTACCATCATCGCGGTATCGTCCTTATTGTTTTCGATAATTAAATCACACTGCGATTTGTAGGGAAAAAGATATTCATCAAAGCTGGGGAGTACGTGATTATACCATTTGTATTTGACATCTTCCTCAAAATACCCCCGTTCGATAAGGTCCCGTCGAAGTCGGCGCTCTAATGCAATATGTTCATCTGCGTGAAGAAATATACGCTCGTCCAGAAGTGTATTGATTTCTTCAAAATGGAAAATAAATAGCCCCTCTACTATTAATAAGGGAGCTGGCTTTATCTCCAACATTTTTGGCTTAATTGCCGGATTATTAAAAGTGTATTCTTCTTTAAAGACCGTCTTCCCTGCAATCAGCGCGCTAATATCATGATAAAAGAGCGTTCGGTTGATAGCAGCAGGTACATCAAAATTATACAGTTTGTTTTCCTCTTGCGTTTTGGTGTTGGCTGGCAGGTAATAATCATCCTGAGAGATTAACGTAACTTCATGATCTTTGAAGTGATTAAGAAAACACTTCAGAAAGAACGTCTTTCCCGAACCACTACTGCCAGCGATACCAATGACATAAGGTTTTTTAGACATTTTTTTAGCTATTAGACTTTAGTTATTCGTTATTAGCTATTCGTTGTTAGTATTGATTCACTACTTAACTATTATTAAGGCGTAAGCTATAGCCGTAGGCTTTAATCTCACGTAGTCCCATTATCAAATTAGCTAATTAACTACATGACATCTTTACGACTCAACCACTCAACTACTTAACCACTTAACTAATAAGAGATATTAACCTGAAACCGTCTGTCAATTACACCGATTAATGAAGCCACGGATTTGGAAATAACGATGATAGCATCTTTATTTTCCGATGTCTCATTGAATTTACCTACAACCTTTGCATAAGTAGTTCGATTGGTCATCGGGTTGGTAATTTTAACTACGGTGCCGACCGGAGCGGAGTTATGCAAGGCGAGCATTTTGCCGCTTTCGCCATTTAAGTCGTCCATCCAGATTCCAATGCCGCTTGCTGTCACCTGCTTGATTCCGTAGCGATTGGCCGGTGTGCTATCCTCTTTAGGTGTTTCTTCCGGTTCTTCTTCAATCGTATTGGCGTTGCCGCTTGCAACCTGCTGTTCGTTTTCGCTTGTTACACCGTTTAACTCTTCGTTGCTAATTACTTTCTTTGGAACACTGGGATCAGTGGCGGCTTCCTCTATAGATGTATTCGGGATTCTGATTAATTGCCCCTCCTTTAAAGAGTTGCCGGATAAATTGTTCGCTTGTTTAATCGCATCAACAGTTACTCCAAAGCGTTTTGAAATGGAAAAAAGCGTTTCCTTTGCACCTACTTTGTATTCAATATAATCGGTTCCCTGGGAGGTAATAGCTGCACCGCCATTAACGGGAGGTTTTGAGCTAGGAGTCGCAGTTTTTACAACATTGTTTGCAGGGTTCGAGAAGGGTGCGCCGGTCGGAATTTTAACGACATCACCAGCTTTGAGCGACTTATTAGCATTAAAATCAATGATGTCTTTTGGCTTCAGGTTGTATTTGCGTCCAAGAGAGTAGTAAGATTCTCTGGTCTGTAGTTTATGTAGAATTACTTTTTTACCATTTTGATTTTCAACTCCTATCGAATCCCTTGTTATCGGATTCGCAAAAACAACACTACTTGTTAAGACACAGGCAACAGTCACGCCTAAGCCTTTTAATATTTTTTTATTCTTCATATACATTACAATTATACAAAATACGAAACAATTTCTCGTTTATTATTCGTTACAAAAAACAATTGTTGGCCAACCATAAAAAAGACTTCCGGCAGCAGATGATCTAATCGATCAACTATACATTCCTTAAATTGTACGTTGTGCTCTTGAATAACCGTTAATATGAGTTGTAACTTATCTTCTTTCCTCTCATGATAGGCCCAAAGCTCTTTACCGTCAGTTTCCAGAAAGAAATAGGGGCCAACTAAAGTGCTTGTAATTGGAAGTGGAGGAGTCCGGTGAACAGGGGAGGCCGAGCGTATATTTCTGGGCAAAGGCGACAGTTTATTTAGTAATGTATGATTTTCAAGTATACTTCCCGACAAAGGCTCCAGCAAGCTGACCGCATTCGTATCTGAAAATCGTTGCTTTACCGCTATTCCTTCCTGTGTAAGCTCTACGAATTGCAGATTGAATTGCTCCCAGGTGACCTGTTTACTATGTATATCGATAGCTACAAGTCCCTGCGTTTGCCCTTGGTTTGGTTGCGGATAATGCTGCAGGAACAGTTGGTTGGTATTCACCGCTGCCAGCGTCCACCAACGATCGCCATAGTGTATGTGATCGGATAACAAACGACCACTGCGATAATGAATAACCGAAAAGTAGGGCAGCCCATCCTGATCTCTCCATTCGATGGCAAGCATACCGGATAGTTCATGGATGTCTATCTTCCAAATAGTGCCTTCATATAAGTAAGAAAATGCTTTTGTCATTCGTTAACGATTATTGCTACCCTCTTTCATCTTTCTTCTATAACCATCTGACAAAAATAGTATCTTTATATGGAAAATCCCTTTAAAAGCGTGCAAAGGAAAAGAAGCTTTATCGGTAAAAGGAGAAAAATAAAGACAATGCTCATGATAAAAGACAGAAGCCTACGGCAGTGGCTTTCAATAGGACTGTTAATTGCGTTATTTTCACCCGGTTCTGTAATAGGCAAAACGCAGGAAACGGCCACCGTTTATCAATATCACTTAAGTGAAGAAATTGGCCCGGCAGCCTGGCGTAAAACTGAAAAAGCATTTAGTGCAGCTAAAGCACATCATGCCGATTATATTTTAATCGAAATCAATACCTACGGTGGAATGCTTAATTACGCCGATTCCATACGAACTAAGATATTAGAGTCGGAGCTGAAAACCATTGCTTTTATAAACCATAATGCGGCTTCTGCCGGTGCGCTGGTGGCCCTTGCCTGTGATAAAATCTATATGGTTAAAGGTGCAAGCATAGGGGCTGCCAGCGTGGTAAATCCTCAAGGAGAGGTGATGCCGGAGAAATATCAATCCTATATGCGGAGCTTAATGCGGGCAACGGCTGAAGCAAAGGGGAGAGATCCACGAGTAGCAGAAGCTTTTGTGGACCCGGATATCGTGCTACCGGAATTAAAAGAGGCTGGCAAAGTACTTACTTTGACGACACAAGAAGCGCTAAAAATTGGTATGATCAATGGCGAAGTGGTTAGTTCGACAGACATACTTGCTAAAGAAGGTCTAAAAGGGGCATCTATCACCCGGTATCAAAGCACATGGGTTGATAGCTTTATTAATTTTCTTATCAATCCGGCAGTGAGTAGCGTGCTGATTTTACTGATTATTGGCGGAATTTATTTCGAAATGCAAACGCCGGGCATCGGCTTTGCATTGATTGTTGCCATCATAGCTGCACTTCTATTCTTTGCTCCGTTATATATCCAGGGATTGGCCGATAATTGGGAGATCGCCTTATTCATAATCGGTATTATTTTGCTGTTACTCGAAGTCTTTGTCATACCGGGTTTTGGTGTTGCGGGTATTCTGGGAATCATTGCATTGGTATGTGGACTGGCATTCAGCATGGTGCCCAATCAGAACTTTAACTTTCAACCTGTTGAGCCTAACCAAGTAATGACTTCCTTCGTTATTGTAATCGCTGCTACTATTGCTTCTATTATTCTTTGTGTCATTTTCGGCAAAAGCATTCTGCGTTCCAGTGCATTTCAACGGCTGGTTTTAGCCGATGAGCAACAGTCGGGTAAAGGATACGTCTCTTCTGTAAGAAATCTTAATTTAATTAACAAAGAAGGAGTCGCCAAGACGGCCTTGCGTCCTTCGGGTAAAATCGAGATTGAAGGGAAATGGTATGATGCCGTGGCCTTAGATGGGTTCATCGATAAGGATACTATTGTTTATGTTGAAAAGCACGAGAACTATAATCTTTTTGTCAGAAAAAAGAAGGACGATCAGGTGTATTAAACAATTCATAAGCCAAAACGTTATAAGTAGGTCATTCCCGGCATGCAGATCGCATGCTTAGGGTACTAACAAAAAATATAATGTATGAATCCAAAAGCAATTAGTTTAGAAGAGAAAAAATTAAGACCTGTTGTAGATCACCTAAATGATTTATTGGCAAACTATCATGTTCACTATCAAAAACTACGTGGTTGTCATTGGAATGTAAGAGGCTCGCACTTCTTTACATTACATGCTAAATTTGAAGAATTATATAATAATGCGATTACAACCATTGATGAGCTAGCAGAGCGTATACTAACCTTAGGGAAATCACCGCTCAGCCGATATCAGGACTATCTTGAGACAGCGGAGATCAAGGAAATAGATACCATCGGAATGTCGGATGTCGATCTGGTGAAAGCTGTGGTAGAGGACCTTGAAGTATTGATCGCTTTGCAACGGGACCTGCTAGAAATTACGGACGAAGCAAATGATGAAGGTTCCAACGATATGGTGAACGCATTTATGCAGTTTAACGAAAAGCAAAACTGGATGTTAAGAGCCTTTCTCAATAAGCAATAACACCTTGAATTTATACATTGGGCTTGTCTAAAAGTTCGTTTTCTTGCGTCGTCGAGCGTAGCGGTATTGATATGGCATAGATACGGGAGAATGGCAACCTGAGACAAGCCTTTGTATTTCAATCTACCTTTTAACAATTAATTAATACAGTATGTAGGCTCCTAAAGTAGCAAACTATTTATTTTTGATAAATAGTTTATGTTCATGTCTTTAGAAACAATTAACTTGTTAGGTTGGATCGGCGTTGCCTGTTGTACTTCCGGTTACTTGTTGGTTAGCCTAGGTTATATTCATTCCAATGGTTGGAAATACCAGTTGCTAAACGCATTAGGTGGATTATTTCTCGTAATCAGTGCTTTTTACAATCACGATACACCAAACACGGTAGCTAACGGGCTGTGGGCACTTATTGGGTTGATTAGCCTTATTAAGTTTGCGCTGCAAGGTGCCGTTAAAAAAGTGACTGCTAAGCGTTCATAGCCCAGCAGTCAGTGCGATTTTCTAAACTTTAACCCTTGTTCCTTAGGGTGGTCAATCGCTAATACCCACCCACTTTTCCTTCTCTATCTTTATTAAATGAAAATCTTCTAGATATACTAAAGCCCCATCTATACTGCCCTTTACCCCAAGATGTCGTAGTTTCCGGTATAAATTGCGATTCCTGAATGGCTGTGGCATTAGTGAAATTTAAATGGAAGACATGGCCGCCTGTTTCGATTTCTAAACCAACACCTAAGGCGTCGTAGAACTTCTGCTGATTGACGTTTTCTACGTATTCCTTTTTGTCTTTGCTTCTAAAAGGAAGAAAGTAGTCTGCTACAATAGCCATCCGTTTGCTAATCTTTAACCGACCACCGGCACCTAAGGCAAATACACCATTTTGATCGCCAAAAATCGTATAGTTCCGATGTACGTAACTCGGAATAAGTTCAAAAGAAAAGCTAGGACTAAATTTTCGTGCCACAATCAACTGACTAACATAGGTTATCCGATCGCCGAAATTCTTATAAGAGGTCGAGGCTGTAGGATCGTCAGAAGCCTTAACACCGCTTACCGTCCCACTTCCAAAAAAGGCAAGACTTACCGGAATAGCGTTATCAGTAGTTTGTTCTAGAAAACGATATTTGAAATTGGCTTCATATAATTGTGTTGCCGCAGTGGCACCCTTTGCACGGGCAATCCCAACATTAAATCGGTCAGATATACCATAATCAAAACCAATGCGGATGTCTGTCGACTGATCAAGACCGAAGAAATTTCCGATACCTCCACTACCTCCTGCAATATCTCCAAATCGGTGATCTACCCGGAATTCGAGTTCCTTTTTATGGATCGTTTCGGTCGACTGTGCATTGATTAAATGGTTGGACTTAAAAGTGGCACTCACCTTTTCGCGCGTGGTACTATCCTCTTGAATTAGCGCCTCTAAATCGCTCTGCGCGAACAAACGAGAAAAGGGAATGATCAATAGAAAATAAGGGAGAAAAAATGTGATACGCTTCATAGGATGACTTAAGGAGTTTTAGCTTGGTAAATAGCAGCAACCTTAACGTCTAAGGTTTCTGCTATATTTTTTATAACGATGGTTGGAACTTCAATATCATGGTCGGCCGTTTTTACCTTGAACGTACAGCTAGCTGTGATCGCACCATTGTTCACGGTTATTTTAACCGGTGCAGTGTAACTTTTAGCAACACCATGAACGGTAAGTACACCGCTAACCATGCATTGGTAGGTCCCATCGTTTCTCAATTTTCCAGGATCATTTATTTTTCCCTTAAATTCAGAAAACGGATATCGGTCGCTCTCCATATAATTTTCATTGAAATGTTCCTGCATTAATTTTTTTTTGAATTGAAACGTGGTGTTTTTCACCTTGAATACAATGTCTCCCGTATTTACGTCCAGTGCGGAAAGTCCGTTTTTACTAACACCTTCTATATCTTCAACGGGCGTACTGCTAAAAAAAGATATCGTAGCCCCGTTACTTACAAAGGTGCTCTGTGCCTTTGAAACTGCAACAGAGAGAGGGATTATAAGAAATAAGGATAAAACTATTTTCTGAATCATAATTTCTAATTGTTATTGTTCCGGCATATTACGATCAAACCAGGCTTTTAATAGCGCTTTTTCGTTAGCACTTAGTGAACCGCCGACAGGCATGGTACCAGTTACTAGCACGACATTGTTGATTCTCGCTCCATTATCCCGAACAGATGCAAAGCCGGAGAAAGTCCAACGGCCACTTGCACCGCCACCTGCAGCATGGCAACCGGCGCATTTCGTTTGAAACAGGGCTCCGGCGAAGTTGCTATAACTAACATTTTCAGCGGTTACTTCTTCATTGCCAGGTTTTTCAGGCTCCACTGCTTGATCTTTAGAACAGCTGTATAGAACAGCGATAAAACTTGCTAAAACAGCAAGTGTGTAAAGTGATTTTTTTTTCGTGACTTTCATAAGCTAACCTATTCGTTTTATTTTTTTTGATTGATACTCTAAATACGGAGCGCATGACAAAAGGGTTGCCTAGCTTTATAAAAATTGCAAAATATTTGTTACCAATTTTGTCATTACACGCACAAATAATTTTAGCTTTGAAGCAACCTTTTTTTTACGGCATTCGTAATGCTTATTGGAAGGAGGGCTTGGTGGCACCAAAGGAGAATCAGGAAGAAGTCATATCGAAGCTAATACAGGGATGTATTAAAGAGGATCGGAATTCTCAAAAGGAACTCTATAGACATTACTATGCATATTCGATGGGAATTTGCCAACGTTATGCGAGTAATAAAATAGACGCCGCCAGCATTATGAACGATGGTTTTTTTAAGGTATTTAAGCATATCAAGAAATACGACCACACTAAACCTTTTACTGCTTGGATAGGTCGTATTATGGCCAATGCGGCAATCGATTATTATAGAGCTAACCTTAAATTTGCAGGAAATGAAAATATAATGGATTACGATCAGGCCGGGTCTGACGAAGCAATTTATGAGAAACTAAACTATCAAGACCTATTATTCATGGTACAGTCGTTAAGCCCGTCCTATCGTACGGTTTTTAACCTCTATGCAATTGAAGGATATAGCCATGAAGAAATAGCAGGAATGTTGCATATTTCTGTCGGAACATCCAAATCTAACCTGTTTAAGGCCAGGGCAAAATTGATGGAGATGCTAAAGGCGATCGACTTGAATGTCGGCAGAAATGAAGCAGACAAGAACCTTAGTGAATAAGTGTGATGGAGAAGAAGAAACTCGATGATCTATTCAGAGAAGGGTTGAACAACCCGGAAGTATCTTACGATGAGATGCACTGGATAGCTATGGAAGAAAAGCTCGTCAACAATAGGAAAAAGAAGGTAAGACTTATTTGGCTTAGCTCTTTAAGTGCCGCTGCGGCTGTTATACTGGTTTTTCTTGTCATCTGGTGGCCCATTACACGTGATCAGTCTGTTGAAGTGGTTAAAAAGGAAGATAGTATCATATCTAAAAAAACGCATATAGATAAGCCGGTACCACCTGTTGTCGATCAGATCGTTAAAAATGATAAGGCGCCATCGAAGAATACGTCACCAACGATTTCCATCCCTCTTCTTGAAGACAAATCTAACGAACGAACGGGTAGATTGGAAGTTATATCGGAAAACATATATAAAGATACCTTAACAGTGCAAGCAGGAACGAACGGCTTACTTGGAAAAGTAGGACAAAGCCTAAAACCAGCACCTGTATATTCATTTAATACATCAGATGCAGAAATTTTGTCTGAACCAAAATTAACGATCAACCGAGAAAGAAGACCATCTTACTTAACCATCTTAGCAGCGCCTGATTTAACAAGCGTACGAGGTGCCGGTAATCCTCAGCTAAGCCAAAATATTGGTGTATTATATACGCTACCATTAAGTAAGAAATTAAGCGTTTCAGGCGGCGTATTATACGCACGAAAGAATTATAACTCACCTTACAGTTTTTACCGGCCCAAAATACAAAGAAGCTACGGAGCAACACCCAGTCAGGTAGATGCTGCTTGCGATGTGCTGGATGTACCTATAGAACTTAATTATCAGGTTTACAATAAAGGTGCAACCCGTATTACCTTGAACGGAGGTGCTTCCAGCTATTTCATGTTACGAGAGCAATATGAATTTAGTTACGATACCGGTGATCCATATAAAGATAAGCAACGCACTAACTATGAAGTAAGAGGGCAAAATAACCATCCTTTTGGCGTAGCGAATATTTCGGCAACTTTTGAACAACAGTTGAACAACCAAGTCACAATCGGCGTTAGGCCATTTGTCAAATTACCTTTAACAGGGATCGGTTATGGGCGGACAAAACTGGACTCAAAGGGCTTAGCCGTTTCGGTTAGTTTTAAATTGGGAAAATAGTTAAGTGGTTGAGTAGCTAATTAGCCGATTAGCTAATGAGATCATCAGATGGCTTAGAGCTTATTGCTGCTTATAGCTTAAATTATTCATAAGTATTTATTTTCAATGGTATTATTCATAGTTGTTTGCTTTTTATTGGCATTCATGAGCTCGTTGCGCTCGGTTCATGAGCTCCTTACGGTCGGTTAGTCAATAGTTAAATAGTTGAGTTGTGGAGTTGCTAATTAGCCGATAAGCCGATTAGCCAATTTGATGATGGAGCTAGTGTTGCCTAAAGCTTACAGCGTATAGCTTACGACCCTATTAGTAGCAGTAGCACCGACTAAAGCCGAAAGCTGATATCCGAAAGCTGAAGTCAATAAAGCCGATTGCTGAAAGCTACAGTCTTTTAAGCCGTTTTGGTTAGTAAATATTCTACGAAACAAGCCAGAATATAATCCCATCCTTCCGGTGCATCCATCATTTCCCGGTAAGCAGGGCCGTTTTCGCCATGCTTTGAAAAATTTCGATGTTCCAAAATCATCGTTGTGCATTCATTGCCTTTGCTAAAGGAAATTTCCACCTCACTAGCTTTGTCAGGGTTTGGTTCGGGCACACGGTTAGGCCCTATTTGCCAAAGAAAAGTTAAAGTATATGGATCAAATTTTATAATTCGCCCCCAATCACACTGAAAGCCGTATGGGCCTATTTCAGTAAGAAAACCATTGACGGTCGGATTGACTTTGATGGCAACCAACTCTTCTTTCGACCAAGTGTACTCTTTAGGCCACCAAATTCCCAAATCACTCAGAAAAATATCAAAAGACCTTTGCAAAGGTGCATCAAACATTATTTTTTTTCTAATATCTCCCATATTACTTTTGTTATGGCTGCTTTGACACTTACCGTATCTTGCTAACAAGTGAAGGATGAATTGGTTTGGGAGACTTCACTTTAGCGATGCAGAAATCTACAGGATTGGCTTCCAATAAACGGAAAAGGGCTAAGTATCTTTACTTAACCCTTTTTATATTTTGCGATTACGATTATCGCACTAAAATTTAGCGCCAATAGTTAAGAACACATTGTTACGGGTATTTTTAACGCTGGCAATAGGCGAATTTACCGGATAATCAGCAGCTAGAGCGTACGGCGTTGTATCATACTCTTGTCTCCAGTTTTGATAAGTTGCATCGACGTAATAGTTGCCAAAGCGGAAACCTAAACCACCGGTAATCGATTGTGCTTTATAATCTACGTTTTCGTAAGGATTGCCCGTATGGTTATAACCGGCGCGAATCATAAATTGTGGCGTAACAACATATTCACCACCGACCTTTAAGTTAACGGCTCCTTTATATGTATTTTTTATGTCTTCTGCATATTGCATATCAAGGTCAGCAACATCTGTAGTGATTTTCATGCTTTTATAGTTGACGAATTCGACGTCTGCGCTGATCAGACCTTTGCTAAATACCGCGGAAATACCACCATTTACACGATATGGCGTCCTTAAATTGTAGTCATATGAACTGTACTCCGGCTCGTATTCATACCACGAAATTTCCGCACCTGTTTCCGGGTGAAAGTTAGTAATCCCATAATAATCTGAATAATCAGTTGACATATTATACCAAGTAGGTGTCGTGGCCGAAAGTCCGATACGAATAATGTCGGTAGGGCGATAAATTAATCCAAGCTTTACATTTACACCGGCGCCTTTTGTATGCCCTTCGTAATCATCATCGTAGTAATAATCGGAATTCAATAATTCGTTGTAGAAACGAGGATCATCAGAACCTTGTTGTGGGTTTAGGAAACGAGAGCCTTGGTCTACGACTCTATCATCGAACAGGTAGCCATCCTCTTCAAACCGCCTATAGGTGCGATGATCAATAGAAGAAAATGCAACGGATGCACCTAGATAAAGTTTATTGCTGTAGTTGGCCCCAAATGACAGGTTGGTTTCTGATTGAGATCCCTTAGTTTGTGTGAAAGAACGTTGTGTATTATCCGGAACACCCATAGGGAAATACAGATTGTCTGCGCCAATATCAACTAAACCCGCATCCCAACCAAAGTCGTGAGCAACACCTGTTCTAGGATCGGCCATATAGTCGGCAATACTTGATTCGTTGTTTTGTCCTGAATAATTCAAGTTGGATATAAAGCTGTTCGTTTTATTATAACTTAAACCTACATTGAAGTTAAGCCAACCCTGATCTAGATTAGCACCTCTCGCACGCATAGACGGGAGATTAAAAACGATACCTAACTGATTTAAACCGAAGCGATCTCGGGTGCTCTCTGTTTGGGAACCAAAGTAAGTGGCTTTATTCTTATCACCGAAATAATCGAGCGATAAGCTTATGTCGGAATTGTTGAAAAAACCAAGACCAGCGGGGTTACCGGCGATGTTGCTAATATCCCCACCCAGTGCCGTTTGCGCATTTCCCATCGCTTTAAAGCGAGCTGTGGCGCCTTGCTCGTATTGTGAAAATAAAAGCGACTCATCCAAATTTTGACCCCTAGAAGCAACCGCTGTAAATAAAAACAGACAAAGAGTTGCTAATTTCTTATTATTCATGAGAAGTAAATTAATTAGTAATAAGTGGATTGCTTTATGTTATGTAATAATAAAGCCGACTAATTTTGAAACAATTGATCAAAAAAGGTCGGCTTTATTTTTATCTAAGATTATCGTCCTCCGCGACCTCTAGACGAGCTGCCGGAACCGCCGCCACCGCCTCTGCTCATGCCACCACCGCCGCTAAATCCTCCGGACGAACGACTCGGAGACGGAGTATAGGATGGCCTTGAGGTAGGGCGTGAATAACCTTCACTCGGTCTTGAATTAGTTGGTCGAGCTGGTCTGGAATAAGATCCTGAAGGTCTAGTAACGCCAGGTCTTGAGCCTGTTGTAGCTGGACGGGAATAACCGGGTCTTGACAAGCCTTCGGATCTTCCATAATTCGGTCTGCTAATTGCAGGTCTACTGCCTCTTGCCGAACCGTTATATGATGAACCTCTTGATGAGTTAATATTGGCATCGGATGAAGACCGGCCGCCTCGACCTCTATAGCTTGAAGCCGACCCACCGGAAACCACACCTCTGGCAGGTCTTGAACTACCTGAAGTAACCCGTCCGGTAACACCTCGGTTAATTCGAGTTATAGACGATCTTGACCCTCTATAGTTATCGGCATATGAACGAGGCTGATAGTTTCCGCGGCTTATGTAACCACCACCCCAGCCCCAGCCTGGATAGCCCCAGCCGCCACCCCAGTAGCCGCCGCCCCAGCCCCAGCCAGCGCCGTAATAGGAGTAGGGTCCCCACCAAGGTGAGTACCAGCCGCCCCAGCCACCAGCGTAATATGGGTTACCCCAGTATCCGCCCCAGCCGAAGCCACCACCCCAACCCCAGCCACTTCTCCAACCAAAACCTAAGCCGAAGCCGCCGCCCCAGCCAAAACCACCGCCCCAGCCGGCATAGCCATACCAAGGGTCAAAAAATGGGTCGTAATAGGACATGCCTGGTGTCGCATAGTAAAAGCGATTGATACGATTGGCATATTCAGAGTCGCTATATTCGTCTGCATATGCATCCCCATAGCTGTCCGCATATTCATCGTCGTAATATCTTCCATTCTGATCTGCATATTGGTCGGCATAAGCATTGGTATCCGTATCTGCATATTCATCGTAACCTTCTGCAGGCTCGGCATACTCATCGTAATAGTCCGGGCTGCGATAGGCGATCTCCTTTGCCTTTGTCTTCCCTCCATAAACATCATCCTGAAAAGTATTCTGTGCGTACTGACTGGTAGCGCAAGATCCTAAGGATAAGGCACCTATCAATATGGCACTTTTTATGATTAATGGTTTACTTTTCATTGTTCTTTCCTTTCAAATAATTTTGTGGTCTTTATAACGTTAGACACCGTTAAACCGAAAAGGTTTAATAGGTAAACGGTTGTAAAAATGCGTCTGCTACAAAAATAATTTAATAATCCTTACATTCGCAAAATGGAAGTAACTTTACAGTGATTTTAACATTTTTAACAAATTTTAACAGTTCCTTTTGCTTCCCATTTAAGGTACAATTTTTATTCCAAACATACAACAATGAGTAAAGGTATAACTAGCAGAAATGAAGACTATTCGCAATGGTATAATGAATTAGTAAGTAAAGCCGATTTAGCAGAACATTCCGCCGTACGTGGATGTATGGTTATTAAGCCCTATGGATACGCTATATGGGAAAAAATGCAAGCGGCACTTGACCAAATGTTTAAAGACACCGGCCACAGCAACGCCTATTTTCCGCTCTTCATACCAAAGTCATTTTTTTCAAAAGAGGCTTCTCACGTGGAAGGTTTTGCCACAGAGTGTGCCGTTGTGACACACTACCGTCTTAAAAATGATGGAAATGGACAAATCATTGTTGACGAAGAGGCAAAATTAGAGGAAGAGTTAATTGTAAGACCAACCTCGGAAACCATTATATGGAATACTTACAAAGGCTGGATACAGTCTTATCGCGATTTACCCATCTTGGTCAATCAATGGGCCAATGTCGTACGTTGGGAGATGCGCACGCGTCTATTTTTGAGAACAGCTGAATTTTTATGGCAAGAAGGGCATACGGCGCATGCCACAAGCGAGGAAGCTGTGGAAGAAACAGAACGTATGCTGAATGTATACGCTACTTTTGCCGAAGAATGGATGGCTTTACCTGTGGTTCGTGGAAGAAAAACGGAAAACGAACGTTTTGCGGGAGCTTTAGATACCTATTGCATCGAGGCGCTTATGCAAGATGGTAAAGCTTTACAGGCAGGCACCTCCCACTTTTTAGGGCAGAATTTTGCAAAGGCCTTTGACGTTAAATTTACGTCGAAAGAAGGCAAGCTGGATTATGTATGGGCAACCTCTTGGGGGGTATCTACCCGCTTGATGGGTGCTTTAATTATGGCCCACTCGGATGATGCTGGATTGGTTTTGCCTCCTAAATTAGCGCCTATCCAGGTAGTTATTGTACCGATTTATAAAACAAAAGAAGAGAGCCGGCAGATAGGCGCACTTGCCGATAACTTAATAGCACAGTTGAAGCAAAAGGGGATTTCCGTCAAATATGACGACCGTGATACGCAACGTCCCGGATTCAAATTTGCCGAATGGGAGCTTAAAGGAGTGCCGGTCCGTGTAGCGATAGGAGCTCGTGATTTGCAAAATGGAACTGTGGAGCTGGCAAGAAGGGATACGCAAAGCAAAGAAACGGTTCCGCAAACAGGATTAGCGGAAGCCATCGAACAATTATTAATTACTATACAGGAGAATATCTACCAAAAAGCACTAACTTACCGCGATGCACACATTACCGAAGTAAATTCTTATGAAGAATTTAAAAAGGTGCTAGAAGGGGAGGGC
The DNA here is from genome assembly GCF_044784325.1 of Olivibacter sp. EAT-5. NCBI lineage: Bacteria > Pseudomonadati > Bacteroidota > Sphingobacteriia > Sphingobacteriales > Sphingobacteriaceae > Olivibacter > Olivibacter sp. EAT-5. The sequence goes on along the minus strand of NZ_CP173028.1, from coordinate 5,959,596 downwards.
GGCTTTATCTCGGCCCATTGGGATGGTACAGTAGAAACAGAGAAAAGAGTGAAGGAGGAAACCAAAGCGACCATCCGCTGTATTCCTCTTAATAATAAAGAGGAAGAAGGAACGTGTATATTTACGGGCAAACCATCAAAACAACGGGTGTTGTTTGCTAAGGCTTATTAATTGGTTATTAGTTATCGGTTACTGGTTCTTAGTCATAATCGATAATTGGTTATTAGTTATTAGTTCTTGTTCATAGTCAATAACTAACAACTAACAACGAATAACTAACAACTAACAACGAATAACGAAATTTATGAAATTCGCAACAAAAGCTATACATGCAGGGCAGCATCCCGATCCGACAACCGGAGCGGTGATGACGCCGATTTATCAGACATCGACGTACTGGCAACAATCGCCTGGGGAGCATAAAGGTTATGAATACTCGCGAGGTACCAATCCGACGCGCAAAGCACTGGAGGAATGTATTGCAGCCTTGGAAAATGCTAAATATGGTTTGGCTTTCTCCAGTGGTATGGCCGCTACCGATACGGTGCTACGCTTGCTAAAGCCAGGGGACGAGGTTATTACGGGTAATGATTTATACGGCGGTTCGTATCGGATCTTTACAAAAGTGTTTGAGAAGTTTGGTATTAAGTTCCATTTTGTTGACTTCACGCGGCCTGAAACTATCCGGTCTTATTTAAACGATCGAACAAAGCTGATCTGGATTGAAACTCCTACGAATCCAACGATGCAAATTGTTGATATTGAAGCGGTAGGACTCATTGCGAAAGAGGCTGGCGTTCTATATGTAGTGGACAATACCTTTGCTTCGCCTTATTTACAAAATCCGATCGATTTAGGCGCAGATATTGTAATGCATTCAGTTACGAAATATATAGCCGGACATAGCGATGTGGTGATGGGCGCTTTAGTCACCAATAATGAAGAATTGTATAAGCAATTGTTCTTTTATTATAACGCATGTGGCGGTACACCGGGGCCTCAAGATAGTTTCCTGGCTCTTCGCGGTATAAAAACGCTTCATCTTCGTATGAAAGCTCATTGTGAGAATGGTAGGCAGATAGCCCAATTCTTACGGAATCATCCAAGAATTGAAAAGGTATATTGGCCGGGTTTTGAAGACCACCCAAATCATGAAGTAGCTAAAAAACAGATGCGCGATTTCGGTGGTATGATTTCCATTGCTTTAAAGGACGCCTCCCTACAGGATACCTTCAAAGTAGCTTCCTCGTTTAAAGTTTTTTCTTTAGCCGAATCGTTGGGAGGTGTCGAATCTTTGATCAACCATCCCGCTACCATGACCCACGGCTCTATTCCAAAAGAAATTAGAGAAAAAGTCGGAGTTGTTGATAATCTAATCCGTATTAGTGTTGGTGTCGAAGATATTGAAGACCTTTTGAAAGATTTGGAGCAAGCTCTTAAGTTATAAGCTTTAGGTTATACGTTGTACGAATTAATAGCTGTTTGTTGACCACTAATCACTAAATGCTAACTGCTAAATGCTTCATTTAAAAAACTTCCTCGATCGTAAGGTTGAACAATATAATCAGCCTGGATTTATTGAAAATGATCCGATCTGCATTCCGCATCAATTTTCAGTAAAGCAGGATGTGGAAATCATGGGCTTTTTCGCAGCGGTATTAGCTTGGGGACAACGGAAAACCATTATCAATAAATGCCGCGAACTAATTGACAGAATGGATGGAAAGCCTTATGCGTTTATTATAGGACATGAACCAGATGATTTGAAAGGCTTGTTGGGCTTCAAGCATCGAACTTTTAATGATACCGACTTGCTGTATTTCGTCAGCTTTTTCAGAGCGCATTATGAACGTTTTAACTCCCTGGAGGATGCGTTTTTGCCTTCATCGATGTCGAGCGAGTTTAGGGAAGACTTTTTAATGGAAGGGCAGGAAGAAGCTGTATCAAGTCAAGAGATGAGCAGTAATGTGTGTTATCAAACTGAGCTTATACGTCCGAATTTAAAGGTTGAAGATGCATTGAATCGTTTTCGGGCATATTTTTTTAGTTTACCGGATTACCCTACCCGCACACGAAAACATATCAGTTCACCGGCTCAAAAGTCAACTTGTAAACGCCTTAATATGTTTTTACGCTGGATGGTTCGCAATGATCTTCGAGGAGTGGATTTCGGTATTTGGAAGCGAATAAGAATGAGCGAGTTAATTTGTCCCTGCGATGTTCATGTTGAACGGGTTGCCAGGCATTTAGGTTTAATTACGCGTAAACAGACGGATTGGAATACGGCTGTTGAACTAACAGACAACCTTCGACTACTAGATGCCAACGATCCCGTGAAATACGACTTTGCTTTATTCGGGCTGGGGGTTGAAGGGGAATTGTAAATTGTCGAGTGGTTGAGAAGTCAAAACGTTGAGTAGTTGAGACGTTAATTGAGAGGTCAAAACATTGAGTAGTCGAGATTTTACTACTTAACTATTTAACAACTTAACCATTCCACTACCTAATTAACCAATTTTAACAGCCCTTAACATCTCCCGCTTTCCCGGTGCTCCGGGTGCTTTTTCTATGGAAAATCCCAGACTTTTCATCGTACGCTTTAGGTTGCCTGTAATAGCATAGGTTACAAATACGCCTCCCGGTTTTAGAAAGGAACATGCATGTTCAAGCGTTTCCAATGTCCACATTTCCGGCTGATGAATCGCAGCGAAGGCATCAAAATAAAGTACGTCAACACGTTGTTTGCTGTTGAAGCTAAGTACTTCTTGATGGGCAATCGTTAAGTCTATTTCGTTCACTAAACATTGCGGATTGGATAGAGCTTGGCCATAATGCTCCAAGAATGAATGCCAAAGAGTAGCATCTACTTCTTTGTCATAACCCGTTTGTGCAATCACCTCAACTTCGAGTGGATAGGCTTCAATACCGGTATAGGTTAATTTAATGTTTTGTTTCAAGCAATAATCCGCGGTCAACAAAAAATTAAGACCTGTTCCGAATCCTACCTCTAGAATCGATACTTTCTCATTTTGTGAAGTTAACCCCTGTTGGAGGAGGTATTGTAACCCGGATTGAAGAAATACATGCCTGCTTTCCTGCACCGCTCCATGCTTGGAGTGATAATGCTCTCCGACCGTTTCATGGAAAATAGTTTTCGAGCCGTCAGCGGTTATTACAAAGTTCATCTTCTTCTTATAATTATTGGCTAATTAGCCAATTTGGTAATTAGCTAATTGGAGAAAATTCATGTACAGCAGTACTTAAATCGTATACAGGTACCGCTACACGAGCGGCAATAATGCTCGAGCCGATAGCCGAGCGATAGCCGCCGGCGCAATGTACGACAATCGGCTTTTCTTCCGGTATTGCTTGAAGCGATTCCCGTAATCGGGGCAGGGGTATATGAATGGCTTCCTTAAACAACTTGCCCTTCTTTAGCTCGCTATCATTGCGAATGTCGATAATTGTAAAGTCAGTTTCGTTTTCTTTGAAAAAAGAAAGATCGAACGCTGGACTTACATTACTGCTTTCCGTTGATGTGAGATAGCCTTTACACTGACTCTCATAACCGATCTTGGCCAGTTTACGCAATAAACCATCCGCGTTTCGTTCTTCCGCAACAATTAAATAGAATGATTCGCCCGGCCCAACAATACTGCCGACCCAGGTCTCAAATTTGTTGCCATCCGGAATATTAATGGCATGTGGATAATGCCCGGCTTTGAATACATGTGCAGGGCGCGTATCGATGAGCAAAGCGGTAGTGTTTTCAATTTCTGATTCCACTATACGTATAATGTGTGCCAAGCTTGCTTCCAAATCGTCGGCCCCCGAACGATTGATTGCTACATCATGGACAAAGTACTTTGGAATAAAAGGCTGGTCATCCATTAGCAATTCTACAAATTCCGACTCTTCCATGGGGCGTAAAACCGGGTTTTCTTTGAGCTCTTTGCCAATAGTGCTTTGTAACTCTTTACTCATGCTCCTGCCACAAAGCGAGCCAGGGCCGTGTGCTGGATAGACTACCACGTCAGCCGGTAACTTCATGATTTTGCTGTGCAAGGTATGATACATGGCTTTTGCCAATTCGGTCGCTTTTGCCTTTACATTTCCAACATTTTCGCGAAGATCAGGTCGTCCAACGTCTCCAACGAAAAGGGTATCACCTGTAAATAAAGCCAATTCTTTTCCGGTTTGATCGCTCAACAGTACACAAATACTGTCGGGTGAATGTCCGGGAGTATTAAGTGCTTTTAAGGTATGACTACCAATTTCAATCACATCGTTTTCGTCAAAAGATTGATGTGGATAATCCGCTTCTACTAATTTACTGGTATATATGGCGGCTCCCGTACGTTTATGAAGCTCCAAATGACTGCTCACAAAATCTGCATGAGGATGTGTTTCAATGATGCCGATAATTTTGGCATGATTTTCTCTTGCAAAGGCGAGGTACGGCTCAGGATCTCTTGCCGGATCAACCAGTACCATTTCGTTATTACTAACAATAGCGTAAGAAGCATGGGAGAGCCCGGTGTCGTAAAATTGTTCTATCTGCATGTCAACCAAAATATGGGCAAAGGTACAAAAAATGGTCAGGGAGGGGGAACCTTTAATTGTCAAATAAATTACTATGCGTTTAATTATTCACATCATCGGTATATCGTTTCTTCTTACCGTATTCTGCCCCATAGAACAAGGTAAATTTGGAGAAGCAATCGATAAAGGCGAGATTACTTATGACGCTATCGACGAAGCTTCGGGTTTAGTCTGCAGTGGTTATAATCCAGGTTATTTCTGGACACACAACGATAGCGGTGATCAGGCCCGTGTGTTTTTGCTGGATAGCGCGGCGAGACATAAAACAACCTATTATTTAGAAGGAATTGACGCCCGTGATTGGGAAGATATGGCTGCCATGAAAGATAGCGGGAAGTCTTATTTATTAGTTGGCGATATTGGCGACAATTTGGCAAAACATTCAACTATTTATATTCATAAGTTTGAAGAGCCAAAAATTAATGAGAACAACGTTGTTGATACCATTCCTAAACAGTCCATTACAACGTACACTCTTCGCTATGAAGACGGTCCGAAAGACGCTGAGTCCCTATTTTTCGACCCTATTGATAAAAGGCTCTATATTATAAGTAAGCGCGACCTGCATGTTGGTGTCTATGAAGCGATACTTCCTGCACAGAAAACTGATACGATTACCCTGAAAAAGCGTATTTCCATTCCTTATACCTTTGTTACAAGTGCCGATATCTCGCCGGATGGTAAGGAGGTGCTGATAAAAAATCTACTGAATGTGTATTATTGGAAGCGTAAGCAAGGTGAATCTATACCCGAAATGTTTCGTCATGAAGGCATTATGCAGCCTTATCAGCCCGAACCGCAAGGCGAAGCAATCACTTTTGCACGGGACGGGTCCGGCTATTATACAACAAGTGAAAAACCTTTTGGATTGCCCGCACATATTTATTTTCATAAGAGGCATGCGGGCTTTAAGTAATAGGCTATAAGCTATAAGCAATAGGCTATAAGCTATAAGCCTTATGGATATCATACTCCACCTTATACCTTCAATCTTACTTCTCACTGCTCCAAAGCTAACTTCTATTTAACATAAACTTAATGGTTCTTTTGTTTGTTTGTAAGTGTTTGTTAATGAGTATTTTGTGCTTTGTTTTTATCTGCTTGCTGCTATGCTGTTAACGGTTGAAAGGGCTAGGTATATATTTTGTAACGTTTGCCTTTTCATGGAAATGGTGAGGTTCATCAACTTTGTAACATGAACAAGTGAGATGTTAATATCAAGCTGTCATGTCTTAAGTGAAATACTAAACCATCAAAGAAATGAAAAAACTTTTTACAAGCTGTTTGCTCTTGACCTTATCCTTTATCGCTTTTGCACAACAGCATGGAGTAATTTCCGGAAAAGTGCAAGAATCGCTTACAAGAGCTTCCTTGCCGGGAGCCACTGTACGCCTCAATGTTGGAAACCGTTATACTATATCAGGTCAAAATGGCGACTATGAATTTTTAAATGTGCCTGCAGGAACCTATGAAATGGAAGTAATTTATATGGGTTATCAAAGGGCAAAGCAGCAGGTCCTGGTAACTGCGGGGGAAAATACAGTTATCAATTTTATGTTAGAAGACGGTTCCGTTACGATGGACGAGGTAGTCATTATGGGTGATCGTCTCCGAGGACAGGCCAGGGCGCTTAATCAACAAAAAAGTAAATCTAATATCACCAATATCATTTCATCTGATCAAGTAGGACGTTTCCCTGATGCTAATATCGGTGACGCCTTGCGGCGCGTTCCTGGTATTACCATGCAGAATGACCAAGGAGAAGCCCGCAATATTATCGTGCGTGGATTGTCACCGGAGTTAAATTCCGTGACACTCAATGGCGATCGGATCCCTTCGGCAGAAGGTGACAATCGACGGGTACAAATGGATTTAATCCCCTCGGATATGATTTCAACCATCGAGGTGAATAAAACGTTAACGCCCGACATGGACGCGGATGCCATCGGTGGATCGGTGAACTTGATTACGAGGGCCTCACCAAATGGGCAACGGATATCGGCAACCTTAGCAGGCGGTTATAACCCCTTACACCAAACACCCATTTATACCGGTGCTTTTGTTTATGGAAACCGTTTTGCTAATAACAAATTCGGTATGGTGTTGAGTGGCTCTTACAACAATAATCAACTGGGCTCCGAAGGTATTGAAGGCGAATGGGAACAGGATAAAGATGGCAATGCGTGGCTATCTCGCGAAGATATTCGAAGATACAATGTGCACCGTGTTAGAAGAAGTGTGGCGGGAGCTTTTGATTATAAAATTAATGAGAATCATAGTTTATATGCTAATCTCATGTACAATTGGCGGGACGACTGGGAAAACCGATATCGTGTGCGAACCGATATGGAATTGGCGGAAGAAGATCTGGGAGTGGCGGGAGGTTTTAAACTCGATAAAATTTCGCGCGAAACTAAAGGGGGCATCGGTAATAACCGCGTTGATTATGCTCGCTTAGAAGACCAACGTGTGCAAAACTATTCATTGGGTGGGAATCACCTGCTGGGTTCGTCCTTGGATATGGATTGGGCAGTGAGTTATGCGAAGGCAAGTGAAGACCGGCCACATGAACGATACATTAACTACGAATACGAAAGCGAAGAAGACTTATTGATCCAACAAGTGCCCTCTTCTAATGATCGCCCGGTAGATTTAGTGTATGACCGTCCAAATGCTGGTTTAAGTCAACTTGACGCCATCAGCGAAAATCATGATTATACCGATGAAACCGAACTAGGTGCAAAACTGAACTTTCGGGTTCCTTTCTCCTTGATTGACGGTGAAAAAGGTCGCTTGCGTTTTGGTGCCCGCTTACGTCTGAAAGAGAAGGAACGGAGAAATGAATTCTTTGAATACACACCACTTGGCGGACAATATGATGTTTTAGGCAATGTGCAAACTGTCAATTGGACAGGTGCCTTTGAACCAGGTAACCAATATGCACCCGGTTTATTTGCCGACAAGCATTTATTGGGTAACCTTGATTTGACAGATGCGTCTCAGTTTGAGCAAGAGGATAAACCCGATGAGTATTTATCCGCAAATTATAAAGCCAAAGAACGAATAACCGCTGGTTATATTCGTTGGGATCAGGATTTCAATAGTCAATTGTCCATGATTTTAGGGGCAAGGATCGAACATACCAATATCGACTATACCGGAAATGTGGTGGCCGATGAGGAAGAACTGGCAGGTACAAGGTCTGTTAAAAATAGTTATACAAACGTATTACCGAGTGTAACTTTTAAGTATGTTCCTCAAGAAGACTTGGTATTAAGAGGTGCTGTTACAACGAGCTTGGCCAGACCGAACTATTATGCGATCGCCCCTTATGTACAGTCTAACATAGACGATGGTTTTGTCGTGGCGGGTAATCCGGATCTAAAAGCGACTTATGCTTGGAACTTCGATCTCATGGCGGAGAAGTATTTTAAGTCGGTCGGTATTATTTCCGGAGGTGTATATTATAAAAACTTGAAGAATTTTATTTATAAATACAGTAATAGAGATTATACGGCAGAACAGTTTGCAAACGATTTTCCAGGAGCAAGCAATTTAATTCCGGAAGGAGAAACTTGGCGTTTTGTGCAGGATCGTAACGGCGATAATGTGGATGTTTATGGTTTTGAGCTTGCTATTCAGCGTCAATTGGACTTCCTGCCCGGTAAATTCCTGAAAGGTTTTGGCGTATATGCCAACTACACCTACACCAAGTCGAAAGCGAAAGGTATTGCGGATGCGGATGGTAATCCGAGAGGTAATATGACTTTGCCACAAACTGCCCCACATATGGTGAATGGTTCGTTATCGTGGGAAAATAAACGCTTTTCCGCGCGTGTCTCAGCCAATTATACAGCTGCTTACATCGATGAAATAGGATCCGATGCTTTTAGCGATTTTTATTACGATAGCCAATTCTTCTTAGATGCAAATGCTTCGTATAAATTCGGAAAGTATATGCGCGTGTTTGCAGAAGCTAATAACCTGACCAATCAATCGTTACGCTATTATTGGGGCGCCAGTAATCGTCCGATGCAAAATGAGTTTTATAAACCACGTTATAATCTAGGTCTTAAGTTTGATATGTAAGTAATAATAGAAAAATAAAAGGGGCTGTCATGCACTAGATAGCCCTTTTTATTATAGACCTAGGTCATGGTATATAACTGCGGCAACTTCGTTTATTAAGCGAACACTTTATAAGATTTTAATTAACAATAAATTAACATCAGGCGATTATTTTTGTGATATGGTACGTTTTCGTGTCTGTATCTTTGCAATTGCCTGGATATTATGCTATCCACGTTTTTTAACAGCGCAAACACCTTCTGCTGTTTTGGATATTGGGTATTTAGATCTGTATGATATTCGACCTTCCGATTCCTTATTAGTCATAGAGAATGAACGTTATCTGCAAGCCGAAAGGCAAGACGATAAGCTTAAACAAGCCTTATCCTTGCAAAAGATGGGGCAGATATGTTATAACTCGGGCCTCTTCGCACAGTCATTAAATTACCATCTACAAGCAGAAAAACTGCTGGAGCGAGGAAACCAAAGTCAACGAGCGGCAAACCTGAATGATTTAGCTCTCTTGTTATTTTTAAACAATCAAAGAGAAGAAGCTAAACGCCTTTATTTCCAAGCCTTAAATAGCTATAAAAGATCAGAAGATGTTAAAGGACAAGGAAATACTTATGGAAATCTTGGGCATCTTTATGAAAAATGTAGCGATTACGACAGCGCTTTTTACTTTCAACAAAAGGCTATGCAAGCCTTTGAGCAAATAAATGACTTAGACGGCATAGCTTTAATCAACGAGAATTTAGGAAGTATTTATGAAGACAAGGGAAGGTATGTTGAGGCCTATCAATACTTTACCAAAGCATTGAATCGTTTTAAAGCGAACGATAATATTCCAATGCTAATTGATGCCTATAATAACATAGGAGATATCAACAGAAAGACGGGCAAATACCAAGAGGCCTTGATCTATACCGGACTGGCCGAAAAGTTAGCTAAAGAAAACAAAGCATGGAGCAGATTAAGTAGTGCTTATAGGGACCTAGGGAAGACCTATAGTTTTCTGAAAAATGCGGATAGTGCATTTTACTATTTAGAGTTGAGTCGGAAGCTGTATATCGAAATCTATAATGAAGATAGTAAAAACCAAGCTGCTCTGCTTAAGGTACTTTACGATATTGATCGTAAAGACGCCCGCATCGCACAATTGGCGAAGGAGCGCAGAACGGCCATTATTATCTATGCAACACTTGGTATTATCGCTTGTTTATTGGTTCTTTTATTCATAATCGTGGTGAGAAACCAGCGGCAAAAAATACGCAATGAAAGGCAGCTTCGCGATCAGGAAACGGATTTGCTGCAGGCTAAGCAACGTTTAATGGAAGTCGAGCTGCAAAATAAAAAACTTCAGGAAGAGCAATTACAGATCGAAATCGAAAGCAAAGCAAAAGAAATTACGTCTCATACGCTCCAGGCAATTGAAAAAAATAAATTGCTGGAGGAAATGAAACTGGCTTTGACTGAAATTATTCGAAACGATAGTAGAAGCTATAAAAAAGAGCTTAGGCAATTACTCAATAAGATTAACCAAAGCTTTCATAAAGAAGCTAGCTGGGTTGATTTCCGAAGAGTATTCGAAGAAATTAATCAAGATTTCTTTCTGCATTTACAACAGATTAACCCTGATTTATCTGCGGCAGATCTGCGCCTGGTTTCCCTCATTAAACTCAACATGAATACACCGGACATGGCTGCCCTCTTGGGTATCTCTACAGACAGTCTTCGTGTATCCAGGTATCGTCTTCGTAAAAAATTAGGTGTCGAGCCGGGCAAGAGTTTAACGGCATTTCTTCAAGCTATATAAAGCGTTCTTGTTTATGGTTTAATTAGGCTTTCCACTCGAATACTTGATACTATTGTTACTATTAACAAAGGTTTGATAAGGATTTAATAAGGTGTTGACAAAGGGTTAATAAGGGTAATATCCTTATTAACTCTTTATTAAAACTCTATAAATGCATCATTAATACTATTTCAATAACAGAGAAGAGGTGGGCATAATCTAAATTTAGGACGTATTGTTACAAATTGTTGCCTTTATTTTTAATCATGTTCACTATTTGTAACGCTTGAAAATTGATTTAATTCAGTCAATAAAGGCATTTTTGTGAGAAAAAGAATAATGAACAAAAGAAATAAAGTATACTTCGTTTTAGCGTTTATGGCTACTGTACTGGCTTTTGGTTGTCAATCGGCTAGCAATAAAAATGATAGTAAATCAACTCAACCATTGGATCACCCAACAGATACATTAGTTGCAACGGTCATTACCGAAAAGGTTAAACATGATAGTGATGATCCGGCCATTTGGATTAATTCGGAACAGGTGGAAAAAAGCCTAATTATCGGAACGGATAAAGATAGTGATGGAGCTCTCTATGCTTTTAATCTGCAGGGGAAAATTGTCAAAAGAGTAGAGGGGATTAAAAGGCCGAATAACGTTGATATTGCTTACGGTTTTCAATTGAACGGGAAAAGTGTGGACATTGCGGTGTTGACTGAGCGTGAAACAAATAAAATACGAGTTTTTACGCTGCCTGATTTAAGTCCCGTGGATAACGGCGGAATAGATGTATTTGTAGGTGAAGAGGAGCGAGCTCCAATGGGCATTGCTTTGTATACGCGGCCGAGAGACAAGCAAGTATTTGCGGTGGTAGGCAGAAAATCGGGCCCGGCAGTGGGTTATTTATGGCAATATCGGTTAAGAGACAATGGAGCCGGATCTGTCAGCGGTGACCTTGTACGGAAATTTGGGAAGTATAGTGGCAAGAAGGAAATTGAAGCCATTGCGGTCGATAACGAACTGGGCTATATCTATTATTCCGATGAACAAACGGGGATTCGGAAATATATGGCTGATCCTGCGGTAAATAATAATGAAGAACTAGCTCTTTTCGGACAAAGTGGTTTTTCAAAGGATCATGAAGGAATTGCTATTTACAAAACGGGGGCTGAAACCGGTTATATTCTCGTGTCTAACCAAGGCTCGCATACCTTTATGGTTTATCCTCGGGAAGGAACTAAAGCCAATAAAAACGAATATCCTTTATTAGCTGAAATTCCTGTTAGTGCAATGGAGACGGATGGAGCCGACGCTAGTTCCGTAAATTTAGGAGCGCAATTTCCTGAAGGGATTTTGGTGGCTATGAGTACCAACCGAACCTTTCATGTCTTTGATTGGAGAAAAGTAAACGAGCGAATTATCTCGAAAAAATAAAGGGTTGTTTATCATTGTTTCGTAATAACAAAACGCCGTCTGCGCAACTTGTGCAGACGGCATTGTCAAAACCCACTCCAGTAAATTAACGTTCTTCTTTATCTTGCCTGTATTCAATCTGATCGCAATGATGTACGTGTTTCCCAAAAGGCCTATTGCCTCGCCATTGGAAAGCGAAAATATTGGCTGCTATAAAAAGAAAAATAATGAGAATTGCAGCGACTTTCGAAATGGTCGCCAACACAGGCTTGCGGGAAAATCCCCCATAAATGTAGCCGATTATAAAAATCATGCAGGCTACAAAAAGTATCCGAATTGCAATGAAGACTAACATAATACCAAATTTTAAAATTAAACCTTCTCATAAGGCTTTCACCAAATTTCCTTTTTGATGCAGTTTTTTGCCTTACTGATTTAAAATTAGTGGCTTTGATTTTAGTATTTTAGGAAAGTAGACCAGGATAGCATATGTGTCGACAAACAGCAAAAATTTAACTTCCGAGATTCAATAATTGATTAACTCGTTCCTTGAAAGATTCGCCAATCGGGATTTCTTGGTCTCGAATGCATACGAAATCACGTTTAACGGTCGTGATTTTATTTGCAGCAACCAGGTAAGATTTATGTGTACGTATAAAAGAAAAAGGCTGTAATCGTTCTTCTATCGATTTCATGGTCATGCGCGTCAACACGGGTTTGGATGTAGAGGATAAGTGAATTTTAATATAGTCCTTAAGCCCTTCCACATAGTCTATTTCGTTTATCAAAATCTTAACTAAAGTATACTCAACATGAACGAAGAAGTGATCCGTCTCCTCCTTTTTTGGTGTTACGGCGGTTTGCATGGCGAACAAGTCCTGTGCGCGATTGCAAGCTTTTAAAAATCTCTTAAAGCCAAAGGGCTTTAAGAGATAGTCTACCACCTGTAGATTAAAACCTTCTAACGCATATTGCTCATAAGCGGTAACCAAGATGATCAATGGTGGTTTTTTGAGTGTCTGCAGAAATTCCAGGCCACTTATTTGCGGCATTTGTATATCCAGAAAAATCAAATCGATCGGTTCTTGGTGCAATACAGCTGCCGCTTCCAGCGCATTTCTACAGGATTTTATTAAATTTAGAAAGGGTACTTGCCGAATATTATCTTCCATCAGCTCTCGCACCAATACTTCATCATCTACAATTAAACACCTCATCATATTAGTTTAAGTGTAAGTTGTATGCAAAACAGATTATTGTCTGCATTGGTTTTTAATGCGTATTTCTCTTTATATAAAAGTTCTAAACGCTGTTTCGTGTTCTCCAGTCCTATACCACTTGATCGTTCATGGACGGTTTTATGCTGGCTTTGATAGTGATTTCGAACTTCAAAAAAGAGCACGTCATCCTGTACTGTCAAAGAGATATGGATTTGTGGAGCTTCCAAGTGGGTAACACCGTGTTTAAAAGCATTTTCAACAAATGGTATAAGCAACATGGGTTCAATAACATATTGCTTGTCCTCGGCTGGCCTTGACAGCTGGCTGATTATCCTGACTTCTTGCCCAAATCGCAAGGCTTGCAGCTGAATGTAATTTTCTAAATATTCAATTTCCTTGATTAAAGCGACTTTTTTGCCTTCTGTGTCGTAAAGCATGTAACGCATTATACCTGACAACATAATAAGGGATTCTTCTAATTTATCAGATTTTTTTCGGGCAAGGGACACCATGTTGGTCAATACGTTGAAAAGGAAATGCGGACTGATTTGCGTGCGGAGAAATTTAAGTTCGGCCTGTAATTGAACCGCTAGCCGTTCTTTTTGTAATCGTTCTGCTCGAATCCTGTTTAACACCATACGGTAAACAAAACTTATGACAAAGACAAGAATGGAAGGAGCGAAGAGGAATCTATAAACCAAAGGACTACGGGGAATTTCAGCAAAATAGTTTAAAAGCAGCCAATGCTTTAATCGGAGAGAAACGAAAATTAACAAGAGGCTACCAACTATATATAACCACCAGAATCGTTTATTGAATAGCTTTGGATAAAGAAAATAGGCATTTCCATAAAATATGGCGGCATGTATTATGCCTGTTAGTGTAAAGAGCCAACCGGGTATAGCACCAATTTGATAATTATTGTCAGCAGATCCGATAAGATAGGGCAAAAGCAATAGGACGCTCCATATAAAAATATGAAGAGCCACATGGACTTGCTTGAAGGATAAGGATGTTAACATGCTAACAATGCTTCTTTATCAAGTTTTAAATGAAAGTAAGGAAATAGATTTGCTTGTGCAATCGGTTGTTCGCTACTATATACAATAAGGTTGTTATTGACGACGATTCAGGCATTTGTGTAGACAAAACATAAAATCAACGTACTTGCTTATGCCGATTGCGATCGTAATTAAGGGAATTTCATTGTTTATATAAAAAAGACTACCTTTGCTGCTAATATCGGCGCTCAGCCTTTGTCTTAATAAGTGTGGAGTTAATTTAACCAATAAAATACTTCGCTAAAAAAAATAACCCTTTGTCTACTAAGTCTATATAGAATTTTCTAAAGAATATAGGGCGATTTTTTTATCAACAAATAAATTGAATACAATGAACTTTATTTCAAAAGAAGAGGTATTAAGCGCTTGCCTATCGCCTGAATTGGATAGTCGATTCAAGCATTTATGGCATTTAGTAGGTAATACGCCGGTGCTGGAATTACATTACAAATATCTTGGAAAAGCCAATAAGATTTACGTCAAGTGCGAACATTATAATCTAACCGGAAGTATTAAAGACCGGATGGCTTTATATATTATGTATAAAGCTTATTTAGGGTGTCAAATAAAACCAACTGACACCATCGTTGAAGCAACGAGTGGGAATACGGGAATAGCCTTTTCAGCGATTGGCAGGGCGCTTGGGCACCCGGTTAAAATTATCATGCCTAACTGGCTTAGTCGCGAACGTATTGACATCATAAAAAGCATGGGAGCCGAGATTGTGTTGGTGAGTAAAGAGGAGGGTGGCTTTTTGGGAAGTATTAAAATGAGTGAAGAGATGGCTGAGAGAGGCGGTGTGTTTTTACCTCGCCAATTTGAAAACAGGTATAATTGTGAAGCACATGAACGAACAACAGGACGTGAAATTTGGGAACAATTAAAAAGCAAAGGTCTACAGCCAGATGCTTTTGTTGCCGGAGTCGGCACCGGTGGGACGGTCATGGGTGTAGGAAGTTATTTACGCAGTGTACATCCCCAAGTTCGGATTCATCCTTTGGAACCGGCCGAAAGTCCTACGCTATCTACAGGATATAAAGTTGGCTCGCACCGGATACAAGGGATATCTGATGAATTTATACCGGCCATTGTTCAGTTAGATCAATTGGACAAGGTAGTTCGGGCGAATGATGGTGATGCTATTTTGATGGCCCAAAAATTGGCCGAACAGTTAGGATTGGCCGTAGGAATCTCCTCGGGTGCTAATGTGATTGGAGCCATTAAGCTGAAGGAAGAATTGGGGGAAGATGCAGTTATTGTTACTTTGCTATGTGATGACAATAAAAAGTACTTAAGCACCGATTTGGTTAGAGAAGAACCCGTAAGAGACGGATATATCGCTATGGCAGTTGACTTTAAAGAATATCATCCTATCTGTCGTTTAAAAGAACCTATGTTTGGAGCTTATTGAGATTTAAGGTAAGGTTTTAGGTATAGGGTATAAGGTATGCCGCCCCCTTATACCCTATACCCTACGCTTTATACCTTTCTACCAAACCCTGATTCGTTCATTCTCCGGTTTGTATAGCTTATCGCCTTCTTTTACATTAAAGGCTTTATACCAAGCATCCATATTAACTAGGGGGCCGATTGTCCGTGCTGTAGCAGGTGCATGGGGATCCACCAAAATCAATTGAGCGGCTGTTTCAGGTGTAGTATTCATACGCCATACCTGAGCCCATGATAAAAAGAAACGCTGATCAGGGGTAAAACCATCAATCTTTTCGTTGGATTGCCCTTGAGGAGTCTTTTTGAATGCTGCATAGGCCATGGCCAAACCGCCCAAATCCGCTAGATTTTCTCCCAAGGTGAGCTTGCCCTTTACATGAAGTGTATCAAGAACGGTGTAGCCATTGTATTGCTCCACCACCTTATTCGCCAATTTTTTGAAATTATCCGCATCTTCTTTTGTCCACCAGTCTTTTAAGTTACCATCGGCAGCGTATTGCCTTCCCTGATCGTCAAAGCCATGCGTCATCTCATGACCGATGACGGCGCCGATCCCACCATAATTAACTGCATCATCTGCCGAAAAGTCAAAAAACGGAAATTGTAAAATACCGGCTGGGAAAGCAATTTCATTGTTTGCCGGATTGTAATAAGCATTCACAGTCGGCGGTGTCATACCCCAACGTGTTCTGTCTACCGGTTTGCCTAACTGGTCCACCATGTCGTTATAGTTCCATATCTTGGCACGGCGGATATTTCCATAATAATCATCCTTCTTTATTTCCAAACCGTCATAGGTTTCCCATTTATCGGGATAGCCGATTTTGGGTGTGAAGGCCTGTAGTTTTTCAATGGCCTTTTTCTTGGTCGTTTCACTCATCCAGTCCAGTGTCTTGATTCGTTCCTCGTAAGTTTCCGATAAGTTCTTTACCAATTCAACCATTCGTTTTTTTGCATCAGGTTTGAAATATTTGGCTACATATAATTGGCCTAATAAGTCACCGATGGAACGATCAATCACTTCAAAACTGCGTTGCCAACGGGGTGTCATCTCTTTCTGACCTGTCAGGGCCTGTGTGAAAGCAAAATTAGCTTTGACAAAAGGCGTGCTTAAGTGTGGTGCTGCAGTTTTAAGCATATTCCATTGCAAATATGTTTTCCATTCGTCAACCGATTTTTTTGCAAGTAGCTTAGATGCCTCGACGAAAAATGAAGGATTGTTGACTATTACGCTGTCTGCATCCTCAATCTTTAGCGTACTAAAAGTCGTCTCCCAATTGAGTTGGGGAGCGTTCTTCTTTAAGTCGGCTAATGTAAGTTTGTTGTAGGTTCTGTAGGGATCTCGCATATCCTCCCGACTCCATTCGGCTTTCGCGAGAGCAGCTTCTATATTCCATATTTGTTCAAACTTTTTAACCGTTTCCGTGTCGTTAGTTCCTGCCAGGGTAAATAGCTGCTGAACATAAGTTTCGTAAGCTTGTTTAATATCACGATTTCTCGTGTTATTAACTAGATAATAGTCGCGATCAGGGAGTGTGAGTCCACCTTGACCAAATTGCGCAATGTTGGCTGCTGTATTTTTTTCGTCTTGATCGACGTAAAAATTATAAAGAGGGGAACCAATTCCAATTGTTCGCTGAAATGCAATTTCTTTGACAACGCCATCGATATCCTTTATACTGTTGATGCGCGTTAAATCATCTTTAATTGGTTCTTTGCCCGCAGCATCGATCCCAACGCTATCCATCGCACTCGAGAAAAAATCCCCCACGCGTTGTTCCACGCTACCTGTTTTTGCATCTTTTTTTGTGGAAACCTCTTCCAAAATGCTCTTTACTGCTTTTGCGTTAAAATCTCGTAGTTGGTTGAAGCTACCCCAACGCGTTTCTTTGGCCGGTACTGGATTGTTTTTCAGCCAGACGCCGCTTGCATAATGAAAAAAATCATCTCCCGATTTAAAAGTTGTGTCCATATTGGCAGGATCGATTAGTTTCTCAGGAGTATTAGTGAGTGTTGTGCTCTTTTCAGCTTGCGAGCAGCCTTGAAAGATAGCAAAGGCCAGACTGCAGTAAAGTAAAGGGGAATAATACTTCATGTGTGTTAAATTATTTGTTGTAGAAATTTGGCAAATTGAATCATTAAGTTAAAAATAAACAATTCTTTTTTATAGATACCCAAATGTTTATTGCTTATTTGAACAAATACCGATTTGTTAATCGGCCAATTTTTTTGAACGAAGGTAAAATTTTTGTTTTTGAATATATATGGATTGGTGTAACAATATTATAAGACGGAGAGGTTTTCGGTGTCTGCCGCAAGCTAATTAATGACACCTCTCGACTAACATCTAAGAGCTTATTACAAAATAAATTTGGAAATATTAACACTGTTAACTATGTTTGCTGTGTTATTTGCTTGAGGTATAAAAATGGGAATAAAGGAACGCAAAGAGAGGCATAAAGAAGATTTGCGTCAGCGTATTTTAGACGCTGCGAAAGTGCTGTTTTTGAAAGAAGGTTATGAAGCTACTTCTATCCGGAAAATAGCATCAGCCATTGAGTTCAGTCCGACTACCATTTATCTTTATTATAAAGATAAAAACGATATTATCTATACGTTACAGAAGGAAGGATTCAAGGTGTTGCGCACTAAATTTTCTGCCCTTAGTAACGTGGATGACCCATTTGAGCGCTTGAAAGCGATGGGGCGAACCTATTTGCAGTTTTCCATGGAAAATCGTGAATTTTATGAACTTATGTTCATCATGAAGGAGCCTTTGGAATATCTTCAGAAAATTTGCGGTAGCGAGGCAGAGCAGTGGGACGATGGTGTGGAGGCTTTTAACTTTCTGGTTTATACGATCGCTGAATGTCAACGATCCGGTTATTTTAAGGGACATGACACTAAAATGTTTTCCTTGTTGGTTTGGTCGACCGTACACGGTTTGTGTGCGCTTAATATGCACGGGCATATCACCCATGTCGTTGAGAAGCATTTGATTGAGCTAAAGGAGGGGACTCAAATTCTTGATTGCGCTTTTGATAGTTATATTAAATTTTTGGAACAGATAAAAGGTTAATTTTTTTATTCATTAAAGAACACTGTTAATAATGAAAACACTGTTTATAATAGCTTGTTGCTTAGTGTTACTGATTCCTTTCTTGTCGAGGGCGCAAATCAGTACACTAGATGCTTATATCGAGGAGGGAAGACATAACAATTTAGTGCTCAAGCAAAAAAACATTTCCTTGGATAAGGCGATGTTGGCTCTCCAGACAGCAAAGAGTATGTACCAGCCAAGCGTTGCTCTTCAGGCAACTTATAGCACGGCCTCGGGAGGTCGAAATATATTATTGCCTTTAGGTGATTTGATGAACCCGGTATATACGACCTTGAATCAATTGACAAATTCTCAAGACTTTCCTCAGCTGCAGAACGAATCGATCAATTTTTTGCCAAAGAACTATTATGACGCTCGGATTAGAACGACGGTACCCATTATTAATACGGATATTGGATACAATAAGCGGATTAATGAACAACAGGTTCATTTACAAGAATTTGAGGTGCAGACTTACGAGCGTGAATTGGTGAAAAATATTAAGTCGGCCTATTTCAACTTTTTAAATGCACACCAAGCTGTAAAAATATATGAATCGGCATTAAAACTGGCTGAGGAATCCAAGCGGGTTAACGAACGTCTATTGGCAAACGGTAAAGGACTACCGGCCTATGTGCTTCGCGCTAACAGCGAAATCGAGCAGGTAAGATCGCAGGTTACCCAGGCGGAGCAACAACAAATAAACGCTCGGTTATATTTTAACGCATTACTCAACAGAAAAGGAGAGACATTCATAGATACTCTGTATAATGCTGATGCGGCCTTGGAAAAAGCAACTGTTCTGTTACAGGCAGATCCTGATATTCAGTCACGTGAGGAGTTGAAATCACTTCAACAAGTGATAGCTATCAATGAAAATGTCATTAAGATGAACAAAAAGTTTTCCATTCCTAAGATTAGCGGATTTTTGGATTTGGGCTCACAAGCGGAACAAATGCGTTTCAACGATCAATCGCGTTATTTGATGGTTGGTTTGCAATTTGATTTGCCTATATATACCGGTAATAGAAACCGCATAAAAATCAAGCAGTCGCAATTAGAGTTGGCTGACGCATCTCTTAATAGAGCGCATGTGCAGCAACAACTGGAAGTGAGCTCGAGGATCGCGAAGAACAATCTGATTGCCGCGTGGCAGAATTATCACTCTTCTTTAAAACAATTAGAGGCTGCCGCGTCTTATCAACGGCTGATTGAAAAGGGGTATAAAGTAGGTTCTAATACATACATTGAAACAATTGACGCAAGAAATCAATTAACCACCGCTCAATTATCTACACTCATTAATAAATATAACGTCTTGTTGGCTGCCGCGGAGTTGGAAAGGGAAACAGCCACTTATCCATTAAAAAAATAAGGTTATGAATAGATTTGGTTCTCTATTAGTACTTCTGGTTGCTTTTGTTTCCTGTAAAAGCACCAGCGATCGATCGGCCGATGGGCTCCGTGAGGATACGATACCCGTAAAATTATTAACATTATCTCAGAAATCGGTAGGACAGCAAATCAAGACATCCGGCGTTTTTACAACCGACAACGAAGCGATTCTTTCTTTTAAAAATGGTGGCGTAGTTAGTAAGATATATGTGAAAGAGGGTGATGCCGTACAAACCGGTCAATTGTTGGCAACGTTGAATCCGACAGAGGTTGCTGCGAGTGTCGGACAGGCTAAGCTTTCTGAGGAAAAAGCACAACGTGATTTTCAGCGGGCGCAAGCCTTATTCAAAGATAGTGTGGCTACCCTTGAACAGTTACAGAATGCCGAAACTGCCCTTCGAATTGCCCAAGAGCAATTGCGGGCAGCCAATTATAATCGAAATCAAACTGAGATTAGGGCGGCTTCAGCAGGTTATGTGCTGAAACGCTTTGTGAATGACGGGCAAGTTGTGGGTCCGGGAAGTCCTGTGCTTCAGTTGAATAGGACGGGGGGCAGCGATTGGCAGTTGAAAGTAGGTGTGAGTGATCAACAGTGGTCGCGTATAGCGGTCGGTGATTCTGCTATTATCTCTTCCGAAGTGCTTGGGAACAAGGTGGCGGCGCTGGTTTATAAAAAATCGGAGGGGATCGACCCCGCTTCCGGTGTATTCACCATTATGCTTAAACTTCTTCCGGGTGATTACGGCAAAAAAATCGGTACGGGTATGTTTGCCCAAGCTGTCATACAGACGAAGGAAGATGCGTCTCATTGGCAAATACCCTACGACGCTATTTTAGATGGCGATGCCGGAAAGGCTTTTGTTTTCGTTACGAATGACGGAAAAACAGCTAGGCAGGTTGAGGTAAAGGTAGATGCTATTCAACAAAATACGGTGTCAATCTCAGCGGGATTGGAAAACACCCCATCGTTGATTATTTCAGGAAATGCCTATTTAACAGATGGGTCACCAATTAAAGTGGTTAAGTAGTTAAGTAGTTGAGTGGTTAAGTAGTTAAGTAGTTGAGTGGTTAAGTAGTTAAGTAGTTGAGTGGTTAAGTAGTTGAGTGGTTAAGTGGTTAAGTAGTTGTGTGGTTAAGTAGTTGAGTAGTTAAGTAGTAGAGCAGGAATTCGTTAAGTAGCAGAAAGCTGATTGCTGACTGCTGAAAGCTAAAAAAAATGAACCTTTCATCGTATGCAATAAAGAACAGCCAGTTCACCTTGATTATGGTCATCATGGCGGTAGTAGTGGGCATAAGCACTATGTTAAGCATGCCAAGGGCAGAAGATCCGGAAATGCAAACGCCTATGTTTCCGGTGGTAGTGGTATATCCCGGGACAAGTCCAAAAGATATGGAGGAACTGGTGGTTAAGCCGATGGAAACGAAGATATATGGCTTGGATGATATTAAGCGGATTAAAACTACCATTTTAAATGGGCTCGCTGTATTAACGGTGGAGTATAAATTTGAAAGTGATTACGATAGTAAATATCAGGAGCTGGTGCGGGAAATCGGAGCATTACGCGCAGAGTTGCCTCAAGATATTTATAATATAGACATTCAGAAGGTGGAACCCAGCGGGGTAAATGTTGTTCAGTTGGCGTTAATATCCCAAAATGCATCCCGAAAGGCATTAAAGAAAGTAGCCGAAAATCTACAAGATGAATTGGAGAAGATTCCGTCACTCAAAGAAGTGAAAATAAGTGGTTTGCCCGAGCAGCTGGTGCGCATAGATGTTCACCCCGATCGTTTGGCGCAGATGCGTATTCCACTTAACACGGTGATGGAAGCGGTTCAAAGTGAAGCCGCTAATATTCCGGGCGGTAGCATATTGGGCGGGGGGAAGTCCTTCAGTGTCAAAACCAGCGGTAACTACCAAAGTATCGATGAGATTGGGAATACGATTGTATTTAGTAGCGAAGGGAAGAATGTATTGTTAAAGGATGTTGCGGATGTTTATCCGGACTTTGCACCTGATGACCACATTACCCGCCTAAATGGTTACCGTTGCTTGTTAATTAATGCGGCACAGAAATCCGGTGAAAATATAAGCAAAACGCAAGAGGCTTATTTGCCTGTTATTGAAAAATTTAAGCAAAGCTTGCCAAAAAACATGGATTTGGTGTTGCACTTTGATCAGGCGGAGAATGTTAATCATCGCTTGAGCGGTTTGGGTATTGATTTTTTAATTGCTGTTTCATTGGTTTTAATTACCTTATTGCCATTAGGAAATCGGGCTTCCATGGTCGTGATGATAGCGATACCTCTTTCTCTTTCCATTGGTTTAGTGCTCTTACATATTTTTGGTTTCAGTTTAAACCAATTAAGTATCGTTGGTTTTGTTGTTGCACTGGGACTTTTGGTGGACGACAGCATCGTTGTGGTTGAAAACATAGAACGATGGCTGCGGGAAGGACATTCAAGGCTTGATGCTGCGATAAAAGGAACAGGGCAAATTGCTATGGCGGTTCTGGGTTGTACGGCAACGCTGGTCATTGCCTTTATGCCATTAATGTTTATGCCGGAAGCTTCCGGTGATTTCATTAGAAGTTTGCCGGTAGCCGTTATCAGCACCGTCATTGCCTCGATGATTATTGCGCTGACGGTTGTGCCCTTTCTATCAAGTCGTTTGTTGAAAGCGCATGAGAACCCGGAAGGAAATGCTGTATTAAGGGCTTTTCAACGGATTATTCACGGAACCTATGCCGTCTTGCTGGATAAGGCGCTTAAAAAACCGTGGATCGCGATATTGGTGGCAGGCATCATTTTCATTGGTTCGCTGGGTTTGATTCCTGTCATTGGCTTCAGTTTGTTCCCGGCATCGGAGAAGCCACAATTTTTAATTGATATTTCTGCACCACAGCAAGCAAGTATATTTTATACCGATAGCATTACCAGACAAATAGAACGAGAATTAAAATCGATTCCTCAAGTGCAGTATTATACAGCGAATGTGGGCAAAGGTAACCCACGTATTTACTATAACGTTGCCCAACAAAATCAGCGCACCGACTTTGCTGAAATTTTCGTTCAACTTAGGAGTGACGTTAAATCAGATGAAAAGGTCGCCATTATCGAAAGGTTAAGAGATGCGTGGACGCCGTACCCGGGCGCTAAGGTAGAAGTAAAAGATTTTGAGCAAGGCGTGCCCATTATATCACCGGTTGAAGTTCGTTTGTTTGGTGAAAATTTAGACACTTTACGATCGTTGGCCG
This sequence comes from Olivibacter sp. EAT-5, assembly GCF_044784325.1. Classification (NCBI taxonomy): domain Bacteria; kingdom Pseudomonadati; phylum Bacteroidota; class Sphingobacteriia; order Sphingobacteriales; family Sphingobacteriaceae; genus Olivibacter; species Olivibacter sp. EAT-5. The sequence continues at coordinate 5,936,239 of NZ_CP173028.1, read as the reverse complement.
CTCATGTTGAACAAACTTTAAAAGAAACAGAAGGGACTATTTATGTGAATAACCCCGTTAAGAACTATAAAACCGATATTCGTTTAAGCATTAACAAGGAAAAAGCACTAAGTCTTGGCGTGCCTAGTGTTTCCATCGATAGAACAATTCGTATGGCGTTGGCAGGTATCGATTTAGCTACTTATACAAATCCTGCTTCAGACGATGACGACTACCGTATACGCCTTAGCGTGCCAAGAGCGGCTTATCCGGATTTATCGGTACTAAATAATCTTTACGTAAACAATGTACAAGGCGTAGCTATACCATTAAAGCAATTAGCCGAAGTCGGCTTTGAGTCGTCGCCTGTCAGCATAAATCACATCAACAAGATACGAACGATTTCGGTTAATGCGTTTGTTAAGAAAGGGTATTTAAATGACCGAGTTATCAATGAGGTAATTAAGAAGATGGATAGTATGAAGCTACCAACCGGTTACCACTACGAAATGGGTGGTGAAGTAGAAAGTAGACAAGAGTCATTCGGTGGGTTTGGAACCGTCATTATGGTTACTGTTTTTCTCTTTATTGCGGTACTCGTATTAGAATTCAAGACCTTCAAGAGTACGCTTATTGTTCTTTCAGTCATTCCATTAGGTATCGTCGGGGCGGTACTGGCGTTGCTGGTCACCGGTAACACGTTATCCTTTGTAGCCACGATCGGTATTGTGGCGTTAGCAGGCATAGAGGTCAAGAACACAATTTTGCTGGTGGATTTTACCAATCAACTCAGGCGTGAAGGTATGGAATTGAATGAGGCAATTGAGAAGGCAGGTGAAATAAGATTTTTACCTATCATTCTAACGACACTGACAGCCATTGGCGGTTTGCTACCGATTGCTTGGTCGAGTAATCCCCTCATTTCGCCTTTGGCTATTGTTATGATAGGCGGATTAATTAGCTCGACCCTTCTGTCGCGGATCATAACACCGGTCGTATATAAACTCATGCCGCCACGAATTGATTAACAGCCTGGCAAAAGAATAGTTATGCAGATACTCATAGCACCTAATGCGTTTAAGAATAGCTTGGCGGCCGATCAAGCAGCCATTGCACTGGCTGAAGGCCTGAAAGAGAGTGGGCTGATATGTTCCCTTAGCTGTTTTCCAATTGGAGACGGGGGCGATGGCACCATGAAGTTGCTGATCAAACATCTGTGTCTGAATACTGTTGAAGTCAATACAATTGATCCTTTAGGTAGGCCAATCAAGGCCAATTACGGCTATGATCAGAAGACTGCTACTGCGTACATTGAAATGGCCGATGCATCGGGGATACGATTGCTAGCCGACAATGAACTAAATCCCATGAAGGCAACGAGTCAGGGAACCGGACTTATGATAAAGGATGCTCTAGTCAGGGGTGCAAGATATATTATTTTAGGTGTAGGAGGTTCGGCAACCGTGGATGGAGCTTGTGGTATATTAAGCGCAATGGGCGCCAAGTTTCTAGATAAAAAGGGGGAGGAGCTAAAGGTATCTCCATTGGAACTTTTGAAACTTGATAGAATTGATTTGTCGGGATTAGACAAGCGAATTGAATACTGTCGGTTTACTGTTTTAACAGATGTAAAAAATAAGCTGCTAGGGAGCAAGGGGGCCGCTTTTGTATTTGGACCACAAAAAGGTGCTTCCGTGGAACAACAGGAGATATTGGACGATTTTTTAGAGCATTTGAATTGTATCTGGACAACTCAGCTAAAGAAAGATGCCAGTCGGTTAATAGGAGGTGGTGCAGCAGGTGGGGTGGCTGCGGGATTGTGGGCTATGTTGGATGCCGAGCTATTGAATGGGATTGATTATTTCTTGAAAGTGACAGACTTCGATAAAAAGCTCATCAAAGCCGATTTGCTGATAACAGGAGAGGGGGCTATTGACTTACAAACATTGGATGGAAAAGGCCCTTTCGGTGTGGCATATAGGGCGAAAGCCTTGGGACTACCTGTCATCGGAGTAGCCGGTAACGTCCCCTTGCAAACGAATGAACAAATGGATGCTTATTTTGATATCTTAATTCCAACGGGGCATGGAGCAGTGTCCCTTGAGGAACTAAAAAAATGTACTGCTGAAAACCTAGAACGCACCGGCAAATTGATAGGAAAGTTCCTACAATTTGCATCAAAAAAAACTGTTAAATAAATTTTATTTATTAGAAAACAAATTCTATATTTGCACTCCGTTTACAAAAGAATACGATTGTTAAATGGAAAGATCGGGGTGTAGCGTAGCCCGGTATCGCGCCACATTTGGGATGTGGAGGTCGTAGGTTCGAATCCTGCCACCCCGACAGACAAAAAGCTCTTGCGAAAGCAAGGGCTTTTGTTGTTTTACAACGAGCCAAGCTTGCTTGAGCGAGTTGTAAAACAACAAAAGCCAAGCACGTAGTGCGGAGCTTTTTGTCTGTCATCCTCACCTATAGGATCACCGAGCGCAGCGAGGTAATCCAGCGGGAGCCGAGTTCACCAGTTCAATCAGTAAACAACAAAAGCCAAGCACGTAGTGCGGAGCTTTTTGTCTGTCATCCTCACCTATAGGATCACCGAGCGCAGCGAGGTAATCCAGCGGGAGCCGAGTTCACCAGTTCAATCAGTAAACAACAAAAGCCCAATCACGTAGTGCGGAGCTTTTTGTCTGTCATCCTCACCTATAGGATCACCGAGCGCAGCGAGGTAATCCTGCTACCCTTCCTATACCCAACTTCTGTCAATGGAATGGAGGTCGAGCACGTAAGCATATTGCTCGATTTATTGCTATCCGTTAATGGCTAATAAGTTATGCTTCCAAGGTATTAATTGAAATTAAGTATAAAAAAAATTGCGCAAGTAAATGCTTGCTTTTATATTTGCAAGCAAATACTTGCATATTATGGAGACACGAAGAGATGTATTTCAAGCTATTGCAGACCCGACACGGAGAGCTATTATCGGTATGATTGCAAAAGAACCTGTCAATGTCAACACCATTGCTGAACAGTTTGATGTAAGTCGGCAAGCCATATCACTCCATTTAAAAATATTAGCAGAATGTGGTTTGCTAAATATGAAGCAACAAGGACGTGAACGGATTTGCGAAGCAAAATTGGAAAAACTGAACGAAATAAACGAATGGGTATCACAGTACAAACAGTTTTGGGAAAGCAAATTGGACGCATTGGGCAAATTTCTTAACAACAATAAAAGATCAAAATAATGAACAAGAAAATAGTAGTAATCGAACGTATTTACGAAGCCACGATGGAAAAAGTTTGGGAAGCTCTTACGAATAAAGACCAAATGAAACAGTGGTATTTTGACGTATCCGACTTCAAAGCAGAAGTTGGATTTGAGTTTCAATTTTCTGCAGAAAACGAGGGGAAAATATATTTGCACAAGTGTCAGGTTGTGGAAGCTAAGCCAATAACAAAAATTGCTTATACTTGGAGCTATGAGGGTTATGAGGGACAATCATTAGTAACATTTGAGTTGTTTAGTGAAGACGAGAACAAAACCCGTTTGAAACTGACCCATTCAGGTACGGACAGCTTTCTGTCGCATCCTGACTTCGAAAAAGCAGATTTCAATGAGGGTTGGGAAAGTATCCTTGGGCAATCGCTTCGCAATTTTGTGGAAACAGGCAGCTTTAACAAGTCAATTCGCATTCGGGCAAGTCTGAAAAATATTTGGGATATTGTTCTTAATCCTAATAATCAATGGGGAACAGCATTTGGTGGAGGTGCGATTGCAGAAACAGATTGGAATGAAGGCTCGCTAATTATTTGGAGAGATGCAGAAAACAATATCGGTGCAACTGGAGTAGTAGAAGTTCATAGACCGGAAGAATATTTACAACTGCATTACTATGATGATGTGGAACAGAAACCCGAAACCGCATTAGGCGATTACTATGAGAAGTATCGTATCGTTCCTGATAAAGACGGATACATACTTTCCATTGAAGTTGGTAAAATGGCAAAAAGCGATATTCCGTTTCATCAGAAAATGTGGGATGATGCGATAAACATTATCAAGGAACTCTCCGAAAAAGAATAAAACAAAAATTCAAGCTTACTGTATGGATTATTTAGGGTATATAATTGGGATTATCGTCACCTTTGTTATTGGATTTTTAGCTTTGGAAACAAGGCTAATTAAGATGGAAAATACAACCGAAACAAACACAAAGAAATATTTTCCTGAATCGAGAACAACAAGGTAAGCGGACGGTTATTCAAGGTCAGAAATTGTTTATTTCTCCGAAAACAAAAAGATTGATATGGAACTCTCTTCACAAGCGAAAAACATCTTGGCTCAGATCAATGCTAAAACTAAGCTGGGAGACCTACGAAAAATTGCGGGTGAGATAAAAAAAGACCACGAATTGGCTTTGGAGCTTTGGTCAACAGGCCAATTTTTACCCCGACAGTTGGCAATTTTGATTATGGACAAAAAGCAACTCTCGCAAAAACTCATTGACAATTTGGATAACGACATGAAGCAACATCATGAAGATGAAAGACTTCAACTAATAGACTGGTTAATGGCAAACCAACTTTCAAAAGACAAAAAGACTATTTCATTAATGGAAACTTGGGAAAACAGTCAATCTTCACTACAAAGACGAATTTTTTGGTATTACCAAGCTCGTTTACGTTGGGTTGGACAAACGCCACCGTCAAATAGTGAAGAATTGCTTTCTAAAATTGAAGCACGTATCGAAAAAGAAGTGCCTGAAGTTCAATGGGCAATGAATTTCACGACGGCTCAAATCGGAATTTTTGAAGAGAAGTATCGTCCGAGATGTGTTGCACTGGGAGAACGTACAGGGCTGTATAAAGATGAAATAGTTGCTAAAAATTGTACACCCAATTATTTGCCCAAATTAATAGCCATACAAGTAGCTAAGCTGAAAAAATAAAGGAGTAGCGTATAGATGGATGAACAAATAGCGGGCTAACAAAAGTTGCCAAAACCCGCACTGGAAATAGCTGTTTTTACATTTATTATTTCCTGTCTAACCAGTGTATAATATTAAGCAGAAATTGGGCATTCTGTGTTGCTGCGGGATGATTCATGCCTCTTTTCTCACTTTTGACACCTTGGAGCTGCGCTGAAAAAGGTGCCCCGTCACCGAATATGACAATTCTTCCTTTACCAAATTCTAAATATGCGCCATTCACTAGCCCTCTTCCGGAAATATAAGGAATAGTGTCTGATAATCTTTTTCTTATTTGGGAAACATAGCTAGGGAGGTAGATGCGGTAATCGTCGCCCAATACAGAAATTACATGGGCATGAGTCGGAACAATAAATCCCGTTCCACCCCAGCACATAATGCTATCGATTTTTTTACCGGGACGATTGGTAATCTCATTTAAAATAAGTGTTTTTTTTTCTTTTGAAAATATCTCTGGCCGACCATCCTTTCGAATAGCGAAGCCATTTAGTATGTTGATTCCAAATCTTCCTGCTAGTTCATTGACCGAGGCACCGCAGGGCATATGATCCGTTACAAGAAATAAGCTTCCCCCATTGGCTACCCAATGGCAGAGTTCATTTATTTCGTCTTGGGAAAAGGCCGACCTCGCCGGTAAATCCCAGTCTTCCATATCATACATCGCATTGACGCTTACATAGATCTCGGCTTTTTTTAAAAGTTCTAGAGTCACCTTTTCTTTACTGCTTACTACCTGATAACCGTCACTTGTTAGCAGTTTACCAAAGGCGGCATAGGTCCCCTTCAATGTCGACGCATTATTATGGGCTTCATCAAATAATATTACGGGGCCATTTCCAACCCCGTACATAGGGATGGAAACCGAATAATTAAAGTTTTCGTCCGTCACTTGCTGTGCTATTCCATCAGCTGTCCAAACGACTAATATATACCAAATGACGAAAATTCGATTAAAATCTTCCATATCATAACCTTCTATTTTGCTTTGATCCATACATCGTCTCGAAACATGAGACCTGTGTCGCTTCTTTATCATTCAATAAAAAAATAAGTGGGAAGGCAATGTACGGCCGGGGGGCTGTGCAAAACAGCTTATTGCAAGAAATACGTTTCCGAATAAAATGCTGCCGATGACCACACGAATCTTTTGGAGCGATTGCAGACTTGTTCATTGGATTCATCCGATTATGATTTATTTTTTAATGGTCATATGGAATACGCATGCGCTTGTGTTTTTCGAACATGCGTATTTCGTAATTATCTTATGATGCAATGATAACCCTTCAGTGATTAGAAGAAGTTCGGGTGGATGCAAATGAACGGAATTGCTGTCAACTAGTCTTTGAATTTGCTTTAATGTATTCTTTAGGTGTGAGCTTAGTCGCTTTTTTAAAGGTGGTATAAAATGTAGTTTTGGAATTAAAACCAGCTCTGATTGCAACACCGAGCATATCTAAATGCTTGGTGTCTTCTGATAAGAGTAATGATTTTGCTTCCTCGGTCCGTAACTCATTTATAAACTGATAAAAGCTCTTACCAAGCCCGTTATTGAGAACATAAGAGAGTTCATGGGTGCTGATGCCAATTTTACCGGAAAGCACTGAAAGTGTCAAACTTGGATCGAGGTACAACTTTTCACTGTCTGTTTTTCTCGTAACGATGGATTTGAGCTCCTCCACTTGTTCTGCGGTAAGCCGTTCATTTAACACTTTCTGGGGTGCAATCCCGTCTTTTTCCGGCGGTTGATATGCCTCGATAGCATAAATTGATTTCTGAGACAGCGTTGAATAGGCCAAAAGAATTATTCCTAAAAAATAAAGGATTGGGGAGTAATAAGTTACGTGAATGCTGGATATGCTCAGTATGCGGATAAAAATCAAAACTAACACGGAAATCAATAGATATCTTAGCCATTCCAGATCTATTTTATCGGTAAAAGAAGAAACTCGTTTTATATTCTTTTGGTGACGACGGAGCAACAAGAAACAGACGATCCAATAATAAACCATCTGGCCAAAAGAAAAATATCGAACGATAAAGCCGATCCACGGAGGTAATATCGGCAGATGGTATTGCCCATTAAAGAATTTTGGCATTAAGTACACCAAAGAAAATACAAGGAAAAGCAAAAAAGGAACGAAGTGGAGAAGCTTATCTTTTTTTGGTAAAGATGGGGACACGTAGCCGGTTACTGCCATATATAGACAGGGAAGCATCGCCCATCTTGGTAGCTCGAGCAGATGAATAAGGAAACTGCCACCTATTTCAAATTCTTCTAGAAAAAGTTGCGTAAAACTGCATGCCAGAATAAAATAGAATGCCCCAAGCCATCGGTTGGCTTGGGTATTTACTTTATCAAATCCAATAAAGAGCAGGGATCCTAATAGCCATAATGCTCCGCCCGAAAAGGCATAAAAAGCAGCTAAGGTATTTATTTCAGACATTAGATATTTTGGACTGTTTTCGTAAATTTATGGTATTTGCGTGAAAGTATGAATTACATATTCCAGATCGGCATAGCCCAATTGTTAATCCTGGCATGTGCTCTTTCTGTATGACACAAGCCATCTTGGTCATCAACCGGTTTAACGCAGGCATTTCGCAATCATAATGCTGTGCTTTAGCGATACTGCTTGATATCGCGATAGGAGGTATTCCCAAAAATAAGATGCTACACTTGGTCATAACTGTTGTTTTTACCAAAGTACATAGGTCTTTATTTTGTACAGTTCGATGTTATCCAACCGAACTAAAAATGCGAGGTTCAATGAAAAACCATTAGGGCGATATGCAGTGTTTAGCGCTTGATAAAAATCATCTTGGATCGTCTTGTATGGGAGCGGAATTTACTCGGGCGAGTATGTCCCATCAATTTTACAAGCACCTTGTCATGAGGTTTTGATACGGTTTATAAATAGGTGTTTTTTCTTTATGTTTTATCTTTTAAGTGGTTAAAATTCATCTATTTGCCTCCGGTGACATCGATGAAAATGCCTGTAGAATACGAAGATTTTTCTGACGCAAGCCATAAAATAGCTTCAGCTACTTCTTCTGTCAAACCACCTCTTTTCAATGGTATGCCTTCTTTTAGTCGATTAATTCTATCAGGTTCCCCGCCATCGGCATGTATATCGGTATAGATAAATGCAGGACGAACGGCATTTACCCGAATACCCTCGTCCGCCACCTCTTTAGACAATCCGATCGTAAGGCTATCCAACGCTCCTTTAGTGGCTGCATAATCAATATACTCAAAAGGTGCACCGGTTCTGGAAGCAATGGATGAAACATTAACAATGGTGCCGCCTTTGCCACCTAATTTTGTAGACATACGTTTAATCGCTTCCTTACAACAAAGAAACGAACCAAGGATGTTGGCTTTGAACATCCGCTGTAACCTGGCATAATCCATATCGACAAGCTTCATCTGATGTTCCAGTATGCCTGCATTGTTAACGAGGCAATGGAGATTTCCAAACCGGCTATCAATTACGGAAAACAAATGAAGGATTTCATCTTCTTTAGAAACGTCGGCCTGAATTGCAATGGCTTCGCCTCCCATGGAAAGAATTTGGTTGACAACCTCATTCGCTGCCTTATGATTTTTTTGGTAATTAACTGCTACTGCATAACCATTTCGGGCGGCAAGAAGCGCTGTCGCAGCGCCAATTCCTCTACTTGCACCTGTTATTAGTATTGTTTTCATAGTAATACTTTCTTTCCTTTATAATTTGCCAATTACTTCCGTATCTATAATGTTTTGGGTAAGCTCTGATTTGAGCTTGATAAGCTCGCCCAACAATCTGGTTTCACGAACGCTGTCCTGCTGATGCATCTGCTCCGCTATCCGTACTATTTCATGATTCAGCGTTTCTATTTCCGTTCTTCTTTTGTTTCGAATATCCTGTAAAGTCGATATCGCTTGTCCTTCAGACAACTGACTTATTTGCAGCAAACCGGTTTCGACTTCGTCCTGACGAATTGCTATCCCTTTTTCTGTAGCAATATTAATACATTCTACAATGATTCTGCGTGCAATTTTTAGCGCGTCCTGACTTCTATGAAATATACCATTGTCAATTTCCAATAAGGGGCAAATGGAATTGAAAACGCAATTTATAATAGCTTTCTTCCAAATAATATGCTGTAAGTGGAGTTCGCTTCTGAACCTAAAATTTGGTGTATTGAGGTGGTTGACAACCCTTTCCAGATCAGCCTTATTTCCCCGTTCAATACCGATTGGACAAATGTCTACGGGCTTAAACCTTATATTAGATTGGTTGATTAGCTGACTAGTTACGAAGAGTACACAACGGTATAGCTGTGGATATCCGTGATCTAGAAAGGACTGCTCTATACCTAACCCATTTTGCAAGAGAACAATAGGGGAGTTACCTGTTCTTCCTTTTAGTGCACGCGCCAATTGTTCATTCCCAAACGATTTGTTGGAGAGAACAACAATGCCATCAATCATTGGAAGCGAATCCAATGTTGTAATTTTGACATTGGCTTCGAGGGTCACGCCATTTTGGATTTCAATACCTATACGCCTGGTTGTTGTGCAAGCATCTTTTACCCTTCCTCTGATTACGGTCACTTTTCTTCCGGCAAGTTTAAGGAAAACGGCGAGCGCTTTGCCGATGGCTCCTGAACCGATAATAAATATGTGTTTTTGAACTGAGTCCATTGTTGCTGGTTTTAGGCGATCTTACGGTACATACTATAGTAGGTGTTTTTTCGGGATCGGATATTTCCCGGAAATGCAAGAATAAGTAGTTCGCGATTTGCGAAAAGAAAACCTGTTTTTATCTCATTGTGTGCCATCGTATTTACGTTCGTTTTGATAAACAAAGTTCGATAAAACATCTTTATGATAGCAGATGCAGATATGTTATTTTTGATGGTAGCAGTTAAATGAATAACGAATGAAAAAAGTTAAAGAGAAATTAGATTTCATGTATATACGGATCGCCAAAGTTATTGAGCAACAAATCTTAAATGGTGCTTTACGAACAGGTGATAAGCTTCCTTCTTTAAGGACTATTTGCCGTGAATATGGAGTAAGTCAGAATACGGCATTAAGTGCATATTATAATCTGGAAAGTAAAATGTTGATTGAAACGAAACCTCAATCGGGATATTATGTGCGTTATTCCAAAACGAAAGTCCCGGCGCTTCCTCAAATTACCAAACCCGAGGCCGAAGCACATTATGCCGACAGCGAGCTATTAGTTCGCAAAATTTATGACGGTTTGGGAGAAGATGGCCATTTGGCACTTGCTTTAGGGATTCCGGCGAATGAATTGTTGCCTATTGCAAAACTCAATAAGGGTTTAACAGTGGCGATGAGAGAGTTAAAAGGAAGCGGCGTAATGTATGATAAAATCGAAGGGAATGAAAGATTACGACGTCAGATTGCCCGATGGTCTTTTGCGATGGAGGGGCATTTGAACCACGACGAAATTATCACAACCGGCGGTTGCTTGAATGCATTATCTTACTGCATGATGGCATTAACAAAAAGAGGCGATACGGTGGCGATGGAAAGCCCGATTTCGTTTGGAATGCTGCAACTAGCTCAGGTTTTAGGTGTTAAAGTATTAGAATTGCCCTCGGATCCTCAGCATGGTATTGATTTAAATGCGTTGGAAGATGCACTGAAGGCAAACAAAATAAATGTATGTCTTTTTATCAGCAATTTCAGTAATCCGCTAGGCAGTTGTATGCCGGATGAAAATAAGAAGCAGACCGTACGTCTCTTGGAAAAATATAACATCCCACTTATTGAGAATGATCTCAATGGCGATATATATTTTGGTCAACAACGTCCGAAATCATGCAAGACTTACGATGAAAGTGGGTTAGTGCTATGGTGCAGCTCCGTGTCGAAAACGCTTGCCCCGGGCTATCGGGTCGGTTGGGTCGCTCCTGGAAAATTCAAAAACGAGGTAAGGCGAATGAAACTCTATCATAGTATTTCATCCACGTCTGTTACCCACGAAGTTATTGCGTGGTTTCTCGAAACCGGTCGGTACGAGAGTCATCTCCGCAAACTAAGGCACACACTTCACGGCAACATGTTGAAATTTTCAAGGGCTATTTCAGACTATTTCCCTGAGGGGACAATGGCCACCAGACCGCGAGGAGGATTTGTTATCTGGGTAGAATTACCCAAGGCTATCGATGCTGTCACTCTTTATGAAAAGTGTTTGAGATATAAAATTAGTTTTGCTCCGGGCAGAATATTCACCTTACAAAACCAATACGATAACTGCCTCCGGTTAAACTACGGACTATTGTGGGATGAGAAATTGGAAAGAGATCTTAAGTTGTTGGGAGAACTTGCCTGTAGAGAATTGTGATAGCCAATTCTGCGAGCCGAGGAAGTTTTTCGATAAAAATTTGGAAATATTTAAAATAGTTGTCACATTTGATATGTACTACATAAGTACTAATAGCTAAATATAAATCTAAATGAATAACGTTAAAATGTGGACTACTAAACCAATTAATCTGGCATACCTCGGTTTAGGTTTTGTTTTGTCTATCGCATTGAGTTGCGCTAAAGTAACAAATGCCGATCGAGAAAAACTACCGGGTCTTGATCAGGAGCAAAGTCTTACTGAGCATGCAGCCTTAGCAGCACCAATTAACACGCGGATAATTGTTTTTAACGGAGGTAGTGAAGGGATTTACCATTCGTACCGTATTCCGTCTATTATTAAAACCAAGAATGGAACGCTGGTAGCTTTTGCGGAAGGTAGGCGCTGGAGTCCAAGCGACTATGGCGATATCAATGTGGTATTTAAAAGGTCGATGGATAACGGAACAACCTGGTCGGCATTAGGAGAGGTAGTGGGAAAAGGAAATGGTACCTGGGGAAATCCCACAGCTGTTTATGACCCTTCGGTAGGCGTAAACGGTAGAATATGGCTCTTTTTAGAATGGAACGACGAATTCAAAACCAAATGGTCGGATTTTCAAGCTTGGGGTGATAGAAGAATTCATACTTCATACAGTGATGATCATGGCGCTAATTGGTCTGATCCCGTAGATCGCACCGGTACATTAACTCCTTTGAGTTATAAATGGGATTGTGTTGGTCCAGGGATCGGTATCAGAACTGTTTACGATCATCCAGGTAGATTAATTGTTCCGGCATACGGAAGAAATATTTATAGTGATGATCATGGAGCGACCTGGAGTTATGAACCTGTCCCGGGTGGTACGGATGAAAGTACCATCGTTGAGCTAATGAACGGAAGTTTAATGCGGAATGATCGTCCCAATACAACGGAGTGGAATATTTCAAAAACAAGAAGGAAGTCTGTGGGGTCAATTTCCGGAAATTTCTCTTCTTTTTCTGCTGTTTCCGCTCTTCCCGATCCGAAGTGCGAGGGCTCTATACTTCGATATAATGTGGATGATCCGAATAGAATAATTTTTTTAAATCCAAACGGCACAAGTCAACGCTGTAATATGACTGTTCGCATCAGCTATGATGATGGAGAGACCTGGCCAATAAGCAGAGCTTTGTACAACAGCGGAAACTGCAATTATACGACAAGTACCGTGGTTTACGGTGGATACTCGAGCATGGTCAAGACCTCGGATTATTGCATTGGTGCGCTGATTGAATATAATGAAAATGTACACGATTCAGCCAACAGTAACAAATCTATTGAGTTCAACAAATTTAACCTAGCCTGGATATTGAATGGCCGCACGGAACCGTAATTAAAAAGAAGCTTTATTGGGAGTATGAATAATCGAAGACTAAAAGTTAGGAAATTGAAGATAAAACAAAATGGTTCCACTAAAAGCAAATGAGATCTACGGTAATTGGGCAACTTTGTTGCTTCCACTTGATGATGACGAAAGTATTAATTTTAAACAATTGGAAGATGAGATAGACACGCTAATTGCCCATGGAGTGAACGGAATTTATTCAAATGGTACGGCTGGAGAATTTTACAATCAAACTGAAGACGAATTTGATCAGATAAATGAAATTTTAGCCACAAAATGTAACGCTGCATCCATGCCTTTTCAGATCGGATGCTCGCATATGAGTCCTAAAATATCCTTGGAACGATTAAAACGAGCCAAACTGCTAAAACCGTCTGCCGTTCAAGTCATTTTGCCGGATTGGTTTGTGCCGTCTCAGGCGGAGATTATCCATTTTTTAACGCGATTGGCGGAAGAAGCTGATCCGATTAGATTGGTTTTGTATAACCCACCGCATGCGAAAACGAAACTTTTACCGAGTGACTTTGCAGAGATTCTACTAGCAGGAATTCCCTTGGCGGGATGTAAGGTTTCGGGAGGAGACGAGAAGTGGTATCGGGAGATGAGCGAGTTGCCGGTTCCGTTTTCAGTATTTGTACCCGGGCATCAACTCGCAACCGGCATCTCCCAAGGGGCCCATGGTACCTATTCTAATGTCGCTTGCTTACACCCTGCGTTTGCCCAAAACTGGTATAACGATATGGTGAACAAAACAGGTGATCCGTTCGAAATGCAATCGCGTATTCAACAATTTATGCAGCAATGCATGGTGCCTTATATTCGGGATCAAGCTTATGCTAACCAAGCGGTGGATAAGTTTATGGCTGCGGTAGGTGGATGGACACCTATAAGTACCCGTTTGCGATGGCCGTATCGCTGGATTCCCGAAGAAGAAATACACGTTGTTAAGCAGCGATGTGCCGAGCTTTTGCCGGAAGTTTTTATGCAACGAAGCACAAAAAATCAAAACACAAAGCCATGAGAGAGAATAAATTTAAATATCTGTATCTACTGATCAACTTTTTAATTGTTGGTTACGGATGTGTGGCCGGGCAACATACTTCTGAGCGAATGGCTGTGGATAGCAGTATTGTCTTTACTCCGAATGAACGCTATGCATCAACGCGGATTCCTGCGCTCGTAATGAGTAAAAAAGGCACCTTATTGGCCTTTTGTGAAGGTCGGATCGGTACCGCGAGCGACTGGTCAGAAATGGATTTGTTGATGCGTCGAAGCAAAGATGGAGGGCGCACTTGGGAAGCCCCAATCGTTATTGCTCCCAAGAAAAGTGGCCCTACCAGTAATCCCACGCCTATCGTTGACAGTAAGGGGACAATTCACCTGCTTTATCAGCGGGATTACGCAAGAGCTTATTATACTTTTTCTACCGATGATGGAGAAACCTGGAGCCCTGCCATGGATATCACCGCCACTTTTGACGCCTTTAAGCCAGCGTATGATTGGAAAGTATTAGCACCTGGCCCCGGACATAGCATTCAGCTAAAAAATGGCAGATTGCTTGTCCCGGTTTGGTTGAGTGATCCTGCTAAGACGGTACCTCATCGGAGCCACGCCCCTTCTTGCATTGCAACCATTTATAGCGATGATCTCGGAAAAACGTGGAAACGAGGTGAAATCATCGCTAAAAACTCGGCTGAATTTAAAAATCCCAGCGAAACCATGGCAGTTCAATTAAAGGACGGAAGGGTAATGGTGAATATCAGAAATACTTCGGAAAAACATTTGCGTGGTGTAAGCTATAGTAAGGACGGCATCAGCGGATGGTCGAAACCTGTCTTTGATGAAGAACTTTTCGATCCGATCTGCATGGCTAGTATTATTAGGTTATCCGACAGGAAGAAAGGTATCCTATTTCTCAATCCTGATAGCCGCGATATTCCAAAACATCCCCGTAAAAACTTAACTGCTAAAGTCAGCTATGACGAGGGACAGACGTGGCCTATTAGTAAGCTGATTCACGAAGGGCCATCCGGCTATTCAGATGTTGCGGTAGGGGCGGATGGAACCGTTTATTGCTTGTTTGAAACAAATTCGGGAAAAGACTGGAACTATAACATCGTGTTGAAGACCTTTAAGCTTGACTGGCTGACCGATAATAAATAATAATAACTTATCGTGAAACGAAAATTGTGCACTGAGTTGTTTGGAAATAAATAAAACTTACAATAAATAAATATATGAATAAAATTACCGGATTAATAGCGGCAACTTTTGCGGCGTATCACGAAGATGGAACAATAAATCTGAATATTATCCCGAGAATAGTAGATAAAATGGTAGCCGATGGATTATCTGGTGTGTTTATTTGCGGAACGAATGGAGAGGGGCCGAATTTAACGGTGGAAGAACGCATGGCTATTGCTGAGGCCTATGTGAAAGCTGCTAATAAACGGATATTGGTACTGGTGCACGTTGGACACAGTTCGATTGCGGACTGTCAACGATTGGCAGCCCATGCAGAACAGATTGGCGCTGATGCTATTTCTTCCGTCGCAGCTTTTTACTTTAAACCTACTACTGTGAGCAATCTGGTGAATAGTATGGCTCAGATTGCTTCTGCAGCACCTCATACACCCTTCTACTATTATCATATCCCTACATTAACGGGCATCGCCATTGATATGCTCGCCTTCTTGGAACAGGCTGAAAAAGTGATCCCTAATTTTGCCGGACTTAAATATACCGCCTCTACCTTACATGAATATCAAGCCTGTCTAAACTATAAAGGGGGTAAGTTTGATGTGCTGTTCGGCTACGATGAGATGCTTCTACCGGCACTTGCCGTTGGCGCGATGGGAGCTATTGGTAGCACTTATACTTTTTCTGCATCGCTCTATTTACAACTATTAAGGTATTATAAAAACGGACATTATGAGGAAGCGGCAAACATGCAATTGCATTCGGTTAACATGGTGCGTTGTCTTGTAAAATATCCGCCGATTCCTGCGCAACGGGCAATCATGAAGATGATAGGCTTTGATCTCGGTCCTTGTCGGCTACCACTTGAGCCGCTAAATGAAGACGACGTGCTGCAGCTGAAAAACGCCTTAGATGTGAACGGTTTTTTTGACGTGGTGAAGCAGGCTTCGGAAATACTGAGCGAAGAGCAGTGAGCTGTAAAATATAATTGAATGTTAGCATGGACAGATCTTCTTATTCACTTCTCATTTTTCTTATGACTTTTTCTTTAAATAAAGGAGTGGCGCAGTTCGTTTCTACAAATCAATTAAAATGGGATGAGCTGCAAGCACTCCCGGATCCGATTGGATTTGCGGGTTCTTTTGTTGGAGTCAGCAATGGCGCACTTTTGGTTATAGGTGGTGCAAATTTTCCCGATGGCGGTGCGCCTTGGACCGGTTCTGATAAGGTATGGTACGATCGGGTATTCGCACTAGACAACCCAAACGCCAAATGGAAAGAAGTAGGGAGGTTGTCGCAACCATTAGGTTATGGAGTATCCGTATCTTGGAGAAATGCAGTGATTCTTATCGGAGGGAGTAATGAAAATGGTCATCACAAGGAAGTTTGGATGTTGCGATATGACAACGGAAGAATTGAAAAAAGTACATTGCCCGATTTACCCCACCCATTAGCCAATTGTACAGGGGTACTGTTAGGAGATGTTATTTATATAGCGGGCGGTATCAGGAAACCGGACTCCAAGACAACGGAGAAAAATTTTTGGGCATTGGATCTTGCTGCCGATACGAAAGAATGGAAGGTACTTGACCCTTGGCCGGGACCGTCCAGAATGTTAGCGGTTGCAGGTGTTCAGCATCGTAAATTGTATTTATTCAGCGGAGCAAAGCTGGTGGATGGAGTTAGGGAATACCTGAAAGATGCCTATGAATATACCCCCCAGGTAGGGTGGAAGAAAATAGCCGATCTTCCCCAATCAGTTGTAGCGGCGCCAAATCCGGCTTATGGTATTAACAAATACCATCTTTTAATTTTTGGAGGCGATGATGGGAAGCTGGCTGCAAAAGCAAATCAATTGAAACAGCAACACCCCGGTTTTTCTACGAACATTTTAGATTATGATGTGTCCACAAATACCTGGAAGAAAATAGGAGAGGTTCCCACTGATAAAAAAGAAGATGCAATTGCCAATCCAAATGGGAGCAGCTGGGCTCCGGTAACGACCAGTTTAACTATATGGAACGATGCTGTCATAATACCGGGGGGAGAAGTAAGACCTGCCGTTCGTACCCCTCGCGTGCTAAGACTGACACCTGAAAAAATAACGGATCAATAATGAAACATACTGTTAATCGTTACGCATGGCTTATTGTAGCTTTATTATGGGTAGTAGCCTTCTTAAATTACCTTGATCGTATATTAATAACTTCGATGCACGATCCTATTGTGGCTGATTTCAAACTGTCGGATGCACAATTCGGTCTATTGACGTCGGTCTTTCTTTGGTCGTATGGGATTTTAAGTCCCTTTGGAGGTTTCTTCGCCGACAAGTACAGTAGAAAGAAAGTGATTGTTTTTAGCGTTATGGTGTGGTCGGCGGTTACCTTATGGACAGGTTTTGCAAGCTCTTTTTCCGAAATGCTAGTTGCGCGCATCATCATGGGTATAAGTGAGGCATGTTATATTCCTGCCGCTTTGGCCCTAATAACCGATTACCACCGAGGGCGGACACGGTCGCTGGCAACCGGTTTACATATGAGTGGTCTATATGCCGGATTAGCATTGGGCGGTATCGGTGGGTACATTGCAGAACTATGGGGATGGCGCTATGGCTTTCACGTTTTTGGTATTGTTGGAATTGTTTATTCTTTTATTTTATTAAAAATTTTAAAAGATCATCAACGCACGCAAAGTGATTTAACGGAAGTAGTTCCAATCGATTTAGAAGTTAACATCCGTGGGGCACTGAAAAATCTTTTTAGTAAGGCCTCGTTTTACGTTCTCTTGTTTTATTTTGCAGTGTTAGGTATTGTAAATTGGCTTGTTTACGGTTGGTTACCTACCTTTCTTAAAGAGCATTTTCACCTTGACCTCGGCGAAGCCGGAATTTCCGCCACCGGATACATTCAGATCGGTTCATTTATTGGCGTCATCGTAGGAGGGATTTTGGCAGATCGTTGGACTCGTAAAAACAATAGGGGCCGAATTTATATGCTTATTATCGGTTTTACTTTGGGCGCCCCGTTTCTTTTTTTAATGGCATCTACTTCTGTCTTTGGCATTGCCATCATTGCGATGCTGATCTTTGGTCTGGCAAGAGGATTTAATGATGCTAACCTGATGCCTATTTTAAGGCAAGTGGCCGATGATCGATATATCGCTACGGGCTATGGTTTCCTCAATTTTCTGAGTACCATCGTAGGAGGGCTGATGGTATATGTTGGAGGCGCATTGAAAGATGCACAGATTGATCTCTCGATTATTTATCAGTTCTCCGCTGTCCTGCTACTTTTGGCCACTTGGACGTTATTTGCCGTTAAAGTAAAAAAAGATTAGTGTTAAGCGAGAAGGGATGAACTATCTTTCATTCTTGAGAAAATTGTTGCCTGCCCTTGAATCAAAGCCCGATCGGCATCCCATGACTGTATAATCTCAATACCGAGGGTCGAACACGCCAAGGTATATAAGGAACGGTGCGCGGGCCCCCCAAGTAAGTATATGGATTTTTTTGATTCCAGACTCGCTAGCTCCGCTCCAATAAGCAGCCCACTGAGGTAGTAATAGTTCTGTTGTTTAGAAAGGCGTTCCAATACTTGATTGGTCCGAACTAGAAAACTATGGTGAAGTAGATCGGTGGTTTGGCTTAGCTGTACTGCTTCCATAAAACTTTTCTGATTTGCCCGACTATTTAAATCTTCTCCCGCGGCTATAGATCCTGACAAGATACTTTTTGTTGAAAGGAGATCAAAAAATTCGCCGGTCATAAAGGTTTTGAAACCGATAATCCGGCGATCTTTTATTAGAACATGTTTTGGATGCGTACCTGGAAGAACGAACAGCTGCTCGGACTCATCGTTTCCGATCAATTGAGCACAGCCCACTATTTTGGTCTCTTCTCCTCGCATAACGTCGTTTTCAGTTCTTGCACCGGAGACAATAATAAGCGGATTGGTCGTCTCGTCACTTTTATACATTTCGATGTGCAAGTCAGAACCATCTATTTCAAAGGGTAGAACTTTATAAGGTAAATCAATGAGCCCTATCGTAGACGATGCCATTCCTGATAGTACTACAGGTATTCCCTTAAGCGAAACACGAAGCTTCTCGCTTAGTATTCGGATGTGGTTCGTTATGATTGAAGTGTAAAACAAAACACGATTCGTCGCAGGCTCGTTTTGTTGCCAAGCGGTAAATGTCTCCAAAATACCTGAATCGTTTTTTATTTCGGCAAGTATCTTGAAACTTTTTACCTCAACTAGGCGTAATCGAAAGGAACTTGTTCCCCAATCGCAGCTTAAAAATGTATCCATTAAATTTCACTATTTGGTAATTCAGCAATATCATTAGATTTTATGCGTTCAACATTTCCCACTAAAAAGAGGTAAGAACAGGCACCTAGGAGGCCAAGCGAAGCAACAAAAATCAAAGCAGGTGCAAAATTACCACCACTTGCCAAAAAGCCAATGGCTATGGGAACGATAATGCCGGACGACTGGCCGATAAAATTGAAAACACCGCCCGTTATATCAATCAAATGTTTCGGTGCAAGGGTAGAAACAAATATCCAGGTGATCGAAGCAAAGCCGACACCAAAAAAAGACAAAGACATAAATAAAATCACCAGACTAGGTGCATTGACATAATTAGCACCCAAAATGAGTACAGAGATTAAAAGACCAATTATGATAGGACGTTTACGTGCTTTTGCCGCTGAAATGCCTTTTCGAATCAAATAATCGGAGAGGAAGCCAGAGCAAAGCACACCCAAGAACGCAGCAAGATACGGTATAGAAGCCCAATATCCCGATTGGATGAAGCCCATTCCGCGGTAGTCAACCAAGTATTTAGGAAACCAGGTAAGAAAAAACCATAAGGTAGAATTCACAGCGAACTGACCAATGTAAATGCCCCACAATTTTCTGTAGGATAATACTTCCCTTAGATCGGACCACCGGAAGCTTCTTTTCGGACCGGTCCCTGTAAGCGTTCGGTCCAATAAGCCACCTCCGCTTTCTATAACTTCGAGCTCGGCTTTATTGACTTTTGTATGTTTCATCGGATCACGGTAAAAAAAATACCAGACAAAACCCCAAATGACGCCGATGAGTCCCGTTACAACAAAAAGACCCTTCCACCCTACATAAGCTTGAATTTTTGAAAGTATCGGCATTAAAAAAGCAAGACCTAAAAACTGGCCGGACGTATAAATTCCTATGGCCGATGCTCTTTCATTTTCCGGAAACCAGGCACTAACTACGCGGTTATTAATTGGAAAGGCCGGCGCTTCGAATGCGCCTGTTATCATACGTAGCCCGAACAAAGTGGCAAAGCCTTTGGCAAAACCTTGTATGAGGGTTGCAAAGGACCAGCTAATGAGGCTGACTGCGTATAATATTCTTGGACTAATATGCTTGACTAAAATTCCGCCCGGGATTTGAAATAAAAGATAGGTCCAGCTAAAGGCTGAAAAGATAAGCCCCATCTGTACGGATGAGAATTTAAATTCTTTACCAATATCAGATGCCGCCACGGCTAGATTACTTCGATCCATGTAGTTTATAACTACATTTACAAAGATCAGAAAGAGCATCTGATGCCTGATTTTTGTCGGTTTCATATTTAGGTATTAGCTTTTAGCAGGTAGTTATCAGTTGTAATTAATTAGCTATCGGCTTTTCGTAGTCAGACAAACCGGTTAGAACGCAATAACTCAATTACCATTCGGCTACGCTGCCATCCTGATGCCTCCAAACCGGATTTTTCCAATTGTGCCCAATGGCAGCCATTTTTCTTACATGTTCTTCATTAATTTCAATACCTAGTCCCGGTTTGTCAGGGATGTTTACATAGCCCCCATCATATTCAAATACGGTTTTATCTACGAGATAATCGAGCAAATCACTTCCCTCATTATAGTGTATACCTAAACTTTGCTCTTGAATAAAAGCATTATGACAGGTAGCATCGACCTGTAAGCAGGCGGCAAGCGCTATTGGGCCGAGCGGGCAATGCGGAGCTGCCGCTACGTCAAACGCTTCTGCCATGGAGATGATTTTTTTGCATTCGGTAATACCGCCGGCATGCGAAAGATCAGGCTGGATAATATCAGCATATCCTTCTTTCAGCAAAGCCTTGAATTGCCATTTAGAAAACATCCGCTCCCCGGTTGCGATTGGAATAGCCACATGGTTGGCGATTTCTCGCAGATCCTCGTTATTCTCGGGTAGTACAGGCTCTTCGATAAACATCGGTCTATAGCGCTCCAGCTCTTTTGCCAATATTTTTGCCATGGGTTTATGTACCCTTCCGTGGAAGTCGATCCCTATCCCAAAAGCCGGACCAACAGCCTCTCGTACCGCTGCAATCCTTGCAACCGCTTCGTCTATCTTATCATAGCTGTCGACATACTGGAGTTCTTCAGTGGCATTCATTTTTACCGCAAGAAAGCCTTGTTCAGCCATTTTTTTCGCTGCTAAGCCAACTTCTGCCGGACGATCGCCTCCAATCCAGGAGTAGACTTTCATTTTGTCTTTCGCTTTTCCTCCCAATAGCTGGTGAATAGGGGCATTATAAAATTTACCTTTGATGTCCCACAACGCTTGGTCAATACCGGCAATTGCACTCATTATAATCGGCCCACCGCGATAGAAGCCTGCGCGATATAGCACATTCCAATGATCTTCAATATGCATTGGATCTTTACCCATCAGGTATTCCATCAATTCGTCGACTGCTGTTTTTACTGTCGCCGCTTTACCTTCGATCACCGGTTCTCCCCAACCCACGATCCCTTCATCGGTTTCTATTTTTAAAAACAACCATCGTGGAGGTACCTGAAATAATTCATAACTTTTAATCTTCATCTGAATTGCTATTATACGTTAACTGCTTCTACAAATTTTCTAGCGGTATGGGTGAGGTTTAGCAGGTATTGGCCGGTCACTTGTTGCTTGGTATCCACGAGCGCACTTCCGATTCCGAAGCCTACGGCTCCTGCTTTTTTAAAGTTTGCAATATTATCGATCGTGATGCCACCGGTTGGGAGCAAAGGAATGTGTGGCAGCGGACCGGCAATGTCTTTTAGATAAGATGGTGAAGTAGCCGGGAAAACTTTTATAATATCCGCGCCCATTTGGTAAGCTTGGTAAATTTCCGTCGCTGTATAGGCACCCGGAATGCTTACCCTGTTTAGGCTCTTGGTCGTCTCAATGACCCTCTTATCCAATATAGGAGAAAGAATAAAATGCGCACCGGCATGAATGGCATCTTTTGCCATCGTGCTATCCAGTACAGTTCCGGCGCCGATAATGAGCTTATCGCCCAGTTTATTGCTCACCTGCTCGATGGCAGCCAGAGGTTCGGTGGAATTCATGGTAATCTCTAATAAACGGATTCCCCCGTCATACAGTGCTTCCGCAATAGAGAGGATATCCTTTGGATCTGCTCCTCTAACAATCGCAACTAATTGATTTTCTTTAATGTGCTGCAGTATAGACATAAGTGCTGATGTTAGCGTATATAAGTGGAAATATTACAACGCGACCTAAGATAAAAAGAAAACCTTAAAAATGGGCGGTCATTTTTATTATAGATAACAATGTGGTAGAAAATGACTTAGTTAGCGACTTGCTATATTATTTGGATGAGTATATGAATTGGTGTAGGACTAGTGACATAAAAAAAGGCCTGAACATTGACGTCAGGCCTTCATAAACTACTTTTTTGGAATTATTTTTTAACAGCTTTCAAATCAAAGCCGATTTCAACGTCTTTGCTGATCGCCCAATTTTCAGGACTTCCTTCTGTTTTATAGTTGATACCCCAAGCGCTTCTATCGATCGTGAACTTTGCTTTAGCCGTCACTTCGTTTTCAGCTACCGTAAGTTGTGCAGGGAACGTTATATTGAGGGTGCTATCTTTTAACGTTAAATTGCCACTGACCAAATTAGTAGCACCGGGAAGCAAACTTTTTTGCTTGGTGCTGTCGTAAGGTGCTACAGCGGTGATGACAAATTTTGCAGCAGGATGTTTTGCGACGTCAAAAAAATCAGCACTTTTTAGATGACCTTCTAAATCTGTATGTTTTTTGCCCTCTTCGGTAACAGACTTAGGATCAACTTGCAGACTGGCAAGACTTACTTCCAAATCGCCTGCGGTTACCGTCCCGTTTTCAACGGATAATGAACCACCTGTAACCTTAATGTTTCCAAAACGAGGAGCTAAGCCGCCTTTATGAGTACCTTGCCAAGTGACCTGACTAGCGGTTGTATCGATGCTGTAAGAACTACCGGTTGCCGCCGCAGCTTCCTGTTTTTCCTCGGTTTTCGCTTGATCGCTTGTTGAACCACCACATGCTGCTAAAAGGAGCACGAGGGCGAATGCTGGGATAATTGTCTTCATACGCTATTTTTTTGTTTAAATGTCTACAAAAATAGTAGATTGGATTGATAAATAAAATAGCTGCTAAAATAATAAATGTTTAAACATCAAATGATCGTGCATTTGCATTTTACGTGCGCTGCTATATAAGGGGTAGCAACGCACGCAAACGAACTATTTAAACAAAGACATAACAAAAGCTAGTGTGAGTTTTGTTTCTCTCGCGATTTCGTCATAGGAAAATCCATCTTTTTTCATTCCCTTTGCAACGGCGATCAGTTCTTTTACGCCTGGTTTTTTGATAAGTATTTCACTATTTCCCTTCAATGATAATGTTGTGGAATTCATAGCGCAATTGTTTTATGTGTGATGGGGTAAAGGTAGAAACTCTAATAATAATAATTTGTTAAATGATGTTATATTGGATAATCCTGACAATTTAATGGGAAATTCTTCGCTAATTCTTTGTTTTGTATTATTAATCTGTGCCATGTTAGCCGTTCTCACGAAAAAGCTAACGGTTTCTGCTGCCGGGCTAGCCTCTTGTATCGGCTTGTTGGTTTTTTATGTTATGGGAATCAAGGAATTGTTGATGTTATGCTTATTTTTTGGCCTTGCCGTATTGGCAACTTCACATAAGAAAATAGATAAAGCGCGGTTACTTGCCTTATCTAAGCATGAAGAAACACGGGGAGCGGGACAGGTGTTTGCAAATGGAGGTGTTGCCGGATTGCTAGCAGTTTTATGCTTGATAGATGTGTCGCATACCGATGTCTATAAAATCATGATGGTCGGCAGTCTTGCAGCGGCATTGGCAGATACTTTGTCTTCCGAATTAGGTACCCTTTATGGCCGTTCTTTTTATAACATGTTAACTTTCAAACACGACATCCGAGGTGAAGATGGTGTCGTCAGCGTGGAAGGTACCTTGATAGGACTTATGGCTTCAGCTTTAATGGGGATTGTTTATGCAGGATTGAATAAAGTAGCCGTCTTTATCGCTATTGCGGGTTTTTTAGGTAACCTGTTCGATTCTATTTTAGGTGCGAGTTTGGAAAGAAAGCAATATTTGGGAAATAATGGCGTAAATTTTCTTAATACGCTTCTGGGAGCTTTGATGGTACTCTTCTTTTTTTGTTAGTGTAGGATTAATTGCTGATATAAATAAAATTCAATAGTTTTATAATCGCAAAAAAGATAAACTATGTCATATAACTCAACATTTTTAGGATTGCTTTCCGGATTAGCATTATCTGTTGCCTCTTGTAGTTCTTCAGCCAATAAGAACGGCGGACCGGTAGGCGCGGATACAACCAGCTTACCACCGGTAGAGACGGGTTCACCGAATAGCGACTATAAACCAGCTTTCGCAGGACAAACGCGTATAGGCGCTGTAAAAACAAGCACTCCTTACGAGGTCACCGTACTCAACAAAGAATTGAAAAATCCTTGGGGTATCACCTGTCTACCGGATGGAAGGTTTCTGATTACTGAAAAAGGTGGTACGATGCGGATTGTTGCAAAAGACGGTAAAATCAGCGAGGCCATTACGGGCTTACCTAAGGTTGATGCAAGGGGACAAGGTGGTTTACTGGGGCTAACCATAGACCCTGACTTTGCAAATAACCGGATGGTTTATTGGGTTTTTTCAGAACCTAAGGCCGGCGGCAACTTGACAGCAGTTGGCAAAGGTAAGTTAGCTGCTGACGAAAAGACAATTGAGCAGGCGCAAGTCATTTACGAAGCGACACCTGTTCATGATGGAACATTACATTATGGTGGTCGTATTCTCTTTGATAAAACAGGTAATCTCATCGTGAGCACCGGCGAGCGTTCTGATCTGGAAACAAGACCTCAAGCCCAAGACTTGAAGTCGGGCTTAGGTAAAATTCTTCGAATTACAAAGGACGGTAAACCTGCTCCAGGTAACCCCTTCGAGGGTAAGGGGGATGCGCGCCCTGAGATTTATTCATATGGCCATAGAAATGTGCAAGGCCTAGCTTTTCATCCTACGACGGGCGATCTTTGGGAAACCGAGTTTGGACCAAGGGGAGGTGATGAAGTAAATCGTATTCTTCCAGGTAAAAACTATGGTTGGCCGATTATAACCTATGGTATCGAATACAGTGGGAAAAAAATTGGCGATAGCATTCAACAAAAGGAAGGTTTAGAGCAGCCTATTTATTACTATGACCCTGTAATTTCACCCAGCGGTATTACCTTTTACAGCAGCGACGTGATTCCTGAATGGAAGGATAACCTATTTATCTCCGCCTTGAGTGGTGTGCACATAGCTCGTCTTGTTATTCAGGATAATAAGGTAGTTGGAGAGGAAAGACTGCTAGCCGATCAAGCGCAACGTTTCCGGGCAATAACAGAAGGACCGGACGGTGCCCTGTATGCAGTTACTGATTCCGGATGGTTGTTTCGAGTAGGTAAAAAAGCAGGCGAATAAAACCCTGACCGACAGTATAAAAAACAAAAGGTTCCTTGTTAAAAAGAACCTTTTGTTTTTATGTGGCTACCAAGCTCACTCGTCATAAAATAACTCCGGATAGCTTTCCCGTTCGTACTGATGGAGATGCCGCTCCGCTACTTCCCTAAAGCCAAGCGCACCTAATCTTTCTATGTTTTGTTTTAAGTAGATGATTATCCGATCTCGAGTATAGACTTCCCGTCGGTGGCTTAAAATCGTTTCCCACGTCAATTTAGGATAAATACGTTGAAGATGCTCCTTTCGGTTAATATAAGGATTGAATTTATCCGCCTGTAATAAGTAAAAATTTATCTCTTCTTTCATTTGTTTGCTAACATTATTAGCAAAAATAGGTAAAGATAAGTTTGCTTGCAAGTTGGCTTAGCAGCAACATCAAATAGAGTCGGTACTCAGCGAATCCTTTGTTGTCAACTCGTCCGTCGGTTGGTCATTGCGCATATTGTTATCGTTAGTCGTAGGCGCTTCTACGGTATCTCGATAAGAATCACCTTCCGTTTCGTTTTCCTGGCCATTTTGTCCACAGCCAATAATCGATAAAAATAAACAAGCTGATAGTGTTGCGAATAGCTTTTTAAGATTTTTCATAATAGAAATAATTTGTTGCTTAACTTAACAGTCATGAGGTGATATTGTTTAGTCAAGCAACAAATTTGAAAATCGCCGCCATGCAAAGAATTAGAGTTCTTCTTCTCTTTCCAGCATTAAAATGGCCCCTTGCGGAACAATGAAGTATTTTTCACCCTGATACAAGATCTCGGTGGAGCCGTTTACCAAGAAAATTGCTAAATCTCCTTCCTTCGCCTGTAGGGGGATATATTTTACCTTCTCTTCTTGTGGCTTCCAAGCATCATCTTCATCAGCGGGTACGGGAATAGCATAACCTGGCCCTGTTTTTATAACATAACCCTGTTGCACCTTTTCCTTCTCCTGAACCCCGGGTGGTAGATAGAGCCCGCTTTCTGTCCGCTCATTAGGTTTCGCCGGTTTTACCAGCACCCGATCTCCTACAACAATCAACTTTTTCAGTTTATTATTTTCTGTCAAATGAATGGTCATCATGCAAAATCAATCCTTTTTTCGAGCCTCAGCAAAAGCTGTGCAACAAGGATGGAAGATGTCATATTGACATTACTAAATCTTGTCTATCCGTTTTGATGGCAGTATAATTATAAGGAGTGCGTTTTCCGGCATCATTTCCCAAGAAAGTCGTTAATCAAAGCTACAAAGAAGACCGGCATATTGCTTGTTTTATTTGGCGCACAAATTTCCCCTAGATAATCACCGTGCCCACCAGGTAGAATGGCCAGTTGTGCATGCGGTAACATCCGGGAAAGTTCAAGTGCGTGCTCGGTACGAATTACATCCGTATCGCCATTCACGACAAGCACAGGAACCTGAATGCTCTTTATTTGCTCATCGCTTATATCTTTAAATGCAAGCATTCTAGCCTTATCCCGCTCAAACATGGCTTGTAGCCCCTTTGGGTCAGGATTAATAGCGTAATAGGCGTCTTTCAATGGTTGTGGCATATTATCAAGTGTTGCTTGCTCCATACCCTCAAAAAAGCCGGGTTGCAGTCCGCCGCGCTTATAATTGGAAGAGGCCACAATAAGCTTGTCTACTAAATCGGGGTGTCGTATAGCAATTTGCAAGCAGGTGGTACCTCCGTTGCTGAACCCCATAAAGCTCGCTTTCTTAATGCTCAGCTGCTTTAAGAGTGCCGCGACATCATCTGCATCCTGTTCGAAACTGAGTGGCCTATCGATATCAGTAGTGTGCCCATGCGCCTGTAGCTCTACTGCAATTACTTGATGTGCTTTGGCAAGTTCGGGTAAAATGCGGCCGAAAGTAGTTGCAATGGTTGATCCTCCTCCATGTAATAATACCAAGGGATTACCTTTACCATGGATTTCATAATACATTTTCAGGCCATTTACTTGGGCATAACTGCCAATTTGTGTTTGTTGAGCTTTCATAGATAAAAAAACTAGCATTAATAATGTAATGGTTGGTAATCTACGTGTCATGATGAATGTAAATTTGAACGTAAATTTAAGTTGAATTAGTGAATGTGAGCACTCGAAATGCGGCAATATCCGGGTATATAGCGACAAGTTATAACCGTTTGCTAAACCAAAACGTGTTTCGCCAGTCTAACCAGTAACAATCGAATCAATTATGAACAAAAAGCTATTTTTACCTATTTTATTGAGTATGATGTCCTGCGTCGGCACATCTTATCTTGGAGATCGATTTAATCCGACGATGCATATGGATGTTTATTATGCAAGCAAAGACGTTAAAAAAGACTATAAAGTTATCGGACATATATCTTCGAAGGTTTTGCTCAATGAAGAAGTGGCGAAGCGGAAAATAGTTGAAAAGGCTAAAGCTGTCGGTGCAGATGGAGTTATTATTCATGGCATTGAATATACAGGCGGCGAAGATGCTGATTCATACTATAAGGCAGAGGCAATTCAATACAATAATTAGACTATGATGATCACGTACAAAGAGTATACTGCAACCAGCTTTCATGTGAATTATTGTGATACTTGTGTCGGTTTTATGAAAATTAGGTCGTTTTGATTCGACATTGATATTTCTAAATCATCTTACATTTCTTTATAAAGAACTTAATTTGTTTTTGTTTGTTGTATATTAGGTGTACAATAAATCCAAATTATGATAAGTTTTCCAATTCCTGAAAACGAGAAAGAGCGCGTGCAGGCGCTGAGAAATTATGATATACTTGATTCACTTGAAGAGGAAGACTTTGATAGCATTACTGAAGCGGCTAGTTTGATTTGCGACACCCCAATTTCGCTTATATCACTTATTGACGAAAACAGACAGTGGTTTAAATCGAAGAAAGGTATCGATACGGTTGAAATGAGCCGTGATATTTCCTTTTGCCAGTATACCATTTTAAATGACAGCGTTTTCCAAGTAAACGATACAGCAAAAGATAGCCGATTTGTTCATAACCCACTCGTTACAGGAGATCCAAATATCGCTTTTTACGCAGGTTACCCGTTAATTGATCCTCGCGGATATGCATTGGGAGCATTATGTGTTATCGATAAAAAGCCGAAAGAATTAAACGAAAAGCAGAAAAGACTTCTTGAGCTTTTGGCTAAGCAGGTGGTTACTTTAATACTTGAGAGAAAGAATACCCAAGAAGCAAAGTACTTTTCTAAATTGTTTGACATATCAAAAGATTTGATCAGCTCGGTCACCTCCGAAGGCATCATAAAAATGGTGAATCCCGCTTTCCAAGACCTTTTAGGTTGGCGAGAAAGCGAGTTGCTTGGAAAGAAACTTTTAACGTTTGTTTATCCGGATGATATCAGGAAGACAGAGGACGAACTTTCAGATAGGCGATCCGGAAAGAACACCATTCATTTTACTAATCGTTTATTGGCAAAAGACGGATCTAATCGAACGATCCAATGGTCTGTAACTCCTAATATCGGAGAAAATGAGATTTTCGTCGTTGGTCGTGATATGACGGAAGAAACGCTAAAGAATCAAGAGCTAGAGATAAGCGAAAATAAACTTCGTTCTTTTTTTGAGAATTCTCAGGGCCTGATGTGTACACACGACTTAGCGGGCAATATTTTGTCGGTCAATCAAGCAGGTGCTGCCATACTAGGCTATAAAAAGGAAGAAATTCTAGGAATGTCCTTATTCGATTTAGTTCCACCCTATCATCACGAATTTCTGAAAGGATATTTGAATCGTATCAAATTAAATCGCAAAGATACAGGGCTTATGAAAACGCTTCATAAAGACGGACAGCCCTTGTTTTGGCTCTATAATAATGTGTTAGAGCAAGACGCAGAAGGTAACGATTACATTATTGGAAATGCGATTGACATGACTGAGCGTTTGAAGTTGGAGGGTGATCTCAAGAAGACGAAAGAAATGTTGGAGCAGACCAACCGCGTCGCGCGGGTTGGCGGCTGGGAGGTAGATTTAACGAATAATAGAATTATATGGTCGGATGTTACAAAAAGTATTCATGAAGTCGCAGTCGATTATGAACCGACCATTGAACAGGCATTGGCCTTTTATGAAGACGAGAATCGTGCGTATATAGAAGAAGCATTTCAAGAAGCCGTGACGAAAGGCATACCTTATGACTTAGAATTACAGTTACGCACCGCAAAGAAACGATTGATTTGGGTCAGAAGCCACGGACAACCCGAAATGATAGAAGGTGTATGCAAACGGATTTTCGGTACTTTCCAAGATATAGATCAAAAGAAGCGGGCAGAAGTTGCATTAATAGAGGAAAGGGCCAGGCTTCGAACGTTCATTGAGCATGCGCCGGCGGCTGTAGCAATGTTAGACAAAGATTTAAGATATATTGCCGTCAGCAAACGATGGTATGAAAGTTATCATTTAGCAGATGTGAGTATTATTGGCAAATCACATTACGATGTTTTTCCGAATCTTCCTGACGATTGGAAAGAAATTCATAAAAAATGTCTGAATGGCGAGGTGCATAAAAAAAATGACGATGTCTGGACGCCACCGGGATGGGACCACGAACAACACCTTATTTGGGAAATCAGACCTTGGCGTCACTTTAATAATGAAGTGGGGGGACTGGTTATGTTTACGCAGGATATAACAGAAAGTTTTGAAAAGAGCGAGGAATTGCGGAAGGCAAAAAAAATAGCGGAACAAGCCAGCAAAGCTAAATCTGAATTTCTTGCTAACATGAGCCACGAAATAAGAACGCCTCTCAACGGTGTGATTGGCTTTACTGATCTGATATTAAAAACTTCATTAAATGATACGCAGAAACAGTATCTCACGATCGTTAATGATTCTGCAGTTTCGCTTTTAGCGATTATTAATGATATCCTTGATTTTTCTAAAATCGAAGCGGGTAAACTGGAGCTGAATTCTGAAAGAATAGACTTATTTGACTTGAGTGAACAGGTAATAAACGTTATCACCTACCAAGCTCAAAAGAAAGGATTGGAATTAATTCTCGATATGTCTCCTCATCTTCCGCGTTTTATCTGGGCGGACGATGCACGATTAAAACAAATACTTATTAATTTACTGGGTAATGCCGTCAAATTTACAGAAATAGGAGAAATAGAACTGAAAATAGAAGAAGTACAAATAAGCGCCTCAGATAACAAAACTACTTTGCGGTTTTCCGTAACAGATACGGGTATCGGTATTCAACGAGACAAACAACATGAAATTTTTGAGGCTTTTGCCCAAGAAGATAGTACTATTACTAAGAAATATGGGGGAACAGGTTTAGGTCTTACTATTTCCAATAAATTGTTAGCGTTAATGGGCAGTCATCTGCAGCTGGAAAGCGAGGTCGGGATTGGAAGCACGTTCTTTTTTAACTTAGAAACGTCGTTTGAGCTTGGAGATCCTGCAGGAAATGGTGATTTAAACGACTTGCAATCTGTTTTGATCGTAGATGATAATGATCATAATAGGATGATACTGGAACGGATGTTGGCGTTGAAAAATATTCATTCTGAATCTGTTAGTAATGGCTTCGATGCCCTGCAAAAATTATACGACAATAAAAAATATGATTTACTGATTGTAGACTACCAGATGCCGATTTTAGATGGCTTAGAGGTAATTAGAAAAATACGACAGAGCCCAAAAGTGGAATATTCCAACATTCCAATTATTTTGCTATACAGTTCATCTGAAGACGAAGATATTGTTAAACAATCAAATGAATTAATGGTAACACGGGTAAGGAAACCGATTAATACGAAAGAGATGTACGAGGCTCTTAAGCGAACGCAAAAGATTGATGTAGTAAATGGTGAAGAAAGCGATCGGTTGCCATCTAAAGCTGTCGTTCGTCCTTTTAATGTGCTTATTGCCGAAGATAATGCGGTTAATATGTTGTTAACGAGCACAATTATCGAACGCATTGCCCCACTTGCGTCAATTGAAAAAGCTGAAAATGGTTTGCTTGCGGTAGAGGCCTGCAAAGTCAAAATGCCAGACCTTATTTTTATGGACATTCAAATGCCCGAACTTAATGGAATAGAAGCAACACGTAGCATTCGGTCTTTGCCCTCCGGCGTTGATGTTATCATAATAGCACTTACTGCCGGCAATGTGAAAGGGGAGATGGAGAAATGCTTAGATGCCGGGTTTAATGATTTTATCGCAAAACCTATTGTGGAAGCAGATATTGAGTTAAAGATCAAGACCTGGCTTTTTAAGGAAAAAACAGATGAGATAACGGTCGATTTACACGTCGATTATCATATGATGGACGACTACGCCGCTGGCGATGAAACGTTTAAAAGGGAATTCATAAAATTGACCATATCTGAGTTAGAAGGTACCGTCAAGAAAATAGAACAAGCTCAAGAAGAACAAGATCTTCAGTCTTTAAAAAAGATAGGGCATAAATTGCTAGGAACCTCAAGAACGGCCGGTTTGCTTCTTCTGAATGAACTTGCCGAGGAACTTGAAAGGGCTGACAGTATAGTAGAAATTACTCGGCAAGACTTGTTGCGCAAGATTTTTGAAGAAATAAAAATAGTAAAGAAAATAATTGGAATTACACCTTTTAACTAGTAGCTGAATGATTATTTTAATTGCAGAAGATGACGAGTTAATACGGAAAACTCTTGAGTTCAGGCTGTCAAAGGAAAACCATCAAATAATTTCTGCCATTGATGGAAAGGATGCCCTTGAGAAAATAAAGGAAACACTCCCCGATCTGGTTATCACGGATATTATGATGCCTTATGTTTCGGGTTTAGAAATAGTGACTGCCGTTCGCGCCATAAAAGAAAAAGCGATACCCATTATTATTCTTTCGGGATTAGGCCAAGAAGAAGTTGTTTTGGACGCTTTTAAGTTGGGTGCTGATGATTTTATTGTCAAACCGTTTAGTCCAGGAGAGCTTATTCTTCGTATTAAACGTTTTACCGTTGGACGCTAAATAGAATTCTGTATTAATTATGCAGTTGAACGAAACACTTCTTGGCTTACCCATTATTGATTTCTTTTGGGCAACTCTCGTGATGGTAAGTCTTCTCTTCCTGGTTTTTATTGTCATTTTGTTTTTTTTGATTGAAAAAAACCGTGCTGCAGATTTAAGGAAATCTTGGCAACAGCTAATAGCCATCGTAATATATGAGGCGGCATCCGCTGATATTCCATTGCAGCCGCCCACGGCGCTAAATGACCATTTAACTAATCGAAGATTTAGAAAATACTTAGCAAGAAGTTTAGTGAATGCGGAAAAAAGTCTTTCAGGTATTGCAGCGTCCAATTTAAAGGTAGTTTATAAACAACTGAGGTTAGACAAAGACAGTATAGCAAGGTTGTCCAGCAGGCATGCGCATATTGTGGCTTCCGCTATACAAGAATTAAGTGCCATGCAAATCTCGGAAGCGGAACCCGAAATTGTAAGTTTGGTAAATCATTATAAGGACATTATTAGATTAGAAGCACAGTACGGCTTAGTTAGGTTGAAGGGGTTCCAAGGGTTGGCTTTCTTAGATGATTTGCAAAATCCAATTTCAGATTGGCAGCAGCTTAAGCTGCTAAGTGCGATCGGGCAATTACCACTTAATGCAGCACATCATGTTCAGTGTTGGTTAAATTCGGATAATCAGAGCGTTGTTATATTTGCATTGAAGCTTATTGCAAAATTTCAATTACTTGAACTCCATGAAAACGTCTTATTAAAAATTTCGGCATCTTCAATAAAAGTACAAATGCAGTCGCTGAAAACGCTAGAACGTATTTCTCAAGAAAATACAGCGGCTGCTGTCATTGAGGTTTATGATAACGCATCTGACGCATACAAAATGCGGGCTATTCGTGTCTTAGAGAATATTGCAGGCATAAATGAACTAAATTTTTTATTACATGAATTCTATAATAATGACAACAGTAAAGTTAGATTAGGTGCAGCCCGAGCTATTTTAAACTGTTCCGCAAAAGGAGTTGCTGTCCTGGAAGAGACCAAGAAGCAACTCGATGAACCAGCTAAAACAATTATTAACCAAGCTATGGAAGGGCATTATTAATGAACTGGCAGTTAATTTTTTATGAATTCTTTACGTTTGGAATCCTACTTTATGCCATATTATTATGTTTAGTGTATTTATGGATAGGGCTTTTTTCGTTGGGTGCGATTATAAAGCATATGCGTAAAAATAGCTTTACGGACTATCGTCTCTTAGCTACTTCTACTAACGCTCCAAGCTTTAGTTTATTGGCTCCGGCGTACAATGAATCAGCCACTATTGTAGAAAATGTACGTTCCCTTCTTTCCATTCATTATGTCAACCTGGAAATTATTATTGTCAATGATGGAAGCAAAGATAACTCTTTGCAAAAATTGATTGATGCGTATGAACTTTTTAAGGCCGATTTTTACGTCGATTATGTATTGCCAACGAAGGAAGTTAGGGGAGTGTACAAAAGTAAGAATCCCGCATTTAAGAAGCTATTAGTCGTTGATAAAGAGAATGGTGGAAAAGCAGATGCTTTAAATGTGGGGATAAATATCGCAAGTAACGACTATGCAGTATGTATAGATGTAGATTGCATCTTAGAGCAGGATGCTATCTTGAAGCTAGCGAAACCTTTCATGGAAGAAACAGATAAACGGACAATTGCTTGTGGTGGTATTATCCGATTGGCTAACGATTGTAGGATAGAAAATGGTAAGCTTGTTGAAGTAAAGCTGCCAAAAAGTTGGTTAGCTCGTTCCCAAGCATTGGAGTATATTCGGGCTTTTTTGCTGGGAAGACTTGCCTGGAGTCGTGCAAATGGCTTGTTGCTGATATCGGGTGCATTCGGGGCATTCGATAAAGAAATCATACTCAAGGCAGGTGGCTATGATCACGGCACAGTTGGAGAAGATATGGAGTTGGTTGTCCGAATGAGGCGCTACATGGAAGAGCAGAATGAAGCGTACCGTGTTGTAAATATACCTGATCCTTTATGCTGGACAGAAGCACCGGATAGCTTTAAAATTCTTGGTCGTCAACGTAATAGATGGATGCGTGGCACAATTGAGACCTTATGGAAACATAAGAAATTATTTTTTAATCCGAAATATGGCATTACGGGTTTAATTAGTTATCCATATTGGTTTTTATTTGAATTTTTAGGGCCGATAATAGAATTTATAGGGTTTATAGGTTTTTTTGTTTTCCTCATACTGGGATTAGTTGATTGGCCCGCTTTCTTTATTTTGCTCGGTTTCGTCATGGTGTTCGGCGTTCTCTACTCTATTTACGCCATCTTGGTTGATACTGTAACCTATCGTGTTTATAGAAGGAATACCGATGTCGTAAAATTAGTGTTAACAGCTATTCTAGAACCTTTCTTGTTCCATCCTTTTGTGGTATTATCTGCAGTCCGGGGACTCCGTGATTATTTACTCAAGAAAAAAGCCTGGGGAGATATGACGCGACGGGGTTTTAATGCCAAGCAGGCATCTCAACACTCATCAGCAGCTGAAACGTCATCCCAACGTTTTAACATGCTGGTATCCCCTTATATTAATTTATCTATTGTTTTTTTAGGGCTGTTATTGATCGCTAGCTTCATTGAATTTATCGTTTATACACAGCAATTTGGTCCATTATCAAATGGTGGTGTACTTTTTGCGCAAATGCTTTTCAATCAATTTTTATTTTGGCTTTCGGCAAGCTTCTTTAGTTTTATAGTTTTTTACATCCTTCGTTTTATCTCCCCGAAATGGGCCTTAATTGTAACGGCCGGCATTTTTGTACTTATCCTTTTAGTACAAACTATTCTTGTTCAATATTTTCTTGTATCGCTTGTTCCATTAGGTGCTGATATTTATAGTTACTCATCGTCTGAAATTAAACAAACAATCGGTTCATCCGGCGCAATCAATGTTGTCAATGTTCTAAAGCTACTTATTGTCATCTTTGTCGGTATTGCATGTTTTAGTTGGATAAAGTTGAGAAAGATGTGGTCTATGGCATTTATCGGTTTCTTTTTTGTCGCGGGAATAGGGTCGTTTTTAGTCAATTCGGATAAATTATTTAGAGACCATTGGTCGACTAGCGATTTTGAAAAGAGCCTCGTAACCAATAAATCGAATTATTTTTATAGACAAAGCTACCTAAATTATTTTCCTGGTGGCCTTTTACAATTTAATAATGAACAGACATCGGTAGGAGATATGGAAGTTTCCGTTAAGGAATACTACTATTTAGATCCACTGAACTACCCTTTCTTAAGAGTAGACAAAACGGAAGATGTACTAAGTCCCTTTTTTCGCAAAAGCGAGAAAAAACCTAATATTATTATTCTTTTAATGGAAGGATTTGGTCGGGCATTCGTTAACGAGGGAGCTTATTTAGGCAACTTTACGCCATTCTTGGATTCCCTTGCTAAACAGGGGCTTTACTGGGAAAATTGCCTAAGCGCAGGTGGGAGAACTTTTGCCGCTCTACCATCGGTATTGGCATCGTTACCATTTGGAGAACATGGTTTTTTGGAGCTGGGCGAACAAATGCCCTTACATTATTCATTGTTGAACGTACTACAGAAAAATGGATACCACAGCTCATTTTATTATGGAGGGGATGCCTCGTTTGATCATATGGACATCTTTTTGAAGAAAAATGATTTATCCGAATTGAATGATGGAAAAACGTTTCCGCCTAGCTATAAAAAATTACCTGCTTTAAATGATTTCAGCTGGGGATATGATGATCAATCGCTATTTAACCATTTTTTAAAGAGCCGGAATGAGAATGATAAACAACCACAAGTAAGCGTGCTTCTATCCGTTTCAACACATAATCCTTTTCTTATCAATAACCCGGATTTTTTTGCAAAACGATTCGACGAACGACTTGCTGATATTACCTCTAATCCGCAAAAGCGTATTGAATTAAGGCGATATGCTTTACAACTCACAAGTGTGTTGAATGCAGACGATGCATTAAGATCGTTTTTTATGGCCTATCGACAAAGGAACGATTACAATCAAACTATTTTTATTATCACCGGCGATCACAGAATGCCCGAGATACCTATGCGTACAAAAATAGATCGTTATCATGTTCCGTTAATTATATATTCGCCGCTGTTGAAACGCACTGCAAAACTGACCAACATTGTTAGTCATTTAGATATAACGCCTTCACTACTCCGTTTTCTAAATAAGCAATATTCCATACAGATTCCCGAAAATGTTACCTGGTTAGGGAACGGTTTGGATACCTTGTCAACTATGGTGAGTGAACAGGGCTTGCCACTAATGCAGACGAAATCACAATTAATCGATTTTGTTATGGGTAAATATCATCTAAACGAAGAGTCTTTATACATGTTTACGGAGGGGCTGGATGAGGAAGTTGTTCAGGACAGTCGTATTCGGGATGAATTGCGTGCGGCCTTTCATCGATATAAAGAGAAAAACGATCGATTCATAAAGAACAACTCGTTGCTTCCGGATTCACTATTGCGTTTCATTAGCGGCCCACT
The DNA here is from genome assembly GCF_044784325.1 of Olivibacter sp. EAT-5. Lineage (NCBI taxonomy): Bacteria > Pseudomonadati > Bacteroidota > Sphingobacteriia > Sphingobacteriales > Sphingobacteriaceae > Olivibacter > Olivibacter sp. EAT-5. Next base: position 5,898,937 of record NZ_CP173028.1, on the reverse strand, counting down.
TTCAAATCATTAAAACCGCTTTTGATAGGAGATACCGATATCTAGCTGGTTCCCTTTGATGGTAGGCTGATATTCTTGCCTGAAAAAGCTTGCGTTCACATTAAATATATGGAGGTTTTTTACTGAGAAATTGTATTCAAGCATTATTTTGTTGGTACGTAGTTTATAGGCTTCCTCCAAAAGGACGTTTGTATTTTTATCGTCCGGTGATATACCCGTGCCGATAGCGGCACCGAAATAGTCGTTCGCTCCCCCGATATAATAACGGGTGGTGAATGTATAAGATTGCGATATGTCTTCATTATCAGGAGTAAGATAAGTACGAAAATTAAACCAAAAGTTTCTAAAATATTTTCCTACCGATGCGGTATACATCCAAGTGGCGTCAGTAAAATAAAGTTGTCTATAACCAATCTCGGCCTCAAAGCTTTTCGGTAAATTGGCGTAAAGTGAGGCGCCCGTACGATATTTGGGAAATACTCCGACATCGCCCGAGTATCCCGCATTTAGATACATGTAGAACATTTTTGAAATTCTGGGATAAGCTTCTAGTTCATATTGAAAACCATTGGTTTTGAAACGGTTTGCATAATTCAGTTTGGCTATAACCGATCCGAATTTCGTTTGTCTTTTATAGCTGATACCGGCCAAATGCCAGGGATCATCAAATTGTTTATTAAAATGGACAAAATTATAGACAATACCTATCGCATTTAATGCACTGTTGTCTGAAATCCGTGCCGCCAATGCTCGGGCTTCAGTATTTTGGTTGTTGATATTCAATAGATTACCAATCACTTGCTCGGCCTCTCGATAATTTGTTTCAGCATATAATATACGGGATTTTAGTAATAACAAATCTTCAGAAGAAGCGTTTATGGTTAAACCTTGATTAACTAGGTTTAGTGCTTTATGATTATTATCGTTCCAGTACTCAAGCGAGGCGTAAGCCAAAAAAAGATCTTCCGATGTTACGCCTCGCAAAAGGATGTTTTCAAATACGTTTCTTGCGCTGTCCGGTTGATCGGTCCAAGTATATACCCGACCTAAGAAAATGGCAACATCCGTATAATCGGGCGATTGAGCTAACGCCCTTTTTGCCAATTGTTTAGCCTTCTCATAATTTTTTTGCTCGAAAGCTGCATTCCTTGCTTCGGTGAAGAGATCGTCAGATGTTTTCGTTTGAGCAAAGGTAAAAAACGGCATCAAAAGGATTGATACTAAAAGATGGACCCTCATACAGTGCATGAAACTTATTTTTAGTTTATTGTTTTATGAATAATAAACATAAGCATTCTAATTGATATTTCTTTATGAAATTCTCTTCATGAAAATACCAGACTAGAACATCTATTTATTGTAACATCATTTTTAAGTTCTTTGTTTAGGTCTATAAGTAATTAATACTAGTGGATATTGAAAATAAAAGCAAAACTGTTGTTCACCAATGCAACCATTTTAATACCCTTGCGTCTTTTTATTAGCTAATGTGAAAAGTAACCTGTTCGGTTAACCGATTGAATCTGGTTGTTTACCGATGATTTGCAATGGTTAACGGAAAAACAGTGGCCATTTGCGTTGACGCTATCTATTTTTACGCTAATAATTGACCTGAGCGATATATGATGAAAACCGATACTATTTTACATGATTTAAAAGCCAGTCATATGAACCAACATTCGATGGATGTAAAAGCTATTCAAGAAGCCAACCGCTCGATTTACCAGGCGTTTGAAACCTTAGATTTCAAGGCTGCAGGCGAGCATCTCACCGAGGATTGCGATTATATAACGTTTAATGGGATGCATCTTAAAGGAAGGGCCGCCTATGTACGGGCCCACAAAGAGCTGATGAACAATTTTATGTTCAAAGGAGCTAAGTTGGAAGGGGATATTACCGATATTCGTTTTCTCAATGAAAAGACTGTTGTCGTTATAGCTAGAGGAGCCATTAAATTTAGATGGCAGAAGAAAGTGGCACCCAATCGTTTATCGATTAATACGTCTGTATGGGTGCGTGATCCCTCTGGGAAATGGAAAATGACCGCCTTTCATAATTGCCGCATTCAAAAAATGGGATGGTTTAGTAAATGGTTGATGAAAAGAAAATAGTGGCGAAATAAGTAGCTGTTTGGCTGCAAGATACATGGTATCTAATCGTGATTGATCTGTAACGACAGATTCCGACACTCGGCCGATTTTACTTCTTTTCTAAATCTTTTAAATATTGCGTAGGCGTTTTACCAAACTCGTTTTTGAAAGCTTTGGTAAAATAGGATTGAGTTTGTATTCCGACCCGGAATATAACTTCTGCAATCGGATGTCTTACCCGGTTTTAGTTTACAGCTTCCTATTCAGCCTGCTCGATCAACCAATATATCTGAAGCGCGTGAGTTGGTAATCAATGGAGGAATCGAAGAAGCTACTGCATTACCCATCAGTATTGGCCTCATCGACTCCGATGGGCAATGTTTCTCGAAAGAGATAACACTGAAATCAACCGATTCACTGATTCGGATTCCACTCGATTTACTTCAGCAGGGAAAGACCTTTCTTTTACCTCGCCCGTATCCTGGATTTTTGCCGCAATGGTTTTTAAGTAGTTTGGAAAAGATGCTCGATATCCAAAAAATAGATAAATTGCAAATCTATATTGAAAGAGATAACTTATTGTTGAACAAGTCGCTGGGATTATACTTAGAGGCTATTTGGTTAGCGTAACGATTTTATTCATGAAGAAGCGTATGGCGGTTACCCTATGGGCGACGATGGCAGTCAGCCTGTTGTCGGCTCAGGTACGAAAAGAAATTTATTTAAATAAAGGGTGGTCTTTTCAGCGAGGCGATATAAAAGGAGCCGAACAACCTGATTTTAACGATCAAAATTGGCAAAAAATAAATATTCCGCACGATTGGGCTATCACCGGTCCGTTTGATAAAGAAATCGATAAACAAACGGTAGCCATTACGCAAAATGGTGAAACGATACCTAGCGAAAAAACGGGCCGCACCGGCGCACTTCCCTACATAGGAGTAGGATGGTACCGGACGACGTTGCCGAAAGAATCTTTAGCCGGCCGCCGTGCAAGCATTATATTCGACGGAGCTATGAGCGAAGCACGGGTCTATATCAACGGAAAAGAAGTGGGATTTTGGCCCTATGGCTATAACTCTTTTCATTTCGATATCACTCCTTTTTTAGGGGTTGAAGGCGAAAATGTGTTAGCCGTTCGGTTGGAAAATCAACCGGAATCTTCGCGTTGGTATCCGGGAGCAGGTTTATATCGGCCTGTTCGGCTATTATTTACAAATGAAACTGCGGTGGTGCCCTGGGGCCTATCGGTTACCACGCCAGTGGTATCCGACAGTTTAGCACAAATTAGTATAAAGGCAGAACTGAATGCGCACCAAAACAAGAAATTGCGGACAGTAACAACCGTTCTCGATCAGAAAAGCCATGTACTTCTCACAAAGGAGGCGAATTTAGTTTGGCGTGGAATTCCGATAGAGGAAAATCTAATATTGGAGCGACCTGCATTGTGGTCGCCCGAGCGCCCAGCTTTGTACTTAGCAAAGATCGAACTTTATGATGGTGATCGATTAGTGGATGTGGATTCCGTTCGCTTCGGTATTCGTGAGGTAAAGGTCAACGCTCACGGTGGTTTTATGTTAAACGGAAAATCTAGAAAGATTAAGGGCGTTTGCTTGCACCATGATTTAGGCCCTTTGGGTGCCGCCATTAATAAAGCGGCTTTGAAACGGCAACTTTTAATTATGAAAGAAATGGGCGCGGACGCCATTCGCACGGCTCACAACATGCCCTCACCCTGGCAAATGGAGCTTTGTGATGAACTGGGATTGATGGTGATGGCCGAGAGCTTTGACGAGTGGAAAGCTGCAAAATGTAAAAACGGTTATAATCGTTTCTTTGACCAATGGGCAGAGCGCGATTTAGTAAATTTGATTCGCTGTCACCGCAATCATCCGTCCATTGTGATGTGGAGCATTGGCAATGAAGTGCCCGAACAAAGCATGGACAGAGGTAATCGAATAGCTAAGCGCCTGCAGGATATTTGCCATCGCGAAGACCCGACACGGCCTGTTACCATAGGGATGGATCGTGTAGATAATGCAATTGCCAACAATTTTGCGGCACTCTTAGATGTGCCGGGATTGAACTACCGCACCCACCGTTATCAAATTGCTTACGATAAGCTACCTCAAGGTTTTATTTTGGGTTCCGAAACAGCTTCAACAGTCAGTTCGCGTGGTGTTTATAAATATCCGGTACAACCTTATCAACAAAAAACCTATCCGGATGCCCAAAGCTCATCATATGATCTGGAGAGCTGCAGTTGGTCGAATTTACCGGAAGAGGATTGGGAACTGCAAGATGATAAACCTTGGGTAATAGGAGAGTTTGTATGGACGGGGTTTGATTATCTGGGAGAACCGACACCTTATGATCAGGTTTGGCCTTCCAGAAGTTCTTATTTCGGAATTTGCGATTTAGCGGGATTACCAAAAGATCGCTACTATCTTTACCGTAGTAAATGGAATCAAGAAGCGCACACCCTGCATCTATTACCACATTGGACATGGTCAGGTAAGGAAGGCGATACCATCCCCGTGTATTGCTATACAGATTTCCCTGAAGCGGAACTCTTTGTGAATGGCGTCAGCCAGGGAAGAATCAAGAAAAATCCAGCGAGCAAATTAGACCGTTATCGATTGCGTTGGAACAAGGTGGTATACCAACCAGGTACGTTAAAAGTAGTAGCCTATAATGAAAACGGTGCCATAGCTCAGGAAAAGGAAGTACATACTGCAGGAAAGCCTAGCGGTTTAAGATTAAGTGCCGATAGAAATCAACTGATTGCTGATGGAGTAGATCTGTCTTTTATAACGGTTGAAGTGATTGACAGCGAGGGTAATCTCTGCCCGGATGCCGCTATTCCCTTGTCTTTTACGGTAGAAGGTTCAGGTAGCTTTAAGGCCGTCTGTAATGGAGACGCAACGTCTTTAGAGCCTTTTCAAATCCCACAAATGAAAACGTTTAATGGAAAGCTGGTCTTTATTGTACAAGCTGCGGAGAAGAAGGGGGCAATTCGTGTGAAGGTAAGCGGAGCTCAGTTGAAAAGTGAAAGGATGACCTTGGAAGTTGAGTAGCTAATGTGATGATTAGTTAATGTGACGATTAGCTGATGGTTGAGTGGTTGAAACGTTGAGTAGAGAAGTGGTTAATGTGATAATGATGGCCTGCCTTTCAACAGGTAGGCCATCACTACGAGAGGCAAGCTTTTTTAATTTTTAATTTTTACTTTTTAATCTATCATTCATCTTAAACGATGGCGGAATGGCGTCATCTCCGGTGGCCCAGGTTTTGTTGGGATGTTTCCCCATAACCAGTTCAAGTTTACCGCCTTTCATCAAATCTTCATGGCTAAACCAGGATTTGTTCCAGGATACGCCATTGAGTTTTGCTGACTGGATGTATTTGTTGTCAGGTGAATAATTCTCGCAAACCACGCTGAATGTTTTACCCTCACCGATGTCCAGCGTGGCACTTTCGAAGGATGGACTTCCGATGACATACATGGGTAAACCGGGGGTGATGGGATAAAAGCCCAATTGGGAGAACACGACGAAAGAAGTAAGGCCTCCACCATCCTCATCACCTGGGATGCCCATCAAATCGTTGCGGAACCATTGCTGAAGTAATGTACGCACCCGTTTTTGCGAACGCCAGGGTTGTCCCGCATAATTGTATAGATAGGGGATATGCATGGCGGGTTCATTACCCATTGAAAATTGACCAACATTTCCACTATGATCCGCATAAATATGGTAAAAATCGGGTCTTCCTTTACCCAACGGCGTACTGAACATATCTTCCAAGGCATCAACAAATGCCTGTTTTCCGCCGATTAATTGTACGAGATCACCAATGTTATGAGGTACGTCGAAGCGATAAACATAACCGGTATTTTCATCATAAGCATCGCGGCCACCGATACCGGGAGGAAATCGGTAATCCATATGAGGCATAAAAACCCCAAAGGTATCTTTTGGATGGAAAAATTTTGTTTCAGGATTAAAGACTTTGCGATAGTTTAGGCTTCTTTCCGAAAAGTATTTGGCTTCATCCGTTTTTCCAAGCTTGCTAGCTATTTGCGATAAACACCATTCATCATATACTGTGCCGAGTGTTACCGCAATGGGTTGCCTGCGTTCCCAACTGTGCACTTCCGGTACGGTTTCCTTTTCGCCTGGTGCCAAGGAAGGAAAATAGCCGTGGTCTTTATAGAATTGATCCAGTACGCCTGCTGGTTTAGCCGACCAGGGAGCTAAGGTTTTCTCTGTGATGGCTGCCTTGGCTACCCGATAAGCTTCTTCCAAATTAAAATTCCGAAGCCCTTTATTATATGCGTCTGCAACCATCGCCACTGCATGATTGGAGTTCATCCTACGACTATCCCCCGTAACCTCGGGAAAATTAGGCATCCACGCGCGCGGCATTTGTTGCGTCATAACAATATAGGAATTAATCATGTTTGCCTCCATTTCCGGCTCAATCAATATGCGAAGTGGGTGGGTCGCCCGATAGGTGTCCCAGATCCAATCGTCGGTGTAAAAGGGTCTGCCTTTGTCGTCATGGACTTTACCATCGTAAGCACTGAAATATTTTCCATCTTCAGAAAGGCAGATCATCCTTTCGTAAGTCCGATACAAAGACGTATAGAAGACAGTTTTTGCATCCTCATCGGTGCCGGTAACTTTTATTTTGTTCAATGTCTGATTCCAAATGTCGCGCCCCCTTTTTGAAATCGTCGCTAAATCAAAATCCCTAATCTCCCTACGAAGATTTCTTTTTGCCTGCTCCGTACTGATAAAGGATACACCATAACGTAGCTTTATTTTAGTGGTGCCTTTAGGATATTGTACGATAAAATAGGCATCTTCGCCCTTTGTGCTTTTATCGTTTGTGCCGACCTTATCACCTTGATGTGTTCCAATAACAATAGGCTGCACATCCGTTTCCAAGTAGATATATACCTTGGTCTGTTTATCTAAATTCTGGTATCCACTAATATGCCGGTTGTCATGAGATAGTTCACCATTTCGGGTGTTGAAAATCAAATAGGTGTCTTTCTCCGGGTGATTGAAATGAAGCTCATAAATACCGGATTGATGCGAAGGAGCATATTGTACCGCAACATCCTGTTCATCAAGGTCTACACTATAGAAATAAGGTTTGATTACTTCATTGTCGTAGCTCAAGGGAAGTACATGCTTGATATCTTTTACCACTCCTTGAAAAGGACTTAAATTAAACGCGGAACTTCCCCGATGACTGGTTACAATAAGCGGTAAGCCCCTCAGTACGTTTCCCGTGAAATTTTCGCGCTCCGGATAGACACGCAAAAGACTGTTAGGTAAATGGACCGTCGGATAAGTTGGAACAAGCAGATGACTGATATTTCCGATATAAGGATTAATATAGTCGACCGGATCTTTTGCTGTTTGCGCAAAAAGTTTAGTCGCAAATACCACTGAAAGTAAAATGGTTAAAATAGTTGGTCGTTTCATGATTGTAAAGTGTTGACTATGTACTTTAAGCCAAAAGGTATAAACTTATTTGCCGTAAATATAAGCTTAGTATTTTGTTTTTGAAATTACTAATATGTTTTAGCAGTAATGAAAGAGATTTTTACAGTTGCCGTTTAATGGCACCGGGTGCTTGTCCATACCATTTTTTAAAACTGTGCAAGAAAGAGGCGGGTTCCGCATAGCCTAGTAGGTAGCCAATGTCAGCGATGGCATAGCCATCGTGTCGTAATAAAAGCAAAGCAAGTTCTTTATTTAAACTATCCGTCAGCATCCGGAAGCTTAATTGCTCTTTTGCTAAAATGCGCTGAAATGTACGCGGGCTGAGATTAAAATTTTCTGCAACCTGTTCTAACTTGGGAAGGGCCGGTGTAGCTAGATTCAGTGCCGCAATTTTTACTTTATTGGCAAAGGTCTCGTCATCCATTTTGATTCGCTCAATGAATTGTAAGTATTGAGGAACCAGGTAATCTAAACAATGCTTACGATAGCTTCTGATTGTCGACTTTAACACGATGTTCTCGAATTCGATTTCGTGGTGTTTCCCATAGGTGAAGTCTTCCGGATAGTGGCTGTCGTAATAGGGTGAGCGCGCCTGAATCTCGATACCTTTTACGCACATCATCCGAAGCTCTTTCATAATAATCGTTTGTACACACTCCAGTACGATCCGGCTAAGATGATTCGGGCCGTCTTTAATGGAAAGCTGAATCGTATATCTTCCTTGAGAAAGTCTGCTGTCTAGTTGGACAATGGGTAAAGTGGCGTCGACAAAGTTGCGTAAATAATACAGTCCTTCTTCTACACTGGTTGCTTGCAAAGATATCTGATAAATGAGGCCTAATGCGTTTAAGTTAAGGAAACTACCAACGCGCAGTCCAAGATACTCATCTTGTAATTGCAGTCTTACCTGATCAAGGATATCATAGAACAAATCGGTCGAAATAACGGTATGTCCATCATGCAGATGGGCAAATAGCGAGGTTGGTAAACGATCGTTATCTAGCAGGTTTTTTCCATGCTGACGGATAGATAAGTAATTAATAAAGGCCTGTAGATGTACCGCGAGGATTTGCATGTTGTTTTCAGATTGTCGCAAAATATCAATTTTTCCTTAGCAATGAAAGATAATTTTGATAAAAAAAACAGCTATGGAAAGATTAAAAAAAGTAATGTTTGTGAATGCGCTAAGCTCAGGTGCAACGGGTTTGTTACTAATTGTTTTATCCGAAAATATTGCCGAGCTTTTTAAAGTATCAAATGGGATTCCACTCGTTGCAGTGGGTGCCTTTTTAGTAGCTTTTGCCTGTTTGGTTTACTACGCGAGCCGTCGAAGTCAAGCAAAGCCACAAGCTGTAAAGCTCGTTATTACACTTGATATTATTTGGGTATTAGTCAGTGTCCTGATTTTGATAACCGATGCCTTTCGTCTGTCGCCTGTTGGGAATCTGGCAGTTAGTCTGGTAGCTATTTGGGTAGCACTCATGGCATATTTGCAGCATCGCTGTCTCCGAGATGGCTCATCAAATACAAAAAATTTAGTTAATACATAAAACATATGAAAACGATAGCAACTGCTCAAAGCGCGCAAACAAAAGATGTCGTATACAATTACATGGAGGCTTTGGCCAATAGAGATTTAACGAAAATCATGAGACTGTTTGCTGAATCGGTGGATTGGTATATTCCCGGTAATTTTAGTCGCGCTAGCTGGTTGGGTAAAAGGAGTGCCAAGTCAGAGATACGTATGTTTTTCGAGGATCTATGGTCGAATACGAAACCACTGACAGCCTCGATTCAGTATCTGTTTGTTGACGATGAAGTAGCGATTGTTGTAGGCGAATTCTCTACGAAAATGCTGCCTACTGATCAGGTCGTTGATTCACTTTTCTCTATTCTGATAAGAGTACAAGAAGGGCTGATAAGTCAATACCGCCTACTGGAAGATAGTTATGCTGTATCAGAGGCGCTTGGTGGCAGTAACTAAAACACTATTCAGCATTATGGGTTATATTATAATAATATGAACAGCTATGGAAAAATCAAGCAAGACAGTATCCTTATCTTTTGATGACTATAAAGATATGGCAGAACCATTGAAAATACCTGCTAATTTTGATTCAAATGCACCTGTGGTGGATCAGGTAATTTATACCTTAGGGTATATGATGGAGGGGACTGTGGAAGACATCGCCAATAAGTTGATCGAGTTCAATCCTTCCTTATCTATTGATGACGCAAAGCAATACAGCAATGATGTTTTGGTAAAACTTCACGAGCTGGCAAAGGTGAACACAATGCATGTAAAAGGTCAATTAAAATACCACTTACATAAGGAGGTTGTGTCTCATAGGGGACAAATAGATCCAGATGAGCTAGAATTGGAGCGATAGGAAACAAAACATCAAAGGAAGCCTACCTAGGAGACTTCCTTTGATGTTTCTTATTTCTCTAAGGTCTTTTCTATTTCCTTACTGAAAGAATAAGGTGCGTCGGTTGGTGCTATACCTCTTTCTTTGTTGGGTGTTTTTTCCATTTGATAGACAATATTCGCTCCACCCTGTAAATCACTGTGTAGAAAATAATTCTTACCATAAGCTTTACCGTTCAATTCAACGCGATTAATGTAGCGGTGATCGCTGCTGTTCCTAGGTGCCTTAATGGTTACTTGCTTACCATTCTCTAAATGCAGTTTAACCACCTTAAATAAAGGTGAACCAATAACGTATTGGTCGGTTCCAGGACATACCGGATAAAATCCGAGCGCTGAGAAGACATACCAAGCGGAAGTCTGACCATTGTCTTCATCTCCACAATAGCCGTCCGGACCAGCGGCATAAAGCTTATCCATAACCTCCCGAGCCCAATACTGTGTTTTCCATGGCTCAGCTGCATAGTTATATAAGTAGATCATATGCTGAATCGGTTGGTTTCCATGAGCATACTGCCCCATATTCATCACTTGCATTTCCCGCATTTCATGTATCATGGAGCGGCTTTTCATACCTTCAGCGCCTGGAATAATAAAAACCGAGTCGAGCATTTTGGTAAAAGCGCCATTACCGCCCATTAGGTCAATCAAGCCCTGCGGGTCATGGAAGACCGACCAGCTGTAATGCCAACTATTTCCTTCCGTAAAATCTCGGCTCCAATCAGTGCCCTTAAATGCGCCGGAAAAACTGCCATCCGCTTTTCGGCCACGCATCAGCTTGTAGTGGATGTCGAACACATTTTTATAATTCATGGCCCTTTTTGCATAGATGGCTATTTCTTTTTGCGGCTTGTTAAGTTTTTTTCCTAAGGTATAGATTGCCCAGTCGTCATACGCATATTCCAGGGTACGGGCAACGTTCTGATTAATGTCTAGATCATTGGGGATATAGCCGTATTGATTGTATTCTTGATAACCTTTACGTCCGGATGCGGAGACTGTGGGGTGCACGTTATTAGCGCCATGTTTTAATGCCTCCCATAGGGTTTCGATGTCATAACCCTTTAGACCTTTAATATAGGCATCTGCTACTACAGAAGCGGAGTTGTTGCCTACCATAATGTCGCGGTGTCCCGGACTGGCCCATTCGGGTAAGAAACCACTCTCTTTATAGGCATTTACCAACCCTTCCTGCATTTTCACATTCATTGAAGGATATAAGAGATTAAGGAATGGAAATAAAGAACGGAAGGTGTCCCAAAATCCGGTATCCGTAAACATATAGCCTGGCAAAACCTTTCCATTGTATGGACTATAATGAACGATTTTCCCTTCGGCGTTTATTTCATAAAAGCTCCTTGGGAAGAGAACCGAACGGTACAGACAAGAGTAAAAAGTACGTAGGTTATTGATGTTTTCATCGGCAATTTCAATCTTACCGAGCGTTTTGTTCCATACCTCTTTTCCCCTTGATGCAAGTTGATCAAAATTGTCGGCACCCAGTTCTTTCAGGTTGATAGCCGCCTGTTCAAAGCTTATGAAAGAGGAAGCAACCCGTGCATGTACTTGTTCGCCTTTAGCGGTAGCAAAACCAATAATAGCCCCGCTATGATCTGCTTGTACTTCCAAAGGTTTCTCTTGAATGCGCTTTTGATCAACCGTTGCCTGATAAGTAAAATCCTTATCGAAAACAATAACGAAATAATTTTTGAAGTTGTCGGGCACTCCGCCACTGTTGCGTGTGGTGTACCCGATTATTTTGCGTTCCTCGGGTATAACCTTAACATAAGAGCCTTTATCAAAAGCGTCGATAGTTACATAGGCGTTTTTCGTTTCAGGGAATGTGAACCGAAACATGGCCGCCCTTTCGGTCGGCGTAATTTCGGTGACCACATCGTGATCCGCTAAATACACCTTATAATAATAAGGCTTTGCGATCTCCGCTTTATGGGAAAACCAACTGGCACGCTCGTCTTCGTCGAATACCGGTTTGTCCGTTAATGGCATCAAGGAGAATTGTCCATAGTCGTTCATCCAAGGACTTGGTTGATGAGTCTGTTTAAAACCCTTTATCTTGTCAGCTGTATAGGTGTAAACCCATCCATCGCCCATTTTACCGGTTTGCGGAACCCAAAAGTTCATGCCCCAGGGCAGAGCAATGGCGGGATAGGTATTGCCGGTAGAGAGCTCGAATTTGGATTGCGTACCAACCAATGTGTTCACATATGAAACAGGATCAGTGTTTTCTTGGCCCATAATGAATGTGCGCGTAAAGAGCAGGGCTGTAACAATAAAAGTCGTTTTAAAGTGGGCTTTCAATTTCATTTTTTAGTTTTTTCAGATAGCACAAATAGTAGAGGAGAAGATTAAGGCATGTCAAGACTGATCATGACCGGAAAATGATCTGAAGGTACACGTGCACGATGATCTGTTAACCGCACTTCTTTAGGGAAATTACCCGATTGATAGGCATCTTGCGGATTTTGTAGCATCGAGCGATAAGTGTCGGTCAGAATGCCATATTTATGAACTTTAAAGTCTGTTGTTAAGAAAATGTGATCGATGCGACTGTCCGTTTTACTATTTGGATTGAAGTTATTGAAAGTGCCGTTCGTTACGTATCTGAAAGGAGCCGCCTCAAAAGCATCTTGTAAAATATGAGATTGCTCCAATACTTGATAACTGTCGCTATGCTGATCGACGTTAAAGTCGCCGGTAAGAATGGCGGTGTGATTTCCTGCCAATTCTTTGACCTTACTCAGAATAAGTTTCGCACTTTCCTTTCTGGCAGTCGTACCCACATGATCAAAATGCACGTTAAAAAAGTAGAGCGTTTTCCCATTTGCTTTTACTTGCAGCTTGGCCCAGCTACAAATCCGAGGAAGAACAGCGTCCCAGCCCTTATTAGGATAGTCTGTTTGCGTGGAAAGCCAAAAATCTCCGTGATCTAGCAAATCAAATTTTTCCATATTATAAAATATCGCGGAGTATTCGCCTGCCTGCTTTCCGTCATCACGTCCTACACCGGTATAGTTATAATTAGGTAAGCTGCTTTTCAGGTCTTCCAGTTGATGATATAAGCCTTCCTGTGTGCCAAAGATATCAAATTCATGAAACCGAATTAAGTCGGCGATAATGGGATAACGTTGTTTCCAGCCATCGCCACGTGCAGCATCCTCTTTGTTATTATCATTTCGAATATTATAAGTAGCCACGTAAAAACGTTGTGCAAATAGAGAAGAGGAGAGTAAGCTAAGACAGATTAGCAAAAGCAAGCTTTTTTTCTTTAGTAAATACATTGATCGTTTGTTTTAGTTTTAATAAAGCTAAATTGATTTAGCGTAATCAGTGTTTTAGTTACCGAATTTGAAAATGGAGAAAGACGGGAACGGCTACCTGGTTATACTAAGTCAATGGCTCCTACAAAACTAAGCTTTTTGGCGCGAAAATAAAGTTTACTATGTATTTTTGTCTTTACATGTTGTTTAAGCACAATCGGAATTTTTCAGGCATTGTTTCAGCTTACGTAAACGATCTTTAGCCTGAGTAAGTTTTATTTACCCAGCGCTTTTCGCACTGCCGGTGCTACTTTGGTACCTAACAATTCAATGGTTGTCATCAATTCTTTATGCGGAGGGGCACCCACATCGGCATGTAGCAGAAAGCGGGTCAAGCCAAAAAGTTCCTGATGATAAAGTATTTTATCCACCACCTGATTGACATCGCCGATAAAAAGGGCACCATCACGGCTTCGGCCACCTTCAAACTGCTCTTTTGTATACGGTGCCCAGCCGCGGTCTTTCCCGATGCGATTCATTTGCTCAGCATATAAAGGGAAATAACGATCGGCTAGCTCTTGACCATGCGTGCCAATCAGTCCATGTGAATGCGTAGCGATCCGCATTTTTGCCGGATCATGACCAGCCTTTATGTATTCCTGTTTATACAATTCAAAAAAAGGTTTAAATTGTATCGGCATGCCACCGATAATGGCGATGATTAATGGCAGTCCTAACCGACCTGCTCTCATGACCGATTGAGGAGTACCTCCAACGGCAACCCAAATATCCAAGCCCTTTCCGGTAGCGCGGGGTAGTACCTGTTGTTCTTCCAAAGGTGCGCGGAATCGGCCTTTCCAAGTAATCACTTCGTTTTTATTAATAGCAAGTAAGAGATCTAATTTTTCCGCAAACAGACCATTGTAATCGCCTAGGTTATATCCAAACAGAGGGAAGGATTCGGTGAAACTACCTCGTCCGACTGTAATTTCGGCCCGACCGTTTGATATCAAATCCACACTGGAAAAATTCTGATAGGTGCGGACAGGATCCGTTGAACTGAGTACCGTTACCGAACTGGTCAGTTTAATCTGTTTAGTCATACCAGCTGCCGCAGCCAGTATAATCTCCGGACTGGAAACAGCGAAATCAGGGCGGTGGTGCTCGCCAATGCCGAAAACATCTAGTCCGACTTCATCTGCCAATTTTATTTCTTCCAGTATCTCTTTTATCCGCTCCTGAGCGGATTGAAAGGTCTTTGTATCGTGATTATACGATAAATCGCCAAACATGCTTAAGCCTAATTCCATAGTAATTTTTCGTAATTTCCTAAACGTAATCGCCTTAAGGGTACCCTTTGTAAGGTATTGCCATCATTAAGGGCTTTACTGTTAATTGTAATCAAAGGTAAGAACTCGTTTATTGTCTGTTCTTGATGTAGGATAATAAGTTTTATAGATTCTTGCAAAAATGATTGGGTCTTAACGACTGAATCTATAATTTTACAGCCTATGTGGATAAAAAAAATAATTCTTACAGCCTTATATTGTTTTTACCTGTTCGGTTCCGGAAGCGCGCAAGAGCGTCCCAATATTATTCTTGTATTGGCCGATGATATGGGATACTCCGATTTAGGTTGTTATGGTAGCCCTAGCATATCGACCCCTTTTTTGGATTCAATGGCTGCTAATGGGGTTCGTGCTACCGATTTCATGGTGACGAGTCCTTCCTGTACGCCTTCACGTGCATCCTTATTGACCGGACGTTATGCTTCTCGTTATAATCTTCCGGATCCGATAGGCCCTGGATCAACATTAGGGCTGCCGGACGAAGAAATAACCATTGCCGAGATGTTAAAAGAAGTGGGGTATCGCACCGCTTTAGTAGGAAAATGGCACCTAGGAGATAAGCATGATTTCAACTATCCAACGGGGCAGGGCTTTGATTCATTTTTTGGCATGTTGTATAGCCATGATTATCGCGATCCCTACGTGAAAACAGATACGACAATTAAAATTTTTCGAAACCGAAAGCCTGCGATACAAGGTCCCGCCGATTCTAATTTAAGTCGGATTTACAGCGAAGAAGTTATCCGTTTTATTAAAGAACAAAGGAAAGATCAACCCTTTTTTCTATACTACGCCCATAATATGCCTCACTTACCGGTCGCTTTAGCTGCCGAAGCCGATCGGATGAAAGCGTTGCACTTTGGAGGAGCCTTGGGTGCTGTTGTAGAAGATTTGGATAAGCAGCTGGCTTTGATGTGGAAAACATTGGAAGAGCAAGGATTGGCCGATAATACCATGTTGATTTTTTCCAGTGATAACGGACCATGGATTGAGTATCCTATTAGAATGAGTGGCGACGGTGTTACAAAAAATTGGCATGTGGGCACTGCGGGCATGTTCAAGGGGTCTAAAGCACAGACTTATGAGGGCGGGGTACGTGTGCCGTTTATTGTTTACTGGAAAGGACGCACACCAAAAGGAGCCGTACTGCGAAGTGCGATTAGCAACGTAGATGTATTACCTACTTTAGCTGAATTGACGGATGCCTCATTACCTAAAGCACGCGAATTGGATGGGCAATCAATCGCCCCATTGCTCATGGGAAAAGCTAAAGATCTGGATTTTGAACACCGTCCTATTTACTTGGTTAATCATGGCAACGTGGAAGCAGTAAGAAGTGGTAGTTGGAAATATCGGGAGTTGCCAGCTGGCATAAATAATAATTCAGGAAAAGCTTATCCTGCAGCCAAAGAGCTTTTTAATGTTTCCTATGACCCGAGTGAGCGAACCAATGTTATCGACGAATTCCCTGAAAAAGCAAAAGAGCTAAAAAAGTTGTTTGATGCTTTCAACGCAACATCCAAATAGAAATTAAGTAGCGCGCCGGTAGCAGAAGAAGGGGCTGTCTTCTGTGTTGGAAAACAGGCCCCTATATTCAGGTACGATTTTCTTTTCTAGCAATAGGTAGTGTAGGGTCAATAGAAATATTACTTCGCGTATTTACTTTCGAAATCGTTCGAAGCTTTGTTGACGTCATTAGCAGCGGTTTCGAAGGCGTTATTAATATTTTCTAGCAATTGTTGTTCGGTTTGAGGGTCTTCTTTTTTATTGGCGCGTATATCAATTAGCTTCGGATAATCGTCGGTTACAATTTTTTGATAAGCTTTCAAGCCGCTTAATATCCCTTTTTGAAGCACTTCGTCACCATTAAAATCGCCCGCTTTTTCTACTTTTGCAATCTGCTCACTTAAACTTGTTTCCCAAGCTTTTCTTACCTCTGATGCTTTGCTGTAATCGGCAGCAGTCATGGCAGCGTTCATGTCGTTAATATGCTTTTCGTTGTCATTAATTACGGTCATTAATTCATTGTTATACGCCGCAGGATCTTTTGGTTGACTGCAATTATAAGCGGTCAGTAAACATAAGATCATAGATAAACCGATAAATACTTTTTTCATGGAAATTCTTTTAAGATAAATACTTTTTTAGAGCAAAGATAATTTCGCATTTAGTACGTGTAAATCGCTGTTTTTAGGGGTTTTTAAGGAAGCAATGAGCTTAAAGCGAGATGGTCAGCTTGTTGCTATTCTTCTCTCAGACCAGCGACCGAATTTTATCGAAGATCTTTTAACTGCTTTAATACTTCATCCACTGTTTGTGAAATGGTTACTTTATTTCCATTGACTAAGTTTAGTATGGTTTGTTGTGTGGGTGTGGGGTTTTCTAAGGGATAAAACGAAAAAATCTGATCAATATGTATCCATTCAGTCAATCCTGTTGGATGCATTATTTTGATAAATCTTGTCATATGCGAAAAAACGATGTTTGAATGCAGGAAAAAATAAAGATATGAAATTTTATTTAGCTAATGTGAGAATCTGGCGATGTTTCGGTGTTTTCATGGTTTTTTGTTTGCTTGTTTTTATCGAAAAGAAGTGTAGTTGGCGATAAATAGTTTTTTTTCTCTGTTATTGAAGTGATTTTGTGTTTCTCGCAACGTTAGTTCTAAGTAAATACTTGACAGACTGCTGCTGTTGTGATATACGTAATTTTTTGATTGTCCGATGAGAAAAATATGCTTCTTATTTCCGGGAGGAAATAAGAGATTGCTGAATATTGCAATGTAAAGAGCACGCAATTTCGGAAAATCCATTATGTGTAATATTTTCTGCTATAAAACTCTTCGAATAAAGGACTAACCACTATATTTATATTTTACAATTTTCTCTTCTTAATGGAGAGATAAAATCATTTTAAAGCTGAGGAGCTTACTTCATATGGAATATATTATAGCCGTGGATATTGGAACTACGAGTACAAAGGCTTTGGCTTTTAATTTACAAGGGCAGGTGATAACCGAACACCGCATGTCCTATCCGGTTATTTCTCCTTTACCCACTTATAGTGAACAAGATCCCGAAGTCCTGTTCGAAGCCGTCATCAACTGTATCGCCGCAGTGCGTCAAGTTATGAATGGAAATCAGGCAGCGACGGCATTACGCGGTATCAGTTTCAGTAGTGCGATGCATGGCCTTATGGCCGTAGACTCAGCGGGAAGGCCGCTAACCAATTGTATTATCTGGGCGGACACCAGGAGTGAAGCATTTGCGACGCAATTAAAGGGCACATCTTTAGGCCACGATATATATTTGAAGACAGGTACACCTATTCATCCCATGTCGCCACTTTGCAAGCTTGGGTGGATGAAAGAAAACCAGGTTGATATTTTTAAGGCGGCATATAAATTTATCTCTATTAAGGAATACGTATTCTTTAAATTATTTGGAACCTATATCGTTGACGTATCCATAGCTTCTGCCACGGGATTATTGGAAACGGCTAAGCAGCAATGGTATAATCCTGCATTGTCGTTACTAGATCTTTCTGCCGAGCGTTTATCTTCATTAGTGCCGATTACGCATATTTCAAGAGGCCTAAACGCGCACTATGCCGATTTTATGAGGCTTCCGATCGATACTCCCTTTATTGTAGGTGGAAGTGATGGCTGTTTAGCCAATATAGGTGCACAAGCCATGGATGCAGGCGTTGCCTCTGTTACGATTGGAACCAGTGGGGCTATACGCGTGGTATCAGACAAACCGGCACGGGATGAAAAGGAACGGATTTTCAGCTACGTAATATCACCTGAAACCTATGTGCTGGGTGGGGCAGTGAATAACGGCGCCAATATTCTGCAGTGGTATCAGGAAGGTTTTGTGTCTTCAAATGGACAAGCGTTGGAGGAAACAATTCCCTTATTGACTCAACAAGCCGCTGCGATAAGCCCCGGATCCAATGGTTTGGTTTTCCTGCCTTATTTGACAGGCGAACGTGCTCCCCATTGGGACGCAAATGCAAAAGGCGTCTTCTTTGGTGTTCAAAAGCATCATAAACAAGCCCATTTTATTAGAGCCATGATGGAAGGTGTACTCTTTGGCTTGTACAGTGTGGCGCGGGCTTTGGAGGAGGCCTCCGGTTCTTTCCGTTGCATTTTCGTGAGCGGCGGTTTTGCCCGATCAAGTGATTGGGTACAAATGCTTGCAGATATATTCAACAAACAAGTATTTGTTCGAAAGACCATTGAAAGTTCAGCGATGGGAGCGACCATTGTTGGTATGAATGCATTACAATTAATCGATGGCTTTTCTATTTATAATGATCAAGATGTAACCATTTCTTCTTTTTTGCCAAAACAAGCGGACCATGAGGCTTATATGAATAATTTTAAAATTTTCGAGCGATTGTATATCAAATTAAAAGACGAATTTTAACGTAGTTCAGTATACTTGCGAGATAAGGAGCATTTAGTTAATTTTGCTCTCAATTAAAATTATAACCGATGAGGCTAATTTTTTCCGTTAGAATTGTTATGTATAGAGATAGGGCTTAATAAGAGCACTTCTTTAACACTTATCTTATTTCAGGACATCTCCTGGAACATTACTTTTATTTTAGATTCTGTTTAACATCCTTGAGTTCAATAGGTTCTTGAGGTATTAATCATTTTTTTATGGAAATCTCTTGGAAAAGAAAGTTTCTCGTTATCTGGACGGGTCAATTTATATCCTTATTAAGTAGTTCAGCAGTTAATTTTGCGGTTATCATTTGGTTGAGCATAGAAACGGGCTCCGCAGAGGTGTTAGCTTATGCGGCTATTGCCGGTCTTTTGCCACAAGCTCTTATAGGGCCCTTTGCCGGTGTCTTCATCGATCGGTGGGACCGAAAAAAGACGATGATTTTTGCAGACGGCTTTATAAGCATTTGCACCATCGTTATGTCCTTACTTTTTTATGCAGGTCATTTTGAGTTAATATATATCTATTTGTTGTTGGGACTCCGCTCGGCTGGGTCTGCTTTTCATATGCCAGCCATGCAAGCGTCTGTGCCTTTGTTGGCACCTGAATCGCAGCTATTACGTATAGCGGGTATTAATCAAATTATCCAATCTGTTTCCAATATTGCGGGACCCGCATTGGGCGCATTTGCCATCGGTCTTTTAGATATTGGTCATGTTCTTTTACTCGATGTTGTTGGCGCTTTTATTGCAATTTTGTCGTTACTGTTTATACGTATTCCAAATCCAGCTCAACAAATATTAGATAAAGCAAGTATTGAACAAGTAGGACGGGATATCGTGATTGGGGTCCGTGCCGTTACAAAGAATAGAGGACTATCTTATTTGTTTCTTTTTTCCATTTTAGCCACGTTTTGCATTATGCCGGTAGCCGTCCTTTTTCCGTTGTTGACATTACAGCATTTTGGAGGTGGCAAATTTGAAATGAGCTTAATTGAAGTCGTATGGGGAATAGGAATGTTAGTGGGAGGCGGGTTATTAGGGGTTTTTAAACCCAATGCCAGTAAAGTTATTTTAATTAACTACATGCACATACTGTTGGGCCTTTCTTTAGCTATTTCCGGTATGTTACCGATGAACGGTTTTATTTTCTTTGCAATTTTAACCGCCATTGGCGGTGTCGCCGCCTCTATTTATAACGCGAGTTTTACGACGATTATTCAAGAGGAAATTGATCCCGCTATGATGGGAAGGGTATTTTCCATGTTCTATAGTATTGCGATATTACCCTCCGTCATCGGTTTGTTGAGCACGGGGTTTATAGCTGATTATATTGGAATCGGCCGCACGTTTTTTATATTAGGCGGAGCAATTGTATTAATAGGTTTGATTTCTTTTACGGTATCTCCGTTGATGGCACTTGGACGCCGGAAAGAACGATCGGAAGTTGAACAGGATGAAATAAATTAACAAATTTAAAAAAAGTATGGCTAAGGTAGTAATCTACATAGGAAGTCTTTTGGTAGTTATAGGCTGTATTATGTACTTTACCAATTCTAATCTGAATTGGTTCGGAAAGCTCCCTGGGGATATTCGCATAGAAAAACCGGGATTCACTTTTTTTATGCCCATTACCAGCATGGTCATCTTATCTGTTTTTATAAGTTTGTTGATTTGGATGTATCGGAAATTTTTGGAATAACCGATACATCGAATGCAGCTGCCTAACTTTTTTCTGCCTATCGGAATAGGTATATTTCCTTGGACTGACTTGAGAATTTGCTAAAAGGCTTCGTTCAGTCCGAGGAAAAAACCACGGGCGCCATATCGACCAAAAGCATAATCGAGGCAAAGATTGGTGCGGGTCGCTTTGTTGAAGAGTACACGAAGTCCTGCTCCTCCCCCTGGTTGCCAACGCTGGAATAGCTTAGTGCCTAGATCGTCATTCGCAGTTTGTACATGGAAAAAAGTAACACCACTCAGGAACTTGTTTCGTGTAATGGGGAAACGATATTCAACTTCCGAATAAAAATACAATGGACCCTTAAAATATGAAACGGTATAACCCCGGCCACTCCGGAAACTTGGGTCTTTACCTGTACCAGGTAGCTCCAAATAAGGTAGGGCTCCACTGACGAGATAAGAGCCCCAATTCCAGAATGCGATAACATGTTCAGGGTTGCGTTTCGACAAGCTCCAATATTTGCGAAAATCGGTCGTAATCTGTACAGCACTTTGGCTACTTCCTATCCATGTTTGATTAACGCGGATGCCAACGTCGGAATAAATACCTTTATACGCACGATTTTGATTATCGCGGGTAGTATATTGTACATTGAACAGGAAGCCATTCGCCATATAGTCTTCTTGCTTAAAACCATATCGCTCGTTATAGATATGATAAGGAGTAAGTCCCTGATCTATTTGTCTGTCTACAATTTTCCTACGGATATCAAAAGATACACCTGCTCCGAGAAATAGGTTTTCCTGAATCTGTTTGTAGATTTTTTCTCGGAAGTTATAGTATTGTGCATGTTGCGTATAGCCTCTACGTTCGGGATTGGTCAATACCCGGTCTTCGTCAGTGTCACCGCCCGCGTGCCCAATTCCAATCCCAAAGTCGGGTGATACGGTTCTTGCAGCTACTAAGCTTCCTTGTAAATTCCATTTATTCCCGGGTGTGTAAACGTTATGACTTAAGTAAAAGTAAATGATGCCTTTTGTAGTAATCGAAGCTGAAGTAGCAGCAACCGACATCAACGTGTTGGGGTCGTTTCCTAAAACTTTTCCTGCCACTGCCTTAATTCCAATCTGGGCTCCAATACTTGGATTGTAAGCTATATTAGGCATAGGGGTAATACCTGATTTCTTCTTAAGCGAATCAGGTTTTCTCTTAGGATGGATAATGTTCCTTATTAAATCACTGATATCATATTGATAAAAAGTTGAATCAGCTTTCTGCTTAGGTTCATCTATTCTCACTGCAGTTGTATCTTGTCCGTAGCTAAATACATATACATTTAACAAACAGAACATGCTTAGCCATGTCTTTAAGTGTTTTTTAAACGTTTGGTGCTTACGAAGAAGCGACTTCCGAGAATTAAACGAGCTGTTAAATTTCAAAATATTCTTCTTTGTTTTAAACATGTTCAGAACGAACGTAAACAATTTTCAATCCAAAAATTTCAATTGCTTTTCGCCCGAGCAATATCCATAACACGAAATGATTATTTTATGTTTAGATGATTCGTGTAATATTTCTATCGATAAAGCAACATTGGTAAAATAAACATTTCGTTTTCTTACAATTTTGAATGGTTCATCAAGCCGAATTTTGCGATATAAATATAACGTTATGACAAGCAAAGCATCTATTTTAATAGTCGGCGCAACGGGCGCGGTAGGCACACAATTAACCGCTTATTTAGCTGAAAAAAATGTCTCATTTAAAGCGCTAACAAGGGAAGGCGCAAAACAAACAAGCTTAATTCAATATAAAGGGGCGGAGATTGTTCACGGAGATCTTGCCAATATGAATAGTCTCAAAAAAGCATTAGAAGGGATAAAAAAAGTATTTCTGCTAACAGATTCCTCTGAACAGGCCGAATTCTTGCAGTTAAATTTAGTGAAAGCGGCGAAAGAGGAAGGTGTTGAACACTTGGTTAAATTGTCCCAATTTGCAGCAGATCCGGTTTCCCCTGTGCGTTTTTTAAGATATCATGGTGTGGTTGAGCAGAAAATAGCGGCCAGTGGCATACCTTATACTTTTTTACGACCTAATTTATATATGCAGGGGCTATTAGGTTTTAGAAAGCTTATTTCCGAACAAGGATTGTTTTTTGCGCCCATTGGCAATGCTCGTATAAGTTTAATTGATATCCGCGATATTGCTATGGTGGCTGGCGAAGTGCTGACTGGTAAAGGACACGAAAATCGGATTTACGATCTTACAGGCCCAGAGGCAATCACGCATGAGGAAATAGCTGCTTGTTTTTCAGAAGAATTGGGTCGGCCCATCCGATTTATAAATGTAGGACCCGATGAAATGTATCAAGAGCTAATTCGCTTCGGGTTTCCTCAATGGCAGGCGGCGGGGCTAATAGAAGATTATGCTCATTACGCTAGGGGAGAGGCCGCAGGAGTAAGTGCTGCGGTAAAAACAATAACAGGCAGATCGCCCCGGAATTTTCGAACTTTTGCTCAAGATTACGCTTCTTTTTTCTAATGCGTACTTTCTAACGCCTAGTCGCGAAATCTTTAGCAAATAAAGACTTCGCGGCTAAGCGTACATCTACAAGTTTAGATGTATTCAAAATCTGCTGTTTTAGGGAAGTTTTCCATACCTTCAAGTACGATTGGAGGGACAGGGCGTGCTAATTTTCGTTTGATGGTATCCATCCAACTTCCTTCCACTTTAAGAAGGGCGTGTAATGTATCCGTTTCCGCTATAAAGCTGTGTTGAATTACCCAAAAAGAAGCGTCGCGTTTCATTTTCAGAACTTTTGTGTCAATATATATACGGGAAGATAATCGGATTTCCCGTTTAAATACGCACTCCTCTTTAAATAGTACCGGCCCAAAATGTTGATCGATCATAACAGCAGCATTTATGCCGTAACGATCTAAAATTGCAATTCTTTCCTGGGCTGCAAGGTCATAATAAACACTATGTCTCAAATGAAAATTAGGATCGAGATCTGCCCACCTTAAATTTAAAAATTCCATTGTCCTCTAATTTATTTCCAACTATTATTTGATCGGTCGATGTCCGGAATTTTATGCTCGGGATCTAATTCAACACTTATTATTTTTGATTGCGTGCTCACATTAAACGTAGCATCAGCTCCCCGTTGCCAAATTTCTACAGGAACGGTGAAATTGTGAACTGTACCATTACTTTCTTTAATGCGTGCCAAAATAGGCATAGCCATTTGTTGTTTGTTTTCCACCGTGATAATTACTCCGTTTTTTGGTTCTCCATTTACATAGCTCACCCCTTTAATGGCTTGATCTAACTGCCAATTATGATAATACCAAGCCCTCCAAAACCAGGATAGGTCTTCTCCTGCACCGTTTTCTATCGAACGGAAAAAGTCTGCCGGTTGTGGATGTTTATAAGCCCAATTATGAATATATTGTTGGAATGCGTAGTCGAATCTTTCCGGTCCGAGAATGACATCCCTAAGTA
This sequence comes from Olivibacter sp. EAT-5, assembly GCF_044784325.1. Lineage (NCBI taxonomy): Bacteria > Pseudomonadati > Bacteroidota > Sphingobacteriia > Sphingobacteriales > Sphingobacteriaceae > Olivibacter > Olivibacter sp. EAT-5. Next base: position 5,874,632 of record NZ_CP173028.1, on the reverse strand, counting down.
AAACCAAACCAAAAGCAGATTTGAAATAGGCGAGAGGATGCACATATTTACGATCCATGGCGTCGGGAGGCGTCATTAGCGTATTAGCTTCTCCGCTTTCCGCAATCACTTTAACAATTTCATCCGCCGGATGTCCACCTCCCGGTGCATACTCACCGTCTCTTTTGGGAGCAAATTCCCCATCATTAAATTCTTCCTGCGCCAAAATATTAAGAAAAGTATTGAATCCTTCATCCATAAAAGGATAACGACGCTCATTAGATCCTACGATCATTGGAAACCAAGTATGTCCTATTTCGTGTGATGCCAAAAGATACATGATATAGGGTTTCGCTTGATAACCATTAAAAGCCATGCCGGGAAACTCCATGCCGCCAACAGGCCCAGCGACGCTGGTAGCTACCGGATATGGAAATGCAAACCATTTTTTTGAATAGTGTTCCACTGAAGCTTTGATCATTTCCGTTGACCTTGGCCAAGCAATCGAGTCGGTTGTAGATTCAATAGGATATACCGACTGTGCCAAGGCTGTTTTACCATCCGGTAGATTAATGCGCGCTGCGTCCCAAATAAAAGCAGAGGATAACGCCCAGGCTACGTCGCGCGTATTTTTCATATTAAAATGCCAGGTTACCGTGCCACGTTTGTTTTTTGTTAAGCCTTCTTTTAATTCTGATGCTGAGCGTATCATGACCGTTGCGTCCGATTCTTGAGCTTTGGCAAGCCGGGCTAATGTTTTCTCTGTTAAAACTTCTTCTTTATTGATTAGATCGCCTGTAGCAACGACCAAGGCACCGGCGGGTGCGGTTATCGAAAAATCAATATTTCCATAATCGAGATACATTTCTCCGCTACCCATAAAAGGTAGCGTATTCCAGCCATAATAATCATCATAGACACATAAGCGCGGATACCAATAAGAAAATTCAAAAATCTTACCGTTTTTAGTATCTAGATAGCCGGAACGCCCTCCACCGCCCTGTTTCTGTAAAGTATAAGCATATTTGATGGAAAGCTTGAGTTGTTCACCCGACTTTAGTGGGTGAGCTGCCAGTCGGATCTGCATGCGGGTGTCTTCAATTAGATAACTTGCATCTACCCATTCCCCGTTCCTTTCTATTTTAACCGAGCTGATTAGATAGCCTTTACGCGCATCTACAGCTGCGATCGGTGCTTGTATTCGATTCCCTCGTGTACTAGCCAAGGTATTGTTTTGGTCCAGCTGAAGCCAAAGTTGGTCTAGTTTATCTGGGCTGTTATTCTGATAGCGGATTTCCACTATTCCCTCCAAATTATAGTTAAGTGTGTCAAAAGATGCCTGTATACGGTAATCTGCCTGATTTTGCCAATATTTAGGGCCAGGTTTGCCACTGGCACTTCTGTATTCGTCTCCTTTATAGGTATAGAAGTCCGGTGCAAAGATTTTTTCGGGATAAAATTGAGCAAAGGCGTCTATCACGCTAAACTCCATCGCTATAAATAATGAGAAAAAAAGCGTTAAGATTTTTGTGGTTTTCATTGAAGAACGAATGTAAAGGATGGAAAATTCTATTAAATTGCTGTTGTCCGGGATTTGCCAGTGTAAAAATAGCTAATCTGGCGGACGTTTATTTAAGATAAATGCTGTTTCGTTCTGAAACCAATTAAAAATCGTCTTTATCTCTCTTCTTTTGATGCGAGCCTGGCCGAAATATTAAACGTAAGGTAGGATCATTGGTAATAAAAGACCACATCCAGCTGAATATCAGCTTCATCTTATTTCTAAACCCTATTAAGGGGATTATATGGATAAATAACCAAAGCACCCAGGCAAAAAATCCTTTAAAAGAAAACTTTGGAAGATCAGCTACTGCTTTGTATTTGGAAATGATGGCCATGCTTCCCTTGTCGTTATAGTGAAAAGATTTTTGTTCTTGACCGCTAACTGCCCGGGATAAATTCTTTGCCAGTAATTTTCCCTGTTGTATAGCCACTTGAGCAAGCTGTGGGTGGCCCTCAGGAAAATGGGGGTCCGTTGTTTGATAGCATATATCGCCAATGGCAAAAATATTGGCAGTATCTACTACTTTATTAAAAGCGTCGACTATAATCCGCCGTCCCCGGGTTATAACCTGCGATGGTAATCCGGGAACTTCTCGTGCTATAACTCCCGTAGCCCAGATAAGCGCTTCCGTCTCAATTGTCCTTCCATTCGACAAGATGACACGCCCATTGAGGTAATCCTTTACTGCCGCATTTAAAATCACATTAACACCTAACTTGGTTAAAACTTTCTCCGCTTCTTGTTGGGCAGTTTTACTCATAGGGCCCAGTAATACAGGCCCGGAATTGACAAGGTAAATATGCGATCTAAAATCTTTGATCTCAGGATATTCTTTTGCCGCTATATAACCGCCTAATTCAGCCAACATTCCCGCAAACTCAACACCGGTAGGCCCACCTCCCGCCACAACAATATTAAGTAAGCCATCTCGCCGAGCGGTGTCCTGCATTCTGACTACTTTCTCCATATTTAAGAGAATATGGTTGCGTAAATGAAGGGCTTCGTCTATTGTTTTCATGGGTAGCGAGTCGTTTTTTACCGACTCCATGCCGAAATAGTTTGTCTCTGTACCTAATGCGAGAACAAGGTAATCATATGATAAAGTTCCTGTATCTGTATCGATTGTGTTTTCCGATACATTCACTTGAATTAAACTACCCATGTGAAAACGCAAATTATCTTTTTTCTGAAACATTCGGCGAAAGGGGTAGCTAATATTGGACGGTTCAATAAATGCGGAAGCGACTTGATAGAGGAGCGGAGGGAAAAAGTGATAATTATTTTTATCCACCAAAGTGATTTCGAATCTTTTATCCGATTCGATGGATTTTATGAAATTAATGCCGGCAAATCCACCGCCAACAACTACTATTTTCATATATGTTATTGTTTTTTGTTTTAACAATACCAGGTCCTGAATGCTAGGTTAATTTTTTGAATTTCTGATCCAGCACGTGCAGGTCACCTATTTAACTGGTACAAAGTACATATTGTTTGGCATAGAAAAGAATCGTCTTCGGCTCTTATTCGTAATTATTAAGTTGTAATGACTAATTTAGGTAACAGGAAGGAATACATTTTTACGGATAAACATGAAACTACAAGCTTTATCGCACGGTGTCTTTATAAGTGGCTAAGAATAGCTATAACAATATCATGGTTTTTTAGGATGTTTTCTTTTCAGGCAGCTCATTATATTTGAACCAGTCTTGGAGTTAGTGAGAACTATTGAAAAGAAATATCTTATGAAAAAGAGATTGTTGATTTTTGTTTTTTTTACGATTGGCGTCATCCCAATTACTAACAGCCAACAAAAAGAAAAAGATATAAGGCAAGGACCGTTGGCAATTGAAGGTTGGTTTTTTAGAGCGATTAGCGGCTATCCGGTGTCCATTACCTTTGAACCCCTTGTGCTATTTAAAAACGGCGATTATTTTGAGGTAGGTGAAGAGCCGCTCGATGAAGTGGAGATTGGTACTTCCAAACAGCAAAAGCCGAAAGCTTGGGGCAAGTGGCAATTAAAGAACGGTGTCTATTACCTCACTAATTATAAAGGAAAAACTGTTGACTACAAATTAGGCTCAGGAAATTGGTTCCCAGCTTATGCATATCATAAGAGCCTACCATTAAAAAACGTATATAAGCGGACGAGCGGCGGAGACTATGGCAACGGTACCCATGCACTGATCATTAATAAGATTAGCTTTCTAGATAATCAGTACTTCGAAGAAGGAACTAATTCAGGCATCAGTACACCGAGCTCCGCTGCCTGGAAAAAAAGTAAAAATGCCGGCACTTATACTATTGATGAACATACGTTGACTCTTCGTTATAATGACGGTCGGGAAGTACGTCGCTCGTTTGCAGTAGGTGCTTCAGGTAGTCCGGCAAGGCCTTCTATGAATATGTTATTTATTGGGGGAGATGCCTTTGTTGATGCTGATTAAAGTTACTGTATTTAACAATAAGAAAAGTGCCGCTAACTAGTAATTACTTTATGCTTAAATAACTCGCTTTCCTCCATAAGTAATGCTTCTTCCAGCGTAAAAAAAGCATCTTGCTGATAATCGGGAAGCGCTGTTAAACGTTGGAATTCATCAACATCCACTCCGATGGGTATAAATACATAAGATTGCTGATGATGCTGTCCGGGCGCGAAAAGAACGGTGAAGCCGTCCTCCTTTAATTTATTCAGTAACTCGTGTGTTAATGCTTGCTCCATGCTGCAAACATACTTAAATTAAAATACAATTGCCTCGCCGATATAAACCCTTTGATAGCGCTTCGCTGTTTTATAAAGAAGCAATACGTTCAAATATACGCGCGACAATTTCTGCGCCCGGGTCCGGTACACTTTTTAATACAGCTTCGGACAGATATGCGGAGCGGCCGAATTTGGTCTTGGTTATATTCTTTGTTCCATCGGCACCTTTTCGAGCTTGCTTCGCTACTTCCTGAAGATCCTTTTGTTGAGCCAATGCTTCAAAAGCGGGTTGCAGTGCATTCACCATGGTGCGATCACCTACTTGAGCCCCGCCGTATGTGTTCATTTTCTTTAATCCTTGCAGAAGCGCTTGCCCCATGTCTTGTAAGGTTGAAAATTCATTTCCGGCGGCGGTAAACAGGATGGATAAAAGAACACCACTGGAACCACCGGTTTCCCTTGATAAGATACGACCTATACTTGACAATAATTTTTCAGGCTCATTTAAAGGTAGTGCATGAATGGACGATAACAAGCGCCGTCCGGCAATTGCAAAAGTAGAGCCCGCATCCCCATCGCCAACTTGTATATCCAATTTATTGATTTCCGCTTCCGACAAAATCAAAAGTTCAGCAATGCATTCTATAAATTGTTGTACACGACTATTGCTTGATGCTTCGTACGGAATGGTTTTAGGAAGCATCGGGTGTGGTACAACGTTCGGTTTCGAAAACGTCTGTATTTGCCAAGTAGCGAGATTAACAGGTGCTATTAACGCCCTTTCAAGGTCGTTATTTAACGCGAGCAGCGAAACGGAGAAGCCGCTCATGTTAATAGACGACATCAGTGCCGCCGGGCCAACAACATATTCAACCTTATCGGCCAAATGTGTTTTACGAAAACTATTGAGCAATAAGTTCATTTCTATTGGACTTACACTTCCCATGTTGTTGAAAATCATGGCGTATTTTCCGTTCTCTTCAGGTAAGTGCTGTGCTAATTTGTCGACCACCAGCTCCATGAGCTTATCAGCTTGTGCGTAAGGAATAACTTCTATTCCGGGTTCTCCATGTATACCCAAGCCTAGTTCAACTTCATTGTCATTTAATCGCATGGTAGGTTCTTGCCCTAAATGTTGACATTCGGTAAGTGATAGCCCGATGGATATCGTGTTATCAATCACATGCTGTGCTGCCTCTACAATTTCCTGCAGCGACTTGCCTTCCTCGGCTAGATACCCTGCTATTTTATGAACGAATAATGTCCCCGCCAGACCTCTTCTTTTTACATCGGTGCCAAGTGCAATATCATCATCAACGGTTACAATCTCGACCTGAAGACCAAGTGCTCGTGCTTGTTCCGCAGCTAGGCCGAAATTGAGCCGATCGCCTGTATAATTCTTTATAATAAGTAGACACCCTTTAGAACCAGCCGTAGCTAAGATGGCTGATAAAACGGCATCAACGGATGGAGAGGCAAATATGTCTCCGCAAACGGCGGCTGTTAGCATCCCTTTTCCTACAAAGCCGGCGTGGGCAGGTTCATGCCCGGATCCGCCACCGGAGATGACTGCAACTTTTGACTTGTCCCAATCTTTGCGTAGTACAACACGTACTTCTGGGAAACTATCCAATTTAACCAAATTAGGATTAGTTAAGAGTCCGTCTATCGCTTCATTTACGATTTGATCCACTTTATTGATAAAGAATTTCATGATCGATTTTTTTGGCAAGTTAATGAAGAATTTCTCTTAGATGTTCATTTATTGGTAAGATTGTAAAACTGAAGAAGTTTTATGCGTTATTTTTCGTTTTCGAAAAAAAATACTACAAAAAACGCATAATCCAAAGATTTCTTTTTAAATTGGCCTTACCATTATAAACGTATTAAATCAAGGGATTAGTTTTTTATAGCTGTTCGCTTTTCGATGTATGAAGAGTTTGAACTTCATGTTTATTTAAGTTGTTTGCCACCTAATTAACTAAACAAAATGATATGAAAAAATTAAGACAATTTCTGTTGTTTCTTTTTGTGCTGAGTTCAAGCTATGCCTATGCACAAGAAAAGACCATTCAGGGTAGGGTTATTGATATAAACACGGGAGAAAGTTTATCCGGTGTAACGGTAACCATCAAGGGCACCGAACGGCGAACACAAACCAACGCACAAGGTATTTATGAGCTAGTTGCCACCCGCGGAAGTATCCTTGTGTTTTCTTACATAGGCATGGAACCATTAGAACTTACTGTCGGCGCTGAAACACGTGTTGATGCCCGTTTAAAACCCATCGCCTCCGGATTAGACGAAGTGGTGGTGACTGCTTTAGGTATTCGAAGAGATGAGCGTTCGTTAGGATATACTGCGCAAAAAGTGACAGCTGAAGAGCTCAACTATAATAAGCAACCTAATATGGTAAATGCTTTACAAGGTAAGGTTGCGGGAGTTACCATCAGTAGTACCGGTGGAGCACCCGGGCAGGGAGCAAGGATCCAGATACGGGGTATCAACTCATTGGATCCTGCACGGGATAATCAGCCCTTATTTGTGATCGATGGCGTATTAATGGATAACAGTACATCCGTTCAAGGCGAAGGAGCAGAAGGTAGAGGATTGAGCAATAGAGCGGTTGACGTCAATCCCGATGATATAGAAACCATTAATATCTTACGAGGAGGCGCCGCTACCGCTTTATATGGTTTACGGGGTGCCAATGGCGTGGTCGTTATTACCACGAAGTCAGGTAAGTCCGGTAGTTTGAAAATTGACTATCAAGGAACAGCCGGTTTTGAAAACGTTGCGCGTTTCCCCGAGTTGCAAAACACCTATACGCAGGGGTGGCAAGGAGAGTATGATCCAGCGTCTTTCTGGCCGTCTTGGGGACCAACGGTAGCCGACGCACGCGCTATTGATCCAACGCATCCTGCCCAGTTATATGACCATGTTAAAGATGCGTTTAGGACAGGTTCTCAGTTTAAAAATACGTTGACATTGTCGGGTGGCTCAGAAAAGATTACTTTCCTATCTTCCTTGTCCCAGCTAAATCAAGAAGGGGTATTACCGGCGACAGATTTCAAGAATTACCAGGCCCGATTGAATACGACCTTTAAATTAAGCGAAAAGTTCAATGGCGGTGTCAACATGAGTGTTAATAATTCGGGTGGTTATCGGGGTAATGCCGGTAGGTACATTGAGCAATTAATTTATTGGTCGCCCCGTCATGACGTGAATGACTATTTAGAAGACAATGGCACGATGCGTTCTTACGGAACAACGACCAACCCTCGATACGTAGCCGAAACCAATCGTTTTAAAGATGACGTTTTACGATTTATAGGAAATGTCAACTTCTCCTATAAACCAATTGAGTGGTTAAACCTTTCTTATCGGGCCGGAATAGATACTTATCGTGATAATCGTTTGGGCACTGCCCTAGGGTTTAGAGATTTGGTAGGTGAGCGATTGGTGGAAGAAAACGGAACCGATGCGAATCCCGGGCTAGGTTTCATGCGGGTTTATAATCAAAACTTCCGTTCCATCAATAGCACTTTCATTGCAAGCGCTGATCACCAGTTTTCAGATGATTTCGGTGCGACTTTACGGTTGGGACACGATTTATACGATCGTTATATCCGGCGGGAAAATACAGAGGGATCTAATTTAAGTGTATATGATTGGTTTTCATTACCAAACGCCAAAACAATTCAGGCTGACACTTATGAAGAGAAATACAGGCTCATGGGTGTTTTTGGTGAACTTTCCTTTAACTATAAAAACTATCTATATTTAACACTAACCGGTAGAAATGATATCACTTCCTCCTTGGTAAATCCACGGAACTCCTTCTTTTATCCATCTGCCACACTTAGTTATGTGTTCTCTGATCATCTGAAATTGCCTGACGGCATTGATAATGCCAAGTTCCGTTTCTCCTATGCTAGGATCGGTAAGGACGCTGACCCATATTCAACCAGTCGTGGCTTAGCAATCTACCGCGGTCTCCCCACAGGGTATAGTGGGTTTACGCGACCAAACTTATTAGGTGACCCACTGTTGAAGCCGGAATTTACAGACACATGGGAGACCGGTTTAAGCATGGCTTTCTTACAAAACAGATTAAGTTTCGATTTTAATTATTATCATTCTGTAAGCAAAGATCAAATTATTAAGATTCCGGTATCTTCAAGTATCGGTTATGTGAACGCCGCGGTTAATGCGGGCAGTATGCGCAATCAGGGGATAGAGCTCTCTGTTAATGCAAGACCTGTTCAGTTCGATGATTTCAGTTGGGATACGCGCTTGAATTTTTCAATGAACAGAAATAAAGTTTTATCGCTTCGGGAAGATTTAACGCAAATAGAGGCGGGAAATGAATTTGGTTATTTGAGTTCCAACGTATACATGTGGCTGATCCCCGGAGAAGCCTATGGCGACTTATATGGTCGGGTATTAAGACGTTATTATACACCGGACGAAATAGCGCAAGGTTTGGATCAATCGGATGAAATTGATCCGAACAGACCACTTTTAATAGGGGATAACGGTTTTCCAATACTGGATGCGGTTGCTAATAAGAAGAAGTTAGGAAATGTGCAGCCGGATTGGTTAGGAGGATGGAGCAATACCTTTAATTATAAAGATCTGTCTTTATCCTTTCTTATTGACGCCCGAGTGGGTCAGGAGCGATATAATCAATTAGCGAATTTTTACTCAGCCTTTGGCATGGCCAAGTACACGGAAAATAGAAATGACCATATGGTTTTTGAGGGTGTATTGGCAGACGGCACACCAAATACAAAGGAGGTATGGCTCGGTCAGGGTGTTGACCCTGCCACGGGACTTAATTATGGCGATGGCTATTATAGAATCATCCACCGCGGTGTATCCGAGAACTTTGTAGAAGACGCTTCATGGGTACGCCTTCGTTCGGTTTCGTTAGGATATCGATTTCCACAAAAGTGGTTGCAAAATAGTTTTGTAAAAAGCGTTCAGTTGTCGGTCACCGGAAACAACTTGGCTTTATGGACAGATTACTCGGGTTTCGACCCGGAGAGTACAACAACAAATAGCGGTTCTAATGTGGATGCTTTTGCGGGAATGACTTATCCATCCGTTAGAAGCTTTTTGTTTACTTTAAATGTTGGTTTTTAAACATACGATTATGAAGGCAAAATTTATATATATAGCGCTACTGGGAATTATTTTATGTTCAAGTTGCAAGGATTATTTTGATCTGAACGAAAATCCCAATTTGGTGCAAGATCCACCAATCAATGCCATGTTGACAACAGCGACGCAAAAAGCAGCGTTGAATATGCAACAGTTTGGTCTGATTACAAGCTATTATACGCAATATCTGGCAAATCCCTCAGCTAGTGGGGCAGCTGACACCTATCAAGTAACGGATGATTCAGAAGAATGGAATGACGTTTATTACGCAATGGCCGATCTATATGATATGATCCAAAAGGCCGATTCAACAGATGCGTTTCACCATGCAGGAGCAGGTAGAATATTGATGGCTTATCAGCTAGGTTTGGTAGCCGATGTTTGGGGAAGAGCCCCCTTCTCACAAGCCTTTTATGCTAATGATATATTAACGCCGGCTTATGACAGTGAGGATGCACTGTACAGCGAGTCCCTTCAACTGATTGACCGAGGAATAGCAGACCTACGAAAAACCGGCGTTACAAGCGAATTGGATGAAACCTCGGATTTAATGCACCACGGAGATGTAAGCGCATGGATTAAAACTGCCTACGGGTTGAGAGCACGCTTGCTGAATAAGCTGTCCAAAAAGTCGAGCTATGATCCAACGGCTGTTCTCGCCGCATTGGATAGCTCTTATCAATCAACGGATGACGAGTCTAGCATGAATACTTTTCTAGGTATAAATCCATGGGCGCAGATTGCTAGAAATAATGCTAATAATCTATTAGGTGGTTGGTTATCAGATAATTTTGTTAATCATCTGAATGGGGCTACCTATGGTTTCGAAGATCCGCGCATCGCTAAAATTACTGATAAGACTATTAATGGCAACTACGTTGGAACTCGCAATGGTCAGGGCAATGTTGGAGGTCCGAATACAGTCCACGATGAATGTTATATCAGTACCAATTCACCTCTTACCGCAGAAGCAGCTCCGTTGGTTATTATGACTTACGCAGAACTTAAACTTGTTGAAGCAGAGGCTGCATTACGTGTTGGAAACAATAATCGTGCTTACGAGGCTTATTTAGCAGGCATCCAAGCCCATATGGACAAACTGGGCGTGGCTGTTTCTGATAGGGATGCGTACCTGCAAAATACAACGGTAGCAGTTGGAGCAGCTAACCTAAGTTTGGAACTGATCTTCAAAGAAAAATACGTTGTTACCTATTTGAATCCCGAAGCTTGGAATGATATGCGAAGAAATGACTATCAATATAAAGATTTTAGGTTGCCATTGAACGCTTATCTAAATAATTTTATTAGACGAGTTGCTTATCCCGCTGATGAACGTGGCCGAAATAGTAGTAATGTGCCGGCAGATGAGCCCTTAGATACCCCACTTTGGTGGGATCAACCTTAATAGCTATCGCTTAGTTTTAGAACAATAAAATATGCACCTTAAAAAGAATATTCTTGGTTGTCTTTTTGTTATTGGTTGCTTCTTTTGTAAGTCGCAGGAATTGAGTTTAGAAACACTTACATCCTATCCCTTTCCTTCTTCCTTAGTAACGGGTGGTACGGGAAGTAAAATAGGATTGGCGATCAATGAGCAAGGGAAGCGAAACATATGGGTTGCCGAAGGACCAACTTTTGAATTGCGTCGGTTAACCAACTTCTTAGCAGACGATGGGCAAGAACTGAGTGGTCTTAAAATTTCGAACGATGGGAGATGGGTAGTTTATGTAAAAGGCGGTGATCATGGTGCCTTTGACGAGAGTGAGCCAAGAAATCCTTCATCTCTCCCTATTAAGCCAAAAGTAGAAGTTTGGAGCATACCCTTTGAAGGCGGAAATCCAATATGTTTAGGAGAAGGAGATTATCCCGTCATTGCACCGGATAGCAAGGAGGTTTTATTTGAGCAAGATGGACAGCTTTGGACGGTTCCCATTAATGGTGGGCAAGAAGCGAAGCCTTTATTCTTTGCTCGTGGTAAAAATGGCGGGGCCCAATTTTCGCCGGATGGTTCTAAAGTTGTTTTTGTCTCCGATCGGGATGATCATTCACTCATTGGCGTATTTCATGATATAAAAACACCCATTCAATGGTTAGCACCGGATTTTAGTCGGGATTTATCCCCTCGATGGGCGCCTGATGGCACTGCGGTTGTTTTCGTAAGGACAGCAGCCATTGGTGGTGCCTCAGACTCGTTAACGGTACAAAAAGCGAGGCCTTGGACGATTTGGCGCTGCGATTTGGATGATGGTCGCAGTACGAAAATATGGTCTTCTCCCCATAGCCTAAGTGGTTCAGTTCCAACTACAGATGGAGGTTTTAATTTGCATTGGGCGGATAAAGAACGTATTGTGTTTTTATCTTATCATGACGGCTGGCCACATTTATATAGCATTTCATCAGCAGGTGGCGAAGCCTCATTGCTTACACCAGGGAACTTTATGGTGGAGCACGTACATTTAAGTGCTGATAGAAAGTGGCTGCTATTCAGTGCTAATACAGGTGAAAATAACGATGATATCGACCGACGTCACCTGTATCGAGTGTCCGTTAGTCACAGTCAAATGGAAGCGTTAACAAAAGGAACAGGGATTGAGGCTTTTCCACAGCTTACGGGAGATGGCGGGCACGTAGTATTTGTTAAATCAACCGAACAACTAGCTCCGACACCGGCAGTGATGCCATTTCAAGTCAATGCCTCCGTAAAGCTCATTGGAGAAAAGTTAATCCCCCAATCACTTCGTGATGCTTCCTTAATAAAGCCAAAGTCGGTAAGTTGGAAATCGATAGATGGAAAAACCGTATACGGGCAACTGTTTGAGCCTAAGAATAAAGTTAAACGGCATCCGGCCATCCTGTTCATTCACGGCGGTCCGCAACGACAAATGCTAGCAGGATGGCACTATGGTGATTATTATGCCAACACTTATGCCTTGAATCAATACTTGGTGAGCAAGGGTTTCGTTGTATTGGCAGTTAATTACCGTCTGGGTATCGGTTATGGTTTCGAGTTTCACAAACCGGCTAATGCAGGACGATTTGGCGCATCGGAATATCAAGACATCCAATCGGCCGGTGAATGGCTTGCAAAGCGCAAAGATGTAGATGCACAACGCATAGGCGTCTATGGAGGTTCTTATGGTGGATACCTTACTGCCTTGGCCCTCGGCAAAAATGCAGACCTTTTTGCGGCAGGTGTCGATATTCATGGTGTACATAATTACATGGAACGGATTAACCTCCGTGCGACTGAACCGGCGCCTGACTTGGATCTAGCTATGCAGTTAACTAAGGAGTCATCACCCGTTTCGTGGGTTGATCATTGGAAATCGCCTACATTAATTATACACGGTGATGACGATGGCAATGTCGACTTTCACCAAAGTATTGATTTAATTGAGCGTTTAAAGAGGAAATCGATTCACTTGGAAACGATTATGATTCCTGACGAGACACATCATTGGATGCGCTATCATAACCAATTAAAGGTTGACCGCGCAGTCGCTGATTTTTTTGAAAAAACGTTAATAAAAACAGAGAAGTGAAAATTTTTATTTTTAAGATTCAGTATCTGAGATTACAGGTATTCATTTATAGTTTCCTTTGTTTCTTGCTTCCGGTCAGCTTGGTACTTGCGCAGGATTTATCTCTACCCCAAGGCTTTGACAACTATGTGCATCAGGTGCTGAAAACTTTTGATGTGCCGGGGCTAAGCGTCGGTATTGTAAAAGATGGAAAAATCATACTGACTAAAGGCTACGGTGTGAGGAGGTTAGGCGAAGCCGCACCTGTGACAGAAGAAACACTTTTTAGTATTGCTTCCAATAGTAAAGCCTTTACGGCAACGGCTCTAGCCTTATTGGTAGAGGAGGGAAAGTTAAAATGGGAAGATCGAGTAATCAAGTACTTGCCCTGGTTTCAACTGAATGATGATTATGTTACAAGTCATTTAACGATACGTGATCTATTGGTGCACCACAGCGGATTACCCGCATATGCCAATGATTTGTTGTTGTTTCCACCCTCTACCTTTAGTCGACAAGAATTATTACGGAAGTTGGCGGACGTACCCCTTCAACATGACTTTCGGTCTGTATATGCCTATGATAATATTCTCTATATAGCAGCTGGTGAAGTGATTGAAAAGGTGTCGGGTATAACTTGGGAAGATTTTATTAAAAAGAGAATTTTCGATGTTGTAGGTATGCAACACAGCATCAGCCGGTTTTCCATGCTTAAACAGCAAAAAAACGTTGCTTATGCACATGTGAAACGAAAAGGCCAATTGAAGGTAGTTGCCAGTTTTTTTGATCAGAATATTGGCGATGCAGGAAACCCGGCGGGAGGGATAGCATCCTGTGCCGTTGATATGACGAAATGGGTAGCCGCGCAATTGGACTCGGGATTAACATTAAGCGGAGGACGCTTGTTTGCATCGAACGCGACGCAGGAGCTTTGGAAGATCGTAAGACCTATGCCGATATCGAAGGAGCCTGCTTGGCTTCAGCCTGCACAGAAAAATTTCTATGGATACGCTTTAGGTTTCAGAAAATACGACTATAGAGGGTATGAGGTAATCGGGCATGGTGGACTTTTGACGGGTTTTGTTTCACAAATCGCAATGGTACCACAGAAACGTTTGGGCATTGTTGTATTGACTAATCAATTATCGTCGGGAGCCTATTGGTCCATCATTAATCACTTGCTAGATTATTATTTACAAACACAGTCCTTTGATTGGATCGCCGGCTATAAAAAAGAAGCAGATAACGCGAGCATTAAACAAGATTCTATAGAGAAACAGCTGCGTCCCGACTCCACGTTAAAGTTAAGTTTACCTTTAGAAGCCTATACCGGTGTATATACCAATAAGTTATTGGGAAAGGTTCGTATTAAAGCCGAACATGATTCGTTAAAAATACGATTCTTAAATTCACCGCAATTAAATGCATCGTTACGGCACTTTCATGGAGATATCTTTAATCTAGCTTTTGACAACCGGGATCGAAGTTCAGCGCCCATGTTATCCTTTTCTTTGAATCCCGACAAATCAATCCGTGAGGCGAACTTCATATCGACCTTTACTGATGCAGATAACGACTGGGAGTCGGTAATTCTCAAACCTGATAAAAACGCCATAAATGGTACCTTAATGTTAAAGAGAAAAATAGAGAAAGTTCTTCAAAAAGGAAATCCCGGAACTTTCGCGATAGCATTTAAAGATTTATCGGATAACGATACCTTTTTCTATAATGAACACCAATTGTTTCATGCTGCCAGTACAATGAAGACACCTGTATTGGCGGAGACATTTAGGCAAATAGAACGCGGTAAGTTAGCGCTGTCGGACTCTGTTGAAGTTTATAACGAATTCAAAAGCATTTATGATGGTAGTAGTTATGCAATTGACGCACGGGACGACAGTGAACAAGGACTTTATTCATTAATAGGAAAGAAGGCGACGCTTGCCGATTTGCTTTTGCGAATGATAACACAGAGTAGTAACCTTGCGACTAACATTGTAATAGATCTAGTGGGGGCAAAGAATGTGATGAAGACAATGGAACGTTTAGGAGCGAAGGAAATGAAAATTCTTCGAGGTGTGGAAGATAGTAAAGCCTTTGCACATGGAATGAACAATATGGTAAGCGCCTATGATCTATCACTCTTGTTCGTACAACTGGCAAGAGGCGAAATGATTAACAGCAGATCGAGCGAACAAATGCTCGATATACTGATGAAGCAGCATTTTCGAGGCATAATCCCTGCAGAGTTGCCAGCGGACGTCAAAGTGGCTAATAAAACCGGCTCAATCAACAAGGTTTGCCATGATTCAGGTATCGTTTTTTTACCGGACGGAAGGAAATATGTACTCATATTACTTTCTATGGGAGTCGATGAAAAGTTGGCGCAACAATACCTGGCTGAGATATCAGGTGTTTTTTATCATTATGTATGTAATAAGGATACAACCGAATAAACCTTAATAGTCTATTAGAGTTGTAGATTTTTAACTTTTATTCTACCTTTGCCTCTCTATTCTTGTTGAGGCTGTAATTTGGTTTTGATATATCAATAATACATCAGGACATCGTCGGCTTTACGGACGGTAAATATATGATTGAACTAAAGGATATAAGCAAAGTTTTTCGGAAGAAAAACATCGATATTAAGGCGCTTACCGAGGTCAACTTGAAAATTCCGGAAGGTCGTATATATGGAATTATTGGTTCATCGGGTGCTGGGAAAAGCACGCTCATAAGATGTATTAATTTACTTGAAAGACCTACCCAAGGTCAAGTGCTGATTAATGATGTGGATCTTATGACATTGTCACCAGGTAAACTCATCGATGTCAGAAGAAAGATCGGTATGATATTTCAGCATTTTAATTTATTGTCCTCGCGAACAGTTTTCGAAAATATCGCTTTTCCCCTTGAATTAATTGGCACATCAAAAGACCATATTCAATTAAAAGTTAAAGAACTGTTGGATTTAGTTGGTTTGGAGAGTAAAAGTGACGATTATCCCGCTAGCTTATCGGGTGGGCAAAAGCAGCGTGTAGCCATAGCCAGAGCATTAGCGAGCGATCCTGCTGTTTTGCTTTGCGATGAAGCAACCAGTGCGCTCGATCCGGCGACAACTCGATCCATTTTAAACTTGCTAAAAGATATCAATAAACGATTAAATATAACGATTGTGCTAATCACCCATGAAATGGATGTAGTGAAGGCAATTTGTGATGATGTTGCTGTTTTATCGGAAGGGAGAGTAATAGAGCGGGGCAGTGTGCGGGAAATATTTTCAAATGCAAAGACTGATTTAACGCAGCAATTTATAAATTCTTCCCTTCACGTAGATATCGCACACGAGTATCTGAATCGTTTAGTACAGGTTTCTGAAGATAACGGCAAGGATTTATTGTTAAAAGTGCGTTTTAATGGAGCTAGCACTGATCAGCCTTTGCTTTCTTCCATTGTCAAGTTATTTGGCATTGATTATGAAGTATTGAATGCGAAAATGGATACGCTAGGAGATATGCAAGTCGGTGTTATGTTATTGAAAATCAGTGGTAGTATCGATGCGATAACAAATGTGATTAATTATTTTAAAGACAAAAAATTAGAGGTGGAGGTCATAGGTTATGTCTGACGCAATGCTGCTGATGCTATTAAAAGGAACCTGGGAAACAATCGTTATGACCTTTGTATCGGGTTTTTTTGGTTTCTGTTTGGGTTTGCCGACGGGTGTTTTATTGTTTATGACACGCGAAGAACAGATGTTGGCTAACAGAAAGTTAAATAGAGTTATCGCGGTAATTGTAAACGTCTTTCGTTCGATTCCTTTTATTATTCTTATCGTTTGGATGATTCCTTTCACCCGTTTGGTAGTAGGTACATCCATCGGAGTTGGGGCCGCCCTAGTGCCCTTAAGTATCGGTGCTGCGCCCTTTATTGCCAGAATGATTGAGAACTGCTTGTTGGAAGTGCCGCACGGACTGGTTGAAGCAGCAAGAGCCATGGGAGCTAAGCCTATTCAGGTTGTTCGTAAAGTATTATTACCCGAAGCCCTTCCCGCCATTATAAACAGTGCAAGCATAACGCTTATTACCTTAGTTGGTTATTCAGCTATGGGTGGGGCTGTGGGGGCTGGGGGATTGGGGCATATCGGTTACCAATATGGCTATGTAGGCTACGATGCCGTAGTAATGAATGTTGTGCTTCTATTGCTCGTTGCGCTGGTATTCCTTATTCAGTTTCTAGGCGATTTTATTTCAAAGAAGGTAGATCATAGAAAATAATTGAAGAATTTATGAAGAATTTTAGCTTGTTAGGGATAATCCTTTTAATTGTGTTTGCATCTTGTGGAAATGCATCTAAAAATAATCCCAATCACATCAAAGTAGGTGTGGAAGCCGGTCCGGAGTATAGCCTCGCTGAAGCGGCCCAACGAGTGGCAAAAGAAAAATACGGACTGGAAGTCGAGCTTGTGCAGTTTAACGACTATGTGATGCCGAATGAGGCGCTTCGGCAAAATGATATTGATGTGAATGTTTTTCAAAACAAGCCCTATTTGGATGTGCAGGCAAAGCAACGAGGTTATGATTTCGCTATTTTAGGTAACACATTCGTTTTTCCATTGGCTGGTTATTCGAAGAAAATAAAAAATATCGATCAATTGCAAGTGGGTAATACCATTATTATTCCTAATGATCCTACTAATGGCGGGCGTGCTTTGTTGCTAATGGAGAAAGTCGGCTTGATCAAATTAAAAGACGGTGTCGGTCTATTACCCACAGTCAATGATATTGTTGAGAATCCGAAAAGTTTGCGAATTCTCGAATTGGAAGCGCCTCAGTTGCCGAGATCTTTAGATGATGCCCAGGTTACGGTAGCGATCATAAACAATACCTTTGCCGCTTCTATTGGACTGGTTGCGAAAAAGGATGGGATTTTCGTGGAAGATGAAAAATCGCCTTATGTAAACATAATCGTATCTCGTACTGACAATCAGCATGAAGAAAAGGTGAAAAAATTTGTTGAAGCCTACCAATCCCCCGAAGTGGAGGCTGTCGCAGAAAAAGTATTTAAAGGAGGCGCTATCAAGGGTTGGTAAGTGATTGAGGAGTTTATGGGCCGAACGAACGTTGCGCGTCTGCAAAATACGTGCGTGTGTAAACGATCTCCTAGTCACTTTAATAAGCAGTAAAATATAGTATACTAATTTTATAGACTTAATATTCTTTATTAAAAATTCTTTATCTTTGTTTGAAAAATCATTCTGTGTTTTTGGTAGGTGTGCATTAGATACTACTTTAAGGACTGAATAGTAAGCGCTGTTTGCCACCTATGAGGGATTATTATTTAAAATATTAAATCATGAAAAGAGGGGGAATTGAATCCGACGAAGAGCAAGTATACATAGATGTTCAATATGACTATTGCTTGCGTTGCCTGGAAATAGAAAGCGATGAAAATATGTCGGTAAGAGAAAAAAAACGCCAAAAGAAAAATGAAGTTAAATCCTTAAACAATGGGGAGGGTAGTCAAGATCTTTAAAAAATGTCGCGTGACCGAGCGGTTAGGTGGAGGTCTGCACGACCTTTTACGGTAGTTCGAATCTACCCGCGACTTCAAAGGAATTTCCGCTGATGGGGGGCGTTACATTCACTTCTACTTCTTATAAAAAATGCTTGTTTTCACGTAAGATTTCTTGGTAGAACTTGATATCATTTTCTAGCTTTGTGATGTACGTTTCTTTTTCCATAAGCAATTTATGGTATAGTTCCTTCTCTATATTTTTGCCCGCCATTGTCTCCGGTGATTGATTAAATACAGTGCTTAAATTTAAGTCAATTAGACTTGCGATTTGTTTCAATCGCTCAATATCCAAGCGAGTGATGCCGCTTTCTATGTTCTGGTACGTCTTAAGAACAATGTTCAACTTATTCGCCATATCGCCTTGCGACAAGCCTTTGGCTTTTCTATGACTTTTTATTTGATAAAGTAATTCCGCATTTGTCATCCTTGAATCTTTTTGTCTAGATAATCGTGTCCGCCATCCTTCTTTGTAACTATACTGTCGTCAACAAAAGTAAACAAGAAAGTCTACTAAATCAATAGACTTTATTTATTTTTTTATTACATCATAACAAATGCTAATAACGATCGTAGACAACCTTCCTGTTTATAAATATAATGTCTATGGTTTTTGTAGATTTTTGATTTTTTCTATTAACTTTACCCCTTATCTTATTTAGCAGTAAGTGATAGAAAATGGAAACAACTAAAGAATACCCGCTTGATTCGATTTTGCCTGACTTTGCTATTGACCTATCTTCTATCCATGAGGCACAAAATGCTATAGGTGGTAAATGGAGTTTAAAATTGATTGTTGCTTTAGCCAAAGGACATAAGCGCTTTAACGAAATAAAAGAATATATCGGAAATATTTCACCTAGGGCTTTATCAAAAGAACTAAAAGTGCTGGAACGAAACGGGTTGATAACAAAAGGTGCCTGCAGGGAACGGCCAATATATACGGAGTATCAGCTAACGGCCATCGCGTATGAGCTAAAGGGCGTGATTGAAGAAATAAGTAATTGGGGTAGATGTTTCCGAGCAAGAAAATTGAATCAACTTAACAAATGATAAAATACTTATCTTTCGGATTGATAGGTGGCGTTTTGCTTGGAATAATCGGGTGTACCTACACAGAAAAAGAACGACAGGAAAATCAGGAGACCATATCTATATCGGGTGCTTTTGCGCTTTATCCGATGCTCATACAGTGGAGTGAAGATTTTAAAGAAAATCATCCAAACGTACGTTTCAATATTTCAGCGGGAGGTGCCGGTAAAGGAATCGCCGACGTATTATCCGATATGGTAGATATCGGTATGGTGTCGCGTGATATTCATCCGGAGGAGTTCGAGAAGGGCGCTTTTCTAGTCAACGTAGCAAATGATGCCGTCGTGGCAACTTGTAATGCCAACAACCCTGCGGCAGAACAGATTGTAAAGCGTGGATTAACAAAAGAGGAATTTATTGATGTTTTTTTGAAAGCAAAAATCACCCGTTGGAATCAGTTAGCAGGTATTGACAATGACTACGACATGCACGTGTATGTTCGATCTGATGCAGCCGGTGCTGCGGAAACATGGGCGAAATTTCTTGACGCTTCCCAAGAGGATCTGTTGGGAATAGGTGTGTTTGGTGATCCGGGCCAGGCTCAAGCGATTATGCGAGATCCATTATCGATTGGTTTCAGTAACTTGAATTACGTTTATAGTTTAAAAGATCGAAAGCCGCAGCAGAATGTGCAAATCATTCCTATTGATTGGAACAAAAATGGACAAATTGACCCTTATGAGTATTATTATCAAAATCTTGATAGTTTAAATCAAGCAATCGGTGACGGTCGTTACCCTTCCCCGCCAGCAAGAACACTTGGCCTCTTATTCCATGGCAAACCAAAAAACAAAATACTCATATCCTTCTTAGAATATATTCTTTCAGCAAAGGGGCAGGCTCGCTTACCTGAGAATGGCTACGTGAGTTTGAATAAAGAATTAACGGCTCAGGAATTAGCAAAAATAAAATGAAAATACGTTTGTTCAAGGATAAAGTAATTAGTGGAGCGATGCTCGTTTTCTCCATTTTATCCGTATCAATGGTTTTGTTGATAGGTGTTGGACTTTATTGGCGCTCTTTGCCTATTTTACAAGACTATTCCATCTGGGAGTTAATAAGTTCGAATGTATGGCGTCCCCTAAAAGGATCCTTCGGGTTTTACCCTTTCATTATGGGGACATTGTGGGTGACGGGCATGTCTATAGCGATTGCTATTCCATTATGTTTGCTTACTGCGATCTATGTCTCTGAATATGCGCCCAATCGGTTTAAGAATTTCTTTTTACCTATGATCAACATGTTGGCTGGTATTCCACCGGTTATTTACGGTGTATGGGGAGTGCTATTTGTTGTGCCTTTAGTCCAAAAGTATGTTGCCCCTTTTTTTGTTGATTTCTCAACCGGTTTTACGGTTTTAGCTGGCGGGATCGTATTGGCTGTTATGATATTTCCGCTAATTGTAAGTATTATAGTTGAGGTTTTGCAAACCATTCCGAAGGAACTGCGGGAGGCATCGCTTTCATTGGGTGCTACGAAGTGGGAGACCATCAAAAAGGTAGTTTTAAGGAAGGCGATGCCGGGAATCATAGCCGCCATCGTGCTGGCTGTATCCAGGGCATTTGGCGAAACAATAGCCGTTTTGATGGTTTGCGGCAATGTACCCATTGCGCCGCAGTCGATCTTTGACCCGGCTTATCCTTTGCCGGCCTTATTAGCTAATAACTTTGGCGAAATGATGTCGGTTCCTCTGTACGATGCTGCGCTTATGTTTTCAGCCTTGGCTCTATTCGTCATTATTTTGATCTTTAATATAATTTCCAGGTTAATCCTCCAAAAAATAAGCGTTCGAAATGCGTAGAAGAAAAATAGAAGAACTTATCTTTAAGGGTCTCATGATAGGCTCGACTATTTTGGTAGGGCTATCGCTCTTTTTAATCATTGGCACGGTTATTATAAAAGGCTTGCCTTTTTTAAGTTTAGATATGTTAACAAAAACCCCGAATGGTGGCTATTATTTTGGACGATCGGGCGGCGTCCTGAACGCAATAATCGGCTCGATATACGTCGCCGGTGGCGCAACATTGCTAGGTATGCTCATCAGCTTACCTGTGGCAATTTACTTAAATATCTATCTAAAAAAAGAAAATCGTTTTGCACGTTTTGCCAAACTTTCCTTTGATGTCTTGTTCGGGATCCCATCCATTGTTTATGGTGCCTTTGCTTTCAGTTTGATGGTTTATCTAGGAGTTAGGGCCTCCTTATTGGGCGGCGTCATTGCAGTGGCTTTATTGGTTATTCCTATAATGGTAAGAACCTTGGACGAAGTGATTATTCATGTGCCTAAGGAATTAAAAGAGGCCGTGCTGTCTTTAGGAGCAACGCGTTGGGAGATGGCAAAAATTTATTTTCGACAAATTAAAGCCGGTATCTTAACAGCTGTTTTATTGGCTTTCGGAAGAGGTGTAGGAGATGTCGCCGCTGTTATGTTTACTGCAGGTTTCAGCGATAACATTCCCACTTCACTGAACGAGCCGGCGGCAACCTTACCTTTGGCCATATTTTTTCAATTGGGTAGCCCGATTCCGGAAGTACAAGGCAGGGCCTACGCTTCTACATTCATTTTATCCATTTTCATTTTAATTATTGTGGTTTTAAGCACGTTGCTTACTAATAAAAGACGCAAAAAGTCATGACGCAAACCCCTCATATCAGTGTAAAAGATTTAAATGTACACATCAGTGGTAATCACTTGTTAAAAAACATCAACATAAATATTCCTGATAAAAGCGTCACCTCTATCATAGGCCCTTCAGGTTGCGGCAAAACAACCTTATTGAAAAGCCTTAATCGGTTGCTGGACGATATCCCGGAAGTAAATATAAGCGGAAGTGTGTTAGTGGACGGAGAAGATATTTACGGACCAAAAACGGAAGTTACCCACATACGAAAAAAAATGGGACTACTCGCGCAAAGGCCATTTCCATTACCGATGTCAATTTATGATAATATCGCCTATGGCCCACGTATACATGGTTTAAAAAATAAGAAAGAGTTGAATGTCTTAGTGGAACATTACCTACAAGCAGTTGGACTTTGGGAAGAAGTGAAGCATCGTCTCCATACGTCTGCCAGTGCTCTGTCTATTGGGCAACAACAACGATTATGCCTCGCTAGGGGACTTGCTGTTGAACCGGAGATTATTTTGGGGGATGAATCAACCTCTGCACTCGATCCAATTTCTACGAAGACAATCGAGGATTTACTCATCAAGCTGAAAGAAAACTATACCATCGTACTTGTTACTCATATTTTACGTCAGGCCAGAAGGGTGTCCGACTTTATTGTCTTCGTATATATGGGGGAAATTATCGAATTCGGGCCAACCGAAGAAGTGCTGTTGAACCCAAAAGAAGCATTGACTAAAGATTATGTAAAAGGTTTTATAAGCTAACAAAAAAGGGAACGGAAACCATTCCCTTAGGATTTAAAGAGTTGGCTATCAATTTGGCGTTGCACCAATCTCTTTTGTAACTAAACCCAACACAAAGCTAGCTAAAAAAGCTTGTAGATACAAGCTTTCCAATAGACGCGTTGTGACGTTTGTGACAAAACGCTTGCTAATCATGATCACCTAAAACATATTAGCATGGCTAAAAATGCATTTTTTTTATTGCATGTTTATAGAATTTCCAAAATAATCATCTATCTTTAGGGGCTAACAACCAACATGTCTAATGCGGAATATATATAAATCGGAATAAAACTTTTGTGTGCGTTTCGTTGAAGGCATTAACGATAAACTAAACTACGTTTAATGAAACATTTTGAAATTCAGGAGCAGGACCAAGTGTATGATGCAATTGTAGTTGGCTCCGGCGCCGGCGGTGGCATGGCGGGATACGTTCTAGCGAATGCGGGACTTAAAGTTTTAATGTTGGAGGCGGGTCCCTTTTTTGACCCAGCTAAAGATGCTTTGCAACTTAGATGGCCGTGGGAATCACCTAGACGCGGCGCATCCACGGTAAGGCCCTTTGGCGACTTTGACGCCGCTTACGGAGGATGGCAGCTGGAAGGTGAACCGTACTCTACGGTTGACGGAACTGATTTCCAATGGTTTAGGGCGCGTATGCTTGGTGGCAGAACAAACCATTGGGGACGTATCTCTCTTCGAATGGGACCAGCTGATTTCAAGCCTACCGACGGTGTGACTGACGAATGGCCCATTACTTACGAGGAGGTAAAGCCGTTTTATGATAAAGTGGATCGACTGATTGGTATTTATGGTACAGTTGAAGGGCTACCAAATGAACCCGATGGTATTTTTCTGAAACCACCAAAACCCCGTTTAAACGAGTTGTTTATTAAACGAGGCGCAAAAAAAGCCGGTGTCACTGTTATTCCAGGCAGAGGCTCCGTATTGACGGAGGCGCTTCCCGGGATGAAGGGGCGTGGAACATGTTTTTATTGCGGACAATGTGGGCGTAGCTGTAAAGTTTATGGCGATTTCTCTTCGTCTTCCTGTTTGGTAATTCCGGCAATGAAAACCAATAATTTGAAGGTGATCGATAACGCGATGGTACGTGAAGTACTCACCAATGACGAGGGTTTGGCTACCGGTGTCTCTTATGTGAATACGGTAGATTTGAAAGAATATAGCGTACGGGGTAAATTGGTGATATTAGGCGCCAGTGCTTGTGAGTCTGCCCGGCTTTTACTGAATTCAAAATCGAAGGCTCATCCCGGCGGACTGGGTAATAGCAGCGGATTAGTAGGAAGGTATTTACATGATTCGACAGGTTCAAGCATGTCGGGCTTTATTCCGGAATTAATGGAGAGAAAGCGCTATAATGAAGACGGAACAGGCAGTGTACATATTTATTCACCATGGTGGCTCGATAACAAAAAATTGGACTTTCCGCGTGGGTATCACATAGAGTATGGCGGCGGCTTACACATGCCTTCTTATGGTTTTCTGGATTGGGTTCCGTCGGTGAATGGAAAGGTACCTGATAAACATGGTAAAACGAAGGAACAAGGTGGTTATGGTGTTTCATTAAAGAATGATTATAGGCGCTTTTATGGTGCAAATGTAGGAATGGCAGGACGAGGTACTGCCTTAGCACATAAAGATAATTACTGCGAAATCGATCCGAATAAAGTGGATAAGTTCGGCATTCCGGTATTAAGGTTCCATTATAAATGGGGTAGGGAAGAAGTGGCTCAGGCCAAGCACATGCAGGAAACTTTCCAATCTATTATGCACGAAATGGGTGCGATCATAACATCTCCTACCTATGGCGCAGATACATCTTATGGTTTAGAAGCGCCGGGAAAAATCATTCATGAAGGAGGTACGGTTCGTATGGGTGACGATCCAAAGAAATCGGTGTTAAATAAATGGTGCCAATCACATGATTGCAAAAATTTATTTGTAGTAGATGCCGCACCTTTTGTACAACAGGGAGATAAAAATCTTACCTGGACGATTTTGGCACTGTCTATGCGAACGGCAGAACATATTTTAGAACAAAGAAGTAAACTTAATATTTAACGACAATGAACAGGAGAGAGTCGATTAAAGCGATAGGGCTTACTACGGTGGGTACAGGCCTTTTGTTAGAATCATGTAGACAAGGAGATGCTAACAAAACGGTGGAAGAGTCTGTACAAAATTCAGGTAAATTACCTGGTGTGCAGGAATTCGAACATGCCCGTAACACGGAACTAAATAAGGAGCGTTTTTTTTCGGAACACGAAATGGCCACTATTACGGTGCTTGCAGATATTATTATCCCTAAAGACGATTTTTCGGAAAGTGCTTCAAAGGCCGGCGTACCGGCTTTTATCGAGTTCATGGTAAAAGACATTCCTGACTACAAATTACCCATGCGGGGAGGTTTAAAATGGCTGGACGTGCAGTGTTTAAAGCGTTTTAATAAGCCTTTCGTTGAATGCAGTGAAAGGGATCAGCTAACGCTGATAGATGAAATAGCCTATCCGCTGAAGGCAAGACCCGAAATGCAGCAGGGGGTGGCTTTTTTTAGTTTAATGCGAAATCTCACCGCTTCCGGTTTTTTTACCAGTGAAATTGGGGTGAAGGATATTGGTTATGTCGGTAACCGCCCCGGGCCGTGGGATGGAGTCCCGGAAGATGTATGGCGGCAATATGGTTTTACCGGTAACGACTAAATTGTTTAATGTCCTTATACTTCGTTACATTCAATGGTAACCGTTGTACCAGCTCCTATTTCTGAATGGAAATCCATCGTTCCATTCAGAAATTCAACCCTGGATTCTATATTTGTTAAACCCGCTCCCTTACCAGCTGCTAATAAAGCTTTCACATCGAAGCCGTTTCCATCATCTTCCACAATAAGTGTTACAGACTGCTCGATCTGCTGTAGTTGAACCAGGATAAGAGATGAATGTGCATGCTTTACTGCGTTATTTACCAGTTCTTGCATGATTCTGTACAGTACCAATTGCCTGGAGGCTTCCATTTTATTGGTGTAGTGATAGATTTGACACTGGATGTTAATACCGGAAGATTTCAATTTTTGGCAATATTCACGTATGGCTTCTCCCAGTCCGTAACGCATGAGTATCTCAGGCATCATACTGTGAGCAATTCGTCTGAGCTCTCCAATCGCTCCGTCCAAATGCTGTAAAGTTCTATTCATTAGCTGTTGTTGACTATCGTTTTTTAAAAGTTGCATGAAACCTGCCAATTCTATTTTTACTCCTGATAATAATCCGCCTAAACCATCATGTAAATCACGTGCTAACCTGCTCCGTTCTTGCTCCTGGCCATCGAGCATGGCGGATAAAAGGGAAATGCGATGTTCCTGCCTGATTTTATTTACTTCCATTTGGTGCAATTTATCCTGTTGCTTCATGGCCTTCACCCGCTGCTTATAGGCATAAAAAAGAAAGAGGAGCGTTAAAAAGCTTGTCAGACTGAATGCGATGTAAATGCGATTCAGCTTCTGGTTAAATTGAACTTGCTGCTGTAATACCAGGAGTGCCTTTTCTTTTTTTCCTGCCTCATATTGAGCGTCTAAACGTTTACCCAAGCTCATTTTTTCCGTATTGAATAATGTAGTGTAGGCATCTACATAAAGTTTGTAATTGCGAAGAGCGCCATTTAAATCTCCTTGCTTTTCCTTCATAACGGCAAGGCAGTAGAAAATTTTTGCTTCAATTTCATTATTAACGGTAGGGTCTCGATGAAGTGCCATTATTGCGTTTCCCACCAGCATCTCGGCCTCAGTCAAATTGCCTTTTTCAATTTGTTGTTTCGCTAGCATGACGTAGCTGTCTGCAAGCACTGTGTTTTCTTTGCTGAATTGAGCTTCTTCAATAGCGATTTCCAGGTAATAACGAGCAGAATCGTGTGAACTTTCCGGAAAATATTGCTCGTAAATAGCGGCAATATTTTTGGCTAATGCGGCAATTTCAGTAACATGAATAATACGATCTTTGTTCTTTTTTGCCAAAGAGAAAGCCGCTTTATTTCGTACAAGCGCAGAGTCCAACAATTGTTTTCGGATCGTGTTGGCTTCATAGTGCGCCATAAAGTTATTGGCTGTACATCGATACGCAGCAATTAACTTATCGAGATCTTTACTCCTTTCAGCGCTATAACGCGCTATTCGCGCGTATTTGTCTTGATTGGGAAGATCAGACCATTGGCCATAAATGGTGGAAATTGTTGTATAAAGGTTGCTTTCATAGGAATAATCATGATCCCCGTCGAAGTCTTTGGCAGCAAGCAATAAACTGGCAATGGCTTCATGCGGCTCATTTTGCGCAAGCTGAATTGTCCCTTTGGAGAGCTGGACTAAGGCTTTGCTCCGTTTGTTCGCTGATCTTTTTGCATAAAATTGGGCGCTATCTAAACTTGACAAGGCGAGCTGTATATTTCCATCGTTGCTATGCTGCATGGCAAGAAGCGCGTATAAGCTCGTGGTTTGATCAATATTATCAAGCCGTTTTGATAATTTTAGTGCTTTATCTAGTAACTCGAAGGCTAACCTGGGATCTCTTCTATAATATAAAAATTCAGCTAACCGAGCCATTGTTTCTAATCGATCTTGGCTAGATAGCTCTTTTCGGTCTAAAACCAATCGCAAAGAGTCTTCCGATAAATGGGCATAAGAAGTATTGAATGCTATTGAAAGCAATAAACATAAAGTAAAGGTGAACCGCACATGTTGAAATAAATGTAAGCCTGTGTTGATGCTGATAAATAATAGCTTACCAGGTATTCGATAAAGGATACGGTTTGAGATGGTAATCGTGCGGGAAATGCGTTGCATGATCAAAGATACGTAAGATTCAAAGGCTGTCAATCCCCGTTTCCGGGGGTTTTGAAGCAAAGATGTTTTTGGATTACCGGTGTTGATCGAATTGAAACGGCGTTCGGTCAACTTTTTTGTCGATCTGCAGTTCCTTCGTTGTCATGACCAAGCGTTGAGAACCGGTGGGTTTTTCAAAAGCAAGGACCAGTGCCCCTGGGGCAGCATGATTTTTCCTCGAAGGCAGCTCGCTAAATCCCCATTCCCTCCCGTTAGACCATATTCTTTCCATACTGGAGTCGGGATAAGTCCATTCGACATAAGGTTGTTGAAGCAGTACACCCCGTCCTGTCAGCTGTACGTCTGTCGGTATGTTCTCCTCTTCCTCGGTTGAAGGTTTTATTGGGAGCGCTTTGAAGTGTAACAAAAAAGCTTCCGGAATTCCCGCTTCCTGATCAATCATTTTCCGGTTTTCCAGATTGTATTTAACCGAACGATTTGGTGTTTGTATACTTAGAGTGCCCGTATAAGTAAGTGAAAAAATACATTGTCCTGGATTGCTTGCCGGGCCTTGAAAACTAAAGCCCCAAGATTCTTCACGGGCGCCTATCGTGTCGGCTGTTATGAGTAGTTGGTTACGGCGAACCCCAATCTTTTTGAATTCTTCGTCGGTGAGCGCTGTTACAGCTAATCCGGTAGATTTGGCAAGACTTAAGGCCTGCAAGTAGCTTTTTTTTATGATGTTGGTATCTCGAAGATACACTTCTGTCTGCTGATCAACATATATTTCAGGCATCTCTTTTCCACTACAGCCAAACAGTGTGCTGATTATGAGGATTCTAAGCCATCTGATTTGGCTTTTATGGGTCAATGGATAGTATGTAGAAAGCCTTTCGTGTTTTTTCACACCGACAAATAAAAGCTAAATATAAATATTGTCTGAGGCTTGCCCAAATTATTTATCAATCGCCGTGAAGTACGAATGAAGAATAAACGCATGGGCTGATGTTTGAATAAGGAGCATACTGAGATAAGTATCAATGCTTATCTCAGTATGTAAAGCATCGATAACATTATCAAAATGTGAATCGCACAAAAGGAACGGGAAAAAAACCTTGCTGGTAGACGTTGATAACATTAAGCTGTTGAGCATTCCACTCCTGGCGAAAAATATTCTTATTATCGGTTACATTTTGCAGGTCGAGAGCGAGTTCCATAGTTGCCCGCGTGAATTCTTTGCGATAGGAGACTTTTACATCTGCCCGGAAATAAGCAGGCTGCTGTAAAGAATATGCCCTTGTTTCCTCGTACTGAATTTCGCCGTCGATAACAGAAGAAGCGATGTCTACCGGCGATAAATAACGTCCACCCACCCGAGAAACCTTTACGCTTAAACCGAATATGTTTTCCTGTTTTCCTACTTTCCATTCCTTACCCCCCAATAAGTTAAAAACATTTTTCATGTTAAATGCAGTGTTGCGCCATATGCCATCACTTCCCTGATACCTAGAACTGAAAAAGGATCCGGTTAGCAAGTAATAAAAGCCTTTATTGAAAAGACGTTCCAGCGTGATGTCTAAGCCATAATTTCTTCCAACTCCTTCATTTATCAGGTTATCGCGCAAAACAGGAATGGTTTCGGCGCCAAGATTTAATGTTGAAAAAGAGCTCGGAGCTTTCGTGACCGGAACATCAAATAGCCGCTGAAAATACAGTTCTGTTTTAAGATGGGTATTGGAACGTATGTTCCAATCATGTGATAAAATAAATTGGTGACTGCGTATAAATCCCAACGATTCATTAGTATATCGATTGCCTGCCGCCGTTGTCGTAACTGTAGCATAAGTGAGAATATTGTCCATTTGACTGTGTAGGCCGTATGCAAAGCCAAAAACATGGGATCCTAAGCCCTCGTATTTAACACCGATTCTAGGTTCTAAACTATTCGTTTGTGAAAGGCTTAAGTACTGATAATGCAAGCCGGAGACCATACTAAAATGATCTGTCATTCTGAATTTCCACTGAGTAAAGACTTGCATTAAGCCAAAGTCACCATTCCGATTGTTCAGTATCATTTCACTTACTCCATGTCGCATCCTCCTGTTAAAAAGAGTGTAATTGGTGAAATCCTCTGTGATACCCGCTACCAAGCTATGCTTTGCATTGAATTTATGATGGAGGTGAAGAACGCCGGAGAATTTGTTTATTTTAAAACGCCAATGCCAGTCAGGTATCGTTTGGTTGATGTTTTCTTGATTAACCGAATCTCGATCAAATTGCTCGTTCGTACGGCTATAACCCAGAATAAAGTTGATAGCGGTTTTTTTGTTCAGTTGGTATTTATAACTTAATCCGCTTATGCTGGTCTGATAACGGGGATAACGGTTACTATATTCGTTGCCATAGGATTGACCTTCGGGATCATATTCGCTTGCCAAAATATCCATGCTGCTTCTTCCCCAAATGCCAAATAAGGAAAGATTACCATGCTTCCCGATACGACTGTTAATTTTATAGTTTAAATCCATATATTCAGGAGTGGCTCTGCCGGTGCCAAACTCAATACCTAAATTCTGAAAAAGCGATAAGGTGGAATAGCGGGCATTTATCAAATAGCTCGCCCCCTTACTGTTGCCTATAGGGCCTTCTGCTCCACCTTCAAAGCCATTGAACCCCATCTGCGTTACAAACTCGTGTTTCTCACTATTTCCGTTGCGAAGTTTTAGATCAAACACACCGGATAATGCGTTGCCATATTGGGCAGGAAAAGCCCCTGTCATAAAATCAGATTGATCAATCAAATTGCTGTTCAGCATACTAACGGAGCCTCCCATGCTATTAAGAGAACCAAAATGATTTGGATTTGGTATATTAAGCCCCTCCAGTTGCCATAGCATAGCATTTGGAGAGTTTCCTCGGATGATGATGTCATTTCGAGTATCATTGGTAGAAACAACACCTGCAAAATTAGTAGCCATTCGCGCGGGATCGCCTAACGAACCTGCGTAACGTTTCGTCTCATCCATATTAAAAGTTCTGGCGCTCACACTTAACATATCGTTGTTAACCTTACGTCCCCCGCTATTTTCATTAGCTGTGATCTCGACGACGTCCAAATTCATTAAACTTTCACGCAAGCTGATTGTTAAGTCCACTTCCTTGCCTGCTGTTACAATAATGTTATTTAATGAAAGAGGTTCATAGCCAACAGCGGTTATAATGAATCGCTGTCTGCCAAGCGGAATGTCCGTTAATTTGAAATTACCCGAGGAATCACTTAGGGTGGTTTTGGAAAGGTTAGAAGCAAGTCGAATCGTAACACCTTGCAATGATTGCTTAGAAGCCTCGTCGCTAACATTGCCTTTAACAATTTGAGTTACTTGTTGGGCCTTGGTCTGTACAAGGTGAAATGTAATGAATAGGAAAAAAACGATTTTCATATATGCCTTTTTTTACAAAAAAAATGGCATTTTCGGATCTTTCTGTTGATCGAAGTCAATAAACGATTGCTTATAGTGCGTAGTTTTCACATTATCCGCTTCCGAATCCTACTCAGGGCTTCCGGTGTAATGCCTAGGTAAGATGCAATGTGGTATTGAGGTATGCGTTGTATAACCTGCGGCTTCGCTTTAATAAGGTTTAGATAACGTTCTTCAGGCTTTTCAGCTAATAAAGACGCGTTTCTTGTTGTCAGTCTCAAAAATTGGGCTTCGGCAATTAGTCGACCCGCTCGTTCAAACACCGGATGCTTCTCATACATTAACTGTAAACCGTTGTAGTGTAATTGAAACAAAATACAGTCTTCAATTGCCTCGATACCATATAGAGCGGGTTTACGTGTCAGAAAACTTTCATAGTCGCCTGTGTACTCATTTTCGAAGAAGAAATTATAAACACATTTTTTATTATCCAGATGGTTATAAACCATTACTGCTCCTTTTTGAATAAAAGATACAATGTTGTTTGTTTTTCCTTCTTCACTGATTATGTCGCCCTTCTTGTAGTGTTTGACTTGTTGAAGGCTAACAAAACTATTCCAGGTTTCATCATCTAATTTAGGTATTAGTTTATGAAAAAATATTCTTAAGGTGTCATACATAGCTTTTTTATTTGCAACCGGCAAAATAATCATTGTGCCATAGAATGCATAAAGAAGTTTAAAAAAGGTCTCCCATAACAATTGTCATCATCATCTTCCTGCCGGGGTGAATGCTATTGGTGTTTGTGAGCAAGATTTTTGATTCGGCGCAATTGCCTTCAAACCAATAGTATATCGATTTATTTCACTTCGTACGAATGACTCATCGTACATTCTTTTGTAAAATAATAGCCATGTTAATAATAAAGCGATGAGGAATTCGAACAAATCCGCTAACTTGCTTGTATTTAATAATAGTATGATGAAATATTTAATGCTCTTTTGTTTTATTTTTACTTTATATGGGGAGAGCTATGCTCAGTCACCATCGACTATAAATCAACAATTAAATAAAATAACAAAAATGACATCTATTACATTAAAGGGCAATGCCGTACATACGGTTGGTACATTACCTTCCGTTGGGAGTGAAGCAAAAAACTTCAGGCTGACCGCTATTGACTTATCTGAAAAGACGCTGGACGACTTCAAAGGAAAATACGTAATCCTCAATATTTTTCCCAGCGTTAATACCGGTGTTTGTGCAGCGTCTGTACGTAAATTTAACGAAGACGCAGCTAATCTACCCAACACGACCGTGTTATGTATATCTAAAGATTTACCTTTTGCTCAAGCACAGTTTTGCGGGGCCGAGGGGATAAAAAATGTTGTTATGTTGTCCGATTTCCGTTCAAATTTCGGTGAGGAGTACGGTGTTGAAATTGCAGACAGCCAAATGAGAGGTTTACTAAGTCGCGCCGTAGTAGTAATTGATCCTCAGGGCAAAATCATTTATGAAGAACAGGTGCCCGAAATTGCTCAAGAACCAAATTATCAGGCCGCTTTGAAAGTTATCCAATAACATAGGATTTACTGGGTCCAATAAAAGTGAATTTAAAGTGAAAGCCGGTTACTTGTTAACCGGCTTATTACGTTAAAAATCACTAGTGTCCGGTTAAATTTGCAACATGCTTAAAAAGCCTGTTTGTTTTCTATTGAAGGC
Organism: Olivibacter sp. EAT-5; assembly: GCF_044784325.1. NCBI lineage: Bacteria > Pseudomonadati > Bacteroidota > Sphingobacteriia > Sphingobacteriales > Sphingobacteriaceae > Olivibacter > Olivibacter sp. EAT-5. The sequence goes on along the minus strand of NZ_CP173028.1, from coordinate 5,841,651 downwards.
TGTTTTACTGTTTAAAGTCGATAGCAAGGTCATGTCTGAAAGATATTTAACTGATTTTGATCTCCTGATGTTAACTTATTCCAGTTCACGTTTGGATTATCCAGGAAGTTAAAGAGATTGATATAAGTTAAAGCATGGTTTCTGATAAATGACACCATGTTGGAAAAGGCCCATCTACGTTTTGTCCTTTCTTTAATTACCAGCAGGATGAGCTGGGCGATCAGGGATACCCATATCTGGATCTCAATAGCGTTCTGCGATTCCCCGAGAAAATATTTAAGGGGGAAGTTCTGTTTGAGCCTTTTGAACAGCGATTCTATCTGCCACCTCTGCCGGTAAATATCGGCGATAGCGGTGGCCTCCAGCTCAAAGTTGTTGGAGAGGAACTCATAGATGTTATCGTTTTTATGGTCGTAATAGAATACCCTTCGCAATAATAAAGGGCTGCCTTTTACCTCTATACTGATCACCTCATCCTCCATTACACGGTCTGCATCTTTTTGATTGATGGCAAACTGCTCTAAAGACTCATAAACTGCGTTTTCCTTCTGTCTGGTCACGAAGAACACGCCTTCCATATCCCAGCCGGCATACTGGGCATAATCAACATACCCTTTGTCGAATACCACAAAGGAACCTTTCTTAAGCTCCAGTTCCTTTAGGAATACATGGTCATGGGTGGCCGCCGATGAGAAACGTACCAGCGAAGGCACATCTTCCCGTGAGCTGATCATGGTATGCACCTTGATGCCCCCTTTCTTTTTCCCTTCTTTTGGGTTACGCCCGGCACCCTTGAGCACATCGCTGAAGAGGCTGATGGTGGTCGAGTCTACAATATACAGATCTTTCACCCGTAATCTACCATTCCGGCTGTCCGGTAAAAATGAACGGTAGCGTTTATATAGCTTTTGGTAGATCATGCCGAAAACATGGCTGCTGCGATTGCTGTTGGCCTCGGCGAAAGTGCTCCGCCGTGGAAAGTCCTTCAGTCCCAGATGGCCTATACGGCCCTGACAGGCCAGAAAAAGACCTGAAATCTCCCGCAATGAACTGCATCCACTTATTACTGTCATTAACATCGTTACCAGATGGTCATAGGTGTGAAACTTTTTATAGTACCTGTCGCTCCCTGCTTTTTTGGCTGTCCGGTTAATTTCTTCCCTGTCCAAAAATTTTATCAATTGACTCACTAGCGGCTGTCCGCTGAAATATTTACTTTTGTTCATACTTTTTTGTCGCAACTCAAAAGTATAAATCCCGGAGCAGTCTGATTAATTTCTACTGCTCCTTTTTATTTTTCCCCGGACAACAGTGGTTAAAAATAAAAGAGGCTTAAAAATACAAAGATGAAAATAGCTACATACAATGTAAATGGTGTTAATGGCCGATTGCCCGTATTGCTTCGTTGGTTGGAAGAGGCGAAGCCCGATGTCGTTTGCTTGCAGGAGTTAAAAGCCCCTCAGGAAAAATTTCCCGAACAGGCAATCCGAGAAGCTGGTTATAATGTTATATGGCATGGCCAGAAAAGCTGGAATGGCGTGGCCATCCTCGCTCGACATCTAGATATAAGAGAGTTTGGACGTGTACTTCCGGGAGATCCGGAGGATACACATAGCCGATATATCGAAGCAAGTATCAATAACATTCATATAGGATGTCTCTATTTGCCAAACGGTAATCCGGTTCCCGGACCTAAGTTTGACTATAAGCTCAAGTGGCTTCAGCGTTTAGCCAATCACGCACAGGAGTTATTGAATAAGAATATTCCTGTGATATTAACGGGCGACTATAATGTGATCCCCACCGAACTCGATGTATACAAACCGGAACGTTGGGTAGACGATGCATTATTTCGGCCGGAGGTGCGTATGGCTTTCTCCGATTTAATGACGCAAGGATGGACGGATGCAATTCGACAATTATATCCCAACGAGCGGATTTACACTTTTTGGGATTATTTCCGTAATGCATATGGCCGCGACGCCGGCTTACGTATTGATCACTTTTTGCTCAGCCCACAACTGGTTGAAAAACTGGTTGCAGCCGGAGTGGATCGTTATGTGCGTGGGTGGGAAAAAACAAGCGATCATGCCCCGGTTTGGATAGAATTGCGTGATCTACCGTAAGCAAATATGGAAATCGCTACGAATCGCCGACACAGGAGCTGTAGAATTAGTTGACTTTTTTCATTAAAAGTATTAATTTTAGGGTAATTATGCATGTTGCTATATTGCCTTAGCCGATCCTTTGCTTATCAAGCCCCATACTTTTTGTTTGCCAATTACAAAACTAAGTTACGTTATGAAAACAGTTAAGTATATTCTTGAAAATAAGGCTAAATCCATCGTGTCGGTATCTCCCAATGATTCCGTTTTGGAGGCTTTACGAATTATGATGGAAAAAAACATTAGCGCATTGTTGGTCGTTGATCAAGGTGTGTTACTCGGTATCTTTACGGAAAGGGATTACGCCCGAAAAATTATTCTCAAAGGCAGGGCCTCCGCAAATACTGCCATTCATGAGGTAATGACATCAAATCCACATACCGTTGGACCGAATCATTCCATTGATCATTGTATGCAGCTTATGACTGATCGGCACTTCAGGCACTTGCCGATAGTAGAAAACGGTAACTTGATAGGAATTATATCAATAGGCGATCTTGTTAAATATATTATTGAAGATCAGAAGCAAACTATCAGCCACTTGGAGAGTTACATTAATAGTTAAGAAAAGAGTTAGAATAAAAAAGCTAAGCAGGTCAACTAATGAAAACTCGCTAAATGACTCAAAAATCACCTTTAATCAGTATTCTTTTAAATGCATATAAGATAGGGGAGGCGGAAAATCTCTGCTGTACACGTCTTTGATACTCTTGGATAAATAAGGTTTTGATATCGTCCGTAAAACGTTCGAAATAAGGTATTAATGCAGATCCTGAGATGAATTCGAGGAGCTCATTGCTGTTGTGGACTATTAAAGGATAAACTTTCTGAATAATATTCATTTCTTTACAACCATTTTCGAATAAGATTTGGGCATATTCATCTATACTCAATATAGGAGAGATCTTTTTCCATCCCTTTAATGCGCTTGAAAACGGCTCTTCCTGAACCATATCCAATAACATTTGATTCAGCACATTCTCCTTTTGAGAAGGCATTTGAATAGCCAGCTGTCCATCGGATTTCAGAATAGAAATCATTTTCGGTATTAAACGGGCGTGATCGTCAATCCATTGGATTGCCGCGTTGGAAAACACTAGGTCCCATTGACTTGGTTCGTTTAGTTGTTCTTCGATTGTCTTTCGCTCAAAAGAAACACGTTCGTTTTGGTAGTGTTTAGATTCTTCCAGCATTTCTGACGATGAATCTATTCCTAATACGCTTTCAGCGTTTTGGAGTTCTTCAGAAAGCATTTTGGTTAATTCACCGGTGCCGCATCCTAAATCAAGAATGGTCATTCCCTGCTTTGAATTAATGAGTGCTAAAAGATCATAAAAAGGTGCATACCTTTCCTTTTTAAACCTGTTATAGAGAGCCGGATTCCATGCCATAGTTTTTGATTTTATTCATAAAGGTAAAATTTATCCAAATGAAATACGATAAAATGGAGACCAATTACAAGACGTCGTTCGAATGGAGGTTCAATCCGGCCAGTTTAATAAAAAGACAGTCGATATAATAAAAGCTTTTTCTTTGTTACAAAACATTATAAATTGTTTAAAATCAGGTATTTTGTGTTGTTTTATAAACTTTTAATATAGGTTGTATTCTAGTCTTTACAAAAAAAATGCCGGGAAGAGGAGATTCCCTAATGCGCGCTAAGCCATGTGTTCCCTAAATAGGTGATTATGCAGCTTCTAGCTTTATGTATTATTTTATTAATGTCAACTAATCTTTGCTAGTATTATGTATAAAAAGTTTATATAGATCATATTATTTATTTGATAACTAATGGTATATTTTTTATTTCTATTTATTTGGTATGCTCTGGTCTGCCTCATTTTGAGCCGTAACACCTATGGTTTCAAGAAATCATGCCATCGAATCGGTAAATTATACCATTAGCTCCGTAAATCACACCACCGGTTATAAAGTGCGTTGTTTAGTTTTGGCAAATAAAGGATAAAGATGTCCCTCAGGTTGTAAAAAGAAATATGGAAAATTCGAAAGAAATCAGTGAGTGGAGCGCTGCGCTAGAAGCGAAATGTCCACGTTGTCGTACAGGCGCCATGTTTACCGGGAAAGCTTACGGGCTTAAAATTCAAAAAATGAATGAAAACTGTCCACATTGCGGTTTGAAGTTTGAGCGCGAGCCCGGTTATTTTTATGTTGCTATGTTTGTGAGCTATGCCATGAACGTGGCCGAGTTAATCGCCGCCTGTGTAGGCACCTATTTACTAACTGGTAATTTGGAGTCACCCTGGCTGTATTTAGGTGCAGCACTTGCAGCAGCGCTTTTGCTTTCGCCATTAAATTATCGATATTCGCGTGTCATCTTGCTGTTCTGGTTAACCCCGGGACTACGTTATATACCCGATTTTGTTCAACAGCAGAAGAAATAATTTGTGGAAGTATTATTTATGCATTATGACTGACGAATAAGCGATACCTTTGTGAGGCATATGAAGGCTTTCCCTGTTTATGATATTATTGGTTTGGGGGTTACGCAGAATGATATTTTAGTTAAGCCGTTTGCTCCCTACATCCTGGAACATCAGAAGTTGTTGGTTCCCCATCGACACGCTTTCTTTCATGTAGGTTATTTTAGACAAGGACAAGGTATTCATACAATCGATTTTGAACAGTTTCAGGTAAAGCCTTTTCAGATTTATTTTATGGTGCCGGGTCAAGTGCATCACTGGAATTTTGAAGGCGAGATAGAAGGATATGTACTGAATTTTTCCACCTCCTTTTTCCAGTCGTTTTTAATGCGGTCGGATTACCTTAACGATTTTACTTTTTTTAATGGAATAGCTAAGGATTCGGTCTTGGATATTCCCTTATCGCTTCAAGGAAAGATTGAAAAGATTTTTGAAGAAATGATTAGTCTTCGGGAAACTATTAATCCAATGAATCTAGATGCTTTACGCGTGAAAGCATTAGAACTATTTCTATGTATTGGTGCCTCCCATATAGGGAAAAGCCATGGTAGTTCTTTGGTTAATCAAACAGTCATTCGGAATTTTCAGCGGTTAATAGATCAGAACTTTCAAACTTTGCGATTGCCGAAAGAATATGCGGCACTTTTATATGTAACGCCCAATTACCTAAATGCACTTTGTTCAGATATGTTGGGTATATCAGCGGGTGAATTAATTAGAAATCGTATTGTGTTGGAAGCAAAACGTTTACTTGTTAATTTGGAACTCCCGATTTCCGCTATTGCGTACGAATTAAATTTCAACGATCCTTCCTATTTCACCAAGTTCTTTAAAAAATATGTCGGATTAACGCCTGAGGAGTTTAGAAAGCAGTTTTGAAGAATAACCGGCTTTATTTTTTTTGCTGCCCAGCCGGTTTGCCATTGCTTTTCTACAGTAAGGTCTTTTGGGTTTATCAGTATTGCGTTTTGTTTATCGAAATTAAGTTATTGTTAATATATTTTTATCTTTTCTGTTTGTTTGTTGCCTTTATTTTATGATTTATTCTAAAATACAGGGTATTTCCTGTGTTTTTTGAAGGGTTTTCCTCTAGTTAATCACGGATTTGTCGCCTTTCTTTGTATAGAAATTGTTTTTACCGCTTAAAATTAAAAATATGGAAAAGCATTACGGTGAAATTATTGAAAGAACCATCCGTCGCAATGGCTATAGTATCAGCGAATTGTCGAGATTGATGAAAGTGAATAGAAGATCTATTTACAATTGGTTTAATCAGCCTAAATTTAAGCCTGAAATCATTTTTAAAATAGGCTGCGCTTTAAAACATGATTTTTCGAATGAATTTCCTGAGCTTTTTTCTGCTGAGGAGTTTCAGAAAGTTTTTAATGATAGCAAGATGTTCCATATGCGATTTTTAGATGAGGAGCGTGAAAAGATAAACTATTGGAAGGACAAGTACATCAGTTTATTGGAAGAATATAACCATATTCTTGCGGCAAACAATATCCAGACGAGGACGATCTCGATTTCCGCATTATAGCAGCGGTTTTTATCAGTTGATCCGAAAACGTAGGTGCTTCTAAAGTTCTGAACTAATGTTTTGTTGGCATGACCTGTACGGTTATAGGTGTTTTATTACATGGAATTCCAATGCGTTCGGCTGGAAGATTGACTTTAGAAATTATTAAAACGGTATGATGGCTCTCTATAACACGGCCGATATGGATAGCCTACCGCTTTACAATTATGTAATAGAGAAGGATCAGGAAGCAATTATTTTTTCGAAATTAGCTTCCTATGAATAAAGAATTGAATGAATTAAAAACTAAGCTGTACAAACGTTGCTATGAGATCGTGAACGAGCGTATTGATCATGCAGAGCAAGGGATTTGCTATGCAAAAGATGCCGCAACGGATGATACAAAAAGTAGCGCGGGAGATAAATACGAAACTACGCGCGAAATGATGCAACAAGAAATCAATAGAAATGAACGTCAATTGGCAGAAGCAAACCGTCTAAAATATCAACTTGAGGGTGTTTCTGTTGCGTTAGCGAGTGATATTGTTCAATTGGGAAGTCTGGTGCAAACCAATGATGGCTTATTTTTTTTGGCAATTGCCCTTGGGACAGTTGAACTTTCGCCCTATAGCTTTTTTGTTATCTCTCCTGTATCTCCTTTTGGACAGACGATGTTAGGAAAGCGTATTGGGGAGTGCCTTACATTCAATAAGAGGAGTTATCAAATCTTAGCTATCGTATAGAGCCGGGTTATGCGATATTTGTACACTTAGCATAAAGTGCCTGGCAAATTCCAAACGTTGGGCCTTTTCTTTTCAGAAATGCTTAACAGCAGCTTCTTAACCTTGGTTCATTTTTTTCCCTACAATTTTTTTTATCCCATGGGTCTATTTTTCGGCATTTTTACGACCCATGCCATCATTTCAAAAAACACACGGTTATCCGACCCGATAACCGCTGAACTCCTTGTTTATTGATGAATGCAACAATAAATAATCTTTTCTAAATTAGCTGGCTGTATATAGAGAATATAAAAAACTTCGTCTGTTGTCCAATTTTTAAAGTTCAAATGTCTTCTCGTTAAAGCAGATAAATAGAAATAATGAAGACATGGCTTAGCTCCTTTGATGTCCATTCAACAGTAGTTACGTAAACTTTATCTTTGAACCGATGAAGTCGAAAAAGAATTTTTTATTGTAAATCAAAAAACGAAAGTAATGAATGAGTTTTTATTAATATTCCGTAGATCCTTTACTGGCGAAGAGGCACCATCGCCCGAACAATTGCAGGCTAGTATAAAACCTTGGCAGGATTGGCTGGGAAATATCGCCGCACAAAATAAACTCGCTAGACCATTGCAACGTTGGGATGCCAAAGGAAAGGTGGTTACGAGTAGCAAAACCGTGATTAACGGACCTTATGCCGAAATCAAGGAATCCATTGGTGGCTTAATCATTATAAAAGCGTATGATTATGACGAAGCTACTGAGATCGCAAAAGATTGCCCCATCTTACAGATGGGGGGAAATGTAGAAATAAGGCTAGCTGTGCCGGCCGATTATCATGAATAAAGCTGCTTGACCGGACAATGCACAACAGCGAGCTTTTGCCACATTTATTTCGTACAGAGTACCGTAAGCTGGTTTCGGTACTCTGTTATCTGTTTGGTATAGAACATATAGAAATAGCGGAGGATATCGTAAGTGATACATTTCTTTCTGCCAGTGAATCATGGAGTATAAAAGGAATTCCCGATAATCCCACCGCATGGCTATACACGGTTGCTAAAAATAAAACAAAAAATCACCTAAAACGGAGTAACTTATTTGAGCAGAAATTATCACCTGATTTAAAGCACATTACCGATAAAGTTGAAGAACTGGAAATTGATTTATCAGAAAAAAACATTAGTGATAGCCAGCTGGCAATGATCTTTGCGGTCTGCAATCCTTGTATTTCAAGCGAGGCGCAAATTTCTTTAGCCCTCAATCTGTTATGTGGCTTTAGTGCACAAGAAATTGCAAACGCTTTTTTAACAAACAAAGAGGTAATCTATAAAAGAATTCAGCGAGCCAAAGAAAAGTTAAAAGATGAAAATATTAAGATTGAGCAACCTAAAATAACTGAAATTAATGCTCGATTGGATACCGTTTTAACGGCATTATACCTGTTGTTTTCAGAGGGTTATTATTCTATCTCTCATCACACCGTCTTGCGTCGGGATCTCTGTGCTGAGGCTATGCGTTTAACCTATTTGTTGATGGAGAACCATCACACAGACAAACCCGCAGTAAGTGCTTTGTTATCACTTATGTGTTTCCACTCATCGAGATTTGACGCTCGTATTCGTCAAAACGGAATGATGATTTTGTATGACGATCAAGATGAGCAACTCTGGAACAAAGAGCTGATCGAAAAGGGGATTTATTATCTGAACCGAGCCTCCCAAGGTAGTCAACTAACCAAATATCACTTAGAAGCAGGTATTGCCTATTGGCACACGCATAAAGAAGATACAAAAGAAAAATGGGAGAATATTTTACAGTTATATAATCATTTACTCATTTTGGAATATTCACCCATAGCAGCCTTAAACCGAACCTATGCATTGGCTAAAAGTAATGGAAAGGAAGAAGCTATTAAGGAGGCAGAAAAATTAAACCTTGCAGATAATCCTTTTTACTATTCATTACTGGGAAATCTGTATACGGGATTGGATAATCAAAAAGCAGTAGCTTATTATCGAACCGCGTTAGTCTACACGCAATCAGATGCTGACCAAAGCATTCTCAAAAAATATATTGAGCAATTGTTACACAAAGTAGACCCTCTCACTAAGTAGCAATCTTTCTGTTTGTCAATCAAATTGTTCAATAGCGAACAATCCATCGTTCATTTTCGAACAGTGTAACCTAATATTTTATAATTTATTTAATTGATAATCAGTTGTTTATTGTTTTGGAACGATAATGTGAATTATTGGCATAAATGGTCATTGGGGCTAAAACATGGTTGATGATTTCGATCGTTCCAATGTGGAAAATAAGATTAACAATAAATAAAGAAAGTATGAAAACGTTAGTATTAAGTAGTCTAATAGCAATTGCAAGCGCTGGTAACGCACTTGCTAATCAAACGACAAGTGGCGCTCACGAGAATTTCAGAAGTGGGCCGGAATTAGTGATACCAGCCAAAATGATAGACGATCTGAAAAGTCAAATTGAATTTCATCAGCGAAACATTGATATTCTTTGGAACCAGTACGACCTCATGGTTGCCCGTATTCAAGGCAGTAAAGGAAACCGAATGGAACTCCAAAGTGATAAAGCCTATTTTATCAATGTGCATGAGCAAAATATCGGAAAGGGAATCGCAGTAGAAGAAAGTAAAAAGGCGATTGAAGAAATTGAAAAAAAATTTCAAAAGGAACTTGCTAAACGAGAAGCTTATGAAGCAAAAGAGATCGCTCGCATGCAACGTTCATTAAAGGAAGCGCTCACATTGGAACAAAGAAAAGTAGCGAGGCTGCGGAAGAAGAATGCCGACATAGCGAATCAAGAAGCGTTATCAAAATTACAAGAGTTGGATCGCTACTTTTCGCAATCAATTCAACGTATAGCCGATCTTCAGCAAAATCCCTACAAAATAAGTATAGCGGCTGACAAGTAATTTCCCTGTCGGAGGAGTCGTTGAATAATGTTGGCAAAGAAAGTTGCCCTAAAGTAATATGAAGCAATCTGTTAGTCAAGTTACAGGTTGCTTTTTTTGCTTGGAAGGAAAATACTTATTTAAAGCTTGCTAAAGACACTTTTTTGTTTACCTTTGTATTGTTTGTAATCAATCTAATTAATAATAGTAAAAAATCAGGCGATTATGTACAGTACAGTTTTTATTTTACTTCTTATTGCCTTCTACCTTTTATATAATCTTTCTCAACGGGTTCCGAGTAAGAATAAACCGGCCCGGGCAATATACTTCAGAGAACGAATTATTTTAACACGAATGCTTAGCTTAATTTTGATCCTGGTGACATCGGTTTTGTTGATTAACCGATTAGGAATAGGGGCTGGTATTTTCTGTGCAATGCTGCTATTGATGGTGTGCGCCAGTTTTGTTGTGGTGTTGTCACCGTTACGTTATATTCGATGGCACCATTTACTTGCCATTTATTTTTTTTCCATTGTTCTTGAAACCTTTATCTTTTAGTCATGCCAGCTAATAAAAAATATTTAACTTCTTCACCGTGGCAAAGATGGATGAAAATCAGTGCGGGTTTTTTCGGTGGATACGGTGTTATGATCTCGTTCTTCTTAATGCTCGCTTGTTTTCTCGAAAAAAAGAATGTTATTGTAACCGGCGCCGTAGTAGGCTATGTGCTTTGGGCCTTACTATTGCTTTTCGCTTTCCTCTCGAGGTCGTGGTGGAAGCCGTGGATCATCTATTTAGCGTTAACCATCGTCTTTTTATTACCCTACCTACTAAAATAGCACGTTATGAATAACCGAAACTACAATATTTATTTCCATACCCACACGATAAGCGGCATTATCATAGCATCGCTATTATATGTTATTTTTTTCGCCGGTTCATTTTCTTTTTTTAAAGACGAGATCAGCGCTTGGCAAAGCGGCAAATCAGTAAATGAAAAACTATCTCACGGATTACCCTATCAACTACTCTTGGATTCCCTTGATTCAAAATACAATCTTGCAGGTAGGGATGTTAACTTTTACCTTTACCCCAACACGAGTCATTGCTATATAAATATAGCGCCTTCTAAGGACACGCTCCATAATCCTAAAGCAAAAGAGCGGGCTTATATAGGGTATGATTTTGCTGAGCGTAAGGAAAAAAGTTATGAAGAATCGTATGATATGGGCGAGTTTCTCTATCGTTTGCATTTTTTGGCCCAACTCAATCAGGCGATCCCCCTACGAATAGGATACCCCATTGGCTATCTGATTGCAGGTCTGGTGGCCTTTCTCTTCCTGTTTGCGTTAATTACGGGCTTATTGCTACACTGGGACAAGTTGGTTTCCAATTTTTATCTATTCAGACCCTGGTCTAAATGGAAGACCCTGTGGACAGATCTACACACAGTTTTGGGCGTAATCGGTTTTCCATTTCAATTCGTTTTTGCCCTTACCGGTATTATCTTAATCATTAATACCGTTTTTTTGGCACCCTTTAGCCAACTACTCTATAAAGGCGATATGGAAAAAGTATTTCAAGATTTGGAATATGCGACAGCTGCTGAAGCTACTTTCATCGGCAAGCCGTTAACGTCAACGCCCAATATTCAAGAATATATGGATCAAACACAGAAAAGATGGCCAGGTGCTTTCTTCAATCGTGTAGCTATTAAGAACTATGGCGATGAAAGTATGTTACTGTCGATCGAGTCAGAGGCAGATCGTAAACAAAGCTTTGCAGGAACCGGACAAATTACTTATGAATTGAAGACGGGAAAGGTCTTGACCCATCGTTCACCCTACGATACGCCAACCTACATTGCATCGGTTAAAAGCTTTATATATCGATTGCACTTTGGTGACTATGGGGGGTATTTTGTAAAACTTGTTAATTTTATTTTGGGAATAGCGGGTTGTGTGGTTATTATATCCGGTATCTTGATCTGGCTGGTTGCGCGCGACAAAAGCAGTGTCGCTTCTTATAAGAGAAAATTTAATTTTTGGTTGTCTAACGTTTTTTTAGCCATCTGTCTAACGATGTTCCCTGTAACTGCTTTTTCATTTGTCCTAATCAAGTTCATTGGTAACGTAAATCAAACCTTAATCTACCAAATTTACTTTTGCAGTTGGCTGGTAATTAGCCTATATTATATTCTTAGGAGAAATCTCAGGCGTACTAATGCAGAGACTTTACTTTTAGGCGGTATATTAGCTTTGCTGGTTCCTGTTGTTAACGGCGTTTTTTCCGGTAATTGGCTATGGAATACCTGGGCTCGACATGCAACGGATATTCTGCTAATTGATCTACTTTGGATATCATTAGGATTGGTGGCGCTTATAGCTTTTGCAAGAATCAAAAAATATCAGGCCTTAAAAGCGCCGGTTGAGAGAATCAATCAAGTTCCTGTCCCTGATGATCAACAGGCTTATACCGGAGATTTAACATATTGATAAAAGGCCACTGTAATTTTGCAATAGCCTTTTCTGTATTATGATGTGCACATGAATGATAAAGGGTGAGAATCTTGGTTTGTTCCTTACAGTTGCTTTAGACTCATGTAGGCACTTGTAGGCGCATCCTTGCCTTTTATAGCCAAAATTTCGTTATATTCCTCTAACAAGGATATATATTTATCCTTCCAATAATTTATTTTTTCCAATTCACTCGCTAAAAAATCGTCACTGAAAGATCTGCTTTTGCTAAATGCCTGCTGGAAATCCGCAGGTGAGAATAACTCGGGAAATTCGTCCGAAAAATCGTGTTTCAAAGCACAACCGATCTTAAAAATAATTTCAGATTTAAACTTAGCTTGATTAAACCAATTGTAAATAGATCGCCTATTTACTTTCATCAATCGCGACAGTTCGCTAATGCTGTAACCATTACGTCTGATAGTGCGTTCGATGATCTCGCCATAGTGTTTGTCAATATTATTTCTCATTTGGTTGATAATTTTGTTAACACAAAGAACCGGGTAAAAAAGTGTAAAAACTAGAGGAAAAAGGAGAGAAATAAACGGGGTATTTCCTGTTTTTTTACCACATATTACCATAATATATGAAATAACTGTGCCTCCTCGCGGCATTTTACGCATGATCATAGGTTGCTACTGCTAATTTGAACCTACGAGCTGGATTAATCGGAGAACATGATCTTGAAATGTTAAAGATTGTTAAGGTTTTGCAAAAAAGCCAACGATGGCGTAGATTTGTGATATCATAATTTAGGTTTATAATTGGTTAATAAAGCCTTCAATCTCCCCGGTTGAAGGCTTTTCTTTTGACAAGTCTTCATAAACGTCCTTTTCAAATGTAAGCTCTTGAGTTTGCTAAATCGATTTTGTAACATTTCTGGTGCATTGTAAGTATAAGAACCTGAATGTATATATTTGAAAAGCCAAGCATAAATATAAGATGAATAGTCAAGCAAAAAAAACCTTAATCTTTACAATGATTCTATCGTTTATCGCTCTTTTCGGTAGGGGGCAAACCAAACAGAATTATATACAGTATGTAAATCCTTTCATCGGTACTGCGCCACTTACGGATCCAAAAATTCTTGGTTATGAGCTTCCTACAGGTTGGAGGTCATGGGCAGGTCTTACATTTCCGGGAGCTTCTTTGCCTAATGCTATGGTTCAATTGAGTCCGATTACGGAATATGGTTCAGGCGCCGGCTACGAATATGAAGATACAGTAATTTATGGTTTTACTCATACAAATAAAGGGCATTGGAATCTTTGTAATATTCCCATACTTCCCATATCTAATCCCGATGATTCTTTCGGTTCGAAGTTCACACATAAACGCGAGCAAGCCGCACCTGGATTTTATCAAGTATTTTTAGATGATTATCAGGTTGATGTTAAATTGACCACAACGCTTCGCTGTGGGTACCATTCATATGATTATAAAAATACCATGAACCGACAGATACTCTTCGATCTTGCCAAGGCAAATAACCGAGTGTCGGCGTGGCAAATTGATCAAATAGATAGTAGAACGCTACAAGGATATCAACAAACAGGTGAGCGCATATATTTTTATGCCGTTTTGAATACGGATATAAAAAAGCTCCAGAAGAATCAAACAGAAAAGTCAAAGGGCTTTGCTCTTGTTCATTTAACAAATGAAAGTAAAGCACCTGTTGAACTTAAAATAGGTTTGTCATTTGTTAGCATGGAAAACGCTAAACAAAACCTTTTACAGGAAATAGGTAATAAAAGCTTTGTTGAAATTCAAGAGGAGGCTAGCCGTCAATGGAACGAAATATTATCTTCTATAGAAGTAACAGGGGGAACAAAAAAACAAAAAGAAATGTTTTACTCATCCCTATACCGGTCTTTGTTATGGCCTGCTTTACGTAGCGACGTGAATGGAGAATTTACCGACGCAAAAGGAAACGTGGATAAAGCAGATTTCAACTATTATACTGAACCTTCCCTTTGGGACACTTACCGGAATAAGGACGTACTCCTCGGGTTACTTGCTCCGCAGGTCGCATTGGATGTCATTAAATCAATGAAAGACGTGGGAGATAAAACAGGGTTTATTCCAACTTTCTTTCATGGTGATCATGGAGCTTCTTCTATAGTTGGCGCTTATTTACGTGGCATCAATGATTTTGATGTTCAAGGAACTTACAAACTATTATTACGGAATGCAAATGCGTCAAATGGTGCCCGCCCTTATGTAGATGAGTATATACAGAAAGGTTATATATCGGATCCTGACATCGCAAACCCGCATGTTGAAACAAAAGGGAAAGCGGGTGTTTCAAAAACACTCGAGTACGCTTATGATGATTATTCGCTTGCGCAAATGGCAAAAAAACTGGGCGATGAAGTCAATTATAAGCGTTTGATAGCCCGTTCAAAGAACTACAGAAACGTATTTGATCCAACGACAAAGCTTATGCGGGGCAGATTAGACAATGGAGACTGGATAACCCCTTTCAATCCGCAATACCCTTATTATGAATACATGTATAGAGAAGCCAATGCTTGGCAAGTGTCTTTTTTTGCACCGCATGATATGGAAGGACTGATTGAATTATACGGTGGAAAGAAAGCGTTCGAGTCAAAACTAGATTCGTTATTTACCATCCCATGGAATCCAACTTATATAGCAAGAAACGTTGAAACAATGATCGGACAGTATTGCCATGGAAACCAGCCTGACCATGAAGCACCTTTCGCTTATTATTTTATAGAGAAGCCCGAAAAATCGCAACGCATTATCGATTATATCTTAAATAATCTCTATGGTATTGGTGATGAGGGGCTAGCCCTTTGTGGAATGGATGATGCAGGTGAAATGTCCTCATGGTATGTACTGAGTGCATTGGGTCTATACACATATTCTGCAACGGATCCGACTTACCTTGTGACCGTGCCACTTTTCGATAAAGTGAAATGGCATCGAATGGGTGGTAAAGAACTTACTATAATAAAAGCTGGAGAAGGAAGGGCGCTGAAAAACATTATAGTCAATGATAAACCAAATAAAGGTTATTTTGTATCGCACGATTTGTTTCTTAAGGGGGGTGAAATAAGAGTTGAAACTAAATAATGAGGGAAGCTTTGTATTTGCTAATACGTATCGATAGTTTTCGGAAGCGAAATTTTTATTGCAGTACCTATACCAATTTGGGAACTGCAATGTATATTTCCCCTTAACATTTTTACTCTGTGCTTTATGGTGAGTAAGCCGGTAGCATTGTTGTCTTCTTTTTGAATATCAAAACCGATACCATTGTCCGAAACCGTTGCATTGATAAAACCTTCATTTGAATCATAGATTTTAATAGAGGCTTCGGTAGCTTGCGAATGCTTAACGATGTTCAAGGCGAGTTCTTGAACAATACGATAAACGGCTAGCTGAATCTCTTGGTCAGCCGGAGGGACTATGGGTTCGATTTCTGCAACGAAATTGCAGGGGCCGGTAAGTTGACTACAGATATTTTCAATAGCAGCCTCTAATCCGAAATCTTCTAAAATGCTGGGCATAAGCTCATGAGAAATTCGTCGGCTTTCTCGAATACAATTGGCAAGAAGTAATTCCGCATTTTTTAATTTTTTTCGGTTCTCCTCAGTCGAAAAAAGGGAATCGCTTAAATCAATCGTATCTAAATTCAGCTTAATGCTAAATAGCATCTGTCCGAGTCCATTATGTAGATTCTCCGAAATCCGCCTTCTTTCTTCTTCTTGGGTCCGAAGTGTTACGCGAAAAATTTCTCTTTGTTGTCGCGCTTCCATCTCTAACTGTTTTGCCTTCATTTGCTCATTCTTTATCTGTAACTGCTTTTCTGCTGTCATATCGTCCGCTATTACGATCAACAAATCATGAAGCTTATTCGCTTTAAATCGCAAGCAGCGATTTTTTCCATTTGTTTCGTACCATCGTTCAAAACTAGTTGATTGCCCCGTATAAACAACTTCTTTAAACAGGTCCAATACATCGAGCTTCGAAGCAGTAGGAAATAATTCGCGGTAACGTTTTCCAATAATATCGTGCTTTGGTCGATTAAGTGATTGGCACATTAAATCGTTCAATAAGAACATTTCAAAATCATCGATGGAATTATCTGCAGCATAGCATGTTTTATATACAGCAATCGAGCTTGGCACGCCGTTAAAAACAGACTGTAGAAGCTCTTCACTGCTCTTAATAGCCTGATAGGCTTGGTTTCTCGTTCTCTTAAGCGTGATATGCGCTTTAATTCGTGCCAATAATTCGGGCGGAGTGAAAGGTTTTACTAAATAATCGTCAGCACCGGCGTCGAAACTATCAATTTTTGACGCTTCGCTCGCTCTTATGGAAAGTAGAATGAGTGGGATATCATGTGTTCTCGGATCTTGACGTAACGCCTGCAATAGCTGTATTCCGTCCATCCCAGGCATTATAATATCGCTTAATATTAGGTCGGGTCGTGTTGTTTTTGCTAGCTCAAGAGCCATAATGCCATTCTGAACTACGGTTACTCGATATTGTGTCTTAAGTAAACAACTAACATATTCCCGCATATTGGCATCATCATCTGCGAATAAAACGTGAGGGAGTGTCTCGAGGGAAGCTGAGGTGTTGATTCCGTCACTCGCATTGATCCTTTGCGGTGCTTCCATTCTATTGCCGTCCGTTTGCTTTTTGTTGGCAGCAAGGAACCATTTTTTAGCCATGGTAAAATATCTTTGTTTTTACCATAACAATTCTGGCATTTGAAGGTTCGCGAGTTTTTCAGGAAGCGGCGAATAATCGTTAGGAAGTGGGCAGATGATTCGTCTCCCACTCCTTCAATACTTAAGATTTGTTATTTCGCCTTTTCGTTATAATTGATCATCCAACGAACACCGTACCTGTCTTCAAATGAACCAAAGTAATCGCCCCAAAACATGTCTGCCATAGGCATTTCGACTTTTCCTCCGGCCGACAATCCGTTAAATAATCTATCCGCCTCTTCGCGACTATCAGGTGTGATACAGATATAGTTGTTGTTTCCTACGTTTAATTGATGACCTGCTGATTTTAGACAATCGGAAGCCATTAAAAATTGTCCCTCACCAATGGGAATAGAGACATGCATCGCATAGTTTTTTTCATGGTCAGGAAGATTTTCACCTCCTGGAGCCGCACTCATTTTTTGGATAAATAATTCACCGCCAAAAACTGATTGATAGAACTTGAATGCTTCTTCTGCCTGGCCATCGAAGTTCAAATAAGGATTGAGTTTCATATTATTTATTTTAATTAGAGGTTATTAGCTGTTAGCTATAAAACTATTAATGTTTTATGTGTTACACATTACTAAAGGGTTAAATTCTCTTTCATTACTCCATTGAATACAAGCCAAAGAGGTTGCCCTCTGTATCCATGCACAGAGAACAATAGCCGTATTCGCCAATAGAAAATTTCGATTTATGAACTTTTCCTCCGGCCGCTTCTACACGGCTCTCTTCTATACTGCAATCTTGGCAGGGAAAATAAACGATGGTATTGACGCAAGCACCGTCGCCTTCTTTTGTGCCGGGCATTTCTATCAGTGCGCCGCTTACCTTATCGGTCTCCTCATCAGGCGAAGAAAAGAAAGTCATCTTCATTTCTTGAGGCGCTTCGCCTGGTGCGCATTCAGCATCAAAGAACGTTCTATTTAAAACTGTCCGGTAAAACGTCTTTGCCCTTTCTAGGTCCCGGACATATATTTCAAACCAGCATATAACATTGTTTTTCATAATTCAGTGTTTTATTTTTTGTTAGCTATTTTTTTTTGTCTTATTATCGTATAACAAAGGTATTACCTATTTATGAGAATAGAAGAGGCTCTTTATGCCATTTTTAGGGTGTATTTAAGACATTCCTTTTATAAAGGATAAATGAACTGTTTTGTTTTGCATATGAACTAAATCTCCCCATTTTTCCCGACTCAATAAGGTCTGCAACAACGCTATACATTTGGGTCTTAGTCGCGCTTGGCGGATAATCTAAACAATATTTTGTTTAATGCACAAAAATGCTGAAAATTGTAAAACTAACACTTATCATTATCGAGCCAATAATTATGCTTCAGCAATATAGAATTTCCGTAATCGCTTTTTGTAGTAGGCCACAAATAGGTCTTATAAGCTTCTTCCTTTTGTGCTTTCTGTCGGGATCAACGGTATTTAGTCAGGAAACAGTGGTCAAATATCTTTCAGGAACGGACAAAGATCATACTAAAAATTGGGATTTTATGGTTTCTTCCGGTGCAAAAAGTGGGCAGTGGACGACGATTGGAGTGCCCTCGAATTGGGAAACGCAGGGTTTTGGAACCTACCACTATGGTTGGGAAGAAGATTTCAGTAAAAACGAAATCGGTTATTATAAGTATCGATTTCCCAGCAACCCGACGTGGAAAAATAAAACCGTGAAAATAGTCTTTGAAGGTTCAATGACCGATACAGAAGTGAAGATTAATGGTAAAATCGCGGGAGCTATTCATCAAGGTTCTTTTTATCGATTTAAATATGATATCACTAAATTACTGAAGAAAACGGGAGATAACCTTTTGGAAGTTAAAGTCAGCAAAATATCGGCCGATACTTCGGTCAATCGTGCCGAACGGATGTCAGATTTCTGGGTGTTCGGCGGTATTTTTCGTCCCGTATATTTAGAAATTACGCCGCAGACACATATAGAATGGACGGCTATTGATGCTAGAGCAGATGGCAGTTTCGTGATGGACGTACACACAGAAGGAAAGTTAGCACATGGATATGTGGAAGCGCAGATAAGCGATTTAGACGGAAAGCTTGTTGGCAAAGCATTTCAAGCGAAACTCGATCACAAATCAGGGAAAGTAACACTGAATAATAAAGTGACTAAACCTGCATTATGGTCGCCTGAATTTCCCAACCGTTATCAGGTAGTTGTTAGATTAAGAGACTATAAAGGCAAAATCATTCACAGCAAGGTCGAAAAGTTTGGCTTTCGAACCGCTGAGTTGAGACGTGGAGAAGGCTTTTTCGTGAACGGCGTGAAAGTGCGTTTTAAAGGCGTTAACAGACATAGCGCATGGCCTACCTCTGGCAGAACAATGAGCAAGGAAATCAGTGAGTTAGATGTTAATCTTATAAAAGACATGAATATGAATGCGGTTCGTATGTCTCATTATTCTCCGGACGCTCATTTTTTAGATATTTGCGACTCGCTCGGACTGTTTGTGATTGATGAATTGACAGGCTGGCAAAAAAAATACGATACCAGCGTCGGACGTAAATTACTTAAAGAAATGGTTATGAAGGACGTAAATCATCCTTCTATCGTTATCTGGGCTAACGGAAACGAAGGGGGGAATAATCACGAGCTCGTTGCCGATTACGCAAAATATGACCCACAAAAGCGCACCGTTATACACCCATGGAATAATTTTGAAGGTACCGACACGCAGCATTACAGAGCTTATGATTGCTGTGTCGGATCATTGTATAATGGAAAAGAAGTATTTTTTCCTACTGAATTCTTACACGGACTCTATGACGGAGGGCACGGTGCCGGGCTGGAAGATCACTGGAACCTGATGAGAAGTAAACCATTATCTGCCGGAGGCTTTTTATGGTCCTTTGCAGACGAAGGGGTTGTGCGGTTGGATCAGGAAGGACGCATGGATATAAAAGGTAACTTGGCACCCGATGGAATACTTGGACCTTATCGTGAAAAAGAAGGGAGTTTTTATACTATTAAAGAGATTTGGTCACCTATAAAGATAGCTCTTGATAAGCTTCCCCAAAACTTTGATGGCTTACTTCCGCTCAGCAATGATTACCTTTATACCAATCTCAATCAGATTAGGTTTAGCTATGAATGTCGGCAATTACCGGCACCATATGAATCAGATACCACCGTGAAAATTCTTGAGAAAGGTGATTTACAAGGACCCAATGTAGAGCCTCAGCAAAACGGCTATTTACGCTTACCCTTTCAGCATGATTTAGCGAAGACCGATGTGTTAGTACTTACCGCTAAAGATCCTTATGGCCGGGAGATTTTCACTTGGACTTGGTCACTAAAATCACCAACTGAAATGAATGAAAGATGGCTCAGCACAAAAATAAGCTGGCCTATTTCCGTTGACGAAGCTAATAATACTTTACGTTTACAATCGAATAAAACTACCATTGCCTTTGATACAAAAAGTGGCTTACTGCAAAGTGTGATTAGTAACGGCACGGTAATTCCTTTGACTAACGGCCCGCAATTGGCGGTAGGAAAGGCATCTTATGTAGGTATGAAACATTACAAAAAAGGAGACAGCCTTTATGTGGATGTTCAGTATACCGGTGCTTGGAAGAAGGTTCGTTATGTATTGGCTCCGAACGGTTTATTAACATTGGAATATGCATACAATGTTTATAATTCCAATCCGCATAACGAGTATCCCTTTTTAGGAATTAACTTTAATTTTCCTGAAAATTTAATTACCGGTGTTCGGTATATGGGACGAGGCCCCTATAGGGTATGGAAAAATCGGATGAAGGGAAATACCTTCGGTGTTTGGAACAAAAAGTACAATAATACGGTCACGGGCGAATCATGGGATTATCCGGAGTTTAAGGGCTATTATCGCGATTTCAACTGGGTTGTAATAAAAAATAAAGCAAAGGATTTTATTGTATATAACGGAAGTGATAAACTGTTTTTGCGGTTGTACACGCCGGAAAAACCAAAAGGCGCAAGGAATGAAAACAATTCTCCCGATTTTCCTGATGGTGACATTTCATTTTTGCACGCGATTAATGCCATCGGTACCAAATTTGACCGAGCCGTGGATCACGGACCTCAAGGACAACTGAATAGAGTGGGCTTTAACGCCATTGAAGGGAAACTGATATTTGATTTCGATCCTAAATTGCAGTAGTAGCCTTGCCTAGACGGCCTCGTGTGAAAGTCGAACATATCGGTTGCTCAGGCGTTAATAATTAATAGCATTCACACGGGCTTTACCTGTTTTTTTGATCTTGCTCGCTCTCCGAAAGAAAAGCGTTTTTTATTAATTTTTCAGGATCGAAAAAATGATTTAAAGGGCCGCGCCCTTTACCCGTTAAGACATCCATTCCGTTTTTGATAGCTTTGTACGTATAGCACTGTCCCGCAACTATTGCGCTTTCCATAGGGAAATCCCGGGCTAAGAAGCTTGTAATAGCAGATGATAGCGTGCAGCCTGTTCCATGTAGATTATTCGTTTCCAGTTTAGCTGACTCATAGGAATGGACTTTACCTTGATTGTCGAAATATAAGGACGTAAGCGTAGATGACTGCAAGTGGCCTCCTTTCAATAAAACATTCGTAGCTCCCAGCTTCAAAATCCGTTCGCCGGCAATATACATATCATCCAGGGAGCTGATTTTCATTTCGGCAAGTACAGCAGCCTCATCGATATTGGGGGTAATAAGATCGGTTTTCGGAATTAGCTTTTCCACAATAGTAGCTACAGTTGCGTCTTGTACTAGTCGATGTCCGCTGCTTGCTACCATCACGGGATCGAAAATAAGTGGAACTTTTGGATATTCTGAAAGGGTTTCTACGATGACATCCACTAAAGTTGCTGTGTGCACCATTCCAATTTTTATAGCTTTCGGAAAAATGTCGCTCAATAGAACCCTTATCTGTTCCTGTATGGCCCGATCCGGGATGGCATAAATCGCTTGAACCCCTTGTGTGTTTTGAACGGGAAGTGCTGTTAACACCGAGGTAGCAAAGCATCCCAATGCGGAGAAGGTCTTGATGTCTGCCTGAATTCCTGCGCCACCACTACCGTCAAAGCCGGCAATTGTCATGGCAATAGGGTATATATACTCTTTTTGCATTTAACGTATTATTACTTTTCCTCACTATTTCAATGCGATCAACTTCAGAGCATGCACTCCACGCTTCTTAGCAGAATTAAAGCTAATGCGAATGTACAAATCTTTAATAAGGGTAAAAAACAAGTCTTTACTTGATTTCGTTCAGCAGAGTAATTGCATCATATTTGTGATGTGCCCATCTCGTTAGACTTTTATATAAATCTTCTTGCGATCAAGTAGCCACCCTACACTCCAGCAGAAAAGCATATAGCATAGTGCAAATAATAACGATCCTGCCGGACCGGGGAGTAATTTCTGAAACAGATGTACATTGATGTAATCAAACAACGAAGTTCCACCTAAAGGTATTAAAAATAGGCTGATCAAAACAATTTCGGATAATAGGTAAACGAATAGCGGATTTTTTCCAAAGATAATAAAGAAATTAGTCCATTTTCTTGGGACGCCATTATCATTTTCTGAAATTGGAACCAACAAAGGAAGAATTAGTAGGTCTAAGCTAATCGTTAATAGCGCAAATGAACTGGACCATATTTTTTTATTTATAGGAAACACCTGATTCCATACCAAGGCTATCAATACACCGATAGCGCCAATAATCAACAATTTACCAAGGCTCTGTACCGTTCCGCCCTTTTCTTGTAAATACTTACCGACCAAATACCCTGCAATTGCATTGGTAATAGCAGGTATTGTGCTCAACAAACCTTCCGGATCAAAAATAATTCCGTGGCTATGATATAAATGAGACTCGCCAAGAAGCCATAGGTCGAGTTTGAATATGGCATTTCCCTCTAATGAATAGGGCGCATCCGTGCCAAAAATTAGTAGGATGACCCAATATATTAATAATAATGCAATCGCAAGCCAAACAAGATACTTTCTTCGAACATAGTACACCGCTAGGGCTGTAAAAAGATAACATAAGGCAATACGCTGTAAAACGCCAAATACACGAGTCTCATGTAAAGGGAAAGATATGATTTCATGTTGCTCCGTTATTTTAAAAAAGGGGAACCAATACATTAAAAAGCCTAATAAAAAAATCAATGCCGCTCTTTTGAAAATGGTCAAAAGTACCTGTTTGGATGAGAGATACTGAAATTTCCTTTCGGAAAATGAAAGTGCGTTCCCAACGGCAAATAAGAATGAAGGAAAGACAAGATCCGTAGGAGTAAAACCATGCCATGTTGCATGGTTCAAAGGCCAATACGGTGTTGCACCTGACCCTGGACTGTTTACAATTATCATGAAACATATTGTCATTCCCCGAAATACATCCAGGGCAGTGAATCGTAATTTCTGTTCCTTCATTAGCTGCGCTCGGCTTATTAGTTGTTGAAGTTTAAGCATAAAACAATCCAATTCACCGTACTAAGTGGCGATGGAATCGGATTGCTTTTACGTGCAATTTACAAAAACAGCTTACAATTACAATTATTTTTCTTTGATGATATTGATAGAGACAAGAAGAATAAATTAGGGATTCGACAAAAATTCAACCCAGTTTACATTGTAGCCGATGCCTTCAAATTCCAGTCGAAGAATTTTATTACTGCCCGATGGTACCGTCACATCACTTAACGTAAAGTTCTGATAGGTCTCCCAACCACCGGTACTTGTAATATCGACTGTTCCGAGTGGAACGTTATCAAGCTTTACGGTGATTTTTTTTCCGGTGGCTGCATCGCCACTTGCTACACGCAGGTTGATGTCGTAGGTGCCGGCAACTGTATTTGATAAGGTGTAAGCAAGCCACTCGCCCGTATTTATATAACCAAGCGTATATCCACCGCCGCCATCATTTGTGGTACCTAGGTCAACCGGTGTGTTACGGTAAACATTTCCTCCCTGATTGTCGAAGGTCGTTTCATGATAGGAGATATCTTGGCCGCCTTCATCGAAATCTTCAATTTCCATTCTGCCAGGAATGTTATGCACCTTAAACGCCGTTTGTGGTCCGGGTGTAAAACCGCCCGCCTGATTGTGATTTTGCAATTCGAAAAGCCAGTCCCGTATAAACTTTCCTTGATTTTCGCCGCTCATTAAATTCCAGTTCCAGTCGAATATCTGTGGTTTCCAATAATTGTCAAAAATGTAGTTAAGCCAACCGATATGGGCGTGGTCATCCATATACGTACGGAACTGTTTGCCCCAACCGCCGGACGTGCCATAAGTGACATTGTCGGAATAATTTGGGTCAGCATTCCATCCAAATTCAGTTATAACAATAGGAATGCTATTTGCAGCATTACCAAATCGAGCATCCAAACTGCTAGTAGTTGCCGACTGATTAGGATAAATATGATACACATAAGCCATATTTGGATCATCAAAAGGGTCAGAAACGGCTTGGTTGACCCGTGTGCTCCATTGTGGGTTACCCATGAGGATGAGATTATTAGGTGCAACTGCTCGGATAGTATCGACAACAGGTTGAATAAAATTTTTCCATGTCGTCCAATTATCGGGACTAATTGGCTCATTGTACACCTCGAAAATCACTTCCGGATTATTGGCATAGTGTGGCGCTACATAACGCCAGAAGTCGATCACTTTTGACTGTGGCGTCCCTCCATCACCATAATTTGCGACAAGATGAAGATCAACAATAACATATAAGCCTAACGAAATGGCCTGTTGCACAAAAGGATCAATGTGATTTGCAAAAGCACTGGCAGGATCGCTGTAACTTTGATGAACACCGATGCGCACAACTCGCGAAAACCATCCTTGGGCAGCATTAGCCTGTAATGCTAACATTTCACTAATCGGTCGTGGGCTACAGGTGGTACATTCATCGTTGCTTTCGTTTGGAAGGAGTGAAAAACCCCTAAGTGTAACAGGATTTCCGAAAGCATCTTTAATTTGATTGCCGTCTACATGTAACGAAGGTAACGGTGAACTAGTTCGCTTAAGTGAGCTAAAGGTCTGTTTTTGGGAAAGAAGTTCACTGGGCTCTATCGGCTTTGTTTCACAAGATGTCAACAGGACTGTCATCCCAATGAACACACAGCCCATCAATTTTCTTTTACAGAGATTAATTGGGGATATCATAATCGTTTTGGTTTATAAATGTTAATATCCTTGAGGACATTAGCTGCCTCTAATAAATGTATAGTATAAAATGCAAAAAAAAGCTTTTTTGTTTTAAAATAATAAACTAATTAATTACACATACATAATTAGCCAACTGACGATACATGCTTCATGCCATGGTGGATTTTGATGCGGTCCTATAAAGACGCAATTTGTATCATCCGTGAGACAAGGTTAAAGGCCTTATATGCCTATTGGCTAATAAGACAGGCATTGGGGCGGGTGGTGAGTAAACATTAGCTCAGAGAGCCCGGTGTTGGTATTCATCACTTACATCGATGTTAATTAAATCTAACAAATGAAGCGAAATTGCTTGTTCTTTCTGCTGAGTTACTTCCACTGCTTTCTCAGATTTAATATCCTTTGCAATGGTAAAGGCTATTGCCGCCATCATTTGATCACGGGCCTTCAATAGTTCGGATAGGTCTTTTGTTGTCGTTTGCATGCCAGTACTTTTGTTTTATATCCAAAGAATAGGGTAAGTTGTCCGCTCGCAAAAATTCAAAAACTACTTTAGCAAATCTTTAAATAAATGTTATTATAGCGTGATTACAAGTTACGAAAAATTTAGAAAAGGCAACTAAACTTTTTTAAAATTCACAATACACTTCATAAAAGCGTAATAGTAGGGCCAGCTAATTTTCGACTTGTATATTTGTGCTGATATTAAAAAGCCAAATTATGTTAAAAGACAAAGTAATAGTAATTTACGGAGCCAGCCAGTCGCTTGCCGGTGCCGTAGCTAAAACAATGGCTCAAGCCGGTGCAAAGCTGTTCTTAAGCAACCGCCACTTGACGCCGGCCGAAGAAGTCGCACGAGAAATAAATGAAGCAGGCGGTTTTGCCGAAGCAGCCGAAGTTGATGCCCTAGACAAGGGGGCAATTGAAAAACACCTTGTCAAGACACTAAAGAAAACGAAGCGAATCGATGCTTCCTTTAATCTTGCGGGGTTTGAAGTGCTGCAGGATGTTGATCTGATTGATATGTCGTTAGACGACTTTGTTCGTCCGATAACGACGGCGATGCAAACTCATTTTCTAACTGCTACGGCTGCCGGGAGAATCATGGCTAAACAAGGTTACGGGGTGATATTAACTTTAACGGCAACTCCCGGCGGAATAGGTTACCCCAAAGTCGGAGGCTTCGGGCCCATATGTTCGGCTGTCGAAACCTTTTCCAAAAATCTGGCAGCCGAATTAGGACCTGTAGGGGTAAGAGTAGTTAACATACGATCGGCAGGATCCTTAGATTCGCGCCCCTTTAAGGAGGCCTTAGCTTTTGGTGGTGATCGAATCATAGAAGTAATCAAAAAGATGAAATCTGATACGATGTTAAAAGAGTTACCGTCTATGCATGACATTGCTTCTACAGCGTCGTTTTTAGTGTCAGATATGGCGAAAAGTATTACAGGTACCACCATCGATGTAACAATTGGCACAACTACTGCGTTGAATTATAAAACAGACATTTGAACCTTATGTAATGGAGAGAAAGATTCACATACAAACAATAATTGGAATCAATGGAATCATTAAATGAATATATGGAGCACCAATATCAATGGGTGAAGCATTCACGGAAAAAACTATTTGACTATTGCAGCACGTTCGTAACCGAGGATTTTGTAAAGCCAATTTCTTTTTTTGGTAATGGAGGTAGTGTTCGGAGCTTGCTAGTCCATGTAGTTAATACCTACAAAGCTTGGATCGTATGTCGTGGCATGGCATTAAACACGGATTTTTTGAAGGAGGAAGTGGTTAGCTCTATGAAAGACGTTATTCCTATCTATTTGGACATAGATGTTCATGTTGATGCCTTCATAAAAAATAGCAGGCAGAAAAAATTGGGCGTTACTTTTATGCGAAATGGCCGTCTATGTACACTAAGTCCTTTTCACCTATTTAGCCATGTTATTACTCATGAGTTTCATCATAAAGGACAAATACTAAGTATAAGTAGATGCCTTGGATATCAACCTATTGATACAGATATAATTAGTTGAGGAAGAAGAGTTGGGTCAAGGTCCAACCTCATATTTCCTTTGCAATAATTAACTGTCCTGACGCAATTAATTGGGATGAATAGTGCTTTTTTTGGGATGAAAGGCTCCTTTGCTTGTTTTTTGCGTATCAACACAATTACCTCCTGCGCGTAAGACCATATTCTTCTTTTGCAAATACTGAAATTAGTATGTTTGTGTCATGTTTGATACGGAAGCGTTGCTAAACCAGGGGGGCTTGTTGTTTTTGATTTTTTCTGTTTATGGACAGATCGGGTTGATTTTTCTCTTTTTCTTACCGAGTGGTGGGTTTATGTTTACCGCCGGTGTGCTAATTGCAGCCGGTAGATATCATTATGACCTGCCGACACTATGTATGCTGCTAACTATCGCTGCTATTGCCGGCAATATAACGGGATATATATTCGGTAAAAAAATAGCACCATATCTGCATACGCGACAAGATTCCCGATTCTTTAAGCAAACCTACTTAATAAGTACACAGCGGTTTTTTCAAAAACATGGCTCTTTAGCAATTGCTGTTGCTTTATTTTTTCCTGTGGTTCGTACTTTTGTGCCTATTGTTGCCGGTATTACTAAGGTCCATTTCAATAAGTTTTTACTGTATGCCGCTGTAGGTTCCCTTTTTTATGTAGTTGGGTTTTCACTCACAGGATATTTAATAGGCAAAGTGCCAATGTTGAAGCCCTATCTCAACTATATCACCATAGGTCTTATTCTTTTACTAACATCACCGGTTCTTGTGCGATTAGTGAAAATTGTTAAGAATGCATAACCGATTTATTTCCTGATTTTATCCCGATATTCCTGTAAGCTCTCAAAATCGACGTAGAAACGTATATATTGTCCGTTCTCCTGTAGGGTAACCATCCCATCGCTATTGATGTCAAAATAGGTCGGGGTAATTAAAACCTCACCTGTTTTTGGACGATAAATACCGTAGGCCTTTTCACGTTCAGGCCTAAAAGACCATAACCCCTTTTCGGCATCCAAGCAGCGGATGCTATAATTATCGGGATTCCAAATCCAACGATTTTCCTGTTTATTCCAAAGGCCTTGTCTCTGGTGATCGCCTCGCTTAAGAGTTATGATCAACCAATGCATATTTTCGGATACATCTTCGTAAGCAATGGCACGAAAATCTTTCAAAGCATTTGGATTGATTACAGTGGATAATTCGGGCCATACGATATCGCCGGTAGGATAACGTAATGTAAAATTATGTTCGCCGGAAGGTTGGGACACCCACCTTCCATCCGATTGAAGAACTTTGTGTTTAATCTGGCCGGTTATTTGGTCGAACGAGCGTACTAAGAAGCAATTTGTTCCGGCAATGGGCGCTAATAACATCGCTTGCTGTAATACCGAATCAGCTAAAATATGATCATCAATTAGAGTTTCGACAGATTGGGGAAATGCTATCTTCATTTCAGGGAAGAGGTACTGCTTGCCTTCTGTATCTTCAAACACTTGCGCGATATTTTGGTAAAGGTAGTCGTCTTTATGCAGTTTAATGGCATGGCTTTCGCCTTTAACAGTATAAATTAAACTGTCTTTTTTTCTAAATATCCGTCCATCTGTTTTTCGGTTATTTCGATCGGTGATATAATAGTTGTTACCGTTAACTTGAAACAATTGGTCATATCCAATAACATTTTCAATATGGTTGCTTATGACCTTTGCTTTGCCATCATTTAGTTGATATAATTTTCTTTTGTGTAAAAAATATCCGTCGCCCAAATTATTAACCTCCATGTGGTAACGATAGCTTTCAGAAGTCTGTACTTCATTATCATAAATAACTTGCTTGTTTTCAATAATAGTGATTTTTAGTTTAGACATGTTAACCTTGGTGTCAAATAAACGGTTATCATTTTTTGAAGATCCCATAAGCGAAAGACCGGGAAGAAAGCGCCAATTCCAGAAACGCCATCGCGTAGTATAAGTCTCTTCCGTCCACATTAACGTGTAGTTGTCCAGTTCTTGAAGATAAATATGTTTATACTTTATAGGCACAACGATATTCCCAAGAGTGTTGATGACACCATATTGCAGTGTCGTATCTTGTACGACGGCAAAACCGGTATGAGTAAACTTATTCGCAGTAATATAACATGGGGAAACCACCAAGCGCATCGCCGTGTCAGCGTAACCATAAAGTCCATTGCTGCCAAGATAAGGATATAGCTGAAGGGAATTGGTTTCTACAGTGGTTGCGATCACCTTCGTTTTGCTTTGACAGGCGTGCATGGAGCAACAGAAAACAACTGAAATAAAAAAAGTGTAGCTAAAGCTCCAGGTAGCCATTGTTGATGTATGATTTCTACATCAAAATTAGTACAGGAAACTCATTTCTATAATCCCTGAAAACAACCATTTCCAAGGGGCTTACTTTTATTCGGCGCGTACCCATAATAGTTTTTAAAGGCACGTATAAAGGAGGCATCAGATTGATAGCCAACCAAGGCCGCAATTGCACCCAAAGGAAGAGCTCTTGCTTGGAGGAGTTTATAACTATATTGCATACGCAAATGGTTGATGTAGCCAAACACTGAATAGTTAAATAAGATTTTGAAGCCTTTCTTTAGTTTGAATTCATTGATACCGGCCTGTCTGGCCAGCCCGGAAAGGTTATGCTGCTTCAGGAAATTATCGTCTAAGTATATTTTTAAATCGTGAAGTAAGTCGACGTCGCGTTGACTGAAAGGAAAAGTGTTTCTTTTCTGACTAAGCGATGATTCATTTAGGATAAGTAATATCAATTCTTCTATTTTATGGGGGACATAGGTAGAAATTAAAGAATCGGCCACCGGAGGATGAATGATTGCGTAAAGGGTTTGTTTTAGTAAGGAGCCAAAATGCTTTGGTTTGTCAAATAAAGTAAAGGGTTGGTCTTTTGCTAGCTTTTTAGCTATTTTCTGCCATTCGGCTCCGCACTGTTCCAATAGTGATGTAAGGTATTGTTGATTAATCCCTAGGCATATATAACTATAGTCTTTCTGTTTTGGAAACGAGAAATTACTGATAGGATCAATACAATTCATTACATTAAATTCACCCTGCTTCATGGGTAGCGCATCCCCGAAACAAGAGATACGCGCGTTCGAATGCCCTTCAAGTTGGAAGTGGAAGCTGGTATGATTGAAGTCTCGAAAGTTAACGACACGTACTTCCTCCTGAAAGGACGACTCGAATTGAAGTATGTTAAAATGGCTGTTGTTGGACGTACGCGTTATAGCATTAAATTGACCGACATGCTTTAACGCTTTATACTGGCCTTTTTCCGAATCAGCAAATTGCCGGTCCACTAATTGGGTGAATTCATGGCTATATAAGGTATACATAAAAATCCGTTTGCGCTGTTTAAAATCCTTTTTTGCACCAAGGCTCCACGAGCAAAAATAGATATTTGTCCCATGAAAAAAGAAGTTTCTTATAACCAAGTCAATACGCTGAACTGGAAACGGCAAGCTCATTACTACTTTTTTAGATCCTTTGAAAAACCGTTCTGGGGTGTCACCACGCAGTTAAATTGTACGAAAGCTTTTGCATATTGTAAGACTTATAATGTCTCGTTTTTTTGCTATTATTTATACTTATCGCTGCGGGCGGCTAACGAAGTGCAGGCTTTTCGTTATCGCATACATGACAACAACGTGCTGGAGTATCACGAAATTGGTGGGTCCATTACCGTCATCAGGCCTGACGAAACTTTCGGCTTTGCCTATTTTGATTTTTACGATGAATTTGAGCGCTTTCAAGTAGAACTAAAAAAACAAATTAATTTAGAAAAGCAGTCGCGTGGATTACAAACGGATGCAAATTGCCGGGATGTTATACACTATTCGGTGCTGCCCTACATTTCCTTTACACAAATGGAACATGCTTTATATGGGGGGCAAGACAATGGCATACCAAAAATCACCTTTGGGAAATACCTATTTCAAAATGATCAGATCTTGCTTCCCATGTCTATACATGTACATCATGCGCTGTGTGATGGGGTTGATGTTGGCAAGTTCGTTACCACATTTCAGGGATATCTGGAAATGTAGCTTAGGCATTTTCCTAAACCGAAAACACCCATTTGAAAAATGGAAGCTATGGTTAAGAAAAGTCTATTCAGTCTAAAAATTTCGTGTATGGGTAAAAAACGATATCTTTATTGACCATAATAACTATTGAATACCATATTTATGAAGAAGAAACTATTTTTAGGCTTAGCATGTGGTTTATTGTTTGCTGCAATCGAGCCTTTTTGCGCACAGGCACAGGTAGCGCCTATCCACAGCAATGCGGTGCAAGGAGGGGAGCTCATCGGTCGTTGGGATATCACCGTCGAAGAGAATGGCAAACCGGCACCATCTTGGTTGGAAGTGGAGTTGTCGGGCTTTAAAACACTGGTGGGACGTTTTGTTAGTACAGGAGGTAGTGCACGGCCTGTTGCTAAAGTTAATTTTGAGAATGGAAAATTCAGTTTTGCTATTCCTCCACAATGGGAGCGCGAAGACCGTGACTTGGTCTTAGAAGGAACTGTATCGGGCGATCGCATTCAGGGGACAATCACTACAAGCGCCGGTGTAAAGCAGTCTTTTACTGGAGTAAGAGCCCCCTATCTAACAAGAACAGCTGAACCCGTTTGGGGAAAACCAATCGAGCTGTTCAATGGAAAAGATTTAACAGGGTGGACGGCACTTGGGAACAAAAATCAATGGGTAGTGAAAGATGGAATTCTGACGAGTCCGGAATCGGGTGCAAACCTGGTGTCGGAGAAAAAGTTTAACGACTTTAAGCTACACGTGGAATTTAGGTATAAAGAGGGGAGCAATAGTGGTGTTTATTTGAGAGGCCGATACGAAGTACAAATCATTGACAATCCAAAAACAGATCATCCCAATAGTCATTTGTTCGGTGGAGTTTACGGCTTTTTAGTGCCAAGTGAGATGGCGGTAAAAGGTCCGGGCGAATGGCAGAGTTACGATATTACACTGGTGGGGCGGATGGTTACCATAGTAGCCAATGGTAAAACGATTATTGCGAATCAAGAAATACCAGGTATTACCGGTGGTGCGCTCGACAGTAATGAAGGTGAGCCTGGTCCGATCTATTTTCAAGGAGACCATGGTCCGATTGAATTCAGAAAGGTTGTTATTACACCCGCAAAGTAGCTTTATACAAATAAAGATAGCCAGCCTCTTAACTAGATCGCTGGCTATTTTTGCCTCTCCAACAGGAGTAGTCGTTATTTTATGCCCCGTTATATCGCTTCATAAAAGAAGCTTTCGAATCATGGTAAGTGATTACGCCACCGATAAAGTGCAAGAACTTTATATAATACCAAGCCAAGTCTACCTGATGTTTTAAAAAGCCTGAACGCGCACTGCTCGGGTATAAATGATGATTATTATGCCATTCCCCTGCAACAAAACCTGGCCATAATTGATTAATTGACATATCTTTTTCGTTTAAATCATAGCCTTTTTTACGCTTATCTTTTCCTTTTCCATGTCCTTCATAATTAAACGTTCGCACGCCTATTGCCCAGAAAGCTGCGGCACCAAAGAGTGCGCAAGCCAGCGCATGACCGCCAATTAAATAAAATATACCGTACCATACCAGCCAATTTACTAAGCAAGCAGAGATAGCACGCATTGGATGTACAACTGATCCCCATTTCTGATACTTTCTATAGCAATTAGCTTTTACACCGGTGTGTGCCATTAGTTGCACAGTTTGCTTATATTCCTCTGCACTGAGGTCTTTAGCAATAGGTTGATGATTTACATCTGCTAAAAAGCAATATAAGAAACCGCCATTGGCATTATAAGGATCGCCCGGCTTGTCTGATTTCGCGTGATGCACGTGGTGCGAGATGGCATAAATTTCTTCGGGAATCATGCTGATCGTTAGGTTTTGTGTTAGCACCCGCCAAAATCGATTCTTAAAACGGTAGGCTTTGTGCGTGCAATACCGATGGTGCCAGATCGTTCCGTGCGTTCCCATAATGATCATGCTGTAAATAAACGCGGCAACTAATAAAGCGACGCTGAAATAGTTGAATATAAAAAGAAATAGCAGCGGAATCAGTAAAAGTACGCGAGCCCAGCTAAATAGAGGTAACCAATTTTTTTTGGATTGAAATATATTAATACGTTTTAAAAACTCGCGGAGTAATTGCTTGGTTGTAGGTTTACTGAAGGCCCCATCCCGATCCGTCCATCCATACGATGGCGGATCTAACACTTTATCTAATAACATCATATTTTTAATTGGTGTAAGGTACGTCTTTTAGTCGGTAGATTTTCAGCATAGCCCAAATCTTAACATAACTTAACATTTGCTTCTGTTCGGTACAATGATTTCGTTCCGGAAGCTGCATCGACACTTCGCGGCGCCTAGCACTAAACCGCCAAAAAAGCAATAAACCAGATCGTTATTCGGCTTTTAATGAGTTAAATTACTGGAGTAAGTTTGGGAAAGCGAATAATCCGAAGCCACTTCAACAAAACAATGATGGGATAAACAGGATCTATTTCATGCCAGCGATTTCCGAAATTTACAGATGAAGGATGCTTATGATGATTATTATGGTACGATTCACCAAGCATCAATACATCAATAACCAATAAATTTTTAGCGGTGTTTCGTAACCTGAAATTTATATAGCCATATTTATGCGCAAACCAATTAACGATCGCGCCATGAAACGCACCCATCGTGATTACAATAGGCAACAGCAAAAACCACCAATAGGTGTTGGCAAAAAATAGAAAAAAAGCGAAATAGGCAGCTACCCACAGAAGTCGCGATACTCCCGAATGTGCCCAGCGATCAAATCCTTTCCACTCAGGCAAGTTTTTAAGAAACCGTGTTTCTATCGGTTCTTTATTGTTAACAATATTCCCGTAAATATTTCGTGTACGCCACATCATACTGAAGATATTAGATGAGAACCGAGGAGAATGAGGATCTTTCTCGGTATCAGTATAAGCGTGATGCATGCGATGCATAATGGCGTAGGCTCGGGCGCTCATGTAAGAAGAACCCTGGGTGAGATAGGCGAAGATGAAAAAAAAACGCTCCCAAAACTTACTCATCGTAAAGGAGCCATGTGCTGCATATCGATGTTGAAAGAAGGTTTGTGAAAAAAGGGACAGATACCATAGTCCGATAAAAAAAATGAAAATAACCATAAAACTAATTGTGTAAATAAATCAAGAATGCAGAAAAAATTTGAAGCCCACTTTGGCAGTGTAGAAAGAAGGAAAGTGGTAACCTGTAGAATGCTAACTGTACTCTAAAATGTAAAGATAACTTTTTTGGTTGGTAATAACAAAAAAAAGCAATGATTTAAAGAGGGAGACTTAAAAAAATAAAGTGGTACAATTCATTGGTTGTCAATTATTTTATTACCTTTATTGCATATCTCCAAAAGAAAAGGGTAAAATTGGTTGATATAGGGCTACTAGGTAGCTCGAGGCTACAGATCATGAACCCTTGGAACAATACTTCTTTTTTTATCAAATTATTTAGCAATCGATATCGACTGAGCGGTAATTTTTAATAGAATAAGATCATTATGGTAATGAAGCAATGCATCTCATCATTCATTTTTTGAATGGATGCTCTGGCAAGTTCCTTCCTAAAAGAATATACTTTACTTAAAAACAATTTACGATGAAGAGCTATTATCGGTACTACCGGGTCTCAATAAATAATACCGAAATTACTGAGATGTCTTCGAATGATTTCACTCGGATTAATATGAAGCCTTTCAAGACAATTTGGAAAGACAACCATCCCGTGAAAGTGTATTATTCGTTAACCAATCAAGCATATTCGCTTACCGGAATGCGTTCTATTCAGCAGGATTTCGTTGATAAGATTACGGCGATGGAACATGCAAAAAGTGGCGCACTACATTACATATCATCTCTTATTGCACAGGCTGATGCGGTGATAGCAGTATTAAAGCAATACCGTATCGACCATTATGATGATCTAAACAAAAATTTACTTGAGGATAATATCCGTCGGTTAGAACGATTAATGGGAAATAATTAATAAATATACCATGAGCAGAGACAAAAAAACACCCAAAAGCACCGAGAAGAAGGGTTCTTCTGATTATCAAAACAGTAAAAAGACCTCTTCAAAAACAGAAATAATAACAACCGGAAAATCTAACTTAACAAAAGGAAAGAAGTAATAAGCTTAACAAAAACCATTATGCAGGAGGGAATAGTAAGAATTTTTAATGGATCTCGCGGTTTTGGCTTTACAATACCACAACGGGGAAAAATTCATGAAAACGATCAAGTTACCTACAAGGTAGTACAAAGGTCTAAAGGCCTAAGCGCCATCGAACTTAAGATAGCCTAAGCTATCCGCATATGTAAGAGCATTCTTTTTAGTCGAAGAATGCTTTTCGCTTTTAGGCATAACGTATCCGTAAAAAAAAATCAATGAGACAATTAAAAATATCCGATTCAATTACCAACCGTAATAACCGTTCCCTCAGTCTGTATTTAAATGAGGTTAGCAAGTTTGAATTAATCAGTGCCGACGAAGAAGTGTCTTTAGCTGAAAAAATAAGAGAGGGAGATCAACTTGCGCTCGAACGTTTAACCAAGGCCAACTTGCGCTTTGTGATTTCTGTAGCAAAGCAGTATCAACATCAGGGATTGGTATTGGAAGATCTAATCAATGAGGGGAATGCCGGCTTAGTAAAGGCTGCTAGACGCTTTGATGAAACGAAGGGTTTTAAATTTATCTCTTATGCAGTATGGTGGATTCGACAGAGTATCATGTCCGCTATTTCCATTCAGTCTAGAGCGGTCCGACTTCCGGGAAATCAGATTAGCAACTTGATCAAACTGCGGCGTTCCCAGGCTGAGATGGAACAACGCCTAGAACGCGAGCCGAGCGTGGAAGAATTAGCCGTCGAGCTGGGAACTACTACCGATCGTATTATTGCCTCTTTTGCAAATGCTGAAAGGCAGCTGTCGATAGATGCTCCATCAGTATTCTCGGAAGAAGAGCGATTGTTGGATAGTTTAGCTAGTTCAGATCCTGCCACTGATCAGCAACTGATTCAAGACTCGCTCTTTCTGCGGATTGATTTGGTGCTGAAGAAACTTTCATCACGTGAACGGCAAATTCTTACCATGTTTTATGGATTAAGCAATAGTGAGCCGCAAACGCTGGACGAAATCGCCTATCAGTTAAAACTTACACCGGAGCGTATCCGGCAGTTGAAAACAAAGGCGCTTCTACATATTAAAAATTCGTCTTCGGGACGCGATTTGTTGCAACATCTTTAGCTTATATGCTCTCCTTCATAGGAGATGTACAAATATTTTCGTATATTTGACGAAAACCTCACTTACTCTGTTTCCGGTCTCCTTTTTCCGCAGGTCTCCTTTTTCATTGTAAACACGGTCAATTTCATTTATTAATTCATAAATAATAACGTATGGGTAGAAGTCAAGAAACATTCAGAAAGAAAGAAAATATTAAAAAGCGCGAACAAAAGAAAAAGGATAAAGAGCTAAGAAAGGAAAATAGGAGTAGTCAATCTGACAAGGGAAAATCGTTGGAAGATATGTTGGCGTATGTGGATGAGAATGGAAACTTGACTACTGAAAAACCTGCAGAATTTAGAAAACAAAAGATTAACGTCGAAGAGATCCAGATTAGCACACCCAAAATGGTGGAGGAAGACGATGTGCATAAAGGAAAGGTGAAGTATTATAATGAACAGCGTGGTTGGGGCTTTATTAACAACGAATTTGGAGAACGTGTGTTTTTCCTCATTGCCGAGGCACCTGCGTCTATCAAAGTTGATGATGTTGTGAATTTCAGAACCCGAAAGGGACCTAAAGGCTTACAAGCCTACGAAATTCAGGTGGTATAAACTATAATCTTATGAACTAGCTTGCAATGGGCCGAATACCTAATAAAACGAAAGAAAATTTCTATACCTCAAAACAAAAGCTAACGTTGAGGGTTAATAGACAACAGTTATATCGCATTAAACACCAATGCTCAGCCTTGCCGTCGCGATGACCGCAAGGTTTTCTTTTGAATGGTTTACAAGCAACCTGTTTGTCAGTGGTTTATTAAACGGATCCGCTATAACCGTAAAAGAGTAATCGAATTTTTGCGCGTATGATAGTTGATGTTGCAGAAGTGGGCGTTTACTGCCAGCTTTGTTAAAATATGTTAATCATTTTGCAACATTGTCTCTTTAATGCGATATTTGTGTCATCATAATTTAGGTTTATAATTGGTTAGTAAAGGCCTTCAATCTCCCCGGTTGAAGGCTTTTCTTTTTTCGATACATGGTTTTTCGGATCAAGCAAAAAGGTTGCGGAAGAGAAAAGCCGATCTTGAGATTTTAGGGAATACGGTTTATGGATAAGCTACAGCTATATAAACCTGCGTATGGGCGTATGCTTCGGAGTAATTGACACAAACTAAGTTTAATAAAAGCGAAAAGCCCGGCTTTTGGGATCGCCGGACTTTTCTAATCAACCTAAACCTGTCCTTCTACTATCAAATCTTATGCCGAAAGCTGAATACACATTATATAGGACTTTAGCAGACAAGCTGTCAGGGTGAATGACATTTTATTCGCTTCATTGAGAGACGCTTTCCATGTGGGGTTGTTATGTAGCTGACACAGATTTTCGTGTAAGGTAGGGCTGTTTATGTGTAAATTTCTTTCCCTGAAATTAGTGGTTCCTTATTTTTGCTATAAATAAAACAGAAACAAAGTCGTATCATCAACAGAGGCCATCTCCGATTGAAAAGTGATCGTCATAACTGCATTACAAAGTTTATGGTTAGATGCCATCTGCTTTCTAAATCAAAACATGAGAAATAGAATATCCTATATATTGATCTGTCTAATCATTGTTTTACTGTTGGGACCTAACTTTTCCCTTTGGTTGCAGCATGGAGGTTTGCAGTTTGGACAGCCCTTCTCTTACCTCGAAGTGCAGCGTTTTGTATCTTCTCATGGTACAGATACATCTGTAGGTTTAATCCCTACCAATCTGTTTATTGATATGATGCTAG
The DNA here is from genome assembly GCF_044784325.1 of Olivibacter sp. EAT-5. NCBI lineage: Bacteria > Pseudomonadati > Bacteroidota > Sphingobacteriia > Sphingobacteriales > Sphingobacteriaceae > Olivibacter > Olivibacter sp. EAT-5. The sequence continues at coordinate 5,803,294 of NZ_CP173028.1, read as the reverse complement.
GGCTCGTCTGCTTTTTGCTATACGTACTCTGGATGTTTTTACGTAAAAAAAATGTCTAAACGATTTAATAATCATACTTATCTTATGGTGGACAGCATCCCCCATGTACGTTATATCGATCTGATAGATGGAACGATAAGTTAAGGGAGCGATTTTACATCATAATAAAAGCCGCTTTCTCAAGCGGCCTTTATTAAACTGTGCTGTAAAGTATGCCCTCTTGTCGAGAGTTTCGCTAAAATAACCAAACCGTATTAGAATGGTCTAAAAATAGTTGTTCAAGAATGGGAAACTATTTGCTAAACTATTTTATTTTTAAGCATTCCGATATAACGCATTTTGGAAATAAAGCCTATTTTTATGGCACTTAACCTGTCAATAAGATGAATGTTAGTGAGCTACGTATTCCAACGTCAAGTGACTCAGTATTTTCGCGGCTGGGTTTACGTTTAGCTTATCATAGTCTCTTTTGGCTATTAATCGCTGTAGTTTATTATTTTAACTACTATAGATTGATCGGTAACGCCGAGCACGTATGGATATTTGTAATAAAAGAGTTATTAGTGGTGATGATTGCTTTTTATTCACTATCTTCTCGAAAAGTTGTGTCTGTTTTCTCCAATCCACGTGGTATCCCTTTTGTGCTGTTATGGATAGCAGTCTTGTATGTAATTTGGGCCTTAACAACTTACGCTGCATGTTTTATCTTTCAGGCTACATTCAAAAACTATGGACCGAGATTCGGTAAGTATCTTGAGCTTGTACTGACAGATGGACCTTTAAGTATAGTGAAGAATGTTTACATTTTTGTGCTTGATTTTATCTTTCTTATTTCACTCCCCGTTGGGCCGAAATTCGTGAAAATCATGTTAGAACAAGTACTTACTAAAACAAGGCTAGAGCGCGACAACCTCGAGCTTGAGCTTAATTTTCTCAAGTCGCAGGTAAACCCACACTTTTTATTTAATACCCTAAACAATATCTATCAACTACTCGATACGGATTATGATAAAGGCCGAGATATGGTTCTGCGTCTTTCGACGTTAATGCGCTATACGCTATACGAATCCCAAAATCATTTTATTCCCTTACGAAAGGAACTCGAATTCCTTAAAGATTTTATAGCGCTTATGCATATTAGATACGGTGAACGCGTGCAGATCGAAGCGTATATTACGGATATAAAAGAGCCTTATAAAATCAGTCCATTGATGCTTATACCATTTGTGGAAAATGCTTTCAAGCACGGACCGGATAAAAGCCCTAACAATAATTTCGTTTACATTAACATTGACGTAAACGACGATTGGATATTTTTGCAGGTAGAGAACGAAGTAGAATCTACCCAACACATCGCTAAACCAAATGATAGTCAATCCGTAGGAGGGGTGGGTATGTCCAATATTCTCCGAAGATTGGACTTACATTATAAGGACAAGTATTATTTGTCCTATGGGGTACAAAAAAACGTATATTCAGTACATTTGAAAATTAATCTGAAATCTAATTGAAATATGCTACGATGTATAATAATTGAAGATGAACCGTTGGCGAGAAAAGGCATAAGTGAACATATCACTCAGATCCCCTTTGTAAGTTTGGAAGCTAGTTTCGAAACGGCGATGGATGCAATCGTTTTTTTAAGCAAAAACAACATCGATGTGGTCATTTCAGACATTAATATGCCTGGTATTAATGGGGTTGATTTCCTGAAATCGCTATCTAAAAGACCGCTTTTCATATTTATTACAGGACGAGCAGACTATGCATTGGAAAGCTTTGAATTGGAAGTATTCGATTATATACTGAAGCCTTATTCATTTGAAAGGTTATTCAAGGCCTTATCGCGAGCACAGAGCCATCTTACTCGAAATGATGTAGTAGAAAAAGTGCAGACTGGTACGTTTGCTATTAAAGACAATTATAGGAACTATCTGGTTCCCTATCACGAAATACAATACGTAGAGGGCGACCGGGAATATATCAGAATATCCACAACTGAACGGGAGTTCCTGATCATTTACTCATTAAAAAAAATCACCAACGACCTACCACAGGATGTGTTTCTGAGGACCCATAAGTCCTATATTATCAATAAAAACTTTGTGCGAGCAGTCGATCCGGACAAGATCATTATGAGAGGGAGTATAAAAGATATCCCAATAGGTGTTACCTATCGGGATGAGGTTTATAAAAAATTAGTGAATCACTAACTTGGACATAGTTCTCCTGTCGTAATTGCAAAGATGGTAGCGCTTTCATTCTTCGATCGAGCTATCCTTGATCGGTAATTTTTAGCCAAAAAGCTATATAGGACCATTTCGTTGGCTCGCTGATCCGAAAAGAAAAGTCGGTTAAAAAACATATGGCAGATGCTTCCAATTAGCTTATTTACCTCAATCTTATTTGGCTTCCATTTTTGTAATATATGGGTAATACCTTGGAATCGCTTTTCAAGAAGATCTTTCGCGAAAATCCAGGAAGGCTCTTGATGCCAAAGCAGAGCATCAATGGAAGCGGCATGATTTCGGTAATTTAGATTCATCTTTTTTTGCTTTACCTTATCAATTTTAAATTCTCTGGCCAGCGCTAAACTCCATTCTTCAGTTAATTCGAAACGTTCTGATAGATTTATTCCGAAAGCGTTAAATAGTTGATCAACGGCCTTTAATCCAAAAAGCCATCGCACATTTACGTCGTCCTTGGGCAGCGTTGCCAAAAAATCCAAAACAACCGCTGAATCAATTGAGAATATCGATTCGCAATGCTCGATATTATCAACGCCATAACGTTCAAGTTCTCTCACATATGTATCGTATTGAACTGTCCAAATTTTGTTTTGAGAGGCCAAATGTTCCATGGTGAAGCGTAAAATTTCTCGTAGTTTATTATAAGCCTTTTTACTGTTATTGGGTGCGTGTAGGCGCAAACGGATATGGAATTCGGGGTCATGATAGCGCGTAAAGAAACACTTATCGATGAGTTGCCATTCTTTAAGCTGTCTAACTAAGTTCATGATATCTTCAGCCAATATTTCATCCGCAGTTTTCTGTGGACAATAAAGCTTTATATAAATCCATTCGCTTCCAGGCAAGAAACTCCGTTTCACTTCCTTGTTCTTCAACGGGGTCATTTCGATGAACGCGCACTTTTTTACAATCGATTTGAAAGGAATGATAATTTCGTTAACAAAAGCATTACCGTTTGTATCCTTAATAATAGTGCTATGGTGCACTAAAGACTCATATAATATTACATCCCCTAAAGCCAGTTTGTCTTTCAATAACTGCATTCCCCAACTGGTTCTGATGTCAATGTATAATTCATTGTCGCCTTCAGCGATCAATATTTCGTTCGGTAATCGTAGATCCTTTTGCAGCTGCCTAAACCAATTTATATCGAACTGGCGCCTTTGCTTTATATACCAGCGCGCGCGAGATAAGATAAGATGTTTATAGCTGATTCTAGGTAAGAACGGAGCCATTTTATATTTGTCCCAGTTCCAATAGATGGAAAAAGGGGTGTCTTGATATTGCAAATCGCATAAAAATCGATAAACGGAGATTCCTTGTCTAAAATTGTGAGCGCAACTCAACCTTGGAATAACCCTTTTGTCTAGTTTTTTGGAGAACAAAATAACCTGGTTGTTTCTCACAGTTACTGTAAGGTCCGAAAGAGGGATTTGTTTTTTATTTTTTGTACAAGTAAGTCCCAATACGGGTATTTCATAACTGTACAGCTTCGGCCGCCGCAAGATGTTACCTACTTTATTCTCCGGTATATGTTTGATATCTGCCAGAATCACATTATCAAAGCATTGTTCTTCATAAATAGCGCAGCTTCGAAGGTTATTCTTCAGCGCCTCGTCCATATAAGCAAAGCGCGACATCAAATTTACTGCTGACGATCCACTACATGCGGCTAGGTGAAATTGAAAATTGCCGTTATCCAAATCCTCTACTTTTTTTGTCAAAAGATTGCCAATGGCGTAGCAGGTCGGCGCAACAGCACTGTTCTCCTGTCTCTTTTCCAAAAGAGGATAAATTGTTTCCAGATCTATATGCCGTGAACCAGAAAACAACGCATTAGTCATCACTTGTTCTTCAAGCGTAGATGTGAGCTGTTTCTTACCCTCGCTTATATCCAGGTTGTTAATTAAAGGATGTTCGCTTTTATATTGATTATCGAGGTTTCCATAGCCGATACCCAAATCCCCATCAAGTACTTCCAGCAGTGGTACCTCCATCATCTCGTATCGCCTTTTAAATTTTTGAATAAAAACCTGCAGTTCTTGTGGTATTGATGATGTAAACAACGGATGTAGCTCACACAATTCTCTAGCTATTAGCTGTATTACAGATTGTTTCAGGTTGACCTCCTTTGCGATGAATTTTTTATCAACCTGTGGTAGCACAACGTTGAATGGGAATTCATCTAAGGTAGCTATTCTGTTGGGGCAAGATGACAAAGTTAATAGGTCTCGCATCTCTACAACTGCGGCATCCGTTCCCTTTAACTTATGAGTAAGCTTGTGAATATCTTGGTCTTCCAAAATCGTGGGCTCTAATTCCGATATTAGAAATTGATTATCTAAGAGCTTAGATAGATAGGCTGTTATCTCGTTTCTCTCAATATCAAAGTCCATAAGAAAGGTTATGAGTTCACTGAAAGTTCTCCCTTCCCTGGCATAATCATAAAGCAATTTCAATAAAGGGTTTATCTTAAGTTTAACCTGAAAAAAAGTCCTTTTGTCTTTTACGGTTTCAAAACGTATATACCTGAAATAACCGCCTACTGCGTAAATACTATTATTCGTGTAGAATACAATGTCGTTTAGCCAATCCTGACTTTGTTGTAGCTGATGAAGTTGACGCATCAAGTGATCTAGACTCACACGAGCATAGATAGTTGCGTGCCCTGTAAGCGTTAATGTACTCGTATTATCATTGATATGCCCCATGCAGACACCGGCAAAACTACCAAAGGGAGTAGCGCGAGAAGCCATGCGAGAGACATATTTATACAGAGTAACCAGTAGCTTTAGATCTGGCATATATCCATTCTCTAACCAGCTAAGATAGGTATGATAGAGATCTTTGCTGGCAAATGAAATAGCTTCCAATACTTCCGGATTACGACTGAGCAAATCATGTAGGTTTTCGGCTAGGCTGGCCGTATTATCGGCATTGATCCTTTGAATTTCCTGCAATGGTAAACTTGGCAATCTTAATAAAAAGAAACCAAAATGTTCAATATTACTTAACATCGCATGCAGAGTCTACTGGAAGTGTCCTATTCCTAACAAAAAGTCAATGCATTCATTGAATTTTTCAAGCGAAAAGGGCTTCAATAATTCATAAACCTTATTATTGTTTTCTATTTCTTCTTTATTTCTGAAGTGGGATAGGGGTGAAGCAGATGTGTTGATAACAATTGAATTAGGTGAGATTTGATCCAGTATTTTGTCAACATCGCCATCAAAACCAGGTGTTTTGAAATCAAGGAAGATGATATCCGGCGTAATTCTTTTTATAATCACATGAAAATCGTACACATTATCAATCGTAGCTACCAACGTTAAATCGGACCGTTTACTGATATAGCCCTTGAGCATTTGTACAGCGAGCGGCTCATCCTCCACGATAGCGCATATCAAGCATCGCATATTCCTTTATTTTAGCAAGGTGAGTATTAAATGAAATTCGATGTGGTAAAGGTCATGCTGCTCACTGTTTCGTCACCATCTCGAAGATGCTGGTTACTTTCGCGCGGTGCGTCTATAGTGCAGATACACTCTGCTTCGATTCTTAAATAACTTTCTAAAAGACTTTTGTTAAACTTTTCCATGTTGTTTATAATTTATCCTAGGCTAATTTGAGGGGAATGAATTTGATAGGCATGTTTATTTAATCAACCGCCTATCTTCTTATACCAACTTGCATATACGCTCAACATCGTTTTGCCAAGAATTTTTGCTACCAAGTTGGTATGAAGAAATCTGTTGCTCGTGACGACTTATATTAGGTATTTAATAAATCATCAGTCAACCACAAATTCATTTTAGTGTAGAATAGATAATTCGGCTTCTTTAGTGCTTGATGTGCGCAATTGTCACCCGTTCTTTTAGGATATAACCGAGGTATTTTCTGTAAGTTATTGATTATCTGTTGTAATAAATGATTTTATCAACAAAATCAGAAAAGTGTAGCAATAATTTAATGAAAGTGATCTGCATCTGGTGGAGGCTCGTTCAGAGTGATTATAATACTTACATTTGCTCAAGGATATTTCATATTGAACAATATATTATTGTCAATTTGGAACATGATCGAAGGTATTCCAGTACTATGCTGTTTATTGAAAATTGGCTAAGAAAGTGTTATGCTCTCGCTTCAAACTATGTCTACCCGTAGTGAATACGGCAAACTTTCCGAAGAGAAACAACATTACATCAGCAACGTCTGGTAGCCGTTTGAGAAAGTCAGTCTGTAGACTGGATACCATTCGACGTGATATGAGGCCAAACCTAAGACAAATTAACTAAATCGAAGTATAAGCTCGCATGGCTCAGCATGCGAAAAGTAGACCAAGAAAACGAATTGATAGATGCTATAGCACTGTTCGTAAAGTTAACTGTTAATTGCAAGGCAAACCATGCAATTTCGTGTACACCTATAGATAGGGTTACGATGGAGATAGAGAAAAAAAACGCACAGCGCACAAGAGCTATTATTTTAGAGGCAGCTGCCAATATCATACGAGAAAAAGGTCTTCAAGCACTAAAAATAAGTCGTCTCGCCGATAGATCCAAATTCACCCGGTGGACGATCTATAATCATTTCGGTAGTTTAGATGGTGTAAAAAAAGAACTGTACAGCCGACACGACTACCTTATTGCGAACTTACCCCAAATAGTCGCTTTAGCAGCGAGACAGGAGGAAGCCATGCGATTTGAACTCTTAGCGCACCTTATCGTTCAACATTTTGATGCACTTATGAGAGATCCCCTATACCGAGAATTCGCAGTTGCCGAATTTATGGGAACAGATGCTGCGATCGCGAAAATGGTATCGGCTCGTGAACGACGCATGTTGAAGATGATGAAAACATCCGAATTAGCTGACTCAACGGGAAAGCCGTTTCTCCTCGAGTTTCTATTCCCGATTATTTTAGGTGGTATTACGTATATGGCGTTTCAATACAGAATAGGTGGACATGCTTCTTGTTTCGGTGTTATGTGTTTGCAGAAAGAGTTCAAAATAAATTTGAGACAGTTTTTAATATATTTAATAAAAACCGCTATTAACGGTTTAGATGGAGATATAGCTAATCAACAAATGACCTAGTCGTAAGCAAAGGATTCTTAGACATTAAAAATAGCCGGATATTTTCTTGCTGCCATTAATATTAAATTCATTGAATCCGTAACCCAAATTTCACCATTTTCAACCATACGAAGCGCTTCCGATGCCGGTAACGTAATTACTTCTATATTTTCAGTGATGTCCAGACGTTGTACAGCATTGAATTCAGCATTAAATAAGATATAGCCATAGGTTATTTGTTTGAGTTTAGTTGGATTAATAGCAAAACGACAGATAAATTTCAAATCTTCCTCAGCGGCTTTGATTCCACACTCTTCTTCAAGCTCGGCTACGGCTGATTGTTTTAGCGTTTTATCCTTTTGTTGCATTCCTCCGGGCACTTCGATTAGAATTTCGCCAAGCCCATGTTTATATTGACGAGTAAGTACCACCTGATTGTCAGGAGTAAAAGCTAAAACCTGCACCACATCGCCCAGTGGAGATAAAAAGTAATCATCTACGATCAGACCATTTGGTAATTCTACTTTTTGCTTATGTAGAGGATACCAGACGCTTGGCGAAATATCCTCGTCTTCTAAAAGAGTCCACGGTTTTATTCTATCAGACATGACGTAAAAGTAACTGTTTTAACTTATTTGTTAACTAATTCAGTACAATTTTATAGGAGGAATAATGATAATACGGCTACTGCTCTGATAAATGTCAGTACCTAAGTATTGCAGAAACGGTGGAAAATCAAAATGGCGATAGACCGTCATGAATAATCAGCTTAGACTATGAATGCGCGTAGTGTAGATTGATTGTCGACATAATATCATACATATCAAAGGGTTTACGTATATATCCATCTGCTCCGCATTCCAGTGCAATTGATGGAATATCCCATAGTCCGGATATCATAATTACCGGTACATGCTGGTAATTACTTAAGGATTTAAGCTGCTTACAAAGATCGCTTCCCTGACACCATCGCAGATTTTCATCCATTAAAATCATGCCTACCTCATGTTCATCCAGCAATCTATACAAGTTTTTCCCGGTGTCCATGATAACTTCAATACCTTCATAATCGAGAATATCCATAATCAGACCTTGCATCTCTGAATCGTCTTCAACGTATAACATTGTTTTTTTCTTAGTCATAGCGGTATAGCATAACTTCGCACAAATTACACAAGTGAAAAAAAGCTTTATATTGTTTAGCCTCTAACGGCAAAAGGAACTGCGCGACATGAAGTTATAACAAATACCGTGCAAAATATATGATAATATTAGTTTTATTTGTTTATGTTGTTTATTATCAGTTTGTTTAATATAGTGTTAATTAAAAACATTAACGGTTTCTTTGTTTTCTTACTTCAATTCAATAGGTCAAGGTTTTTGAGAAGTTTCCATGCATAGGAAACGAATAGATTTCATTTTTGATTTGGCCACCCTTTTGGATCCGGGTGGCTTTTTTATCAAAATTTGATGAATAGAATCGTTCTTTGGTTAATCATAACGATCATTACGCCAAGGATAAGCGGTATTCGAATAACCACGCTCCTCCCAGAAGCCTGGTTGGTCCTGGTTCAGGAATTCAATTCTTTTTATCCATTTGGCGCCTTTCCAAGCATAAAGTTGAGGTGTAATCATACGACAAGGCCCGCCGTGTTCCTTCGCCAGCGGTTGGTTCTCAAAGGTATGCACTAAAAGCACGTCTGGCTTCAAGGCCTCTTCTAATGAAAGGTTAGTAGTATAAGTATCATAGCCATGACAAAGAATATGAGTTGCGTCTTCGTGAGGTTGCACAAGTGCAGCTAAATCCAACATACTGACACCAATCCAGCTCATATCCAGTTTGGACCAAGTAGTGACGCAGTGTAAGTCGGATATGTCATGGGTCTGTGGTAGTGCCATAAAATCTTCCCAAGTTAACATAACCGGATGCTTTACATTGCCGTCTATCCTTAAACGCCAACGATCTAGCGAAATATCGGGCTGATAACCGAGGTCTAAAACCGGCCATTTGGTAGTTACAACCTGTCCTATAGGAATAGTTGGCATCCCATGCCGATTTATTTTACCCGTCCCCATGGGTTTGTCGTCCGCCATAGAGGGCGTATCTTTCATTTTTGCTGCGAAACGTGCTTTTAATTTCATTCTCGCCTCTACAATACGATTCAATTTTGCTGATCCTTCCATATCGGGTTTCATTAAGTGTCTGTCATATCAGTTATCCTCTTCATCCGGGACGGTATATTTAAATCGGAACAGCTTAAATAAACCGAGAACAAGTAGTACTGAAAAAACGATGTCGATAAAAAGATACCCAAAGTGAAAGTCCTTTATTTCAGCAAAAAGTCCTGTCTCCACGTTTTGACCAACTGATTTTCGGAGGAATATAAGCGGAAATCCCATCGTTGTATCATCGGTGTAAGGCATACCGCCACGATAGGAAAACGCAGTAAAAAAAGTAAAAAGTAAAACGGTGCCCGCTCCCCAAAGTAATATTCTATATTTTTTCATAGTTGGCGACAGTTTTTTAGTGCGTTTACAATGCCACTAACTTTCCGTTACGATAGTTACTTACAAACTAAGATAAATTGTTTTATACATAATATCATCGAATTGCATAAAAGTCGTATAGCTGTCTCTCTTCCGCTTCTTAAGGTTCTTTTATAGAAAAAATACAAGTACACTAGCATATTATTTCACATGTACAAGGTATAAATTATCTGTTGAAAAATGTAAAATTGATTGGTCAAATTTAATGTGTATCGCACCGAATGTTCATTTTTCCAAACAAATTTGTTGTAAAAAATGACGTAGGCATTGTCGTGCTCAATGAAAATGCATCTTCACCATCGCTATATTCAGTCGTTACTGAACGACAAATCTAAACCTCATATAACAAGGAACTGTACAAATCAGAGAGGTTATTTGGAGAGCACGAATGAGTAAAGTTAATAATTCCGAGCAATTGGTTCAGGAATAAAATAACTGAGGTCATTACAGGGTATAACTTCCAGCGAACCGCTAAAGACAAACTTACCCGGCAACTTCAAGTGTTGTTTATAGAGTGCAGCTTTATCGTATGACTCCCGTCCAATTGCAAAAGACGTTATTAAGTCCAAGCGCTGGCCAATTGGCGGGTATTGGTTGATTTCCACGGGTTCGCTAAAGGGAAAATATACAAAATCCGCTTGTTTACTGATATAGCTCGGCGATTGCGGAAATTCGGATTTTGTGACGCCTATAGATAATAATTTACTAGGTGCCAATTCTTGTGATGACCTTATCCCCCTTGGGGATAAGGATTGGGCGTTGGCTGATACACTAAAGGAAAGGGCCAACATGAAAGCAGTTATTATTTTCATCCGTTTTAATTGTTTAAAAACTCAATTGCTTGCTGTACGAAATCAAGTGCATATTGAAAAGCAGCCGCATGACCCGCATCTTTATAGACGATCAGCCGCGCATTTGGTATATGCTCAGACATCTTTATAGCATTTATCACCGGAGTGGGAACATCTTCCTGACCTTGTGCAATCAAAACCGGTTGTTTAACTGTTGCCAACTCTTTCAGGGCATCCGGGTAGGGGGTAGCCCATTTCAGTACCGCGGTTAATTCTGCTGTGGCACTTTGTGCACTCAAGGGAAGATCGCGATCGATTACACGCTTTTGAATTCTTTCGTAGACGCGTTTTCCTGCTTGCCGGCTAGCGTTGGATTTAGTGAAACCAACATGTAAAAAACTCTCCTCCGGACTCAGATTTGCCGTGCTTTCCAGCAGCTCTGGTAACTTCGAAAGCCCTTCACTACCTTTGGGTCCTGTTCCGGTTAAAATCAGTTTATTTACAAGGGTAGGTTCAGTTAATATAATCTGCTGACTGATAAATCCGCCCATTGAAAAACCCAGAAGATTTACTTTCTTATACCCCAAAGCTTTTATAAAGGCTACCACACCCTTAGCCATATCAGGTATATTTTCGGGCGTGTGGCCGCTTGAAGAGCCAACCCCTTCAAGATCAAATAAGATTACTTTATTCTTTTCGGCTAAGCCATTTGTAATGGCAGGATCCCAATCATCCATAGAGCTACCCAAAGGAGAAATCATAACGAGCGGTATATCATCCGTTTTGCCTAAAACCCTGTAAGCAAATTTAACTTCTCCTACTTTAATAAATTGGGTGCTTGCTGTTTGATGATAATCTATTTCATCCATATTGGAGCCTTCTTGCGGACCGTCCTCTTTTTTACAGGATAATAGTTGAAGCGCGACTAGTACTGATAAGATAATTTTTTTCATATTGTTGTTTTTAGTTAAGGCAATAGGCTAATAAATTGGACTTCGTGAAAAGGAATCGGCACATCGTTAATATATGTACTGTTAACTTGTTATAGCTGAGTTGCTGCTTTCATAATTACCTCTGCTACTGCTTCCGCTTGTGAAATAAAAATTACATGACTACCCTTAATTTCAGTGACATCAGCGTGCGCGCGCTTATACATAACCCGCTCCGTCTCCGGATTGAGGACCTTATCTTCCGTGGCAACAATGGCGTAGCTTGGTTTCATTTTCCAAGCCGCGTTTTCAACGGGCTCCTCAAAACACTTTCCGATAATCGGTACCTGTGAAGCGTTCATAAAGTCGCTCTGCGCTTTACTTAAATCACCGGCAAAACCAGCATGAAATTTCATCGGATCAAAATATACAAACCCAAACCTGTCCGCTGCTGTAAACCCAGCTTCAGGTGCTGCAGGCGCGGCTGCAACCCATTTTCCAGTTGTTTCACCTTTATCTGGCATAAAGGCAGCTACATATACCAAACCACTTACCTTTGGGTGTAAACCTGCTTCGGTAATCACGGTGCCTCCCCAAGAATGACCTACTAAAATTACCGGGCCATCCTGCGCTTCAATAACACTTTGCGTTTCGGCAACATCGTCCCTAAGTGAAGTCAATGGATTCTGGACAATACTGACATGGTAGCCCTTTTTAGTAAGAATGTCGTAAACTCCTTTCCAACCCGAACCATCCGCAAAAGCGCCGTGCACCAGTACGATATTCTTTACAGGAACGCCTTGTGCATAAGCATTTCCCGTGGCTATAAGTAATTGACAGCTTATCAGAAGTGTAGCTACAAGGGTTAATTTGATGGTATTAAACCATTTACATGTTGTTTTCATTTGTTTTGAGATTTGTCGTGAATATATTTGTTGATTTATCAGCTATTGTGAAGCTTTGGCGTAATCATCAGCTTCTATAATGGCTTTGGCAAAAGCTTCAGGTGCTTCCTGCGGTAAATTATGTCCAATACCCCCCTGAAGAGTTCTATGTCTGTATTTACCTTTAAATTTGGCAGCATATATAGCAGGGTCGGGGTGAGGAGCGCCATTTGCATCGCCTTCGAGTGTGATGGTTGGAACATTTATCACCGGGCCCTCAGCCAGCTGTTTTTCAAGGGAGTCGTACTGGCTTTCACCTGCCGCAAGACCCAAACGCCAACGATAATTGTGAATGACGATTGCAACATGATCGGGATTATCCAAGGCAGGTGCAGACAGCTCGAATGTGGTATCATCAAATTCCCATTTGGGTGAAGCCGTTTGCCAAATAAGCTTTGCAAAATCGCGCCGATTTGCTTCATAGCCCTTGCGGCCACGTTCGGTTGCAAAATAAAATTGGTACCACCATGATAACTCTGCTTTTGGCGATAGGGGATTTGCATTTGCTTGTTGACTTCCAATTAGATAGCCGCTTACAGAAACCATCGCTTTACAACGTTGCGGCCATAAGGCAGCTATAATATTGGCCGTGCGGGCCCCCCAGTCAAACCCACCAATAACAGCCTTATCGATTTTCAGTGCATCCATCAACGCAATAATGTCCATCGCAATTGCTGACTGCTGTCCATTTCTGGGTGATTGGTCCGAAAGAAACCTTGTACTGCCATGGCCACGTAGGTAAGGTACAATAACTCGATAACCTTCGTTTGCCAATAAGGCGCTAACCTCCGCGTAACTGTGGATATCATAAGGCCAGCCATGTAATAAAATAACTGCTTGACCGTTGGTTGGACCAACTTCGGCATAACCAAGGTCCAATACGCCGGCTTTTACCTGCTTAATTATATCAAAAGATGAATTTCGGAATCGAGGGCTTATGCCATTCTCAGTTAAAAAAGGAATTTTACTGTTCTCTGCTTTCAATAGACCTATGCCGCTCATTTCTGCCGCAACAACGGTTAATGCAGCGACGCTTAAAAAGCGCCGACGCCCATATTTGACTATTTGTTCCATCATGATAAAATATGAATTTAACACTACTCCTTACCGTCGCTTTGTGATTGGTAAGTGGAACAAAAGTAGTTCGGGATGAACTCCCAGAGAATCATTAAATGGTTGAATAAGGCAGATTAGGTCTTGAATTTGGCATTTTTCATTGTCAAACTTATTTTATTCCTTTACCTATTTCGAATGGCAGTTTGTACCCGGTTTTAGACTTGTCTAGTTCGGCCTGCGTATTGTCCAGATCAGATGTAAACCGGTCCATTTCGATAAATTCATAGAAGTATTATCAATCCAATTTGTTAAGTTTGATGCCATATCCATTTATATGAATAGCAATTTTTTCCGAAAGAAATATCAAACAGATTGTTTGTTTAGCGATCTGATTTAATCAGCTAGCTATATGAAGCTTTTTTTAGTTTTTTATGAAAGCAGTGAGGACATTTAAAATTTCCCATAGGCTCATCTGGTTCAGCTCGCTTTTTTTAGGAATGCTCACGGCCGTACCTAAAATTGCAGAACACCAGTTTCGCCCTTACGAGGCTTTAGTCGATTCATCCGTAACCTTTCTATTTGCCTTGATTATATGGTATTACAATGTCTATAATTTGCCAAGATATACGGCCAATAACCCGAAAGGTGGTTTCTCGACAAAGCAGCTGCTGAAAGGGCTTTTCTTTGGTTTGGTGCTCATGTTTTTGCTTGCTTGCATACAGCAATATCTCTTATCACATCTGCCTTTTGGTCCCGTGATGCTGATGTTTGAGGTGCGTAGTATCCTCATTAGCAGTGCCTTCTATATGTTTATCCATCTTTTGTATCAAAGTTATCTTAATCAACAGGTCAGCGTAGAACTGGAGCGGACAACAGCTGCAAATGTATGGGCCCAATACGAATTATTAAAGCAACAGGTAAATCCACATTTTCTATTTAATAGTTTAAACACACTCAAATATATGGTTGAAAGCGGAGATCCGCAGGCAGTCAATTTTATTTTAAAACTATCCGACTTTTATCGTTTCACGTTAGAAAGCAGAAAACTTGATTTGATTGATCTTTCAGAAGAATTAAAGATATTAGAAGCCTATATGTATCTGTTGAAAGCACGCTTTGAAAACGGGATTGAACTATCAACCAACTTGCCGGAAAAAGTACATACTTCACCGATTCCACCTTTCACTTTGCAGTTATTGATAGAGAATTGCATAAAACATAATATTGTCTCCTTAGAAAAGCCCCTACAAATACGCCTTTATTTGGATACGGATTATTTGGTGATAGAAAACAATATCCAGCTGAAGCGAGAACCGGAGTCTTCCACCGGATTAGGACTTGAGAATATTAACCAGCGCTACCAACATCTTTTAGACAGGGAAATAGTAATTGAAGTCACCGATAACACATTCACCATTAAATTACCAGTTATTTATGAAAGCAATCATCATTGAGGACGAGATCAAAGCGGCCAAATCTTTAGAGAATATGATTGTAAAATTGCGTCCTTCTACCTGCATATTGGCTAAATTGCAAAGTGTAGAGGCATCCATAAGTTATTTATCAAATCACGAGATGCCGGAAGTGATATTTATGGATATTCAATTGTCCGACGGACTTTGCTTCGAGATTTTTAAATCCGTGAATATTACCTGTCCTATTATATTTTGTACTGCCTACGGGGAGTATGCCTTAGAAGCAATAAAGGCTAACGGTGTTGACTATCTACTGAAACCATTCGCTGAAGCCGATCTTGAAACAGCTTTTGGAAGAATCGATAACTTTAAAAATTTCTTTCAACAACATACAGGAACCAATCTGCAAGAGCTGATTCGTAGAATGAATGTAGATGATGGAAAAAAAAGTTTTTTGGTTTTTAAGAACAATAAATACCAAACGGTACAAACCGAACAAATTGCCTATGTCTATATTAATTATAACGCTCCATCTATCGTTACTTTCAAAGGAGATGAGTATGCCATTAACCAATCATTGGATCAAATACAGAATCAGTTATCGAGCAGACAGTTTTATCGATTAAATAGGCAATACCTTATCAACTTTACGGCTATAAAAGAAGTAGAACATTACTTTGCCAGAAAACTGTTTGTCCGCTTGCATATCGCTACACCCGAAAAGCTTTTAATCGGAAAGGAAAAAACAGCGGCATTTCTGCACTGGTTGGAAGACCGATAGTCTGGCCAAGCCTCAAAATTCCGTCTACAGGTCCTAATTTGTCTAATCCACCAAGATATTCGTTTCCTTCCGACGTTTCCATCACTATTTTCGCTATTGAAAATAGAAAAACACAGATTATGGAGGCAATAAGAAGAAAGAGAAAACAGCGATTATACCTGGCATTGCTTGGGATAATTAGCCTGTTTATCGGTATTCAGTTTTTTAACCAACCTTTAGCGGGTAAACCGATCACCGGTGCTATTGAAGCTCCGAAAGAAGTACGGGCCATTCTCGAGCGGTCATGTTATGGATGTCATTCTAACGAGCAAAAGCTGAACTGGCTAGAGCGGACTGCCCCAGTTTCTTGGATAGTAAATAAAGATGTGAATCGGGCACGAGAAGTATTAAATTTTTCCGAATGGGGAAAATACTCGCCAGCAGAACATGAAGGGAAAATGTACGCCATACTCAACATGCTAAAGGCTGGGAAAATGCCTCTACCGGCATATACCTTATTGCATCCTACCGCAAAAATCTCGAAAAAAGATATAGCAGTGATTAACGCGTACACTTTATCCTTATCAAGAAAGGACACTACTGCAAATAGCTCTTTCGCACATCCGGAAGCAATTCCAACTATTTCGGAAGAAAGGTTTTCTGTTTCGCCCAATGGTATAAAATATACGGACGCTTTTAAAAACTGGAAGGTGATCAGCATGAGTACGCTGTTTGACCATTCTATCCGGGTAATTTTTGGAAACGAGATCGCCGTAAAAGCGATTGAAGAAGAAAATTTTCACCCCTGGCCTAAAGGCAGTTTAGTAGTGAAGGCCGTTTGGGAGCAAACAGAAGGGCCCGACGGCGAAATCCGAGCAGGTAAATT
Organism: Olivibacter sp. EAT-5; assembly: GCF_044784325.1. Lineage (NCBI taxonomy): Bacteria > Pseudomonadati > Bacteroidota > Sphingobacteriia > Sphingobacteriales > Sphingobacteriaceae > Olivibacter > Olivibacter sp. EAT-5. The sequence continues at coordinate 5,786,641 of NZ_CP173028.1, read as the reverse complement.
CATCAATGCACAATTCATGGTGAAGGATGCTGAGCAATATAAGAATACAGAGGGTTGGGGCTTTGCCAAATTCAGTGGCCAACAATTAATCCCCACTGGCAAAACGGCCTTATTTGCACAGCAATCCTGTATCAGCTGTCACCGCCAGCTAGCGGAATCTACCGGGTATCTTTTTGATGTACCCTTAAAAGTAAATCGTAAAGAACTAATCTCAAAAATAATAAGAAATGAATAAAATGATTTTTATGCTAGTGCTTATTGGTACGTTGCTTAACAGCTGTGTCGACAAAGCGGAAAACAAGGGTTATAGTCGTGTTGTATTTGATCCTGGGGCCTTAAAATTTATTGCATCTTCCGTGAATAAAAAGCACCAAACCATGGCGGCCTTATATGGCAACGAAAAAGCCTACCAAACTTTGTCAAAAGGCGATAGCTTACCTGCGGCAGGTAGCGTTCTACGCTTGGTTAGGTGGCGCTATCATGATAATCCCCAATACACTGGAGGCACCATAAACGGTGAACTCTTAAGTGTCGAATCGATTGAAAGTGATGGAGTGGGTGCCATATCGTATCAGCTTAATAAAGGGACGCCGCAAAACGGAAATAATAAGCCGGAAGACCAGCAAAAAAGAATAAGCTATATCATGGGGTACAAACCGGTCTTCTAGCCGCTAACTCACTCGGCGAAGCTATACTATCTCATCTTAAATTCAATTACTAAATAAAAAATGAAAACAACAAAAATTATTTACTGGTCAGGAGTTATCTTTATGTCGCTTTGGTTTGGAGCGAGTGGCTATTTCGAACTGACGAGAAATCCAATTGTATGGGGTATCACGCAGCAATTGGGATATCCATCACATTTTATCTACCTATTAGGTGTTTTTAAGCTTTCAGGCGTTGCCGTACTCTTGCTTCCTAATAAGCTCATTCGACTAAAAGAATGGGTATTTGCAGGAATGTTCTTTGATATTATCTTCGCTTTCTTTTCTAAAATAAGTGTAATCGGTTTTCCTGCTACGGTTGATGCACTCGTTGCTTTTAGCGTATTAACGATGGTCTACATCCAGTTTAGAAAACTGTATCCCATAAAATATACGACGTTTTCCCTATAGTAAAAAAAGCAAACCGTAAAGGTTTGCTTTTTTATTTTGAATAAATCACCTTTAGCTCTACTAAAGCGTTATTCCGCCATCCACAATAATTTCCGTACCGGTAATAAAAGACGCAGCGTCATCACATAAGTAAGTGACCAATTTGGCAACATCTTCCGGTTCACCCATTTTTTTCAATGGAATATCGTTGATTAGCTGTTCTGTAATGCTTTTTAACGCCATTTCTTCCAAGCCTGTTTTCCTCATTATTTCCGTTCTATGCGGGCCTGGACTTACAATATTTACCCTGATTTTTCTTGGCGCCAATTCTGCCGCTGCTGTTTTCGCTATTGAATTTAAAGCCGCTTTGCTTGCCTGATAAATAGAACTGTTTGGTTTGTAAGTAGACGCTACGATCGAGGAGAGTATCACAACCGAAGCACCGTCACTTAGTAAGGGAATAAATTTGCTCAACGTGAAATAGGCACCTCTAAAATTGATATTCATCACACGATCAAAATTTTCTACACTCGCTTCCTCAATGGCACCTAAGGTTCCGGTAATGCCAGCGTTGATGAACAGAATATCCACTTTACCAAATTGTTCATTAACCGATTCGACTAAAAGTTTCGTATCACTTAGTTCCGCTTGATCAGCCAAGAAGGGAATCGCTCCTAATTCTTTAGCCGCTGCTTCTATTGCTTCTCTACGCTTCCCGGTAATAATGACTTTTGCACCTTGCCCAATCAGCTCTTTTGCCGTTGCGTAACCAATGCCGCTATTCCCGCCGGTTACAAGGGCTATCTTATTTTTTAAATTATTCATTTTTTTATTTTTTTATAAAGATATGCTGAAAATGGTATACTTTTGTAATCAGTATAACAGAGTATATCAGGTAACATAAATAAAAATGGAAAGAAGTCAAGAAGAAGAACTCAGGGCTTTGCAAGACACCCTATACTTTATCGGCGGGAAATGGCGGATACCTATCATTAATTCCATTTGCAACGGTAACAGGCGTTTTCGGGAAATTGAACGGAGTATTCCAGGTATCACGACACGGATGTTATCTAAAGAACTGAAGGAGATGGAATTAAATAAATTGGTGAAACGAACGGTTTATGTAGACACGCCGGTATTGATTGAATATGAACCAACAGGATACTGTAGAACTTTCGGTAATATTATCCAGGAAATGATTAATTGGGGGAGAGCGCATCGGGATGTAGTAACAAAAGAAGCCGCAGAAAGTTAACCAAGTCGTTTATGTGTATAGGAGTATCTGATGTGCTAAAAAGCATTTTGAAAATAGTATTAAATTTGGCGACGCAAAATACAAGGCCTGTTTGCAGCTCTCCGAGGTTGAATCGGTTAAACGCCCTGCGGCAGAACAGGAAATAAAATATATGTCGAACATCCTAAAAAAAATTCTTATTAGCTTGGGCTTAGCCTGCACTTTGATTCTGCTTGCCATAACTTTCATTACTAATTTTCTCTTTAAACCTGAGAAGATAACGCCCATAGCACTTAAGGCGATTAATCAACAATTGGATGGACAGGTTTTTTGTAAAAGCGTCGAATTAACTTTTTTTTCTTCTTTTCCACGCTTCGGTGCTCGTCTACATGACGGATATATTCTTTCGAGAGACAGGAGAGATACCCTAGTTATTTTCAGTGACTTTCGGGGCGCCGTCAACATGACTAAATTACTTTTAAAAAAAGAAATAGATATTGAGCGAATTACATTGCGCAGGCCGCGACTTCATTTGGTAGTGGATCAGCACGGTAACGCAAATTATGATATTCTGAAGAAGGAAACGGCTGAAGCTACTGACACAAGCGATGTCCAATCGGCAATAAAAAAAATTCATATTAAATCGCTTCGCATCGAAGATGCCAGTTTTCACTATGAAGACAAAGGATCAAGACTTGATTGCCGAATCCCGCATTTGGCTATTAAAATTGGGTTTGTTTACGACGAGGATCACCTCCTGTTAAAATTACATTCAGATAGTAAGCAGCTAACGGTCACGAAGGGTGGATTTGTCTTTATCCGGCAATTGAACAGCCTTTTGGATACGGATATGAAGCTTGATAAGAAAAGTCGAAAACTCAGCTTTACCAATGGAACGCTAAAATTGAACGATATAGACTTTCTGCTGGACGGCGTCTTTGAACGACCCAATGGCAGAAAAGCTGTAAATGTATCATTGCAAGCTAAAATGAAGGTGCCATCGCTGGCAAATTTATGGAAAATGGTGCCAAAAAGATACCTTAAGACAACAGATGTTGATGTTGGCGGTAGGGTGTTTTTAGTGTTGCAGACAAATGGTGTATACGGTGAAGGCAAGCTGCCTGTATCAAGGGCACAGCTTAAAATACATGGCGGTTCTCTGCGTTATAAAAAGTTTCCGGGCCAAATTACCGCCCTAGAGGCAGATGTAGAAAGTCTTTTAGACTTTAATGAGCGCCAACGTTCCGCAGTACGTATCAATAAGATGCTAATAAGAGGAACGGGCATACACCTTAGCGGTAGCGTATCAGCACAAAACCTGTTGGATAACCCGGAAATTGAACCGGATGTCGAAGCAAATATCGATCTTACAAAAATTGGGTCAACATTTCCTATTGTCGAGGGATTGCAGCTCGGTGGAAGAGCGTTCATAGATCTCGCGGGAAAAATTACGTATACGGCTCAATCGGGCTTTGATTATCGCGATCTGTCATTACAAGGTAATGCTAAGCTCGCGGATCTACAAATAAACATGGCTAAAGAGGAGCTTCTTTTTCATACACCTTATACTGCACTGAGGCTGAAAAGAGATGAAAAGAATGGATTGTCCGGACAATTGGATATAGATAGGCTTAATCTACAATACGGAAAAAAACATAAGCTTACGGTGCAGGCACTTCATGCGCAGCTTTCAGGATCTAAAAAAGTCGACAAACGCTTACCGCTGAAATCGAAGATCAATTTGGCGGCTCTTCACTATCAATCTACAGACAGTATGAATGTACGCATTGAGAAAGCTTCCATCGCTGCTGCGGTTGGCCCAGGTAAGCTGCCACGTGCTCCCCATTTTGTTACTAGCTTCGACGCGCAGAATTTAGCCCTGCACTATGGGCAAATGACACTGATCGTTGATAAAGGGTCTTACCAATTCAATGTCGAGAAAAATGAGCAGAAGCAATGGTGGCCAATAGGATCCTTTAGCTTTTCGAAGCTTAAGGCGGCCATTCCTAATGTCGGTATGCCGCTGTCGGTTAATCGTTCCCTTATTACTGTAAAAGGACATGATATTCACCTAAACAATGCTTTTGTGGCGCTTGGCGACTTCAAGATGAAGCTCGACGGCGAGGTACGCAACATCTTTCCGGTAGACAAGCGGGATACGCTTTTGTATGCTGATTTAAATCTGCATGCCCGCTATTTGGATATTGACGAGTTAATGGGCGTATTGAAAGCCGAAAGCGCTAACGCAGGAGTTATAGAGCGTATGGCGGCGCCAGCGTTGACCGCCGCGCCACCCGTAACACCTATAGCAGACTCTACTCGTTTTACATTACCTACCAATATTCGTTTTACCTTTAACTCCTTTATAGAGCAATTGAAAATGGGATCATTAATGCTGAACAATCTTAAAGGTCAAGCCCGTGTTGATAACGGGCAGTTGAATTTACATGATTTCAGTTTAAAATCCGGTGAGGCTTCTCTGCAAACCAAACTGCGTTATAAACCACTGGCGAATGGTCAAGCTAGAATGCAATACGTGATTGACGTACGTAACATGAAAATGAATCAATTGAAGGATTTTGCCCCCACGTTAGACACTCTTTTCCCTGTTATAAAATCACTGGAAGGTAATGCAGATTTCAGTATAAAAGGCTCTGCTAATCTGAATAACGATATGGAGATCGATATCGGATCAGTAAGAAGTGTAGCCGCGTTGCGAGCTACCCACTTGGCCGTGCAGGACAATGAAGCGTTTAGGGAGCTGGCCAAAACCTTCAAGTTTAAAGAGAGAGATAGCACTTATATTGATTCACTGAACGTAGAAATGTTAATTAAAGATCGGCAGCTAGAGATTTTACCCGCTTTGGTCGAAATTGACCGTTATCGCCTAGCAGTAGGAGGCATACAACATATTGATCTGTCCTATGATTATCATATCTCGGTACTAAAATCTCCGGTCCCTTTTAAAATGGGCGTAGATGTAAAGGGTAAGATACCTGACTATAATATTAGCATGACAAAAGCCCGATATAAGTATTATTTTACCGATAAAGAACGTTTAGCCAAAAAAGCCGATAGTACCATTATCCGTAAGAGAAATGCGGTTCTGAAACTGGTCAATTTTGAGTAAAGGAAACGCTAAAGAGAGTTCAATTAGGTGATTTCAATCGGTAAAGTTTGCATATAGAAACTTTACCGATTGAAATCATTATTTGATTTATTCTAAGGTCGGATTAAACGTACCACCCCAGTTATTGTTCTGTTCAATTTTAGGATTTTTATCGATTACGCTTTCCTGAATCGGAAAGAAATAATAGCTTTCAGGTAACGAGTTTACTTTAACGCCTGATAGGGGAATTTGTAAAATGCTGTATTTAAAATTGTTTTCCATCAGTTCGTATTTATCGGCAAGTGCCCGTGCCTGTCCCATCGCCATTTCTGATCCATCATCATTAATCGCAATCGCTTCTACACCATGTTTTGTGGTGCCGTCTAAACGATTTAACATTCGTAGCCGACGTAAATCCCAAAAGCGATGTCCTTCGAAGCAGAACTCTATATTACGTTCTGCCAGAATCGCCTCACGCATTTGATCTCTCGTTATTGCTTTGATTCCGTAGTTACTGTCTCCACCAGCTTCAATACCGGCCCGTTGGCGTATTTGCTTTAAAATATCCATCGCTTCACCGATTCTCCCTGTTTCATTAGCGGCTTCTGCATAATTCAGCATAACTTCCGCAAAACGCATTAGCACAAAATCGACATCATATTGTTGCACTTCCGCCTGTGTTAGTTTCAGCAAACTATTTTTTTCGATAAAAAAACCACTGTACCTATTGAGATTGGTTGAATTCACACCAGCTTTTGGATTCACACCAAAATCATCCAATTCATGTGCTATGCCTAGTGATGTATATTGCCGTTTTCCCGTTTTGCCGGAAACAGCATAGGGTTTTCCGTTCCAAACGATCGACTTATCGAAACGGGGGTCTCTATCTTCCCAATATTGCTGGAGAAAGGCAGCCTCCGTTTTATAATAGGCGCTCGTGGGATCGTTATATAGTTTGCCATCTTTCATCGGGAATTCTTTTATGAACTCCCAAGTTGGACATGCATAGGCGGGGCCACGGCTTTCGGATCCCGGTCGGACACCATAATCCCATGAGGCGACTTTATTGGGATAGGAATTTACCACGGCAAAGATTACTTCGGGGCCTTTTTCCACTAAAGCGATATTCGCATAGTCCTCCGTCAACCGATAACCCCTTGCCTGCAAATCATTAAAGGCCTTTTTGTTTTCCTGATAAGCGGCTTCCCAGTATGAATTGTTCCAAGGGTTAGCAGGATTGAATTGAGGAGAGGCCTTATAAAGAAGTACTTTTGCTTTAAAAGCGAGCGCAAAACTAGCGTCAATTTTTCCATAGTCAGTAGATGAGGTAGCGATGCGCTCCGGGAGCTTAGCAATTGCTTCATCCAAATCACGAATAATTAAATCGAAGCACTCGGCTGTAGAGTTCCGCGCTACATAAAGGTCATCTTCATAGCGATCTTGCGGTACGGTGATATAGGGTACACCGCCATGATATACTACCATCCAAAAATACGCATAAGCACGCATAAACAAAGCTTGACCAGTTATGCCGTCTTTTGTGGCTTGGTCTAAAGCACCGGCATTGACATCCCTGATAGCTTGATTTATTAAACGTATATTACTGTAATTCCATGATTTAAACTCGCCATTCGAAATCGTCACCCGATCGGGATAAAAATTAATGCCGATCAACTGCTCGCTATCCGAATCGGCGCCTGGATTCCAGTTGCCGAACATGGGGTAGATATTAGCCATATAAGCGTTTGCCAAATTGGGGTCATTCCAAACCTGCTGTGGGTCGTAATTGTCGATATCTTCAATATCAAGTACCTTTTTGCAAGAGCTTGCAAAAACACCTATAAAGCATAAAATAATATATATATTCCTTTTCATCTTGTTTCTATTTGTTACCGTATTATTTGCCTCGTTAAAACCTGACATCCAAACCAAAAGTGAAGGTCTTCATAATAGGATAGGAGTCGTAATTTTTTTGCTCGGGATCTTGAAACTCCTTCATATCTGACAGCACAAATAAGTTGGTTCCGTTAAAGTATAATTGCGCGTTTTCCAGCTTTAGTGCAGATACCCAAGATTTCGGCAGGTTATATCCCACATTAAGTGTTCTCAAACGGAGATAGCCCCCATTTCGGATCCAGAAAGAAGACGCACCTGTTCCGGATTCATACCAATTCTGCCCAATTGGGCGAGGATATTCACCATCTGGATTTTCCGGTGTCCATACCTTGTCAGATGCCCATACAGGATAATAAGGTCTTACAGTACCTCCGTGCTGCCTCATACCTGCTCCTTCTTGGTTGCTGATAATTCGATCGTAATTGAGCACGCCCTGAAAATGCGCTTGTAAAGAGAAGTTCTTATAAGCGATGTTGAAGCCAAAACCATAGTTAATCCTAGGAGCCGCATTTGTCGAGAGCAACTGATTATCATTACCGTCTATTTTTCCGTCAGGTCCCGGAGCGTACCCATCACCCCGTACATCCTCGAAGTATAAACCACCTAAATAGGGATCACGTCCAAATTGTTTAAAACCTTGTGCGAGTAATTCATCCAGTTGTTCTTGGGTTCTTATAATTCCCAGTGTCTTTAGACCGATAATCCTTTCGGCAGGTTGTCCAATACGCGATTCGAAGTGGCGATAGCCACCAGGTCCATAAGCCGCACTTTCGTCAAAAATATCCCAGCGGTCTTTTGCATACCCCGCATTTGCCATAATGGAATAGTTAACCTCATTATTGGCCGCATTGTCGTTCCATTGTAAAGTGATTTCGCCGCCTCTCCAGGATCTAGCTGCGTAATTTTCCGGTGCTAGCGCCTGCCCATAATTATCAGGTAAAGTCACTAAACGAGAGCCGAGAATATCCGTTTCTTTCCTTAAAAATAGATCGAGCGTTCCACTCAAGCGATTATTAAAACCTGCCGCATCCAAACCGATGTTATAACTCGTAGAGGTTGCCCAAGTTAGATTCGGATTGGGCGTCGCCCCTGGTGCGATGGCTCCGTAAAAGCGATCGCCAAACATATACCCGCCGGAATTAATGTACCTTGCTACATAAGAAAAAGGATTTATCTTTTCGTTATTGACGTCTAAGTCGTTCCCGGTGGTTCCGTAAGAACCTCTAATCTTCAGTTCATTAAAAGCATTGGTGAACTTCTTGAAGAAGCTCTCTTCTGACAGACGCCAAGCGGCAGAGACTGATGGGAAAAAGCCCCAACGCTTATTTTCAGGGAATAAGGTATTCCCGTCGTAACGGAAAGAAAACTCAGCGATATATCGACTGTCAAAATTATAGTTTACTCTTCCTATGTATGATTGCCGGGCGCCTATTTCTTCCCACCCGTTCGCTTCGCGGAATTGCCTGTCGGTAGGATAAGCAAACATCTGATCTAATGAAGTTAGCGGATTTTCGGCTCTTGCATAGGATGCATAACCGCCATTCTCAGCCTGCTCAAAAACAAATAATGCATCTACACTGTGTTTATTGAAGGTCCGCGTATAATTTGCAAACCAGTTGAACTGATAGCTCCAATCGTTCGTTAGTTCATAGCTCATAAAGGGCTGATTTTGGCTGAAGGTAAAAGTGTTTGTCTTATTCGGGTCAGGAGGCCCAGGCAAAAAGCGATTACCATCCGGATCTGCTTGATTGAAGACATAGTTCTTTTGGAACGTTAAATATTTTTTTCGCATGTAGTCTTCACCCAGATAGCTTCCTACCACTTTTGTAGAGAGGCCCGGAATAAATTTATCCAGCTTAATGTTAACCGCTAGTATCGGATTGAATTGACGTTGCCGGGTCTTGATATAGCGATCACCTACGACCTGATCGATCACGCTCCAAGCCTGCCAACTCCCCATTGGCGTCTGGATAGGATAGGGAGTTACATAATTGGCTGGTGTCCCATCTGCTTCGACGTAGAAAGGATAAGTTTTTGGCCAGTTGAAGGTTACCCGATATAAATCGGACACATCAAAGTCATCATCGCCGGTAAAAGGCCAATAAAAGCGATCTAGATTTTGTTGGTACGCAGAGAGATTCAAATCAACAGAGATACTTTCACTGATTTTAGCCGAGACATTACTGCGAAGATTAAATTTACCATGATCTACCGTTTTATACGATCCGTTCTCGCCACGATAGCTTAGTAATGAATAGTAGGTTATCTTCTCGGATCCTCCGCTAACGCTCAACGCTTGGCGATGACTCGTTGGATTTCGCCAGATCATGTCGTGTACATTGTAGCTTTTATCCTTAAAATAGTCGAACTCTTCTTGTCCGTTAGGTGGAGGTGTTCCGTTAAATTCCGCCACCCGATTTTGGTAAATTAATTCATCCGTTGCTGTTGTGAGGTCAGATAGCAGTGGCATGGTTGGGCTGGACGTTGTATAATTAGATTGAAAATTAAAGGTAGGTTTTTGCTCAATTCCTTTTCGGGTTGTTACCAGCACAACTCCATTTCCAGCTCTCGATCCGTAGATAGAGGCCGTTGCAGCGTCTTTCAAAAAGCTCATTTGGTCTACTTCAGATGCCTCCAATGCGTCAAAAGCGGCTTTGTCTCGCACAACACCATCAATAACATAAAGCGGTTCGCCAAAACTACCCCTAATTCGAATTTGAGAAGTAGCGCCTGAGAGCCCGGATGTATTAGTGACGTTTACACCTGGGGCGCGACCGGCTAGTGTATTAGACAGATTTGCCGGTGCAATATTCGTCAGTTCCCTGGCGTTAACCGAACTAACCGCCCCTGTAAGATTTACTTTCTTCTGCGTTCCATATCCAACAATAACAACTTCTTCAAGATCGCTGATCATATCTTTTAATACTACGTTAAGTTCGCGTTCTCCTGCGAAGTTGAGTTCTTGTGTCTCAAAGCCCAAATTGCTAAAAATCAAAACAGCCTTAGGGGGCACGTTTAATTGGTATCTTCCCTCACTATTGGTTTTAGCGGCTATTGTTGTTCCTTTTACAGAAATTGTTACTCCCTCTATGGGGGCGCCACGTTCATCGGTGACTGTGCCATATACACTTGTTTGACGAAAAAACGTCGATAGTCGCTTACTTGCATGTGCATGAATGGATATGCTGCTTCCTGCCGTGCAAAATGAAACAAGGAAAACATATAAAAGATTGATTGAAATGTGCCTTTTTTTAGGCAATAGGAATCCTGTACTAATCATATAGCATAGTTTAAGGGTTTTTGTTAATAATTTTGTTGCTTTGTTTGGCGTGACGTCCGCCTACAAGAATAAGTTTAACGCTCTCTCATAGTTCTTCATAATTTAGTAATACACACAATCATTCAGTCGAATACTTCGTCCTTACGGTAAAGACGAGTTCACGATTTTTCCTAGTTTATTGTGGTCAAATTGGTTACTGCGTGAGCAAACATATTCAAGCCTATATAAAAAAACAAATTGGTTTCGAGATCAATCGATTGCGTAGTTTACGCACACGTGTGCGTAAACGCAGGCTGTAACAACAAGAGGAGAGGGGGGTGAAGGCCTCTCTTAAAGAGGCCTGAATTGCATTTTTGTTACCGTTGCATGTGAAGAGTAAGATAACCTGAGAAACTTCTAGGCAATAAGGCGGCAGTCGCTACTATAGATCCGTCTTTAAGACAGCCCCATTGCTGGCATTTGTTACTAAAGCCCTGTATTGGCTAAGCCATCGCGATTGCAGCTTTTTTTTGAGGGGCACAAAATTCGCTTTTCTCTTCCCAATTTCCTCATCACTTAACTTAACCGATAAGATGTAATTGTCTACATCGATATGAATTTCATCTCCGTCTTCGATTAAACCGATCATACCACCCTCAGCCGCTTCCGGAGATACGTGTCCAATGGAGGCACCTCTAGTTGCTCCGCTAAATCTACCATCTGTTATTAGTGCAACAGAGCTTCCCAAACCCATGCCCATAATCAAGCTTGTGGGCGTCAGCATTTCTTGCATTCCAGGACCGCCTTTTGGACCTTCGTAGCGGATAACTACCACATCACCCTCTTTAACTTTTCCGCCGATTATGCCATCGACGGCTTCCTGTTGACCATTAAAACAAACGGCTTTGCCGGTAAATACCCTAGAACCCGTAAGCCCTGCGGTTTTGATAACGGCACCTTGTTCGGCCAGATTTCCATACAGAATTGCTAAGCCACCCACTTCACTGTATGGGTTATCGATGGTACGTATAATATTTTTGTCCTTAATTTCGGCTCCTACTATAAGTTGTAAAAGGTTTTCGCCGCTGATTGTTAAATTGTCTATAAGAATATTATTACTCCTTTTGGTCATCTCTTTCATCACAGCACTAACGCCACCTGCCCGATTAATGTCTTCCATATGAACATTCGTTAGGCTTGGCGAGATTTTAGCAATGTGCGAAACATTCCGTGAAATTGCGTTAATATCTTTCAGTTGAAAATCTAAACCTGCCTCATTTGCAATAGCAAGCATATGTAAAACAGTATTGGAACTACCACCCATTGCCATATCAACAGCAAAGGCATTTCGAACGGCGTTTTCGTTCAATATATTTTTCAGGGTGAATTTTTTACGTGCTGTCTCTTCTTTTGCAATCTCACAGATGCGTCGAGCCGCTTTTCTATAAAGTGTCTCCCGTTCGACTGTTTGGGCAAGGATAGTTCCGTTACCCGGTAGGGCTATGCCCATTGCCTCCATCAAGGTGTTCATAGAATTAGCCGTAAACATACCCGAGCAGCTTCCCGCACTTGGACAGGCATTACATTCGATATCCCGAAGTTGTTCCTCGCTAATAACCCCAGCCTCGTGCTTGCCCACTGCCTCAAATGCAGATGCGAGATCGATGGGAGTACCATCTTTTTTATAACCTTTTGCCATGGGACCTCCACTCACAAAAATGGTAGGTACGTTTACACGTAGTGCACCCATGATCATACCAGGTACTATCTTATCACAATTTGGTATAGCAATCATGGCGTCCAATTTGTGTGCGTTCATTACACTTTCTATTGAACTGGCAATTAATTCTCTACTCGGAAGCGAATACAGCATACCGTCATGTCCCATAGCAATGCCATCGTCAATTCCAATGGTGTTGAATTCAAAAGGGATGCATCCGTTTGCACGAATCTCCTCCTTAATGATGTTCGCCACCTTGTTCAAAAAAAAGTGTCCGGGAATAATCTCTATGAATGAGTTGGCTACACCGATAAAGGGCTTCTCGAAATCTTCATCCTTTAATCCGGTGGCTCTAAATAAAGACCGGTGTGGCGTTCTATGGTATCCTTTTTTTACTTCATCACTTCTCATGACTGATTTGCTTATTTACTTACCAATTTTGTTTTTGAAACGGGTATGCCGTTTTGATTCTACTATTATAAATTTGATTTTAACCTACTGAGTGTTTCGGGTGATATATTCAAATAAGCCGCTAAGTTTGCATTTGATAACCGCTGTACAAGTTCCGGGTTATTTTTTAGTAAGTTGCGATAACGTTCTGTTGCGCTCTGCGTAAGTAATCCGCTAAGCTTCGATGTAATAACGGTGAGACCGTATTCTAGGATATAAATATACATTTTGTCCCATGCCGGGATCGTCGTCCGCAATCGAAAAAAATCATGGTAGGAGATCACGAATAATTCCGAAGTTTCTACAGCCTGTATATATTCAGGTGCCGGTGTTCTTGAAATAAAACTAACAATTGACGTTAAAAAAGTATGCTCAAAAGCCATAAACCTTGTCGATACGCCGTGGTTATCATTATTGTAATAGAGCCGCAGACATCCCTTTTCAATAAAAAACAGCTTATCTGCTACAGCACCCTCTGCAAGTAATAATTCGTTTTTTTTGGCGACAAGTGGCTTGAAATACCTCAGTATCTCGAGAACCTGCTTTTCTTCAAGTTGTGTTTTTCGTTGTATAAGGTCCTTTAGCATGTCAGACATCACCGTGAATTACAAGCCAAAGTTGCATTAAATAACTTTTAAAAACATTGACTTGCGTCAAAATCGAGCAACCGTATTCATGTTAAGGATTAGCGCGGTCGGCCGTTAATTCAGGTAAATAAGCCCGCCAAGTAATAAGCTTCGTTTTTAAGTCAGCTACGATATCCGAATGCGATGCGGCAACATTGTTAGTTTCATATTTATCATCCACGATATTATATAATTCTACATTATCAGCTTGGTAGTCAACTAACAGTTTCCACTTACCCGACCGGATCGCTAAGTTCGGACTCCGGTCTCTTCCTTTGGGATAGTTAAAAGCATAATCATTTCGCCCATATTCCCAATACATATCTTTTTCTCTTGAGGAGGGCTTTCCTAAGAATACCTTCATTCTATCCTCGCCATCTCCTTTGTAATTAGGTGGTAGTGGAGCAGCGGCAATATGTGCCAAGGTGGGAAACAAGTCGCTTGAATTCAAGACCGACACACTGTCCGTCTGACCCGCAGGTGTATGGCCTGGCCATCGCACGATAAAAGGCATACGAATACCACCTTCGTAGAGTGAGAGTTTCGTGCCCCGCAAGCCGCCCGCCCTGCTGCCCTTAAAGCTCGGTAGCGGACCATTATCACTGGTGAAAATGATCAGCGTATTTTCAGCTAAACCCAGTTTCTCTAAGCCGTTAAACAACCTGCCCATTTGTTTGTCAAATTCAGCTAATACCAGTTTAAAAGCCTTCTCTTCGTCCGGATTCATTGGGAATTTACCCGATTGCCGACGATTTTCTTCCGGTACCCATGGCGTGTGCATGTCATCCGGCCAAAGGTTCACGAAACAAGGTACACCCTTATGCCGACGGAGGAAATCAAGCGTTTTATCTACAAAGTAAGCCGTTCGGTCCCAACGTTTGATGCTGTCCTCATCAGACCAGATCCAGTCCCTTGCAGTTAGGGCAGGGTCAGGATCCGGACTTTCGTACGTGCTGGCGTGCTCGTCAAAACCATATTTCTTAAAGCCCGGTGCATTTTTAATATCGCGGCCACCGCCCATATGCCACTTTCCAAAATGCCCGGTGGCGTATCCCGCTGCTTTTAATACTTTTGCCAATGAGGGGGCGTTTACATTCAAATAGTTTGCTTGCTCTGCACGCGCATTGCTTCGCCGATCATTCAGGAAGGTCGTGAAATTCCATTCAGCAGGGAACATACCCGTCAGGATACTGGTACGAGAAGGGCTGCAAATAGGAGCGGCGCTATAATACTGCGTATATTTAGTGCCTTCTTTAGCCAGTTGATCCAAATGGGGGGTGGGAACAAACTGGCCTCCAAAAGTGCCTATGTCGCTGAATCCCATGTCATCTGTAAGAATAATAATGATATTAGGTTTTTCTTGACCACGCAAATTGCCTGCCAATAATAGCAGACAGAAAAGACATATAAACTTACAATATAGTTTCATTTTTTTTCAACCCGATTAATTCAGGTGACTTAAATTTTTACTCTCCTTTAATGTAGGCACCCGCTTCTGCAAGTCCGGGTTGCTGCTGACTATCATAACCAGCCAACGGGACTAACTTAAAGTACCTACAGGTACGCCTTACATCTATATTTAAGTATTGTTTAACCAAATTTACATTAGCCAATTCAAAAGTTCCCAGACTTTCCCACGAACTGTTGTCGTCGCTTATTAAAATTTCTATTTCTTTAACTTTTCGATCACCGCTTTTCTGCGCGAGCATAAAGCCATCCACTGTTAGGGATTCCCCCATATCAACGGTAATCCAATGATCGGGATAGTTTGTTGGATTGGATGAGTATCGCGTTATCCAGTACGAATTTACGTCATTATCAATCAATTTACTAGCCAAACGATTATTGACAGTCTCCTCAGAACTAAAGCTTGCAATAGACCAGTTATCAGTACGATATACTTTTCGAATGGGTTCGCCAGAAGGTTTTGCAATAGGTACACCAATCTTAACGGGTATACCGAAGTTGGGGGTTCCATCTGCATTCCAAGTAAATTGCTGAATGCGGGCATTCCGACCGTTTCCATCCCCACCTCCAGGTAAGCTCCGTGCATGATAAATAATCCAGTCTTCGCTATCGTCCGGCGATTTGAAAAAACCATTGTGGCCGGGGCCATAAGCGCCGCTTTCGGCATTCATAGAAAAAACAGGTTGCGGTGTTTTTACCCAGTCATCGGGATTCATTGGATCTCCATCTATGTTCAGGCTTAGTAAACCTAAGCAATAGGTGTCAACCCAATAACCACTTGCTGAATATACCACGTGTACGCGACCACTCGGACTTATTAATACCTGGGGACCTTCGTTAATCGCACTACCATTCATTTCCCAAGGATGTATCGGACTAGAGATAGCCACCTTTTCGCTACTGATAGTCCATGGATTGCTCATCTTTGCAATATAGATACGTTGCGGAGCAGCACCGGCGTTTCCACCCGACCATAACATATAGCGTTGCCCTTTATATTCAAGTACGGTACCATCAATGGCCCACTCGTTGGACGGGTCGGCCACCTTTCCCTTGAGCACCCACTCTCCGGTCGTAGGATCTGCTGCCGCATTTTCTACGACATACATTCGATGATTTGCATTCTGCCCATTGTCTGCAGCAAAATACATATACCATTTATTATCAAGGTAGTGTAATTCCGGCGCCCATAGATTTTTGGAATATGGCATACCTTGTTCGGGTATCCACGCATCGTGGGCGCTCGCCAATGCCAACTCAGACATGTTTTTTGTTTTATACAAGACTAATTTGCCCCCCTGCGTGTATGTAAAGTAGTAAAAGCCATGTTTGTGCGTCACCCATGGATCGGCGCCTCGTGGTATTATGGGATTAGTAAAAGTGCTATCTATAATAAAACCCATCATATCCATTGTTTCAGGGTTTGGCTGCATCTTAACGTTTTTTTCACAAGCGTACAAGAGCAAGAGACATAGATAACATAAATTGATCGTAATCTTTTTCATAATTTGGACATTATAATGGTGAAATAATCGTACTTTATACGCTACCGGTGCAGTTCATCAACACCTTCGTTTGTCCGTAATTTTAGAAGAGGCCCCAATCCGGTTCTATAGGACATAATTGGTTTTTAACAAACTTGCAAGAAACCCCTCACTCTGTAGGCAAATAAAAACAAACAAGCGGAATCGAATTGCACAATATGTCTCTATTTTTCACTAATTTTTATCAGTGTTTTGTGCGTTATTTGCAAAAGGATGTGGAATTAATTTCGGAATGATTTTGATAGGTATGCCGAGTAAGTACAAGTTAAAACGGTTTCGGTTTCATTCCTTTTGAAGCGAGTGCAGCAATCTGGTGTACTCGTTCCTGTCTTGTTTCAGGCCGCTTGGCTAGAACCAACCACTGTAACATTGCCTTTCTTGCGGACTTGCTCAGCCCTTCGAAAAATGATTTTGCCCCGGTATGAATCATAAATGCAGCTTCTAAATCCGCCGGAATTTTAAGTGCTTCCACTTCATCTAAAATCGTCCAGGACCCATTCTGTTTCGCCTTTTCAATACACTCCAAACCAGCTTGTGTCATTAAGCCGCTTGCTATCAATCTCTCCACTTTATCTTTGTTGATTTTTGACCATGTGCTTTTAGCTTTTCGCTTGCTGAAAAACTGATGGGATCTTTCAGGGTCTATTTTTATCTTTTTACTATCTATCCATCCAAAGCACAAAGCAACGTCTACCGCCTCACTCCAGGAAATGGAAGGTTTGCCTGAAGATTTATTATAAAGAACGAGCCAGACGGATGATTTTGATTGATGGTTTTTCTCCAACCATGCCCGCCAGGCTGTCAAATCCATTGGATAAAATATTTCGGTGTCTTCTTTTTGAATCATAACTTAGTTACTGTAATTAGATATCCGTGCAAACTTATATAAATATTAAATGGATGTTTACAATTTTCGCAAGTACACAAACAATATGATTACATGTTGGTATATTAGCATATGAAATTCTTTAGATCGAGCCCTTACGTTATTGTGATTGGCTTTTTACTGACTATATCGTCATGCCAACACCGCGAACAAAATAAACAGACGGACACTAAAAAGCAAAAATATCTTTATACACCCGAGAAAGGCGCGCTATCGATTATTAGCGAAACAGCGAATTCCGAAATAAAAAAAGTTTCTTTGTTCAAGGACAATGAGAAGGATTCCGTTATATCCGTCCCTATTGAGAACGGGAAATTCAAACTCAAGCTGGATACCGCTAATCTTAACGAAATTTACTTTATAAAAATAGAAGGAAAGTCCACAAAACGCGGTACCAGTGGGTTAGTTTGGGAAGCCTCCATCCCGGTTTTAGCATCCGCTTCTACAGATCTGAAGCTTGTACAACGGCCCTTTAATCACCCAGGCTCCATAAGCAAAACTGCCTTTTCGATTCAAGGTGGTGGAAAAGAACAAGAGTTATTAAATAAATGGCATACTGTACTTGCCGAACTTGAAGCGGAAGAAGAAGGACAGACAGAAAGTTACAGCCTTGGCGGGGCAGGCGTCACCAAAGTTTCGGGTAAGAAAGAACTTTCGAAAAGTCCTGCTTCAATTACTGAAGATTTCATCAAAAAACACCAGCCATTAATCAGCTCATTTTATTTGTTATCACGGGCGGGAAAACAGCGTCAATACGCAAAAGCATACGGGAATCTGTTAGAACAGGCGCCAATTGAGGTAAAGCAGAGCAAGTATGGCCTAGACTTTGCCAAACGACTCGAAAAGGTGCAAACGAAAATACAACGGTTAGATCTTCAAAAACAGGTAGTCGCAACCGATGCACAGCTTTCAGAAATTCCATGGGATTCTTTTAAGGATCGTAAATATTTGCTGCTGTCATTTTGGAATAGTGCAGATCAAGCGTCCGCCAAGGCGGTTAAGCAATTGGAACAAGAAGTGCCAGTTTTGGAGAAAAGAGGAATTGATATATTGCCGATTTCAATGGAAAGCCAATTCAGTAAGTGGAAAGAGAATACGGAAGGCCTGGATTTTAAATATAGTTATAGAATGAGAAACGAAGCACAACAGGACTTAATCAATACCCTATATCTTTCTGAGCTACCCAGATTTGTCTTGGTAAAACCCAACGGCGAAGTGATTAATGATGATTTCGATCTTAAACAACTCGACACGTTAGACTGAGCCAACGTTTCCTGATCAAAAGTAAAGGGAACCCACTGTGCAGGAGGTTCCTTTTTTTATCTGCTTGGAACTAGTTGAGGTGTCGTAGTCGGTCCCTCTACTATCAATTTCCCGTCTTCTGTTATCTTCATTCTATCAATAAAAACAACACGTTCTTCACCCGTTGATAAGGTCCGTGCGTGATACACGCAGAACATTTCCTTTCCGTCTGGCGAGTAGGTCACACTATTATGACCGGTTCCTGTTACCACACCACCATGTTCGCTGTTCTTCTGCAATACAGGGTTATTAGCCGCTTTGGTAAATGGGCCGAGCGGACTTTTGGAAGTCGCGTATCCTACGGCATAATTCTTACCCCCAAAATAATTGGCCGAGTACATCATATAATAAGTGTCTCCCTTCTTAAAAATAGCGGAGCCCTCTGTCCACCGGCGATTAACTTCCTTTGACGTAACCGAACGACTTTCCCACTCCGCTTGTTTGTCGCTCATTTCTACAGGAGGTCTTAATAATAGGACGGGCTCGCCTATAACGCCGCTGAAATCAGGTTTCAACTCAACACCATACACCCAACTTTCCTCTATTGTATCAAACCATCCCTTTTTCTTAGCCCAGGTAGCTACTTCGCTTTCCACGGGATGCTTATAACAGCAGCGGGAATAATAAAGATAAATCTTACCGCTGTCATCAAAAAGTACATTCGCATCGATAATAGGGTATCCAGAATCAAAAATTGGTTTATCGGTTAAGTCAACAAATGGCCCCGTAGGCTTATCCGCCACAGCTACTCCAATGCGAAAATTTTCAACCTCCTTGCCAGGGTTATCGCTCCATTGAGCGGAGTAAAATAGGTAGAACTTGCCGTTATGCGCATATACTTCCGGTGCCCAATAGGCTCCGTTCCAAGCCGCGGTAGAATCGCTCCAACCATTTGGGTTACCGGCATAAAATACTTGGCCCTCATCTTTCCAATTCACAAGGTCGGTCGAAGAATAAGCAGCAAATCCATTTTTTGCAACTCCACCCGTGCCGTACATATAATATTTGTCGCCCGATACGTGCAGTACGTAAGGGTCACCAAATGCAACCGGCAGCGGGTTTTGATAGGTGTTTTGCGATTGAGCAAACAGCTGGTTATTAAAGGATAATGTTAGTGAAAAGAAAGTGAAAATGCTTATAATTCGTTTCATTGTTGGTCATTCGATGCCGACAAATATAAACGCAGGAAAGTATAAAAGAAAATAAAAAAACTGTTCTTCTATCGATTCGTTTGGAGAAAGACTTTGGAGAACACTTTTTACCCAATTTTTATATGTAAAAAAATGAACAGAATGAATAAAAAAGATGGACAATATTTCGCTTAATTTATAATTAAAGTTTCGCACCAGATCAGATGGATGTGTTCCATTCTACCTATTCATGTATATTAGAAAACCTTTCTTGCTTATTGTTTTGCTTACACCTATGTTGTACGTGTACTCCCAAGAAGAGGGATTTATCTTTCGAGATGCCAAGTTTCCCGAAAATTTGCAGAGCCAAGTTATTACGGATGTTATAAGAGACAGTGCGGGGCTTCTGTGGATGGCTACTAGCGGTGGATTATGTCGATACGACGGAAACGAAACTATCTTCCTGAATAATAAAAGTAAACCCGCTATTCCGAACAGTAGAATTAAGACCCTTTTTCCCGACAGGCAAAACAACCTTTGGATCGGAACTGAAAATGGCCTCGTACGCTTCGATTTGCGAAGTTGGGAAATGAAATTTGTAAAAAACCCGGAATTAGACCAATATGTTCATAAACCGGATATAGAGTGTATTGGGCAAGGGCGCAACGGCAATATATATGCAGGGTCGTTTGATGGTAGACTCTATCAGGTCAACGGTGATAGCCTGAAACTTCTGCTTGATATCAATCGGGATTATCCAAACCATTTCAACAAGCCTTCTATCGTTTCCATCTCAGAACCTTATGCCGGAGAACTTTGGGTATCCACGAAAGCAGGGAAAATGATCCGTCTCCGAATCCGGGAGGGTTATTTATCACCTCCGACATACTTTGGCTTACCTGAATTGAATAATACAGAGATTGAACAAGTGCACTTTCATCCCTCGGGAAAATGCTTGTTAAACATTAAAGATCGTGGTTTGTATCTTTTTGATACTCAAAACGGAACTTTTGACCAAATTCCGGCATTGGAAAGGAATCAGGTTGGTAAGGACGGTACCGTATATATGGCACCTTTCAATAATGATCACATCTTGATATTCACGAATAAAGCAAGTATCGGTAAAGAACAGCTGTTTACATATAACTTTCCGACCAACCATGTAAGCAAGCAAGAAATGACCTACCCCGACAACCTAAAAGATGATCATATCGTATGGTTTAAAAATTTAGGTAATAGCTTGTTGATGTCGCTTAACAATCATGTCTTAGAGTTATTGCCCACTAATCATCGATTTCATACGCTCCTTAGCAATGGTACGTCAATCAATAGTATACGAAGCATCTATAAGCACAGTGACGGCACGCTCTATGTCGGATCGTACAAAGATCGATTTATTGCCATAAACGAGCGGACCGGAGAAAAGGAAACACTCGGTGGGCAGTTTGTTTATCGGATACTTCCATGGAGTAAAGACACCTTATTATTAGGAACAGAAGGAAGTGGCTTGCTTTGGTTCGATCGAAAAAAAAAACGACTTTCATCTATTAGGCTTAGTTTGGCGGCAAAAAGCGAAAAACTGCCAGTTGAAGCCATGACAACGTTGACGCGTGTTTCGCATGATTCTGTATGGGTAGGCACTTATGCAGGCTTATATATGGTTAATCCTTATTCAAAAACATACCGGGTAGTGAAACACCCTAAACTTGCACGATTAAAGATATTACATGTAACACCCGTTGGAAAAAAATTATGGATTGGTACGCCCGAAGGGCTATTTATCTGGGATTGCCAAACTAACAGCTTGCAAACAAATGCCTTGGGAAACGCAGTGTATTGTATTACGCCGGTAGATGATACGTTTTGGATAGGAACACACGGAGAAGGCGTTTGGATATTAGACGGGAATGGCGCGGTACGGCAGAAAATCACCAATGAAGATGGCTTGGCTGATGATATTGTGTATAGTATATTAACCAAGGCAGACCATGTCGCGGTAGCCACCCATAATGGTTTAAGTATGATTGACAAACAGACAAAGCAAATTGCTAATTACTCTCGACTGGATCGATTGCCAGCAAATGAATTTAATCAGGCGGCTGCTTTTCAGCAGGGCAATACCTTTTACTTGGGAACCATCAATGGTTTGCTTTATTTTAATGCGGAGGCGCCTCGTGTTCCGCAAGTAAGAAGATTAACGAAAACCACTCCCCTAAATATTACCAGCTTTACTACCGAGCGAGCAGGCCAGGGATTGGAACGGCATTACACCTTCCCGTATAAACAAAATAAAAGGCTTATAATAGAAGCTGGAACGCGCTATTTTACGATTGGCTTTGGCGGGGTGAGTGAGCTGGCCAAAGAGCTACAGTTTTTTTATCGATTGGATGGACACTTGGATTGGCTGCCTTTGGGGCGTCGGCAGGAAATTACCTTCGTTGAAACGCCGCCCGGCAGTTATCAGCTGCACCTTGCTTCTCGTCTGCCGGATGGGCGGTGGACTAACGCTAGCCTAATCGTGCCACTTCAAGTGAATCCCACCTTTTATCAAACAATTTGGTTTAAATGCCTGCTCGTATTGCTTTTCGCGATCATTATTTGGGCAATCTTTAAATATCGTGAATATATACAAATCAAAGAACGTCGTTTACGAATTAGCATCGCCAGCGATCTTCATGATGAGGTGGGAAGTTCTTTAACACGCATTTATTACCAAGCCGATTCGCTGAACAGCAAAATAAACGGGTGGAGTGAAGAAAATAAGCAATTGCAACAAATCGCAGATACTAGTAGGCAAGCCTTATCTACCATGAGCGACATGGTTTGGTCGATCGATTCGCGTTTTGATACACTAAAAGACCTGGTTATCCGTATGAAAGACTACCTGTATAAACTTCAGGAGGAGGTAGATTTTCAGTATAAGTTTGAGATTCGGGGAGCTTACGCCTCAAACGGCTTGTCTCAAATTATAAGGCAGAACCTTTTTCTTATTTTTAAAGAGGCTGTGACCAACGTGATCAAGTATGGCGATGGTTCAGAAGCAATCATCGAGCTGATTATCGACAATACTATACACTTGTCGATTAAAAATACCTGTTCAAATCCTAAGGAATTATTTGTAAATCACCAAGGTGGACGCGGACTCCAAAATATGAAGGAGCGCGCTGCTAAAATGAATGCACAGTTGTCTATTGTTGAAGAGAATCAATATTTTCAGGTGCATATAATACTTATGTAGTTCAAAACTAATGCATGCACCCCCATTGAGGGGGATGTAGAACCAAAAATAATAAATAGTTTTAACGCATGATACGTTTAGGGATAATTGAGGATGACGAGCATATTCGTACAGCCCTGTTAAATTTTTTCAAAGAACAGCAAGGTTTTTCTTGTCTTTTAGCGGCGGGCTCGGTAGAAGACTTTATGAGTCAGTGGACAGACAATACTTATCTCGATGTGGTTTTGTCAGATATCGGGCTGCCTGGAGAATCCGGAATTAAAGGGATTTCCCGCATAAAAAAGAGAGCACCAAAATGTCAGGTAATTATGCTGACTGTTTATGATGACGCAAAAAGGGTTTTTCAAGCCTTGTGCAATGGCGCTTCCGGTTACCTCTTAAAGCAAACGCCTTTACAAAAAATCAAAGAGTCTGTTATTTCACTTTGCGATGGGGGAGCACCGATGTCGCCAGGTATTGCACGACTGGTGGTGGAGTATTTCAACCCCAGGGTGACGCCTGATCCAAAAGAAAAACTTACACCGAGAGAAGAGCAAATCGTAAGTGCTATTGAGGAAGGACTGACTAATAAGGAAGTCGCACTGCGTTTGGATATTGCTGTAGAGACCGTTAAATATCATATTAAAAATATCTATCAAAAGCTAGAGGTCAATAGTAGACATGCATTGATCAGCCGAAAATTTAAATAGTTCAAGTGTAAGAAGCTTTGTTTAATAAACTATGCCTTGTATCAGCTCCGATACTAAATAACAAGTATATCCAAGGCTACGCTAGCTCCTCCTCTTAGCCACAGCGCACAACCCTTAATCTCCACACATGCGATCCCCCCCAAAGGAGGGATACAAAGTGAGCAAAATTTGTGTTCATTTTGTGTCGTTGTGGAAATTGTGTGAAATACTTCATATCCACAATAGCAGTCAATATACGTAACACATACTAAACTCAAAAATTATGGCAGCAGAACCTCTTTTAAGTGAAATAATGATATGGGCACCTGATTTTGCCCCTAAAGGTTGGGCATTTTGTCAAGGACAGCTTTTGGCTATCAGTTCAAACTCCGCACTGTTTGCACTGCTTGGAACCATTTATGGAGGCAACGGTACGACTACCTTTGCATTACCGGACTTGCAAGGGCGCGTAGTGATCGGCCAAGGCCAAAATCCAAGTGGGTCCAACTATATACTTGGACAAAGGGCAGGTACAGAAACCATTACCTTAACATACGCGCAAATGCCAATGCACACACATCAAGCAACGTTCACGCCAACTCCCGGGAGCGTTTCCGTTGGTGTTTCCACGAACCAAGCACAAACACATGTAGCCACATCTGGTAGCGTATTGGCCGCACCTTATGACCCTAATAATGCCGCGTCATTAAATGGCTTTATAGATCAGGCAAATGCAGGTACCTTAGTAGATCTGAGTGGAGTATCAGCAACTGGTGGAGGTAATGTAGCAGTAGGTCAAGCAGGTGGCAATATACCATTCAGCATCATGCAGTCTTATCAAGTACTCCATTTTGTAATTGCACTGCAAGGTGTATTTCCTTCGAGAGAATAATCCCCCCTTCTACCTTTGATATGCAAAAGTTAAAAATAGGATTCTTAATACCCTATTCAGGGGTATTCAAAAATCTTCGCAATGATTTCAAGCAAGGTGTTATGCTTGCGTTGGCGCAAAGGACACCAAACTGCCGTATCGAAATCATTGAGGAGTTTATTCAAACCGGCGGTCAGTCCTTTGTCGAAAATGCACTAAATAAACTGGCTTTATTCGATCAAGTCGATATGATCATTGGTGTGATAGGTACCAAGGTTACTCAAAACTGCTTAGAAATCATCAATAAATACCGTATACCCGTCGCGATAGCCAATTTAGGTGGTTTTGTTCCTACGTATCAATTCCGGTCAGATTATCTCTTTTATACGAGTCTCGATCTTTGGAAAAGCGAGTGGGTGATGGGGAAATGGGCGCAACGGGAATACGGCGCAGATCCATGTGTAAGCCTATCGTATTATGAGGCAGGATATAATATGCACGAATGTTATCGTTATGGCTTACATGCGGCTGGAGCTAGCCACGTCAAGCTTAATTTTATAAATGGAATGACTTCCATGCCAAACACCCTGCTTCTCATCAATCAATTACAAATGTTGATGCCAAACCACACCCACGCCATGTTATCGGGAAAAGAAGGAGAGCAGTTTCTCCGCTATTATCAGGAAAGTAAGATATCCTCTCGCACCGCATTAAGTGTGGCTCCGTTTATGACGGATGAGTGCTTGGAAACAAGCGATCTATTCGTGACAAATCTAACCAGTGCTATAACCTGGACCTACACATTAGAAACAGGCGCTAATCAGGATTTTATACAGGCTTATGAGAGTAACTATGACGAGAAACCGATAGTGTATAGCATGCTTGGTTACGAAGTAGGCTTATGTCTTTCAAAAGCGATTCGTGGACATGAAGATAAGAAGATCACACGCGATTCATTGGCTAGTGTGCTGGCAGCGATCACCTGCCTCGGTCCACGAGGAGAAATCAACCTTAAAACGACGCCTTATCAGTCCAGTCACCCGGTATATGTCCGGCTCTCACAAATCAATCGTAAAACAGGCCTAGTAGAAAATAAGGTAATTGACCAGGATCCAGGTATCAGTTGGGAGCACCCTGAAATGCTGCAAGCGGCCTATCAAAATAGTTCCGGGTGGCAGAATCCTTACTTATGCGTCTAGTCGATATTTTAACAAGTATATATGAAATACTTTTACCCTACAAAATTTTTCAACTACCTAATAACGCTTTGCGGACTGTTATTCAGTGGTCTTATTGTACATGCACAAGTACTCAATTCCGGTGTTTATGACTGGGAGGGCTTTAATGCAGGAGAGGTTCACGCCATTAGCACAAATACGGCACCAGCCACCTGGGAGGTTGGTAATGGCTTTTCAGCCATTGCAACGGGAAATGGCAATGGTAGTCAAATCAGGGTGTTA
The DNA here is from genome assembly GCF_044784325.1 of Olivibacter sp. EAT-5. Lineage (NCBI taxonomy): Bacteria > Pseudomonadati > Bacteroidota > Sphingobacteriia > Sphingobacteriales > Sphingobacteriaceae > Olivibacter > Olivibacter sp. EAT-5. The sequence continues at coordinate 5,760,687 of NZ_CP173028.1, read as the reverse complement.
ATTGGCACTAGTTTAAGTACAAAAGTGTTACGTTATGATGCGTTGGCTGGCGCTACGCTTCATTCTGCCACTTTAAAAAGTACCTCTGGAGATAATTTTGGTATAAGGCAATTTAACATTTGGCCTACCCAAAATGAAACCCAGATGATTGAAATTTATGTAAAAAGAGATGGTGTTCTTATTGATACCATCCGCACTTACTATCAACCCACTATACCCATCCATAAAATTGCCATAAGTTCAAGCGACTATCCATTCTTGGCGAATATGGATGAGCTTGAAATAGTTGGTTTCAACATAGGTGTTATGTTGGATGATATTGAAGTAATGACTAATCAGGCTCCTGTCGCGATGGATGATGCCGTATCGGTAAGGGAAGATACACCCGGCACTGGGAATGTCTTGACGAATGATAGTGATCCGGAAGAGAACGCCCTGACCGCCTCTTTGGTGACGGCGCCCGTAAATGGCACGATCGTACTCAATGCGGATGGTAGCTTTACTTATACACCAAGTGCTAATTTTAATGGTTTAGATAGTTTACGATATCAGGTTTGCGATAATGGTACACCTTCTCGATGTGATACAGCATGGGCACACTTTCAAATTGAAGCGGTAAACGATGCACCGGTAATTGTGGGACTACCTGCCGATATTACCGTGCGAGAAGACGCTACCGAAGATGCATTGGATATTTCGTCGGCGACAATAATGGATGTTGATGCGGGTGTGGGACAAGTCTCCTTAACGTTGGACGCCACCGGCGGAATATTTGATATTGCAGCAGGAACTGGAATCTCCATAACGGGCCATTTGACTGGAAAGTTAACATTAACGGGAAATCTGATAGATCTTAATAATTACATCAATGTGCCTAGTAATATTTATTTCCGGCCTGATCATAACCTGTCAGGCGACAATGCGGCTCTGGTAGAAGTTTCCATCAATGATAATGGTAACACCGGTTCAGGCGGTGCAAATAATGTAGTCGTTGGTACTATCAATATAGATATTACGCCGGTGAACGATGCTCCGATGGCTGTAGACGATGCTGTCAGTACAGCGAAAAACGTAGCAGCGATAGGGAATGTTTTGACGAATGATACAGACCCTGAAGGGAATGTGCTGACTGTCTCACTGGTGACGGCGCCGGTTAATGGAACGGTGGTATTAAATGCTAACGGCAGTTTCACGTACACACCAAACACTAATTTTGTCGGCTTAGACAGCCTGAACTATCAGGTATGCGATAATGGTAGCCCGTCCTTATGCGATACAGCGACTGTCAAGTTCACCGTAAATTCAACAAATGACGCTCCGGTTGCAGTTGATGATGAAATTATTGTAACTGAATATGAACCTGCAACGGGTAACGTTTTGACGAACGATAACGATCCCGACGGGAATGCGTTGACTGCCTCACTGGTGACGGCGCCTGTGAATGGTACAGTCGTGCTGAATGCCGACGGCAGTTTTACCTACACGCCAAATTCAGACTTTTTCGGTCAAGATAGTTTAATCTATCAAGTATGTGATAATGGCACGCCCTCACTTTGTGACACCGCAACGCTTAGAATAGCAGTAACTGCTGGAAGCCCACGAATAAATATGGTAAATACAACTGCCTCAAACGGTTTGTATAAATTAGGAGATGAGATAAGTATCGTAGTTGTTTTTAATCAAATTGTCGTCGTTCAAGCGGCAGGGGGAAACCCCACGCTGACATTAAATACAGGTGTCGTGAACAGGGATGCCGAATATGTTTCCGGATCGGGTACCGATGCCATAACATTTAATTACACGGTGCAAGCAGGTGATCTCAGTCATGACCTGGATTACCTATCAACCACCGCATTGAGACTCAATGGTGCGGTGATAAGAAACGGGGCTTTAGTTGATGCGGATCTCACATTGCCAAATACCGGTGGTCCAAACTCCCTTGCCGGTCAACATGATATTGTCGTTGATGGAGTTACTCCCGTTTCAACCTTGGTTATTGTACCAAATAATGGATATTATAGAATGGGAAGTTCACTGAACTTTACGGTGAATTTCAATGAGCCTGTTACCGTTAGTGGCAACCCTTACCTGAACCTGACTATTGGAGAAGCACTTGTTCAGGCGACCTATGTTGCAGGTTCAGGAACTAGCACGCTTGCGTTTAGCTACGCCGTGCAAAGCGGAGACTTAGATTTAGATGGGATCACCTTGGCCGGAATTATCGGCAATGCAAGTGTTATGCAGGACGCTGCTGGCAATGAGGCTTCCGCTATGTTGAATAATGTACCGAGTACAGCAGGAATTTTCGTCAATACCATACAACCAAGCGTAACGCTTTCTACGGAGGCCAGTTCTCCAGTTAGTAGTCCTTTCACCGTAATTGCAACGTTCAGTGAGGCCGTTACTGGATTTACACTTGAGGATATTATAGGAAGCAATGCAACACTTAGTAACTTACAAACAAACGATAATATTTCTTATTCGTTCTTAGTGACACCCGCGGCGGGGGGAATTGTGCAGATCTACATACCAGCTGATATGGCGGTTAATGTCGGTAGCAATGGTAACCTAGCATCCAATACACTAAGTCTTCAGTATGCGACGATTATTACGGGCATAACCTTGGATGACGGGTCTTTTGTGTATGACGGCACCGCAAAATCGCTGGCTATCGCCGGCACCTTACCAGCGGGCACGAGTGTCAGTTATGAAAATAACAGTCGCACCGATGTAGGTACGCAGGAAGTAACGGCCACGATTAGCGGTGATAATTATGAAACACTGATATTAAAAGCAAACTTAACGATTACCAAAGCCGCTATCACAGGCATCAGTTTCCAAGATGGATCTTTTGTATACGACGGAACAGCAAAATCATTGGCCATCTCAGGTACTTTGCCAGTAGGCACGAGTGTCAGCTATGAGCATAACAGTCGCACCGATGTAGGTACGCAGGAAGTAACGGCCACAATCAGCGGTGACAACTACGAAACCCTGGTGCTGAAAGCAAACTTAGCGATCAGTAAGGCCACCATTACGGGCATAACCTTGGATGACGGGGCTTTTGTGTATGACGGCACCGCAAAATCACTGGCCATCTCAGGTACTTTGCCAGTAGGCACGAGTGTCAGCTATGAGAATAACAGTCGCACGGATGTAGGTACGCAGGAAGTGACGGCCACCATTAACGGTGATAATTACGAAACCCTGGTGCTGAAAGCAAACTTAACGATTAGCAAGGCCGCTATCACAGGCATCAGTTTCCAAGATGGATCTTTTGTATACGACGGAACCGCAAAATCACTGGCCATTTCGGGCACTTTACCAATGGGCACGACTGTCAGTTATGAAAATAACAGTCGCACGGATGTAGGTACACAGGAAGTAAGTGCTACGATTAGTGGTGATAATTATGAAACCCTGGTACTGAAAGCGCGCTTAACAATTACCAAGACCAACATTACTGGCGTAACGTTGGATGACGGATCTTTCGTTTATGACGGTACCGCAAAATCGCTGGCTATCGCTGGCACCTTACCAGCGGGCACGAGTGTCAGTTATGAAAATAACAGTCGCACGGATGTAGGTACACAGGAAGTAAGTGCTACGATTAGCGGTGATAATTATGAAACCCTGGTACTGAAAGCGCGCTTAACAATTACCAAGGCCAACATTACGGGCGTAACGTTGGATGACGGATCTTTCGTTTATGACGGTACCGCAAAATCGCTGGCTATCGCTGGCACCTTACCAGCGGGCACGAGTGTCAGTTATGAAAATAACAGTCGCACGGATGTAGGTACACAGGAAGTAAGTGCTACGATCAGCGGTGATAATTATGAAACGCTGGTACTGAAAGCAAACTTAACGATTACCAAGGCCAACATTACGGACGTAACGTTGTATGACGAATCTTTTGTGTATGACGGCACCGCAAAATCACTGGCTATCGCTGGCACCTTACCAGCGGGCACAAGTGTCAGTTATGAGCATAACAATCGCACGGATGTAGGAACACAGGAAGTGACGGCCACCATTAACGGTGATAATTACGAAACCCTGGTGCTGAAAGCAAACTTAACAATCAGCAAGGCCACCATTACTGGTATCACATTGGAAGATGCAAGTTTTGCCTACGATGGTAAGGCCAAGTCATTAGCAATAGCAGGTACTTTACCAGCAGGCACTACTGTTAGCTATGGAAACAATGGTCGCACAGATGTAGGTACACAAGAGGTAATAGCAACAATCAACGGAGCGAATTATACCGATCTAGTGTTGACCGCCAATCTGACAATCACCAAAGCCGCTATCACCGGCATCAGTTTCCAAGATGGATCTTTTGTATACGACAGCACCGCAAAATCATTGGCCATCTCAGGTACCTTACCGGTGGGCACCAGCGTAAGCTATGAAAATAACAACCGCACCGATGTAGGTACGCAGGAAGTAAGTGCTACGATCAGCGGTGATAATTATGAAACGCTGGTACTGAAAGCAAACTTAACGATTACCAAGGCCGCTATCACCGGCACCAGTTTCCAAGATGGATCTTTTGTATACGACGGAACAGCAAAATCGCTGGCCATCTCGGGGACTTTGCCAGTGGGCACCAGCGTAAGCTATGAGAATAACAATCGCACGGATGTAGGTACACAGGAAGTAAGTGCTACGATTAGTGGTGATAATTATGAAACCCTGGTACTGAAAGCGCGCTTAACAATTACCAAGGCCAACATTACGGGCGTAACGTTGGATGACGGGGCTTTTGTGTATGACGGCACCGCAAAATCACTGGCCATCTCGGGGACTTTGCCAGTGGGCACAAGTGTCAGTTATGAGAATAACAATCGCACCGATGTTGGAATGCAGGAAGTAACCGCTAAGGTAAGCGGTAGCAATTATATCCCACTCACGCTAAAAGCAACCTTACAAATAAGGACTGTTGAGCGTAGTATCGATTTCGAGGAATTACCGGAAAAAACCTACGGCGATAACGATTTTAATCTACAGGCTACGGCTAATAGTGGGGAGGCGGTTAGTTACATTAGCAGTAATACCAACGTAGCGACAATCAGTGTCGACGGGCGTATCCATATTGTTGGCGCTGGTGAAACTATTATTACGGCCACCGTTCCGGATAACGCTAATTATAACAACAAGCCAACGGTAAGTAGGAAACTAATCGTTAAAAAAGCTTCGCAAGAAATTAGTTTCACGGAACTAGGAGAAGTAGCCCGTAACGTAGGCAGTCTCCCGCTAACGGTAAGTGCAAGCAGCTCCCTGCCGATTCGGCTAGAAGTAAGCGATCCACAGGTAGCAACTGTTTCCGGCACAACCCTTAATGTCCTTCGGTTAGGTACCGTAATGATAACGGCCTTCCAGGAAGGAGACGCCAACTATGAAGCCGCGGATCCTGTAAGCATCCAGGTGCAAGTAATAGATAAGGAAGCTGCGTTACCCATAAAAGTACACAAAGCGCTTTCACCAAATGGAGACGGTATCAATGATTTTCTGATGATCGAAGGAGTTAAAGACTATCCTGATAACAAACTTATCATTGTAGACCGGAACGGTATGCAAATCATAGAGATGAGCGGTTACAATAATGAAGACAAAGTGTTCCGAGGGCTTGGTCCTGGTAATAACCAGATTCCCCCAGGAACCTATTATTATCTCCTGGAAGTAAAAGTGGACGGAACTTGGAAGCACGAAAAAGGTTATTTCGTAGTCCGATATTAAGTGGTCATCAAAGATATACGCCTTCTTTTTAAGAATGAAGGCAGCGAAAATATAAGCTAACATGAACAGTATAAAATTCATATCAGTTATTGCGGTCCTATTGCTGCACCTTACATTCGCAAAAGCTCAACAGGCTCCCACGTATAATCAATACGCTAATCAGCCAACCGCCTTGAATCCTACTGCAAGTTTGTTACGGCCAGATGGCGAGGTTGCTTTGTTGGGCCGCAAGCAATGGGTTAACCTAGAAGGTGCGCCAACTTCCTATTGGATGACTGCGCATGCACCTTGGCACAAATTTAATGCGGCGATAGGATTAAATGTGCGCCATGAAAGTCTGGCCATTGAAAACGCAACGGAATTAAGTGCCTTTCTGGCGAAGTCAGTTCGGCTTTCGGAGAACGAGTACTTGGCAATGTCCATGAGCTTAGGGGTCAGCTTTTATAACGGAAGTTTTAGTCAAGTAGATCCAAATGACCCTGCGTTTCGTTCTGATATTCGCGAAAGTACCGCTTTGATGGGTTTCGGTGTGTTGCTTTATCGGCCCGAAGGTTATTATGTCGGTCTTTCCATGCCAAGACTTGCCCTGTCAGATTTAGGATCTGGAGGCGATATAAATCGACAATATAATTTCAGCAATCAATATCACCTCATGGGCGGTGCTGTGCTTCGGCTTGATCAGAGTTTTGACATAAAACCCGCATTCCTGGCAAGTTATATTCCGGGAGTGCCCTTACAAGCCGATTTTTCTGCAATGATATACGTGCAGAAGAAGGCTGGTTTGGGTTTAAATGCACGCACTAATAGTGATTTATCTGCCTTGCTTGAAATCATGGTAGGGCCATTGAAGCTGGGGTATAGTTATCAATTTAACTCCAATGATAATCCACTTAAACGAAGAATCGATAATGCCACTCACGAGGTCGGTTTAAGTTATCGATTTGGAAGTGGTAAAGCCGGTATTTTATAAGTTTATTGGAAGGTGTTCCTATTTACTCTAAAAATAAATGAACGATGGAATGAACACTTGTTATGATAGAAGAGGTATGATAAAACTTTGTTATATTTAGCGTATTATTCCATTCAACTCATGAAAATAGCGCTGGCTTCGCCATTTTTTCCTAAATCTCTTCGCGAGGGACTTGCTTCGTTACGTGTTTTAGCTGAATATGCCGGACTGCAACAAGCAGAAGTGGTCTGTTTCCCTGAATCTTTCATCCCTGGTTATCCCGGAATGGGTTATTCAAAAGAAGATCGTACAGCTGACGCATTAAAGTGGGCGTTGGCAGAGGCTTGTGATATAGCTAAAAGAAATCATATCGCTATTATTCTTCCCATGGATTGGTGTATTGGATCACAAGTGTTTAATCTTGCTCATGTTATATCAAATAAAGGAGAATTGTTAGGTTATCAAACAAAAAATCAGTTAGATCCTACAGAAGATAATTTATGGACGGCAGGCGAGCGGCGGCAAATTTTTGAGCTGAACAAGGTCAAGTTTGGAATCACCATATGTCATGAAGGTTTTCGATATCCTGAGTCGGTACGGTGGGCTGCTCAACGAGGTGCACAGATCGTTTTTCATCCGCATTTTGTCGGCAGTAATGAAAAAGGAATGCTTCTCACCGAGTTCGGCGCTAAAGAAAATCCCTATTACGAAAAGGCAATGATGATGCGCGCCTTGGAAAACACAATTTACTTTGCCAGCGTCAATTATGCCGCTAAGTACCAAGAAGCGGCCAGTGCTGTCATAGCGCCCGACGGTTCTTGCTTAGCTAGGCAGAACTATGGAGAAAGCGGTGTGCTGATAGTCGATATTGACCTAAGTAAAGCTACCGGCACCTTGGCGAAGCGTTTTAAGCCAGCCTTAGTATATGAGAAGACGTTTCCGTAATAACAAAAGTAAGCTCGTCGTTACGCACGTTTAATTTTGATCGTTTTTTAATTGGGGTAAGCCCATCACTAAATTTAGTTATTAAAAAATGTAACTTTGGAAGAAGCCCTTTTGGCAGGATAAGCAATCTTTAGTATGCCATTCGAATATTTCAAACCTTGTGAAGAGCTGAAACCCTATATTCACTCTGACTGGACACTCAAAGGTACGAACCGAGCTTATGAAGTTTTTTATCCTGATACCTGTGTCGACATTGTTGTGAATATGGGTGATCGATTTGCAATAAGTCAGCAGAACATTGTATTAGAACCACAAACGGCCTATTTGGGAGCGGCATTAACAGAAGCGATATACGAAAAAAGTTAGTTGATAATCAATTTTGTAAAAAAGAAGAAAGGAAATGGTTCGTTCGTACAAAATCTTGGTAGGATTGATTTTTACTTTTGCAATAGCGCATCTGCTATATCCACTTTTTGATCGCACCGGGTTAAGCTCAGCCGCAAGTGTGATGTGGTTTCTTTCAGGCGGCTTGGCCATGTTTTTCAATGGCTGTATCAATCTGATTCACTTGGTGGAAAAAAACCGTTTTGCAAGGCTGATGAGTGTGGTAACAAACGCTGTCATGTTACTTTTTTTGATCATCCTGTGCATGGTGATTTCCGAAATACAGGTTTTCGTTTTAACCTTTGTTTTATTGTTAACTTTAATCGTGAGTGTAAGGTCTTCATGTCAAATATGATAAACAAGAGCTTGCAGCTCAATCGTTAATACTGTTAGGTTCCTGCTTCTACCTTAGCATGACAGCGATAAATTGACCAATCGGTCTTCATACAAAGAGTATCCTACTGAAGACGATACGCTTATGAACCTGTTTTTAATAGGTCCATAAATCTTCCGCATTCCGCATAATCCTTTATAATACGATTTCGTTCCTCTAAGAACCTGCGAAGATAGTTGTTGAGAATTAACCGGTCGAAAGACTTGCCAAAAACACCATAAGGAATACCATAATCAAAATGATCAATAACCGTAGTGAAATTGCCAACTGTTCTAAAAAAATGATCATGTTTGATGTAAGAAAACGGCCCTTTTAATTGCTCATCTCTGAAATGGAATGGACGTTCATATGCTGTTATCTTTGAGGTCAGTTGCTGGCGTATTCCAAAATGCTTGGCTTGCCAGGTGACGGTTTCATTAAAGCCAATCAATCCACAAGTAGTACCGGCTATGGCCTTTTCGTCAGTTCCTACGGTGGAAATACAGTGTAAATCAATACTTCTCGATAGATCAAAGCAGATATCAATTTCCGCTCGAATATTAGTGGTTAATTCAATTACAGGCACAATTGGTTTATTAATGAAATTAAACATGAAAGTGGTCACTATTGTCTATAGCTAAACCACTCCGTATATCCGTAAAGTTAATGATATCAACGTAAATCTATCGTAAAAATTATGTTAACCTCTGCGATACGAATCTGGTTAATACTTTTTTTTTCACTCTCAATCGAGTTTACGGGGTAAATCTTTTTGCTATAACGGTTCTTAACTGCTCTCCATTTTCGTCTCCCCATCGTCCTAAGGTATCAATTACCGGGATCAAGCTCTTTCCGAATTCAGTAAGGCTATATTCAACTTTTGGCGGAACTACCGGGTAGATTTTCTTGCTTATAAGTTCATGCTCTTCCAATTCTTTCAATTGAATGTTCAACACCCTGCGCGAAGCATCCGGTATTTTGCGTTGTAATTCGCTTGGTCGTATATGACCTTCATTGATAAACCAAAGCAAGCGTATCTTCCACTTGCCGTATAATACTTCACCAACCAGGTCAAGTCCGCAATTTAAGTTAGGTATTATTTTTCTTTCGTACATGACACAAAAATAAGCCTATGTTCCTCGGCGTACAATAGGGGAATAATTTATCCCTATATGAATCGTAATGCCGTACTTGTAGGGACGTATCATACTTCTCAACTTTGCATTGAAAGTTATTGAACATGGAAAATTTAGATTATCAAAACGAACTATCAGGTAAGATTGCGTTGGTAACCGGTGGAACAAAAGGAGCAGGCAAAGCCATTGCTGAACGTTTAAACCAAGCGGGTGCAAAAGTAATCATCACGGCTAGAAACAGACCCGAATCACTCAATAAAGAGCAGTATTTTATTTCGGTAGATTTAAGTAAACCGGAGGGCGCTGCTAAAGTTGCGGCTGAAGTGTTTGAAAAATTCGGGAAACTCGATATCCTCGTAAACAATCTTGGAGGTTCCGAAACCCCGGGAGGGGGCTTTGTCGCATTAACTGACAGGGATTGGGAAGAGACGATACAAACCAATTTACTCGCTCCGGTTCGCTTAGATAAAGCGTTTCTACCGCAGATGCTTAACAACAAAAGCGGTGTAATTATTCACATCGCATCTATTCAAGGCAGGTTGCCGCTCTATGATTCCACGCTTCCGTATGCCGCCGCAAAAGCAGGCCTAATTAATTACAGCAAGGGGCTGTCAAAAGAAGTATCCGCTAAAGGTGTACGTGTGTTAACCGTTTCCCCGGGTTGGATAATGACAGAATCGTCAGAGCGAATGATGGAACGTATTGCTGAAAGCTCAGATATTTCCATCGAAGCAGCTACACAAAGTGTAATGGATGCGTTAGGTGGTATTCCTTATGGAAGACCAGCTCAACCTGAAGAGATTGCAGAATTGGTTGGTTTTCTTGTTTCTCCAAGAGCCGGCTATTTAACGGGTACAGAATACGTCATAGATGGGGGCACTATTCCAACCATATAATTGCAGCATGACATTGCATCTAAAAGAAAATACAAAAAATTAGTTAACCATAAATGATACGAATATGAAGCTACCTAAGGTTATAACCAAATTAGTTGAAGCACAAAATCAAGCCGACAGTGTTGCTTATGCTAACTGTTTTTCTGAAACTGCTACTGTCTTTGATGAAGGGAAAACGTATAAAGGAAAAACAGACATCGAACAATGGATTGCCAATGCTAATGAAAATTACAAAGCCGTAATGCAGCCTCTTCACTTTGAAGAAAAAGAGACAACAAGTATTTTAAAAGCAGAAGTATCAGGAACCTTTCCCGGTAGCCCTGTCGTTTTAAACTATCATCTTGAAATCGCAGATGGACACATTCAGTCTTTAAAGATCACGACATAAAGAAGAACTGACAAAGGGCCTATTCCGTATCGTGCAGTAGAGATGCAGCCAATTGTTAGATGGCCGTAATGATTAATTCAATTGCCATCTAACAATAATTGGTTCTCGGTTGACACTATACCTGTGAATAAGGAGTTGGAATCAAAAAGCTATTGCTAATTTTAGAAATGGTATTCGCATACTGCGGATCTGCTAGTAATTTTTTCCATTCAGGGTCTGCCCCAAAAGCAGACCACCCCTTATCGCGTTCTTCCATGCTGTTGCACGTGAGCATATAAGTGATACGGGGTAGCCTGTCACCGGCAATCACTTCACCAAAGAATACAGGCATCAATTTTGCGCGTTTAAAAATAGGAAATTCTCCATCATGGAACATCTTAATCTTTCTTCTTACGGCGTCTTCACTATAACCTTCATATGTTCTTAATTCAAATATCCGTGACTCACCTGAAGGGACAACCATTGTAGGAAATCCATCGAAGGCAACCATTAAAGACGACGTAAAGCGATTGTAGACAGGTTTATCAGCAGGTATACTGTTATATGCGGCGCTATTTTTAATATAATCGGCGTCCGCTTTTACTTTTGCATTAACGGATTGATAATTATCAAGCGAAGAATAAGGCATCAATAAATAAATTTTGGCGGGATCTGATGGTCTCCATTCCTTAAAGACACCAACTTTTTTTACTCCATATTTATTCAATGCAGGAATAAGGGCTGTTTTGAAATAATTTTCCAGCTGACCTATATCAGAACCAAATCGAGCTTCATATTCGCGCCATTCGTATACTTCTTTTTGCATTGGCGCTTTATCATTTGCCATTGTTGGGGTGATACTTACTGATGCACTTGCAGCAGCCACAAGCGAAGATTGGAGGAATTTCCTGCGTTCCATAACTGTTAATTCGGGTTTAATGTATAAATGCTAATGCATAAGATAAAGATATTCATACTTAGTTGACATCCAAAATATTTTGACAATTTGCATTCAATTCTTACCACAGCATGTCTTACTAGTCGACGAAATAAAAACGATGTTCCGCATCAATTATAATCCTGAGAATGAAATCCAAGTAGGTGAGTATTACATTGATATTGTAGGCGTAAGCCCAGCGCAACAAGGTGAGGGAATCGGCTCAGGGTATTCGAATTTCTGATAAGACGAGGTTTTAAGCACTGTTCAACTGTTCGTTTTCGAACATCTAATTGTTCGGAAGCGTACAGTTATAAATAGAACGAAGCATGTAGAATGTGAGCTTACGAGCTTATCGCTGGCTTGGTCGTTTTATTGATGTTGCTTTTTAAATTGCCTGTGAAAACAATTAGGTACTGTACGTTCTCAATGTTTAATATCAGGGGCAAACCTTTATAAGGCTAAAACACTGAACATGGGAAAAAAGATTTATATACTTATTGCGCTTATAGGCCTTGTTTCTCTTTGTCTGGCACAAGAGAACAAAAATCAGCGTTTTGAAACTTTTGTGCAAAAGTTGGAAGGGACGGTAGTGGAAGGAAGACCAAGGTTAGTCGAACAGTATCTATCTCAAATAAAATCAACGCCAATTATTGAAAAAACGGAGAACGTTCACTTCATCTGGTATGGAAAGGCCGAAAAGTTGGAAATCGAAGGAGATTTACAGAAGGCATGGGCGATACCTGAGGTCTTAAACAAAATAGACTGTGGTGAGCAGGATTTCTTTTACATTTCTTACACAATTCCTTCAGATGCGATTATTGAGTATCGTTTTATTGTTGACGGAAAGAGATCTGTAGATACAAGAAACCCTAAAATAACACAGAGTTTTGATTACGGCAACCGTAATATCTTTTCCATGCCAGGTTTTATACGTTCACCTTACGTCGATATGCGCTCTGATATTGAAAAAGGAGTTGCTAACACGTTGGTGTTCAAAACGGACGATTCCCTATTCACCGACCGTTTGATATGGGTTTATACCCCTTTCAATTATACAAAGGATAAAGAGTATCCGGTGTTATATGTACATGACGGAATGTGGGCTATGTATCTCAGACCTTTTATTAATGTACTAGACAATCTCATTCATGATCGGAAGATTGAACCTATTGTGGTTGTATTTGTCGCCTTTGAAGATCGGTGGAATGAATATGTAACTCAAAGCGCCGAGTATGCTAAATTGATTGTTAACAAGCTGATTCCGTTTATAGAAGAAAATTTTCAAGTGAGCAGTTTTTCCCATGGACGAGGAATAATGGGTGCTTCTGCAGGTGGCCATAGCGCTATTGTGACAGCTCTCCGCTATCCCGAATTTTTTGGAAATGTCTCTTCGCAAGGTGGAGGCGCTGGTGGTTATCCCGGTTTAAACAAGCTCGCTAATGACGCCTTAGACGTTTATTTGACAAAAAGAGATAAGTACCCTTTAAAGAATATTTATACGGAAGTTGGCACTTATGATCTTGAATTCCCCGATCAAAAAACAGGTTTACTTGACGGAGCTCGTCAGTTCCATAAGCGGATGCAAGAGAACGACATCATCCATGTATATAAAGAGGTAAATAGTGGCCATGCGGGAGATAGCTGGGATCAGCGTATCGACGATATATTAATTCAATTTTATGGAAAATAAAAGGCCTGAAACTGAATATTGGCTGCTTAAAACGGTAAAATTGATTAACATCTATTTACCATATATACTGAGCCATGCACATTTTTAATACATGGCTTTCTAGTTATAAGGAGGAGCTAATATTTCTTACAAGTCCAGTCTTCCGATACTCTTATTCAATTCATAACTATCCTTAATAACAGCTTCGTTAATTTCCTTAATGCGCTCTAATTGCATTTTTTCCACTTTTCTATCATAAGTCAACACACCGTTCACTTCATGTTCCACATCCGTTGTTTGCGTATATATGGCCACACTGAGCCCCTTATATTTCATGAGCTGATCTACTTGCTCTAGAAGTAGTATATAACGGTCTGTGAGCGCTGTCTGCGTAGGCTCATAAGCGTAGGCATTATTTTCTACGGGCCACATATGGCCTCGGGTGTATAATCCCACACCCCCAAATTCACCTAAAGAGGCTGCCCGCGCACTGTCAGGCACCGAAGCGCCGTAAGGTCCCACATAGATGTGTGTATCTACAAAGTCCCCATTGCCCGGGTCGCCGTAAGCCTTCTGATAGCTGGGATTATTATTAAAGCCGGAGTTCCCATTAACCAGTCGCGACGGATCGTACTGTTTCACCCAATCCGTGATGTTTTTTACGTCAAAGGCTCCCCAGTTTTCATTGAAGGGAACCCAGGCGATGATAGATGGCGAATTATAGTGATCATCAATTATTGCCTTCAGTTCCTTTCGGAACATTTCCCGGTATATCGTCGTATCTTCGTTAGGATACCAAATGGCAGGCATATCTTGCCAAACCAGCAATCCCAATTTATCTGTCCAATAGTAAAAACGCTGCGGTTCCGTTTTCATATGCTTTCTAATCAGGTTGTATCCTGCCTTTTTCGTATACTCGATGTCCGATTTTAAGGCTTCCTCAGTCGGCGCCGTTAATATCCCATCCGGCCAATAACCCTGATCCAACAACCCCAGTTGCATCACAAACTTTCCATTCAGAAGCGGTCTTACCACACCATTTATTTTGCCCAGTTTAATATCCCGCATGGCAAAATAGCTCGTTACTTCGTCGGAGATACCACCATCTTTACCATAAAGACTCAACTTTAGGTCATAGAGAAAAGGGCTGTCCGGCGACCAGAGCTTCGGATTTTTTATGGGCAGGTAAAAATACGAACCGCTCACTCCATCGCTCTTGGTAATCAGTTGTTTACCATCATAAGCAGCCGCGGATATCTTTTTGGCTCCATCACTTTCTACAAATATTTTTAGTCGTCCATGGTCAAGCTCCGGAAGTAAACGAATACCCTGTATAAAGTGTTTATTTACCGGTTCGAGCCATACCGTCTGCCAGATACCGGAGGTGAAGGTATAATCGCCCCGCGGACCGTTTTTGCCTGATGGTGTTTTACCATCATTTAAATCCTTAGCTGCTACAATGAGGGTGTTTTTGCCGTTTTTTAGGAAAGGAGTAATGTTTATAGAGAACGCATCATAACCTCCTGCATGGCTGCCGGCTTGCTCTCCATTTACAAAGATGGTTGCATCATGATCCACCGCACCAAAATGAAGAATGATCTGTTTGTTTTTCCAGGCAGCAGGTACTTCAAAAGTCCGCCTATACCACATGTTTATTTCCTGTTTCCGTTGTATGCCCGACAAAAACGATTCCGGGCAGTAAGGAACAAGAATTTTCTCCACTACGTTATCAAAAACGGCTGGTTTTTGTGGCTGAAAAGCGTCCGGAGCATCCTTTCCCCCGAGATAATCCCACTTGCCATTAAGACATAACCATTCCGCTCGCTGCAATTGCGGTCGAGGGTATTCCGCTAAAGGGACTTCCGCCCGGCTTGCCGTTTCGGTCCACGGAGTAGGCAATTGAGCCACTTGACCCCTAAGGGGATAGGCATTGACAAAGAAAAGTAAGAAGTAGATAAAGTATTGGTGAGTCGTCATAGTAATACAAGATTATACATTTTTTTTCAATTGACAGTCGGAACCTTAACGGTCTTATGAAAAGATGTAAGTGTAGGTCGTCTCAAGATCAGGCATTTCAGTTACAAGACTCCTTGATTTAGTTACAAGGGTGCGGAGCCGAATGCAGATTTTTGTATCAGTAATTGTTAATTGTAATACTTATGGAAAATCAAGCAGCGTCAAAGAACAATAAGCAGCCGGTTGCATTGGTGACAGGCGCCAATCAGGGTGTAGGTAATGAAATCGCCAAAGCGTTAGCAGTAAATGGCTATCAAGTATATGTAGGTTCACGTAACTTAAGCAATGGCGAAAAAGCAGCCGCTGAAATCGGTGAGAATGC
Source organism: Olivibacter sp. EAT-5 (assembly GCF_044784325.1). Taxonomy (NCBI): domain Bacteria; kingdom Pseudomonadati; phylum Bacteroidota; class Sphingobacteriia; order Sphingobacteriales; family Sphingobacteriaceae; genus Olivibacter; species Olivibacter sp. EAT-5. Next base: position 5,744,948 of record NZ_CP173028.1, on the reverse strand, counting down.
CACGGCTATCCAGCTGGACGTTACGCAACAAGCGTCCATCGATGCTGCGGTAGAGCTTATCAAACAAGAATATGGCCGCCTTGATTTGCTGGTCAACAACGCGGGTATATCCCATGCCGGAAAACCCGGTCGACCAATGGAAGAGGTTTTGGCAGAAGGCCGTGCTACCACCGCATCGCTTGACGAAGTGCGGGCAGTTTGGGAAACCAACGTATTCGGCGTCATTGCCGTAACACAGGCAGCGCTACCTTTACTGCGTAAGTCTGATGCGGCCCGCATCGTCAATGTATCGAGCGGACTGGGATCGCTCACTTGGGTATCCGACCCGGCTTGTTGGGCAAGAGAGCACTTTGGTGTAGTATATGCCGCATCAAAAACAGCCCTTAATGCCGTTACCCTTTCCTTTGCCCTAGAACTGGAAAAAGAAAACATCAAGGTTAACGCTACGAGCCCGGGTTTTACAGCCACTGCGCTGAATAACTTTCAGGGCACGGACAGTCTGGAAGTGGGGTCCCGCGAACCGGTTCGCGTAGCGCTGGAGACAGACGGCCCCACCGGTCGTTTTACCGGTCCAGATGGCCCGCTACCTTGGTAGACCGTCATCAAGTACGAAGATAGTATTAAGGTTGCTTACTTTATGACCGTTGCTTGAAATAAGAAACGGTCATAATCATTATCTTACAGCATGAAACCGCAAACGCCAAAAGTCGTCAAACTCGAATCCATAACCGAGATACACCGTATACTCGGTCTTCCAGGCCCTGGTCATCCGCTGATCAGTTTAGTGGATACCACAGAAGGGCGGATCAACCTAAGTCGATTACCATTAAGTTACGTAACCAGTCTTTACAAAATTTCCTTTATAACAAAGTTAGGTGGCAAGTTTAGATACGGCCAAGGCTATTATGATTTTGACGAGGGAAGTCTTCTGTTTACAGCACCTAACCAGCTTGTTGGTAATACCTCAAATTACCAAGGGAATGAAGGTTATTCGTTGATTATTCATCAGGATTTTTTTCAAGGATATCCGCTAGCTGCGAAAATTAAACAATACGGTTTCTTTTCCTACGCCTCAAACGAGGCGCTGCACCTGTCCGAGAAAGAGCGGACAACGGTATCGTCCATCTTTACCATCATTCGCGACGAACTCAATAGCCGGATAGACGATTTCAGCCGCGAAGTAATTATTGCACAGATCGAGTTGCTGCTGAGTTATGCCAAGCGCTTCTACAAGCGTCAGTTCTTGACCCGCCAGCCGGCTAGCAGCGACTTACTTCAACAATTGGAAGAACTACTGAATACCTACTTTGAGAAAGGCGAGGCGGTAAAGCACGGTATGCCAACCGTACAATACTTGGCCGAACATTTACATTACACCGCCAATTATCTAAGCGATATGCTGCGTTCGCTCACCGGTCTGAATGCCCAGCAGCATATACATGAAAAGCTCATTGAGAAAGCCAAAGAACTACTCGCAACCACCACCTTAACAATCAGCGAAGTAGCCTATGAGTTAGGTTTCGAGCATCCGCAGTCATTCAGTAGGCTATTTAAAATGAAAACGAAACTTTCGCCGATGCAATTCAGGGCAGCCATTTGATTTACCTAAATCAGGAATATTTCTGAGCGTATTTAGTGCAGCTTATCTCGCGCCGTTGGAAATCTACTGTGCGGTTTCGAACACTAGCCGTCCATAAACGAACAGTAGATGCCAGCCAAAGTGCGGATGGCACGACTTAGAAGAGATTTAATGCATATGGCAGTGTTCTTGTTTTCTCAGGATAAAGCTTCTGTCTTATGATAAGAAATTATATTAAGATTGCACTGCGAAACCTCCGCAAGAATCCGGTTTATTCGTTTATCAATATATTTGGCCTCGCTTCAGGACTAGCCTGTTTTATCCTCATATTGATTTTTGTGCAACATGAATTATCGTATGATCGATTTCATAAAAATAGTGATCAGCTATATCGCGTTATACAGCGGCGTCCAGATTCTAAAGGAGCGGATCATTGGGCTGCTACATCACCCGCATTAGCTTCTACCCTCAAGAAAGAACTTTCGGAAGTTACGAGCGCGACTTCGGTGTTTCCAACCTTTAATCCACTGATCAGTTTAGGTGACAAACGCTTTACGGAGGAAGGAATTCTTGCTGATACTAATTTCCTAAAAATATTTACCTTTCCGTTTCTACAGGGCGATGCGGCAACAGCTCTTGAAAGTCCCAATAGCATTGTGCTTACCGCCTCTTTTGCTCGAAAAATATTTGGTGAGCAAAACCCTATTGGTCAAACGTTGACATACCAAAACCAACAACCGCATATTGTTACGGGTATTATGGCTGATGTACCTGAAACCTCGCATCTAGCCTTCAGTTATATTCTCCCTGCATTATCTGATCAGTACTATCGAGATTGTATCACCAGAGAACCTTGGTACAATAACGGTTTGTATACCTATGTGGTTTTAGCATCAGGAGTGGATACCCATAGGGTAGAGGAAAAAATGCGTGCTTACATTGACAGAAACTTGGCTGATTGGCGACCGGAAGATCGTATGGCTTTTTTATTCCAACCCTTGCGAGACATTCATCTCAAATCGCAACATCTGAAAACATTTCCCTTTGAGAAGGGGGGAAGTCAAAGATACGTATACCTTTTTTTAGCAATCGGTTTCATTGTGCTACTACTCGCTTGTGCCAATTATACCAACATAGCGGTAGCTCGGTCTATCCAACGTGCTCAGGAAGTTGGTGTACGAAAAGTAGCGGGGGCCCGGCGATGGCAACTTATGCGACAATTTTTGGGTGAATCTGTAATCATGACTTTGCTAGCACTTCTGCTGGCATTAGCGATGGTACACCTACTGTTGCCTTCATTTAGCCAGTTAATGGAGCGCCCCATTCATATAGATTATTTAAGTAATCCCATGTTGTTGCCAGCGCTATTAACGCTTGTTGTGCTAGTAAGCCTAATTTCAGGTAGCTATCCGGCCTTGCTGATGAGCAGGCTTAAACCCGTTACTATACTCAAGGGCAAGAATACAGTGCCCGCTAGTCGTTTTACATTACAACGCGTATTAACTGTCGGACAATATGCTGTTTCTATCGCTTTGCTGGCAGGGAGTTTCATTATATATAGACAGATGCAATTTGTCCAGCATAAAGAGCTTGGATACGATCGGGAGCATATCCTTACCATAAAAGTCAGTGATGCTAACTTGAGTCAACGCTACTCCACTATTCGTGAAACGTTGTTGCACGATCCTCATGTGGTTGCAATGAGCTATTCGTTATACTTACCCACGGATGTGATTACCAGTCAAAGCATGTCTGGTTGGGAAGGTAGTGATGGCAAACTATTGCCAACCCAAACCACTGGTATAGATTATGATTTTCTCGATGTTTATGGGATACCACTTGTTGCTGGACGAGGGTTTTCGCGTCAATTCGGAACAGACACACTTGGTGCTCCCATTGCACTTATAAATGAATCTGTTGCTAAGGCCTTGGGTTGGACACCAAAAGAAGCTATTGGTAAGGAGTTTAATTACTCCGATGGGCGTGGTCAAAGGCGAATTGTGGGGGTGGTGAAAGATTTTCATTTCAATTCCATACACCAACCACTCGGACTACTTGTACTGACACTAGATCAAGGACCTTCAGGATATATTTCTGCTAAGATCCGATCGGAGAATTTGCAGGAGACTATTGCGAAGTTTGAGCGGGTGATTAGGAATGTTACCCCATATCCCTTTGATTATCAGTTTATCGATGATAATTTTAATAAATTATATAAGAATGACATCAGACTTGGGGAGCTATTCACCTCATTTACGCTACTTGCCGTTTTGATCGCCTCTTTGGGACTATTCGGATTGGCAGCCTATTCTACACAACAACGCATGAAGGAGATCGGAATAAGGAAAGTGCTGGGTGCGAGTATTCCAGGTATCGTAAGGCTGTTGAGCAAAGATTACATTAAACTCGTACTTGTCGGTTTTATTATCGCCGTACCCTTGGCCTGGTATTTTATGAATCGCTGGCTAGAGAATTTTGCATATCGGGTTGACCTGGATTGGTGGATATTTGCCTTAGCAGGTATATTTGCCCTTATGATCGCTTTGCTAACGGTGGCTTTTCAGTCATTGAAAGCAGCCTGGATGAATCCCACGAAGTCGTTGAGAGCAGAATAATTTTGGTAATTGACTCCTTATTTCTTTACCGGTGTAAACAAATTGACCAAATTACCGTCAGGGTCACGGAATAATAATGATTTATTTCCCCAAGGCATTAGCGTAGGTTTTTGAACAAGATAGGGCTGTAAAAGATCCGCCAATCTTTCATAATCACGATCTACATCATCAACTCTAAATTCTATGATCACACTACGGTTTGTGGCGGTCTGGGCAACAGAATCGCCACCGAAAAATTGCAGTGTTCGAGTACTTCCTATCGCTAAGGTTGCCGTTTTTGTTTTCAACTCCACAAAATCAGGCGTGTAATGCACAACAGAACTTTGGGTCACTTGTTCATAAAATGCGATTAAGCCATTTATATTGGCCGTTATAATTCGGATTGATACTAGATTCATGCTGTCTTCTTTAATAGTACATTTCAAAAGTAGGTTAGCCTTATGACAACTGTATGTCAGGAGCGGTTGAATTTTTTTATATATTCAGATTATAGGAGTTTATAAGTTGATGGTAACTTTGTTCATATGACAAAATATTCCAAAGGCGAACTAGAAGAGGCGCTAGAGGCTTTAAATTCAACACTTGGCAAATGCGAAAAAGCCTACTCAAATTAAAAGAAAATTCGGCTCAGCATACCTTAATGACGCATAGAATTAATGCATTTCGTATTGCATTAGCGCTTGTTGAAAACGAATTGCAGGTTAACGATTGATCGTTTCCGCAGGTTCCAAACCATCCGGCTCATTTTTATGTTTTAACCCCTTTACGATCAAATAGGCGATAAACAAATTAGGTAGCCAACACCACCAAGCCACAATAATATAAGCTGATCTATAATTGCCGATGATTGAAATCAAAATAGGCAACCAAATTCTTAGCGTTACGGCAGCAAAGCAAGATGCATAACTATATACCATCATAATTTGATGGTCAGAAACTGTTTTTTCTTGACAGTTAAGTAAGCCCTCAACGTCGTATAAAACCAAATCACGGCCAAGCAAGCAAATCCAAAGGAGGTCCAGGGGCCTTCATCTGCAAACAATGCGATGTAAAAGCCAGCTAGAGAACTTAATAAAACCGATCCGACATAAATTTTACCAACTTGCCTGTGAAGCAAGGGTGTTTTAATCCGCAGTTTTGAACTAAATTGAACCCACCCAATAAGTAAGGCAAGCCCCCCTAAAATAATATGCGTGTAAAAGGCAACATTCCAGAATGTATCTGTTAAAAGCCATGCCGGTTTTGAATTTAATATTCCCACTCTTCCGGCAATTAAGAAATATTGCAGCGGATATAGCCCAATTATTATCGATAAAGCAGCAAATAGAATCCAAGAAATCTTTTTTATCATTATCATCATTTAAGTTTACCAAGAAGACATGCCGGTTTAACAAGAAATGAGGTTGATCACTTTTATCGCCGGGTAGTCAAGTCAGATCTACTTATTTCTTACACTAAAGATATATTTTTATATTCAAATAATGTAACTATTGAGCCTCTTTGTCGGCAATAGAGAGCTTAAAGATAATAATGAATGGTCTACAATTGGCCTTAAAGTTTGTTCTGATAGTAGCACAGTAAAAGAAAAACGAATAATTTTAACGTAACGCTTGTTATCTATCGGGAGTTAAGCTTTGTAATGAGTTCACACCTATTTAAGCCATGCAGTCAAGAACGTGCATGGCTTCTTTTTTTAATCGTGATAAGGGGAGCTTATAAAATTTCCACTTCTTCAGGGATTACCAATAAGAGAAGGCAACCCAGCTCTGTATGCACACTATGTTTGAAGTTGGGGGGTGTATATAAATAAGAGCCCTCGGAGAGTCTTGTTTTCTCAATAATGGCTTCTCCCTTCAATACAAACAACTCCTCTCCCGCCGGGTGGTTGTGGTAAGGATAAGCAGCACCAGGTTCGAATTTAAGAAGGATGGTTTTAGATCGCTTTGTTAGCTTGTCGTATCGAAGCGACTTTACAAATATGCCTTCGTAATGATGATTATTCTCGATTAAAGGAATCCATTCAATGGCTTCGCTTTGAACAATGTAATTGTTAATATTAGTGTCCATAACTTGTTTTTAATACTTTACAAAAATCCATATAGATGCGAAGCCATAAAATGGACAAAGCTTGAAAAAACATGTAATATTTAGAGGAGATAGGCCTTTCTATAATCTTTTGGCGATAGTGTTGTGTGTTTCTTAAAGAAGTTAGAAAAATAGAAAGGATCGCTAAAACCTAGCTCGAAAGCTATTTCCTTAATGGAACGGTGCGATTGATAAATAAGCAGTCGTTTCGCCTCAGACACAACCAGGCTGTAAATTACGTTTTGCGCGGTTTTACTGGTATGAAGTTTAGCTAGTTCATTTAACTTTGTTTCTGTTGTATTGAGGATAGCAGCTATATCAACCAAAGAGTAATTTCGAGAAAAATTATTTCTCACAAGCTCTAAAAAATATAAAAACAGAGCGCTAGGCTTCCATATTTCATCTCCACGGGCAATTTTAGCCCGATTAACTTCCACGATTAACAGTTCGATGTATGTACGAAGCGCAATATGGTATTGATAAGGCTGTGTGCTTAGTTCGATATCAATAGCATTCAGTAACCCTTCAAATTTTTCGGTTTCATAAATGCATATTACCTCATTCATTCCAAAATGGCAGAATAAGCCGTTGTGGAAAATTAGTTCGATATCGTTTTCATCCTTGCATATAAAGTCCAGTGTAAATTCTAAAACTCTTATACATCCTATTATTTCTTTAAAATAATGGACCTGACCAGAAGTGATGGAAACCAGTTCATTTTCGGTGAGCGAGAACTGTTGCGCGTCAATAACAATACTGGCAGAACCCTGTTGGCACCAAATCAATTTATATCTGAGTACTCGTGTAGGTTTATCGCTATCAACACCGTTAAGCGTATACAAACTAATCATAGCCTTCTAATATATTTTATTCGATCTTGGTAAATCATTGTCAACGCTTATACCACACGGTCAAAAAAAAGTATAAAATAATTTCCATGTGATAGTTTCTTTGATACGTACCGAAAATAAGAAGAAGTTTTCTAATCTTCATGGCGAAGAAAAAAGACGATTAAAAAACATTCTACTAAATTCGAACTGAGGTATTTCTATTGCGACGCTAGGATATGACGGGCGATCTAAGGTGACTGCATTAAGCATTTCCACTAAATATCATACCAACAATACTTGGAAGCAAGAACTACAGGTGATATTGACTGATTCCGTTCGAGTATGATGATCGAAGGAGTAACAATCATAAACATAAAATGCAGCCTCCAAAATTTTCGGTAGCTATAGGCTAAGTAAGAGCAGTTACGTGGTAGAAAATTTTGCCGCTGCGAGGTTCTTTGCTTCTTTCTTCACGGCGAAGAAAGAAGACGATTAAAACATTTACTAAATTTGGAGCAACGTATTCTTTTGCAGGGAGTGACGTTAGACTAGGGATAAGCAATCTAAAATGGATACATTGAGCATACACGATTACGTTTCAGACCGGCAAGCGCCCAGAAACAAAATCTTTCTTCCACAAAATCTGATTTCGTTATTAGAACAAGGCGAGAAAGTAGTGTATTATGCTGACAATAAAACCGTTATTACAGACAATCAATTTGCGATACTTTCTTCCGGTAATTGTTTAATGACCGAAAAACTTCCGGTAAACAATCATTATCGTAGCTTGATGTTGTTCTTTGATAATACGACATTAGCCACATTCTTTATTAAATACGCTTCTATAATTGACAAAATTCCATCAAAACCCGACAGGCCAAATCAGCCGTTTGTCGTATTTGAGAAAGACGAATTTATCAGAACCTACATCACCTCACTTAAGCTCATTCAATCAAAACCCGCATCTTTTTCTGAAAAAATAATAGAACTGAAATTTGAAGAATTAATGTTGCATCTACTTGAAAAATACCCGAACGAAATGCTTGCGTTCCAAGTAAAAAATCAAGAAAAATATTCAGACTTTGAAATACGGAAAGCAGTTGAATTAAACATAACCAACAATCTCACCTTAGAAGAATTGGCGTTTTTGTGCAACACAAGCGTATCTACTTTCAAGCGAAAATTTGTAAAACTCTACCATGTAGTGCCAAGCCAATACTTCCAGCAACAAAAAATGGAAATGGCAAAGACCCTGTTGTTACAGAACGAAAATCCGGGCGAAGTATATTATAAAGTTGGATACGAAAATCATTCAAGTTTTTCGAAATCGTTCAAACAGGTTTATGGCATAAGCCCTAAACAATTTCAGCAGCAGAATATGGCTGTTCCTCAACAGCAATTGAACGATCTGCGATAACGCTGCCATATACAAGTCTTCTACTTTTGCGTTACACTTTAACGCAACAAAAAATGACAAAAAAGTATCTGTTGGAAATTGCTAATTATAGCAACTGGACTGATAGCGCTGTAATCAAATGGCTTGAACAAATCAGCGATGAGCAATGGGAAAAAGAAATAGCAAGCAGTTTTAATTCAATTGCAAAAACAGCAATTCACCTAGTGAGTGCTAAAAAGATTTGGATTGATTTTTGGAAAAATGTAGCTAATCCGGTTTTTCTTTCAGCTCGATTTACGGGAACAAAAAGCGAGCTGATTGAAATCTGGAAGAAAACAATGGACGATTACCAAGACCTCATTGCGAATTACCCCGAAGCAAATTATTCCCAGATAATTTCGTTTAAGGTAAGAGGGAAAGAATGGAAAATGGAGTTTGCACAAACCGTTTTACACCACAACAATCACGCTACTTACCATCGCGGACAATTGGTAACCATGCTACGGCAAGTCGGTTTTACTGGTTTTTCTAACACAGATTTGGCAACTTATTTTGTCACCGGTTCGGTTGGGTGATTATAGCAAGCTGAATACGCTGTTATCCGCTGATTTAAAAAATGAATGGCTTAAAGCTTTATACTGGCCATTATGACTTTCTCAAATCATTTTATAGACAGTAATGCAAGTAGGATAGAAGCTAACCCTCCATTAATTTAGCTAAAATCTGTATATTAGAGAATCAATTCATTTGGGACAATTCCTTAAACCCTAAATTATGCGTAATAATCATCGTAAATCTTTGATCGCCGTTAGCATAATAATTCTTGTCGTCTTATCTATTTCTTTAAGCGGCTGGTCACTAGTTCCTTTCGGAAAACGATATTTGCCGGATTATTTCTTTGACAATGTTTCCAGCGGAATCAAAGGGTATGTCCGGCCAAATGATCGACTAATTCTCCTGAACGACTCCATTTTCCATCCGGAAGAAGGAAAATACGCACTTGGCGTAAGTCATGCATCCACTATAGTGGAATACAGCAGGGAAAAGGCGATGGAAAAATTCGGAGATGCCGGGCAGTATGGTGCAGTAGAGATAAGAGGAGGCAAAGCACAGATCTTTTATGGAAGGGAAGATAGTGTTCGTATGAATAAAAAAATGGCTCTTCTCTTAGCTCATAATGCCGGTTCCGTTCCTTCTCGCTTAAACCTGGGCCTTAACGCCATTCATTCCACTGGAGAAATAGATGATACGCTATTTCTAGGATCCTTAAGTTACCGTTTAAAAGGTGATACGTTGCTGACATTAACACCGGATAACCTATATTACGTCAGCAACAGTGAGACAAAAAAGGAAAAAAGTAGACGCTTGCTTATTTATCGCTATGGGAAATTAGACACTATTTTAAATGGCCGGATAAAGATTGAGGGAAACATCGAACCTGGCTCAAACGTATATACCTATAACAGAGGCATAGCCATCTATCACAAATGGGCAGCAAACACCCTTGTCGGCGTCTTGGGTAATCACCACGTATTAACCATTAATGGCAAGAATATTAAGGAGTCCCTTAGTAGGGTACAAGCAACAGGAGGTTCTGTACACTACCTGAATGGAATAGAGGCAGTGAAGAAATATGGCATAAAAGGATTGTTCGGGGCTGCCGAAGTTTCCGGAAATAGTTTGAAGTATTTCCGGAATTGAGCAAAAAACGTTAAGAATAATACTGTAAGTTTATAGACGTCAATAATTTAATTGCTATGTATGACTTTTTTATTTAAGAATACCGTTTCTAAATTTCTACGCTGAATGGTGAAATCAACATGTCTTTCCTTATTTTTCTTTATTAGCTAATAAACCGATGATTAAAATAGCTTACCAAATACAATCTCAATTGACATCCTACCTGCAATCAAAATCCTATATCCAATTATTTTTCATTTTTCTTATTGCTGAAATGACTTTTTCAGGTGTCACTGCTTTTATCGCGACTATGATTGACCCTAGCTTAACATCCAATCCTATCGAAAATGAAAGTATTTTCTTCGCTTTTATGATGCTAGTTATCGTTGCACCGGTGATAGAGACCTTTATTTTCCAGCTGGCCGTTATCGAAATAGGATACGAGTTTAAGTTGAGGGGAAGATTGCTGGTGCTATTATCCGCTATCTTATTTGGTATTTCTCACTATTATAATTGGGTGTATGCGATGGTGATGGTCTTTACCGGATTCATTTTTGCCTACTCATACGTGTTTATCCGGAACCAGTACGATATCGCTAAAGCAACACTTTTTGTTGCCTCTTTACATGCTGCCTCCAATCTGGTATCCTTTTTAAACAACAATGTTTTTAATTTCTTCTAACAGTAAAAATAGTTATTAATTACGTTTGTTTATTTTGCTAAAAATATTAGTAATATTCAGTTGTTTTCAGTATCTTTGCCATAGAACCAAAGCCGAACCTGTCGATGGCAAAAAAAGACGATCTGTTATGGAAGGGGATATTGGAAGAGATCTTCGATGACTTCCTTCGTTTCATGCATCCCAAGGCTGATGAGATATACGACCTGAAAAAGGGCATCGCCTTTCTCGATAAAGAACTCGAGCAGTTATTCCCGCCCGAAGAAGATGAATTTTCACCAAAAGTTGTGGACAAGCTGGCAAGAGTAAACACCTGGGAAGGGAAGGAGGAATGGATACTGATTCATGTAGAAGTACAAGGAAGGTATCAAAAGGATTTCCCCAGGCGTATGTTCACTTACTATTACAGGATATTGGACAAATACAACCGACGTATCAGTGCCTATGCCGTCTTTACGGACGGATACAAGATGAAGCGACCTGATAGATACGAAACCAGCTATCAAGGAACCAGTTTAACTTATCGCTTTAATACATACCAGCTGGCGCTGCAGAATGAAGAAGAATTATTGGAAAGTGGTAATCCGTTTGCAATCGCAGTATTGGTAGGAAGGGCAGCATTTATAGGAAGCAAGTACGGAGATAGTCAAGAAAGCGAGGCAGAGCTGATGAGCTTTAAGCTACAATTGCTACGCAAGCTGACTGAAAGAAGGATTAAAAGAAAGAAAATCAGGGCACTGATGAACTTTTTAAGGTATTATGTACGTTTTGAAAATGATGATAATAATGTTAAATTTGAACAAGAAATACAAACGGTTACAGGAAGGAGCGAAGCTATGGGCATAGAAGAATTACTGTTGGATAGAGCTACTAGGCAAGGTGAACAAAAAAAGAGCAAAGAGTTTGTAGAGAATCTATTGCTCGAATTCGGTTTTACCGATGAGCAAGCGGCCAAAGCCGCAAAAGTTTCTATTGAATTCGTTCAAAAAATCCGCGCCAAACTAGATAAGAAAAAGAAATAGACTAAGACATCTATTTATCATACATATTTAAGCCATGCATTAAACAACGTGCATGGCTTTTCTGTTTAAAATACTGTTGGCAGTTCAAACGAGGCTCCCGTGCTAAGAACAGTCTCATGGAATGAAAGCTAACTATTTTTCAGTTCGCTTGGCAATACACCGAATTTACGCTTAAACGCCACGGTAAAATGCTGAGGGTGATTATATCCTACCTGATCGGCCACCTCGCTAACATAAAGGCCTTCTTCCAGCAGTAGCTGCTTAGCCCTTTCCATTTGCAAATCTCTCACATAACCGAATACCGTGGTGCCGAACAACTCTTTAAAACCGCGTTTCAGTTTGGTTTGATTAATACCGACAATTTTGGCTAAATCAATAATGGAGCAAGGCCTTCGGTAGTTCCGCTCGATGTAATGCTTTGCTTCATGCAGGCAGTCAATATCCGCAGGTTTTAACGTTGATACTGCACTTTCTGTTTTCATTAGCGTCTGAATCTGTAGCAACAAAAGCTCACGGGCTTTCGTCTCTAGGTACAACTGTTGCAGCGGCCCAGTAAAAACCTTACTGTTCATAGCGCCAAGACAACTGTACATATCAGGGATTATAGGAGAAGCAGGAGCGCTTCTATATTCTTCCTTACCAAAGCGGCTAAATAACTTGTCTGCAAGCAGCTCATCTTCTTCAACGAGCCCGTCTAAAAAGCTTTTCTGAAAAGCCATTTCAAAGAAATCATATTGCTGGTTTTTACCTATATATCCGGATTCCGATTGATCCCTGTCTTGATAGTATAGCCGATAGGTGTTTAGAGAAGGTGCCCAGGGATTCTGCTTTGATGCATTTAAGGTATTACCTAGCACAAAATGGGTGACATAAAACGAAGTGTCGAAGTGGATGGCAAAGCTGATATCCTCGTTGGCCGCCTGCCTGCCACGTATTAAATGAAAATCATTTAAAGAGATGTCGGATAATTCCATCGATAGCGAATTATCTTCATACGAAAGCCTATGTTCCAATATACGCGGACTGAAAAATTCGGTATTCACATAAACCGTCTCCGACTCCAATTGCATGCTGTATCCCATAATAATTCTTCTTACGGCTTTTATACTTCCTTTCGCGTTACCGGTCGCCCCATAATGCGAAGGAACTTTGCAAAGCCAAATACAGGTACAAAAGTACATTATTTAGAATCAAAATAAATAACGCATGCAACAACGTGAGAATAACAAGTCCGAAACTTCAACATCAAAAGGAAAACCAACTGAATTGATGCAAGCTAAGGCCCTTAACCGTTTACTATGGCCCGTTAGAAAATATGTGATCGGCGGATGCCTGCTTGCTTTAGTAGGGTCTGCGGTCGGTTTAGCACCCTATATCGCCATAGCCGAGATTGCTAGAATGATCTATTCACTCGAAGAAGTCTCCCGGCAATCTATATGGTCATGGGTCGCAGTGGGCATATGCGGCGCAACTCTTCGGCTGGTCTTCCTGTTCTTTTCCTCCCAATTGGGCCATACCGCAGACGCCGAAATATTGTACAATATTCGGGTGCGGCTTGTGCAACGTTTGGGAGCAATTCCCTTAGGCTGGTTCAGGCAAAACGGCTCAGGCGCTATTAAAAAAGTGATGACCACCGATCTGGAAGAAATGCATCAGCTGATAGCGCATGCACTCCGCGAGATGATAGGAGCGCTAACGGTGGTTCTTGTAGGTGTTAGCTACCTGTGGACCGTAAACTCGCTGATGACACTTCTAAGCATTTCCGTTCTCTCCGTTATGTATATCAGCTTCAAGATCGCGATGCGGTCGGCAACTACCCACATGAACCGATTATTGGTTGCTGAAGGCAAAATCAGCGCATCAGCGGTCGAATATGCTGATGGTATTACAGTGGTAAAAACATTTGGCGTTGGGGGCCGATTATTGGCACGCTTTGATGCGGCCATAAAAGAATATGCCAAGGCCATGCAAGTGTGGGTGTCTGAAACAAAATATAGCTCCGCAATTGCCCGCCTTTTTGCATCAGAGGCAACCCTGTTGGGCGTCATCGTTATCGCAGGCATTTTATTGATTAACCGCGGCATACTGCCCGTTGCAGAGTTCTTACCTTTCCTGATTGTCGGAATCGGATTGCCAACCTCATTGGTGCCCGCCGTTCACGGTTCTCAGGGATTACGAAAAGGACGGCTGTCTGCTTCCAATATTGAAAACATTCTTACACAGGATATTATACCGGAAGGGAATTATCCCAAAGATCCCGAAGAATATGCCGTTGCTTTTCATAACGTTTCTTTTGGGTACTCCAACCAACAATATGCTGTGCAGGATATAAGTTTTCGCTGCCCGCAAGGTACGGTAACCGCCCTGGTAGGCCCGTCCGGATCTGGAAAATCGACCTTGGCTCATCTTATCCCTCGGTTCTACGACGTGGGAAAAGGCAATATTACCATTGGTGGGATTGATATCCGGCAAATGACATCGGAGAAGTTGCTAGGAAGCATGTCGCTTGTTTTTCAGGACGTCGTGTTGTTGCGGGATACCGTTCGGGAAAATATTCGGGTAGCCAATCCAAAGGCGTCAGAGCAGGACATTATCAGCGCTGCAAAGGCCGCATATATACATGAGGTAATCAAGCGGCTTCCTCAGGGGTATGATACCGTTCTCGGAACAGCTAGCAGCGGCCTGTCCGGTGGAGAACGTCAGCGGCTGACCATTGCCCGGGCAATTTTATCCAACGCTCCTATTGTAGTTCTTGATGAGGCCACCGCCTCGCTTGACCCTGACAATGAAATCCTGGTTCAACTGGCACTCAGCTCGCTGGTGAAGAACAAAACGGTGATCATGATCGCCCATCGCTTATATACAGTTACCAATGCCGATCAGATCATCGTACTGCAGACAGGTAAAATTGTGGAGCACGGTACCCATCAGCAGCTGCTCAATAATCGGTCGCTCTATTTCAGCATGTGGCAGGCCCAGCAGATTAAATAATAAACCCCTGTTTCGTGTACATATAAAATCAACAAAAAATGATAAGAAAGCTATATAGGCTATTTCCGGATAAATCGGTCCTTCTCAAATTAACATTACTTCATGTTATTCTTGCCCTATTGCAAGGTGTTTTATTGGGCGTATTGGTGCCGATACTTAATTACCTACTAAAAGAATCAGTTGCCTTTCATGATATAGAATTTTGGCTTATAATCGGTGCTGTTGCCTTCGTAAGTTATTTAACATTGACTGTTATCGCAACACCTGTCGGTTTCGGCGCATCCATGAAGCTGGCAACGCAGTTACGCAATAATGTGATGAGCCATGTTACGCAACTGCCGTTAGGTTGGTTTACCTCTGATAATAAAGCAAGGCTAGCCCGTACCCTTACAGCAGATATAGGCTTAATTGCCCAACTTGTAGTAACCATTGGAGCGCCTGCCATCGTGGCCATATTGGTGCCCGCTTCCATTATTCTTGTCACCTTTTTAGTCAATTGGCAAATAGGACTGTTATTTCTATTTATTATGCCCTTGGCGCTTTTCGTATTGCGTTGGGGTGCAAGAATAGCAGCTGAAGAGGAAATTAAGCTCGAGCGAGCGGCCACTGAAATCGCAGGAAAGGCCATCGAGTTAGGACAGGCCCAAACGGTGCTTCGCGCAGCCGGGAAAGCCGTGGAAGGAACAAAGTCGTTGCAACAAACACTCGCGGAGCACCGCACTGTTTATCGTAAGGGCTTGCAGCGGGCCAAGATACCTTTCCTCAGTTTTATTGGTGCTATTACCGTAGGCTTCATTGCAGTCATTTTGCTTATAACACAGTTCTTTATCGACCGGTCATTCACCGTTTCGCAAACGATCATTCTATTTATTTTGGCCGTCCGATTTTTAGAACCGTTGGCGTACCTGACAGAATTGATCGGGGCGCTGCAGGCCATGGATAACGGCATGAACCGTGTAAAGGATATACTGCAAACTCCAACCTTACCCATCAACCCGCGGCATACCAAAAATAGCGGAGATACATCAGTCCGATTAAACAATATAACATTTGCATACGACCGCGAGCCCGTCATTAAAAATGTTTCCTTGCTTTTTCCCCACGGCAGTACAACGGCATTAATCGGTGCGTCGGGTTCTGGAAAAACGACATTGATCAGGCTTATAGCACGTTTTTACGATGTAGATCAGGGAAATATTCAGATTGGAAAAGTGGATATCCGTGAATTGGACTACAACACGATGATAGATGACATCGCCATTATTTTTCAGGACGTTTATCTTTTTGACACCTCCATCAGGGAAAACCTGTTGATAGCCAAACCCGATGCGACGGAGGCCGAATTAAAAGAGGCCGCTTCATCAGCGCAGCTCGATGAAATGCTTGAAAGGCTACCCAAGGGTTGGGACACCAAGGTTGGTGAAGGAGGACTTCAATTATCAGGCGGCGAACGCCAGCGGGTATCCATCGCCAGGGCGTTCTTGAAAAAGGCGCGTATTGTGTTGATAGATGAGGCCGCATCAGCCCTTGACCCGGAAAACGAACAGGCTATCAGCAACGCCATTGCTAATATTTCCAGCGACCAAAACCGGACCATCATCATCATTGCCCATCGCCCTGCCACTATTCAGGCGGCCAACCATATCGTTGTACTGGAAAACGGCAGTGTCATAGAGCAGGGAAGCCCCCATGATCTGCTGCTGCAAAACGGCTATTATGCCAAATTCAGGCAGCAGCACAAACAGCGTAGGGAATGGAAAGTGGAGTAATTATATGACGGCATTATGTTAATCACAAAACCTGAGCATTAAACAGTCATGCTATTTACCAATAGTAAAAAGTTATATTACCGGATATTTTTCCGTATTCGGCTAAGAGATTGTTGAGTTACTCCTAAATAGGAGGCAATATAAGCCAGTGGAATACGATTGATGAGCGATGGGTAATTTTCCATAAATTCTAAATATCTTGTGGTAGCATCTTGCGATATTACGGGGCCTTTTCTGGATTTTTGGTACATACATAGTTGCACCATTTTATTCTTAATGTTATCCCAACCAACGATAATATGGGAGAGTTCTTCCCAATCTTTTTTTGAAAATACAATAAGGTTACAATCTGTAATGGCTTGTAGATACTCAGAAGATGAAGTGTTTGCCTCCAAGTTAACATAATCACATACCAAGCTGTTTTCACTAATAAAACAACGTGTAATTTCATCACCCTTATTATTGTAATAACAGCCACGAATAACACCTTCAACTACAAAGCCGACCTCCTTTGGCACTTTTCCCGCTTCAGAGAAATAATCCTCTTTTTTTAATTCGCGTGGTTGCGCTTTACTTACGATCAGGTCGATTTGCTGTTTATTAAGGTTGCCAAATCGCAGCATATATTCAATCATTTCTTCCATTAAGGCAAGTTAAACATAATATCACTTTACTTATTTACCATTTGATAAAAACTGTAATGTGCGAATATGCTGGTTGAAATTAAACAAGATGAAGAAATGACTTATGGCTGTTTACAAAAAAAAATACCATCAAGATTTACTTTTTAAGATGGCCCCAATTACCTCTTTTCTGTTTGAGAGTCCAAACTCGATCAAACTATTCAGAACCGGCCAAATCATCTGCGCATGGGAAGTGAGTTGATAATACGCAATATCTTGCGTAGGCGTGTATTCGACAACTTTCTGAACAAGTTGGTGTTCCTCCAGAATTGTCAATTCCTTACTTAGCACTTTTGGGGAAATACCCTTTGAAACTTCAAAAAAATCCTTGAACCGTAATCGCTCATGATAATAAATATTAAGAAGTAAACAGAACCTCCATTTACCTCCAAATAATTCTAAGGTGTCTCGCAATGCCAAAAATCTTTTATTCAACATTTCTTCATCGTCGATACAGGGCTTTATCTTTTTCTCCATAGCGCTTTCCTTGAGGAAACTAAACGCAAATATAACGGTATCCCGAAATACCTTTGTCCAATATATTACAGAAAATGAAAAAGATTTTTGTTACAGGTGCTACCGGAAATCAAGGAAGCGCCACCGTTTTAGAGTTATTAGATCATGGTTTCGACGTGACTGCTTTAACCCGAAATCCAAATAGTCCGGAAGCACAGCATTTAAAAAGCAAAGGTGCTCATTTATTACAAGGAGATCTGGAAAACATTAATGCTTTACGCCCAACGTTGCAAGCCATGGACGGACTATATCTTGTGCTGCCGCCGGTTTGGATATCCAGCAAAGAGACTGATGAACAGGAAGCAGCGATGGGAATTCAGATCTTAGAGGTAGCCAAAGAATGCGGAGTCAATTTCGTTATATATTCTTCGGTCATGGCATCAGATAAACAAGCAACGTTCCGTCCAAAATTCAAATTCAGTATTGAACAATACTTATGGGCCAGCGGGTTAAGCGGTGTGGTTATAAGGCCAGCATCCTTTATGGAAAATCTTTTGCTGCCAAGTTTCGGTTTGGGGGAAGGGAAATTTATAAATCCCTTACCTGAAGATCGGGCTATTCCCTATATAGCCACAAAGGATATAGGAACCTTTGCCAGAATTGTATTTCAAAATCAAAAACAATTCGAAGGGAAAACGATTGATTTAGGGAGCGACCTGTACATGCCGAAGCAAATTTTACAGCTGCTGGAAAGTAAATTAAACCAATCCATCGAGTTTATACAAGTCCCTCAAGAGCTATTATATCAACAAAGCAAAACATTCGCGCAACTGGTTGAAATGATCGAAAAGGAAGGCTACGATCCAATAGATTATTCGCTTATTAATCAATGGATGCCAAGCTTGACAACTTTTGATCAATGGATGGATGAGGTTGGCACAAAAAACATCAGGGCGTTACAACATAAAACATCCAACATCTCAAAACAGTGATATGCCTTCTGCTCCCCCATAAGACCTTTCGCTAGACAGCTTGATACATAAAAGTCTTTATTTTTTGATATTGATTGTATAATAAAAGATCATCCATTTTCTAATAACTCGCTAATGAATTGTAGTTGATCCAAATATAGAATCTTTGATAAAGGTACTGGTTGCCAATTTTAGCTTCGGAGGTGTTTAGCTGTAAGGAATCCCGTCCGTCGGCTACCTAATAAGCTATTTTGGCAACTCTTTTAAGGTGGTGCACCATCAACTATGCTGATCTAATCTTTGGTAAGCATTTCTGTACCTGTTTTATTAAGGGAAACAAAATCAGGAATATACTGTCCGAATTCATAGCATCATGTTAGTCGGGAACCATTTTTGGAATAATGAACTTACCTTGCTTTAGGTTGTTTTTTGCGGAGAGAAAAAAAACGTAACCCTTCATTACACTCCTTCGGATAAAATCCGCTCTTCTAAAATTTCTCTGTTTTCTTCTCCCCATCGGGCAGTTGATTCAATAATAGGAATAAGTGATTTTCCTAGTTCCGTCAATTCGTATTTCACTTTAAAGGGTTTGGTGTTATAATCTTTCTTTAAAATTAAACCATGTGCTACCAATTGATTCAGCTGTACATCCAACACCCTTCTGGAAGCTTTGGATAGGGTTCTGTGAATTTCTCCCGGTCGTTTGATGCCGTGGTAAATGCTCCAAAGAAGGCTTATTTTCCATTTTCCGCTCATCACTTCCATAAAAAGATGCAGGCCACAATCCAGCATCACCGGTATTTTCTTTTGATACATAAGGCCAATTGCTAAACGATTCGGATACGGACAAATTTATCCGTTATTGCACACAAAATTACCTTCAGATACTTTTGTATAATAAAAGTAAACAAAAAAAATGAAGTACAAATTATTCGGCACACGCACCGGTCTGTTTGCAAGTGAAATTATTCTAGGCGGAGCCGGTTTGGGCATCCGCAGCGGTTATGGATCAACTCCGGAGGAAGCACACGGTATCCTAACAAGCTATGCTAAGGCAGGTGGTAACTTTATCGACACTTCCGATAGATACCAGTTGGGCGAATCGGAAGAAATCATCGGGAGATTTCTGAAAGGTCAACGCCAGAATTTTATTATTTCCACAAAATATACGCAAAGTAGCCGTCCGAATCCTGGTATCAGCAATTTCGGAAATCATCGTAAAGCGATGCGTCAGGCTGTGGATGCAAGCCTCAAAAGATTGCAAACCGATTATATCGACATTTATATGCCGCATTATGACGATGGTTGTACCCCTTGGGAGGAAATTGCCCGCGGATTGGAAGATTTAGTACAATGCGGCAAGGTGCTTTATATGGGGCTAACCAATTTCCCTGCCTGGAAAACTGCTGCGATTGCCTCCTCGATTCCATTGAACGCCATCCAGATTGAATACAATTTGGTACAACGAACAGCAGATCGGGAATTTCTGGCAATGGCCAAAGAGTTTGGATTAGGAACCATGCTTTATTCTCCGCTTGCCGGCGGTTTATTAACCGGTAAATACAGGAAGGGTGCAACCGGGCGCTTAGCCAAAATAGCTGATGAAGCGCAACGGGAGGATGATATTACGAAGGAGATCCTTAACTACCTGGAGTTAGTGGCCAAAGAACATGACGCAAAGCCGGGGCAGGTTGCTTTTGCCTGGGCGTTATCCACTGGTCATTTTCCATTGGCGGGTGCCCGTAATATTAATCATTTGGAAGACAACTTAAAAGCAGCAGAGATAGAATTAAACCCTGAAGAACTTTCCCGATTGGATGAATTAAGCAAAATCGTGTTAGGCTATCCGCACGACTTGCTAGTAAAAGTAAGAGGGTAGGCTTATTCAGTAAGGGAACCTGTTGTGTACTCGACGCAGAAGATAATAGAGCATAATTTACGGAAAAATTCCAATTATGGCTATTACTTTGGAAGATTAGCTTAGCCTCGGGAAAAGCAAAAAAGAGAGCAGCCTCATTTGCTGTGGAAGTCGAATTTATAAAGGTATTTTGAAGGGATGGGAAAGGTGGTGTTGATTGACGTTGAAAGACACACTTGGCATTCAAACAATAATTACGGAAGAATTTATTTTGTAAATTTGAAACTAATGCTGACAATTATTTTTAATCCGCATTACGTGTATTTATTAGTTACAGGTAACCTGAAGAAATGACAGTGATACAATGATACAACGAGAATTTGCTGACAAAGCTAAAGAGATTTTAGAGCCGGACGACAACGTGATTGGTTTGGCTGTTGCGGGTTCGTGGCTGACCAATGAAATAGATGAATTTTCTGACCTCGACCTAATTCTGGTAACGAAACAAAAAATTTCCAACGACAGCAATCGTATGCTCGACTATGCAAAAAGATTAGGGGATTTTTTGTCGGGATTTACGGGTGAGCACGTTGGAGAACCGAGATTATTGATTTGTCTTTATGACAATCCTCTTTTGCACGTAGATATAAAATTTTTAACACTTGACGAATTTCAAGTCCGTATTGAAACTCCAACTTTGCTAATCGACAAAGATAGACAACTTGAAAGAGCAATTCACTGTACCGAAGCGAAGTTTCCTTACCCGGACTATCAATGGATTGAAGATCGTTTTTGGACTTGGATCCATTACGCATTGCTAAAAATAGGGCGGGGAGAATATTTTGAAGCATATGACTTTATGGGATTTTTACGCATGGTTGTTTTTGGACCATTGCTCCATATCAAAAATGACAATTTACCCCGTGGTGTTAGAAAAGTAGAAACAGAACTGGAATCCGCAGATTTAGAAAAGTTAAAACGCACGATTCCAACCTATGATCGGCAATCCTTATTAGCTAGTTTGAGAAACGGAGTATCCTTATACAGACAATTAAGGACGGAACTTTTTGACAGCAAAGTGAGATTACAAAACGACACAGACAAAAAAGTGATGAATTATTTTGATGAAATACAAAAAAATAAAACCCTATAAAGAATTAGCGCGCTTCATTCATTTTTATTGGGAACTGAAGGGAGCTGAAAACGAAAAACAATGGGAACGGGTTTTTCCCGATGGCTGTGCGGGCATCATACTGAATTTAGGGAATAAATGTCTGACAGATAACGGGGCGCTTTCGATGGAATTTGGAAAGACGTACGTAGTGGGTGCCATGAATTCTTTTAAAGATAGCTTTATTGATAACGATACGCATTTATTTGGTGTGTGCCTAAAACCGGCAACTTTTGCGAATTTCTATCGTCATGCTTCGCAAGACGAATTGACAAATAACACGGTCGAATTAGAAAAATCCAATTCATTTCGTGTTGATAAAGCATTTGAAAATCCATTCAATTATTTTGACCATTTTTATTCCGAAAGAATAAAAACCAAAACCAATCCATTACATGCTGTTATTGACCATATACATTCATCAAACGGAACAGCTAACATTTACGATCTGGCGAAAAGAAATTTTACAACCGTAAGACAACTGGAGCGGAATTTTAAAAAGCTCATCGGACTATCACCAAAAGAATATTCGAACATTATCCGTTTTCAGCATGCTTTGTCTTTAATCAAAGATTCGAAGCAAAACCGCAGCTTGCTCGATATTGCATTTGAATGCGGTTATTATGATCATTCACATCTTAGCAATGACATCAAACGAAATACGGGACTTTCACCATCATTGCTTTAATTTGTCGCATTTTTACAAAGTGCCAGTCGTAGTGTAAAAGTAATTTGCGGAGATTATTTTTATCTGAATTTTATGCTGTCCTAACTTTGGTAAGCCTACACCGTTATCCGCTTTTGATGGCACCACAATTTTGAATTTCAAGCGCAGTTTTAAAGAATGTTTGTTAAGGTGGAATAGAATGGTTATGTTTGATTATTGCAAATCGATCAATATGGAAATCACTACGCTTGAAGGTTTTTATAAGACAGCTTCAGATAATTTAAACAAAGACATCAGCCAGTTATTACCCCAGGGGCTTACAAAGGAAGTTGGCCATTTCAATGTATTTGATGTCAGTGAATTGGCAAAACTGATCAAAGTAAAGCCTAATATGACTTACAACAGGCGCGCCTACTATAAGATCAACCTAATTGATGGACGCAACCGGGCGGAATATGCCGATAAAGTAATTGATATCGAAACGCAGGCACTGATGTTTACCACGCCGAAGGTCCCTTATAACTGGATCGCCAAAGACATGGATCAGCGTGGCTACTTTTGCCTTTTCAGCGCGGATTTTCTTGCACAGTCCAAAAGTGGTGTTGTACTTGATGAACTGCCTATATTTAAGCCGGGGGGGTATCCCTGCTTCCATATCAATGAACAGGAAAAGGAAGAGATCAAAGCGATTTTCAGAAAGATGCATAAGGAGATCAATTCCGACTATGCGTATAAATATGACCTGATACGCAACTATTTAATGGAGCTGATCCACTACGGTCAAAAGTTGCAGCCTGCTACTGATCTTTACCAGGAGCATAACGCCTCGTCCCGTGTATCCTCATTGTTCGCCGAACTTTTGGAGCGGCAGTTTCCCATCGCCTCGCCATTTCAGGGACTTAAACTGCGTACGCCTAAAGACTATGCCGATCAGCTGTCTATCCATGTTAACTATCTGAACCGTGTACTGAAACAGCAGACCGGACAGACAACAAAAAGCCTGATCAGTAACCGGATCATTCAGGAAGCTAAGATATTGCTCAGGCAAACGGAATGGAATGTGTCCGAGATCGCGTTTAGTTTAGGATTTGAAGAGGTCGCACATTTTTCTAACTTTTTCAAAAAGCAGACGGACTGCTCTCCTCTGACTTTCAGAAACTAGAGAAAGGTTTCGTTTTTGCAAACATTGTTTTGATTCTTGCAAAGTCCTCCTGATCCGTTCTTGCCAACTTTGTTCTATTAAATTAAAGAACATGGAATTAAGCAAGAACACAATTCTGATCACGGGAGGAACAAGTGGCTTTGGTTTTGAGTTTGCCTCCAGACTCCTTCAACTCGGCAATAGGGTGATCATCACCGGCAGGAACGAACAAAAACTGGAAGAGACAAAAAAGATTCTTCCTGGCATCCACACTATAAAAAGTGATGTTAGCAAGGTCGAGGATATCAGCTGTCTGTACAAAGAGGTAACAGAAAAGTTTCCCGAGCTGAACATGCTGATCAATAATGCCGGGGAGATGCGAAAGATTGCCCTGTATGAAGATCACGACCTGTATGATATTACCCGCGAAATAGAGATCAACCTGATGGGCCCCATTCGCATGGTCCAGGAGTTTCTGCCCCACCTTAAAAAACAGCAGACCGCCGCCATCCTAAATGTCACCTCCGGTATCGCACTTGGTGCATTCCCGATTGCCCCTGTCTATAGCGCCAGTAAATCAGGATTACGATCCTTCACGCAATGTCTGCGGGTACAGGTTAAATCTACCGGCATCAAGGTATTCGAACTCATCGCCCCCGGCTCTACAACACCCCTGAATGAAAAGTTCAGGAATGGCGGCGAAGTTGATACCAAAATGTTAGTCTCACCCGAAAAAATTGTAGACGAAGCTATTAAAGGGATGATCAACAATACCTACGAGATCTTTCCCGGCAGTGCCAAGATCATGCGTATCCTGAGCAGGCTTGCCCCCAAATTCATGCTTTCGCAAGCCACTAAGATGGGCGAGAAAGCCATGTCCGGCAAATAATTTCCCTCAAAAAAATTCTACTTACAATCAAAATCATGGTTATGAACGATCAATTGACTTCAACACCTCCGCTGAGCCGCTGGCGCAGAACGGCTTTCATTGTTACCTTATTTTTGGTCAGCGCATTCAGCCAGATCGACCGTATATTACCCTTTATCCTTGCAGAGTCCATTAAAAAAGAATTGCACCTCAGTGATACGCAGTTAGGGCTGATCAATGGGATAGCCTTTGCAGCGATCTATTCTGTGGCCTCCCTGCCGCTTGCACGGTTGGCTGATCGTGGGGCATCCAGGCAGGTTTTGCTCTGGTGTGTATTGATCTGGAGCATTATGACGGGATTGGGTGGTTTGTCGGCAGGTTTCCTGACAATGGCGCTTTCGCGCTTTGGCGTAGCCCTTGGAGAAGCCGGAGGAACGCCCGCCAGTCATGCACTGATTGCGGGTAACATCCCAGAGCATCGGCGCGGTCGCGCGCTCGGCATTTTTTCGATGGGCATCCCTTTGGGTACAATGATAGGGTTTGGTGTCGGCGGCTGGGCAAGTGATCATATAGGCTGGCGTTTTGCTCTTTTTGTTGCGGGAGGTGTCGGATTACTATTGGTTATCCTGGTGTTGACGTTTACAGGGAAGACGGTCATTACTTCGAAGCAGCCCGGCAGTGCTACCGGCAATATCTGGTCCGCCGGCCGCGAGCTGCTGTCGAAACCTGCGTTCCTGTGGATGTTCATTGGCGCGAACTTTTTAGGTTTTGCCGCTGCACCATTTTATGCCTTCACTGCACCGTTCCTGATACGGACATACGGCATGACAGCCAGCGAGGTGGGGCTGTCCTTCGGCTTGTTACAAGGGCTGATGGGCATCATCGGCACCGTAGGTGGTGGACGGTTATTTGATAGCGCTTTAAACCGCGAGGCAAGCCGTTTATTGCATCCGCCAGCTATTGTTTTCAGCATCGCCGCAATTGCAACGATTGCAGGGCTCCTGGCGCCCGAAGGCTGGATGTCCATTGCGCTTTTTGTACCTGCTATGCTAGCCTTTGCGTTTCTGCTTCCATTTGCTTTTGGCGCAGGTCATCTTATAGCAGGGGCAGGGAAGCAGGCACTGTCTTCCAGTCTGCTTATGATCGCTTCCGGGTTATTAGGTCCGGCACTATCGCCGCTGCTCGTGGGCATGATCAGTGATGCGGTCGGTGCGGCTTATGAGGTAAACGGTTTGCGCTGGGGAATGATGATCGTTCCTGTTGCCAGTTTACTAAGCAGCATTGCCCTATTCATCGCCAGCAGAAAGATCAGAGAACACTTCGCCGTACCACCCAGACAAAATGTCCCTGCAGACATGGGCAACCAACTTTCACTTATTAAATAACATATTCACTGACTATCATGCAAACCTGTGCGTTTGCCATAACGGCTGGTAAAGCTGTGTAAATAGGTATTGTCTGGACCTAGGGCTGGCATACTTGGTAATATTTTCGAAAAAATGAAAAGTGATCAGTTTTATGCCGAATGGTGGCCATCGGGTCGAAGCGGGAGGGACAGGCTGCTTCCAAACGAAAACACGTTTTACATCTATCTAAAAATAAGTGCCACCTTAACGGGGCGTCCGGCCCTTGTCTTCTGCAGGTCAAGCGATCTTGAATGGGAAGATCAGGATATGGGTTGTATCACATCGTTTGAAAAGGCATTTTTTGATAAAGGTGTTTGGTGCAATTTCGAGGCCATCGATCTTTTTAAAGAGCGCAATCCCATAAGCATCGAATTGGATGAGGAAGAAGTGCTGACACTTGCGCCGATCTTTGATAAGATATGCGGTAGCATGGAATCCAACTATCTCTACAAGTCCGACCTGGTGCGGACTTACGTTTTCCAGATCATCCATATTGCGATCAAAATTCACCTGCAAAGGACAAATATCGTCAGATCACCTGTACGCTACGTACGCCTGACTACCTGCGGCATAGACATGTTCGTCAGGATCAGGCTCCGCCATAAAAAATAATAGTTCCATACAATTAATCTTAGCAATTATGTTTAATCACAATTTTTTAATTTCTAGCGCGCGTCATTCAATAGGAGCAGCTTTCGGCTATATCCAGGCGCTAACAGTAATCACATGTATTGCAATGCTGCCCCTCGCCGGTAAGGCGCAGAGCCAGGATAGTCTTGCCAAAAAAGTCGCTGAATATGAAGCGGATAAGTTTGCCGAACGCAGGCCGTTTAGCATAGACTACAAACAATACGGCAATTACAACTCCTCGTCTACCCTAAGAGGACAGGATCTTCCGGATGGCGAGTTTACCAAATGGTCACAACTGAGTGCAAGTGCCAATATTAATCTTTTGCAAAACCGCCGATGGTTGGTACAGGCCAATGGTTTTTACCGATATGTCTCTGCTGAGTACAACTTCCCGACATCCACAACGGCTACATCACAAACGGTCAGCAGAGATCTTCATTATCATACAGAGGGGCTGAACGTTGTCTATTTCTCGAAACTCTTTGGAAAGACCGTCATCTATAGCGGCAGTGTCAATGTTGATTGGAGTGAACGTTCGCTGGAAAGGGTTCGCGGGCTGTTTACTGGCGCTATTGTTCTGAAAGCGAACAATAGAACGAAGATCAATGTCGGAATTTTATACACTACCGATCCCGGTACATTTATCCGAGTGATTCCAACATTCCTTTTAGAGCATAAGTTTAATGAGCGCCTGATGGCAGATGTTTTTCTGCCACGGTATGCCTACCTGCGAAAAAAAGTGTTTAGCAATGGCAGGCTTTCCGCAGGTTGGGAACTCGACCCGCAAACCACTTTCTTTCTGAACGATCTTGACGAAAACGGCACAACCTATCAGTATCGCCAGGTTGACGTGAACACGGGACTGCTTTATGAGCACATTTTACCGGGAAGCATCACCCTTTCGTTGCGGGCCGGTGTCCGTATAAATCCCTACGCACGCACGTTTGAAAAAGACCGTTCGTTCACGGATTACACTTGGGAAGGCAGAGCTGACGCGGCGCCTTACGCCAACATCGGATTTTCTTTTAACCCCTTTTCGAAGCGAAAGAAGTAAGTTTTTAGACAATTTCGTTCCCGCTGAAATTACGCTATCAAAGCAAATGGTGTTTTTACTACAACCTCGCGACTTTTGGATACATCTGCTCATCGATATTGGCTGAACTTTGCATCAACAACAGTGAGAAAATATGGACTTAAAGAATAGCACCATCCTGATCACAGGAGGAACCAGCGGTATAGGTTTGGAACTTGTCAGGCAACTTACCCGGCAGGGATCAACCATCATCGTTACAGGTCGTAAACAAGAAGCTTTAAATGATACCAAAAGGCGTTTCCCAAAAATACACGTCTTTCAGAGCGATGTAAGCGATCCGCTGGATATTGAGCGCCTCTACGAGGAGGTGACGCAACAATATCCTGATCTGAATATCATAATCAACAATGCAGGTGAAATGCGGTTGCTTGACGTTCAGGATGCCGGCAAAGACTTGGAAAACGTCACCCGTGAGATCGATATTAATCTCACGGGACCGATACGGATGGTTCATCAGTTCTTACCGCACCTGATCAAAAAGCCTGCTGCGGCAATTGTGAACGTCTCTTCTGCCATTGCTTTTATGCCTTATTCTACCGCTCCGGTTTATAGCGCTTCAAAAGCCGGAGTTCATGCGTACACGCAGGCCCTACGCCTTCAATTGAACAAAACCAGTGTCAAGGTATTCGAACTGGTTCCTCCGGGGGTGAATACTAATCTTCAGCATGATTGGGTGTTGCCACCGAACCCAAGCCAAATGATGGATGTGGATAAACTGGTCAGTGTAGCCATCAAAGGACTTCTGAACGATACACCTGAGATCAAGCCATTTCTGGTGAATGTGATAAAATTTCTAAGCAGACTGGTGCCTAACCAACTGATGCAGTTAGGACACAGGGAATTTAAAAAATTTAAAAAACTGAATAATCAACAATAAATAATCAGCTATGAGAAAATCAATTTTAGCCGTGTTCGCACTGCTGTTATCAATAACCTCTTTCGCACAGAAATTACCTGCTGACCGGATCACAGGGGTGTGGCAATGTGATGATTACAAGATCGAGGTATTCAAAGCGGGCAACACCTATTCCGCCAAACTTTTATGGTCGAAAGAGATGTTCGAAGCAGATGGCAAAACATCAAAGAAGGACGTTAAAAATCCGAATGAAAAACTCCGGAGCAGGTCTGTGCAAGGTTTGACGCATATCACCGGCCTTGTCTATAAGGACGGCGAATACGTGGATGGTACCTTGTATAGCGTACAGGACGGAAACACATATGGTCTCAAAGGTAAACTGAAAGGCCCTAATGACCTGGAAACCCGGGGTTACAAAGGTGTCCCATTGATGGGCAAATCATTTAAATGGAAAAGAGTTCAGTAAACTATAAAAACAACGCTCATGAAAGATAATAAAGACAGGCTGTCGAGGTTTTGGTTTGTCGCTTCCAATGCCCTTCCCCCTATAGGATTTTTCCTTTATTTCAGACACAGAAAGGCACATCCAAATAAGGCTAGAAAAGCTTTAACAAGTGCAATGATCGGTGTGCCGATAGCGATAATCGGAGGTTACATCATGAACACTTTTGTCCTCAACTAAACTATGATAAGAATCATTATTTCCGCAGCACTGCTGTTCATTTCGGTAACGCTTAGTTTTAAACATGCCTGGGATACCGTATACTACAAAAGCAATCCGGAATCCGTTAAGATGATGGAAAGCTTAGGAATTAGCGAAACGTTCATTCCATATCTTGCTTGTGCAGCCATAGCGGTTGGCGTACTTTTACTCATCCCACGCACTTTTTTTCTGGGCAATATGCTAAATGCGGCCCTGATTGTTATGATTATGGGGTTGGCGCTACGAGCAGGAAATTACCGCATCGCGTTGATAGAAATCCCGTTTTTAGTTATGCCATTAATTATGATATGGCTGAAGTATCCGTTCAAATTTAAGTAAATGTAGTATGACAAACAGGAAACCCTACCGAATCAGTTCCATAACGGAGATACACCGTTTGATGGGACTACCGAAACCCCATCATCCGCTGATCAGCATCGTGGATCTGAAAGGCCTGAAAAATGACACAGGAATAGAGGCGGTCGTTTTCGACTTGTATGTGATATCTATGAAAAGAGGTTGCGACGGTTTACATTACGGGCAACAGAAATACGATTTCGACGAAGGCCTTATGGCCTTTATGGCGCCCGGCCAGATCCTGCGTGGTGAAGCGAGCGGTGTGCCGCCTGATCTGGAAGGTTGGATGCTTTTCGTACACCCCGACTTTCTTTGGAACACATCACTTGCTGTCAAGATCAAGCGTTTTGATTACTTTGGCTATGCTACCAGTGAAGCGCTTTTCCTTTCTGATAAGGAGGAAATAGTGATCAATGACCTGGTCAAAAATATTAAAACTGAATATCATTCCAATATGGATAGATTCAGCCAAGATATTATTATCTCCAACCTGGAGACCTTGCTGCAGTATGCCGAGCGTTTTTACCAACGTCAGTTCATCACCCGAAAGATCACTAACCATCACGTCTTAAATCAGGTGGAAGAGATCTTAACAAGCTATTTTAAGAACGAAGCGCTGCTTTCTAAAGGGCTGCCAAGCGTGCAATACTTTGCTGAAGCTTTGAACCTATCGGCTAAGTATTTAAGTAGCCTGTTGAAACAACTGACCGGTCAGACGATGCAACAGATCATCCATGAGAAGCTGATCGAAAAGGCCAAAGAGAAATTATCTACGACGCAGATGTCTGTAAGTGAGATCGCCTACCAACTCGGGTTTGAGCATCCTCAGTCTTTCAATAAATTATTTAAAAGCAAGACTAAGCAAAGCCCATTGGATTTCAGGCAATCCTTCAACTGAAATGCACAGGTAATTCGGGCCAGTATGCAACAGTAAAATTCTGCCTGGACTTGTAACCAAATGACTGTAGCCTGTTCGTCGGAAGCATTAGGTCGGGTCTTTTTCTATACATTAATCACTTCGATAACACTACTTTTCCCAACTGGCCGTAGTATCCAGTGATATTTTCGTTATTCTATTTAGTTGAATGCAAAAGCTGGACTGTCGCAAATCTGAATATTGGATGGTCATCTCTATCTGTTTTATCTCGTATTTTGTAAATAAACAAGGCAGTAGCTTCGTGTTTATAATTGGCGTCTGTTTTTGTTTGATCAAGTTTTATTTAAATAAATGAATCATGAAAATCTTAGTAATCGGAGGAACCGGCCTTGTGGGCAAAGGAGTAAGTAAAAAATTGGAAAGTATGGGGAATGAGGTAATTATTGGAGCGCCCTCATCCGGCATTAATGTCCTGACGGGGGAAGGACTGGCAAAAGCTTTGATGGGAACTGAAATCGTAATCGATCTTTCTAATTCTCAATCGCCAGATGATCAGATCGCTTTGGATTTTTTTCGCACGGCCGCTGAACATCTAATTAAAGCTGAAAAGCTTGCAGCTATTAAGCACCACCTAGTACTTTCTATTGTCGGAACAGATCGCGCACAACATATAGGGTATCTGCAAGCAAAAAAGTATCAGGAAGATGCCGTAATCGAATCAGGCATACCCTATACTATCATCCGTTCAACACAATTTCATGAGCATGTAAGCACCATCATCGCTGTTCAGGGCGAAGGCCGGAACGTCCATGTTTCAACAATTGATTATCAACCGATCGCATTGCAGGATGTTGTAGATTATGTGGTAATGTTCGCTTTGGAACAGCCTAAAAATAAGATCGTTGAAATAGCAGGGCCTGACCGCGGATTGATGAACAACTTCGTGGAAAACTATTTGAAGGTGAAAGGTGAAGATAAAGTTGTGGTAGCTAACGAGGATGACAAATACATGTTCCATAGCATGCCAAAGTCAGGATTGGTTCCTGCCGGCGATTTCTATCCAGGTAAGATAAGGTTCGATGATTGGACAAGAAACTCATAATAATTACATTGAGAACCTTTACAAAATCTATCGGATTATAATATTGAAACAATTTTATCATAGGATTCTAGATTTCAACAGAGGACAGGGCTCTCACTTAAGCATAGAGCTAAGTCTTCCATTAGGACGTTTATCGGGATCGTTTTAGTGCATTTGCGAAAGATTGCATTTCACTCATATTCAGCGAGGCAAAGCCAAACCTTATTCCATTGACGTCATGCTTATATTTATAGATGCTGCCATCGTTCATGTATATACCTTGGGTAGCAAGCCTTTCTGAGAGTTGGGGTATGGAGTATTCAGGATCAAATAAAGTCCAAACTGCCATACCCCCATTAGGAGTACTGAAATTGGCACTATCTCCCAAAGAAGAATTTAATAGTTCGCAGAACTCATCCCGCCTTCTTTTGTATAGTTTTACAGATCTTCTCAAATGCCTTTGCATTTCGCCGATGTTGAAAAGATGAGCAACAGATTCTTCGAATAATACATCACCACGAATATCTAGAACTTGTTTTAGCTTCGATGCTTGCCATATAAAGTCTTCACTGCCAATTAAATATCCCAGCCTGATAGTTGGAGCCAATGTTTTAGAAATTGAGCCAATGTAAAGAACGTAGCCATCGTGTTCAGCACTGGCTAAAGGTAATATAGGGGCGCTTGCGTAGTGAAAATCATAGTCATAATCATCTTCGATTACAGGAAGACGATAGCGGCGAATAATGTCTAAAAGTTTGACTCGCCTTTCGGCACTGAGCGTAACCGTTGTGGGGTGGTGATGGTGCGGAATGATGTAAAGCAGACTCGGTGTTGATTGCTTGCAGATATTTTCAATTGCATCGACATCAATACCATCCTGATCAACCTTAACTTTTATAAGCTTAGCGCCTAGCTGTTCAAAAAGCCTATCTGCCAAGACGTAATTAAGGTCGCCTACAACAACGGTACTACCAGGCTGGAGTATCATACTGGCCGCGACAGTTATTGCCAATTGTGCACCATGAGTAATCAGCACTTGCTCAGGAGTAATATCGAGGGCTCTGGTCTTGGACAAAAAAAGAGCAAGCTCTGTTCTTAACGATATACTACCCTTTGAGCCGTCAGCTAATAACCTATCATGAACATTCGTTTTTCTTGATAAAAATTTGTACCGATCAACGATCAGGTCTACCGGTGCAATTCTGGCATCAGGATAACCATCATTAATCATCAGCTGGTAAGGTTTTAGCTGCCTGGTTATTGGTTTTCGAATAGCCACCTGTCGATAAAAGATATCTTGGTCCTTTGATTGAAATTTCGCTGAGGTGCCTATGTCGAACGACTTGGGGCTCATTACCGGTAACTGCTGCGCAACGAAATTGCCTTTCCGCTTTATCGCTTCAAGCCAACCCTGAGCCTGCAGTTCTTCATAGGCAGCAACTACCGTTGTACGGTTTAATGTTAACATTGACGCCATATCCCGACTTGCCGGTAATTGATACCCCGGTTTTAGTTTTCCATTCTTTATCAGTTCCACCAAACTATTTGCAACCTGTCTGAAAATAGGTATTGCGGACTGTCTGTCAACAGCGATGAGGGTACTAAAAGGTAATGTTTGAACTGCCATATTTAAAGGTGTGTACTCGACGCAAACCGTATACATTTAAAATATTAAGTCGTCTAATTTAGACTTTATGTTGCTTATTTCTTCTTAACAGTGACAAACTTGAAAATTAAAAAATTCCTATTGATAATGCTTACATTAGCAAAGTAAAACTAGATCAACATAAAGCTAACGCAAAAACATAAAAAAACCTATCAGTATCTCTCGATCTATGAAGAAATCCCTGTCAACCACCATCAAAATACTGTTAATCCCCGTACTTTATGCTATTATACTACATATATTTTTCGGGGTTGATACCTGGCAAGACCTATTTTCAGTAATGTGCCTGAGCTTTTTATTTTGTTTGCCTTTAATCAGATGGGATTATGGTAAAATGATATCCCTATTGAATGCTTTGAGCCGTACTCATAGTCTGAGTTGCTTGCTTCCGATAAAACCGCTAAATTTCAAAAAGGGGTCAATAATTTGTTGATTGTCTTCTGGATCTGTTCCGGAACAGTGATCATTTTAAAGCTAGTTGAAGTAATTTTAGAGAAGAAAAGACAAAAAATACGGAACGTAAAGGGAGACTTTTGAATAGATCTGTTCTGGTTGACTCTAGGCGTTTATGGAGGTTTCCAGCTTTGCGTTTATTTGGTGTTTAAGAAAAAATAATTGCTATCCCGCAATTTATAGCATGGATAAAAACAGGTTCAATTTTTTCGAGGTTTTTGTGCATGCCGGCAAAACGTCCAGTATGTGCATCTCGTTTAATTTCTTTGCCCGAAGAGGAAAGAGAACGTTTCTTGACAGCCTTTTTTCTGTCAGTTTGTTTCAGCGAAGATACTTTCATATTGTTTGATAATAAATGTCCGTTCATTTTCCTAACCTTGCGGTAGTTTTTAAGGAAACTTCGATTCCTTACGAGGAATGAAAAAGCCCTTTATGCAATTCAGATTTCTTATGCAAATCTGAATATGATTCTTTTTTTGAATACCGGCGCCGTCAAAAGCAGGGCCACCTTCGGTAAATACGCCCCTCACTGTATCGAAGTGTTTATAGTTAGTGAATTTCTTTGTTTTCAGATCTAGCTGTATCTGTTCATCAACTTTCTGATGGAGATATTCAATAACCGCACAATCCAATTCTCTTAATATTAAATCGTGATATTTGTCTTTAGGTAAGTCTTTATTCTGAGGTAATTTCTTTCCTGCAAACTCCAAATCCCCTTTCATTAGGTCGTAGTAAGTGGCAAGAATATCAATAAATTCGGAATCAGTGAAGTCTAAACAATAATCTAGTTGGTAAACAACACCCACAACAGATGGTGTTGAGAGAGTCCCCCTAGCTTTTTTATCCTCAGCCCACTTTAAAGCTCTTGCATAGTTGTTTTCCCAGATATAAAAGCCATTTCCCAACCAATCAAAAGATTCATTGCTTTTTTTTACAAGGTCAGGTTTTCTTACTAGCTCGTCCCTCACAGACTGGTCACATCCATGAAAACCAAGCATTAGGTTTGGTCTTTTTCTATACATTTATCATTTCGGGAGCACTACTCTTCCCAAATGGCTGTAGTGTCCAGTAAAATTTTCGTTTTTGGTCAAAATTTTTGCAGACTGAAAAGAGGCAACAACTTTATCACGTTCTTTCTTTTCAGACTTTATCTTTTTTGCTAAAGATGCCAAAAGCTTAACTTGATTGGTCTCCATGGCTCAACTCTTTTTGATGGTGTTGTGCAAATATAAAAAAAATAGTGTTTTTCGCCAATTGTGAAATGCTATGCATTAAGGTTATAGACTAGCATTTCACTTTTAACTTGCAATCTCTTTATGACAATGTAAAGATCTTATTCTCAAATTCTCATTTATTTTTTAAATCAAAAATCTTTTTCTAACTTTTCATAGCTCGATAGAATTATGATGGTTAAAGAACGTGCTGTTTCCGTCGGTTTTAATGGCAATCAATAATGATACCATTAACGGTATATAGAAGAATTGGTAATAATTTAAATCATATCCTAAATCTATGAATTTATTCCGTATAATAGTTGTTCTGATATGTTTGTCAAGGCCTTGACGGTCGCTGGCCAATCTAAAGCTATCCTAGTGCCCACTCACACCGTTGATATATTGAAATTGATGAATGTTTCTTACAATAAGCCAAAAGGCACTCCCACAGAAAGTTGATCTTCTGTTCACTTTCCAATAACCCCGAACACAATTCGCACTGAGCCAATAACTATAGGTTTTCGAATTCGAGGAATGCGTATTCACGAGCGCGTGATATTTGAAGTAGTTATCAGTTAAAGTTTTGCCGGAACGCTAAAGGCGACATTTCGGTTTTTTGTTTAAATAATTTACTGAACGATTGCGGATAATCAAAACCCAATTGATACGCTATTTCACTTACTGAAAGTCCGGTGCTTGTCAGTTTTTCTTTAGCATTTTCAATCAATTTGTCGTGAATGTGCTGTTGTGCGGTTTGACCGGTGAGTTGTTTTAAACAATCGCTCAAATACTTTGGTGATAAATTAAGTTTAGAAGCGAAATAGTTTACAGTCGGTAAACCGTTTTCCGTTTCCGCAAAATAAGCATTTAGCAAGTTTTCAAATTTGCTTAAAAGTTCACTACTATTTTGTTTTCGCGTAATGAACTGTCTATGATAGTAACGATTGCAGTACGTAAGCAATAAATCGATGTTTGAAATAATTACATCCTGACTAAATTTGTCTATCGGTAAGCTTGTTTCTTTTTCTATCTGTAAAAAAATGGCTTCAATGGACTTTTGTTCTTCATCTGACAATATCAATGCTTCGTTAACAGCATAATGAAAAAAGTCATACGTTTTTGTCTTTTGCGATAAGGGGTAACCTCTCAAAAAATCGGGATGTACGGACAGCAACCAACCCGTTTGCGGAATAAAATTGCCTACTTCTAAAATGTTCACTTGCTTCGGAGAAAAAAAAGACATGACCCCCTCATCAAAATCGTATTGCGTTTGCCCGTATTGCGTTTTGCAAGGGCAATCTTTTTTAAGCGTGATTTGATATAAATCCGAAACTAATTTTGTGCGTTGTTCCACTTCATTTTTTGGGAAATCTTCAAATCGCAGTAAACTAAACAAAGGATGTCTCGGTTTCGCTAAACCCAATAGCTGATGTTGTTGTGCCAATGACCGAATATTTACCGTTGCAACTTCCTGCTTGTTCATAAGTTCAAATTTATAAATTACAATCCCATTTCTTTTCTTTTTCGTTGAGCAAAAACGCTCGTAATAGTAGAGTATGGAATTAAAGACCCTATTTTTGCTAACATTGCATTTTGAAATCCTGAAACATGAAATGTTTTTTTCTTTTCCAATGCTTTTATCATTTCTGCGGCAACTTGTTCAGGTGTCTGTGTATACGCACCTTTTACAAGTATTTTTCCCCATTCATTATTGTTGGCAGCAGTATTCATAAAATTGGAACTCGTAAGTCCCGGACAAAACAGCATTACATTTACTCCATAAGGTTTGCATTCTTCGGTCAATGCCTGGGTAAATGAACGGACAAACATTTTGGAAGCCGCATAAACACTCATATATGGACTTGGGAAAAAGGAAGCCATAGAACCGACATTTATAATAGTTCCATTTTTGTTGTTTTTCATTTGGGGCAGGAAAAGATGACAAAGTGCAACCAATGAAGAATTATTTAATTGCAACATTTCTAACTCGGACTGCAAATTGTTGTTTACAAACTCTCCACTTGAACCAATTCCTGCATTATTCACCAGAACGTTTACCGACAAGTTTTTCTTTTTAGCCTCTTCAAAAACATAATACGCGGCTTTGGGTTTGCTCAAATCTGCAACAATGTAACTTGCTGTAATTCCGTTTTGGTTTGATAGTTGTTCGCATTTCTGTTTCAGTTTTTGTTCATTTCGTGCAACTAAAAGCAAATTGCGTTTTTTCTTTGCTAGTCGGTATGCTAATGCTTCACCAATTCCGCTTGTTGCACCTGTAATTAATATAACCTCCATCTTCTTCAAATTTTATGTGGCAAAATTGCGACTGTTTGAAAAATTAAAAGTGTTCAAATGTCGGCATGTTGTATTTAAATGTCGGGGCGGCTATTGTTTGTACACAGAGGAAGGCAAGAAGCAGTTTAAAAAGAACCGGAAAGCCGTCGAAGGAACAGTTCGGTTTCTAGACTAGTTTTTCGATAAATATGTCAGACTAAAAAACCAAAGCTAAAGGCGCCCCCACAGAAAGTTGATCTTCTATTCACTTTCATATAATCCGAGATCCAATTCGTGAAACAGTTTCATGCTCTATTTAGCAATGTGAAATTTAGAGAGAAATCGAACCAATGTACAGGCTAAGGAATATGATTGTTTCACTTTTTCGTTTTTTTATTTGAAATAAAAGAATATAGTATTTTTTACTAAAAATATTAGTATAATAAAATTATTTTCTGTATCTTGGCCTCAGACCAAATCTATAACCGATGGCAGAAATAAGCTATCCCAAACCCGGGAAATTTATCGATCCTTTGAGCGACTTTGGATTCCGACATTACTTTGGCAGTGAGCCCAACAAAGAAATCCTGATTGAATTTCTGAATGATCTATTTGAAGGGGAGAGGCGTATAGAAGACCTTGAATATGGCCCCAATGAGCACGATGGAGACGGCGAAGCAGATAAAAGGGTGATTTTCGATCTGCATTGCAGAGGAAGCAAGGGCGAATACTTTATAATCGAAATGCAACGGATTCGGCAGGAGTATTTTAAGGACAGAGCGCTTTATTACACCTCACGTTTAATACAACGTCAGTTGCCGAAGGGTAAGGCTTTCAACAGCTACCAGCTTCCCGAGGTTTTCCTGATTGCCTTTTTAGAATTTCGTATGGAAGAGAAGCAGCGAAGCCGCTACTTTCATGACATCGCCCTTTGCAATACGAGCACGGGCGAAATTTTTTACAAAAAGCTGGGCTTTAAATTCGTTGAGTTGCCTAACTTTGTAAAACAGGGAGATGAACTGGAAAGCGAACGGGACAAATGGTTCTATCTGCTCAAGCATATGAGCAATATGGACGAGGTTCCCAAGTTTTTGGATAAGCGGGTTTTTAAACTTATCTTTAAGATAGGAACAGTGTCAAAATTGAACAAGGAGGAACGTATGGCCTACGAAGCAAGCCTAAAGGCAAAATGGGATACCCAGAATGCCTTTGAGACTATCAGAAAAGAAGAACGTGCAAAGGCAGATCAAGAGAAGCTGGATTCAGCTAAATCTTTAAAAGAAACAGGACTTTTAAGCAACGAGCAAATTGCCAAAAGCCTGAAGTTGCCTTTGGAAGTAGTTGAAAAGCTATAGAGTATACAGCATAAGTTTAGAAGCCATGCACAAAAAAACGTGCATGGCTTTTTGTTTAAGATATCGTCAGACCCGAACGGGGCTCTCGTGCGGTGGCAAAGTCGGCCTTATGAAATGAGCGTTAAAATGATTTAGTCTTGTTGGGGCCTAAAAATCATGTTAAGAAGCGAAGTAGGGGTTAGCGGGTAGAGCGGCTCAACAGGATTGCGTATACGAGCTGAATCATTTAGCGAAGTTCATACAGCCTTATATCATAGCGAAATAACTAAAACTAAGTGTTTATTTTCGACTTTAACAATTCATTCGGACTGATAACCGGCAGTATAAAATCTTTAAGTGCGGTGTCAGCTAATTTCGTATGCAATATGCCTCTTAGTGTGGAATAAGCGATAGTAAGTAATGTGCTTATAAGAAGGCCTGAGAATAGAGGCTTCTCATCTTTTTGAAGAACATATTCTTCTAAATTTTCTACCTGAAAAATAAAGTCATAAAGATAATCTGCAATTTTCTGGCCCTCATATTCTAGGAAAAGGGAAAGCGAAATTTTAAAGGATTTTTTTTCCGAATTATGTTTTGTTGATTGCGCAACATTAAGTTTTAACTCTTTATCTGCAATCGCGTATTGATAGTCAAAGTATTCTCTGGAAGGAAGTATCCGTACTAAGTGAATTTTTTCTGCGATGATTGTCCGTTTTTCCATGGTATTCGTTAAGCAGAAACCTCTTCATATAATGAATCCTCAAAAATATCTTCTTGGATGGCAGGTTGAATATCTTCAACACGTACATAGGCAGTAAAGTAAACATTTCTTACGCTCGGCTCGATATGAATAATGTCTTGAGCTAACACCTCTTCTATTTTTGTAATCGTTTTGGTGGTAAAAGTATGCTGACCCGATAGCCATTTTGATACCTCCGAACGCTGTTTTCCCATGGCGGCGGCTAAATCAGCAGGTTTCATACCCTTTGATTCTAAAAGCGAAGCGATCTTGTTCGCGATAGCTAGGTTTTTCTTAACGAGGCGTTCAATAGCAGGGTCACCATTATCCTTTAGCCAATTGTCTATAACATTGATTTCCAGCTGTCCGTTTTGCTCCTTATTAATTTTTTTTCTTGATATTTTCATGTCAAAATACAATTTTCAAATTCTGTTCGTAAATGATATCCAAATAGTCATCATCCCATTCAATATCTCCGTCTCTAAGCGCATTGTCAATCGCCAATGCTAACGTATTTGCAAGATTAAAATGCGGTGCTACTTGAGGACAATTTTGCGCTTGGTCTGTTGTTTTTATATCCGCATCAAATGACGATTTGAAAATTTTTGAGGAGAGCAAAAAGGCTTTTGATAGTTTAAAACCACAGCAATGGTAGTTGATACGGGCGTTTTCATCGAACATTTACTTCAGCTCCAATGTTCGTCTCTATCCGGGTTTTTTTAGATTTTTTAAGGAAACTTCGATTCCTTACGAGGAATGAAAAAGCCCTTTATGCAATTCAGATTTCTTATGCAAATCTGAATATGATTCTTTTTTTGAATACCAGCGCCGTCAAAAGCAGGGCCACCTTCGGTAAATACACCCCTCACTGTATCGAAGTGTTTATAGTTAGTGAATTTCTTTGTTTTCAGATCTAGCTGTATCTGTTCATCAACTTTCTGATGGAGATATTCAATAACCGCACAATCCAATTCTCTTAATATTAAATCGTGATATTTGTCTTTAGGCAAGTCTTTATTCTGAGGTAATTTCTTTCCTGCAAACTCCAAATCCCCTTTCATTAGGTCGTAGTAAGTGGCAAGAATATCAATAAATTCGGAATCAGTGAAGTCTAAACAATAATCTAGTTGGTAAACAACACCCACAACAGATGGTGTTGAGAGAGTCCTCCTAGCTTTTTTATCCTCAGCCCACTTTAAAGCTCTTGCATAGTTGTTTTCCCAGATATAAAAGCCATTTCCCAACCAATCAAAAGATTCATTGCTTTTTTTTACAAGGTCAGGTTTTCTTACTAGCTCGTCCCTCACAGACTGGTCACATCCATGAAAACCAAGCATTAGGTTTGGTCTTTTTCTATACATTTATCATTTCGGGAGCACTACTCTTCCCAAATGGCTGTAGTGT
Source organism: Olivibacter sp. EAT-5 (assembly GCF_044784325.1). Classification (NCBI taxonomy): domain Bacteria; kingdom Pseudomonadati; phylum Bacteroidota; class Sphingobacteriia; order Sphingobacteriales; family Sphingobacteriaceae; genus Olivibacter; species Olivibacter sp. EAT-5. The sequence continues at coordinate 5,704,400 of NZ_CP173028.1, read as the reverse complement.
CCAGTAAAATTTTCGTTTTTGGTCAAAATTTTTGCAGACTGAAAAGAGGCAACAACTTTATCACGTTCTTTCTTTTCAGACTTTATCTTTTTTGCTAAAGATGCCAAAAGCTTAACTTGATTGGTCTCCATGGCTCAACTCTTTTTGATGGTGTTGTGCAAATATAAAAAAAATAGTGTTTTTCGCCAATTGTGAAATGCTATGCATTAAGGTTATAGACTAGCATTTCACTTTTAACTCGCAATCTCTTTATCACAATGTTAAAAATTTATTACTGCCTCAGTAACGATGTTCGATTTCAATTAAGTGGACTGATCTTCAGTCTAAAAATCAACAGGCAGTTTTGGAAGCCGTCAAGACCTTGAAGTTTTATAAAAGGGAAAGGCATTAATTTATGAAACGATATGTCCTATCATTCAATAGGCCGATGGAGACTTTGAGTTATGCGTATTCAAAGGTTATTTTTTTCAAATGACGATTGGGCTTTTTTTCCCAAACGATTAGCCGCTGTTTGAATATCATCCATTTTGGTTTCACCCTTTTCCAACTCCAATAGTTCCCTTTGCATATTCAACTTGTCAATAAAATTAATTAGTTCAAGCTTATTCTGCTTTGAAGAAGCGAGGCGTAACTCTACCAATTGTTCTATAAAAGAAGAAAACGCATCAATCAGCTTTTCCTTTTTTTCTAACTGAATGGCGGTTTTATAGCTACCCTTAATTAAAATCGAATCAAACACAATATTTGAAAGAGTATCAAAGTCCTGTTTTTCAATTTTATTCTTATCCCGTATCTCCTGTATAGCTGTCATATTAAACTTCCTCCATTGTTATGGTAATCCGTGACACTTCCTCCTTGATTTCTAATACTCTAAATGCTCTATTTGGCCTGAATAGTACTTCCTTTTCATCCGGGGGATTGTGTATCCCAAATTTAGCGATTTTTTCAATAGCTTTTCCTGTTTTGGAGAATATTCTGAATAGTGTATTTCCATTGAAAGCCATCGCTATCAACCGAGATTTACTTGTTGACAAAAAAGTTGGTTCTGTAATTAGATGGCTTGAAACCAACGCCCGTGCGTATTTCTCAAGCTCGGATTTGCTTAAATTAATGCTTCTGTAAACCACCCCCTCATAATTGGCTAACTTTGATAAACATTTTATTAACAGTTCACCAAATTCTGTGTTTATCCTGCCTTGGCTTTTACGTAAAATTTCGTTAACACCTTCATAACCGTCTTCCGAATACTTATAGATAAATGCTTTCTCATACAACGTTAATTCCAGATGTTCTTCAATACGTCTACTTTTCCGTATTTCGGTTACCTCTTTCGCTAAGTGCTGACGGGCATATTGTTCGGCTCTTCTCAAAACGTTCTGATTTAGTTAAAGGTTTGAATTCTTTTACTTCGCTAATGAGATATGTTCTGCATTTCTGTGTGTTAAGGGGATATTTTTATTTGGGAAAATTATATATCGTTTTAAGGATTACATTATACCTTCTTTTTATAGTAAGGGAGGGCGGATGACAAAAGCTGATTTTAATATTTTGATTACCATCCACGGCAGATGATGTGTTTTTAAATTTTGATCTTTCCAATAAAGTATAACGCATAAAAATGGTGCTTAGGTTTAGTGTCAATAATATTAGCTAAGGTAAGAAATACTGTCTAAAAATATGTGCTATTAATCTCGCATTTTCACAAATTCATAGTGCTCCCACAGAAAGTTGATCTTCTATTCACTTTCATATAATCCAAAACACAATTCGTGAAAATAGTTTCCTGTTCTATAGGGTAATCGTAAAATTTGAAGGAAAATCGAATCAATGCACAGGTTAAGCGATATGATTGTTCTCACATTTTCATTTTTATTTGTGAAATCAAAAAATATTTTTCTAACTTTCCATAGTCAAACTAAAATATTAAACAAACTAAGCCAAAGTCAGAGAACTAAAAATTAGCTATCGATAGTCGAAGGAAATAACCCTTCAATAAGGAAAAAAGCGACCTCGAAATGTTCGGGTAGTAGAGGCTAAGTAACAGCAGAGCCGATCAAAGAAGATTTTTTATTGTCTTATTTGTTTTTGAAGGCAATAAAGCTTGCTAAAGCAGGTCAAGTCGCGAGCTTTTGTTTCTTTTGGCGGTCCAAAAGAAAAAAGAAAAGGTCAAACTAAAACATTAAACAAAATCAACCAACGGAATAGGAATGCAGCATTTCTATAACCTATAGAATCAGAACAAAAAACAATAATTGAAAATGTAATGGCTTCGTGTGAGACACGAAGAACTAACAACCTAAAAACAGGCTCAGTAGCTATGCGCACGGAACCAATAACTAATAACTAATAACTAATAACGAATAACGAATAACCAATAACGAATAACCAATAACGAGTAACCAATAACTAATAATCAACCAATAACCAAAATGTTCAGAGCACCCTTTTCATTTGAAGGCCGTATTAGAAGGTTAGAATACGGTATCAGCTTTTTGATCTATCTTATCTTCATAATCTTCATCAACATCGTAATAGGTGATGACGAAGATTCTATTTATAACCTTTTGGGATTAGGAGCTGTACCACTTTTGTGGTTTTTGTGGGCACAGGGTGCAAAAAGATGCCATGATCTTGGCAGTAATGGTTGGTATCAAATAGTTCCCTTCTATTTTTTGGTATTGATATTCCGGCAGGGCGAAGAAGGTGAGAACTATTACGGAGACGATCCGCGTATACCAAAAGGAGAACCGACTTATATCCGGCCAGAAGTTATAGTCAATCAAGATGAATCTAATAATGAAATATAAATTAAAGTAAACTGAAGGAGACGTACATTGGAACAACCAATAACCAATAACCAATAACCAATAACCAATAACCAATAACGAATAACCAATAACCAATAACTAATAACGAGTAACCAATAACCAAAACAGGAATACGGGAAACCGTAAAAATGTGAGAATGTTTGTGCTTAACTATGCATTAAGATAAACACATAAACATTCAAACATGATGAGACATCAACTTTTTATTTTACCCTTACTGATTTTAGCTTTTACAGCTTGCAAGAAAAACAAAGAAGAGGAGCCAAAGCTCGAAGAAGAACAGTACGAAACTTATGGATATGAGGTAGAATGTAGCCGATGCGATATCAGTTACATTGATGAAAACAAGAAAGCAGTAAACCTCTATGCACAGAGCGGAAAGGTGGTGGTTGATTTTAACTTGACGATATACCATAAACTGGAGCTGTCGGTTGTGTTACCTGCTGGGAATAGCAAGGCGGCAAAAGCGATGATTACGAAGAACGGTAGCCCTGTCAAAAGCTACCAATCCTACTCATCGTTCAAGTTAACGCCCGACGGAGGTTCAGGGATTACGGTGCCGTCCAATCCTTCTACCAATCCATCTAATCCATCTGGCCCATCAACACAGCCCAGCAGCTGTAAGTGCGGTGCCCGAACCAAAAATGGAGGAACCTGTCAACGCAAGGTAGTAGGATGTGGCAGATGTTGGCAACATAGTTAAAGTAGGTATTTATAACGAAATATAAAATTGTAAGGAAAAGCCCTTCAGTAAACAACAATGCGGCCTCGAAATCTTCGGGTAGTAGAGGCTAAGTAACAGCAGAGCCTTTCAAAGAAGGTTTCAAGTCGCGAGCTTTTGTTTCTTTTGGCGGGCAAAAGAAAAATGAAAAATATGGACTTCAAAGACGAAATTCAGCAATTTGCCAAGCGGGTAGATCGCTTGCTGCCACAGATCAAAACCGAAGAGGCTACCAAAACCTCCCTAATTATGCCTTTCTTACGGATACTCGGTTACGATGTATTCGATCCCTTCGAAGTGCATCCCGAATTTGTAGCCGATATCGGCATTAAAAAAGGGGAGAAGGTAGATTACGCCATTCTCAAAGACGAGAAACCCGTCATCCTGATCGAGTGTAAACACTACGCCGATGGCTTAGATCCACACAACTCGCAGCTCTTCCGTTATTTTCATACCACGGAGGCCAAGTTCAGCCTACTCACCAACGGGTTGGAGTACCGTTTCTATACCGATCTGGTAACGCCCAATAAGATGGACGAGAAACCCTTCTTCGAGTTCAAGATCACCGAAATGCGCGACAATGAAATTGCCGAGCTCCGTAAATTCCATAAATCCATATTCGATCTCGAGAGTATCTCCAATACCGCCAGCGATCTCAAATTTTTCAATGAAATCAAGATTCTGATCAATGGCGAAATGTATAATCCAAAAGAAGAATTCGTCCGTTATTTCGCCAAACAAGTTTATCCCGGTTTAGTAACCGCCAAAGTGCTCGATCAGTTTACCGCCCTTACCAAAAGAGTTTTTGGCCAGATCGTGAACGATCAGATCAGCGAGCGCTTGAAGAGCGCCCTGAAGAAAGAAACCGAAACCGCCGAAGAAGCTACACTGGCAACAACCGAACCCGAATCACTGGTGATTACCACACAGGATGAGATTGACGGTTTCCTGATTGTGAAGTCTATCCTACGCAAAGAAGTAGAAGTAGGTCGCATTTATATGCGCGATACGCAATCGTATTGCGGAGTACTTTTGGATGATAATAACCGTAAACCTATTTGCCGCTTCTATTTCACGGGCAACCGCTTACGCATCGGTTTATTTGATCAGGATAAGAAAGAAACCAAGCATGATATCACACGCTTGGATGATATCTATAACTTCTCGGAAGAGATAGTGCAGAGCATTGGGTATTATGAGAAGGAGAAGGTGGCTTAGAATATTTAAATAAATCAATACAAAGAAATTCACTATAAATAGGCATAAACGATGGAATACAAAGTAATACCCTTTGTCGCCGTAATAGATCCGCTGAAGGGAACATCAGATCAGGTTGCAGAACAATTGGAGGCCAAAATTAAACAAGGTGAAGCAAGCGGATGGACTTACACAGGCTTGGAAAACGTTAGTACCTATGTCAATCCAGAAAGTGGCTGCTTTGGTTTTGGGAGTAAACCCGGTTATACTATAACTCATCAAGTTCTCCTTTTTAAAAAAGAATAATAGCTATTCGTTAAATGATGAGTTTTAGGTTTCTTTTATTAATTCCAATAAAGGTCTATTGGCTACTTGTACCAAAGTCCAAACGGCGTTGTTGTATTTTTCATGAATCATGTAGTAAACACGTTTTTAGGATCACGAAAGAAGACGGTTTAATACATGGATTGAAAGCCCTTAAACAGCGTTATAAATCATGTAGAGCGGGCTACAGTTTTATGTTACGAGATGGCGACGTATCTGTTCATTTGGCGAATGGGGATTTTATAGAAATAGGAGAAGCATCACAATAATAGCCGAAAAACTGAATCCGTCATATCAAGGCAACAGCATCAATAGTAAATAATAACCATGAGTATAGATATATCAGGTCTACTAAGCTTTTTATTCGGAGCCGGGCTTTTGTTAGGGATTATATTACTAATACGAGGAATAACGTTGTGGTATCTCAAGATTGATATTCATATATACAACCAAGAACGGATAATAGACAATCAGAAAAAGACAAACTTCTTATTATCGAAAATCTACGAGCAGAACGGAGGTGTATTATCTGATGAGCACATCGAAAGATTGAATGATTAGAATTCATTATTATGAGTAATCCTAAACAAGCAAGATTTCGGGGTCTTTTTCACTTGTTTCTGGTTTTATTGATATTGTCGTGTAGCGGAAACAAGCAGAAACCAAATGTAAATACCCAGATTAATGAGCAAAAGACAGAAATAATACCAATTAAAATGACTAAATCAATTGAATTAGCTGATTTGAAAGTTTTACTAGAGAAAACTTTCAAAAAACAGAATCTCGACAGTGTCGTAGAGGAGTATGGATTCAAGAAACGTGCAAATGGCATTTATATCTCAAATGAGATGGTAACTGCGAAGAAGCCTAAATACTGGCTTAAATGTGTCTTTATGGGCGACCTCACAACAGTTACATTTTCCAGTGTTAACAAGGATCGTTGGGATATATTAATTAGCGAATTGCATGCGCTAGCCGCACCTAAACCATTTGAAGAAATGCCCAGTTTTAAAGCCGAAAAATATGTTTTCGATAAATATATTGTAGAAACGTATGAGCCAATTGATGGCGTGAATATCGATTTGAATAACCTGTATGATGTACTGATTAGGTATAGATAATAAGTTATTTGATCAAAGCGAAAAATATGGTAAGCTATTAGAATCAACCAAATAATTATGAATACACTATCTGTCAATCTTGAAAATTGCTTTGGAATAGGAAAGCTTAAACACGATTTTGAATTTGGTGCAAAAAAGTCCAACACGTTTTTGATATATGCTCCGAATGGCACAATGAAAAGTTCTTTTGCGAAAACATTTGATGCGCTTTCAAAAAATGATTCCAAGAATCCACCTTGCGATCGTGTTTATAGGGATAAGCAATCTAAATATGAAGTTTTAGTAGACGGATCTCCAATACCAGGCGAAAGTATTCTTGTAGTAAATGCTGAAGACAGTACCTTCGATGCATCTAATAAGATTAGCGCTTTTATAGCGAGTAAAGAATTGAAAGAACGTTATGATACAATTTATAAAGATCTTGAAGCACAGAAAACTGAGTTCATCAAAAGATTGAGAACGGTTTCCCAAAGTACTGACTGTGAAGGCGAATTGATAGGTGCTTTTACTGAACGTGACGGAGAATCTTTTTTTGATGTTTTGGAGAGAGTAAGCTTGAGGCTAAAGGATAAAGTTGATAAATATAGCTTTCGATATAATGATGTGTTTGATAAGAAAGGAAACGTAATAAAGTTTCTCGATAAGAATGAGAAGATTCTTGATCAATACGTTAATGATTATAAAAGCCTCTTAGCCAATTCGAAATTTTTTAAAGAATCGGATAAAAATTCATTTGGTACGTATCAAGCTAACGAATTGCTTAAATCAATAGAAGATAATTCTTTCTTCGATGCAGGACATAAATTTATATTGGATGATGGTACAGAAATTACCAATTCCGAATCTCTAAGACAAGTAGTTCAAGACGAAATAGCTAAGATTATTAATGATGCAAAACTAAAGGCTGCCTTTGAGAAAATTGATAAAGCAATAGGTGCAAATATGGAATTGCGCGCCTTCCAAAAGGTCGTTGAAAGAAATAATCTATTACTTGTTGAGCTCAAGGACTACGATGCTTTTAGGGAAAAGGTTTGGATAAGTTATCTGTCTGAAATGAAAGAACATTCGGAAGAATTGGCGAAATACTACGAATCAAAAAAGGCCGAATTAAAAAATATTATCGAAGAAGCAAAGAAAGAGTTCGTCCAATGGAAAAAGATAGTCAGTACCTTCAATGATAGATTTTATGTTCCTTTTAAAGTTTTGCTCACAAATCAGGAGGATATCATTTTAAAGCAAATGACGGCGAAATTGGAATTCGAATATTCAGATAGTCAGGAAGTTGCCGTTCGGCAGAAAGGTGAAGATTTGCTGAAAATATTAAGTAAAGGAGAGCAAAGGGCATATTTCATACTGCAGTTTTTGTTTGAAATCGAATCACGTAGACACAGCCCGAATAAAAGCATTATCATATTTGATGATGTGGCAGATTCTTTTGACTATAAAAATAAATTTGCAATAATTGAATATATCAGAGAGCTTCATAATTCTGATTTGTTTAGAATCATTTTACTAACTCACAATTTCGATTTCTATCGTACAATAGCATCAAGGTTTGCCCTAGCTCGACCTGTTGTGTATATGGCGACAAAGTCTAATGAAAAAGAAATTTTTCTTCACATTGGTGCATATAGAAAAGACGTCTTCGATCACTTTCTGAAGAATATCAATAAACCAAAAATTTTCATCAGTTCAATTGCTTTTGTCCGTAATATAGTAGAATATGCTGATTCCGATCATTGTAGCGATTACGAAATACTAACAAGTTGTTTACACTTAAAAGAAAACTCATATATAATAAAGGTTAATGACGTTTATGCAATATATGTGGCTAGATTTGGGAAGTTGGTCGGTAAAACTATTGATTTCGGCGACGATAATCTAATCGATTTCGTGTTTAAAACGGCGGATTCGATATGTGATGAACAACTGGTTGATGAAATTCTGCTAGAAAATAAAATTTCACTTGCAATAGCTATTAGACTAAAAGCCGAAGGTTATCTTATTAAAAAATTACCTGATATAGATTTAGAGAAAATTACTTCTAAACAAACAAATGAGCTGTATCAAATATACCGAGACCGATTTCCAGAAAGTGGGTCTATTAGTGTCTTAGATAGAGTAAATTTGATGACCCCTGAGAATATCCATATTAATGCTTTTATGTATGAACCTTTAATTGATATGTCAGTGTTCCATTTGAGGGATTTATATGAGAGAGTAAAATTGCTGTAACATGACACTCAAAGAATTTAAAACTTGCTTTCCGAATACTTATCGTGATTTTCAAGCAAGTTTTTGGTATAGAAAGAAAGATAATACAGTTTTAGATAGGATTTACGGCTTTCTCGATTCGAGAAAAATGATACGTCTAAATATTGTTCTAGGTGATCCCTTGGGGTGCTATCCAAAACTGAGTGCGCAAGGGAAAGATCTCTATGCTGGCGGAAAAATGGCTCTTACCGACGCAAAGAAAATTCTATGTTCAAAAGGGATTTGCTATTTAGAACATGGATTTATCGACTAACGACTATGGAGAAAGTAGAGCGATATGATTTAAAAATAATCAATACTTACGAGCTATTTGATTATCGGAATCTGCGGAAGTATCCTCTTTATGTTAAATTATTAAAGAAGCGAAATGCGATGCTTTGGATTGATTTCGAAAAGAAGGAAGGTTTAACTAAGATAGACTCACTACAAGCATTTAAGTATTTTTTAGACAAAAATGAATGGGCCTATGAAAGGAAGTATTTCGTAGCAATATGTAAACAGTTACAGAGCGAGCTTAATACACCTTTGGATTGAGTGAGGCAACTATTCACGTGAATACATTCTTCTAACTAAGTAGTTAAGCATGTGGATAAATAGATACCAAAAAGGCGCCGCATATTCAATCTAAACGAATTATGACAGGTCTTGTATACAGTGATTTCTCTAATTTTGAAAAGTAGCTCTCCATGAGAACGTTGACAATAATACACATCATCACTTCTTGAATACAAAATGGATTCCGATTGAAGGTAGGTGTTAGCCACTTTATCTTTTTTTACAAATAGAGTTTTCGCATATTTATGAGAAAAATTTTTTCCTGTTAATTTCAAAATAATCTAAAAATACCGCGACTATCGATTTCAATTCCAATGGCAGGAAATCCGGTGCTACAACAGATCGATTAAATGCAATTTCTTCGAACAATATCGCGAACTTGAAAATATTCTTAATGTTCTCTGCCTTTGCAAAGTACTCACTTAAAATGTTGAAATTTGATTTGTCCAAGCTATTTTTAATTTGTTCAGATGTCATCTTAGAACCCGAAATTTTTACAGCCATTTCAACAGTATTTGTAATGCCTGCTTCACCAAGATTTCCATACTTAAAACCATTTGACAAATGTTCTCTTCTAGTTTCAATTTCTAAAAAAGCAATATCTTTCAATATATAGTCGAGTATTACTAAACTGTGAGATATTATGACATAAATCAGTCTGATTGACGTTTCTTTTTTTTGAATATTAAAAAAGTTGTTAATAAAGTATTTTATTAGTAGCAAAGTAGAATTAAAGCCACTATAATCTAATTCATTTAACAACTTAGACTTAGAACGTTCGTATAGATTCTTCCAGTTAGCGTTACTAAATTCTTTAAGTGACGAAAACTGACCTGCTATATTCATGAATTCTTCCTCAGAAAGTCTGTCATCTAGTTTATAATTGAGTTTCTGTAAAAAACTGCCATCTAATAAAGTTACTGCATTAAGTCTAGCGAAATTTTTAACAGACTCCTTTCTGTCCATTGTGCCAACGACACAATTATCAAAATCTAGAACGTTTTGTAAACCTTTCGCCCAAAGTATTCTTTCAAATGCTTTAGGATTTTTTTTGTTCTTTAAATCAACATTTGTTCTTTCACGTGTCATGATAGAGACCCGTCCATATAAGAATAAGTCTAAATCGGTAATCTCATTATTTTCATAAGTATATTTTACTCCCCTAGCAACGTAATAACCATTCTGAAGAAAGTACATTCTAAGTTTTTCTTCCATTAATTCTCCTTTAAACAATTCTGTATTATTTTCCATTACTTATGAATTCCGTAAAGTTCGCAACATTTCACCTATGTCAGGTCCTATTGATGATTTTTTCTTTGCCTCGGATCTCATTTCTGACGGTCCCTTGTAAGTTGTAACATTTGAGCTATTTATGCTAATATCAAGTGTTGTTTTCTGCGCAACTTCACCTGTTTGCAATACCTCCAAAGCGATCAAAGCTACATCAAATTTTAGCAACCTCATATAGTACATGGTGCCAGTATCTGGTATTAATTCTATAACTCGATGAAATTCTAATAAATGATAGTCTTGACCTATTGCAGTGCATGGACCGACTAGTTCACCTCTAAGAAGTTTTCGCAACGTATTTTTGATCATTTCGTAATCTTGCATTTTGCCTCGTCCTTTATTGCTTACCTGCAGTCCATATATTAGTGATGATATGAATGCTTTAGCTAAATCTAAAACATCTTCTTCGAATGGGTTTCCATATTTGGCAAATGAAGAAGGCTTTGTTAAATAAATTTTGCTATGCTGAAAATTGCTAACTTCGTTGAAGTCATAAAAAGCAATAGCTCTAAGTTTGGCAAGTAAAGATGTGGTCAATATTCTTTCAGCATTTTCAAGTGATATACAGCCTTCTCTTTTCATAATGTCGTCTACCGTTTGTATATTTTTTTTATCTGTATTGCTCAGTGTTTCGAAAATCTTATTCGATTTTTCGATCGTTGACTTTTGAAAAAGGTTTCCATTAAAATAGGTCTTAGCATTGTCAATATTTTTGTAATCCAAAATTCCCAACTCCTCAACTTGTAGAAAAAGAGTATCATTTACTGCCGAAGATAAGGCAAACCTATCAGAAATATATTCTTTTATGAATTTCTCGTGCAATGGTTTTTCCGACACCAAATCTGCGATTTCTATAGATGCATTTTGATAATTTAAGCCTTCATTTGAATCGAACAGCTCTGCTGTATGATTCAAAATTCCTTCGCTTGTCAAACCTAAAACGGAAATGCTACCATTAGCGGAAACATCAATTAGATGAGCGTCCTTTAAAGTTTGTTTAATAGCAGGTAGCTCTAGTTTTTTATTGATATTCGAGCTTTCTGCCAGAATATCAACCTGTTCTTTGCTCAAAAATGATTCTTCATTACTTGCTGCAAGATTTGACAAAAACACACCACATTTTCCAGAAAGCTGAATATCTTCTAATTTGCTAACATTATTGAAGCTATTTATTTTCTTTGAATGGTGTATAATCCATGCTCCTTTTGTCCTTTTTTCCATCTCTACCCTGGTGATTTTTATAGTATAAGGTTTATATTCTGTTTACAAATTGTTCGCAGTATATTTTAGGATAAGTTCTTTGATTTCTCTTTATTGCTCTCTGCTTTATTATTGCCTAATTTACCAAATTTAAACAAAAAGAATGCATCGACTAGCGCCACTTTTTGAATTACATTTTAAAGTTATTAACTGATTTTTGACAATTTCTAATATATTCTTGCTTTATTCCTCAGACTTTTTCTAACGAGTAGAGAATCTTTTGTACAAGTCTACGACGAAAATCTACTTTCCATGACAGGTCTAGTTTAAGGTTAATGTTTTATCTTCACTTAAAGGGATTCAAATCCTTATCCCGATAGTAATTCTTTAAATAGCTACTCATCGATCCTGGTTATGGTGTTCATGTCTCAGTTTCTTCTAAAGTATTCGGCGCGACTTTCAAGAATCTCTTTATATCCAACAGTGTTGTAAAATATGATGTTATAACTGGAAGATTCAACTTAAATCTATCTTGGATGATCGCAAAGAGAATTTTGTTGTCAGTCAATAAGAAAATTCGGCTCTTCCTGTAATCGTCATTAAAGTCTGTGTTGCGCTCTGTAAAGACAAGTAGATTTTGTGAGTCCATGAATATATGATATCCGTATTTTTTCGCATATCTTAATAGTACGGTTCTGTTTTGCTTCGTGTCCAATTGCGTCCCAATTATTGTTAGTCTTTTTTCAGTTGCCTTTCGATAGATAATGTACAGGCAAACTACACTGGGTAAAATTGCCAACCACCACATGTCGTCATGTCGCTTATTTCGAGAAGGATCAAAGAAAATAAGAGCAGGTACTATGACCCCAGCCGAGAAGATCAAATATATAACGAAGCGATCAAACTTATCCAACCAAGTCTCTTTAATTACCAGACGCCTCGTTTGAATGCTTTTTTGCCAATTAAAATCTTTCAATGTTCTCATCTTAGTTCTAGGCTATGGCTTATCAAAATACATTGAAGTCAAATTTATCGTGGTTAGCTTACTAAGAACGGAAGAATGCATAGAATAAAAAACAAATCCAGCATAGCCCGATGGTATTTATAATGAGTAAAAACGTATTTTCTTTTCCATTTTTGCAAAACATAAATATAGCTGGCAATAGAAACAGGTTGGTAAGTAGCGTAAGTGGTAGCGCGATCAAACCCAATCCCCAAGAACCTCCACCTGTGATAATGGCTTTGATCGAGAGTGGTAGAAAGAGTAGGTTTGCTAAAATAATCACTATAGCAGCAATTGTGTTAGCTGTTTTCACCATTTTCTAAAGCTTTTTCTATATTCTTTTGTGTTAATTTCATTTCCACTTTTAATAGGATGAAATAAAGCGCCGGTAAGATCAGGATACGTAATATGGTATCGATGGGAGCTACCCCGGTGATTAATTGATGCAATCCATATAAAGTGCCCATTAGAATGATGAGCAGCATCAATGCAGATATTAAAGCCAATCTGATTTTATAATCAGCCGTAACCGGTTCTTTCGCTTTCGCTATCGATAATATGAGTTTAGGGAGGATACGCTCAAAAGAGTACCTTATTCTAGTAAACTGTAGTTCATCAGGTTTTTCATAACCGAGAAATATTTTTTGTTCCTTGCTAATCGTTACAGACGATTGAATATCCAAGGAAGAGAGACGTTTTAAGGACACTTTTCGTAGACAGCGTTCCAACGTTGCCGAATCTACTTGATTTAGGTCGATTTTTTTGAAATACATAACAAATTAATAGGTACACAATTATACAAATAAAATAGAAGATGAAGTAGATTCAATATCCAATTATTAAACGAATTCTTGTGACACTGTCGCAAAATTTATTGACTGACGAGGTTAAGGCTACTGTTGCACTCATGTTAAATCTTCAATGCCATAAGATGAAGTCATTTCTTATAACAATGTAGCAAGAACTTACTATCAAAATATATTGAGGTATTGCTTTAAAAGGTTTTCGGTAGTTTTTATAAGTGTAACCTTCCGAAGATTTTTAATTTTTCATTGATGTCAAGCAGAAACATATTTGATATTTTTTATTGGTCGCCATTGGCGTTGGAATAATTTATTTCTTCGACCGCTTTTTGTAGGCATACCTTCGTTTATTCGTAGGGTGGGGGATTCGTTCTATTTCTTCTGCATTTCTGCTCATGGCAAGTGAGATATAAGAACTGCTATATTCCCAACCACGTTCTTCAAAAACTTGACTGATATCGCTCACATCCAAACCATTAGTTTTAAAGGATTCGTTATCAAGTAATTCGAAATTTATGGCATAGGTTATAGATGGTCTTTCCTGAAGGAGTTTGCTGTATTCTATATTGCCTTTATGTTGTACAATCAATTTATCTCTAAACTTTCGATCGATCTCAACTTCTTTACTGTTGATACTTGCCAAAGTCTTCTTGAAGAAATCACAGGCTTTATTGATGTCGTCGATGCTAAATTCTGCTTCTCCCTTTTTGATCCGTTTGATTTGCTTGTCCGAGATATCCAATAAATTCGCAAAACTAATATCTGTCAGCCCCGAATAATCGAGTAGTTTGAAGATATTTTTCTTTATTAACTCTTTGTTGAGATTAGCCATAAGGCTAATGTCATTTTGTGTATATTACAAAAAGTGACATTATTTTCTTTTTTTGAAATTTATTGGTTATCTTTGACTTATTAATGCACAAACAGTTAAAGGTTTTGTGTAGTTAGGTGTTAATAAAAGAGTCTCGTCCACAAACTCTGACAATCAATTGCAAGCGAGACGATAGATTAATGCCTAAAGCGATATTTTGTGTACTTTTGGTATACACTATAGCGCTTGGGCTGCTATCGTAATCCCGTCTTGTAAGGGGTCAGAGCCTTGTGGAGCGGTTGATGGCAGCCTGCTATAGTAACGGCTGATCTGCTGGCAGAGATTCGCTTAATATAGCGAACAAATGAAAAACCAAACCAAACTTAATCAAGTGAATCTAGGCATCGCCTTAAAAGGTGCTTTCGGATTTCTCCAAATCGAAAAAAAACCTCCTTTCGACATCCTCTTCGCGCGCAAGCCCAAAAACCCTATTTAGCAGGTTGATCTTGAATTTTTCAAGCCAGAGAGCTTGATTTATTAATGTACTGATTCATTTCAACCAAATCTAAAAATGAACGATAAAAGCGTAATGGGAGAGGATTGCCCAGTGGGCAGGCCGTCGGTTATCAGTTGTCAGCCATCGGCTAAAGATACCTCTCAAAAGAAAAAAGTATTTAAAAATAAAAAAGAGGCCCTAAGTAGGCTGGCCTTCAATATAGATAATAAATCGACACAATTCGTCGGGTTCCCCGCCCGTCCCTCTCTTGAAGATGGCTTCGGTGGTTCGACTGACCTTGGTCGGAACTCAATGGGCACTCGTGGCGAGCTCCATGGGGAAATTCCCCATCGAATGAACCTTCAGTTTCGCTCAAGATGGCAAGTAGGGGAAAGGACGGGGAGGAGAGAGGTAGGCCGTGCAAAGGTTATCCAGCGCGCCCTTAAACCCTACACCATATACCTTACAGCCTTAAACGTCTTGTTCTGTGTTTGTTTGGCCCACGCCCGGCAGTCCTCCTCCCCGGAGGCTGCCTACGGCGTGGCTTTCCAGTCGCGCTATCCCATTACAGGTACGGTGCTGAATGCCGCCGATGATACCCCTTTGGATGGCGCAACGATTAGCATCAAAGGCAAACAGAATACGGTATTGACCAATGCGGACGGCAAATTCCGTATCCTGGCAACAGATAGCACAGGCGTTCTGGTGATCAGTTACGTCGGTTATCAGACTGCTGAGATACCATTTACTAAAAGTAACAACAATCCGTTAACCATCCCTCTCGAAAGCAACGGTACCCAACTGGAAGAAGTGCAGGTAAGCACCGGGTACCAAACCTTGCCAAAGGAAAGGGCGACGGGGAGTTTTGTACAGATTGATAACGAACTACTGAATAGGAGGGTGTCCACAAACATTCTTGACCGTCTGGATGGCGTAACAAGTGGTCTGATCTTTAATAAAAATCCCGAAAGTCGTTCGCCCATTACAATCCGTGGCAACAGTACTATTTTTGCGAATCCGTCACCGCTCATTGTATTGGATAACTATCCGTACGAAGGGGATCTGTCCAACATAAACCCAAACGATATCGAAAGTGTTTCTGTACTGAAAGACGCCGCCGCAGCTTCAATCTGGGGCGTTCGGGCCGGTAATGGTGTAATCGTCATCACAACAAAGAAAGGAACGAATAATGCCAAACCTTCCATTTCATTAAACAGCAATCTGACGGTCGGTCAGAAGCCGAACCTTTACTACCCCGGGCAGCTGTCGTCAGCTGAATTTGTCGAAGTGGAGAAATTTCTGTTCGGACAGGGATTTTACTGGAATATTGCCGATGGTTTCAGTGCCATATCGCCGGTAGTTTCCATGCTACATGAGCATCAAATGGGCAGATTGGATGATGCTCAACTGGATGCGGGGCTTGCAGCCCTGGGGAATAAAGATGTACGCAATGATCTCGATAGGTACATTTACAGGCGTTCCATAAACCAGCAGTATGCGCTGAACATAGCGGGTGGCGGGAAGAATAACCGCTACTTCATTTCGGGCGGTTACGATAAAAATGTAATGAACCTTGTTTCGGATAGCCGTGAACGTTTTACCCTTACCGCCAATAATACCATCGATTTAAATGAACGTTTGTCTGTCACTACCGGCATGATATTGACAAACGCATCTGAAAGACGCAATAATTCGATATACACCGTGCCCCGGTATCCCTATGAGTCTTTAGCGGATGATAACGGAAATCCCCTGGCAACAATCAAAGACCTGCGCAGTTCTTTTATAGATACTGCCGGTAACGGTAAACTGCTGAACTGGCAATATATCCCATTGAATGAACTGCATCCCAATCAGCATGAGAGAACCACCGATTACCGCTTCAATGCATCACTGGATTATAAGCTCATCCCATCGTTACAGTTTTCCGGTTCTTACCTGTACCAGAAAGGCGTAACACAGGTTGAAACGAACAACAGTGTTTCGAGCTATTATACAAGGAATATGATCAACAGCTACTCCCGGATCGATCCCTCGTCCGGCGAAATGGTCAGTCCGGTTCCCTATGGCGCTATTTTAGATCGTTCTTACGCCGACTATCGAAATCATGTGGGAAGAATGCAGTTGAGCTTCAGTAGGGATTTCGGCCCCGACCATTCAATAAATGCCATAGCTGGTTTTGAAATCAGGGAGTACCGCAGTTTCGGCACCGGTCTGCGCCATTATGGCTATAATAACGAAACGGCCACCAATGCGAATGCTTCGATTAATTTCAACGAGCTTTACGCGCAGTTTTACGGATGGTCAAGCTTACGGATACCGGCAAACACCCATAGCTCGGGAAGCGTTGACCGAAACCGTTCGTTTTATGCAAATGCTTCATATCGGTGGAAATCCAGGTACACTTTTTCGGGTAGTATGCGCCGTGACGAAGCGAATATTTTCGGTGTGAAAACCAATCAGAAAGGGGTGCCCCTCTGGTCTGCCGGGCTTTCGTGGGATGTAGGAAATGAACCGTTTTTCAATAGCGGCAGCTTATCGCAATTGAAATTGAGGGCAACTTACGGATACAACGGCAATACGGACAGAAACACGACCGCATTTTTAACGGTGCTGGCCGATGCGGCGATAAACTCATTCGGGCGTAATTATTACCTGATCATGAATCCGCCCAACCCTTCGCTACGGTGGGAAAAGGTAGGCGTGCTTAATATGGCGGTTGATTTCGCGAGCAGAAAAAACCGTGTAAATGGCTCCATTGAATATTATCGCAAGAGCAGTCGCGACCTCATTGCCAATAGTCCCATCAGTCCGCAGACAGGGTTGACAAGTTTCAGGGGAAATTCGGCCAATATGGTTACCAACGGACTGGACATCCAATTGACGACAGTCAATATAGACAGGGTACTGAAATGGAAAACCCAATGGCTCCTGAACTATGTAAAGGATAAAGTGACAGGTTACCGGCTTCGCCCACCCAATAATCGGGACATCGTGAGGGGCAATTATTCAAATCCGCTTGAAGGCTTCCCGCTGAATGCGCTGTTCGGCTTTCCCTATGCAGGCCTGAATGAAAACGGAGATCCCCGGGGCTATCTAAACGGAAATATTACGCAGGACTATCGGGCAATTGCAACAAATACAGATCCATCTAACCTGACATATTTAGGCACCTCTTCACCGCAGTATTTCGGAAGCATCATAAATACTTTTGACTACGGGAATTGGAACCTATCGGTCAATATTGTTTACCGTGCGGGATATCACTTTCGAAAGCCGGGTATAAACTTTGGGGACCTGCCCGCTAATTACCGGCAAGCGGATTTTGCCAATAGATGGCAACAGCCCGGTGATGAACAGCATACAACCGTTCCGCGAATGGTGTATCCTGCCGATCAGTATCGTGATCTCTTTTATACCTACAGCAACGTGCTTGCCGAACGCGGTGATCATGTACGCTTACAGGACATCCGATTGGGTTATACGATAAACGGTGGAACTCCGCAGCGTTTCTGGAAACGTCTTCAGCTCTATGTTTATGCCAATAACCTCGGACTACTGTGGACAGCCAGCCGGGCGGATCTTGATCCGGACAGTCCGACAGGTATACCACCGTCGAAATCTTTTTCTCTCGGTCTAATGGTTGACTTTTAATTCGATCAAAAATGAAAATAATGAATTTACGTAGATTGACGTGGATAATCAGTTTGCTTTTTGCAGCAACGGGATGTGGAAAGGGCTTTCTGGAAGTTAGGCCAAATACCAATGTATTAACACCGACTTCGCTGAACGATTATCAGATGATGCTCGACTATTTTCAGCTGAACAGCACATCATCACTGCCCCAATTATCCGCAGATGAATATTATATTCCACTGGAACGTGATTGGGCTGCCCTAACGCCGACCGAACGGAACGCCTACGTATGGGAAGCGGATGTTTACGGAGGTCAGTATGCGCGGGACGACTGGAACGTCCCCTACGAATCGATCCTGTATGCTAACAGTATATTGGATGGCTTAAAGGAATTTGAAGTAGGGGAGTCCGATCGCAACCAATATGATTATATACGTGGACAGGCATATTTTGTAAGGGCATTTTCTTTTTTTGATCTGGTAAAGAATTTTGCTGATCCGTATGACAGCCGCACGGCTGACCGGAAATTAGGTGTTCCGTTAAAGCTTTCGCCCAATGTGGATGAGCTGGTACCTAGGGCGACGATGGAAGAAACTTACCGACAGATCATCTCAGACTTGCAATCAGCCGTCGCATTGCTGCCCCCCGAAGTTTCATCACTCCGTAACAGGGCTTCGAAGCCTGCCGCCTATGGGCTATTTGCCAGACTTTACCTGAGCATGCGCGAATACGATCGGGCCGGTCTGTTTGCAGACAGCTGTCTGGCCCTGTACGACAAATTGATCGACTATAATACTGTACAACTGAATAGCCTCACGCCCTTTCCCGTAGATAATGATGAATGTATCTTTCGGGCACGGTATGCGGCAGGTTATGCCGCTACGTTATATAATACCTCTGCCAATATTCAGATCAGTGACGAGCTTCTGCAAAGTTACGATGAATACGATCTCCGGCGTCAGTTATATTTTGTACAAAATGCCAATACGAAGCTGGTGAAGGCCAGAAGAGGATACACCGGCCCTTCCAATTACCCGTTCTCAGGTCTGGCAACAGATGAAATATACCTGATCCGCGCCGAATGCGCCGCAAGGACGGGCAATCTTGAACGAGCTCGGGAATCACTTAATCACCTATTGGAAAAGCGTTATGCCACAGGGAAATATGTTCGTTTTGAGGGTGGAGATAACGCGTCGGTCCTGCAGAAAGTATTGGAGGAGCGCCGGAAAGGCCTGGTATGGCGCGCGGGATTAAGGTGGGATGACCTTCGCCGTTTGAATATGGAGGGAGCCGGGATTACCATTACCCGTACCATTGGCGACAAAACCTATGTGCTCGAACCGAATTCGCCGCGATATACTTTTCCCATCCCGGATCAGGAGATAAGCATGAGTAACCTTGAACAAAACATACGATAAATGAAAAAGCTACTGTTAATTTTTATTGCCCTCTTTACAAATGTATCCGTTATCAACGCCCGGACAGGATCGGACGCTGATTCGCTCTACCTGGCCGGAATATTTGAAAGACCTGAATTTGCACAGCCCGGAGATCGGATGGAATGTCGTGTCGTACAGAACAATGCGTCACATAACTGGGCAGCTTATATTGACATTTACCATGCCGATGTTGCGGACAACACCTTTCATATGAGGCTTCCCGCGAAGGCTGAGAATTTTTATATAACATTGAGTTTATTGAAGGCCGATGGAAAAAGGATTCCTTTCAACGCTGGCAATACCGGTTCGACCCCTTTTTTGGTATCCCGCGGTGATTCGCTTTATCTGTCGATAACCGATGGTTCGGTTATCCGATTTTCGGGAAGGGGGGCTGCCAAAATGAACTGTCAAGCGGAAATTTACCGGTTAGGGACATTTTCGAAGCCACGGGCGTCCCAGCTCAATGAGTTGGGAAACAACCTTCGTTTCGATGCGTACTATCGTCACTTAAAAGAGGCTATAGAAGAGAACCTCGAAGCGAAGCTATCATTATTGGCTGAATACAGAGCACGGATTTCTCCCGGCGTCTTTGAGCAGATTCGTTCGGACATTGTGGGTTTTCAATACGCCAAGCTGTACAGAACTTTTTTTATGGCCAGAAAATTCGATCATCCCGGGGCAAGGCAGCGGGCAATAGAAAAATTGCGCCAGGCACCGGATCTGCTGGAAAAAGCGTTGGGCCGTAGATTCGTTCTGTCGCCCTACCTGGTTGCAGCTTATTTTGAAAGGGAGCAATGGCTGCTCACAAAGGATTATAGTATGCTGGAAGAGAAAAGGGATTTTTCCTTTGGAACGTATTACAGGAGTATAAAAGCAAATTATTCAGGCGAGCTGCGGGACAAATTACTTCTGAGCGGTTTTACCGAATTGTTCTATGCACAAGATGTTTACCGGTACCTGGATTCTTCGCTTTTGCTGATGGAAGACGGGGCAAGCAGACTTATGTTGGAAAGATGGCGGAAAAGGAATGCGCCACGGCAGCAGGCTTATGCATTTAAGCTCCCGGGCTTAGATGGCTCTTATGTATCATTACCTGATTTAAAGGGGAAAGTGCTGGTGTTGGATTTCTGGTTTACCGGTTGTTTCGGCTGCACGGCAATGCCTGCGGCTATCAGGCCACTTATGGAACGGTTCAAAGATAAAGATGTGTTGTTTTTGAGTGTAAATACCGATAGAAAAAGAGACACGTGGCTTGCCAGTAGCGCAGAAGAACTTTATACAGTACCCGGTCAGTTGGAGCTATCTACTTACGGGCAAGGCGGCGTTATGCACGATTTTGTCCGATATTATGGCATCCGGACTTTCCCTCATATCATGGTGATAGACAGGGATGGGAAAGTTGTATCAAGCAAGGCGCCAGACCCGCGATTTGATGAAGGGCAGGCACTTACAAAAATGATAGAGAAACAGCTTTAAAGAAGAAAAGGAGGCCAATAATGAAATTGGCCTCCCGGAAAGAGCGGATCATCGGTTCAAAAGGATTTCTTATTGGTAGAATCCGTCAGCAGAACTGGGATGGGGATTCACCCCGTTTGCCGGAGTTGCTTGACTGTAAGGAAGCTCCGATGGCAAAGAAGCATTCTCTGACTGAACCACACAGGTCTCAGTTTCATTGGGATTGCAGTTCTCTATCGAAGGAGGGCCAGGTAGTTCAATATACTGCCCTGTGGTCTCATCATTTCCCCAATAGCGCATTTGCAGGTTGGTTTCTACTGTTCTGTTTGTAAAAGCGCTGGCACCAGCGCCGAATCCGATAACCGCCAAGCCTAGGGCGATTTGTGATATTATTTTTTTTGTTTCCATTTCTTTAAGTTTTATTGTTTACGCTTTTTGAGACGGAGTGTCCAAAGGCCCAATCCGGTCAGCACCAGATTGAACAGCAAATGTTCAACCCATCCCATGGATTCAATAACACCGCCACAGTGGCACATGCGCTTTTCGGCAAAGGCAAGCATAAGGGCCAGGTAAAGCGTGAATAGGCTCATTAAGCCGGTGGCTAACTGTAAGCCCCGCTTGTTGCTTTTCGGAATGATAAGCAACGCGCTGATCAGCAGTTCGGCAAGGGGCACAGCCCAAGCTACCCATTCATGCATATTGCCAACAATAGGGATTTTACCAATGCCCCTGCTGAACTGCTCTAAATGCCTCAGTTTATCGATGGCCGTATAACTGAACAGGAAAACAAAGAGCATGCTGATAATAAAAATAATCCGCTCTTTCGCAGGTCGAGCTAGTTTCCATTGTTTTCTTTGTTTCAGTAAGCGTTCCATATACTTAGTGTTATGTGATTGAATCCCTTGATTATATTGCCTTGGTAGCTGGCAGGACTGATGCTGCGGGCTGCTCCCAGCCTTTGCACCCTTTTATCAGGCCATCCACGGCCATCGGGGGAATACGGCAAATTTACGTCGGTACAACCATCGGTGAATAAAACGCGTAAAGGGGAGGTGAAAGGCCAATACAGGATAACCTGGAATAGGCATCACGCGGACTAACAAAGAGAGGTAATACCTGAAAAAGGTAAGGAGGAGGGGTGCTACGATAGCTGCCACCCACTGCCTGTTGATGTTTTCCTGTCTTTGAGTCCACCTGTTTAATAGCTTTTCCATGTTGCCTACATTTTGTTTTTCCTACACAGTGCCGCCTCGCAGCCACTGCCCTTGTTTAATTGATCTCCGGCGCCTATCGCCGCGCCCGGCGTCCCTTGCTGCCGTACCGCTATAGCGTTCGCCTATAGAGGCTCTCCAGCACCTTCGGTATTCCCTTTAGCTAAGGCTTGCATGCCGGGGCGCCTTAGCTGGGTTCGGCACGCTGTTCTCGACAGCTGGCTTTCTACTGCGGGGGAACCGCAGGCTATGATCGAGGTACTCCCCGGTGCGATATCTTATTTTAATTGTCTTTGGTAAAGTTCTGAACTAAATGGTGTCTCGGTTTGTCCTTTTGGTACGAGGGCTTTTGTCTTTTTGGTACAATAGAGGGTTACTCTACGGTAAGAATCTCTGGTGCATTAATTGATGATGACAATAAGTAAGTCTGAAGGGCTATGAATAGGTATTGAATTAATAATTAACAGGATACTTTCGGTTTTTAATTAAAAATTAATGGTGACGTAATTGACTATCAGGTAGGGTATTAGTATTTTTAAATAAAAAAATATGGCTAATCAATTTCTTGTTAAAAAGACGATGGCTGACATGCGCAATTTGTCTGCCAATGAAATCGCTGATCTACAAACGAACGTGTTCGATGGAGTTTTACTAATGGGCTATTATACGTTGGGAGATACGCCTGGTCCTATTGTTTATCATTTATCTTCTACAGCGAAGGTAGACGACGGGGGTAGCGTTATACAAGTAGCTAACATCAAACTGGAACATCTGTTTGCCAGCGCTATAGACGTTCGATACTTTGGCCTTAGAAGCGGGCAACCACACATTAATGATCCGGAAACGGTGAATAATATTTTTATTAATAATGCAGGAAAAGAGATAGTGTTTGATTACGATACCGATTTTACAATGAGTATGGGTACCTATTGGGATAACGGTACGATAACGATACCTAGCAACACTAAAGTTACTATTAATGGCATTGTGAGGCATAGTGAGAGTCGCAATGCAAATGCCTCAATTTTTTTAATAAGAGAAGTACAAAATGTAGTGATTGAAGGTAGTGGCGTTGTAATTGGTTACAAGCACAAAAGACCTCCTATAGGAATTGCAAATGCTTACTATAAATCGTATTATAAAAATAGACCGTATAGCATTGGGGAATATTTAGATTTTAACTCATTTGGGTTCATTGTTACGCAAGCTGGAATCGGGACGGCCATTCCTACTCCAACCACCGAAACTGAAATTGGAACGATATTCAAAGTCGGAGGGGATCAAGGCTTGCAGTTACAACTTATTGAGAAAGGCTTAGGGGAATGGGGATACGGTATTTATCTTTTCGCGGCAAAAAATGTCGTAATAAAAGGAATAACTTTACGAGAGTGTTGGGGAGATGGTTCTGCAATGGGAGGGCCAGACACAAATGTGTCTGTTCTGAAACCTTGCGAAAATATAAAGTTTATAGATTGTGTGTTTAACGATAATAGAAGACAAGGGTGCTCAGTTGTTACCGCAAATGACGTGTTCTTTGACAACTGTCAATTTATCAACACTTATGGTACATTACCTATGGCTGGGGTTGATCTTGAGCCTAATATGATTAATAGCGATGGCTCCCTTAAAGTTGGGTATGTTCGTAATATTCGATTTCGAGGTTGTAAGTTCAATGGCAATTATCAAGGTTTATTATGCTATAATCCATTCAGTGATATGCCAGATAGACTAACTTACGTGAATGTAGAGGATTGTGTACTGGAAGGTAATATGTCATTTAATTTGGTGTGTAATAAATCTGGAGTAATAAAATTAGCGAGAGCTTCTATTAAAACTACCGTTGAAGGCGGTTTTGGAGGTGAAATTAGTGTCGCGACGGAAGACTTTGAAATGGAAAATTCTGAAATCATTTTTGATTCAGATTCTCCGAACACGAATGTAGCGATAATCAATCTCAGGAATTTGTTCACGGATAAGTCTTTAGCTAAAAGGTTTATTATTAAAGCTTCGGATATATCAACTAAGCAATTAGCCAAAGCTTTTTTAACTTATCAGGACAATTTTCCAAATATTCAATTGGAAATCAACAATACAAATATCGATGTTAAGTTAGCGGGATTAATCAATACCGGGGGCAATTGTACTGATTTGGGATCTTTTAAGATGCAGAATTGTAATGTGGCTTCGGGAAGTGGTTATGTTTCGAACAAAAATACAACTAACGGTCAGGAATTTACAGTGTCGAGGAGTAGTTTTAAAGTTAGCAGCAATGCTGCTTCTGCTTCTGAACCTTTTTTCATCTCGGGAGGGTTGATACGATTTTTTAATATTGAGTATAATACATTTGAGAATTTGGAAATAGAACAAAGAGAATTCCAAATACTAAGAATCAATAATGCCGGTACAGGATTTCGGTCGATTGTTGCCAAGAATACTTTTATAGGTTTTCATAGAACAAACTCGGAGCTGATTCAAAGTTTGGGCGGAACAACGTCCACGCCTACCCACTTGATCGAGGATAACATATTTATAAGCTGTGAAGTTCCTTATCTTTTTTCTACAAATAGAACTAGGCATTGCTTTTTAAGCATAGTTAACAATAAGAATAATGTAGGTACTGCTGAGGGAATATTAAGGATAGATGGTGGAACAGGAACTCCTATTGGTGGCTGGCGAGTCTACTTCAATTTAAATAGTTGTGTATCTTTAGGTAATTTTTATGACCCATCTCGTTTTGATGATGCCTACACGTTTTGCCATAACAATGTACTGAATTACATATTTAGACCGAAGAATCAACTTACTTACGATCAATCGATGGCTGTGCCAAATAGCACGCTCGCAAATGCTACTGAATTGAATTCGGCAATATTATTGGTAAATGATCTAAAGGCTAAACTTAACGCGAAATTGGATGCTGATAGAGACAGTGATCAACAAGCATCTTGACGACTCGACTGATCGGCAATCTTGGTAAAAAGCTTTACGTTTTTTAAAATTAAATAAGAGCAGTTGCGCTTTTTGCAGCGTTGGATGGAGCCACATTGTAGTATTTCTTAAATGCTTTGCTAAATGAAAATATATCCTGATAACCCACTTTTATCCAAACGTCTGAGGGTTTTAAACCGTCTTCCAATAAGCTTTTTGCTTTTTCCATACGGAGTTGTGTAATGTAACTTCGAAGATCGGACCCAAAATGATTTTGGTGGATGCGGTTTAAGCGCTGGCGGCTTGTTTCGAAGTAATAGGATAACTCATTTACACTTGTTGTCCTTCCCTTCGAGATGTTCTCTTCTAGATATTGGCGTAGTTCAAGCGCAAGTTGATAACTGGACCTATCTTCGCCGCTTGAACTGCTCAGGTTAGCTTTAGTCAATTGGATGATTTTTCCAATGCTGAGTGCTAGCTGGGATTCAAATAAAAGGTCGTTTATCGCCGGCTTTGCGAGTTGCATTAGTGCTTTTAGGGCATTGTCGAATTTTTTATCCAACGTAAAAGCTGGTAGGGTATGATGGCTCATAAAAGTTTGTTCCTGCTTTTCTAGTAATTGTTTGAAAAGATTGGGGCCATGATTTTCATTGCGATGTAGACATGCTTTACTGACTGAAAAATAGATATAGCGATGGATGCCGGGTACAAATGAGCAGCTTAGCCATTGAGGTGGTGTATAGGCGATGGTATATTGATTGTTTTTTAAGTGTATAATATCTTGCCCCAACCGTCCATAGGGGTGAAGTTGATACGTTCCCTTGATATCAAACACCCAATAGATATCGGGAAGGACAGTTTTCAAATGTAGGTGAAATGCTTCCTGAGCTCTTATTTCAACAACACATAAAAAAATATCTCTGGCATCGTAATATTGAAGGACAATACTGAATTCTGAATGTTTGATTAATTCGATTTCTTGGGCATAGGGTAACTTGAAACCACTGAATTCAGGCGGCAAACGACTCGTTTGGACGTACTTGGTTTGCACTTCGTAACACTGAGGTATATGTATGATTACCGGTTGCCGCATAAAATTTATTGTTTGGGAAAAAATGAAATTATGAATTTGATTTATGCATGAATAGGCTTTGCCGGTTAAAATCATTTACTGACAGTCAACGCCGTTTGTATGGCTGGCTTCCGGATACGGCTGGGATACTTTCGGTTGAAAAACCAACTTCATTGGTGTTCTTTTGGTTAGCGATTGCTTTACTCATTGTTTATATATAAGTACATTTGGCTATTGGAAACACAACATTATAAATTATTATCCTACTCCATTTCTCAATGGCAGAGAGGCCTATAATATTTAATATCTATGATAAAAGCCACTTATAATGATAAGCAATTGGCGGTGGACATTCTAGCGGATGCTTTTAAAGAGAACAAGAGTGTTAACTATATCGTAAAACAAGATGCAAAAAAGGATAAACGCATAAGAGATTTGATGGCTTACTCTTATGACGTATGTTATTTTTCGGGCGACATTTTTTTTAACGATGATAAAACGGCTGTAGCCCTTGTTTCTTATCCTGATAAGCAAAAAATGACCTTGAAACGTATATTTTTGGATTTAGGGCTCGTTTTTAAAACCATTGGTTTAACCAGAGCCATGAAAGCGCTGAACAGGGAATCGTCAATAAAGAAAAACTCTCCTACTAAAGAAATATATTATCTATGGTTTATCGGGGTGTCACAGGAAAACCAGGGTAAGCGCAAGGGAACTCAGTTATTGAAGGAACTTATCGAACATAGTGAAACCTTAAACAGGAAGGTTTACCTTGAAACTTCTACCTTACGGAATTTACAATGGTATAAAAAATTTGGATTTCGTGTGTTCAAAGAACTGGATTTAGGATATACCCTTTATATGTTTACACGCGACATACCATGATAATTGTGATGGAAATATTATAAAAAGTGATTGTGATTTCGAATAAATTTACAATATCTTTTGGATTATGTTTTTAAAATCGTAATTTTATGCTATGAATTCGATAATCCTAATCGGAGTGAAGAATTTTATTAACCAATGGGAAGCCATGAAAGCGAAATGGTTAACAAACCCCGGCACTTTGTCTCTATCTCTATGCGGGTACAGGGCGCTATGTATGCAGCGCTCTTTATGGCGCTGTCCGGTACTCGCCTAAATAAAGGATTTCTTGATATTTTCTCGCACTTAAAATTTTATGTTGATTGGCTTGTGCTGATTGGTTTGAATTTAGCACTTATTTGGTTTGTTATTTTTGCTACCGATTGGGAAGATAAACGAACGAAATGGAAAAAGGAGCCTGAGAAGCGCTTTTGCATACAGGTCATTTTTATTTTCTTATTTCCGTATTTTACCTGCGAATTTTTGAATATTTCTTATCAAAATGTTGTGGGAAGGGACCTTTTTAGGTCACCTTACGGCTTATTTGAAATTCCTACCTGTTTCACTTTTTTGATGGTACTTAATCTGGCTTATCCTTTTGCTAAGTATGTGATAGGTGGTCAAAAGAAAGAGGAAAAAAATGACGCGGAAATCCAATCTGCATCAATGCTGTCCGAGAAAATTTTACAATCCCCGATCGAATCTGTTAAAAATACCGTTTCGTCTGATGAAAAAATAGAGAACAATATAGTCGTTTTCGGTGCTAGGAACGGAAAAACCAAAGTGTTAAAACCAAAGGATATCGCGGCGATTATTCAGCAAAACGGTTTGAATACCATTTTTACTTTTTCGCTGGAGACCTATACTTGTTTGGGAACTTTGAAAGCACTATATGAGCCGCTTGACAAGCAAGACTTCTTTAAAGCGAATAAAAATGCGGTGATACATCGCAATGCGGTAAGCGAGGTAGAACCTCGCGAGGATACGGGGCTCAATGTTTCTATTAAACCCTATTATGATCAAGCAGTTGGTATCAGCCATCATGAACGGAAAGCCTTTACCACTTGGTACACCAAACCTATTAAATCTTTAGGCAAATTGATTATGCTGCCTTTGTAAGAGCGTTTATTTTTCTTACAATATGTTTTCGTTTATTCCAAGTATAAAACCTCAGGGGCCGTATTTTAGAGAAGTACTGTTCATTTCCGGTCATCTAATCGTTCGTTTTCGAACACCTTTTTATTGTTGCCATGTGTTCAGAGTCGTTTGAAGGAGTTTTTCGCATGTGGCAACATAGTTGTTCCAATTTTTCAACATCTTATTGGAAATTTAAGAATGCTCTCATGTTCAGGAATTATTTGAAAACGGCGTGGCGCAATATTTGGAAAAGTCGCTTTTTTTCCATCGTCAATATACTGGGCTTAGCGCTAGGCTTGGCAATAGGTACACTTATTTTGATGTGGGTACAGGACGAACGGCGCTTTGATAATTTTTACAAAAAATCGGCGGACATCTATTCATTACAGCTTTTTGGAGGAACGGGATCCAGCAAACAGATTTGGACGGTTGACGTAGCGCCTATGGGTCCTTTGGCCAAAGAAGAGATTCCGGAAGTAAGAGATCAGGTGCGCATCACTTCGGCAAATGATTTTTCTCTTTTTCGGTACGGAAATAAGGTTTTTGGCGATGAAAATGCCGTGTACGTGGATCCCTCTTTCTTTTCCATATTTGATTTAACGGTATTGGAAGGGAAGGCAGCAAATCCCTTTGCCGTTGCCAATGCGGTGGTACTGACAAAGAAAACGGCACAAAAGTATTTTGGTGAGACTAGTGCAGTGGGAAAGGTGCTGATAGCCAACGATAGTGTGCCACTTACCGTGACGGCTGTAATTGCTGATTTTCCGCATAACTCCAGTTTTAAGTTTTCTATCATGGCCTCTATGGATGATTTTGCTACACGTGAGCTTTCTACGCATAGGCATGATATTATGAGCGATTTTTCCAACTTTAACTATCAGACTTTTTTACTGCTCCAGCCCGGAACTTCTTTGCCAACGTTGAGTAAAAGACTTTTTGATATTCATTTAGCACATAAAGCGGATGATACCGATGTTGAATATTTAATTCAACCGCTCTCAAAAACGCACTTGTACAATGCGGATGGCACAGATCGCGGAATGAAAACAGTCAAGATATTTTTTGCGATTGCGATCCTTATTTTTGTCATCGCTTGTATCAATTATGTAAATCTTTCTACGGCCCGTGCGATGTTGAGAGCGAAGGAAGTGAGCATGCGTAAAATCATCGGTGCCGCAAGGAGGCAGCTATTTCTTCAGTTTATCATAGAAACGATTCTGCTTTTTGTAATCGCTACGTTGATAGCGCTATGTCTGATGGCTCTTTTAATGCCGATATTCAACCAGCTGTCTGGAAAACAAATGGTCTTAAACATAGCAGACAAAGGTTTTTTGGTGATTTTTCTTACAGCGATTAGCGGAACGGTATTGGCTTCTAGTTTCTATCCTGCGTTGTTGTTATCGGGTTTTGAACCTTTGAAAGCTTTAAAAGGTAAAATCTCTAATTCCATTGGTGACGTTTTATTTCGTAAGATATTGGTGGTGGTGCAGTTTGTTTTTTCGGTTGTGTTGATTGCCAGTACGATATTCGTCACTAAGCAACTCCGCTACATGCGAAACAAAGATCTGGGATACGATAAGGAACAGGTATTTGGTGTGGGTATGCGGGATATGAAAGTGCATTATGAAGCTGTGAAAGCCGAATTGCTGAAACAACCGGGGATAGAAAATGTAACCCGCTCAATGGGAAATATCATGTGGCTGGGAAATATTACGGGCAATAATGATTGGGATGGAAAAGAACCAAATACTACTTTTATTACTTATCCGGTTGCGGTAGATCAGAACTTTCTCTCCTTCTATAAAATGAAATTGCTACAAGGAGAAGACTTCACAGGTATGCCCAGTGACA
This sequence comes from Olivibacter sp. EAT-5, assembly GCF_044784325.1. NCBI lineage: Bacteria > Pseudomonadati > Bacteroidota > Sphingobacteriia > Sphingobacteriales > Sphingobacteriaceae > Olivibacter > Olivibacter sp. EAT-5. Next base: position 5,674,184 of record NZ_CP173028.1, on the reverse strand, counting down.
GCACCCATTTTATACTGAATGAGACGGCAGTTCGGGAGGCTGGTATTCAAAATCCGATAGGAAAACGCTATAGGCTATGGGATAAAGAAGGAACGATCATTGGTGTAGTAAAGGATTTTCATTTTGCTTCGATGAAAGAAAAAATTCATCCGGCTATCTTTTATTATGCACCCAATAAAGCGAATGTCATACATATTCGGACAACGGCTCAGCAAGCCGATCAGGCCATATCTGCAGTTGCACACCAATTCAAAAAATATAATGGAGAATATCCCTTCAACTATAATTTCCAAGATGATGTCTATAACTATCTCTACGAAAGTGAAATACATGAAGCGGCATTATTTAATTATTTTTCGGGTATTGCTATTTTTATTTCTTGCTTGGGGCTTTTAGGCTTAACGGTATTTACGGCGCAATCTCGCACGAAGGAAATCGGCATCAGAAAGGTGTTAGGATCCAGCACTTGGGGAATAGTACGGTTGATGGCTTTTGATTTCTTGCGGTTGGTATTGATCGCCATCGCTATTGCTATCCCCATCGCATGGTTGGGTATGAACGAATGGTTGCGTTCATTTGCTTACCGCACAGATCTTAATCTCTGGATTTTTGCTTTAGCAGGTTTGATATCGATCCTAATCGCGCTTCTGACAATTAGCCATCAGGCAATTAAATCTGCCTTGGCTAATCCGGTTAAAAGTTTAAAAGATGAGTAGGAATAGTATTTACCCTGCGTAAGTGTTTGTAAATAAGATCGTTCAAACGCCTCTTGTATTACTCAATGCGTTGAGTAAATTAGCTTCACGCTTACGCAGTTGGATTTTGGAAGCAATAGGGAAAATTGAGAAGGAGGATGGAAGTTAAGATCGCTGTCAATTCACCTAGGTAGCATAGGTTTTAATATATCCATTATTCTTTGAACTGTTGACTGAATTTTTCGACGGCTGCTTCAAGTGCACGATTGGCTTCTATCAAAATGGCAGGCTCTATTTCTTTAGTGGTACTGTAATCTTTGAACAAGGCCTGCTGTGAAGCAAACTCCAGATAGGCCATCACTTCTTCGCAATCCCAGAAAAAATCATAGATAAAAGCGACACCGGTATCTACTACATCTTGATAGGTTGCCAATTGTTTCAGCAGAGAGAGCATCGGTGATATCTCTGTATAATTCTCACTGAAAAAAACAACGATGAATGTCCATCTCTCCGTATTTTTGTCGTAATGCTCAACACCCCCGAAATCTCTTCCATCAAGCAATTGGTCGAAGACGGCACGGTTGTTCTGAACGCGATAATAGGGGAGGTTCGATAAAGGTTGTTTGCTATACATTTTTCGGCTGTCCCACCATTTCGACCAATTTTCATCGATGCTTTGCGGCATGGGTTTCTCTTGAAAAAAGTGTTGAAGTTTTTCTTCTTTGATCTGGATGTTGATATAAAGCGAAGAGTATTCTGACATGATCTAAAAATTAAATTATTCCGAATTTAAAGAAAAAATGGTCTACTCCAATGAACCACATCGAAGTAGAAACTGCAGCGCTTAACTTTGCTGAGCTCGCGCCGCATACCCTCATATTTTTGTTTTACTTAAATTCAGGTAAATTTATACGACTGATTATATCATAATAGGCATTCAGGTTGAGCCATTCAATGCCGGAAATAACTTTACCGTCTTGCATGATCATGATATACATGTATTCATTCCTGTAGGGCTTGTCGTCGATAGCTACGGTGGAGCTTTGTATACGAGCAAAGACCTCGTTGCCATCTGCCCACACACCCAACGTTTTTACGGCGAGCGGTTGGGCAAAACGTCTGAATAATTCGGCTTCGGCGTTATCAAATAGATCTTTCAAACCATGATAGGTCCTCGCTACCGGACCGTGCCCTGCAATTGTCCATGCAACATCTTGCCTAAAAGCTTGCTCAAAAAACAAAGTAAAGTCATGTGCCGAGTTGGCTAAAGCTTTCTGAATAATCTCTCTGTTCAATTGTTCCTGTGTGCTGTTCTTTTCCATCATTTTTTTATTTGATGCAAAATTAGAGACGGGAATACCAAACGATTTGTCATTCGCAAACCGATTATTGTGAATTTGAAACCTGCCGAAAAGAGGTGGGATTCTGCTGCGTATGTTTTTTAAAAAAGTTGTTGAACTGCGCCTGGTCTTCAAATCCCAAAACGTAACTTATTTCTGAAATGTTCCAATCGGTATGCCTAAGCAAAGCCTTTGCTTCGCCGATCAGCCTTTCCGCCAGATGATCGGTAGTGGTGCGCCCGGTGGCTTTTTTGATAGCCCTGTTGAGATAATTTACATGGACTGCAAGTTTTTCAGCAATGGCTTTCGGCGCGCGAAATTCAAAACGTTCGGACCTCGAGGTGATAGGGAATTGCCTCTCCAGCAATTCAAAAAATACCGATGTGGTACGTGCACTTGCATCCGGGTGTTTAAAGCGCTGCTGAGTAGGCTGTAGTTTTATGGCCAGGTATATCAATTCATTTACATAGCCTTTGATGAGTTCATAACGAAAAACATAGTTTGACGCTATTTCACTGCATATCTTTTCAAATATCGCCTTGATCTGCCGAAACTGGATTTCATCTAAAGCAAATATAGGTTGGGTGTTTGCACTGAATAAAGGCAGATCGTTCAAATTAATACGTAGGCTCGTCTTGAAAAACTCATCCTTAAATACGCAGAAATATCCTTTGTTTTCCGGAGTAAAGGGTTCAGAGGTATAGGGCAGTTGGGGGTTGAAAAATAGTAACGTATTGCCATTTACCGGTATGCTTTTATCCCCATAGTGAAAAACACTATGCCCCTGTAAAAGCATAATCTTATAGAAATCCCTTCTGGTATAAAGTGCTGGCGCATGATCCGATTTGATGGAATCTTCAATGCGGAATACATTGAACGGCCCTATCTCCGGTACACGATGTTCGGGACGGTCATTGAATTTGTGTCTGTAAAATTCTGCTAACGATTCCGTTGATTTTGCCATACGCTTTTCAACCCAAATATCTAAATTTTAGATATAAATTATAAATGGTACTTCGTTAAAGTACCTGGTTGAAGTGTCGGTCCCCCCTGGTGCACATGCCGACTTTAGGCTTCTCATCATAAAAATATGTTGCTGGTTTAAGCCAAACCGTAATTCCTGTTGTAGGTTTTCCATCGACTGTGGTGAGTTTCCCGCGTACATGGATCGTATCGGGTATTGAAATGTTTTGAAAATGTAATCTGCACTGTCTTTTGTAGAAACAAGTTGCGCGAAAGATGGCAAAGCAAAGATCTGCAGGAAAGTAAAGAGTATAAATAGGATTTTCATGGTGTTATAGGATGGCTAAAAAAGCACTAAAACGGGCCGTGATGTATTAGGAAGTTTGAGCTGTCACATTTTCTAAGTCATAATAAAGCAGGGCGGTAGTACCTCCGCCCACTTCACTCAGTATATCTAAATTGGCGTTTAACGCTTCGGCTCGACTACGTACATTGTTAAGGCCCATTCCAAAAGAAACAAGCTTCGCATCAAAGCCCTTACCATTGTCTTCCACGGTTATGCTTAGCTTCTTATCAGCATACACACAATCTACCAAAATTCGTGTGGCCGAGGCGTGTTTAATGGCGTTCGTAACCAGCTCCTGTACAATACGGAAAATCATTATTTTTTCATTGTCAGGTAACACCAGCTCCTGCATATTTTTTGCTTGAAATACAAGTTCGTTATCCCTGTTACTTATACTCGTACAGAAATCTTCCAATGCCTCTTTCACGCCCGAATGCAGTAAGGCAGCGGGCGTCATGTTGGCAGCGATACTTCTTAGCTCTGTGATTGAATCATCTAGCCGATCAAGACTTTCTTTGACTCTTCCTTTTGCCTCCTGCTCGAGATTCTCCGTATCATATATGCTATTTAGATTTACTTTAACTCCGATAAGCAATCCACCCATCCCATCGTGCAATTCGCGTGCAACGCGCATTCTTTCACGTTCTTCTCCCTGCACTACCGCTCTGAAAACTTCAAGCTCTTTTTCTTGCTGTACATGCTTTAATTGCTGCAGATAGTTGATTTCTTTTTGTTCGGAGAGCTTTTTCTTATTCTTATAAAAAAACCAGAAAACCGTGGCGGCGGTAATCGAAAATAAACAGCCTATGCCAAGCAATGTATTATAAAATCTAGCATTGGCCTTTTCGACTTTTAATGTTTCTATCTTTGCTTTATTTTTTGCATCATTATACTTAAGTTCTAGTTCATGGAGCCCTTCGTTTAGTTGGCTGCTGTAAAGCGAATCTTTCAGTGTTAAATATTTTCTAACATAAAAGTATGCGGGTTTGTAATCACCTAACTTCTCGTTAAAATAGGCGAGTTTGTGGTACACTAACATTTTATTGTTAATGCTTTCAGTAAAACTGCCCTCTTTTAAGAATTCCATCAGAATGCTTTTACCTTCGTGATATTGGTGGAGTGAATCGAGCACATTCACCTTTTCGAAGGCTAAGGTTCTGCGCACGTAGGGATCTGCTTCATCCCGAGGTGTGGCCAAGCCTTTGTTAAAACTAGCTAATGCGTCTTCATGACGTCCCGTTTCGTTGTAATATATGCCTTCAGCGTAATAATAATCTAAATATTCTCGCTCACTGGCCCGCCATTTTAACATTTTCTTTGCTTCATCAAGTTTCTCTTTGGCTTTTTTATAATCAGACGCATATAAATAGTTGTCGGCCCACAACGTCATGATCCGTAGCGGGAGAGGAGAGTCTGCCGGCGCATTGGCTAACATATTTGTTGCCAGCTCATAGTATTGGGATGCTTTTTTATATTCTTGGTTATTCATGAATAACAATCCAACCTGAAAATAATTATCTGCTAACAAAAGAGAATCTCCCGATTTTTCAACCAGAGGAATGGACTTTTCGAGGATAGTGCCAACAGCAAAATTATCTCCTTTGGTATGTTGATTCTGTACAACGTAGTTAAACCATGCCTTGGCCTGCAATTTAAACGAGTCCTTTGTTTTAATTTTTGCAAGTACTGCAATTGCTTTCATCAGGGCCTTATTGCAACGGTCTCTATCCGTATCAAAATAATACTGCGCTACACTGAAATGATAAAGCCCCTCTAGGTATACGGAATTACCTATATGCTGCTTCCCTTTCTCGAGGTATTCATAACTTTTTATACTATCAATTCTAGCTAAGCGTTTAACTAGATCGAAAGCAACCACTGCTTTCACACTGTCTTTCTTCTCGCGGGCAAAGCGCTGCATCAGGCTATCAGTAATCTTTTGCTGCTTATTTAAGCCTTGTGTAAATCCGGTTTCTGAACAAAGAAGTATAATAAAACAGAAAAAATAACGCGTCATGTTATCAGGTTAAATAGGAAAAAGTTTTAGCAAAAATATTTATTTAAACGATATTTAGGGTATATGTTTTACATCCTCTGTACATAGCTTGTCTGGCCCATAGCAAAAGTGCTATATACAGCTACAGTATTAATTGAGCTTTGAGCAGCCACAATCCTTTAGTCGGCTGTTTAAGTTGAAAACAGGGCAGCGTCCGCTGGAATTTCGGCGTTCATTTGAGTAAGCTGATGCGTATGATCTACTTTACGGAAATTAATAAATCAAGGAACGGTCATCTTATGGCGGATAATGACACAGAAAGCGCTGTTCCCTATATAAGGTTGTAATTTCGAAGGAATCAATTCCACGTTTCGCTTTTACCAAGGATTATCCCGCTAATCTGGATAAACCCTTGGTAGTGAAAATAAAATTTTAAATTTACTTTCACTCAAATAAGAGCGGTGTTGAAAACGGCATAGGTATCCAGCCATATCCTATTTTCTTCCTGCTAACGTAGCCTAAACCCGGCCATGGAAGATGGCATGACATTACCAGTTGCCGCTCTGTTGCAAGCTCACTTAGTATTTGCTGCCTGGTACGTATTCCTTTTTCGAAATCAGTATCCCACTGTGTACCCCAATCGGGACGGGCGAGTAGTAAGGTGTGATGCACCGTGTCTACCATATGTTTCAATTTAAACTCGCCCGAAAAAATGGTTAGAACGGGATGGCCAGGGGTATGTCCTGCTGCCAAATCAGTTTTGATGCAGTCAAATAAGACGGTGCCAAGATTAAAAAGGTGCAATTTACTGTGGATTTCGGTCATTACGCGACGGGCAAGCATTACACTTTCTTTACCGGAGTTAGGGTTCTTACTCTTTGAAAAATCGGGATCGTCTGCCATCCAAAAATCATATTCTTCTTTTGACAAGTAGTACGACGCATTGCTAAAGACTCGTTCGCCGGCCGCGTCTAAAATACCGCCTATATGATCTATATGCAAGTGAGTCAGGAGTACGTCCGTTACCTCGTCCGGCGCTATACCCGCTGCCTGTAAATTATTTAAAAAACGACCCGCATTCGATCCTAATAAGGCTCCGCTACCGGTATCTATCACTATTATTCTGTCTTCTTTTCGTATTACCAAGATATTAATGGCGGCGTCTACATTATCGTCAAAGATGAAGTTTTCTTTCATTACTTCTCTTACCTGTTCGGTGTCTATTTGCGGAGCAAATATGGGTTGGGCAGGACTAACCAGTATGTGTCCGTCGGTAACGATCAACATTTTCAATTCTCCGAGGTTAAACCTCAGGTATCCATTGAGGGTCTCGTTCGAAACTTTAGTTTGTGCAGCAAATACGTCCTTTAGTGGTAAAGATGCACCTAGTGCTGCCGCTGCTGTATTTTTTAGTAGGGTCCTTCTATTCATGATTTTTTTGGGTAAAAGTATTTTTTTGGTATCTTTCAGGCAAGTAGATACTTATTTGTATTCTACATACCATTTGGTAACTAATACTGATAATCAATCGTATAGAAATGTCAAAAAATGATCAAAATGTAGCTTTCTGTGCTGTGGATTACGCCTTTCAGCGTATTGGCGGTAAATACAAGGCGCGTATCCTTTGGTACCTTCATGAGCATAAAGTACTACGTTATGGCGAGTTGAAGCGTATGGTTAAAGGTATTACTACGAAGATGCTAACGCAAACACTGAGGGAACTGGAAAAAGACGAACTGGTTACGCGTAAAGAATATCATCAGGTGCCTCCAAAGGTGGAGTATTCACTCACGCCGATCGCAGAAGAGTTTGTGCCTTTCATTGACCAAATGAGGGCATGGGCAGAAAAACGAATCAAAGATTCACTACAGGATGTGGAACCGATTGCGTGCTACTAAAACGCGAACAAATTTTTAGTTCCTTTTTTGTACAGACTAGTCCTTCGCTTCGTATATCAAATATTAGATTGCGTGAAAGATGGCAAAGCAAAGATCTGTAGGAAAGTAACGAGTATAATAGGATTTTCATGGTGTTATTTATGGCTTTGATGCATAAATGAATTAATTTCCATAAGAACTGGTTGCCGAATTCTGTATAGCTGTTTTACTAAAAGGCTTATTAGTTTGTTAAGTTGATTTAACAAAATGTGTTAGCTTCTATTGAATTATCCGTAACTTTCTATATTCCATTTTGAGGTAGTTCATTTATGTTGTCTGTAGCTGATCTTAAGCCTTTGGGTGATTATTTATTAGAACAATGTGCTCACGTTAAGCTGCAGAAATTCTTGCCAAGGTAAACTACTGTCCCATTAAGACTTGAATAAACTTTCTTTCTTCTCTTATGCTACGTGTAAGTGCTTGTAAATAAGATTGTTCAAACATCTTTTTGTAATTACTCAATGCGTTGAGTAAAATTACTCAATATATTGAGTAATTACAGATGATCTATTATTTAGCTTTCTCCAAAGCTGACTTTTTTGTCGGCTGGGTTTCCGAGGATGCTAAATCAAGGAACAGTTATCTTATTGCCATTTAAGATTTTTCATCACGCCATATCTTCTACAGGTACTTCCCCAGGCTATATTGCCCAATTGTGCAGCTACAAGAACCTCTCGCATTAATTCGTCCTTTATCTCGTAAGATGCTAGCAAATAGTCATTGGCCATTTGCAATAACTCTTGGACGTTATGTTCAATATCGTTTTTTTCCTTCTGTAGTAAAACGAGGGCATTATATTGCTCGTTCTCTGCTTTTTCTTTAATATAAGAGTGTAGGTCATTAAAAATAAGAATGTTAAAAACGGCTTTTCTGAAATAATGATCGTGTTCGGTAGGGAAATTCAAATTTAATGCATCGTACAGCATGATAAAGAAAATATGCACAGCGATGTTTTTAAGACGTTCATTTAAATAATCGTCCATACTGCTAAAATGCTTCTCCTGGTTACCGTCAAATTCCGTAGGTAAAAAGTCAAGCAAATCTTTATGTACAAGTTCATAGTTGAAGGGGCTCAGCGTTTCCTGTAACAGCTTTTCATAGTAATAAACGATGTCATACTTGTTGCGGTCATATTCGTCCGTTGGAGCCGTGGCCCGCCTACTATGAATATCCATCGCATGATGAACAAAATCCTTGTATCTTACCTTTGCATCTTCTACGTAGAACAGATAAGTGACACTAAAACAGGCTAGGTATAAATGTTTTTCACTGGTTAATATTTTAGGGAGTATGTAGGGAGCCCAGAGCATTTGTTCTTTTATGGTGTTAAAGTCGTAACGCCAGTCGATTCCCTTATTCAATGCTATGTTTGCTGTTTTATGGATCACATCTTCTACTATCATAGGAGTCCTAAATTTTAAGTGCGTTCTAAAATAAAATTCGTGTACCTGCTTTCAGCTATTTTTACACAGAACCTATATTCTACTACACGGAAAGTTTCGGTCTCTTTATAATATTGAAATTTCGAAAGAGTTGCCAGGAAAAAGGTTGTTTAGTTTTTACTTTTGGTGAATAAAGAACTGTTATAATTAAGCGAATTATTGAACCAACTATAACTCATGTCAGTTCAATAGCTATTACAGATAGCTACCAGTGTCTTATCAGGTATAACGGGTAAAAACCGGTCGCACCCGGCAAAAGTCTGCTTCATGGCGGAAGGGTGCACGAAGTTAATCGGTAAAAAGCATTGTCGTTATCAAAGTCAGTTCTTTATATAGCGGTATACCCACCATCAATTGCATAATAACTGCCATTGATAAAAGTAGAGGTCTCTGCACTTAAGAACAGGACGAGGTTGGCAACTTCTTCTGCTGTTCCGAGACGACCAATGGGATGTTTGCCGATTAATGCCTGCTTTTTTTCTTCATCAAGCTGATCTAGCAGCGGCGTATCAATATAACCGGGTCCTACAGCATTGACGCGTATGTTTTGTGCAGCATATTCGACACCAAAATTGCGCGTAAGTCCCAAAACCGCGTGCTTGGATGCAGCATAACCGACAGACTGCGGTACGGCGGTAATGCTGTGGATGGAGCCTACATTGACAATAGCGCCGCCTCCGTTTTTCAACATCTGGGCAGTTGCATATTTACAGCCATAGAATACGCCATTGAGATTGATGTCGATGATGGTTTTCCAGCCTTCAATACTCAGGTCTGCACCGAGGTTAGCCTCTCCGCCAATACCGGCGTTGTTGCAGGCAATGTCTAAGCTGCCATATTGCGCTACGGTTTTTTCAACCAGATTTTCCACCTCTTCCGGTATGGCTGTATTGGCATTTACATAAATGGCATCTCCACCATCGTTTTTGATGGACGCCGCCACAGCTTCACCATGCTCGTCGTTTATATCTGAAACAACCACCTTAGCACCTTCTTTGGCATATAATAAGGCAATTGCTTTTCCAATACCAGAACCGGCTCCGGTTACGTAGGCAACTTTATCATTTAAAATACCCATGATCGATTGTAGTTTTGTTATAGGTATAACAATGAACTATTTGCATTGTTCACCGTCAGGATACTGAGTTATTCATGGTAAGCAAAAGGTACCGGATTTACAACGGTTAAAATGGGGAAACAATGGAAGTGGTTATTTTCCTGACAGAATTGGATTACTTTATCAAACCCGCTTTCTGCATTAAATGGGTGGCATTTTTATTCTTCGCAATACCTTTGTTTATTTTATAATCAAAATAAAGCTCATTGGCTTCCAACCGGCTTTCGAAACAATAGTTGCTTACTCCCAATGGATATTTGCTTTCGAGTTTACCCAAATCAAGATCGTGCGTAGCAATAATGCATAGGCAATCGTGGCGTAAGAATTCTTCGATTAAACCGATAGACCCGGCTAGTTTATCAGCCGAGTTTGTACCTTTGAGAATCTCGTCGAGAAGAATGATCATTTTCTGGCCGCTACGGAGTTTATTCATGATCAATGACAATCGTTCAAGTTCAGCGTAGAAATAAGACGTGTTCTGTTCCAGTGAATCCATCACGCGCATACTGGTATAAACCTCCGCATTATTAAAAGCGAAGCTTGTTGCATAGACGGGCGCACCGCAATTGGCAAGTACCGTGTTTATACCTATCGCTCTCAGAAAGGTACTTTTACCGGACATGTTAGCACCTGTTAATACCACTACTTTCTCTTTATCCGAGGGAATGAAATCATTAAGCACACAGGCATTTTTTCTCATTAATGGATGCCCAAGTCCTTTTGTCTCTATAAAAGTGGAGGAAGTAAATTGAGGAAAACAATAGCTAGGATTATTAAAGGCGAAGTTTGCAAATGAGTTCAATTCGTCAACTATAAAAATGCTGTCTAACCATGAAGGCATTGATTCCCGATGCTTGTTCTTCCACTTGTCGAGCCCAACAATACAATGAATATCGGATAGAAAGAAGCCATTTAGCACAACTGCGACAAGGTCATTTAAGCGCTGATCAAAAAAACTCATCAGGATGGATAGCCTTTTTATTCCGACGTGTGCTTGATCACTCTTTTCTAATAATGATGTTAAAAAAGGATCGGTAAATGTTTGTAAGTTAAGGAGCTCTAATAGATAGGCATATTTTCGTAAAAGGTTGTATTTACGCGAAATAACCGCGTGAGTCTTATTTATAGTGTGATTAAAAAGTTGTATGAAAGCAAGATTGATCAATACAGACAGTACCAGACTTACATATGGGACAAGCTCTGCCAAAGCAAGGATAAAAAGGGCGAAGGTTATTCCAGACAGTAAGAAACTAAGAAAACGGATCAATGGCCGATTTAACGTGCTTTTTGGAGATGCCAACCAGGCCATGAGCTGCGAGAGGTCCTCTGGTTTTTCCGGATTATCAGCCCCAATTACCATAAATTGCTGCCGAAAATCCAAAAGCGGTGTTAATGCTGATATGGCCTTCTGTCGTTCAATTATTTTTTCTATAGCTACCAGCTTGTGTTTAAGATTATTTGCAAGCAAGCGTTCACCAGACGAAGTACAAGTTCTATTAACATACTGGAAAAGCGATTGATCACCAAAGATGTCTATATCGAATGTGAATGGATGATTGTGATCTATATATGGTGAACCTGATGGTAAAGACGTGTAGTCTCCAGACAGCGCAGATTTTTCCACCTCATTGATCATTTTTAAACGACGGAATTTTACTTGCTGTTTATTGACTTTTGCATGCGCAAAGACCAATGCAATATAGACCACCGTAGAGACTAATGCGACTGCAAGCCAACTAATAGCTAAATAAGTTATAGCCATCCACAAAGCAACTATTATAGAAATACCAAAAAACAGACGCAAGGCAGCATAGCGATTCGCTTTTTTCTTAAAATGATTTTCCTTCTCAGAAAAGGCACTGCTACGCGTGCTATAAAGGGTATGTAAATCAATGTGGGCATTTGGTTTCATCGACCTTGAGACATTGGTGTATCAAATAGCGATACGGAAATGAATTTTTATAGATAAAATATTTTAAAGTTCATTTGTTAGAATCATATTGAGATTGGGAGCAATAGGTATTTTTGCTTCATACCTGAGGTCTTGGTCAACCGCAACAACTGAAATCAAAAGGAAGTTCCTAACGTTCTTTGGTACCAGTTCTCTAGTTGGATATCTTCTAATTTGTTGAAATGTTTGGTGTTATCGGTTACTAATATCAATCCATACTCAATTGCTGTTACACCGATAAGTAAGTCGAAATCATCATGATGAGGCGTTCCTAATTTACGAAGTCGAACTTTTTCTTTTGCATAACGATTGATAGCTCCGAATATAGGAACGATTGATAGCCCATTAATGAAGTCGTCAACTGCTTTATGCGATTTTTTTGGATTGCTGCTGTTTTCAGCACCATAACGTAGCTCAGCTACAGTTACTTCTGAGATGAAAAAATTTTCCCTGCCTTTTTCTCTAATAATTCGGGCTAAATCCAGTTTTCCACGTAAATAGAAAACGCATATACTCGTGTCTAGCAGGTACTGCATTAGAAACTAATGTCTTTTTTGCGAAATTTCCTTGCTGATCTAATTTCATCGACTAAAGTTTCTGCCTCTTTACCGGAAGAAAATGCACCAAATGATTTGTAAAAAGCCGTTTCTTTTGTGTCTTTGTTTTTTCTTATAGATTTAGTAAGGCTTTCTATCAACTCCAACTTAGTAACAGCATCTAAACCATCAAACAGGTTGGAATAACTCTTTACGATATGCTTAGAAACAGTAGACATAATACTTATTTAACTAAATCAAAGATAATGAAAAGTATTCATTACACGAAATGCTTATAATAATTAGGCATATGTGGCTAACAGAAGAGCAAAGAAAGGCTAAGCGGTGCTCTTTTATCGCACCTTATAGCTAAAATAGCATTAATTCGAGTTATACCAGCTTTCTATTCGCCTGCCGCTAGGTATTCATACGCAGGAATCATTTTGATAATAAAACCATCCTGTTCAAATACATCTTTTTGATCTAGTGTGATAATTAACCCTTCCTGAAGTTTGAAAAAACGAAGAGCCTCAAGTAATCCATTATATTCCCTGTCAAAATTGAGGTCATCGATTTGATAACACACTTGGATGGCTTTATGAATTTTTCCTTTAATAAAAGCTAAAAAATCACATTCCCCTTTATCTGTAAAATAATAAATCTCTTTATATTTTCTTCGTAGCTGTTGATAAATCAGATTTTCCAGTTTGCGTCCTAGATTTTCAGTAAAGGATGACGCAACTGATAAAAAACCGTTGTCTATAGTGTAGATTTTTTTTGGATTTCGCGCCTGTGCTTTCAAAGAGTAACTGAATTGTGGTAGGAATTCCACAAGATAGGCGTCTCTTAGATAATTGAAATATTCTAAAAAGGTAGTACTTGATTTTATGCCAAACATACCATTTAGTTTATTTGCTGAAACAGGGCAGCCGATGTTGGAAATTAAATAAACAGTGAGTTGTTTTAATGACCCTATATCTCTAATTCCGTGACGGACGGAGATATCCCTTACCAGGATATCTTCCATCAGATTTTGTAGAATAAGTGGTTCTTGGTAGTTAACGTATTCGGGTAGTCCGCCGTCTTCTAAATAGGAATGAAGGGATTCTTTGTCTGCTTTTAAGTTTTTATAGGAAATATATTCTTTGAAAGAAAAAGGAAATAACTCCATGGATAGGTGTCTACCAGTGAGATGTGTGCCTAATTCTCTGCTTAGAAGTGACGCGTTAGAACCAGTAATAAATACGGTATATTGTTCTCGAAGCAACTGGTGAACAAATATTTCCCATTTCTCGGTCAGTTGGATTTCGTCAAAAAATAATACACGGTATTGACGTTTATCAATTTCCTGTTGTAGTCTACTGAAGTCACCGACTTCGAAACCGGCTAATCGAATATCCTCAAAATTAAAATATAAAGCATGTTTATATTTTTTTTTCAAAAGCTGTAAAAGCAAAGTGCTTTTTCCACAACGGCGTATACCCGAAATAATTGTAGCATAACTTTCTACAATAGGTATGCTTGCTAAAGAATCTCTAATCAGCTGAGCACTTTTATTTAGAAAAATATCCTGTTGTGCATCGATAACTTGCGCTAGTTGCTCTTGTCGGATCATTCAGATTTTTATTTGTAGATACAAAAATAAATAATTTCCATTACAAATGAATAACTTTGTTCACTGGTAATGGATAAAGTTATCCAGTACTAGTGGGAAACTATGGAAAAAATGTATCGCCGCTAATGCTGTGCTGCTGATCGGTTATAGTATAGTCCACAGCCCGCGCATATTATTGCCGCTATAAGGTGCGCATAAAGATAACCGGTTATTTGCCCTTGGTAGGATAGTACGGTGATGAAATCACTAGCTGGAATGATGGTTCCGGCTAATAGAATATAGCCCAATATCCGGAACTCTTTTTTCAGTAGCAGTAGCAAGATAATGAATCCGAAAAAGAAGTCGCGTACACCTTTGATGTGGTGAAACGAAAAATCTCCGTTGGTAGGTGTACTGATGCCAAAAGCAATTTCTGCCCCTACCGGATCGAAAAAGAATCGGGCACCAATAAATAATAAACCTATGCCTGAAAGTAGGCATAACCACCAATTGATTTGTTTTGTTAAACGTTGCATAACATTGAATTTTTGTTGAAACAAAATTGCCCAATGGCTTACTCAATTTAATGCACCTAGGTTAACAAAATCAGGAAGTGAGCAACCTTTTTCTAATGCGACTGAGCGATTGCGGTTTTACGCCTACATAAGAGGCTATATAATATTGCGATAAGCGCTGCTGCAGCTCGGGATGCTGCCGAATAAAATTTTCATAGCGTGATGGTGCGGTATCCGTATAAAAGGAGTTTAGATCTTTTAGCGTTTGGATAAACACTTGTTCAATGACCAACCTGCCAAAACGATCACCCGCACGTATTTTATCGTAAAATTGCTGTAAATCACGGTAGGATATCACCAATAGTTCGCTATCTTCTAATGCTTGGATGATCTGGCGGGAAGGTTTTTGTGGTACAAAACTTTCGTAATTACAAATAAACTCAGCTTCTTGGGAAAAGCCATAGGTTTTCTCCTCTCCATCATCGTTGATATAATAACGCAAAATGCCTTTTTTGATAAAGCCAACATATTTGCAGGTTTCTCCCTCTGCTAGGAAAAAAGTACCTTTTTTATAGGTTTTTAACTTGAATAAGCGTTGGATAATGTCGATCTCCTCAGCATTCAGTGGAATGGCTTGTGCTATTACCTCGATTAATGGTGCATGTATAGCGGTGATGTTCATCGTCATATTGTCAAATAGACTGTTCGCTAATTTAGGCATATTGTTCCTTTTTGCCAATCTAACAACGATACATCGGCTTAATTAATTCAAGTAGATCCCCTTATCAAGAGTCAGCTACCTTTTTCATACTTACTTCATAGGTTTCTCGATATTTAATTAGGTTTATACCAAGTTTTTACCAGATTCTGATCAGGTTTATCTGATGAGAATCTGGTAATACCTGGTAAAGATCTGATAACGAGCGAAATTGGTGGGGAGTTAGTAGGGTCATGATACGTTCAACGCTGAAACCCTCATTGCACGGACCTTATTTATTGTTTTTCGTCTTTTACTTCTTTGTAAAAGATATAACCACCATGGTGAAGGGTATTTTCGTCAACAAATGTTCCGTCTGCCGTAAAGCCGGTGTCATCTCGATAAAAGATTTCATTTCCGCTTACTTTATAGGCTCCCTGATAAGCACTTAGACGGCTTCCCCGGGCTTCGTCATAACGGTTGCCGGGAAGTAATTCCTGACGTATATGTCCATCTGCCGTTACCCACATGCCGATATACCCTTTGGTTTCTTCTATTGTCTTTTTCATAACTGTTGTATTGTTTTGCATTAATTGAACTAATTCATACGTGTCTAAAAAAGCAACCGCGTGGATGATTTTCCCGTCGTTGAGTTGCAGTTTCCAGATGTAGGTGTTTTCGTAAATCGTGTTCGTTTTGGTTTTTGCCTGTGCTTTGAAATGAAGCCAGATAAATCGGTCGTCTGCCGTAAGACTAATTAGTTTTGGCTTTAAGGGCTCTTTCAATTTTTCAATAATGGGCGCTACAGCACGCTCCATAAACGCTTGCTTGCCTTTATAAGCACCGGAAACGGGAGACCGTCCGCTAACCTCCCAGTTAACGTCATCCGCTAGCAGATCAAAGAAACTCGCTGTGCCATTTTCCCATTGCTTAAACTGCTGGGCAACCAGGTCTAACTGTTTTTGCAAAGCAGACTCTTTCCTTTCTTGGGCATTTGCAGAAAAAACAACATGCCCAAGAAAGAGTGCGATCGTTAGAGCGCCGTAGACAGTGTGTAGCTTTTCCATTGCTCTACTTCGCTGGTTATAAAATCTACTTTTTTATACACGATATCATAGGCATCACTACCCAAAAACAAATGAACCGGCGGTTTTTCTTCTTTGCTTATCGCAATCAATACTTCTGCTGCCTTTTCCGGATCATTGGGCTGATTGCCATTTATGTCGCTAAGGTGTGCCTGTTGGGATTGGCGGGCAGCTTCATACTCCTCAATGGTATGCTGAGGTGTTTTTACCGAACCTTTGGCGAGAAAATCGGTACGGAAATAACCGGGATAAACAACGGTTGCATGTACACCCAATCCTTTGACTTCTTCGGCCAAGCTCTCTGTAAAACCGACAACGGCAAATTTAGTGGCGCAATAGATGCCCCAACCGGGAAATGCACCGGAAAAGCCGCCAACAGAGGCGATGTTGAAGATATGCCCCGACCTATTTTTGCGTAAGTAAGGCATGGCATTTCTGATGACATTCAGCGAGCCGAAAACGTTGACATCAAAACTGTTTCGCGCTTCTTCGTCTGTCAGTTCCTCCAATGTGCCTATTTGTCCGAAACCGGCATTGTTTACGATAACGTCTAGCTGACCGAAATGGGCGATGCTTTTGGCAATTCCTTCCTTTACATGTTCATTGTCTGTTAAACGAACTTCCAGTGGTAGGAATACGTCTGATACTTCACCAACTTCAGCGATTAATGACTGGATGTTGCGGGAAGTGGCTACTACGCGATAGTTCTGCGCTAACAATTTTTTAACCAGTGATAGGCCTAAACCTTTTGAAGCACCGGTAACTAACCAAACTTTTTTTGTTGTGTCCATATGTTTTAATTTTTTATGATGACACAAAATTAAAGCGGCCGTAGCGGAACAATTAACGAAATGCTAACAATAACTTACGAAATTCTAACATTGCGGAATTGGGTAGGGTTTATGTTCAAATGTTTCTTAAAAAAGTTGTTGAAATGGGTCACTTCGGTAAAACCCAAGGCAAAGGCAATTTCTGATATATTCCAGGTGGTTTGCGTGAGCAGAATTTTAGCTTCTTGTAATAAACGTTCAGCGATAATCTGTGAAGTGGTTTTCGCTGTGGTTTCTCTGATTGCTCTGCTCAAGTGGTTGACGTGTATTGAAAGTTGATCGGCGAAATCAGATGCGGAACGGAACTGTACGCGTTGTCTGACGTCCTCAATGGGAAATTGCCTTTCCAGTAATTCCAGAAATAGGATGGATATTCGATGAGATGCATTGATTTCCTGCTTATCGATCTTTTTTGCGGGTTTCATTTTATGGGTTTGATGTAAAATAGCAAACACCAGATTTCTTAATGCATCGTATTTATGTTCATAATCTGAGCTAATTTCTTCAAACATCTGCAGGTAAATCTGCTTGATGCTTTCAGCCTGCTCATCGTTGATTTCAAAAATAGGTGTACCGTTGGGCTGGAAAACTTCGTACTTACTCAGGTTTCCGAAATGGTGAAAAAAAGCAGGGGTAAACACACAGAAATAGCCGGATTGTTCATCATCAAGCGATTCCCAGTTATAGGGTATCTGCGGGTTGGCAAATAATAATGCCTGCTTGGTTATTTCGATTTCTTTATCAGCATAATAGATTTTATTTCTGCCGATAATCAGGCTGATTTTGTAATAGTCTTTTCTGCTGTACGGAACCGGTTTGGGATGGGTGCCTGCGAAATCATCCAACTTGAAAACGTTAAAATGGCCAATCTCCCTACGGATATTGTCGGGTACCCAGTTGAGTTTGCTTTTGTAGAATTCTTCTATTGATTGCGTTTTCTCCATAGGACAAAGTTACGAAAATCAAACAGAATTCGCTGGATATTTGTCTGTGTGTATCCTGCAGCAAAGTATACCGTTGCTTTCACTTCAAATTAAAATATTCTAAGAAGGTAATACTTGGTTTTAGCCGAATATGAATTTAGCGGTTTCTGGAGCGTGAATGTCGGATTCGACTAAACCAAAAGCAGATTTGGATAAATCGTTTTGACGCAGTTAAGTGATCTTTGTAGTGTCAAAAGGAAAATTAATAAAAGTTGAAGTAGATATTTATACTAGATAAAGCTATGAAAATTATTGTGACGGGTTCTTTGGGGAATATTGGCAAACCGCTAACGGAAATACTGGTTGCTCAAGGGCATCAGGTAACGGTGATCAGCAGTGATCAGAAAAAACAGGCGGATATTGAAGCTTTGGGAGCTACAGCTGCTATCGGATCGATTGCCGACGTTAAGTTTTTAACGGACATCTTTATGGGGGCGGATGCTCTTTATGCCATGGTTCCTCTGAGCATGACGGAGCCCGATTTGGGTGATTATTTACGAAGGATGGCACAAAATTATGTACAGGCTTTGGAACCGGCTGGGATTAAGCGAGTGGTGCTGTTGAGTGGTTGGGCCGCTGATCTGACACGGAACGAGAATATCGAGCACGTTTTTAGTCATTTAAAAATTTCCCTGACGATTCTGCGCCCGGCTGTTTTTTATAACAACTTCTACCAGTCTATCGACTTAATTAGAGGTAAAGGTTTAATGGGTATGTTTCTAACATTGCGATATTCGGGGCTTTGGGCCTTGCTCAGCGGGAAGACTGGCCTGCTTCTGGGCAATTATGGTGGGGAGGATCGAATTGTTTTCGTGTCGCCGAAAGATATTGCATACGCCGTTTCGGAGGAACTGTTATTACATCCTGAAACAAAAACAATCCGTTACGTGGGCAGCGAGGAAATGACCTGTAACGAAGCGGCAAAGATCATAGGTACGGCAATAGGTAAACCATGGCTAAAATGGGTTCTGCTGTCTGACAAGGAAATGTTGCGGGGCTTGAAGATGGCCAAAGTGCCGGAAAAACTGGCCAATACGCTTGTAGAAATGCAGGCTGCGATGCACAGCGGCAAAGCTTTGGAGAACTTCCACCGGAACAACCCTAAAATGGGTAAGGTTAAGCTGGCTGATTTTGCCAAAGAATTTGCGAGAGATTATCATAAAAATAGTTAGTTTTATATCGATGAATAGCACTAAACTGCTCCGTTTCAGTACAATACCTGAATGTCATCGGGCCGTGGGTTTGCCAAGTCCTGCACATCCGTTGATTAGCGTTATCCGTATGGAGGACGTTAACATGCCCATCGCGGAAATTCCTTTCAGGGTCATCTACGATTTTTATACGATTTCGCTAAAAAAGGCATCTCCTGCGCGATATAAGTACGGACAACAGACCGGTGATTTTGATGAAGGTGTATTGTTTTTCATGTCGCCCGGCCAAGTATTCGGTATTGATTTACCAATTGATCTGAAGGAAGTAAGACAACCTGAGGGATGGATGATCTTAATCCATCCGGATTTTTTATGGAATACGCCGCTGGCAAAAAATATTAAAAAATATGATTTCTTTAACTATTCAGTAAATGAGGCACTTTATCTTTCTGATAAGGAGGAGGCTATGCTTACAGCCATCACCGATCAGATCGAAAGGGAATATAATACAAACATAGATGCTTTCAGTCAGCAGGTCATCATTGCACAGCTCGAACTTCTGCTGACCTATTCGGAACGGTTTTACCAACGTCAGTTCATTACCAGGAAAGCCTCCGGCCACGAATTACTTACCCGCCTGGAAGATTTCCTATCAGCGTATTTCAATAGCGGTGCATTGGCTTCCAAGGGCTTGCCAAGTGTTACACTGATTGCTGAAACTTTAAATATTTCGCCGGGTTACCTGAGTAGCTTACTTAAATCTTTGACCGGCCAAAGTACGCAACAGCATCTGCATGATAAATTAATAGAGCTGGCAAAAGAGAAACTTTCTACCACGAACCTTTCTATAAGCGAGATCGCTTATGAACTGGGATTCGAACACCTTCAGTCGTTCAGCAAACTATTCAAAACTAAAACAAGTTTCTCGCCACTGGAGTTCAGGCATTCATTTAATTAACCAATTGAATGATCGACATACAGCTGTTTAATTTAGATGGCTATATACCCGCTATCAATTGCATAATAGCTGCCATTGATAAAAGTAGAGGTTTCTGCACTCAAGAACAGGACGAGGTTGTCAACTTCTTCCGTTGTTCCGAGACGACCAGTGGGACGTTTGCCGATTAATGCTTGCTTTTTTTCTTCATCAAGCTGATCAAACAACGGCGTATCGATATAACCAGACCCTACAGCATTGATGCGCATGTCCGGTGCAGCAATTGTAAAGCATGAAAAGAATTGATATGAACCACTTCTTGCAGTCCGGAATTGCGTTTTGAGAGGTTTAATTTGGGCTTTTTATAACATTAGAATGGCTTTTGGAAGGTCTTACAAAGATGGTCATTTATATACCGTAAGAAAATCTGTGGGATTAAGTATGGGAATCTTATCAAACGGATGCAGAACCAGGAGGTCTTTGTCTCCGGTTATAATACAAGAAGCTTGGGCGGATACAGCCAGAGAAAGGTACTTGTCGTCTTTTGGGTCACGACATGCTGTTATAGTTTGCGCAGGATTAATAGAAATCGAATTGCTGATTATATTTTCAATGAAGTCGATTCGGGTTTCCATTTTCACCCATCTATTAAACTTTTCACGAGAGAAGACAATAACGTACTCAGCAACAATTTCATCCGAAACCAGTAAGGTGCCTGAAATTCTTGCCCTTTTTAATGCAAGACCAGCAGTAGAGCCTTCGTTGAA
Source organism: Olivibacter sp. EAT-5 (assembly GCF_044784325.1). Classification (NCBI taxonomy): domain Bacteria; kingdom Pseudomonadati; phylum Bacteroidota; class Sphingobacteriia; order Sphingobacteriales; family Sphingobacteriaceae; genus Olivibacter; species Olivibacter sp. EAT-5. The sequence continues at coordinate 5,653,302 of NZ_CP173028.1, read as the reverse complement.
TAGTGCGCTGAGTAAGGTGTTTGTGTCGAATATAAAATAATTATTCATCCTCATTCAGCAGTTTGTCCAACTCCTCCTGTGAAAAACCTTTTGACTTCGCTTCTGCGCTTGCTTTTCTCATTGTTTCAAACAACCGTTCATTAGCGGATTGATTGCTGAAGAAATCGTTCAAAAAGGCATTGATATATATCTCAACTTTTCGTTTCCTGTCCGGATCTGCTTGCTCATAAGCGGAAGCTAAAGCAGGAGGTACTTGTATTGATATGGTTTTCATCGTGGTATCTTATCTAGTTTGATAATCAAAGATAAGAAAAATCGAAGGAATGGTTATTTTGTAATCGCTATTTTATCGGCTACGTTGGTCATCTTTTACTCGTATACAAGCCAATACAAATGATATTCATTCCAAATGGATGAAATTGTTCAGTAGTAGCGGATAACGTTGTTCCTATTTGGTGAATAATCTATTTTTTCTCTTGCGGTAATACGATGTATTTGCTGCAAGAACTATATAGTATTACGATAAGCACCGCTGCTGGGTAAAACTTTTGTAGCGTGATGGTGCAGCTTAGCAGAATCATTGTATTGACGGTTTAGGTATGAATATGAAAGGAAGCGGAAATCACCCACTGGAATTAGTTTGATTTTTGTAATTTTAGAGCATGGAAAGAATTGATATGAACCACTTCCTGCGCTCGCAAAATAAATTGCTGAATAAGGATTTGGGTAATTTCAACCTTTTTTGGGTACAGGAATTGGATACTTGCGCCGTACAGCCTATCCCTTACAATCGACGGGATTTTTACAAAATAAACTTGCTCAAGGGCGCGTATACAATTCATCTCGCAGATAAAACCTATGAAATTCAAAAGCGGGGTTTGTTCTTTGGTAATCCTTCTTATCCCTATAACTGGATTCCGAAGGGAGCGGATTCGCACAGTGGGGTGTATTGTATTTTTAACAAAGAGTTTTTTCATCATTTTGGCAATATTGACGCCTACCAAATGTTTCGGCCTGAAGGGGATAATGTTATTGAATTGACGGAAGGGTTGTACGATGAAATTGAAGGTATTTTTGAGAAAATGGACGTGGCTTTCCGATCGGCGTATCAACATAAATATGATAAAATCCGGAATTTGATTTTTGAGGTGTTACACAGTGTAAATGAAGTGTCTACTAAAGAAACACGGATTAACCGGCACGATGCAGCCGCTAGCAGGATTACCGGCTCATTTTTGGAGTTATTGGAAAGACAGTTTCCGCTTGAATTGAAAAACCGGCAGGTGCCCCTTCGGAACGCAGCGGATTTTGCGGATACGCTAGCGATTCACGAAAACTACTTGAACAGGGTTTTGAAAAAAACGATGGGAAGTACAACTACCCAGTTAATACAGCAACGCTTCTTACAGGAGGCACGTGTTCTCATCAAGCATAGTTCCATTGATATTTCGGAAATTGCTTATCTCTTGGGCTTTAAAGAAGTTAGCCATTTTTCCAACTTTTTCAAGAAATATGAAGGGCTTTCGCCATTGCAGTACCGAAAGGTTTGATTTTTGTAAATGATGGTTCGTTTTCTGTAAATTGATCCTAAACCTATTCACGACCTTTGTCTTGTAAATAATTACGTAAAATAATGACAAAGAATTGGTTTATTACAGGTACTTCAAGCGGTATTGGCCGTATTCTTACGGAACAATTGCTGGCATCGGGCAACAAAGTTTTTGCGACGCTCCGGCAAACGGAACAATTGTTGAAATTGAAAGAAAGATACCCTAAACAACTTTATGTTGGTTATTTGGAACTGACAGATACAGAGAGTATTTACAATGCAGTGGCAGCAGCGCTGGCGGAAATGGGACGAATAGATGTTGCGGTGAGCAATGCCGGACTGGGTGTTTTCGGAGCGGTGGAAGAATTGGATGATCATGTCATCTCGAAGCAGATTGAAGTCAATTTGTTAGGATCAATCCGACTGATAAAAGCACTGATTCCGGTAATGCGTCAACAGCCTGAGGGGGGACATATTATACAGGTGTCTTCAGAAGGCGGTCAGATTGCTTATCCGGGCTTCAGCTTATATCATGCATCTAAATGGGGAATAGAAGGCTTCATCGAGTCGACCGCACAGGATGTACGACCTTTTAATATTAGGTTTACAATTGCCGAACCGGGGCCAACGGGAACTAATTTTGGTAGTAGTTTGCTGATAGCGCCTGCTTTGGATGTATACCAAAACACACCGGTAAACGATCTACGCAAATTTATCGATGAGGGTTTTGGTGAACTGGACAATGTGTATGATGTTGCGCAAGCTATAATCGATTGTGCCGTCCATGCGCAACCTCCGTTTAGATTGCCCATCGGAAAAGTGGCCATACAACATGTTCAGGACGGATTACAAAAACGCTTAGACGCTGTGCGTAGCGCAATACAGTAAAAAAACCATTTACTTACTCATTCCTTAATGAATCAATCGGATTGGCTATTGCAGCTTTAATGGCTTGTGAACTCACAGTGAGTAAAGCCAGTATAAGCGCCCCCAATCCTGCGATGATAAATAAACCCCAACCGAGGGAAATACGGTACGTGTAAGCTTCCAGGAATTTATCCATCGCCCAATAGGCAATAGGAAAAGCTACCAAACAAGAAATGATGACTAACCAGGCAAATTCTTTGGACAGCAAGCGTGTAATTGAAAAAACCGACGCACCGAGTACTTTGCGGACTCCAATTTCTTTCGTCCGATTTTCGGCCATATAGGCGGCAAGTCCAAATAAACCCAGGCAGGAAATAAAGATGGTGAGAAAAGCAAATAAAGCTGCCATGGTGCCGGTTTGCTCGGACTCTTTGAATTTAGCGGCGTAGGCTTTGTCTACAAAGTTGTAGGCGAAAGGATAATTGGGGTTGTAGCGCTTAAAAATGGCTTCTGTTTTAGCAAGCGCAGTAGCCGTAGATAAGGCAGGATTGAACTTGATATGCATGACATTAAACCATCCTTTCGCTCCTTCGATGACAGCGGGTTCCACGGGTTCATAGGGTGAACGCGAAATAAAATCGGCCACCACCCCCACTACGTGCCATTCAATGCCATTATCTTTGATCAACTGGCCAATGGGGTCTTTGAAGCCCATAAGTCTTACGGCTGATTCATTTAAAAGGATGGCTGTGGAATCGGTAGGGTACTGCGTCAGGTCCATGTCCCTACCGGCCACTAAACGAAGACCGGCTGTTTTTACAATGTGCTCGTCAGCGCACATACGGTCGATAAGTGTTTTATCGTTTGGTGCTTTTCCCTGCCACCAAAATCCATTACTGTTACTCCAACTTTCGGTAATCGGAGAATTGGATCGCGTGACCGATACGGCTACACCTCCTTGGAGCAGCTCATTTTTGATCAGCTTGCTGTTCTTGGCGACCTCGCCCTCCTCCGAAATATAAACGACATTGTTTTTGTCATAACCATTTTCCCTGTCTTTTGCGTATTGGATTTGTTTATGAACAGCCAAGGTGCTTATAATAAGAATGATGGCAATGGTGAACTGAACAACTACCAGGATTTTACGAAGACTAAAAGTGGCTTTTGCTTGTTTAAAGGTGCCTTTTAACACCTTAACAGGCTGAAAGGAGGAAAGGAAAAATGCCGGGAAACTGCCGGCGAGCAAGCCGGTTATTAAAATAAAGCCTACGGCGTTTAACCAAAACTGCAAATGGCCAAAATCAACAGCTAAACGCCTGCTGATTAAATTGCCGAAGGAGGGTAGGGCTAACCAGGTAATAAACAGGGCGATGAGGCCGGAGATGGTGGCTATCAAAATGGATTCGCTTAAAAACTGGCCGATCAGCGATACGCGATAGGCGCCCGCTACTTTTCGGATACCGACTTCCTTGGCCCGTTTCTCACTTCGGGCGGTGCTGATGTTCATGAAGTTAATGCAGGCAATCACTAAGATGAAAACGGCGATCAGCGTGAAGAGGTTGACCATATCAATGCGCCCGCCCACTATCTTTCCATTTTCAAATTTGGAGCGGAGCCACCAGTCGGGGAGTGCATGCAGCAGGACTTCCGTGTCTTCCTCCGGTCCATTATGCCGCTTGGTGATGTCCTTGATCTTCCTGTCCATTGCCTCTTTGCTGATGCCCGGATTTAATTCTACATAGGTCTGAACAGAATTATTGCTCCAGTACTCGTCGCTATAACCGATCTTTTCCATGTATTTCCAGGGAAGCAGGAACTCCACATCGGTGAACCGGGTATTGCCGGGCATATCGGCTAGAACACCGGAGACGGTCACTACATCTACACTATCTATTTTGAGCGTCTTCCCCAGTGCTTCTTCTTTGCCAAATAAGCGTTTAGCCAGGCTTTGGCTAATGACAATTTCGGTAGGGGTTTTTAAGATATGCTCTTTATCGCCTTCCAGCAACGGAAAATCGAACATGGAAAGGAAAGCGGAATCAACGAAGGCGCCCTGACCCTTTAGTTTCTTGTCGCCCACGGAGAACAGGAAACTGTTATCGGAGTAGCGGCTGTAATGGGCTATTTCCGGAAATTCCGCTTTGGCGGCCGGCCCTAAAGGCTTGGGCGTGTAGAACCACACCTGAAGTTTATCGCCCCAATTGGCTCGGTTTCCTACTAAAAAGAGTTGGTCTTTTTTATGGTGAAATAGGTCAAAACTCCGTTCGTTTTGTACCCAGGAAAGGATGAGCATGGCAGCTGCCATACCGATAGCCAAGCCAGTTATGTTCAAGATGGAATACCCTTTGTTTTTAAGCAGATTGCGCCAAGCGATTTTGATGTAGTTCTTTATCATACCGAGCCCTTTAATTGAATATTAGCTAAACATAAATGGAGCCATAATTTTATCAATTTGATTATTAGTTGTTTGTGTCTTTGGTTTTTAACAGCAAGTGTTCGTTTTCGAACAGTGATTGTTCATTGGCGCACAGCTTTCATCTCACTTTACCTTGATGCAAAGTGAGACAAACATCAAGGCTGTCCAGTTCTCGCTAAAAATTCGATTTCATACCCGCCGTTATGCGGAGCCGCCCCATATCTCAATCCTTTCCTTCGCTTTTTCGCATAACGTTTTTTCGGCCCTTCCAATCGAATTTTCTTTACGCTCACCCTGGAAGGCCGTCCTTCCCTAGGCGCTACAGCCCCTTTGCATTGAGGTTCTGAAATGCTTAAATGGCCTTGGACGATACTGAAGCAACGAGCAGCGACATCAAAATAAAAAAAATGTTCTTTTAAACAGGTTCCTAGCCATTGATAAATTAGGCAGCGAAAAAACTTTTTACCATATGGTAAGCGGATTCCTCATAATAAGTTCGAAATTTAAAGTATGAAAGAGTTTATCAACTACGTATTACAGTTTGGGAATTTGAACAAACAGCAAATCGATTTCATTCTGAGCAAAGCGGAAACGTTGGAACTTCATAAGGATGACTATTTTTCGGAAGCTGGAAAGATCCCCAGACACGTTGGGTTTATTCTTGAAGGGATCGTTCGTTTTTGCTATTATAACAACAAAGGCGAAGAGATCACACACTCATTCGTAGACGAGAACAATTTTGTTTCTGACCAACAAAAGTTTGAGGCACAAGTGGTGGCCTCCGATTATGTACAGGCCGTTACCCCTTGCAAAATGCTCGTTTTTTCAAAGAAAAGTTGGGACGAGATCGGCAATACGATTGTTGGCTGGGACGCTATTATAACTCAGATTACAAAAAATTGTTTGTTAAAAGCGATTGAAAGAAGGAGCCCCCTTGTTTCTGAGGATGCAACTACGCGCTATTTATCGTTCATTGAACAATTTCCCGGTCTTGTTAACCGTGTGCCGCTTTCTCATGTTGCTTCTTATCTGGGGATCACGCAACAATCCTTGAGCCGAATACGAAGAAATATCCGTTGAGCGCGCTTTTTACCAAATGGTAAATGCTTCCTCTTTTTTGATACCGACCTTTGTATCATTAATTTAAATGAATAGCAATGAGCAAAAAAGTTGTATTAATTACAGGAACAAATAGTGGGTTTGGATGGCTTACCGCTAATAGTGTAGCCGCTTTGGGGCATAAAGTATATGCCACCATGAGAGACACCCAAGGAAAGAATGCAGATAAGGCAAATGCGCTATCACAGGTAGCCAATATCACCGTTTTGGATGTTACGCTAACAGATGAAACCAGTGTTAAGCATGCTTTTGACACTGTGATAGCGAAGGAAGGTACCATCGATGTATTGGTAAATAATGCGGGTGTTGCCCTATTCGGGGTGGCTGAAAGTGCTACTACGGCCGATGTGCAACGAGTTTTTGATGTGAATGTGATCGCTCCCTGGAGATTGATGAAATTAGCCTTACCCTATATGCGTAAACAGTCGGAAGGTTTGATCATCAATGTCTCGAGTGGGTGGGGTCGGTTCTCGCCCCCTTTTTCAGCCGTGTATGGTGCTTCAAAATTCGCTTTGGAAGGTTTAAGCGAAGGCTTGCATTATGAGGCACGACCTTTAGGGGTAGATGTGGCAATTATTCAACCGGGGGCTTTCCCGACTGAGATGTCTCAAAAGATTCAAGCTGGATCTGACACATCGGTTGTTGACGATTATAAACTGATAGCGGAAGTTCCGGGAAAAATGTTCAATGCTCTTAGTCAGATGTTTGAGACTGTAAAACCGGATCCTCAAAACATTGCAGATGCCGTGGTAAAGCTAATCAATTTACCAAAAGGACAACGCCCGTTAAGAACCGTGGTTGACCCATCTACGGGAGAGATTGTCAAAACGGCTAATGAAGCCGTTCAGGTTGAATACGACCGAGTACTAACAGCATTTGGAATGAAAGATTTATTGAGTTTGTAGGTATAAAAGGTGATGCTTGTTCAGCAAGTTGTTCAAAGCACTTCCACCTAAACTTTTTCCTGTCTCATGCCTTTGAGAATACGTGCGCGGTGTTGAAGTCCCCATTCGGCAATGGTTTGCGTCAATTGCTTTAATGATTTTCCGTACTCTGTAATCTTATAGGCTACCGAGACAGGAGAAGTGGCCAATACATTTCGTTCAATCAATCCGTTTACTTCAAGCTCCTTCAGCTCCCGACTCAACATCTTACCGGAGATGCCCTGAACTTTCTTCAGTAATTCGGAATAGCGCATGGGTTGGTAACACAGGCAGGCGATAATAAGCACCTTCCACTTTCCACCTAAGATTTCCATGGTGTCATTTATAGCCAATACGGTTTGGCTACAGTCTTCGATTAATATACTTTCTGATTTCATTTTTGTCCCTTGGTTACCCAAATGTCACTGTTACTTTTTGTCACTTAGTGGCAAATTTAAACAATTCTGCTTTACCTTTGCATCGCAAACATAAAAATTTATACAATGGAACTTATTAATCATTTAAAATGGCGTTACGCCACTAAAAAATACAGCACAGAAAAAGTTAGCGAGGAAAAGATCAACCAAATTTTAGAAGCCATCAACCTAACCGCTTCTTCATGCGGGATACAGCCTTATCGGGTTTTGGTAGTTTCTAATCCGGAGATAAGGGCCAAATTGGGCGCAGGTTCGTTTAACGGACAGATTGTAAATTCTTCTCATTTATTGGTGTTTGCGGCTTTCAACGAGATATCCACAACATATATTGAAGAATATATAAAAATGGCCGAAAAGCAACGGAATTTACCAGAAGGTGGGATGGCTAATTTTACAGAAAAACTAGTTAACTATTTCAGTGCAAATACAGCGGAAGCAAATGCCATCTGGGCTAGTAAACAGGCTTATATTGGCTTGGGTACGGCCTTGCTGGCGGCTGCGGAATTGAAGATAGATTCTACGCCCATGGAGGGTTTTGATGCTGCCCAATTTGATGAGGTTTTAGGGCTAAAGGAGAAGGGATTGCATACGGCGGTGATCCTTTCGTTGGGCTATCGGGATGCGGAAAATGATTACCTGGTTGATATGCCAAAAGTAAGGTTGCCCATAGAAGAATTTTCTGCTTTTGTAGCATAAACGATTTAATCTGGCTGTAGGGGCGCTTGCTATTGCTGCGCAACACTTCCATGAGCTGGAAATTGACAAGTTGGCTTAAAAGATCAGGGACGGCCTTCTTAGCCAACCACGGGAAGATTCTTATAACGCCATTCACTCGGGGAGTAGTTTACCGGCAGTTGTTGTAGATGATTGATGCGAATCTTTTTTCTGTGCTGTTTGATATGTGTAAAGAGGAGGTGACTGTCATAGGTGACTTCGAAAGGTTGTGACAGGTTAACCGGTTCGGTTGTTTCGCCAAGGATCACATACTCCAATTTTCCTTCCGAAGTGAACCGCTTAATGATGACTTGGTCGCCAGTAGTGGCTTGTATACTGAACCATGCTCCATCACCCACGCCTCCAAGATACTGTGCCTCTTTAGGCACAGTAATGGGTTTTGAGGGTACGTTCATGCGGCCAACCGAGTGGTCGGCGGGTAAAAGACGGGCTTTTCTTTGGCTTACATTCTCTCCTAGCTTTTTCAGTAAAAAACGAACGGACTGCCAGCGGTTCATCTTAACATGTTTTAAGCCCTCATGGGGTGTAAATGAGTAGATCATTCTATCTGGCACTACATTAACTAAATTACTGATGGGACTTGCTTTAATTGTTTCAGGGAAATTGATACTATGTCGCCAGCTGTAGCGCTTGGAACACCGAGCAAGCATGCGGACAATAAATCGTGAACAATTATTGTTGTTGCGGGCGATGGCACCGTAAGGATATGCACCTTGAAGTACACAATCGTCTCCGTAAGCTTTGGCGCGTTCGAAATTAATACCACGAGCAATAGCGAAATAAAGAATACCTTCTCCATACATAGCAGGTTTCAATGCTTCAAACTGCGTTGCGATTTCTTCAAGGTTGACAATATAACAACCTTCAAATTTCGCCTTAATCGTAATCGCTAGGCGAGGGTCTGAAAATTTAGAACGAGCTCGACCATATTGCCGGGGCGTGATATATCGTCCGAAGTCATAGAAGAGCATTTCGCCGGTTTCTCGTTTAATGATAACAATACCGGTATGACCTACTTTAAAATTTAAGTTTTTTACAATGCCAATTTTCTTTAAAAACAACATCCACTTTTCGTCTCCACGGATAGTGGTATCCGGCCATGTTAAAATAAGGGCCATATCATTGTAGGTGATCGTTGACTGCATGATATTCTCTTTTTATGTTAGACTTTAAAGGAAGATGAAGTTTCGGTAACCCCTATGCGGTGAATGTTTGATAAATAGACTTAATTTCGTGCCCCAACGGAAGAAACGGCTTAATTCTTTTTTGTTCAAGTGCTCAAAATGGAAAATTTTATGTGGAAATGGAATCGCATTGGTATAGACACCATTTTTGGAAAAAACCAGCATAATTTTTTTGTGAAGCTTTTTCGTTAGGCCAACATGTTCGTATACTGCCTGCCCGCGTTCGAAGAATGATGCTGTTGGATAATCTCGAAAGGTCAGCAAAACGATATAGTCACAGCATGTTAGCATGTTTTGATAATTGATTTCATTGCCTAAACTGGTACGGCTATACACTTCGTGTCCATTGTTCCAAAAAAACGCTGCAAGATGGTCGAGTAACATTTGTTCTTCTTGTCCGTTATCTCCAACTAATAAATATTTCATCTGTTTATTTTTTGTTTTTAGTTGTCAGATGGAGCCTTTGATGATTAAAATAATCATTGCCCTGTGTGCTTAATGATTATTTTTAATCATGTCGGGTTCATATGTAAATGACTTCTCTTTTAAAGGCCATACCTGCCTACCGGCAGGCAGGTGGAATATCCGGATTATTTTATGTTTGTCTTTGGTAATCATGGATATTTCATTATCAAAAATGTTTTATGCTAAAGATTTTTAGCCGCTGCTATCTGGAATGCTATAAATTTAATGGTGGGTATCAGCTAGATGGCGATCCTTTCCATCGCTTGTGTGTCCATAACCAACCATAGGGTTCTTCTTTGATGTTTTCGGTTAAGAGGCTTACATATTTTTGGGTTATCTCGCCCTCTCGCGTAGCTGAAGCTTCGGAACAGATTGGTAAACAGGTTATTTTGTAATACCCTTTAGATAGCTGTGTAATATGTAAGTAGATGACGGCCGATCGACTCGTGCGTGCCAATTTCTCCATGCCTGAAAAGACGTATGTGTCCTGGTGCAAGAAAGTGAACCTGAATTTTTCTTCTTTTATCGGCGGACATTGGTCGGCAAGGAACAGATAGACGGCCGGACCTGAACTTTTAGCTAGTATTTGGCGTACAACCGCTTTATCAGGTAATAACTTCATGCCAAAACGAGACCGGAATCTAATCATCAGCTTATTCATCGTGGTTGAGCGAAGGGGTTTGTAAACGGCATATATGTCGTATTGCATCTTAAAAGGCATAAAATTCAGCATCTCCCAATTTCCGCAATGGCCCAGGCAAGCAATAACGTCTCGTCCGGAGGCTATGTACTGATCAATTAATTCTTGATTCTCAAATACAATTTTCTTGTCAAGCACTTCAGCCGAAACGGAAATGCTTTTGATGATTTCGGCAAAATAGGCGGTAAAGCAAGTGTAGAACTTTTTTACAATTGCATGGACTTCTCCGTATCGCTTATCCGGAAAGGCGCGTGCTATATTCTGGATAACGACTTCTTTTCTGTAACCGATGATATAATAAGCAAGAAAATAAGTGATGGAACCCAATGCATATAGAAAGGTCATCGGTAGCAGGCTTATTATGTATAGGCCGGCATAAGCACTTCTATAAGCAAGTTGTTTTAGTATCTGCTTCGGGTTCATATTTAGAGTTTCATCTTTAAGCCAATCGATGCATAAGGGGAAACAGAAAAAAAGTAATCATTATCGGATGCAAATACACCCTTCAAGGTTCTGTCGCTGTACGCAGCCGGACGGTATAGGTTTAGTCCCACCATACCGGTCATGGTTAACCCGGTTTTACCGAGCTTGAGCTCGGGACGAAAGCCTGTAACGATATACTGGTGTGAGAAGATCACGTCTTTGCCGTCTTTTTTCAGCAAGGCGACCTGCCCGTTCATTTCAATGGCATAAGATAGTTTGAACCGATCGTTGAAATCGTAACCTGCCGATAATTCAAGGCCTTCGATTACTTCTACATTGACATCGTATTTTCCGTGAAGCTTCCATTTAACATAAACCGCCGGAAATATCATGGGGTACCCTAAAGAACTATTGATCGATACGCCACCGCCTATATCCAGATTCGGTTTCAGGTGCCGGATAAAAACAAGGCCCCCACTTCCCAGCACATTTTTAAATGTCAGCTTGGAGAAATCGGTAGTGGGAGCAAATATACCGGCTCCTAGGCTGGCCCGCATCGACCATCGGTCATTTAACGGACGTAGATGGTAAACCCCGAGTTGTATATTCATGATTTCGGAAACCATTTCATCTGAAAAATTTCGGTTTTTCAAAGAGACGTATGATCCGCCAAGGCCAATCCCCCAAGCTGTGGGACGATTCTTTTCATTCATTTTCATGGATAAGGGAATGTTGACGGCTCCTTGGTAAACCATGGCGGAACCTTTGCTATTACCGATTTTTTCTCGTGGTTTTTCACCCGGAGGCAGATAATAATAGCCCGAATTTCCAATATACTCGGTTCTGAAAGACACTTGTTGCGCGTTGCCTTCGAGGTATAGTAGTATGGCTAACGTTGTTAAGCAGAATGATATGAACTTCATATGATTTTTAAATTTTTATTTGCATTTATTTATTATATAGGAAGCAAAAGAAGGGTGAATGAAGTGATGTCGAAAGCAATAGATGGCAGACTTCAGCATCTGGTGGATGAAGTGTAGTATGAACCGGATAAAATGAATTCGAAAAAAGCCATTGCGTACAGAAATTCAGGTGTATTAAATTGCACGGCATAACCTATTTTTAAATAACCGGCTTGACCCTTGTTGTTTGTTTTCATCGCTTGCTTCCTATAATTAATGTCTTGTATAACGCTAAGACAATTATGAAATGGAAGACCCTACGTTTATTTGCTGTTTTCTTTAGGGGCATATATTTACACTGCTGTACGCAACCTGTTCTATGGCTTGGCTTTTTTAGAATTTATAGGCTATTCCGATGGCTGCACGTTGGTTTTTCATGGAGCCTCCCTGGGCTTTATGCAGGTCGGCCAACCCGTATTGATAACTGGCATTTATTTGCCAGTTTTTATCAAACTGGTATCCTATAATGCCGCCGACACCATAATCGAAACGTTTTAGGGCAGGTCTTCCTGTCTCCCCATTCGTTTTGAACAGGTTCACGCCACCGGCTTTTGCCAGGACGCCATAACCGACATAAGGGCCTACGCCTATAAAGGCTTTCCCACTGCCTAGCTGCCCTTGAACCATTCCATAGAGCGGAATTTCTACACCAACGGATTTGAACTTGGTAGTTGATTGAGTTGATTTGGATTCTAGGTTCGAGATGTCATAATACACATCAATCCCGGATTGCAAGGCAAAATTGGTACTCAGATCGTATTTAACGAAACCGCCAAAGGAACCGCCTATTTTCCTTTTACTTTTAAAGTTTTTCATATCACCACCTAAGCGGTAATTAGATAGATTTGGTCCGGTTTTAATACCGAATGATACAGGTTTGTCCTGAGCTGACATTTGTAGGGAAAGAAATAGGGCGCCGGCTGCTAGGAAAAATGTGATTGCGTTCTTATTCATCGTTCTAAAATTTAATTTTGTTTTTAATGTTGAACAAAAGAACGATGGATGATCCGCTATTGAAAGGTGCAAGCGACAGACCTAAGAATTTGCCCTATGAACTATAGAATGGAAGGGATGAAGTTTTCCGTGTTTGGAGCTATTCCACGATCCCGTCCATCCATCGCAGAAAGTCGGGGACGCGTACACGACTGACTAGCACCTCATGTGGACATGTGGGTACAAAGGAAAGTTTCAGTCGGCTGTTAAAATATTTGTTAACACTTTCAATAGCTTTTACGTTCGCAATGCAGTTACGTGATACGCGGAAAAACAAGCGGCTGTCAACCTGCTGTTCTAGCTGATCTAAAGTATAATTAATAATATACCGTTTATCGTGAAGGGTGTGGAGAAAAACGACGCCGTCTTCACTATAAAAATGCGCGATATCAGTGGTTTCTATGTAGTGATAATTTTCTCCCTTCGATATCAGGAAACGATTTTTGGTTTTAACCGGCAGGATTTGCTCAAAACGCTTGGGGTCGGTTATATAGTGGTGGTTATGAAAGATGTTTTCGAATTTGATTAAGGCCGCTTCTAACTCCTTCTCATCAAAAGGTTTTAATAGGTAATCGATGCTGTTCAGCTTAAAGGCTTTGATGGCATGTTCATCGTAAGCGGTGGTAAATATGACAGGCGTGTTGACCTTTACATGGTTGAATATTTCGAAGCAATTGCCATCGGCCAGACGGATATCCATCAAAATTAAATCGACAGAAGATGCTTTCAGGAAACCAATGGTATCGATAACTGTTTTGGTTTGCTTCTCCAGGAGGTAACCGGAGCGTAGTTTCGCCATCATCCGTTTTAATTCTTCGTATGCAAATCGTTCGTCTTCTACTATTAGGTATTTCATTGTTGGATATAAGGGATTTTTACAATAAATAGATCGCCGGTATGCGTCACGACGACGTCTTTGGCATACAGCTTATATTGCTTGGTAATGTACTTGAGTCCTATACCGCCTTTATCCACATCGCTAGACGGTTGAATGTTATTTTCAATCGTAATATAATCAGGGTCGACCGTAATTTTTATGTGCAACAGTGATTCTTCGGTTGCGATATTATGCTTAAAAGCATTCTCTATCAGCAGTTGCAAAGTGAGCGGAATAATTTTGTTCTTTTCACAGTCCGCTATTTTATCTACCGTAAAAGTGAACGAGTTTTCGAACCGCATCCGCATAAGGAAAAGATACGAATCCAAGGCATCTAATTCTTCCGCTACCGAAACAACCGGCTGCCGGGTAAGAGAAAGTACATACCGATAGGTCTTGGAGAGGGCTTTGGTGAATTTATTGGCATTGTCGGGATTGATATAGATTAATGAAGAAAGTACATTCAACGAATTGAAGAGGAAGTGTGGGTTTATCTGTGATCTTAAGGTTTCGTGCTGGAATAACAGCACTTTGCGCTTGGCTGTTTCGGAGTCGGCTATAGCTTTTTGTTCCGACTGGAAATAATAGATTAATTCAAATACCAACAGAATTGGGATATTGGTTGTCATGGCAAATGCAAATTTCACCAGGAAGGGGGGAAGACCTTCCTCAGGTATATGAAATACGTCGTAGATCATGTAATTAAACATCCACAGAATGACCAAACAGATCAATGTGATGCCTATAAGGCCCGCCACAATACGATAAAATATATTTTTGGAATAAGGTAGATATTTATTTAAAAGTAGCAGTAAGCCATAATCAGCAAAACACATGATGAAGATAACGATATAATGTGCTGATAACTGTATGTGGAAATTAGCCCATAAATCTTCCTTCATGAGAATAATGCTGAAAAGCATTTGACACAAAGCATAAATCAGTGTGGAGAAGAAAAAAATGAACAGTTTTTTTATATTTATTCTTTTCACCCGAGGCATGCTCAAAAATAAAGTTTCCAGCGAAGATTTATTACTAAATCTACTCCTTTTCTGATGAACTTCATTTTTTAAGGGATGAATTTAACTGGTTATGTTCTTTTTGTGAATATTTTCTGAATGGGTATCATTGGTAGCCACCTAAGGTCAGTTAATTTTTACAACATATGCAAGAAACTGAACGTTATTTTAACGCGAGCGGCGGCGGGGTCGGCCGTCGTGCAAATTATTGAGGAGCGCTTGTTACCTTAATACTTGCTCGAAATTCAAGAGGCGTTAGTTTTGTGTGTTTTTTGAACAGCTTACTAAAGGATTGTGGATGTTCAAAACCCAAGCCATAGGCAATCTCGCTTACGGAAGCCGATGTGGTCGATAATTTTTCTTTAGCCATTTCAATGACTTTATCCTGTATATGTTGGCGAGTGTTTTGTCCGGTAATATGCCGCAACATCGTGCTGAGGTAATCTGGTGTGATATGAAGTTTTTCACTGATATAGGACACCGTTGGCAAGCCCTGCCGAGTCAGTAGCTCGCTGCTACAATAGTCCACTAGAATTTTTTCAAAACGGGTGAGAATTTCGTGGTTGTTTTTTTCCCGGGTGAGGAACTGTCTTTTATAGAATCGTTGTGAATAGTTCAATAACAACCCGATCTGTGAGATGATGATGCCTTTGCTAAATTCGTCCATATTTGAAGCGTATTCGTGTTGTATATTCGCGAAAATTTGAGCAATAATCGTTTCTTCTTTTTCTGATAGGAAAAGTGCTTCATTGATCGCGTAATTGAAAAAATCATATTGTCTGAATTTTTGCGATAGCTCGGTATTCCATAGGAAATCAGGATGGATAAGTAAAATCCATCCTGATGGTTTATTCTTCAACTGTTGTTCGTCAATCGTAATATCCAGTACCTGATTAGGAGCAAAAAAAGACATGAGTCCTTCATCAAAGTCATAATCCTGCCGTCCGTACTGCCATTTACCGATAACATTCTTTTTAAAGGCAATGGAATAAAATCCCTGCGTAAAATGCAATAGCATTTCATCGTGGTACATTTGACCGTAGTCTACCAAGCTGATCAGGGGATGCTCCGGCTTGGGCAACCGATTTCGCTGATGAAATTCGCTAATTGTTTTAATATGCGTGAATGTTTTCATTACCCAAAAATACGAAGAAATTAAAGATTCATTCCACCGGATATTTCAATACGTTGTGCATTGATCCAGTACGCTTCATCGGTACATAAAAAGGCAACCACAGCACCAATATCGGTGGGTAAACCAACGCGTCCTAATGCTGTATCGGCAGCCAGTGCTTTGTTAAGGGTTGAATTATCTCGCACTGCGCCGCCCATAATGTCGGTTTCAATGGCACCTGGTGCTACCACATTGGCACGAATTTTACGGGCACCCAGTTCTTTTGCCTGATATTTGGTTAGTACCTCCAAACCGCCCTTCATTGCTGCGTAGGTTGCAAATCCAGGGGTTGTAAAGCGGGTAAGCCCACTGGAAATGTTAATAATGCCACCGCCATTGTTCATAATCTTTAAGGCATGTTGTGTAAGAAAGAATGGTGCCATTAAATGGATGTGTATCATGTCTTTAAACTCGCTGATGCTCGCGGTCTCAAAGGGTGCGGGTGCAATTTGTCCGGCGTTGTGTACGAGATAATCAATAGTCGAAGCCTGAAAACGGTTGTTTAATGCCGGCAGTAGTTTATCCGAAAAGAAGGGTTCGTAATTTTCATAGATGCTCACATCTAAAGGTAAGGCCAATGCTTTCTGTCCTATTTTTTCAATTTCAGATACCACACTGTCAGCAGCAGTTTGGTTAGATTGATAAGTTATCACTACATCTAATCCTTTTTTGGCGATATTGATAGCCATATCTCTTCCCAAGCCACGACTTCCGCCGGTAACCAATGCAATTTTATTTGTACTCATGATTTTAATTTTTTCTTGATACAAATTTCAGGATGTAATGAATTTGGTTTGTAGCCCAACCCCGACACTTTGTAGCCCAATCAGTATTACAGCCGTTGGCCTGCATCAGCACGTAACTGAACAGGATGGGGACACGGTTAAAGTTTAATTCGACAAACATTTACAACAGAATATTTATAATTTTAAAGCATGAAGCTTCTACATACAAAAGACGGGGTTGCCTTTGTACGTCACCGCGCATTTGCGCATCGATTCTTACTACCTATTGGTGAATATGTAAATTGGAAGCTCCAGCATGAATGGGATGATTACAACGAGCTTTACCATGCCGTAAACTTTATCGAACAGTTAAGTGCCATTGATGGCCTTTGGCTTGAACCACATACCTTGGAGAAAGAGGGCAAGCTGATGGGCGTTCTTTTCATCGTTGGCGGGATGTTGGAAAAGCTGGGAGACGCAAAAAAACTCGACGAGGGAACCCTGCTGCTGAAATATTTTCATATTGTGAGCAAGGGGAATGGTTATGGATCTTATTGGTTGCAGCGTGTTATCGTGCCCCACTATCGGGAACGTGGCTTTCGTGCGATCGCTATTAGTAGTAGTCACCCAAAATCGTTCAATTTTTATAGTAAACTTGCGCAAGAAACAGCAAGTTATTACAAAGCGAGTGATAATGGGATTTATCAGCGGCCGTGCAAATCATTTAAGCTGAGTTTATTACCTTAATACTTGTCCGAATTCAGGTGGGCCGAGTGATTAGTAAAAAAGGTGTTTATTGCATGTTTGTAACATTACTCCCTGCGTTGAGTAATTTTACTCAATACATTGAGTAAATCCAAATGAAAGCGATATGTTCATCTCGTATCATAGTAAAACGCCTTTCCTAAAGGCATTAGGCGTATAACCTGTGTTCTTTTTAAAGAAAAAATTAAAATTAGGTTGATCAGAAAAACCCACCGCGTAGCTTATTTGATCCAAGGTCCAGGTAGTTTGTATTAAAAGCGCTTTGCATTCATCCAAAAGTCTTCCCTTAATATGCGTACTTACATTCTGCCCGGTTCGTTTTTTAAGAATCCGGTTTAAATAATTGGGATGCAGATTGAGGGAGAATGCAAATTCCTGTGCAGTTCGGAGCCGGATAGGGTTTTCATAGTTAATTTGAGAGACTTCTTCTTCCAGTAAACCAAAAAAGCGATGAATATGGTCGTACTCTTCATCTGTTCGTTGCGGAACAAGGTAATTGGATTTTCGGGCACTTTCAATCATCAGTAGTTGTATATAGGCCTGAATAGCATCATATCCCAATTCATTACCTTGCTCTTGATACATGCTTTCCCAAAGACGGTTAAAGCTGGGAAGGTCTCTGTCTTCTATCCGGATGACTGATTTTGACTTGTCTTTAAATAAGTTCAGTCGCTCTAATGTTGCTTTCAACATGGGGTGGTGATTGATAAAATCCCTTTTGAAAAGCAGGTAATATCCGGCCGATTCTCCTGAAGTCTTCTGCCAGGAGATAATATCATTGGGATGAATAAAAAGTAGAGTCGGCGTATCGATTAAATACTTGTTGAGCCCTAAGGTGAAAACTCCTTTTCCGCCGGCGATCATCAGAATTTTATAGAAGTCTCGTCGATTAGCGGAGAGGTAATTACGGCAGTCTTCAATCTCACGATTGAACACTTTGATGGGGGGACGGTCGTGGGCTTCCCGATATATAGGTGTAAGTTCCGGGAAATCACGAAGCCGATCTATCGCTTTGTGGTCCATGCTCATTTTCATAGACGTGGTTAGTTTTCGTTCCATAAAGTTATCAAAAATCTTAAAATTTTTGGTCAGGTTTGATTTTCATAAAATCCGGCTTTTTTTTCCTATAAGAATCCTTCCCTATCCGCTGCAACTTTGTCTTAACAAAACGAAATAAAAACATAACAACTAAAAAGCAATAGTATGGAAATCAATCTCAATGAATCAAGACAGGTTGTGCAGCAAGCTAGGGCAAAGGCTATACAACTCAATGTAAATGTAAATATTGCGATACTGGATACGGCCGGACATCTTAAGACTTTTGAAAGGATGGATGACGCCTTCTTAGGATCCATGGACATTGCCATCAAGAAAGCGAAAACGGCCAGCCTTTTTAGAACCAGTAGCGAAAACGTTGGCGAATACCTAAAACCTGAAGCAGGAACCTACGGCATGGTAAACACCAACAATGGTCTGGTGGGATTTGCCGGCGGACTTCCAATTCTGAAGGATAAACGTATCATCGGCTACATCGGTGTATCAGGCGGTGCCGTTTCGGAAGACTTACAGATTGCAACCGCGGGAGCGGAAATTTTTAACCAAAATTAATTAGAACACTAATAAACATTTCATTACCAATTTTAAAACGATAAAAAAATGGAAACTAAAACAATTTTAATTACAGGAGCAGGTTCAGGATTCGGAAAAGGAGCTGCATTAGGAATGGCTAAAAACGGACACAACATCATTGCAACGGTACACGTATCATCACAAGTAACCCCGCTTCGCGAAGAAGTTGCTGCCTTAGGTTTGTCTGATAAAATCCGCGTGGAACGCTTGGACCTTACCGATCAGTATGATATCAAACAAGCCTTAAAATGGGACTTTGATATTCTTTGGAACAATGCCGGAATGGGGGAGGCGGGGCCCGTTTGGGAGATTCCGGTAGACCTGGTACGGAAAAACTTTGAAGTGAATGTTTTTCTCCCGCTGATTCTTACGCAAGGGGTGGTGCAGCGATGGGTGCGAGAAGGCAAAAAAGGAAAAGTGGTATTCACCTCGTCGATGGGAGGTTTGTTTACACCTGCTAACTGGGGCACCTATGTTTCTACCAAACACGCGCTGGAATCTTTGGCAGAAGCCTTGCAGCAAGAGCTTGCAGGGTATGGTATCAAGGTACAGACCATTAACCCCGGTGCTTATTATACGGGATATAACGAAACCATGGCTGATAATCCGTTCCGTTGGTTGGATGATGAAGTCAACTTTACGAAAAGAGCAGACCTTCGCAAAGGTTTTGATAATTTCTTTGCTACACCGGAAGGAAAAATGGATCCGAAAGAAATGATAGATCGCATGATTGAAATCGTGCCGGCTGATGAAGGGAAATTCAGAAATGTAGTTCCTAAAGTGATTGAAGATATGCTCAAAGATCATCAATTGAAAGCTTGGGAGAATCGCATTTGATTTTAAAGGAAAACAAGCCTTAACCAACGTTGAGGCTTGTTTCGATCAACTAACTAAAAGTATAATACTAATGAAACTATTATTAATTTCTCTTTTTATGATTTCATTTTCGATAGCGTCAGCTCAAAATTACAGCGAAGCGGAATTGGCCAATAAAGAAATTATTACAAACGCTTTTCACGACTGGCAGGAGGGGACGGGTAATTTTTTCGATTTATTGACGGACGATTTGCATTGGGAAATAACGGGGTCTACACCTTACTCAAGGGTCTATAACTCCAAAAAGGAATTTTTGGATCAGGTGATTATTCCGCTCAACAAGAAATTGAAGGTAAAAATCAAACCAACGGTACGTAATATTTTTGTTGACGGTGATATGGTAATTGCGCTTTGGGATGGCGAAGCTACGGCGCTGGACGGAAAACCTTATCGTAGCTCGTATTCATGGTATATGAAGGTGAAAGATGGCAAAATAACCGAAGTAGTTGCTTTTCTTGACGGGATTGAATTTAGTGATATCATGGAGCGGATACTTGTTGAAGAATAAAAACCTCAATTGTCATGACTTCTTCATATAACACCTAATTAGACCAATTAGTCTAATTAGGTGTTATCTTTGTGGACCAAATGGTTCAATATATGAAAAAATTAGAAAATAAGGTTGCGCTGGTTACAGGCGCTTCAAAAGGGATCGGCGCCGCTATTGCCAAAAAGTTGGCAACAGAAGGTGCTGCGGTGGTGGTTAACTATGGTGCTGCGCAAGCGGATGCAGAAAAAGTAGTTGCCGAAATTGTAAGCAATGGAGGTAAAGCGATTGCCATTCAAGCGGATGTATCCAAGGCAGCGGATGTGGATAGTCTCTTTGCGGAAGCGCTTAGCCGGTACGGCAGCTTGGATGTGTTGGTAAACAATGCAGGGATCTATGAGTGGGCTCCCATTGAAGCGTTTACAGAAGAAAGTTTTCACCGTCAGTTTAATATCAATGTATTGGGACTAATTTTAGCATCGAAAATTGCCGTGAATAGTTTTGGAGAAAAAGGAGGGAGCATCATCAATATTGGTTCGGTCGTATCGAGCGCTACACCTGCCGGCAGTGCCGTGTATACCGCGACTAAAAGTGCCGTTGATGGAATTACTCGTGTGTTGTCAAAAGAATTGGGCCCTCGAAATATCCGCGTAAACTCGATCAATCCAGGGGTGGTGGCTACGGAAGGTTCACGCGCTGCCGGTTTTGTGGGAAGCGAATTTGCAGAGGCCATGGCGAATGAGACACCGCTGCGTCGTATTGGAGAGCCTGATGACATTGCGGCCGTGGCGGCGTTTTTGGCATCTGACGATTCAAAATGGTTAACCGGAGAGCTTATCCTGGCGAGTGGTGGCTTGCGGTAATGTTTTTTCTATTAAAATCAATAGCTTTGCCTCTGTTGGGCAAGGCTATTTTTTATGAGAACAAAAGACTTTGATGAGAACGAGATATTAAAGAAAGCGATTTCTATTTTTTGGGAGAAAGGTTATCATGCGACTTCCCTGTATGATTTAATAGAAGGCCTCGGCATCGGGCGGTCAAGTATTTACCATGCCTTCGGCGACAAACATAAGCTGTTTGTAAAAGCGCTTGAGCGATATCAGGAGGAAGCCACCGCACGTATTGAAGCCGCCCTGAGCGATGCATCCTCCGTTAAAGAGGGAATTAAGGCACTCTTGCGTATCGGTGTTGTGGATAGGCTCGACAGTGCATGCCCTAAAGGATGTTTTAAGGTGAATACGGAGGTAGAGCTTGCTACCCATGATGAATTGATCAGGAAGGTGCTGCGCGACGATGAACGGCTAATTGAAGAGGCACTGATCAAAGCGATTAAAAAAGGACAGGCTGACAGGCAGATCAACGCTTCCAAAGATCCAAAGGTACTTGCGCATTTTTTATGTAACACCATCACGGGGTTGCGCGTGTATTCCAAAGTTCGGAGCGATCGTTCATTTTTCGAAGGCGTCATCGAAACGGCCTTGTCGGTGTTGGATTAACCATGTATATCTGTTCGCAAGCGCACACCTAGGTGTTCGTAATCGCACATTGATTAGCGGGGAAAGGGGCCGCTGGATGTCTTTTATCAACAAATAAGTAATTTGGCAGCTTTATTGAAGGTGATGGTTACACCCGATAATCTGCATACGATGTTAAAAAATTATCTCAAGGTAGCTTGGCGAAATCTGGTTAGAAACAAGGTACATGCCGTGATCAATATTTTTGGTCTGGCATTCGGTATGACCATTAGTATCTTGATTGCTTTATGGATTTGGGATGAGGTGTCATTTAACAAGCGCTTCAAAGATAATGAGCGTATTGTCAAGGTATTACACCATTCTTCCGACGGCCTTCATATCAATACCTTTAATACGATATCCATTCCGACAGCCGAAGAACTCAAAGATAAGTTTGCACAGGATTTTGAGGGAATCGCCTTGTATCGTAATGGGCGAGCAACGCTGACAAAAGGGAATGGGGAGGAGAAGGCCATTAGCCAAGGTTTTTATGCTGAACCTGCATTCCCTGCTATTTTATCTCTGAACTTAACAAGGGGATCTCTTGGTGATTTCACCGACCCATCCACCATCTTAATCAGTGAACGCCTTGCGGCGGTTCTTTTTAACCAAGAGGATCCAATAAATCAGACTATTAAAATAAACAATGAATCGTCTGCAAAGGTTATTGGTGTTTACCGGAACTTTGCACCCAATACCGATTTTAATAAACGGGACTTTATTCTTCCCTGGAGTCATTTGCTTGCGACGAGACCATGGGTTAAAAGGGCTTATAACCAATGGAATAATAATTCCTTTTATATTCTAGCTAAAATAGCGAAGCGTGCTGATTTAAAAAAGGTAACTAATAAAGTAAAGAACCTGCTGGTGGGTAAGCCTAATCGGGATGATCATCCCGAGATTATCCTTCAACCTGCTTCTGAATGGCATCTGTACAATGAGTTCAAAAATGGCAAAAATGTGGGCGGTAATATCCAGTTTGTGTGGATGTTTGGATTAATCGGCGTTTTTGTATGTCTATTGGCCTGTATTAATTTCATGAACCTCAGTACTGCGCGATCTCAGAAGCGGGCAACCGAGGTGGGGATTCGAAAGACAGTTGGATCTTCGAAAGCGTATTTGATTATTCAGTTTTTAAGCGAATCTGTACTGATTGCATTTTTTTCGGCTCTTGTAGCCATCGTATTGGTTTGGCTAGCCTTGCCTTGGTTCAATAACCTAGCTAATAAGGAGATTGTTTTTCCATTGCAGGCTCCGCTATTTTGGTTGGCCATTTTTCTGTTTGCACTGTTGGCCGGGCTGTTATCCGGAAGTTATCCGGCGCTATACCTGTCTTCATTTAAACCGGCGGGGGTGTTAAAAGGCGTGATGAAGGTGGGACGCTTTGCGGAGATATCGAGGCGCTCGCTAGTTATTTTTCAGTTTACGGTTTCGCTTTCGCTGATTATCGGAACGGTAATCATTTATCAGCAGATAAACTATGTCAAAAACCGACCGTTGGGTTATAATCAAAACGGCTTGATCAGTGTGGAAATAAATACGCCGGATTTAAGGTTGCCAGGTGTTTATAATGTTTTGCGGAACGAGCTGCTGAATTCGGGGTATGTAGAGAACATGGCTGCGGCCTCTAATACTGCCACCGGCATCAATAACCATTTTGATGGTTTTGATTGGCCGGGGAAACAGCCTCATATCAATCAAAGTTTTGGCGTCTCTTACGTGACGCACGATTTTGGAAATACGGTAGCATGGGAATTTAAGGAGGGACGGGGTTTTTCAAGGGATTTTCCGACCGATAGCAATGCGGTTATTCTGAACGAAGCTGCGGTGCGGTATATGGCTTTACAGCATCCGGTGGGAGAGACGATAAAATTCGAGGATGTGCCCTATAAGGTAATTGGTGTGATTAAGAATGTGTTAATGGAATCGCCTTTTGAGGAAGTATACCCCAACGTATTTATGCTGAGTTACAATAACCTGGAAGCGATAACGATTAAGATCAAACCTAACGTAAGCACTGCGAAGGCGCTTAAAGCAATTGAGGTCGTACTAAAAAAATATGATCCGGCATCGCCATTTGCCTATAGTTTTGTGGACACAGACTATGCAGATAAGTTTTCCTTTGAGCAGAAAATAGGGAGTCTGGCTTCTTTATTTGCCGGCTTTTCTATTTTTATCAGTTGCTTGGGCATTTTCGGTTTAGCAGCGTTCATGGCCGAACAACGGACCAAGGAGATTGGCGTACGGAAGGTGCTGGGAGCGACGGTGTTCAATCTCTGGATTTTACTATCAACGAACTTTTTGCTGTTGGTCGTCATTTCCTTTTGTTTGGCGATTCCTATTTCGTGGTATATGATGGAAAATTGGTTGGCCGATTATGATTATCGTACGAATATTTCCATATGGGTCTTTGTTTTAACTGCGGTTGGGGCGGTGGTTCTTACCCTGGCTACCGTGAGTTTTCAAACGATAAAGGCAGCCTTGGCAAATCCGGTAAAATCGCTGAGGAGTGAATAGATTTTGTTTGCGGCACTATATGGCGTGTCAGTTTCAGTTTTTCTTTCCGATCCAGCCTAAGTGAGTATGTTTGAAATTGTCATTAAACTTTAATCCATAGCCAAGCGCCCGATCCATGGCCGAATGTCCAAATAAAATGATGCCGGATAAGCCGAGCATCTGACTATCCAACCAATAAGCCAAAATTAAAACGACTATGGCCAGTAATTTATGATGAAAAAAGTTATAAAGTGCGGCACCTACCCGTGGGTTGATTACATAACCAAGCATAGAAAGGTCCGGTAAGAGCAAACAGGCAGGGAAAACCCACCAGCTATAGTCCAGTTGGCTGAATAGGAGTATGGAAAGTAAAAGCTGTCCTAGTTCTTCCAGTTTTAATAGCGTATTCATCAAGGTTTTTATCTTGTTTAGGAACTACCCAATGTGTCGAGTAAACTTACTTAATACTGTGCATAAATCAAAACTGTCGAAAGCTCAATTTTTCCATTAAAACTTGTTTAAGCTACTAATCCGTTGTCTATTGATTTTTGTCTTTTACCGTTTATTTCTAACTTTACAATGGTTGTAATCTTCTTTTGCGACCGCCTACACAAGGTGTCTTGATTTTCGTAGTCAATGAAATCTTGTTTAGAATGAATTACATGTTTTGATAATGATTAGAGGACTTTACGAGACGCATATACAGGTGCGTGATCTAGAAATGGCAACCAAGTTTTATACAGAAGTATTGGGACTTAAGTTTGCACATCGTGATGAAACAAGGCCAATCGTTTTTCTATGGATTGGCCAAGATAAGGAATATATGTTGGGGCTTTGGGAAACCAAAGAAAACTTTCAGCCACGGCATTTTGCATTTAGGAGTACGAAGGAAGATATCTTAAACCGGGCACAACAGTTTTTAACAGACAGAAGGCTTCAGCCTTACAATTTTCTTAAAGATGGAAGTGTGCAACCTATGGTGTTTGCTTGGATGCCGGCTTTGGCGATCTATTTCAATGATCCGGATGGCAATCAGCTGGAATTTATTTCAATTTTAGATGGTGATGGAAAACCTGAATTGGGGGTAATCTCGTATAAGGATTGGTTAAACCAATAAGACCTCCTTAAGCATCTCTAAAGACCGGAAAATGAGCCGCCGAGGAATCACTTATGATGCTTTCTGCTTTTTCTTATTTAATAACAAGTGTATGTTGGTGTTAGATAAGAAATTTAATTTACTACGACGATATCTTGCATCTAAAAAAGAAAATAAGTAAATTTGAATATAGGTTTAGGTTTTAAACCCCTCCTTACCGCCCGGTACAACATGGAGGGGTTTTATTTTTTTAGCATTTTCATAGCGCTACTTAAACAAACTGTACATTACCGCACAGTAGTTGTTCGTATCCGAACATGATTTAAATGCCTAAATAGGGTTTTGTGAGCTACAGGAAGGCAATTTGGCTTTTGGCTTTGTAATTGTGCGTTTCTGTAGTAATCCGTTCATTATGCTTATTAACTACTTAAAATCTGCCTGGCGTACACTGTGGAAAGATAGGTATTATGCCCTTATCAATGTCTTTGGCTTAGCGGTATCGACCGCCGTATTTCTATTGTTAGTTCATTTTGTTCGCTTTGAATATAGCTATGAGAACTTTATTAAAAAAGCAGATGATTTGTATCGCGTAACGTTGGACAATTATAACGGATCTGAATATGTGGATACCGATTGTGAAACTTTCCCGCCCTTAGGGCCATTTTTAAAACGGGAAATGCCGGAGGTGCTGGATTTTGCCCGGTTACAAATGTTGGAGGATAATAATGAAATTCAGTATAAACATCGAGCCTTCCGGATTGAGCATATTTATGCGGCGGATCCTTCTACTTTTTCTTTATTTGAAGTGCCTTTCGTTAAAGGAGATGCCGACAGTTTTCATCGACCCTATCAATTAGTCTTATCTGAAACGGAAGCAAAGCGAATTTTTGGATCGGAAGATCCCATTGGAAAAACTGTTAAGCAAGAAAATACGCTATATACGGTTACCGGTGTTTTTCAGGACTCACCGGCAAACACACACCTTAAGCTGGATGTATTGGTTTCTTTCTCTTCATTGAATGCATTAGGCTGGTCAATCGATGATAATTGGGGAGGAAATAACAATTATCTATATATACAATTGCCGCCAAAAATAGATGTCAACGCCTTTAATGCAAAATTACATGCGCTGACGAAGAGCAAGTTAAATGAAAGGGTCAGAAACGTTTTTAATGCGGAACCGATTAAATCAATCCACTTGCATTCGCATAAATTCTTCGAACCGGAGGTGAATGGCGATGTTAAAGCGGTTAATTTTCTGGCCGTTATTGCGCTGTTGATCTTGCTTGTGGGATCGGTGAATTATGTGAACCTTACCACGGCAAGAGCGTCTGATCGGGTGAAAGAGATTGGTATGCGTAAATTGTTGGGCTCTTCCAAAGGACTGCTCATTCGCCAACTGCTCTTAGAAACGTTGATTATTAATGTGGCAGCTATAGGTTTTGCGATGTTGTTGATCGTTACAGTCTTACCTTTTTATAGACAGCTGATTGGGCAGGATAATTCGGTTGACCTGCTGGGTACTGGATTCTTTTGGTTGAGCATCGCCTCTTTACTTTTGTTTAATTGCGTTATTTCGGGACTATATCCAGCTTTTCAATTGGCGGCTACTAAACCGATTAAGGTGGTAGGCCGAGTCTTTACGACCGATAAAGAGGGTAGTTTCTTTCGTAAAGCGCTTATTGTGGGGCAGTTTGTAGCTGCCATGGTGGTGCTATCAGCCACCTTAATCGTTTTTCAACAATTGAAATTTTTAAAAAACCAGGATATCGGTTTAAACCCCTCGGAACTATTGGTAATCCGTGGGCCAAAAACTGGTGCTGATTCGCTACGTAGCCAAAAAGGTCTGGCCTTTAAGAATAGCTTGCTCGCCTTGCCCGAAGTGGAGAAGGTCGCACTTTCCGATGCGGTGCCTACAGCGCTGTATGATGTTAGCACTTCTGTGGGAATCACACGTTACGGTGCTACCGACAAAAATCGATATAACTACAATCTCTATGGCATAGACGAAGACTTTGTTCCTACCAATGATATCAAATTATCAGCAGGTAAGAACTTTGAAAAAGGGTCACTAAATGAAAATAAACTCATTATTAACGAAACGGCGGCAAAATTGTTGGGCTTTGAAAGTCCGGCAGCCGCGGTAGGTGGACTGATCGATTTATGGGGAGCCAAAAGAACGGTTATAGGTGTAATACGTGATTTTCATCAGCATTCTTTAAAGGAAGCCGTGCCACCAATGATCCATTGGTATAGCACAAGAAGTGATTTCTTTACCGTAAAGCTACAGACCGACCATGTTGCGAGCAGTTTGCTGACGATTGAGAAAGAATGGAAAGCTGTCTACCCTGAATATGCCCTGAATTATCATTTTATGGACGAACTATTGGATCAGCAGTATCAATCTGACCGTCGATTTGGCGAGGTAGTGGGTGTTTTCTCCGTATTGGTGCTTCTGATTACCTGTTTGGGTGTTCTGGGTTTAACTACCTATACTATTCATAAACGTACCAAAGAGATCGGTATTCGAAAAGTGCTGGGCGCTTCGATACCTGATATCGTAAGCTTATTGTCGTTTGAATTTGTAAGATTGATTGCACTGGCTTTGGTAGTGGCAATTCCCATAACCTGGTATGCCATGAACAACTGGCTGCAAAATTATGCGCTGCATATCCAGATCCCTTGGTGGGTGTTTGGGCTGGTCGGTTTATTTGCAGTAGGTATCACAATATTAACCTTAAGCTATCAGACGGTTAAAGCCGCTTGGATGAATCCGGTTGAGTCCTTAAAAAAGGAATAAATATACTGATAGGTCCTGATAAACCCCGAAGGCTATGTCTTTAAATACTGATTTAAGTAGCTTGCAGTAACACTGGTTTTGTTTTTTAATAGCTGTTCTACGGTTCCTTCAAATACAATTTCACCGCCGTATTTTCCGGCCCCGGGCCCAATATCAATAATCCAATCTGCTCTGGCAATGATGTCGAGGTTATGTTCAATTACAATAAGCGTATTGTTTTGATCAACCAGCTGGTTCAGAAAAATCAATAATTTTTCGGTGTCGCTAGGATGGAGGCCTGTGCTCGGCTCATCCAAAATAAGGATATTGCCGGAACCACTCAGCTCTTTTGTTAATTTCAGGCGTTGTCTTTCTCCACCTGAAAAAGTATCTAACCGTTGACCAAGCGTTAAGTATTCCAATCCCAACTGAATTAACAAGTTAAAAGCTTTTGAAAACAGGGGTTCAGGAAAAAGGGAAATTGCATCGGTGATGGTCAGCTTCATCACATCGGCAATGCTCAACTTGCGGTAAGTATATTGCAAAACTTCGGGGTCATATCCCGAACCGCCACATACCTCGCATGGTTGTTCGATGTCGTCTATAAATGCAAGATCAATCTTTTCTACTCCCAAGCCTTTGCAGTTTTTGCAGGCCCCTTCGCTGTTTCTGCTAAATAGTTTTTCTGATACCTGATTGGCGTCAGCAAAGAGCTTTCTAAGGGCATCAGATAAATGAAGGTAGGTTAATACATTGGATCGGACATTGCTTACGAAGGCCGATTGATCAATGATGGTGGCTTGGGGATAAAAATCCGGTAGTACACCATGAATTAAGGTGCTTTTTCCGGAGCCGGCTACACCGGTGACAACGGTAAAGACACCTTCGGGAATGCGCACGGAAACGTTTTTTAAATTATTTTTGGTGGCATTTTTGATTTCCAGATATCCCTTAGCCTTGCGTGGATTTTTATTGAACGAAGGACGCTGTGCGAAATAGCGGCCCGTTTTTCCATCCGATTGCTTGAGACCTGCAAAGCCGCCCTGGTAGATGATTTCGCCGCCATTGCTGCCCGATCCCGGCCCCATGTCTACTACTTGATCGGCTATTTTAATGAGATCCGGATCGTGTTCTACGATCAGCACGGTATTTCCTTTGTCTTTTATCTGATGGATGATCGAAGCGATATGTTGAACGTCCTTTGGATGCAAACCAATACTGGGTTCATCAAAAATATAAAGTAAATCGACCAAACTACTGCCAAGGTATTTCACCATTTTAATCCGCTGCGACTCGCCACCGGATAATGTGTCTGTTCGCCGGTCCAGCGTTAAGTATTGCAAACCAATATCGCAGATGTTTTGGAGCTTTTTGGTTATTTCCTGAAGAATGACGGCATAGGCTTCGGATTGTAGGTTATTAATGAAATGCAATAACTCATCGATAGCTAATACGGTGCAATCTGCTATATTTTTTCCGCCTATTTTACAAGAGAGTACCTTCTTATTTAATCGTTGTCCTTTACAGGAAGGGCAAGTTTGTATACTTATTATCTGCTTTAAGGCCTGTTTACGTGTATGATATTCCTTGGCATCTTTTCGTAAAAAAGCTTGTTCAATTCGCGGGATTACGCCTTCATACTTTACCGTCTTGCCCCAATTTTTATCGGGGTGCGGAGGTTTATGCTCCGAAGCATAAAGTAACCTATTCCACTCGTCTTCGGTATAGTCCTTCAGTTTTTTATCGTTGTCAAAATAACCGGCATATACATAGCGGGTCCAACGCCAGCCACCAGGCTGGAAGGTTGGAAATAAAATAGCGCCTTCGTTTAACGACTTCTCCTTATCGATGAGCGTGGACACGTTGACGGTCTGAACAAAGCCTAATCCCTCACATTGTGGGCACATGCCCTGGGGGTTATTAAAAGAAAAGACATTAGAATACCCTACAAAAGGCTGGCCCATCCGCGAAAACAGAAGCCGTAAAGGAGCATATACATCGGTTGCTGTGCCGACCGTAGAACGTGCATTGCCCCCTAGTCTTTTTTGATTGATAATGACCGGAACATTGAGATTTTCAATCCGATCTACATCGGCAACGCCATAGTGCTGTAAGCGATTTCGGATAAAACTACTCTGCGTTTCATTGATCTGCCGTTGTGCCTCTGCACCAATGGTTTCAAACACCAAGGATGATTTGCCGGAGCCGGAGACGCCCGTAAAAACGGTGATACTTTTTTTTGGAATCTCGAGTGAAATATTTTTAAGGTTATTTTGCCGTGCATGGATGATTTTGATAGAAGACATGTTTTTTTATTAACTTTGTTAATAGTTAACTAAGTTAACCTTTTTTTGTTTTATGACAAACGCGCAGAAACGGTTTTTTGAAGTTTTTACGGATCTTCAGTGTTATATATTAGCTAATATGAACAAAGGTGATTTTAACGGAGTCACCGCAACGCACTATAACTTAGTGGAGTATATATACCGCAAAGGGAAGACAACAGGAAAGAAATTGGCGATGGATTTCGGGATCAGTGCACCGGCCATATCCCGACAGGTTAAGTTTTTACTGGAAAATGATTTGCTATCTCAGGAGCAAAGCGATGAAGATCGGCGGGTTTTTTATCTCAAAGCAACCGACAAAGGGAAGTTGTTAATAGATGCTTCAGAAAGCTTCCGTGAGCGCGTTACCAAACAAGCAAGCGCCATATTGTCGAAAAAAGAGTTGGAAGATTTAGCGTATTTATTGAATAAAGTATTGACTAAAATTAAATTGTGAACACCGACAATATAATTGACTGTGCAAACAAAATAAAGGCAATATTCCATATGTTGTTAAAAATCAATTTATTTGCACATGAAATGATGAAGCGTTTATGAAGACGAAAATTATTGTTGCGATAGGTGGCATGCTGGTACTTGCTTCCTGCAAACCAACGGAAGCTATTGACCTAAGGAACACGATTAGCGCCAATGACGAATACCTAAAAGATATCATACTAAGTGAGGGAAGCCCGGAAGAGGCGAAATTGAATTGCTTGGTAAACGACGATTTTAAGGGCGCCTTATCAGCGATTGATAAACAGGAAGCGCAATTTGATTCCTTGATACAAAGAACTTCTGCTATTTCTGTTAGGAACATGAAGGAAGGGGAGGCCTTAAAACGAGCGGCGGTTGATTATTATCAAGCGTTGAAGTTGCTACATATGGCCGATCGGGAAGAGGTTATGCAACAAGTAATAACGCATGGCGTGGATACCACAAAAATAAGGCTAGCGCAAGATAAAATCTTGGAATTGTTGGAGCGAAAAGGAAAGTTATTTCAGCAGGTATACGATAAAGATGAAAAAATGCGTAAGGCACTCGATCATTTTAATAAAGAAAATGGCTTATAAAGATACCCCTTGGCGCAGTAGGTCATGGGGTATCTTATTTTACAGCGCTTTACGCTAATAATCACTACATTAAAGCACATTAATCATCCCAGTAGTCTTCTTCATAGTCATCGTAAAAGTCCTCGGGGTGCCTGCTTATCGGAACATCCTTCACAACCATTATATTGGCGCGGCCAAGGTCGACATTGATCATGAAGGAAGGTATTTCTGCTGAAAAACGCCAATTCCCGCCGTTTAAATAAACATAGCCACCGCGATAGGGATCATAAAAGGTATGATAATCGCGAAAATATACATGGCGACTTGCGTCGTAATGATGTGCCAATGCCCAGCTAGGTAGCCCATGCTTGCGGCGTTCTTTTAAGTATTCTTTACGACGTTTAGCCGACTCACGATAGTACTCTTTTTCTCTCTTTCTTTCTTCACGCGCATATTCTGCCCGCTTTTTGTCGCGCTCACGATAATATTCATATCTTTTTTTATCTGCTTCTTTACGTCGCTCCCAATACTTATCGTCCTTTTCGTGGCGTTGCGCATGTACTTGGCTTTGTCCCACAATTACCATCGTGAAGGCGGCAACTGCTAATAATATTGCTCTTTTCATGTTTGCTCAATTTAATGAAAGCGTCAAAGCGAAAAATCGTTCCAGCTTAATGGCGCTTTTAGTTTTGACTTTAGAACATAGGAAAGGTTTATT
Organism: Olivibacter sp. EAT-5; assembly: GCF_044784325.1. Taxonomy (NCBI): domain Bacteria; kingdom Pseudomonadati; phylum Bacteroidota; class Sphingobacteriia; order Sphingobacteriales; family Sphingobacteriaceae; genus Olivibacter; species Olivibacter sp. EAT-5. Next base: position 5,620,998 of record NZ_CP173028.1, on the reverse strand, counting down.
GTGCCCACGTACATTTCGCCCTTTTGGCTACGACGATGTTCCTTTTGGTTAAATTCGCTAGCTAATGATGCCTGATCTTTGCTGAAACAATACATCAGCAAAATGAACGTGCAAAAGAATACGATCTTAGACCACCCAACAGCATATTCACGAAAAACTGATTGAAAAAGCGAAAGAGCAGCTTTCTACTTCCGATTTGTCCGTAAGTGAAATCGCCTATGCACTAGGTTTTGAACATGCTCAGTCGTTCAGCAAACTATTCAAAGCCAAGACCAAACAAAGCCCCCTGGAGTTTCGACAGTCTTTCAGCTGATGATTATACGTTAAAGACGCCGCTCCTGTTCCGTAATAGGACAATCGTTAATGCTAGCGTAGCGTTTCCGCATCAACCCATTTTCATCGAATTCCCACATTTCATTTCCGTAACTTCGATACCATTGTCCTTCGGCCTGATGCCATTCATATTCAAAACGGACGGCAATGCGGTTCTCTTGAAAGCTCCAGAGCTCTTTCTTAAGCTTATAATCTAATTCCCGCGCCCACTTTCGGGCAAGAAAAGCTTTCACCTCTTCGCGTCCATTGATGAACTCCGAACGGTTGCGCCATTCGGTATCGATGGTATAGGCAAGGCACACCTTTTCGGGATCGCGACTGTTCCATGCGTCTTCTGCTAATTGTACCTTTTGAAGTGCTGTTTCGTAGGTGAATGGCGGTAAAGGATGTTTCTGTTCCATATATTATCAATTTAAAAACTATGTATTAGGCTATTGGGGCAGGCTGTCTAAAAAGGCCAGTATATCTGCGCCGATCTCGTTCACATGGGTTTCGAGCGCAAAGTGGCCGGTGTCATAGAATTTTACGCTTGCATCGGGAATGTCTCTTTTATAAGCCTCTGCGCCGGGTGGCAAAAAGAAAGGATCCTTGTTGCCCCAAACAGCTAAAAGCTTGGGTTGATAGGTTCTGAAGTATTCCTGAAAGCTTGGATATAAAGCAACGTTATTTTTGTAATCTCTTAACAGATCGAGCTGGATTTCATCTGATTCGGGGCGATCAAGAAAATACTGATCCAGGGTGTACGATTCAGGGGCTATTAAGCTTGGATCGGATACACCGCTAAAATACTGAAACTTGGTTCCTTCTAATGTAACGAAGCCTCGGAGTGCATCTCTGTTTTCCAGCGTATCTTCTTTCCAGTACTTTTGAATAGGTCCCCAATCGGAGCCTAAACCTTCTTCATAAGCATTGCCATTTTGAGAGATGATACCGGTGATTTTTTCAGGATTGGCGAGTGCCAAACGATAACCCGTAGGCGCGCCGTAATCGAATACATAGATGGCAAATCTTTTAAGGTTTAATTTGTCAATAAAAGCCTGCATGGTTTTCGCCAGATTATCAAATGTATACGTAAATACCGTTCTGCTAGGTGCATCGGAGTAGCCAAAGCCGGGAAGATCGGGCGCGATTAGGTGATAACGATCAGCCAAAATCGGGATCAAACTCCGAAACATGTGTGATGAAGTTGGATAACCGTGTAGCAATAAAAGCGTTGGCGCTTCTGTCGGGCCGGCTTCACGGTAAAAAATATTAATGCCGTTAGCGCTCAGGGTATGGTAATGAATCGAATTTGTTTTCATGTTCTATTGTTTTGCTTATCCAAAATTATTTCAGATATTTGATTATTAAAAACGATTTATTATGATGTAATAAATCATTATTTATGATTTATGAATACAAATGACCTAAGGATATTTGAGGCCGTGGCATTGCATAGTAGCTTTACACGGGCCGCAGAAGCGATGTTTACCGTGCAGTCGAACGTAACGGCGCGTATTCGCAGCTTGGAAGAGGAGTTTGGTACATCGCTTTTTGAACGAAATGCAAAAAAGGTGGCATTGACACCGGCAGGTGAAGTGCTGATGCAATATGCTAAAGAGATTACTCACCTGCTGGATGAAGCGAAAAGAGAGGTCAAAAATATTGATGTCTTGACGGGATCATTGAAAATCGGATGCATTGAAACCACCATGGCGCTTCGTGTTCCGACGATTCTGCATGATTTTGGTGCGGCCTACCCACATGTAGAGTTGGAATTCAAATCAGCCATGCGACCGGAATTGGTGCAGGATGTACATGACTATAAGTTAGACGCGGCTTTTGTTTCGGGTCCTATTAGCATCTCCGGTCTAACGCAGGAAATCATTCACGAAGAGCAATTGGTTATCTTGGCGCATAGGAAGGCCGCCTCCTTATCATCGGAATTAAGCCGGCATGCAATCCCTAAGATTGTTGTATTTGATCAAGGCTGCGTATTCCGGGAAAGATTGGAATCGCTATTAAGCGCAAAAGGCATCGTACAGTATAAGCCTATTGTAGTGAATTCCATTGAGGGCATTATAAATTTTGTAGAGGCGGGTTTGGGCATTAGCATCTTGCCCGAGCAGATTGTCAGTTCCTATTATGCAGCGAGAGAGATCAAGACTTTCCCGCTGAGCAAGTCGCTCGGAACGATGACAACAGTCCTGATCTCGCGTAGCAACCGCCGTCCATCCAAGCTGATGCAAGTGTTTATTGATATGTATAAAAATCAATCGAAGCATTCGAACGTGGAGCAATCAATATGACAGCTCTTCACATTGAAAACCATTCGTATGCAACACGCGAATGATGCTAAAAGCATCATTGCGCGGGGTATCGACCCGTAAGATTTTATCGCAATCCTCTAGATCAAAATTCCATTTCGCCCAAGGTTGAATGCTATCTAAATAGGGCTTTAATTGCCGGATATCCTCTTCGCGCTGTACGGAAGTTTTAAATATGTAAATCATCTGATAAAATTTTATTATAAACCCTTTTTTCCTTCCAGCCAATAACCGTGTGAGACTATTTTACCCGTGTTTCTGGCTTTCAAAACCTTCCGGAATGTTCGGACTGATTTGGCGTTCCCGGTTAGGACAAAGTTGGATTGCTGCCATTCGGTCGATTGGACAACGGGTAGCGCGTCCACCCATTTCTCATCACTAAATGCGTCGTTCTTATCAAATACGGTGCAATTGCTCAATGGCAACAGCGAGACGATGTCGTGATTTTCTTTTTCCAGTTCCAAATAGAATTGAAACTGATGCCGGTTTTGTATAAGCACCGGTAAGAAAGAACAGGCAAGTCCTAAGGATGTTTCATCGCCAAAAATGACGTACTTTGCGGCTGTTGGCTCATAATACTTGTACTCTCGGGGCGGATTGATGTTAACCGTGTCGCCAATATCGAGCTTACGCATAAAGCAGCTTCCGGGTGCTTCACCATGTATATGCGCAATGAGTTCAAGTCTTTCGCGCATATCGTCAACATAAGAAACGGTATATCGCCTGGCCTCTGTATCACTTACCCGGAAATCGATAAAACTTCCTACACCGAAATTGAACTTTTTAAAATTTCCTGTAAATTGAATTCTCTTGACGGTATCGGATAGGTATTCGACCATGGTTACCTCCATCGTTGATGATTTAGACGATAAAACACGGTCGAAAACATCGAATACCCATTTGGGAGCGCTTGGCATAATCTTTTATTTTTTTGAACAAAGAAACCACGAAACGACAGCGCAAAGAAGGCTGAAACAGGGTAAGTATTGGACTAATCAAGGTTTTTCTTTCGAAAGCCTAATGCCGTCATACCAACTACTTTGGTGAACAAACGAGAAAAGTAGGGATAATCGTCATAACCTAGCTCGAACGCGATTTCTTTTACCGATTTGTTGGAGTGATAAAGTAAACGTTTCGCTTCAAGTATGATGCGTTGCTGAATGTGATAGCGTACGGGTTGGCCGGTGCTTTTTTTGACACACTCGTTTAGGTAAACAGTGGAGACCTTTAATCGTCTGGCGTAATCAGTGGGTCGTTTTATGAGCGTGAAGTCCTTTTCCAGGATGGATTTGAATGCTTTGGTAATTACATCGAAGCGGGAAAGGGTTTCCGTTGGTTTGGTAAGTGCTGAATATTGAGAGGTAATTAAGGCGACTAAAGCATTGCAGCTCTCTCTGAGTATGATGTGATATAATTTTTCCTGTTTCCGTTGAAAATGTTTGATGCAGAGCGACATGCTTTCGGAGACGAGACTAAAAGCTTCCTGACTCAATCTTAGCGGCTTTGCGGGTGCTATTTCTTGCAGTGTATTGAGAATTTCGGGGTGAAGGTTGTCATGACTGATGATAAGTACACGGAAGTTCGCTTTCTCAACGCCGATTACCCGATGTACCTGATTGGGCTGTATATACATGAGCGCAGCGCCGACGACTTCATAGCGTTGAAAGTCGATCTCGAACGTGGTTGTTCCCTGGTCCTGAATGCAAAATAAATGATAGTCGTCCCGATGCGCTTCTGCCGCTGGCTTATGTAATTCTACATCCCTCGACGAGGCCGTTTCGAGGAAAATACCCGTTCCGAATGTACTGGCCATCGTATTTAAAGGAATGGTATGGGCACGTCGGTTCATGGCTTTTTAGCGTATGTATTGTTCTGACAAAACTAATAGATGTTTCTTTTATTCGGGATAGAATACGCAATTTTTTACGATAGTAAATTTGCCGTCCATTTTCCTTAAGTTTGGTCGTCAAATTTAAAGCATGGTTAATTCAGAACCCTACGCGTCTTTTAAATATCCGGAATTTAGTCGTTTTCTTCTTGTTCGTTTTGCGATCGTCTTCGCCTGGTCGATGCAGTTTGTGGTCATTGAATGGGAAGTTTATAGTATAACGAAATCGCCCTTGTCTTTAGGATATATTGGCCTTCTGGAAGTGATTCCGGCCGTACTCATGGCCTTGTTTGCCGGCCATGTAGCCGATCGAAAAGATAACAAAACACTCCTTATGAATTGTATTGCCGGTTTTTCAATCATTAGTCTCGGTTTATTTTTATTGACATGGCCACGGGTGATTGCTGGTATTTCATCCAATACAGTATTGCTAGGTATTTATGCTTTGGTCTTTTTGGGCGGCCTTGTTCGAGCCTTTATTGGTCCGACGGTTTTTTCGCTCATGGCCTTCATTTTGCCTAGACGCTTATATCCTAATGGTGCTACTTGGAACAGTACCGCTGGACAATTGGCGCGTGTGCTGGGACCTGCTTTAGGAGGATTTACAATTGGCATGATCGGTGTGCATTGGTCTATGTGCGTCATCTTGGGTTTCTCCCTATTGGCATTAGTGACATTAACAGGGATTTCTAAAAAACCCGTAACAAATGCGAAAACCGATCAATCGGTATGGAGTAGCCTGGGCGAGGGACTTCGTTTTGTATTCCTTGAAAAATCGGTTTTAGGAGCCATCACCTTGGATATGGTAGCTGTATTGTTTGGTGGAGCGGTAGCTATTTTACCGGTATTTGCCCAAGATATTTTAAAGGTAGGATCAGAGGGTTTTGGTATTTTACGTGCGGCACCTGCGGTTGGAACTTCCCTGATTATGATCGTATCGGCCTATTTTCCTTTGTACAAAAACGCAGGGATGAAATTATTGCTGGTTGTTTTTGGTTTTGGCTTAAGTATTTTAGTCTTTGGGATATCAACCAATTTTTGGCTGTCGGTAATGGCCCTTTTCTTTAGTGGTGTAACAGATGGGGTTTCGATGATCATCCGGGATACAATTTTACAATTAAGAACACCTGACGCTATGCGGGGCAGGGTGGCCTCCGTCAATGCGATCTTCGTAGGCTCGTCCAATGAACTGGGTGCCTTTGAAAGTGGATTGACCGCACGGTTGATGGGAACAGTTACTTCCGTTATTTTTGGCGGCACAATGACCTTGCTTACGGTTGTGACAACTGGATTGGCCTTACCTTCTTTTAGAAAATTAGATCTAGAAAAGGATTTGAAGAGACAATTGGCGGATTGATTTTATAACTACAAAATAGATCGATTCGGCTACATCCATTTTTATGCAAAGCGGGACTTTTGTACAAATAAAATGCATAAAAAATGAAGATTATAGTAACAGGTTCTTTAGGACATATCGGTAGTCCGCTAACGGAACAATTAGTAAAGAGAGGACATGCGGTAACACTTATTAGTAGCAATCCCGATAGGCAAAGGGATATTGAAACACTGGGTGCAAAAGCTGCGATCGGATCTTTGCTTGACAGTGAGTTTCTTGAACAAGTATTTCTTGGTGCGGATGCAGCCTTTTGTATGATACCGCCCGACTTTACGCAGCCCGATCAAATCGTTTATTACGAATCTACCGGAAAAATATATGATCATGCTATACGGAAATCCAGTGTGGAAAGAATTGTTCATTTGAGCAGTTATGGAGCACATTTGCCATCGGCGACCGGCATCATTACGGGTTCTTATCGTGTGGAGCAGATGTTGAATAAAATCCCGGCTATTAATTTAACGCATGTTCGTCCAGGTTTTTTTTATTATAATTTGGAGTCTTTTATCGGAATGATTAAGACAGCAGGATTCATAGGCGCTGTTTATGGCGGTAACGATCGATTACCGATGGTTTCGCCACTGGATATTGCAGATGCCGTAGCGGAAGAGCTAACGCTTGTAGAGGAAACAAGGCCGATCCGGTATGTGGTCAGCGATGATCGTACGTGCGATGAGGTTGCCACGATTTTGGGTAAGGCAATTGGTATGCCTGATCTGAAATGGTTAACTTTACCGGAAGATGAGGTGATGAAAAACTTGCGGGATAGAGGAATGCGTCAGGAGACAGCGGAAAAGCTGATCGAATTGGGAATGGCCATTCATAACGGAAAATTGCGAGCGGATTTTGACGAGCATCCACCAGCATTTGGGAGGGTATCGCTTGAAAGTTATGCAGAAGAGTTTGCGCATGTTTTTCATCGTAACTAATTAAAAATTTATGTCTGTACCAAGGCGTATTAAATCCATTAGTGAATTTCATAAGCTGCGCAATTTGCCTGAGCCCGAACATCCATTGGTCAGCGTGGTGGATTATCGGCTCATTCAGCATGATTCTTCTTATGATTGGGACAGCTTGATATTGGACTTTTATTCCATTTCTTTAAAGCGAACGAGCAATGCGAAGATACGCTATGGTCAACAGGTGTATGATTTTGATGAGGGGGTGCTATTTTTTATGGCACCCAATCAGGTGTTTAGTATTACGAAAAGTAGCGATGCTGCTATGCAACATGCCGGCTGGCTACTGCTATTTCATCCGGATTTCCTTTGGAATACATCTTTGGCCAAGGCGATTAAAAAATATGATTTTTTTGATTATGCAGTGAATGAGGCTCTATTCCTCTCAGCAAAGGAGGAATCGACCTTAAATGGCATTATTCAAAACATTGAACAGGAATATCAAACGAATATCGACAAATTCAGTCAACCTATTATTATTTCTCAAATAGAGACCTTACTTAATTACGCTGATCGCTTCTACCAAAGGCAATTTATCACCCGACAGGTAAGTAACCACCAAATACTCGATCGGTTGGAACGGCTGCTTGCCGACTATTTCGACGATGGGGATTTAATGCATAAAGGCTTGCCGACTGTAAAATATATATCCGATAGTTTGCACGTATCGCCTACCTACCTCCGCAACTTGCTCCAGCTATTAACCGGGCAAAGCACGCAATGGCATATACACCATAAAGTCATTGAAATAGCGAAAGAACAATTGTCAACAACTGATCGGTCGGTGAGCGAAATAGCCTACAACCTGGGCTTTGAGCATCCGCAAAGCTTCAGTAAGCTCTTCAAAAGTAAAACAAACTTGACACCCCTAGCTTTTCGGGCTTCATTTAACGGATGGAGTTGATAACATAATACGTTAAACTATCTTAATTGTTAATGTATTGTTAATCCGGTGGGGGACCCGCATGACACTGAATCGGCATTTTTATATTTGTTGGTATGATGTTTAAAATGAACCCTATTAAAATCAAAAAAGCCTTATCAATAGCCTTATTATTGTTTAGTGCATCCGCAAGTGCACAAACCGTCGGTGTTAAAGATGTACATGATATTGTGCAAAAATTGACAGATCAGTTGGTGGAGGTATATCCGTTTCCCGAAATATCTGCCAAATATCAGCAAGCCATATTAAGAAATGAAAAGGCTGGTCGTTACGTAGGGTTATCTGAAGATTCGCTGGCTAAGAAGTTAACGGAGGACTTACGTACTGTGCATAAAGATGTGCATCTGCGGGTCATGAAAAATGAGGAAACCTATAAGCGTTTATCGGCACCTTCAGGCCGTCGATCGGACGACAGCACAGAACTAAAGCGTATGAAAACTCAAAATTACGGCTTTAAAAGTGTACAGATCGATGGTGCTAAATCTACCGCTTATATTGATATCCCCGGTCCGTTTTGGGGAACACAAGAATCCTTTGAAATGGCATCTGCAGCTATGAATATGGCAGCTCACAGTAAATATGTGATCCTTGATATCCGCCATAATCCAGGTGGTACCGGTCATATGGGACGTTTTATCGCTTCTTATTTCTATTCGCCCGGAAATGAAAAATTTTATCTGAACGGGTTTTACAAAAATCGTAAAATGGACGAGCAGGAGTGGACCTATTCGTATGTGCCCGGTAGGAGAAACCCGGATGCTAAAGTATACATTTTGGTGGGACCTGGAACGGCTTCCGCATCGGAAGGCTTAGCTTATGCCATGCAAAAGCTTGGTAGAGCAACCATTGTGGGCGATACCACGGCAGGTGCCGGTATTGCGGGGTCTTTTGTTCCGCTCAAGCGAAATCTGATCGCTTTTGTTCCGGTAAAGATGGTGGTCGCTCCACATTCCGATGAAGGATGGGAGGGTACCGGTGTCATTCCTGATGTGCTTTCAGGTGATGAGGACGCATTGGAAATAGCTCGTAAATTGATTGAAAAGGATCGAAAAGATCAATAGGATTGAGTAGATCGCCGCGATGGCGATTGCGACCATCATTTTTCTTAACGGCAAACAATATGCATTTGGGTCGACGTGAAAATATCAACACTTCTTCGGTTTCGGTCTCAGCTTCGTGTAATAGTAGCTTAATTCGCTAATTAAATCAGCGATTTTTTTTTGCTTGCTCAAGCTTATTAATTTTTTATATATTCGAATATATTTAAGTGATCCTTAAATAGAAGCTGATATAAACCTAATCTTCATGAGCGGAAAAAGAGATCGTGCCTTGTTGCAGCGCTTTATTGCAGGCGATGATTCGGCTTTTGCTGAATTGTACGATGCCTATTGGGAGCGACTTTTTCTGTGCGCCGTCCGCATTCTGGATAACGAGGATGACGCGGAGGATGCCGTTCAGGATACGTTCGTTTCATGCTGGAAGTATCGGAAATCAATAGAGCATGTTGAAAATATACAAAGCTATCTATTGGCAATTGTCCGTAACAATGCGGTCAAGATTATTAGGCGCAATATCGAAACTCGTCATTATCTAAGCTCAATTAAGTCTTTTTTTGATGAGTTGGCAGGTGCATCGGACGAAGCTTTCATGGCAAAAGGCCTGGAGCAATTCTTTGAGTCTGAAATTGAAAAGTTGCCAACTAAAATGCGGGAGATTTTCCTGTTAAGCCGTAAAGAGGAGCTCAGTCATAAACAAATTGCCGAACGACTGGGCATATCAAATGAAACGGTAAAAAAGCAGATATACAATTCACTTAAAACGCTACGCGAAAAATTGAATAAAGACCAGTACAGCGCCTTAATACTGCTGGTGATGATCAAATTCTATTGCTTATAAACCAAATCTTCATTTTTTTTCAACTTAATCTACCACCATTTCCATTATTGCTACTCTTATAGGAAAGACCTTTATAAATCATAAATACCGATGACCGAAGAGGAAATCAAAATCTTGCTGGAACGTTATGCCAAGGATCGATGTACGCCTGATGAAAAAAAATGGGTGGAAGCTTGGTTGCGCCATGTTGAAGAGCAATCGGATTGGTCTTGGAGTAATCGGGAACACTTGGCCGAGGTGAAGCAGCGTATTGCCGGTAAAATCGAGCAAAGCGTGTCGCTTCGGTTGCGGCGACGCGTACCCGCCTATTACCGTTTCGCTGCCATTGCGGCCTGCTTTTTAGCGGTAGTGACGGGAATTGTTTTTTGGCAGAAAGCGGAACAGCCGCAATTACAGGCGGACCATATAATCGCTTTACCGGAGCAGGTTGATGGTGCGCGGCTCACTATGTCTGATGGAACCGAAATTGACCTTGGAAGTTTAAAGGGGGGAGGCGTAAGCCAAACTGAAGCTGGTATCATAAAAAAGGGAATGGACAATAGCATCAGTTACGCATATCGGTCAGAGACAGAAGATAGGGCTTCGGAAGAGAAATGGAATACCTTACGAATTCCTCCGGGAGCCAGCTATCACTTGCTTTTGCCCGATGGTAGTAAAGTCTGGCTGAATGCCTGCTCTGAACTTTCTTTTCCTTCCGCCTTCGGGAGGGCAAGTCGAAAGGTAATATTGAGGGGAGAAGCGTATTTCGAGGTGAAGCAACAAGCACAGCAACCTTTTTTTGTGGAGGCGAATGGGACTATGATAGCGGTAATGGGCACTGCATTCAATGTGTCCGCTTATCCTGACGACAAGGAAGTGCTGACAACGTTAACCGATGGCGCCGTTGCCGTGTCCTTAGCTAAACAGAGAGTGGTATTAGAACCGGGCGAGCAGGCAAGAGCAGATCGTGGCGGAAGCCATTTAAGCAAGTCAAAGATAGATCCCGAAATTTTTGTGGCATGGAAGAATGATTATTTCGTGTTTGATGACCTTGATATTAAGTCTATTATGTATCAGATTGCACGTTGGTACAACACAGAAGTGGTGTTTCAGGGGACTATTCCGACAAAAAAGTTTGGAGGTACTTTCTCACGTACGAAACCTATCGAGGAATTGTTAAGCCACCTGGAGCGATTGGGAGGCTTAAGGTTTAAGCTAGAGAATGGTTCTTATTTTAAAAAAGGAAGGAGGATTGTTGTTATGCCTTGATATTTATTTACAAAGGGAGTTACAAAAATACCGGAAATGTTCACGGCACTTCCGGTACATGCTAGGTAACCAATTTTTGTATACTACAATTATTAATTAAAACCTATACAAATGTACAAAAAATATACTACCAAAAAAGGTGGTAAGGGATACCCTTGCCTATTAAAACCTATACTGGTTATGAAATATGCTGTTTTCCTGACAATGGTGTTTTACTTCCATCTGGAGGCTGCCGTACGTGCACAAAATGCGACACTTTCAGTAGAGAACCTGTCCTTGAAAAGTGTTTTCAGAATATTAAAGAAGCAAACGGGATACGATTTTTTGTATGCCACCGACGACCTTTCAGATGTGGCACCGGTGACTGTTCATCTACACAATCGGCCTCTGTCTGAAATATTGGACCGTTGTTTGGAAGGGCAGCCACTGATTTACAAAATCGACAAATCTACGGTATTGCTGGAACGGAAGAAAGCCGTAGTATCACATCCGGTAATACAACAGGAAGTGTCTGTTAAAGGAAAGGTGACGGACAAAGACGGTGCGCCAATACCTGGTGCATCAATCTACCGGAAAGACCGCCAAAACAGTGGTACAAAAACGAATATGGACGGCGAATTCTCTTTGCAGGTGTCAAGAGATGCGGTCTTGGTAGTCAGTTCGATCGGTTTTGTTAAAAAGGAGATTGACATAAGCACGATAGATATACGACAACAGCTTGTAATTCAATTGGAACGTGAAGAGGCTTTACTTGACGAAGTAGTGGTTGTTGGTTATGGGACCGTTGCCAAAAAGGATTTGACAGGAGCCGTTTCGAGCGTGCAGGGCGACCTGATTACCGCCCGTAAAACGACGCAGATATCACAGGCTTTGCAGGGAGCGGTTCCGGGTTTGATGGTGACTCGTAATAACAACGCACCCGGCTCGTCGGCCACTATACGGGTACGGGGTATCACAACCATCACCGATGGAGGGCTAAACCCGCTTTATATTCTTGATGGGGTGCCCATTGACGATATCAACAGCGTAAACCCGAACGATATTGAAAATATTTCCGTATTGAAAGACGCAGCCTCAGCTTCTATATATGGCTCGCGTGCGGCCTCAGGGGTGATTCTTATTACTACCAAGAGGGCAAAGGAAGGGCAGATAGGCTTGGATTATTCGGTCGAATATGGCTGGGAAAAAGCTACCCAATACCCTGAATACGTTGATGCAGTTCGTTATATGCAGCTGACCAATGAGCTACGTTGGAATGATAACGGTAACAGTGAGAATCAATACCCGATCTATACGCAACAGTTGGTGGAAAATTATCTGCAATTGAATGGCGAGAACCCGGACGCTTATCCCATTACTGATTGGCGTGGACTCATGTTGCGCGACTTTGCACCAAGACAGAGTCACGTACTGGGTATCTATGGAGCTAATAAATTTATAAAAACCCGCGCGTCTATCGTGTATGATAAAAACGAAGCTTTTTATGACGAAAGAAGTTATGATCGGATCACAACCAGAATCAATAACGACTTTACCATCGGAAAGTATTTAAAGGCGAGCGCCGACCTTAGTTATCGGCGAACCATTACCAAAAATGCGGTTTTTGATGCACGATCGCTGAATGAGGATGGCCGGGCCACTACGCCGATGTATAAAATGGGTATTATGCCACCTATTTATGCGGCTCTATGGTCGGATGGACGAATCGGGGCGGGTAAAGATGGTGCTAATATCTACGCATTGATGAAAGAGGGGGGCTTTGAGCACTACTGGTACAATCAAGTGGGTGGAAAAATAAGCTTGGATTTTACACCTCTGGATGGCTTGAAATTATCGGGCGTTTTCTCTCCCTTTCTAAATTTTGATAAGGCCAAGGTATTTAACCGAAAGGTACCTTATACTACTTTTAGCGACCCGGAAACGATTGCCGGTTATATTGAACAGGCCACGGAGACGAAGTTGCAGGAGGAACGCAACGACAGTCACCGCTATACCGTACAATTCCTGGCGAATTACACCAAGCAGCTGGGTGATCACCATATTAATGCGTTAGCGGGCTATGAGTACTTTTATGCGTTTAATGAGGATCTGGGTGCTTCACGTGGTCAATATTTACTGACGAACTATCCCTATCTCGATATCGGTCCGTTGGACTATCGCAATAACAGTGGCAATGCTTATGAAAATGCCTATCGGTCGTGGTTTGGCCGGATAATGTATAACTATCAGGATAAGTATCTTCTTCAGGCTAACATTCGCTATGATGGCTCATCACGTTTCGCTCCCGCCCATCGCTGGGGCTCCTTTCCTTCGGTTTCGGCAGGCTGGGTGCTGTCTAACGAAGACTTCTTAAAGGATCAATGGAAACCGCTGTCGTTTTTAAAACTACGAGCGTCTTACGGTACGCTAGGTAATGAACGTATTGGCAACTATCCTTACCAGGCTTTGTTGTCATTTGAGAATAAATCCCTCTTTTATCAGGGAAACACCATCATCGCCGGACAGTCGGCTGCGCAATGGCAGTATGTGATCCGTGATATTTCTTGGGAGACTACCTCTTCGTTCGATATCGGACTGGATGTGAACTTTTTTGATAACCGGTTGAGTTTTGTAGGCGACTATTACAAAAAGACAACCAAGGATATGTTGTTAAAATTGGAAATTCCGGATTATGTGGGCTTCGATAATCCGGATCAGAATACAGGAAAAATGTATACAAAGGGCTGGGAAGCGCAGATTGGTTGGAACGACCGTGCCGGTGATTTCCGTTACGGTGCCTCCTTCAATATATCCGATTTCATCTCCCGTATGGGCGACTTAGGAGGAACGGAGTTTATCGGCGATCAGATAAAAATCGAAGGGAGTGAGTTTAATGAATGGTATGGCTATCTGTCGGATGGTCTGTATCAAACACAAGCGGAAGTGGATAATTCGGCCAAACTAAACGCCAATGTCCGTCCGGGGGACGTCCGTTACAAGGATATCAGTGGGCCTGACGGTGTTCCCGATGGCAAGATATCGCAGGAATACGACCGAGTTTTGCTGGGCGGTTCCTTGCCGCGCTACATATTCGGTGGTAACTTCAACGTAGGCTATAAAAGTTGGGATTTATCTTTCGTTATCCAAGGTGTCGGAAAACAGAACAGCCGACTGCATCAGGATATCGTGCAGCCGCTCCGCGAAAACTATGGTAATTTTCCGGCCATCTTGGACGGAAATACATGGAGCTATTACCAAAGTGATGAACAAAACTTACAAGCTAAATATCCCCGCTATTCGAATACTTCTGCCGGAAATAATTATGCGATGTCTGATTATTGGCTCATCAATGGGGGCTATCTCCGCTTGAAGAATGTGACCATAGGTTATGCCTTTCCACAGAGATGGATGGATAAAGTACATCTGAAAGGATTGCGGATATATGGAACCGTGAACGATGTTTTCGCCATTCATAATTTTCCCAAAGGCTGGGATCCGGAAATGAATACGCTCGGTTATCCCATCACCAGAACTTTTTTAATCGGTGCTTCCGTAAAATTTTAACGAAATGGATATGAACTTTTCAGTAAAAACATACATCTATGCAGCGTTTACACTGCTTTTGGCCTCCTGCGGTAAATTGGATCTGAATCCGCTATCACAAGGATCGAGCGAAACTTGGAACTCTACACCGGAAGAGATTGAGATGTCTCTGAACGGTTTGTATAAAGCTGATTTTTGGATGATGGATCAGGATGAGTGGACCGACGACTGGATTTATCGGGATGGGTTAACACCAATTACAAACGCAACGCTTGATGGGCGAACACAGTTTGTGAGCGACTGGTGGAAAAATACGTATAAGTGTATTGCAAGGGCCAATAACATTGTGGCCAGTGTAGACAGGGCGGCAAATCTGCTGTCGCAGGAACAGCGTGATCGTTATGTTGCTGAAGCGCGTTTTGTGCGCGCTTCCCAGTATGCGCGGCTTCTAACGCATTACCGTAATATCATCTATACGGAAACGATGATGGACATTGACGAAGCTATGGTCGCTGAACAAGCCGACCCTACCATGGTGCTTCAAAAGATCTATGAAGATTACGATTTCGCAGCGGATAAGCTAAAGATTAGTTACGGTGCCTCAGAACCAAAACGGGCGACTGCCGGAGCGGCGTTGGCGCTGAAGGCGCGTATTGCTTTGTATATGGGCGATTGGGAAACGGCAAAAAATGCTGCAAAGGCCTGTATGGATCTAGATGTGTATCGCCTGCACGCGGATTTTTCGGAGTTATTCCTCTCCAAAACGAAGAACTCGATTGAAACGGTTTTCGGATTTCCTCGTTCGATTGTGCTTAATGTTACCAAAGGAGATTGCCAGAACTATGTGCCCCGTAATGCCGGCGGATGGGGAGCGAAAGCGCCTTCATGGGATCTTTTCTGTGCTTTTCTGTGCACAGATGGCTTGCCGATAGACGAGTCGCCCTTGTTTGATCCACGAATGCCTTTCCGAAATCGTGACCCCCGTTGTGCTAAAACCATTGTCGAGTTTCAGACACCACATCTAGGTTATATCTATCAGCCACATCCCGATACACTGACGGTCTTAAACGTGACTAATGGCACAAGGGTTGAGAATAGGGATACCCGTTCGGTTGCGCAATACGCTTCTTTTAACGGGCTGCTTTGGAAAAAGGGCATCGATGAGGATTGGTTGAAAAATTCATGGCAGGTGGAACCCGATCAGATTATCATCCGCTATGCGGATGTACTCCTTATGTATGCGGAGGCTAAGATTGAATTGGGCGAATTGGATGATTCCGTAACGGAAGCGATTAATCTGGTACGGGCCAGAGGCTATGGCGTTGACCTCGGCGATACACAAGCCTACCCGGCTGTGCAATTGAGTACGCAAGACCAAATGCGCCGGATTGTGCGGACGGAACGCCGGATGGAATTTGCGCTCGAAGGTATTCGGTACATGGATATCATTCGTTGGCAGTTGGCAGAAAAGGTGCTGAACAGAATAAACTATGGCATGCTCGATGTCGATGATTTGCGGGCGAAAGTGATAAACACAGGTTTATGGTTTTTTCCGCAGGTACCGTTGATTGATGAAGATGGTACGGCCGATTTTTCGGCTATGTATAGCGCGGGACAGATTAAACAGATCGCTGTACGGAAGTTTGACGCAACGCGGCAATATATTTGGCCTATACCTACCAATGAGGTGCTAACCAGCGGTTTAAAACAGAACCCTAACTATTAATTCAATACCAAAAGAAAGATGTTACAAATGAAAAAAATAGTAGGTTATGCGCTGTTGTTCTGCTTACTGAGCGCTTGTGCAGTACAAGAACCTAAAGAGCCGATCCAGATCAGTGGCATTTATCCGCATCTAGCAATGTATAATGATGAGGGCGAATGTGGTACGGGCGCTGTGGTGCCTTGGCAGGATAGGTTATGGGTGATTACTTATGGTCCGCATCTCCCTTTCGGCTCTTCAGACCGTTTATATGAAATAAAGGAGGATATGGAACGGACAATCCACCCGGAAAGTATCGGTGGTACGCCTGCCAATCGTATGATTCACCGTGAAAGTAAACAACTGTTCATCGGCCCATATGCAATTGATTCGACTCGACAGGTACGGGCCATTCAGTACAAAGATATGCCGGGTCGTCTGACGGGCAATGCCCGCCACTTGACGGATCCTGCCAACAAAATATACTACGGAACGATGGAGGAAGGTTTTTATGAGGTGGATGTGCATACGTTAAAACCGCAGTGGCTCTTTGCTGATGAAAATTTGAAACCGGAGCAAAGACGGCAGGTACCCATGGCCAATTTAATCGGATGGCATGGTAAAGGGCTTTATTCAGGACAAGGGGTGCTGGTGTATAGTAATAACGGCGAACGGGGGGATAATGCGCTTCATCATTTCAACGCGCCTTCCGGCGGTCTGCATGAGTGGGACGGCAAGCAGTGGAAAATGATCCGTAGAAATCAATTCACGGAAATAACGGGTCCGGGAGGTATTTATGGAAATGTTAATCCTGGTGAGGATCCTATCTGGACCGTCGGTTGGGATCATAAATCGGTGTTGTTGGGTGTGCGGGGAGCTAATGGTTGGTCATTCTTTCGATTGCCGAAAGCAAGCCATAGTTATGATGGCGCCCATGGTTGGAATACCGAATGGCCGCGGATCAGAAATATAGGTACGGCGGAGAAACCGGACTATTTGATGACTATGCACGGTTTGTTTTGGCGTTTTCCAGGGAATTTTAACCTTAGGCAAACAGCTGGTGTCCGCCCACGATCGGCATACCTTAAGGTGATTGGCGACTTTGCAAGATGGAACGATCGCTTAGTTTTCGGCTGCGATGATTCAGCCGAGCGGGAGTTTCTAAATAAACGAAAGGCAAAGGGGGGCATTGAAGGCCCCGGACAGTCGAATTCCAATTTATGGTTTACTTCGTTGGAAAAACCTGATCTGCTAGGACCAGCTACCGCCGACGGCTCGGTTTGGCAGCAAGAGCATATAGGCGCCGGACAGCTCTCCGATCCCTTTTTGTTTGCAGGTTGGCCGATCCGGTCCTGCTGGTTGTCGAATGACGGTAAGGTTGAAACAAGCTTCACGTTTGAAGTAGATCTGTCAGGTAATGGGCAGTGGCAAACACATAAGGTGGTGAAGGTGTTACCGGGAGAAGCGATACAGGTACCCTTTGATAGGGAAGAAAAAGGAGAATGGATACGGATTAAAAATGCAGTGACAACAAATGCCAGTGCACATTTTACTTACGCACAAACTGAAAAACGTGGACGGGATGCAGCTGATCTTTTTGATGGCTTTGCAAAGACATCTACCTTCAACGGTGGCTTATTGTATGGTTTAGGCGATCAACGAAAGGCCATGGGAATGGTGGCAAGACAATACGAAAAGGGTGAATTAAAAGCGAATATCGGATATTATGAACTGAATGAAAAAATGCAGCTCGTTGCCAAGAAAGATGATACAACTGCAAGGTTTATCGAGCAGCGTTTTGCTATACCAAAAAAAGTGGTACATGTAGATAACGCTTCGGTACTGATTATTGATGATAAAGGACGCAGATGGCGACTTCCAATGGGGAATAAGTCTTTTACGGAATTAATCCATGAGGGAACCTTGCGGATATGCCGCGAAGTGGCTACCGAACGTGACTTGTTTAACTGCCATGGTACCTTTTACGAGTTGCCTGCAGAAAATGCGGATGGGTTTGCAAAGTTGAGACCGGTAGCCTCGCATGCGTTCAACATGAACGATTACGCTTCTTACCGAGGGATGTTGATTATGACGGGGATAGACCCCTCGCAGCTGGAAGCAAACCGAAACGAACATATAATTGTCTCAGAAGATAAGAAGGCTGCGGTTTGGGCCGGTGTGATTGATGATCTATGGAAGCTCGGCAAGCCAAGGGGGGAGGGCGGCCCTTGGAAAGATAGCGAGGTGCGTGAAGGCATCGCCTCCGACCCGTATTTAATCGGGTTCTATGATCAACGGAAATTGAGAATGTCCCACCAGGCAACGGAAAGCGTGATTTTTACTATGGAGGTAGATCCAGGAGGCGATGGTAATTGGATACGTTATAAATCGATCAAGGTACGGCAAGGCGAAAAGGTCGATTTTGATTTTCCGCCGTCATTTCAAGCACGATGGATCCGGTTTAAAGTTGATCGAGATTGTGTTGCAACCGCTTGGCTTTCTTATAGTTAATTTCGATGAACGAGAAGGTTTAAAATTATGATAAGCATGCTTCGCTACGGATTAAGTTTGTTGATGAGCTGTGTATGGCTCGCTTCAGTGCAGGCACAGTCGGCTCGGGAAAGTTATACATTAACAGAGCAGGGTGAGACTTATGAATTGGTGTTGGTTTTTGATGCAGGGAAGCAACCGGTTTATTATTTCCGGGATGTATTTACGCCGGTTTGCCTAGACAATGTCTGCAAACCGGTACGCATTAAATTGTTCTGGGATTTGCTGGGTAATTATCTGCGTTATGAAGTGCCGAAGGCGGAACCTTTGACTAAGTTAGATCATAAAGAATTTACGCGGGAAGACCATAGTAAATTACAGGAAATCCTTTCGAACGAAAACTCGCTCTTAAAGGATTTTAAAATGGAAGACCTCGTAGATTCAACCAGTCAAGGCCTATCAGATTCGGTGGACGCAATTACCGGTGCTACAAAAAACACCGTGAAAGGAGAGGTTATTGAGGGAGCTTTATATACCTGTTATACGCTATGGCACCTGGCACATGGTACGACTCCGGGCGAAATTCTAAAAATTACGCAGAGCAAGTTGAATGACGCCTTGCTGCATCACTTTTTGCGGAGCGACAACTACCATTATGTGTATTTTGCGCTGGGCGAAGTGATGGATACGGAAGGGTTGGTACGTGCAGGCTTTCTAACGGATGTGCTGACTTTGTTGGAAAGCGATAACGTGTTTGCCGCCCGCCGTGTTTGGGAACGGATCAACTTAAGTTATTTTGCCACAGACAAAATGCAAGAGCAATTATGGCACGTTTTTGACCGATCACCTTATACGCAACAAGTAGCTATGTTAAAAAAGATAAGCGAACTGAGTCTGGATTCAGCTGTGGTATTACAAATAGTTGATTACTTACCGCAACTAAATCAGGCCCTATTTAAACAAGCACTGTCAGTATTGGCTAGTCAGGAAACATTATCGAAGGCAGCACAGGAAAAGTTGATGGCTTATCTTACTGCACCGGATAAAGAAAGAGCAAGAGCAGTATATGAAGTGATGAAGCAGCATAAGCAAATACGTGAAAATTTTAACGAACAATTAAGAACTTATAAACCATAAAAAATCATGATAAAACTTATTTTTAGCAGGCATCTACTAAGCTTTGTCGTTTTCTTCTGTATGCAACGTTTGGTAGCACAGGAACAAATATTAATAGAAGCGGAGTCTTTTAAACAAAAGGGAGGATGGGTAATTGACCAGCAATCGTTCCCCGTCCTTCACTCTTCGTATCTGATGGCCCATGGAATGGGCAGGCCGGTTGCAGATGCGAAGACGACGGTGAAGTTTCCAAAGAAGGGTACTTACCGAGTGTGGGTGCGTACAAAAGATTGGGCGCCTTTTCCGGTGGGCCCGGGTAGGTTCAAACTCTTTGTGGATGGTAAGCCTTTGCAGGTAACTTTTGGAGAAAGTGGCGACAGCGCCTGGAAATGGTATAATGGCGGTGACATTAAGGTCGACCGAGATTCGGTTGAGTTGGTGTTACAGGATTTAACCGGATTTAACGGTCGGGTAGATGCTATACTTTTTAATAAGGGAAGTGAGGCTGAGCCCCCAAATGAACTCGCGGCATTGGATATGCTGCGGAATAGACTATTGGGTTTGGCGGCAGGTAGAAAAGAGATGGGAAATTTTGACCTGGTAGTGGTAGGTGGAGGAGTGGCCGGAACCTGTGCTGCTTTATCTGCTGCTCGTTTAGGTCTTAAGGTCGCCTTAATACAGGACAGACCCTTGTTAGGTGGGAACAATAGTTCAGAGGTACGGGTGCATCTGATGGGCGACCTCGATAAAAGTTATTATCCTAAGTTGGGTAGAATTGTACGTGAATTGGATAATGGAGATCCCGGTAACGGCAACCCGAATGCGAAGGAATACGGAGATGCACGTAAGTTTGCAATTGTGAAAGCCGAAAAAAATCTCTCGCTTTTTATCAATACGCATGTTTACCAAGCAGAAACTGAAAACAATACAATTAAAGCCGTTATAGGAAGGAATATTGAGACTAATCAGGAAACGCGTTTTACAGGCGCTTATTTCGCAGATTGTACGGGAGATGGCACCTTAGGCTTCTTGGCGGGTGCTGATTTTAGAATGGGACGTGAGAGTCGAAAGGAAACGGGCGAATCTTTGGCTGCTGATGAGGCAGACGATTTTACCCTTGGAACATCCAATCTCTGGGCATCTATACCGGTTGATAGCGCTACGACTTTTCCCGAGACGCCATGGGCACTTCCGTTTTCAGATGAATACCATATTGATGAAGTACAATCAGATTGGCAATGGGAAACGGGTTTCGGAAACTTTAACACCATTACCGAAGCAGAACAGATACGAGATCATAATCTACGCGCGGTTTACGGAAATTGGTCTTACTTAAAAAATCACAAGCCGGAAAAATATGCTAAGCGTGAATTGGCTTGGGTTGCTTATATTGGCGGAAAGCGCGAATCCAGACGCTTGATGGGCGATCATATCCTTACGCAGATGGATATTCAAGAGGGTAAAATGTATCCGGATGCAACGGTGACAGCTACCTGGACGATAGATCTTCATTTTCCGGACAAAAAGAACAGTTTGTATTTTCCGGACGAGGAATTTTTTGCTGGTACCAAACATATCCGCGTAGCGCCTTACACGATACCTTATCGCAGTCTTTACTCGCGGAATATCAATAATCTTTTTATGGCTGGAAGGAACATTAGTACCACACACGTGGCCTTTGGAAGCACCCGAGTGATGCGTACCTGCGGAATGATGGGCGAGGTGGTGGGAATGGCGGCTTCTATTGCCAAAAAGTATCAAAGCAGCCCACGAAGTGTGTACGAAAAGTATTTATCGGAATTTATGAGAATGATTAAGGATTAAATGAGATGGAGCAAAGGATAGCGACTCTATTCATATAGAAAATAAACAATTTATAAACTGATACAATAGTCAAGGTCTGAGCCAAGGTTTCATCCACTTCGTCAAGGTGGGCATAACTACCCATGTTAAAAGTAACACCATCAGAATCGCCATGATAAAGAGGCGGGCAATGATAGGCACATTTTTTATGAAAGGGCCAAGTGCGAATGACAAAAATGTACTTGTTGGCAGAACACCGCAAAAAGTGGCAATCGCCATTTTCCACCTTGGTGGTGGCACAGGAGAACGGAACCAGGCTTCAAGGCCGCTAAGCTCGCGGTACAGTGTATCTTCGGTGACGCTTGACGCATAAGCTTCCCATTTTTTAAACGCATCCGAACGATAGAAAGCATCTCGTTCAGCCTCATCTTTAAAGGTACGGAGAATGCCGATTTCTCGGTTTTCCGTACCTGGCAGCGCGGTAATCATGGCCGCGCCATGTACGCCGCCGTGCGCAAATGAATCACCTAAAAACTGACGCAGTGCTTCTTTAAATTCTTCTTCTTTTCCCGGTAAAATTTTTCGGGTTATTGCAACATGAATAGGCATATGTTTTTATTTATCAACAGGTAAATATCGCATATAATTTTAAGCTAAGCTTAGTCGGATCCTATTTTTTTGTTTTTCCATAGCGCAGCAAACCGCTGCTAATGCGTTCACAATTCCCAAGTTTTTGGTTTTAACTAGCATGCTTTCTCATGATTTAACCAAATGGGCTTTGGCTAGCGAGGGTTAATCTAAGCGAGTTTGCATTATAAGAAAGAACGTGTTTTTATTGTTTTGTTGCGCGACGTAGGACGAGTTGTTTTGGATGAATTGATTTCTTTTAACACACGGTTATATTCTTCCAATACTTGTATGTATTTTTCCTTCCAGTAGGTGACACTCTCTAAATCCGTAATATTATTGTCTTTCTGAACTGCCGGGACCAATGGTGTGGTTGTATGAAAATCTTCGGTGGAAAACAATTCCGGAAACTCAAAGGAAAAGTCATAATTGAGTGCTTTGCCGATTTTCAATATGATATCCCGTCTCAGTTTGGGTTGACTGAACCAGTTGTACATAGATCGTCTATTGACATTGATCGTTCGACTTAGGTCCGTAATACTATAGCCGTTTCTTCGGATGGTTCGCTCGATGATCTCCCCGTGATGCTTATTCATTTGATACTTAAATATTCAGTTAGGTGCTATGGTTGTTTGGATCCCGAATGGTAACCTAAAATGCATAACTGTAGCTTATAACGCATTCATTCAGCTTTTATTGTCTTCTGCTGACAATACGGTTATATTTTGCCAATTTGTGCGTAAATCATATGCAGGAGGCCGCTTTGGCAGCAGGGCGTCTTTAGATGCCCCAATACGTTGAATAAAGTCAACGTATTGGGGCATGGTATTTAGTGCCCATGATGATCTGTCCTAAAATTAAGCACATTGGTTGACATACATTGTTTTCTTCCTTGTTAGTTACGACGGCAATAAGAAGAGTGTAAATACCCTATAACTCTTTTATAGAATAGAGCGTCAACTGAATCACCGGCAATGAATTTGCGCTGACATTAAAAGCTTATGAAAATTGTGAACAGCTTGTTACATTTTTAATAGTGGAATCGTTATAAAGAGAGTGTATACCGAAAGGTAAAGGGTAGGATTTTAATTGAACAAATTATGCAAAATTTTTGGATGAAAGTAAGGGGTGACTTTTACAACGTCAATATAACATCGATACAGGGCATGCAATTATGTATGGTAGACATTATGAACGAGCAAGTTACTTTTGAGTTTCCACAAAAGGAGGCCTGTCGTTTTCAAGCAAAGCGTGTCGACCCGAGTTTATTAAGAGAATTTGCACATAGGATTGAAAGTTATCTGCAAAGTTAACTCGGCAAATTAAAACCGGTATCTCTATGTTTAGATGGCGCTTAAGAAGGGCCCCGCTAAAAGACGGAGCCTTCCATATTTTTTATAGTGGACAGTTTTATTCGAAGGTACTTATAACCTGGTTGATCTGATAGCCCTGATCGGTTTGCGAGATGGTCACATAATCGATGCGTGAAAACTCTTTGTATTTCATTTCGATTTTAGCAATCGTTACGCCATCGTTTTCTTCTAAGATACTATAATCCGTTTCGCAATTCTGCTGTACATTTCGTTGATTTTTTAAGAAACTGACTAGCTGTTTTTTGTTAAAGCTATTACCCTTTTTTCTTTGCACAATGCGCTGATGAAACTGTTCACTAAATAGTTGCTCTATGTTAGTAAGCTGTCCATTGGTTACAGCATCTGAATAACGATCTAAGGTTTGATTAATAGCTGCTATATTGGAGCGTTTGGCCGGTTTAGGTGTTGCAGAAAATGCAACAGTACCTGTTAATACAATGGCTGCGATGATGGAGGTGATGAACGTTTTCATAATTGTAAATTTTATCGAGTTAATTTTTTAGTGTTCTATGCCAAGTGCATGACATAATTGTTCCGCTTTATTTAAAATGTTGTCTTGTAGTTACTTATGTGTTTAAGCTGTTCTCGTTTCTGTACGAAAACGTACATCATCTGTCCTATGGCGGACAGCGTTGGGTGCTTGCATGTTTTGCTTTGAACAACATCTTGATATTTATCTTGTTGATTCAAATCTAGGAAGTGGATTGCGCTTGACCGAGAAAAAATAGGTGAACAGCAGAAAATAATCGGTAAATGGAGGCGTGAGACGGTGAAGAAACACATAGGTTTGTTGGAACGCTTCTAAAAGATAAGCTAAGGTCATATATAACGACTATTTCCTATATTCGCAGCTATAAGGTATACATAAGTTGCCTTAAATCATAAATGACCAATACGAGTTTTAGAACGTTAGCGGGCACGATACAGGGATGGCAGGATGGAGCTGTTATAAGGGCGACAGGTATTCCCTATGCGATAGCAGAGCGCTATGAAAAGCCCCGGGAGATAATCGGTTTGGGCAGTATAGAACCTTATATGGCGACCAACTGGTCGCCGGCTTGTCCACAATCCTTTTCTCCTGTATTAAAGGAGGTGTTTGGCATGGATATGATGGATGAATTGCCCCTGAATGAGAATTGTCAGCACTTGTCGATTACAATTCCCGCTAGTACCCCTGTATCAGCGGGCTTGCCGGTAATGGTCTGGATTCATGGAGGTTCATATCTTACCGGTGCAGGGGATATGACAGCTTACGACCCAGCCTTGCTTGTCAGTGAACAGCAGGTGGTGGTTGTTAATGTGACTTATCGATTAGGTTTATTTGGTTTTTTAGGGGGATATAATGATATACCGGCGAATCTGGGACTGCTTGACATTATAGCTGCGTTACGGTGGATAAAAAGGCATATTGACGCGTTTGGCGGAAATCCGGAAAATATTACCCTTTTTGGTCAGTCAGCGGGTGGCGATGCCATTGCGCACCTGATGTTAGCGGAGGGCGTAGAAAATCTATTTCATAGAGTCATCATTCAAAGCGCACCTTTAGGGATCAGGAAGGGAAAAGCATCACTTACTGAAACCTTGATAAAGAAAGTGGCTGCTTTCCCCAAAAATTCACCGGTAAACAAGCTTTTGGATATACAGAATACGATGCTATTTTCCATGAAACGGGTAGGATTGAAGGGGGGAATGCCTTTTGGTGTCCAATATGGATTTGAGCCACTTCCTCACGAAGAAAGGACAGAAGAGGTTTGGCGAAAAAGGGCAAATCAATGGGATATACTGATCGGGTGGACAAACCGCGAAACAGCGCTTTTTGCTCCCTATATTAAGCTGGTACAACACTTATCTTACGTGCCTGTGTTCGGTAAAGCGATGTTAGAATGGCTGATCCGTAAGACAACAGATAGCGTGTACCGAACTTCAGGAAGAGCTTTTGCAGAATTAATGGCAAGCGGCCATAGGCAAGTGTATGAATATCAGATTGATTGGGGCGAGAAGAAAAATAACTTTAGAGGAGCGCATGTGATTGATATCCCGCTTTTATTCGGTAATGAGCAGCTATGGAAGAATGCGTTGTTTTGCAAGGGAAGCTCGCCTGAAGAGCTACGCCTTGCCGGAAGACGTCTGCGTACCGTATGGGCAAACTTTGCGCGGACCGGCGTCTTGGAGGAAAAAAAGACGATACCTGGACTTATTAGCTATAAACGCGTAAACGTTTAAAAGCTCGTCTATTTCGAAGGCCTCATAAAGGGAGGTCATTTCTTCCTCGTCATCTGTGATATAATTTCAGACAGCATCTCCACAATTGCGTTCCGTTCGAGCGGTAAATCTGCGCCCATGATCTCATAACCATCCGCGTAAGGAATCAATAATGATACTACTTTTTCAGGACAGGGAGTAAATTGCGAAATCAATTGAACCAACCAGTTCGCATAATTCCTGTAGAAGCGATGAACGGTTTCGGCGAGTTCTTTGTCTCTCAACATAAGGGCCCAGAGCTCTCGAAAAATGCTATGATCATAATCGTTAATTCCGTCTACAATCAACATCTCAAGTAATTTTTTAATGAAGCCGTTAGTGGATGCACGATCGTTTACATTAATGGTAGACAGTTCACTGAGTATTGTTTTCTCACATTGCCGAAAGAAAAATTCGCACATCGCTTGAAATAGCTTGGTCCGATCCGGGAAATAGTATTGCAAATTACTAAGTGTTATACCCGTTTTATTCGCAACCTGTCGCATCGTTACACCACTACTTCCTTCTGCTTTTAAAATCGCTATCGTCTGTTTAAGAATGTCGGCCGTTACGTTTTCTCTTTTTGACATAAAGAAGATAAATCAATTTTGCTTTATAGGTCATTTGACCTATTTTTGTTTTGGTCATTTGACCTATTTTTTGATATACAATTTAAATATAATGGAAAAAAAGAATATTTTAGTGATTAACGGTCATCCTGACAAAGAAAGTTTTAACCAATTGATTGCCGACCGCTATATAGATACAGCGGTTTCTTTCGGTGCAGATGTGCGCAGTCTCATGCTGGGAGAGCTCGATTTCGAACCCAATCTCAAGTATGGTTATAGAAAACGTATGGAATTAGAACCGGATCTATTGATGGCCTTAGACAATATTTTATGGAGTGATCATCTGGTTTGGGTTCATCCTTTATGGTGGTGGAGTTATCCGGCTGTGATGAAAGGTTTTATTGACCGACTCTTCCTTCCAACGATTGCTTTTGAAAGCAGAGAAGATGGTTCTTATAATAAATTATTCAGTGGCAGGACTGCTCGAATTATCTGTACTGCTGATACATCGGAAGAGGATTATATTGAACAGTATAAAGGTTCCGCTTTTTTACAGCTGAAGGAAGGGACCTTGGAGTTTTGTGGAATTACGCCGGTGTACACGACTTACTTAAGCCCGATTTATCAAGTGGGTAAAGAGCGCTTGGATCACTACCTAGAAATTGTTTCGAAGACTGCGGAAGAAGATATTCATCGGTTGAACATGAGCAAGTAGCGGGAGTAGGCCCTGCTACGCGACAATTATTTAAATCGTTCAAAATTAGCCCGCGAAGGCGTTGGTAGGTCTGTCTAGTCGGTTGAGATAGTAGAGCGGTTAGACTTTTTAATTTCGCCATGATGGACTATCAACGGAAATGAGGTTTAGGGTCAATACGGAATAATTCCTACGATTTGATTCTTACCGTCTTCAACCGTTTTCTCCGAGCGATTAATGATTGTAGTACAACCGACGTCATCACGAAAGTGCAACCCACATAAAACGATAGGTTCACTTCCTTACCTTCATTAAATAGCCAGAATGCCAGTATTATGGCGTATATCGGTTCCAGATTAAAACTCAAGTTGACGGTGAATGCGGAGATCTGTTTTAAACTCTCTGCAAATAGCATATATAAAAGGACGGTACAGAATAGTGCTAAGAAAAGCAGGTATAGAAGATCGGTTAGACCGGGAAATAGATTGTCTGTTGGAAAATAACGGAGATACAATGGCATTAACAACGCTAAAACACAAGTTCCGCTAATCATCTGATAATAGTTAATGACTTTACTGTCATAATTTTTGACCAGTCGTTCATTAAAAATAGTATAAAGTGCTGCAAAGGAGGAAGAGATCGTTCCAATCAGAATACCGAGTTGATAAGAGGTGTCAAAATGAAAGATTAAGCTGATACCGAGCAACGTCAAAGCACTCAGGACAAGTTCCGTAGGTACAAACTTTTTTTTATTGATTAGCGGTTCGAAAATAGCTGTGAAGAAGCTGGTGAGGCAGTAGCATACGACGCCAATGGATACGTTAGCATACTTGATGCTTGCATAAAACAGCACCCAATGGGTCATCAGCAAAAGTCCGACCTTTCCGATCGCTATTTTTTCCCGAAAATGAAGCATTCGGCCTTTGCGCGTAAAACGAAGAATGACGAAAAGAAAAAGCGACGCAAAGAGCATTCGATACCATACGAGGAGCCCTTCATTGAGGGTAATAAGTTTTCCGAAGATACCGGTGAAGCCAGCCAGAATTACAGCAATATGTAATAGCAGATATGATTTTTTCATTTGAATTGCCTATTTATTGATGACGGTTAACGTTTTTTTATAAATGATATGCGTATTACAACAGCGGATTCTTATAACCCGAGTACGCAAGTTCATGTTGAAAAACTAACAGGTTGGCGGGGGAAGGCAACTCTTGCTATTCATACTAATAGATGTTTTTGCAAATAAAAGAAATATTTTCCGATTTTTATCAGCTAATTTGCTTTCATGTGAAGAGCAAAATTATGAATTTATGCAATGGAATGGGGACGAATGCGTCAGAAAGAATATTGAATCGCTTCCTTCTATACAATAGCTAATGAAAGAAAAAGTTTTTGATTTATGTGTAGATGAAATTTGGAAGTTTTGAGAAAAAAGAAAGGAGGGTGTCTAAAGGGTGACAGGTTGAACGTCACCTTTCTTGTGAACACCCTCTTTCTCGTTTTTACTCGTTTTAGGCTAGGACGGTAGTTCTACCAAATTGTTGTGTTTGTCTTGCTAAGGCAACATTATACTCTTCCAAAAGGCTGATGTATTTGTCTTTCCAATAAGAGATCTCTTCGACCTGTTGAATGGTGGCTGAAAAGTTCTGCTTACTTTTTTCAATTTCGCGTTGAAAGTCTTCAGAGGTGAATAGTTCGGGAAATTCTTTAGAAAAATCATGACGAATTGCGACTCCGATTTTAAAAATGATCTCAGGTTTGAATCTTGCCTGAGCAAACCAATTATAAATCGATCGTCTGTTTACTTTCATCATCCGACTCAATTCACTGATACTGTAACCGTTTCTTCGAATCGTCATTTCGATAATTTCTCCATAATGCTTGTCCATAGATAGTATTTGTTTTTTTGTGATGCAAAGATTGGGAAAAACGGAGAAATAATCTACAGGTGGAATACTGTAAATGGCACAGGAAAAACCCTGTTTTTTGAGAAAAAATGATAGGTATATTGCTTATTTGTTCGATAATTGTTATCATAATCTCACATGGCCAATTAGTGAAGCGCGTAAGAATGTGACGAACCGCGAAGTGCTTATTAATAAAGTGCATCGAAGGCAGTGGGCCACATCCTAAGTAGTTTGTTCTTCAAATCAAGATCTATATACCTATAAACAAAGGAGATGCTGACACCGCATTTGAAAAAAATATTGTAGATTTAGCGGTGAACGATAAATAAAATTATGGTGAAAAAAATTAGTATTTGCTTGCTTGCATTCGGAATTGCGCTGGCTAGCTGTAATCAAAACACAAAAAAGTCAGAAGGTAAACCGCAAAAACCCAATATTATATTCATTTTTTCCGATGATCACGCTTACCAAGCAATCGGTGCCTATGGTAGTAAATATGCACGCACACCGAATATTGATCGCATTGCAAAGGAAGGGGCTATCTTTAATAATTTCTTAGTAACGAATTCGATCTGCGGACCCAGCAGAGCAAATTTACTGACGGGAAAATACAGTCATGAAAATGGTTACTTGGGCAATGAAGGGAAATTCAATGTAGAGCAACAACTCTTTAGTCGTTTGTTAAAACAAGCAGACTATCAGACCGCTTGGATCGGTAAATGGCACTTAGGGACATTGCCCGGCGATGCCTTTGATTATTGGAATATCTTACCTGGGCAAGGGCATTATTACAACCCCGATTTTATTAACCAAGCGAATGATACTACCCGAATTGAGGGATATGTGACTAATATTATTACAGATCTAGCGACGAACTGGTTGGATAGTCGTGATACAGATAAACCGTTTTTCTTAGTGGTAGGAGAGAAGGCTACCCATCGCGAATGGCTACCCGATCTAGAAGACTTAGGAGCTTACGATGATGTTAATTTTCCCCTGCCGGAAACTTTTTATGATGCTTATGCAGGAAGAAAAGCAGCAGCGGATCAGGATATGACCATCGAAAAAACGATGCGCTTAAAACAAGATCTAAAGGTGAATTTAGATTATGGAGTTAGTAAAAATGGTGTCTATAATCGTTTTACTGATGCACAAAAGGAGCGTTTCAGTACCTACTATAATAAAATATCGGAGGAATTTGACTCAAAGAAGCTAAGTGGGAAGGCCCTCACCGAGTGGAAATACCAACGTTATATAAGAGATTACCTCTCCACTGCGAATGCACTGGATCGTAACATCGGCAAGTTGTTGGCATATTTAGATGAAAAGGGCTTAGCAGAAAACACGATTGTAATCTATGGTTCGGATCAAGGGTTTTATCTGGGAGAACATGGCTGGTTTGATAAACGTTTTATCTATCAAGAGTCACTAAAAACGCCGTTTCTAATTCGGTACCCCGGCGTAGTAAATCCGGGCACTAAGATTGACCAGCATGTATTGAATATCGATTGGGCGCCTACTTTGCTTGAAATTGCGGGTGTAACGGTTCCAAAGGATATTCAGGGCCAGTCCTTTCTTCCCGTTTTGCAGGCCAATGGAAGGGATGTGAGAACTCGAGAGGCGAGCTATTATCATTATTATGAATTTCCGGAGCCTCATCACGTGTCTCCTCATTTTGGCGTTACCACGGAGCGTTACAAACTGGTGCGTTTTTATAAAGGGCAGAATGCTTGGGAATTGTATGACTTGCAAAAAGACCCACAGGAACTTCATAATGTTTACGAAGACGAGGCTTATCAGACGACAATTGAAGAATTGAAAGATAAACTCAAAAAGTTAATCGACGAATATCGGGATAAAGAAGCGGCTACCGTCTTTTCACAGCAAATTTAAGGAGAAGCGTAGGTTTTAACGGCCGGTCTGTCAGGAGGCTGTCCTGAGTGGCTGGCCGTTTCCGATTCTTTTCCGGTAGATTTCTATGATGGTTACTTCGGTGCTCGCAAGATGGGAAGCTTTGCTCTTAGTCGAATTATTTCTTTCATTAGTTGTTCTTTGGCAGCCGGAGATTGCTTTTTATTTATGGCTTTTTGGTAATGCTCGATTGCCCGGTCTTTATTAATTGATGCGTAAAGATAACCCAATAGCTCGTGCCATCCCTCATGTTGTGTTAACCCGGTTTTTTCTAATTCTTCGATGGCTTTTTCGTGACCGTATACTTTTCCATAAGCAAAAAACCTGTTTAAAGTTCTTGGTGGAGTCGGGGCCAGTTGGAGGAGCTGGTCATAAAGATCAAGAATGTTATTCCACTTTTCTTTATGCAGGGTGGTGTGCCAGTAAGCAATACTTGCCTCCAGATGATAACTTGACATCTCATTACCATGGCATGCTTCAAGCATATAGTAATGCCCTCTTTCAATCAAGCTGCTGTCCCAACGTTCCCGGTCTTGCTCATCAAAGCGGAGCGGCTCACCATGCTCATTCATTCTGGCATCCAGTCGTGAACTTTGATAGCACATCAAAGCCATCAAGGCATTAGCTTGAGCGGTATTTGTTATTTGATTTTCCAATAATAAGAGGGCCAAGCGAATGGCTTCTGCGCATAAGTCTTTTCTTATGATCTGACTGTTGCTTTTGGAATAATACCCTTCATTATAAAGTAAATATAACACTTTCAGAACCGTTTCAGAACGCGCTTTGATTTCCTGCTCATTCAGTTCGTTAATACGAAATTTTATTTTTCGTAGGTTATTCCGAGCACGATACAGTCTTTTTTTTATGGTTTCCGTTTTAGTGAGGAAGGCCTGGGCAAGCTCCTCAACACTAAAACCTGAAAGTATCTGCAAAGCAAGGCATATTTGGGATTCGGGAGAATTGTGTGAGTCGCATACCGCAAACATCATGGCTAAAACGCTGTCGGCAATATATTGTCGCTCTATAAGAGAATCACTTGCTATAAACGACTCACTTAGTTCCTTAATCGTGTTACGCTTAGACTGAAAGAGTGTATCTCGTTTAATAAAATCTTTCGCTTTGTTTTTTGCTACGGTATACAACCAAGCCGCCGGATTATCGGGTATTCCGTTTACTCCCCAATATTCAGCGGCTTTTAAAAATGCATCACTAACGATATCTTCAGCTATTTCTAAGTTGACGAGCCCAAAATGACGACATAATACTGCCGTCATTTTCGTATATTCAGATCTAAAAAGATGCGATAATTCGTTTTCTTTTGAAAAATTGCTCACGATTTTTGCTCGTATAGTTGCACGACTTCTCGTATTTCGATGCTACCTCCGACCTTAAAGATCGGGTTTGTCTTGGCCAATTCAACAGCCTCCTCGATTGTTTCCGCTCGCACGATGAGATACCCGCTGACAAATTCCTTTATTTCGGTATAGGGACCATCGGTTACAACGTGATCGGCGTGTACCGTTTTTGCTTCAGTGACGGATAAGGTATTTCCTTTATTGACCAGTTTATTTTGAGCGGCTAGCCCGGCTAGCCAAGCCATTCGCTCCTGTAATTGCTCGAGCGACGGTTTTTTGTCTGATTGACTACTCAACCTGAAAAGTAAGGTGAATTCTTTCATGATTTTCGATATTTCTTGTTACGACGAATGAAATTTCCAAAAGAGGACAAGCGCGCTAACTTTTTGTATTAAAGTTCGGTCTTTTCAACGATATTGCGGGTAATAAAATCGTAATTCGCCTGAAATCCGGCTTCGGCAGTACCTTCTATTCGAAGTGAAGTTATGTCATTGATTCCAATAAAACCTAAAATCGTAAAGAGATAATCTTCAATATAGTTCTTAATGGGATCGGAAGTGCTGTCCGGATAGCGGCCTCCTGTACTAATGGCTAAAAAGGCCTGCTTATCCGGGAATAATCCAATACGCTTACCATCGGGCAGATATCGAAAGGATTCACCCAGCCGAACCAACTGGTCGATCCAAGCTTTTAATGCGGCATGTATAGTGAAGTTATACATCGGTGCGCCTATGACTAAAATATCGGCGCTTTTAACTTCCTGAAGAATTTTGTCGGAATACATAATAGCCTGACGTTCTGCTTCGGATCTGTTGTTCGCTGTGTTAAAAAATGACGACAGATGGGAAACTGTCAAAAACGAAGGCTGATCTTGTAATAAATGGTTTTCCACGACTTCACTTTCCGGATAGGCTGTTAGAAGTCGTTTAATGATAGCGCGCCCCAAACGAATACTTTGCGATTCTGCTCCGCGCGGACTAGAGATTACGTGTAAAATGTTTTTTTTCCGGTGCATACATGATGTTTTTATTATATGCATGACGACCGAACTCAATAAAAGGGGACACTGACAGACCACAGTAAATAATTGAGACAAAACTGCTAAATTTTGATCAACTTATCCTTTGTATGTTTCTTATCTTTGGATAAGGACCGCCAATTAACCATGTTTACGACATATGATGATCATCTTACTACGCACTAACTTTATTTCAGTACGGATTTTAAACGCTCTTTTGCTTTTAGCTTTGCTTGTCGCTTGTTTACAACGCGCGCAAGCGGCCCTTCCTAATAAAGACGAAAAGCCGAATATTATAATAATAATGGCCGATGACCTTGATTCCAAACAATTGAGCTGCTATGGTGGGGTCAATATAAAGACAAAATATATTGACCAACTAGCCTCCGAAGGTATGAAGTTCAACACCCTTGTTGCTTCCGAAGCTATGTGTGTGCCTACTAGAGCTTCACTGTTTACCGGCCTGTATCCCGCCAGACACGGTGCTTATCAAAATCACAAACAAGTTTATCCGGAGCTAAAAAGCATCATCCATTACCTGAATGCGGTTGGTTATCGGGTCGGTCTTGCCGGTAAGGATCACGTTACTAAGCCGGTTTCCATATTTCCATTTGATCGGGTAGGTGGCTTTGAGCCGAATTGTGTGTCTCAAACAGATAATTATACCTTAGATAGCGTGAGGAGCTATATAAAACAAGAAGACCCCTTTTGTCTTTTTGTAATGAGTATTAATCCTCATGCGCCATGGACTGTGGGAGATCCAACGGAATTCGACCCATCAAAATTAAAACTACCGCCTCATTGGGTGGATACAGATTTAACACGCCGGCAATTCTGCAATTATTTGGCAGAAATACGTCGGCTGGATAATCAGGTAGGTGATATCATTAACGTATTAAAGGAAACGGGTAAGGAAGACAATACCATGGTTATTTTTCTTGGCGAACAAGGTCCGCAATTTCCGGGAGGAAAATGGACTCTGTATGACAACGGACAAAAAAGTTCTATGATTGTTAAATGGCCGGGCGAGGTGGATGCGGGTACTAAAACGGATGCGATTGTTCAATATGAAGATATTATGCCAACCTTGCTAGATATAGCGGGCGGTAAGTCTATAAAAGCACTGGACGGATTTAGCTTTAAGCAGGTTTTATTAAACAAGGCAAGCACACATCGTGATTTTGCTTATGGTATTCACAATAACATACCGGAAGGGCCTGCTTATCCTATTAGAAGTATTCGCGATCTTCATTATAAATATATCCGCAATTTATTGCCGGACTCAACCTATTACATTAAATATATGATGAATACCGACAAAGACAATTTGGCATGGACAAGCTGGGTTCGAAAAGCGGAAAATGATAAGTCGGCGGTACCACTTATAGAGCGAATTGCTCATCGTCCCGCAGTGGAGTTATACGACCTAAAAAGGGATCCGTATGAGTTGAATAATTTAGCGGAAAACCCGGAATACCGCAGTCTACTTGAGAAATATGCCAGACAACTGGATAATTGGCTGGCCTCTCAAGGCGATCGTGGGATAGCAATGGATGTGCCTCTGAACAGACACAAACAATAAGATGCCGTGTGGCACGGATGCTTTATATATTAGTATCTGCGGCTTGTTCAAGATTGTATGGAGCTATTTTCTTTTCTGTTTTCTTAATAATTTGCATCTTTGGTAGCCGTGAAGGAAGAGAGGACGACTTCAATTATTACCTATATGATATCAAAAAAGAATATAAACCTGCTTTTAGCTAACTTATTATTGTTTTCAGGTTATGCGCTCGGGCAAAGCACTTGTAATTGCCTCGATAATCTTCAAAAAGCTATCCAACGTGTCGAGGCGGATTATGCAGGCTTTCCCGATAAAATAACTGAAAAAAATGACGTTGCTTATGCTCGGCTGAAAGACAGGTTAAAAAAGAGGGCTATATCTTTAAATGATCCAATAGCTTGTTACGGTGTATTGAGCGATTATGTGAATTATTTTTATGATAAGCATTTTAGGATTGAATATAATGCACCGATTGATAGTGTTGTGATTGAAATAGATGCGGAACAGGTAATGAAGACTTCAACTACATCAAAACCTAACTCGATAACGGGTATTTGGAAGAATCCGGAAGGCACTGAAATAGCCATTTTTAAGCAAAAAGATCGCAGTTACCAAGCGGTAAAATTGGTGTCTGCTGCGGATGATTTTCCTAAAGGCTTCGTTTATTTTACCTTGACTCCAAAGGGCAACAACTATACAGTCAAGCTTTATAATCGTAAAATCAATTTGGAGATCCCTGCTAAGCAGGTTGGCAATTTACTACGCATCTGGAATTTTCAATTATGGGCTAAAGTGGGTAATGCGCCCTTAAGCGAAGGGGAGAAAGCCGAATGGGCAAGCTGGCAGGAACATAAAAAGGGCTTGCTGTTTAAAAAATTAAACCCTGATTTAGCTTATTTGAAAATTCCTACGTTTGATGGTAATGAAGGCGCAATACAATCGCTTGTTTCTGAAAACGATTCGGTTATTAGGAATAGCAAATACCTAATTATCGACTTAACGGGGAACGCTGGAGGGAGTGCAGGATGGGTAGCCCTTATGCCCTATCTGATGACTAATCAGGTCAATCAAAAATCTTCTTTACTTCGTGTATCAAAAGCAAATGTGACTAATAAGCTACGAGACTTGGAACCTTTTGTTAAAAGTCCCATTCCCAATGAATACAAGAAGTATTTTCCAAAAGAAACGCTCGCTCAATACCAAAAGGCTTATCGGGATTTACCCTCAACGAGTCAGGTCTTTTATCCTACACCTGCCGTTAATTTTCCTTTGGAAGCTGTTTTAAAGTATCCCGAAAAAGTAGCTTTGATTGTCGATGATTTTGGAGGTAGCGCTACAGAATATTTTTTTTATCTAACAAAACAGAGCAAAAAAGTAATTAGTTATGGAGAACCTACAATAGGCATGATGGATTATGTTGGGATGTCTATCCCGACAACGCTTCCTTATAAGGCTTTTAAGTTATACATTCCGATAGAGAAATCCAGTTGGACAGATGAACATCCTATTGACAGAACTGGATTCGAACCACAAGTGCCCATTGCTGGAAGACAGGAAGATTGGCTAACATATATTATAAAGGATCTACCAAGCAGACCGTTAAACTTGTAAATCCGTGGCCACTAGATATTAAGAAGTAGAATAGACTAACACCGAATCGTATAAGCCTAAAGATACTTGTTCGAATCCGCACAATGCTGTACGGATTCGAACAACACCTATAGCGAAAACCGGGAACAGGATGTCTCAAGCGACTTTTTTACCATGGCAGATTTATTGTGCATGACTACGGGGATAAAAATCTTATGTTGCGTTACCATATAAACATTGCTTGGCGTAATTTATGGAAACATAAATTGTATACTTCAATTAACATTGTCGGCTTATCGGTAGGAATCGGTGCTTGCCTGCTTATCTTTTTATTTGTGCATTACGAGTTGACATATGATCAACATAATGTGCATTTTAGGCGTATAGCGCGAATAACAACTACCTTATCCACGCCTGAATCTGATTTAGCATTTGCTACTAGCCCATATCCCTTAGCAGATATTATACGGCGTGAATATCCGGAAACAGAGGCCGTCGTACGTCTTGAGTCATCCCCGGCTGTGGTGCCTTATAAGAATGAACTGATTCGGGAAAAAGGTTTTTATGCGGCAGATCAATCGGTGTTCTCAATCTTTACCTTCTCGTTTATTGTCGGTTCGGCACATCATGCGTTGACGGCACCAAATACGTTGATTTTAACGGAAAGCATCGCAAGGAAATACTTTAATAGTCCAGACCGAGCATTCGGAAATACCCTGCTATGCAATGGAAAACCTCATCGTATTACAGGCGTGATTGCTGATCTGCCAACAAATACGGATCTTCATATCGAAGGATTGCTTTCGGCTAACTTTTCAGACATAAGGACGTGGACTGATCTCGATTTTCCGGTTTATACTTTTGCTCTGTTGAAGAAGGGTACGAACCTGAAGCGCTTCGAATCTAAATTGCAACGAATAGCTACCCAATATGTACAACCGGAACTAAACGGTGTCGGTGCGAATGATTATCGTATTCGTTTCCAAACGGAGCCGCTTGCTTCAGTGCATTTTAGTCAACGAAAGCTGATGGATACAGTGAAGGGAAATAAGCATTTCAACAATGTCTTTTCCTTATTAGCGCTGCTTATACTCCTTATTGCCCTACTGAATTATGTTAATTTATCAACTGCCGCCGCTATGGAAAGGAACAAGGAAGTAGGGATCAGAAAGGTGGCGGGAGCACGACCTATTCAATTGATCAGACAATTTGTGATCGAGTCGTTCTTGTTGATCGCCACAGCTTGGGTGATTGCCACTATGTTGGTGTCGTTGTTAATTCCGTACTTTAACCACCTATTGAGGACTGCTATCGCTTTTGAATGGCAAGAATATGGTCTTTTTCTACTAGGTGTATTTGTTTTAACTACGTTATTGGCAGCAATTTATCCATCCCTTACGTTAGCACGATATGGGCCCATAGGGATGCTGAAAAAAAGTTTTAAAACAAGTATAAAAGGAATAATCTTCCGTAAAGGAATTGTTATTGTTCAGTTTGCTATGGCTACCGCAATGATTATTGGTACAATAGTGGTTTATCGACAAGTAGAATATGTGACGAATACGGATTTAGGCTTTAATTTAAATCAGATAGTAAGTGTACGTGTTCCAACCGATTCAATCGAACAAACAAAGGTTAAGGGATTCTATGAATCTTTAAAACAACTACCCGAAGTGGAAGGAGTAACCATGGGGAGTGGTTTACAAGCCGATGACCTGACGATGGCTACAACCTTTGCAAAAAACAACGGCCAACGAAGGGAGTTAATGTCTAATTATTTTTTGATTGATCCTTATTTTGCGCCCTTATTAAAACTACATTTTGTTGCCGGGAGAAACCTATCTGACAGCTTACACCTGGATCGGGAGCAGGCATTTCTGGTAAATGAAAGTTTTCTGCATGAGATGGGGTGGAAAGAGGCTATTGGTCAACCTTTAGAAGGATTTGGGCATAAAGGAAAAGTAGTGGGTGTTGTGAAAAATTTTTATTATAAATCAATGCATAATCTAGTAGAACCCTTGGTAATGATTTATAATACATTTCCCGCTACTACGATCTCGCTTCGGATTAATTCTCATAGTTTGTCGAAAGTAAAGGATGCTTGGACTAGTTTTTTTCCAAACAGGAGTTTCGACTATACCTTTTTAGATGAAGCCTATGCAGCGCAATACCGAAAGGACAAAATAACAACCCAATTTTTTAACTATTTTACCTTATTGGCAATCTTTATTTCTTGCCTTGGCTTGTATGCCCTCATCGCGCTGACCATCACTCAAAGGGTGAAGGAACTAGGTGTGCGTAAAGTGCTTGGTGCTTCAACCATGCATATAGTGCGACTTTTATCCAATGATTTCGTTAAATTAATCTGCGTGGCTATTTTAATTGCCTCACCGGTAGCCTGGTGGATGATGAATAGATGGTTAGCTAATTTTGCTTATCGAATGGACATCCCATGGTGGATATTTGTCGTTGCGGGATTGGTGGCGATGATAATTGCGCTATTGACACTGAGTTGGCAAGCAGTTCGAGCATCCTTAGCTAATCCGGTTGAATCTTTACGAGACGATTAGGAAATGCAATAAAGGATCAACTCGTTGCGGTTTATGATAGAACTTATCGTCTAGCGCTTTTCACGGCTCTTTTTATCAGCTTTATGGTGATAATGGTAATTAAAGCAACCAAAGCGATTTTGTCCAGGGATGTCTTGCCGATTGGCCTTTTTTCGCTGTCTTTTGTAGACAACCAGGCAACCGCTGCGCCTACTTCTGCGTGGGAAAAACCCTTGGCGATTCCCGGCATGATATAACTGGCCATATCAGTAAATGTTCGTACGTTCTCCTCATCGGTTACGATGGCCAT
This sequence comes from Olivibacter sp. EAT-5, assembly GCF_044784325.1. Classification (NCBI taxonomy): domain Bacteria; kingdom Pseudomonadati; phylum Bacteroidota; class Sphingobacteriia; order Sphingobacteriales; family Sphingobacteriaceae; genus Olivibacter; species Olivibacter sp. EAT-5. The sequence continues at coordinate 5,581,688 of NZ_CP173028.1, read as the reverse complement.
TTTTTTCCACTTATTGAAGTGTTTGATACCTGCCAACATATCTTGAAGCCAGGCGCTACTATCAAAATTCTGTACCGATGTGTTCAGTACCAGCAAATAATAGATTTCTCCAAAGCTAGCGGCAAGTTTTTGCAAACCTGGATGCAATACCTTTTTTAAATCCTCTCCGCTTACCTCTCCTGATGCTCGAACACCGAAAACATGAGCCGGAAGGTCTTGAATCTTCTCTAACATAAATCTCGTAGCTGTTTCACTAGTTTCTAACAGCCCAGGTGTTAAAATGTTTGTATACAGTTGTATCGATGATGACGTGCGAAAGATTGTGAACCTTTGTTGTGCATTAGCGTACACGCTGCAAGAGATATGCCACCAAGATAATACCAAGGAGTATGATAGCAGTAGTAATTCCCAAAAATATGCCGGACGATGGTCGAAATCTGCCGGCAAGCAATTGCTGTTGAGTACTCTTGAATCGATAGTAGGCAAACAAGGCAAGCAACATACCGCCAATAACCAAAGTAATTCCGATAATAGACGAATAGCCATGATTGGGCAGTTTGGTACCGGTATCCACTACTAAGGCCAATTGTCGAATGAATAGCGAAAATTTAACGACAACAAAGCCTAAACCAATGGTAGCAATACATGTACGTATCCAAGCTAAAAAGGTACGTTCATTGGCTAGATGATCGTTCGGAATAGCTTTTCTGTCTTTTTCCATCTATTAAATGCTTTATTACATAACAGCTTACCGGTCGAGCTGTTTGAAAAGTTGCAAAGTTTAAGGTTTTTTTGCGTTATTCATTAAATAGGGTCAAAAGCTTAATCGGGCAAATAAAGGGTGGTAATAACAAACTCTTGCTAAATCGTTTTTATTTTCTAAATTAGCAACATATAAACCTGGTGAGTGGCATTGATTTCTCTTGATACGGAAACCGACCTATTGGTCAGGGTAGCGAATGGTGATGAAAAAGCCTTCGAGCAGCTATTTTATGCTTATTATGATAAGCTGGGGGCCTTTGTTTATCAGCTCACTTCTTCCGATATCTTAGCCGAAGAAGTGGTTCAAGAAGCTTTTATCGAAGTATGGCTCAGGCGCGAATCGTTAAGGGAGATTTCCTCTTTTAGAGGATATATCTTTATTCTTACAAAAAACAGAATGTTGAATGCGTTGCGTAAAATTGCTAATGAAAAACTTCGGAATGAGATTTGGCAGGGAGGATTGATTCAATATGAGTCTGCTGACGCCGGCGACGATCCGGTAGATCGCTACAAGGCCATACTGGAAGAGGCCATCCAAAAATTGCCGCCACAACAGCAGAAAGTGTTTAAAATGAGTAAAATAGAACACCTGAAGCAAGAAGAAATCGCGCGTGTATTGCAACTCTCACCCGAGACAGTAAAAAAACACATGAAATTGGCGCTTAAATTTTTGCGTAACTATTTTGCCGAAGCACGAATCGACCTGCCTTTATTGGTGATATTGTTAAGTCGTTTTTTACGTTAAAAAAAAAATCGACCCATTACCCCTTTTTACTTTTGACTGTGTCTTTAAGATAAATAAACCAATAGGCTAATTGATTGTAAATGGACAGCAGGTTACGCATCTTGTTCGAAAAGTATTTCAATAAACAAGCTTCTCCGGAGGAAGAACGTGAATTGTTCGAGTTGCTCCAAAGGGAAGAGCTACAAAAATCGCTGGAAGCTTTATTGGAAGAGACTTATCTGGATTATGAACAAAAGGAGCGCTTCTTCAACGCCAAGCAAACAAGTCGGATACTAAAGCGCATCAAACAACAAACGGTTTTAAGCCCCCGGGTTCTATGGTATCGCATCGGGGGATATGCTGCCGCTATTTTAGTGTGCCTAGGCCTCGGGCTATTTGTTTATTCTTATCTATCGAAGTCCATTGACACTTCATCAACAAAAAAGACGGTGGTTAAACGGGATGTCGAGCCTGGGTTTGAAAGGGCCACCATTACACTGCCGGATGGCCGAACGCTTGAGTTGGAGGAGATAGCAAACGGTATATTTGCAGATCGTGAGAGCCGTTTCGTGAAGGAAGGGGAAGGCCGGTTAAATTACAGTGGGCTTGAAAAATCGACTAAAGAGATGGTTTTTCATACCATGCGCGTACCCAAGGGAGGGCAATACCGGTTGGTGCTTGCCGATGGAACGAAGGTATGGCTAAATGCTGCCTCTTCTTTACATTATCCAACGCGTTTTGATGGAGATATCAGGGAAGTCACGGTTAGCGGTGAAGCTTATTTTGAAGTAGCTCGTAATGTGAATAAGCCGTTTTTTGTGAATTGTGAAGGCCAACGTGTTCAAGTACTCGGAACAGATTTTAACGTACGCGCATATCCGGATGAGACAGCGTTTAAAACGACCTTGCTGGCGGGAAGTATAGCGATAACAACAGTTGGGACGTCCTCAAAAAAAATCCGGTTACAACCGGGTGAGGAGGCTAGTTTAACAGCAAAAGGAAGTATAAAAGTCAACCGTTTGAAGGAGGCAGACTTAGCTATAGCATGGACGAAAGGCTATTTTGCCTTCAATCGAGCTGATCTACCATCTGTTTTACGCGAGCTCTCTAGATGGTATAATGTGGATCTAAAAGTGAAATCAAGTACAACAAAGACATATACAGGTAAAATAGATCGTCAACTTACTTTGTCTGAACTCCTGAATGGCCTGGCCTTATCGGGTATTCCTATTCAGATAGAAGACCAAGAGCACATTATTGAATTACCAAAAGACTTGTTTAAATAAAAGCATATGGAAACAAATGGACCCTGAGGTCGTATAACACAAAAAACCAATGAGTAAATAAATTTAAATTAACAAACCTAACATTATAGACTTATATGATCGCAATTAAACGTAAGGCGAAAGGGAATACTATTGGCCTTTATTTAAGGAAACAGGCACGAACCTGGTCGTTTTTGGCCAGCTTGTTATTAAGCACCTCGTCGCTTGCCGCTCAAGGTATTAATCTACAGATGCGAAAAGCGCGATTGTCAGAGGTCTTCGCAGCTATTGAAAAGCAATCGGATTATACCTTCTTTTATAATGATCAATTACTAGAGCCAACGCGCATGATAGATCTGAATGTCAGCAACGGCTCTGTAGATGAGGCACTGCGGGCGGCTTTGTCGAATTACGCCTTAACGTATGAAATTAAGGGGAAGACTATTTTTATCAGCGAAAAGCGTATCGCATCAGCCATCAAACCCGAGAAACAGATGACATTACATGGGAAAGTGCTAGATGAAGCCGGGCAACCTTTGGCTGGTGCTTCTGTACGCGTTAAAGGCTCAAAGACAGGCGCCTTAACAGACAGCAATGGTGCTTTTTCGATTCAGGCACCAAAGGGCGCACTACTCGTTATTTCCTATGTCGGTTATTCGGAAAAAGAAATGCCGGTTACGGATGCTGAAAATTTAACGATAACCTTGACGACCGCCAGCAATAGTTTAGAGCAAATCGTAGTAGTGGGTTACGGTACCTCCCGTAAGGGGAATTTGAGTACGGCGGTCGGTTCTGTAAAAGGGGAGGAATTATTGGAGCGGCCGTCGGCACAGAATCTATTGCAGGGAATGGCCGGAAAGATTGCCGGTGTAAACATCAATCTTAATTCGGGTAAACCGGGAGGCAACCCTGCGATTAAAATCAGGGGAACAGGTTCTATCAATGGCTCTAATACGCCACTTTATGTGATTGATGGCATGGTGGGAGCCGACCCAACTACCATCGATCCGAATATCATCCAGTCGGTGGATGTACTGAAAGACGCCTCGTCGGCAGCTATCTATGGATCACGAGGAGCAAATGGTGTGGTGGTTATTACGACAAAAAATGGAGATCCTAATAGCTCACAAATTGCTTTCGATAACACATTAAGTTTTGCTTCCCTTGCTCGCGAATTGGATCTATTGGATGCGAATGAAAGCTTGGAAATGTTTAAGCGCCAGTATGAGTATGTTCCCGGTCGCATAGCGCCGCACCTGGATCCCAATAATTTTTTTCTACATAAAGATGATTTGTTCAATAGTGATGGAACACCAAAATACAATATAAACTGGCAGCGGGAGGCAACCCGCCTGGCAGTATCGCATCAACACGCATTGACTTTTTCAGGCGGAAAGGACAATATTAAGGTGTTGGCAAATGTGTCTTACCGAAATAATGATGGAATTATGTTAAATAGTTATTATAAGCAATTGAATGGGTTTTTAAACCTCGATTGGGAGGTGAAACCATGGCTGAACATCAAGGCTAATTTGAATGCGGGCGGATATCAAAGTAATAACATAGACAACAATACATTGGGACTCAATGCGCTACGTCAGAGTTTGGAATATCTGCCCTTTTTGCCGGTGACTTACCCCGATGGGACTTATTCGAGAAAAGGTGATTACCCTGGCGCTGAAAACTCGGAAAATCCGGTTAAACTGCTGAATGAGGTGAAGAACGTAACAGGAAGAACACAGTCATTAGGTAATTTAATGGCTACTTTTCGTCTTTCCGACAAATTGGACTTCAATGCCTCGGTAAGTGGGCAACTTTCTTCCAGTTATAATCTTTATTATGGTGGCAGAACTGTATTTGATGTGGCCGAAAACCAGCAGGGCATCGCTGAGAGGGGGCACACGGATTTTGGATCTTGGACAACCGAGCACTACTTTTCTTATACAAATAGTTGGGCTAAACATCATCTAAATGCGGTGGCAGGAGCAAGCTGGTATTATTATGTGACTTCTACGGATCGTGCCGGCGCCGAGGGCTTTTTTGACGATTTTTTCCAATATAATAACTTAGGTACCGGAACTACGCCCCGGATACCCAGTTCAGGAAAGACGGAGAATCAATTGAATTCTTACTTCGCGAGAGCTAATTATAATTTCGACGATCGTTACTTATTTGGCGCGTCCTTCCGCATTGATGGAAGCTCTCGTTTTGGATCCAACAATAAATATGGCTATTTTCCATCCTTTTCAGCGGCCTGGCGCATCTCCCGAGAGTCTTTCTTTAAAAATATGGATAGCCGTATTGACGATCTGAAATTGAGAATCAGTTACGGTATTGTCGGCAATGCGGAGATCGGTGACTATGTAACTTTGAATCGTTATAATAATGGACAAGCGGTTTTCAATAACGCTTATCAATCAGCCGTTACCTTGGCAGGTTTAGGAAATCCGGATTTGCGATGGGAAAAGGCAAAGCAATTGGACATCGGCTTCGATATGAGTTTATTCAATGGTAAAGTGCTCTTGACGGCAGATGTATATGACAAACGCAACGATGATTTACTATACCTTCGAAAACTGCCGGTTACTACCGGGTATACAAATGTCTTTGATAATATAGGAAGTATTCAAAACAGGGGTGTGGAGCTTGGCTTGAATACGGTAAATATCAGAAAAGCAGATTTTAGCTGGACAACCGGTTATAATTTTTCCATCAATCGTTCAAAAGTAATCGATATTAACAATGATGTAATTTATCCTTGGTTCGGCCGCATTATTGCAGGCGGTCCATTGAACGAGTTCTATGGATATGAACGATTAGGTGTGTGGGGAACAAGCGAAGCAGAACAGGCAGCACAGTATGGTAAAAAGCCGGGCGATATCAAATACCGCGATACGAACGGGAATGGTGCGAAAGACGCAGACGACCGCGTGAATTTAGGGAATGCAATGCCTAAATGGGAAATGAATATGACCAATACCATCAGCTATAAGGGCTTCTCCTTGTTTATAGATTTGCAAGGCGTATATGGTAATCACGTCGTTAGTTTGGCGAAAGCATTGATGGTAAATCCCGGGCCTAATGTGAATAGTTTCAAATCCATTTTAAATGCTTGGACTCCGGAAAATCAAAACACAATGCTCGGCCAGTTACGGGTGAATTCGGACGGTTTTGACAATGAAGCGGGCGATTCCTTTAATGTGGAGGATGCTTCTTTCCTACGGGTACGCAATGTAGGCCTTTCCTACCGTTTTGACAAGAATTGGCTCCAAAAGATCAAATTAAATACCTTGGTGCTCGGCGTAAACGTTGAAAATGCCCTTCTATTTACAGGATATACGGGTTATGATCCGGAAGTAACATCATTCGATGCGGCACTTAATCAGGGCGTAGACGTATACCAATATCCCAAACCAAGAACCATTTCTTTTTCGCTTAAAACTAGCTTTTAATGATCATGAACACAATTTTTAGATTAGCCTTAGTGATACTCGTTCTTTTTACCTCTTGCAACAAATTTCTGGAAGAGGAGCCCGCGAGTTTTCTGACCACGGATCAGTATTATAAAACAGAAGATCAAATTCAGGCAGCAGCTAATGGTACTTATGCTGGTTTGAATATGCCGTTTTCAACGGAAATAACGGTGGCTGCCAGTCCCGTATATGCCCTTGAGTATATGACTGGATATAGTAAAAGGCCGCGACCATCGGGAAGCGCCGATGATCAGTTCTTGCTTTTGCAGAATATTGAAAATTCAAATAGCCGTTTTGAAACCTGGTGGAACAGTACTTATATTCCCATAGAGAATTGCAATAGCTTCATTGCCAATGTTACAGAAACAAAGGTGGTGAGTGAAGAAAAACGAAATCGTTTTTTAGGAGAGGTATATTTTTTGCGCGCCTATTATTATTTTCGAGCGGTACGTTTGTTCGGGAGTATACCTCTTAAAACAGAACCTACTCAAAATCTGAACAACATCCTGATCGGGAAAACCCCAATTGCCGATATTTATAATCAAATTGTAAGTGATTTACAATTTGCAGAAAACGCGGGCCTGCCTTGGACAGATAAAAGTGGTCGTGTAAATCTAGGAGCCGTGAAGGCGCAGTTGGCCGAAGTTTACATGACGATGGCCGGTTATCCCTTACAGAAAGGGGCAACGTATTACCAAATGGCTTATGACAAATGCATGGAAGTAATAAATGCCGGCGAATATAGCTTGTTTACTACCTATGCCGACTTACGGAATCCGGCAAAAAACAATGAAGGGGAGCATCTATTGATGAATCAACGTGATCAACGAAACGCCGGTAGTATCATCCATTTTAACTTTATGCCTTATCCCGAACCCCCTGAACCGGTGTCGGTCATTCCTAATTTTGGTGGTGCCATGGCGCCTACGATGGCGTTCTATCAGTCATTTGCCGAAAATGACTTACGTAAGCAGGAGAAGCAGTTTTTTTATAATGTACGTTATGTGGGCGATGCACCAGGTAAGCAGAATCCTTTTATTTACAAATTCTGGGATGACGCCGCTGAGGAGACGTCCCGCTCAGGTGCTAATTTTCCATTAATGCGTTATGCCGATCTCTTATTGCTTTGTGCGGAGGCAAAAACCATGATAGACGGCGGTTCGACCGGTGATGTGGCGGCTATCGATGCATACTATGCGGTGCGGAAACGCGCTTTCCCGACCTTACAAAAACCAGCCAATATTACCACGGATGAAGTCTTGAAAGAACGTTATTGGGAATTATGTTTTGAGTTTCATACTTGGTTTGATATGTTACGGACACGGAAGGCCTTTGACGTGGAAAACGATCGCATCGTTGACCTGATCGGTTTTAAGGCCCCGAACCATGTAAATGCCTTTCGGGAAGCGGACTTGTTTTGGCCAATTCCACTCTCGGAAATTCAGGCGAATCCAAATTTGAAGTAAATACTTGCCAAATGCAGAAAAAAAAATTAAATACAGCTTTTTTAGTGGGCGTATTTTTGTTGAATGGTTTGGTAGTTCAAGCACAGAAAGCCTATTTTGCGGATGGTTATCATGGTGGGAAATGGGGGCATTTTCCACCCAAGTATACCAGCTTTATGGTGAATCAGTTGCTGCAGTATCCGGATTGGAAACTGAACCTTGAAATAGAACCGGTAACTTGGGGTTGGGTAAAAGAAGTGGACCCTGATGGTTATCAGCAATTTGTAGCTTTAATGCAAGATCAATCCAGCTCCGGACGTATGGAGTATGTGAACCCCGCTTATGGACAGGCTTATTTATATAATATATCGGGAGAGAGCATTATTCGGCAATTTACCTACGGAATGGAACTATTGCGTAAACATTTTCCTACAATCCGATTTGATACTTATGCTTCTGAAGAGCCTTGTTTTACAAGTGCGCTACCTCAGATCCTGAAAGGCTTTGGATTTAAATATGCCTCATTGAAAAATCCGAATACTTGTTGGGGTGGCTATACGCGGGCCTACGGAAGGGAAGCGGTCAATTGGCTCGGACCGGATGGCACCACGATACCTACAATACCTCGCTACGCGATAGAAGCTTTAAAGCCGGGCTCCACGTGGGAGACTATAGCAAGTTACAATAGCAAGCGCTTTATTAAAGCAGCCCTAGATGCTGGTATTGAGCATCCGATAGGTATGTGCTTGCAGGACGCGGGTTGGACAAATGGACCTTGGCTTGGCACAAATAAGGGTGATTATCAGCCTACCGAGTATGTCACATGGCGCCATTATTTTCAACAAGTGAGCACGAATCGGAGTTTGGAGAACTGGCAACTTTCGCAGGAGGATATTCAGGTTAGTCTCGTTTGGGGCGCACAGGTGTTGCAGCGGATTGCACAACGGGTTCGTAAGGCTGAGCAGCATTTACTGATGGCTGAAAAGTGGGCTGCGATGGACCATCTATGGCGGGGAAAGGAATGGCCGGAGTTTGGCTTTCGGAAGGCTTGGTATCCCTTGCTTTTGGCTCAACATCATGATTGTTGGATTGTTCCTTATAACAAGGTGGACAGCGTTGATTGGGCTGGAAAGGTGAAACTGTGGACAGACACAACCATGGAAGTTGCCGATTCGGTGATGTCGCTTGAGGCTAAAGAAAGTCTTTCATCGTCGTCATTCATGGTTCGGAACGTACTGCCCTATAGAAGGAGGGGTGTGGTTGATTATCGCTTTGCGAACTCGAAAATTGATACGGGCTTGGTTGTGGTGGATGCTGATGGGCATCAGGTAACGACCCAATGGAGTCGGCGAAAAGAGGCATTACATCTGCTTTTTGAAGTCAATGTTCCCGCCATGGGGGAGGCGCGGTATCAGTTAAAAGAGAAGCAGTATAAGCCTCGCTCTTTTGCTCACTTATCTTGGAGAGGTGACGAATTGTTGGTAGAAACTGACAAACACTTATTATGCTTAAACGCAAATTTAGGTGGAGTTATCCGCAGCCTGAAATTGAAAGATTTAGGTGATAAAGAGTGGGTGGACACTTCTGCTTTTAAAGGATTCAATGAACTGCGCGGCTTTTTTTATGATGAGCAACGCTTTCGATCAAGCACTGAAAACAAGGCCAATATTACCGTTTTGGAGCAGGGCCCCTTGCATTTGAGATTGGCCGTAACGGGAAAAATCGCTAACCATGATTTTTTACAGGAAATCTGCTTAACAAAAGGGGAGCCGCGACTGGATATTCGGTTAAAGATCGATTGGAACGGGCAAGCGCATATCGGACAATTTAACGATGAGGAGCTTCGTTTTGAAAATAGGAAAAAGGCATTCTATAATGATCAATTTAAACTACTGGTACTTTTTCCGACACAACTGGAAGAACAGCGTATAGCAAAGAATGCGCCATTTGATGTGACACAAAGTAGGCTTGATAATACGTTCTTTAGCAGTTGGGATAGTATCAAGAATAATGTTGTGCTCGATTGGGTGGATGTTACCGATCGTCAAGAGCAGTATGGTTTGGCCTTATTTACCGATCATACAACATCTTATGCGCATGGAGAGCGACATCCGCTGGCATTAAATGTACAGTATGTCGGAAAAGGCCTGTGGGGACGTAACTACTACTTGGACGGGCCTACTGAATTAAATTACAGCTTGTTACCTCATCGGGGAAATTGGGAAAAAGCGGACCTTTGGCAGGTAAGTGACGTTTTGGCCAATCCGCTGAAGCTGACCTCAACGCAGCAGATAGTCGAAAAGGAACGTTCTTTACTAGATTTTAGTAAACCGGGATACCAACTAACGGCATTGCGATGGGACGAAGATGATTTACTGTTACGTATCTTCAACGCCGCCGGCGATGAAGGACCGTTAAGAATAGATTTAAAACTTCCTATCCATCGTGCGCAATTGGAAGATTTAAATAAAGTGACTATAGAGGAATTGGAGATAAAACGAGACGCTAATGCGGCAAAGTTGGAGATACAAATGCCTCGTTTTGGCTTCCGTACCTTGCGAATTAAAATGAAATAATAAGATGAAAAAGAACTACCTCTTGTGGGCCTTGCTTGTCCTTTTTAAGTTGGGCTATGGCCAGTCTGTCAAACCTTTTAGTAATGGTGATCGCGTTGTGTTCGCAGGTAATAGTATTACCGAAGCAGGTCTATACGAAAATTATATTTGGTTGTACTACATCACACATTTTCCTGACATGAAATTACAAGTTTTCAATGCCGGTATAGGCGGGGATGTTGCTGGTCAGATTTATGATCGATTACCGAGAGATATCATGGAAAAGGATCCGTCTGTACTGATTGTGACTTTTGGAATGAATGATAGTAAGTATTTCGAATACCAAGATACAACGAAGACCGCCCAGACGCGTCGAGAAGCGGTAGACACTGCCTACGCCAACTTCCTGAAAATCGAAGAATTTTTGAAAGGGCGTCCCGGAATCCGAAAGATCATTATGTCGTCATCTCCTTATGATGAAACCATGCAGAATGAGAAGAACTATTTTCCTGGCAAAAGTCAGACAATGGAAGAGATTGCCGGTTTTCAACAGGACGTCGCGCGTAAAAATCGATGGGAATACGTGGATTTATTGCATCCAATGTTGGCTATTACCGAGAAGGAACAGGGTGAGAATCCTGCATTTACACTGACCGGACCTGACCGGATTCATCCTGGTAGTGCAGGCCATTTTGTGATGGCTTATCTTTTTCTTAAAGAACAGGGATTAGCCGGTAAAGCCGTAGCAGACGTTTCTATTGATGTTCCTTCAAGAAAGGTTGAAAAAAGTGATAATGCGAAAATTAAATCGCTGAAGGTGGAGCCGTCCGTTATAAGGTTCGACTATTTATCGAACGCACTTCCTTATCCTATTGACACCTTGCCCAGGGTATGGGAAAACAGTCAGATACAAAGAGATGCTTTGAGCGTTATTCCGTTTACCGAAGAATTTAATCAGGAACGTTTGATGGTGAAAGGATTAAAGGCAGGCAACTATGCCTTAAAAATCGATGGAGAATGGATTGGAGCTTTTAGCGCTACTGAATGGGCGAAAGGAATTAACTTAGCGGAAATAACCCATACTCCGCAATATAAACAGGCGCTCGAACTAATGGAGTTGAATCGGAAGCATCGTGAGTTGGAAGCTAAACTCAGAAACTATTATTGGGTAAACTATAATTTCCTGAAGGGAAAAAATCTGTTGTTTGATGATTCAGAGAGAGCACGTGATACGATTATGAAACATCAAGAGGATAATGTCTGGCTAAAAATAAAGACGGCGGATTATGAACAGATCCGAGTGCCTAATACGCGCAGACAATTGGAGAAAGAAATGCAATTTCTACGCGAGGAGATCTACCGGAAAAATAAACCGAAGGAGCATCAGGTTACGATATCAGCAATATAAATAAGATGAAGAAGTTTTTGAATATAGGATTAGCAGTTTCTTTTTTGATATCACTTGCAGGACAATCATGTATGTCCGCAAAAAGCAAAAAGCAAAAAGATCCGGTCGATTATGTCAATCCTTTTATTGGCGCTAGCACCAGCGTGGGGGCGGCAGGTGTTTATCACGGGCTTGGTAAAACAATCCCCGGCGCCACCACGCCTTTCGGAATGGTTCAATTAAGTCCTAATACGATTACCGGAGGTGATAACGGCTCAGGCTATAGTTACGAGCACAAAACAATCGAAGGATTTGCTTTTACACAAATGAGCGGTATTGGCTGGTACGGCGATCTCGGTAATTTTCTGGTCACGCCTACTGTCGGACCTTTAAAGACCTTTGTAGGAATAGAGGGTAAGAAGGATGGTTATAGAAGCGCTTATGATAAGGAATCAGAAAAAGCGTCTGCAGGTTATTATAGTGTTGAATTAACGGATCATCATATTAAAGCGGAGATAACGGCGGCGCCTCATAGTGGTATCTTGCGCTTTACTTTTCCTAAAAGCAAGGACGCACGCATTCAGATCGACTTGGCGAGACGGGTTGGTGGAACCTCTACGGCTCAATATGTACGTGTCCGGGATAATCATAGCATTTCGGGCTGGATGCGCTGCACACCGGATGGCGGTGGTTGGGGCAATGGAGATGGACAAGCTGATTATACGGTGTATTTTTATGCCGAATTTAGTAAACCATTGAAAAATGTCGGCGTATGGAAAGCACGGATTCCGGATACCGCCAAAAGAAAAAGAGAAAATGTAGAGGCTGACTATTACCAACAGTGGATTGCTGACGCGGAAGTAGTCGCTAACACAAGACAGGCTGAAGGAAAGCATATCGGCTTTTATACCACTTTTGCTACGGAAGACCAGGAGCAGGTATTCATGAAAGCCGGTATTTCTTTCGTCGATGAGGCTGGCGCTGAGCAAAACCTAAGAACTGAAATTAAGGACTGGGATTTTGATAAAGTGCATCAATCTGCTCGCCAAAGCTGGTCTGAAGCACTGAAAAAGATTCTAGTGGAGGGAGGTACAGAGGAGGAAAAATCAGTGTTTTATACCGCTTTGTATCGGACGATGCTAGACCCACGTAGCTTGCAGGATGTGGATGGGCGCTTTCCGGGAGGTGATGGAAAAACCCATCACGCGAGTAACGGGCATGTGCGTAGAACGATCTTTAGCGGTTGGGATGTATTCAGAAGTCAAATGCCTTTACAAACCATCATTAATCCGGAAGTAGTGGGCGACTTGATACACTCGCTCACCGATCTGGCAAAGGAAAAGAACAAAAACTATTTTGAACGATGGGAATTGCTAAATGCCTATTCAGGTTGCATGATCGGTAATCCCGCGGTGAATGTGTTAGCAGAAGCTTATGCGAAAGGAATCCGCAACTACGATGTCGAAGCGGCTTATCAGTTGGCTGTTGGTTCCTTGGAAAAATTCGGAAATGGACCAAAGCACTACACGCCGGGTAACCAAGGGATATCGGTGACGCTGGAATATGCTTATAATGATTGGTGTCTCGCAAAACTAGCGGGACAACTTGGCAAGCAACAAGAAGCGGATCAATATTTAAAGCGGTCATTGGCTTACCAAAACTTATTCGATAGAGAGAAAGCTTGGTTCCGGCCAAAGGACGACGCGGGAAATTGGTTGCCATGGCCAGCGAAAGGAAGGGAAGAGCATTGGTATGGTACGATTGAATGTAATCCCTATCAGCAGGGATGGTTCGTTCCGCATGATGTAAACGGCTTAGCCGATTTAATGGGAGGTAAGGAGCGCATGTTAGCCGATTTAACCTCCTTTTTTGATCGAACGCCGGCAGATTTTAGCTGGAACGATTTTTACAACCATGCCAATGAACCGGTCCATCATGTTCCCTTTCTATTCAATAAATTGGGTAAACCTGAGCTGACGCAAAAATGGACGCGACAAATATGTGAACAAGCTTATCATAATGCCGTTGAAAGAGGATTGGTGGGAAATGAAGATGTCGGTCAAATGTCTGCATGGTATGTATTGGCAGCCAGTGGTATCCATCCGATTGCAGCGGCAGATGGAACTTATGAGATTACGAGCCCTGTATTTAATCGTATCCGTATCCGTGTTGGAAGTAAGCAGGGAAAAGACATCTATTTTACTATTAGTGCCCCGAACAACTCTCCTCAAAATCGTTATATCCGTGCTATTCGTTTAAACGGAAATGTTTATCCGCATTATAACCTTCGACACCGGGATATCATGAAAGGTGGTGAACTAGTCTTTGAAATGGCGGATAAACCTACCTAAACCTTCTAACCTGCTATGTGGACAGATGAAATTGGTGCTTTTTAACAGTTAAATCTTAAATTATGACAAAACAGGTATTACTTACAAGCCTATGCTACTTGCTGTTGCTGTGCGCTTGTCAACGTGTGATGAAAGAAGTAGATCAACCTACTTCTTTACAACTCGCTTCCCTGCCGGATTATGGCGTAATAACGCTGAAAAATGTGGCTAGCAACAAATTTATGGAAGTGGCAGGTGATCCACTCTACAATAACAAATTTGACGACGAAGCGAAATTGCAGCAATGGGAAACATCCATGTCTGACGGTGCACAAAGCCGATGGCAGAAATGGCATTTGATTTATCGTACCACCACTGATGGGGTAAAGTATTATCAAATTAGAAATCTACATAGTGGAAAGTTAATCGATGTTCCTGCGGCATCTGATTCAGTAAATATGCAAATACAGCAGTATGCGGCTTTTCCTTTTTTAGCCGACCAACAACTATGGCGTTTGGAGGAGCAGTCGGACGGCACCTCTGTTAGATTGGTGAATAAAGGAAATGGTTTGGCCTTGGCAATAGCGAATGGAAATACGAATAATGGAGTCGCTGTTGTGCAGGAACCCTTGGTCAATGAGAGCCGCCAGCAGTGGGTGATTAGCTTGGAGGCGGAAGATACCTATCGTGATGATGAAGTTGTTCGTTTCTTTAACCGTAATGAATCAGAGCAAGGCTCGGTTGCTTTTGATCAGGGAAATAGCATCTTATTGAGTTGGGGCACTAATGCCGGCAAAGTGCTGTGGGTTACACAGGACGCTTGGGATGGTACCTCTTTAACATCGGAGGATAAATTTCCTTGCAATTATTTCTTCAGTTATGGGAATTCGATGCTGCTACAACCTTCCTTAACGGATTGGAATAACCTGCATACACCAAATGTAACCGTTCCCGGTGGTGCAAATGGACGGCCAAGGCAAGTTTGCACTATTCAACCAAATAATACTTTTGCCTGGCCAGGGGTGGGGGTAGAAATCGGCGATAAAGTATATGTTCACTGTGGAGAAGGTTCCGGTTTAAACGCCACCAATCAATCGCTCTATGTCTTTACGCAAAATGCCAGCACTACCTGGCAAACACAACGAACTACCCCAACGGGTTTAAGCGGGCAGACTGCCATTTTATATGCTACCGGCATGGTTAAAGCAGGGGATGGCTATGTGTACGCTTATGGAAGTGAGACAGTTGGGTTTGGCTACGAAAGCTATATTCATGTTGCACGTTTTCCGGAAAGTAATCCTCAACAATGGGAATTTTTTAATGGTACCGAGTGGACAGCAACGCCTACTACCGGTGCTGCTTCAAAAGTAGCAGATGGCTTGGGCTCAAGTGCCGTATCCTACCTGAATGGAAAGTATATTTTGATGACGATGGATCAGGGGTTTAATTGCGATGCCAATCGGCGCATTTACCTGGCTACTGCTGATAGCCCGACGGGTCCCTTTACCGAACGAAAGGCTGTTTACACGATTAGTGAATATTTTTACGGACAATATGCCCGGTATTATACACCCGCTATTCATCCACATTTTAATAATGGCCGGAATGAATTGTTGCTTACCTACTGCTTAAATTATTCTGCATGTGGCTTAGACGGATGTCAAGACGGCTATATAGACCCGTATTATTATCGAGTCAAAGGTATTCGAGTTCCTTTTACAATGATTGGTTTGTAAATGAACCGCCTACCCGATGCATGCGGGGGGCGGTTTTCTTTAGAAGCATCGTTTATAAAAGCGAATTGAATTGCACGTTTTATAACAAAGCCTTATATTCGCAACATCTTAATGTTAGTCTTTTGAAACGCTTTGCTATCATATTATTAATCCCCATCGTGTTGCTTCAAACCTGCGCAGGATTATTTATTATGACAGCTTTTTACGCCAATCAGGATTATATAGCCAAAAATCTTTGTATTAATAGAAATACAAAAATGGCTCCTTTATGTAGTGGTCGATGTATCTTGGTAAAAGAACTTAAAAAAGAGCAAGATCAAGATAAAAAAAATGCGGAAACCAAGTTACGGGATTTCCAACCAATGAACCGAACCTTTGTGTTTCTCGATATTAATCCACTGGTTCTTCCTCTTGATAAACCAATCTTATTTTCGGAAAGGGCGCTTCCGTATATTGCACCGAGCTTGGCGTCTATCTTTCATCCCCCACTTGTATAATTTAAACCTTGGTTCAAATCAAAACCCATAAGTGTAAGACTTGATGGAAGCTATGGTCGTTTGATCCATTCGGATTAAGTATTCTTTTTATTTGTATACTATTTCAATAAAGAAGTGTTTAGGAAAACATTCGTTTATCTATTGCTACTCAGCTTGGTTTTTCAGTGTCTGGGAAGCTTAGGACTGCTGACTTGGTTTATAGTCAATAGGGAGTATATTACGAATGAATTATGTGAAAACAAGGAGCGGCCGATGATGCACTGTAACGGTCAGTGTGTATTAATGAAAAAATTAAAAAAATGGGGAGAAGCTGAATCACAAGACAGTGAAAGATATATCAATAAAATAGAAGCTCTTGTTATTGTTCCTGAAACCTTGAAATTAAAAGCCCCGATATCCACCCTACGGCAATGGATCGTTCCTCCTTACTCGGGTCGATACTACTATCTTTATGCAACAAGTCTTTTCCACCCGCCAAGAATGACTTGAAAAATTACTTTTGCGGCTAAGATATTAGCCTTTTCACGCTTTATTTATAAGCCGAGTATATCAAAAATATAAAATCACACGGTTGTCTGGCTGCTTTATCTGGGCAAAAGCTGCCTAATGGGCTTAGATAACTAAACTTATTTTAAAGACTATGTTAACACATTGCAAATTTATTTTCATACCGACAATATCTTTAATGCTCCTTCTGCTATCATGTAATCAAAATCCACAGACTCACGTAGCTGAGAACGATCATGGTCAAACCGTAGCTAATACATCTTTTGATGAATCTTCTTTGATCAAAGTGGGGGAGGGGGCGTCGGTTGACGGCGATCTTTCAGCTACGCTTTATGCTAGCGATTCATTATACGATACCTATCAATCCTTTTTTATAAAACTCAACGATGCGAAAGGCCGGCCAATAGAGAAGGCGCGCTTACAAATTCTGCCTGAAATGAAAATGGGGATGATGGCTCATGGAGCACCGGTAATACAACCAAATGAGGAAACAGAAAATGGTTTTTTTAAGGGGGCAGTGGTGTTTATTATGCCCTCATCATCAGAAAGTGGCCATCGCTGGACGCTTAGCTTGTTGGTCGACCAGCCCGATGCTAATCAAAATCGAGTGAGCATTCCGGTGGAGGTAAAACATTTGAAAAAGCCACGCACCATTGCTTTCGACGGTGGGGCGGATGGACGTTTCTTTTTGTCGTGGTTGAACAGCGACTCGGTGAAAGTTGGGAAGCAACCGGCGCATTTTATCCTTCATCGTATTAGTAAAAATGAATATCCGGCTGTTTTTGATGGTTATGAAATCCAACTGAAAACACATATGCCGGATATGGGCCATGGTTCCGAAGGCAATCAAGATGCCAAAGCTACGGGTAATGGCTATTATAAGGGAGAAATAAATCTTGGCATGCCTGGTTTGTGGGAGGTGCAGGCAAGTCTATTGAAAGACGGAAAGGTTGTATCAACAGAGCCCATTGTGTTTAAGGTGAACATTAGCGAATAGTTGTTTATGAAGAATCTATTATATGTAGCAGGGTTTCTCACCCTGTTCTTTTTGGGAGCTTGTAAGGACGAAAAGTTACCTTACTACGGTGATGCTGCTCATCGAATTGCCGATTTCCGTTTCCGCAACCAGGATAGCGTGTGGATCAGTAATGATAGTTTTGCAGACAAGATCTATGTGGCCGATTTCTTCTTTACAACTTGCCCAACCATTTGTCCCATTATGTCGAAGAACTTGCAACGAGTAGCCACTCATTTTAAGGGAAACCCCTCAATAGCGATCCTTTCGCATAGTATCGATCCAAAGCATGATAGTATTCCCGTGCTTAAAAAGTATGCGGAGAAGCTTGGTGCGGACACCTCCCTATGGCATTTTGTGGGCGGACCGGCAGAACAGGTATATACGCTGGCCGAGAAATCTTACTTCGCTGCAGCCGCAGAAGAAGAAGAGGCCCCGGGAGGATATATCCACAGTGGCAGTTTTGCCTTGGTGGATCGAGATCGACGAATACGGGGAATTTACGACGGAACCGTTGATGAACAAGTATCAAAATTGATTGATGATATGGAGATACTTCTAAAGGAAAACAATGGACTGACGAAAGAACTTAAAAACAAAAACAATGATCACACGAAATAAATGGATGGCTATCGTGCCATCCTTAATTGCGCAACTGCTCCTATTAGCCTGTGGTGGAACGGATCAGAACGCCGGAAGTGAAAGTGATAATAGGAGTAAAGCGATAACATCGGCAGTACAGCACGCAGAGAAGAAAACAGAAGTGTCACCTGCAGATTTAACCAATAAAGGTGTAGGCCCAATAAAAGCGTTCAAACCCGGCAGCATAAATGCCCAGCTGGTGAATGAAGGGTCGGAGCTCTTCACGGCTAAATGTGCCATGTGCCATAAAATGGACAGAAAGATCGTAGGGCCGCCGCTGAAAGGAGTCACAAGTAGGCATAGCCCCGAATGGGTGTTGAACATGTTGCTTGCACCGGATAAGATGATTGCCGAAGATCCGGCGGCGAAGGCTTTGTACGAGCATTATCAAACACCCATGATTAATCAGCAATTGACGGAGGAAGAAGCAAAAGCTATCTATGACTACCTAAGGAAAAATTAACAGTAATAAGATGTTAACACGCAGAAAATTTATAAAAAACACAGGTAAAGGGCTCGTAGGGACGATGCTAGCGGGTTCTTTACTCGACGTTGAAGAGGCATCAGCACTTGAAAACGAAGCACAGAAACGCTTATCTTTTACACAAGATAGGTTGATGTATACTTATAAGGATTTAGCACCATACATCGATGCTTTGACGATGGAAATCCACTATACAAAACATCATACGGCCTATATTAAATCAGTCAATGAAGCAATAATTGCCGAAAATGTTATGGAGCAGACAGGCCGTGACTTGTTTAAGGATGTAGCAAGCTATTCGGACAAGCTCCGAAATAATGCAGGAGGTGCTTGGAATCATAATTTCTTTTGGGAAAGCATGACGCCAAAGGTAGGAACACCTCCAAGCAAATTGGCCGATATGATTCAAGCTACATTTGGTTCTTTTGAACAATTTAAGGAGCAGTTTGCACAGGCTGCTGTTACCCATTTCGGCTCGGGTTGGACCTGGTTGGTCGATCATAAGGGAAAAATGGAAATTATTTCAACCTCCAATCAGGATAATCCATTGATGGGACCCGCTCAAAAGACTCCCTTGCTGGGGTTGGATGTGTGGGAACACGCCTATTATTTAAAATATCAGAACCGCCGATCTGAATATGTACAGAATTGGTGGAATGTGGTACATTGGGATAAAGTAGCCGAAAGGTTGATTTAATATAGAAAGGGATGCCAAAGCATCCCTTTCTATATTAAAGTAATTTGCCTGAAAGAAAAAGGGCCGCTACAGAAAAGTAGATGATTAGACCGGTTACGTCAACGAGTGTAGCCACAAAAGGAGCAGAGGCCGTAGCGGGGTCCATGCCTATTCTTCTTAAAACAAAAGGAATCAGTGATCCTGATAAAGAACCCCAAAGTACAATGAAAACGAGTGATATGGAAACACTTAAGGCTACCCAGATCCAATAAGTACCATAGTTGTAGATACCGGTTTGTTGCCAAATAAAAATCCGCAAAAATCCAATGGTGCCGAGGATGATACCTAGAGATAAACCCGATAGCATTTCCTTTCGCATGACATACCACCAATCTTTTAGTTTTAGTTCACCCAAAGCCATAGCTCGTATAATGAGCGATGCAGCTTGTGATCCCGAATTTCCCCCACTGGATATAATGAGCGGAACGAATAAAGCCAATACAACTGCTTTTTCAATTTCGGAATCAAAAAAACTCATAGCAGAAGCCGTAAACATTTCACCTATAAAAAGGATGATAAGCCAGCCTGCTCTCTTTTTTACCAAGTCGACGAGCGACGTCTGGGTATAGGATAAATCCAGTTCTTCAACACCCCCGAATTTCTGAATATCTTCGGTATCCAATTCTTTCATTTTATCCAAAATATCATCGGAGGTAACAATCCCGACTAACACACCTTTTTCAGTGGTAATGGGTAGCGCCGCGCGATCGTACTTCTCGAAAATGTCCAAGGCAGTTTCAATGGAGGTGGTTGTAGTGATAGCGATAAAGCTCTCATCCATCAATTTTCGAAGCATATCGTCGGGCTCGGCCATCAATAACTGACCAATGCGAAGATCATCAATCAATTTGTTATCCTTGTCGACTATGTATATATGATTGAGCGTTTCTGCCTTTTTTCCAAATTTCTTGATATGTGTAAAAACTTGCTGTACAGTCCACTCGGCTCTCGCTTGCACGTAGTTGGGTGTCATCAACCGCGCAATACAATCTGCCGGATATCCGATTAAATTTAACGCAACCTCTTTTTCCTCATCATTCAATAAGTTAATGCTTCGCTTAATAAGATCGTCAGGAAAGCTCTCGAATAGCGATGTACGATCGTCTGGTTCTAAATTGTTCAATACCTCAGCTACTTCTTTATCTCCCAGACTTTTAATAATCTCTTTTTGTAGATCAATTGTCAGATACGAAAATACAGCTGTCTTTTGTTCGCCAGCTAATTTGAGAAAGGCAATGTTTCGCTCTTTGCTGTCAAATAAAGTGATTTGCTCAGCAATGTCTGCAGGGTGAATTTCTTGAAAAGTGTTCATTTCTTGATGATTTACAGATAAACAATGCAATGTTGAAAGCAGGAAACATTAAGCGTTATCAACGCTTTACTTGATAACTCGTTCAAAAAGAAATGCGAAGGTTGATGGAAAGTTTGTTTGTCATCGCTCCTTTCGCTTATGCAGCTCATTAATTACCACACAGCTGAAAGAAGCAGCAGGTTTAATGAGCGCGTTCTCCTGTTATGTAACTGGGGCCCGTATCCATTTTTTGTTTTATTTTTTTTATGTCGACAAAGATAGCATTATTTATGTCGAGAGAACTTAAAGATATATTGGAAAGTGATTAGAAATTTATTAGAATGTTGGATGACAGAGGCTAGGAAGAACAGGTAAGGATGCTTCTCGACTATCACAATTTAGCACAGATTGAGGCAACCTAAAAAGTGTATAAAAAACAATTCGAAGCGAGGAAATGAACTTTCGTGTAACAACAAGGCATTTCTGTGTAAAAAATTTTATTTTGCATAAATCATACAGTTTATTTGTGAAAAAATGAGTGATGATCGAGGCAGTTGTTCTCGGTGAGCGCGTACAAATATTGTTAGGTTTGCAAATATTAAAAACCGGATTATATATACAGTAGGATTTATTAGAAGATGTTATCCTGACGTCCTGATCAACCCAGTATCTTGCAGGAGCTTCGCGGAACTTTTAACATGGTTCAATCAATACGTGAACGACGAAGGACACTATATGCATAAAGACTATGTAATCGATACCTTTGCCGATACATTGGAACAGGAAAATGCCATTACTATTAACCTGGATAACGGTATTGCGCTTGTGTTCGCTATTGCGGATCGCTTCGAGAAAAATGTTCATAAGCATGTGCATTTTAATTGACGGATGCTTGCTACAGAAAACCGATTAACAGTTACTTTTTAGCATTTGGACGTTATTTGGACTTTGTTAGTTACTTGCTTATAAAACGATAAGTATTAACTTAGCCTTTCTAACAATTTCAATATGTTAAAAAAGCTGTCTTTGTTGTCTGCTCTTCTATTTTTTCCTTTCTTAGCTCTTTACGCCCAGAAGAGGTTGAAAATTATTAAACAAGAACTGGTGTTTACCAATCCTCCTTTTAAGGAATGTCATGCATCTACACTTTTGGAAGTAAAGCCGGGTATCTTATTGGCGGCTTGTTTTGGAGGTTCGCAAGAAGGGAAGGAAGATGTGAGCATTTGGCTATGCAAAATAAACAGCGAAAAGATTTCAACGGCCCAAATAATAGCTGATGGTGTCATAAATGATACCTTACGTTATCCAACCTGGAATCCCGTTTTATTTAAATCACAAGCGGGGAAAACCTTTCTGTTTTATAAGGTTGGACCCAATCCGAGAGCATGGTGGGGAATGGTAAAAACATCAACCGATGACGGGCTAAACTGGTCATCCCCGCAGAAACTTCCCGATGGAATCCTAGGCCCGATCAAAAATAAGCCGATTCAGTTAGCTAATGGCTATATCTTATCGCCCTCTAGTGTAGAAGTTACCGAAAATAAATGGAGAGCTCATATTGAACTATCAAAGGATGACGGTGAAAGCTGGCAATATATACCCATAGATACTGCCTCCGAGTATAATGTAATTCAACCAAGTATTTTAACTTACAAGAATCAACGATTACAAGTACTTTGTCGAAGCAAAGAAGGATCAGTAATCCAATCTTGGTCTGAAGATGGAGGACTACACTGGGGTTCGCTGAATAAAACCGCCCTTTTAAATCCAAATTCCGGAACGGACGCCGTTACCTTGCGCGACGGACGCCAACTGATCGTATACAATCCGGATGTACCTGGAAAGGAGTGGTTCAACAACCGGAGCAAGTTACGGATTGCCTGTTCTTTAGATGGTAAGAAATGGACTGATGTAGCCGTTTTAGAAAATGGTACAACAGAAGAATATAGCTACCCAGCCATTATACAAACGAGTGACGGCCTGATTCATGTCTTGTATACCTATGATCGGAAAAATATAAAGCACGTGGTTTTGCAGTAATTGGATGCATTCATTCTTATACCCTTAATTTTTTTGTCTTTTTTGCATGTATAAAAATAATCGTATGTTTGACATTTAATAGTCGTTTACTAACCATTTTCTGTATAAACCTTGGGGACGATGCATACGAATCAATATCATTTCCTTTCCGACAAGGAGCTGATTGCTATGTTAACCAATAGTGATAAGCATGCTTTCGATACGTTATATCATCGCTACTCAGCTATGCTTTTGCATTATTTGAGTAAATTGTTGATGGACGAGGAGTTGGTACAGGACTTATTGCAAAATATATTTGTTTCCTTATGGGAACGAAGAAAGCGATTGCCTCCTATAGAGTCTTTAAAAACATACCTTTTCAACTGTGCTAAATATCAGGCCGTCGACGTCATTCGCAAACAGGTGAAACAACGTTCTTTTGAACAACGCCACGTTTTTCCGAACCAATCAGTTTCACCAATCGAATTACAATCCGCAAAGGAGTTAGCTGCATTCCTGGAGGCCTGCACGAGGAATATGCCCAAAAAGACAAAAGAGATTTTTGACCTAAGTCGGAACGAACAACTCAATCATAAAACAATTGCGGATAGGTTACATATCGCTCCAACAACCGTAAAAAAGCAGATCAATAATGCATTGAGGTACCTGCGCTATAAACTGTCTACTACTCCTTTTTGGAATGATATGCTGTTGCTATTTATCATTGTGAATGGCGTGCAATAAAAAATAAATTTTTTATACTACCTATCGCCTCCTTCTACGACTTATGTGAAATTAATCTTTATGGATGCACATAAGCTAGCCGATCTGTTAAAGAAGTACCTAAACAATACTGCTTCTGAAGAGGAGCGAACACTTGTTGATGCATGGCTTAAACAGCGAGAAGCAAATGCATTTTACCAAGGGAAAGATGCCGACTTAACGCGCGCGCAATTCATAAAAGAAAAAATAGATAAACAGATTCGCATTAATAAATATAAGCGGACGGCGGCTAGCACCTTAGTGGGTGCTACTTGCATCTGTCTATTCTCGTTAGGGCTTAATTATTGGACAGAAAGCACAAAGGAACACTACGAAGAGCAGTATGTTGTGCAGGCCTCTAAAAATCAAAAAGTCCGCATCCGAATGACGGATGGTTCTATCATTATGCTAAATGCCGAAAGCAAGTGTAGTTATTCAAAGAAGTTTGGGGTTAAGGAGAGAAGGGTACAATTGCTAAAAGGCGAAGCTTATTTTGATGTAGCAGCCAATCAGCACCAGCCTTTTGTAGTGGAAACAAGGCACAGTCGAACCTTGGTTCTCGGTACAGCTTTTAACATCAATATAAAAGAGGCGGCGGATGCTGTAACACTTAGGAAAGGGAAAGTCGCCGTAACATCGAAGCAGGTAGCGGGGCAGCATAAATCGCTCTATTTAAAACCGAATGAACGGGCCTTGATCGTCAGCAATAAAACACCCATGAAGGAACCGGCAGATGCCTTGTCAATAAGTAATTGGAACCGGATTTATTTTGAGGGGCAAACACTTGAAAATGCTGCAAACAAACTGATGCAAGTGTATGGAATACAGATCGATATTCACCGTGAAAAGCTACGAAAGGTCAGGTTCTCAGCAAGCTTCAATCTTTCGGACAAACCTACCGATGTCATTTATGAACTAGCAAAAGCCAACAACTTTAATTATAAATGGGCTAATAATCAAGTAACCCTGTACTAAACATGCATTAATGAGATAAGAAAATGAAATGAAACCAAAAAGGGGAACAGAACACAGTGCTCTGCTCCCAGCGGCATGGTTTGTAACGCGAATCACTTCATCATGCCCCGTTCAGAAATTATACCAATTAACCGAACATTTAAAGATATGGAAATCTGTATTAAAATGCCCACGTTGATAAAAAGACGGAGGGATATAATTAGTTTATTATGTATTGTTTTGTATTTACAGCTACCAATGTTTGCTGTAGGTACAATTAGAAAAAAGCAGTCGTTAAGTGAAACAAAGATAAGCATTCACAAAAACGGCACCTCCCTAAAGAACATATTAGAGGAAGTAGGCAAGCTTACCGGCTTACGGATTATATATAACGAAGAATTGGTCGCAGCTTATCCTAAGCTACAGGTCGACGAGAAGGAAAAACCGCTTGCTATAGTCTTGAATCATCTTTTAGCGAATACAAAGCTTACCTATGAGCTGCGTGCCGAAAGCATTATCATCAGTGAGAAAGATAAGTCTGTTCCGGAGTCGATTAAGAAAGAAGAAATAAATGACGCAAAACTTGCACAGGAACGCCAAATCAACGGGGTGGTAAGGGATCAAAATGGGAGTACTTTACCAGGGGTTAGTGTACGACTTGATGGAACGAACCGAGGTACTACGACCGACGAAAACGGAACATTCAGTTTAGCGGTTCCTGACAATGCTAAGCTGCTAATCTTTTCATATATGGGCTTTCGTGCGCAGGAAATACCTCTTACAGGTACCAATAGCTTAAAAGTTGTATTGCAAAGCCTCGAAAATAACCTGGAAGAAGTGGTAGTTATCGGTTACGGAACACAGCGTAAAGGTGACCTTACCAGCTCAGTGGCAACGGTTAAATCGGAAGACTTTTTAAAAGGCGCTGTGCGGGATGCTGGTCAGTTGATTCAAGGGAAGGTAGCTGGTTTAACTATTACCAATCCCAGTGGTGATCCAACCGAAAAAACGCAGGTGCTATTGCGGGGAAATACCACCATATTGGGTGCCAATTCCGATCCTTTGGTGTTAATAGACGGTGTTCCAGGTACGTTTAATACGGTAGCGCCTGAAGATATTGAGAGTATGGACGTATTGAAAGACGGCTCGGCCGCCGCTATATATGGTACAAGAGGAACAAATGGGGTGATTCTTATTACCACGAAGAAAGCGAAAGGGGATGGAATCAACCAAGTTGACTACGGCGTGTATGCTACCACTTCGCAGATCAGCCGCCGTCTTGATATGCTAACGGCAGCTGATTATAGAGCCCAAATTGCTGCCGGTGAGCGCGATGCTTCGTGGGACTTGGGGGCATCAACCGACTGGTTGGATGAAATAACTAGAAACCCTATAAGCCACGTACATAATTTGGCCTTTCGAGGTGGGAACCATAAAACAAATTACATTGCTAGTCTTAATTACCGCGCATTACAAGGAATATTTAAGCGGTCGGATAACAACATCTTTCAAGGCCGACTGGAAATCAATCAATCCTTGTTTGACGACAAGGTGAATGTAAATTTTAGTATGATTGGCAATCAGACCAATTATACGGCTACCGGTGATAATGATGGTTTCAATAATTATGTTTATAGGCAAGCTATCATTAGAAACCCAACGGCTCCTATTTATGATGCAGAAGGCAAATGGCAGGAACAAGCTGGTTTATTTGAATACGAAAATCCACTCGCGCGTTTGTATGAAAGTGATGGAAAGCAGGAAATTTCTGAAATGCGCTATAATGGTAATATCAGTTATAAGCCGATCTCGGACTTGAAATTAAACGCCTTATTATCTTATGTGAAGAGCCAGCAAAATGGGGGCTATTATGAAACCAAGAATCATATCTCCACGTTAAGGGACGGAAGAAATGGTTTTGCCGCCGTCGGTTCAAATGCAAATATGACCAAACTGATGGAGCTTACAGCACAGTATAGCAAGGAAGTAAATAACCATACGTTTAATCTATTAGGCGGCTATAGTTATCAGGAAACAGATTATACCTCGCAGAGGATGACGAATTGGGACTTTCCAACCGATAACTTTAGCTACCATAACATAGGAGCTGGCAGAGCATTAAAAGAAGGTTTGACTGAAGAGACGACCTCCCGTATAACGACGAATTTAATTAGTTTTTTCGGACGTCTCACATATTCTTACAAGGATAAATACCTACTATTAGCAAGTGTAAGGCACGAGGCGGCAAGTCAGCTGTATGGTACCAAAAATCCTTGGGGAACTTTTCCGGCTGTTTCATTGGGATGGCGATTAACCAAGGAAGCTTTTATGCAAGATCAGGAAATATTTGATGATTTGAAGCTTCGCGCAGGTTATGGTGTAACGGGAAGTCAACCGAATTTAGGGTTTCTAGGCGTTGCCTTGCTTAATTATAGCGATTACTTTTATTCTAATGGTAACTGGATACAAACCTTGGCTCCGTCACAAAATCCAAATGCATATCTACGTTGGGAAGAAAAGCACGAAACCAACTTCGGTTTGGACTTTAGCATGTTCAACAGCCAGTTAAGCGGGAGCATCGATGTATATAATCGGGATATCAACGGGTTACTCTATGATTACGCGGTACCAAGTCCGCCTAATTTGTATAAAACAACGAGGGCTAATGTAGGAAAAATGCGCAACAAAGGGATTGAAGTACTTCTATCCTTTAACCCGATCAGAAAGAAGCAATTTAACTGGTCGACCTCCATTAATTTTTCAACAAACAGCAATGAGCTGATCAGTTTGTCTAACGAACTATATCAGTCGTCAAGCGATTATTTTATGACCGGATGGATCAGCGAACCGGTTAAGACTGAGTCTCACATTGTGCGTGTAGGCGATAAGATCGGTAATTTCTATGGCTTTAAAGTAATTGATATTTCAGACGACGGAAAATGGATCTATGAGGGTAGAGACGGAAATCCGGTAGCTTATGACGACTTTCCGCGCGCATTCGAAGATAAAAAAGTAATCGGTAATGGACTCCCTAAATGGTATGCGGGATGGAATCATTCCTTCCAGTATAAGCAGTTTGATTTGAATATCAGTATGCGTGGCGCATTTGGTTATCAGATTATTAACGGTGCACGGATGTATTATGAGAATACAAACTTAGAGCAATACAATCGTTTAAAATCAGCCTACGACAAGATTTATGGAAAAGCAGTTTTGAACAAGCTCGTCCCCGGCGAATTTAATAGCTATTATGTAGAAAATGGTGATCATTGGAAAATAGATAATATTACACTTGGTTATACTTTTAAATCGGATAAGTGGAAGGGAGTCAAGAGCTTGCGTGTTTACGCATCCAGTTTAAATACCTTCATTATTACTGGTTATAAAGGGATCGATCCGGAAGTAAGCCGTGCAGGCCTTGATCCGGGTTATGACAACCGAGATCAATATCCGACGATACGCTCCTTTACGATCGGGGCAAATGTTAGCTTTTAAAGGAACGAAGTGTACATGGATATTATAGAAATGCTAAAAAATAATAAAGATGAAGCCGAGATGTAAGTAATATTGACACACGGGGCAGTCATTATTTACTCGAGCTCTCATCAGCCATTAAAAAATAATAAAGATGAAAATAAAGATATTCTTAATCGGTTTAATGCTATCATCATTGATCATAAACCTTTCCTGTACGAAGTTGAAAGACGATGCTTACGACCGGGTTATCGCAGATGAATTTGTGGCGTCTGGTGACGATCTAATTGCGCTAATAGGATCCGCTTATGTTCCATGGCGACATACCATGCTTCTATGGAATGGTGTCGTTCGAGCGCAAATGCTTACCGCTGATCAGGACGTATTACCCGCCCGACCCAATGGCTGGGTAGATGGTGGTGTTTATAAACGTTTACATCAGCATAAATGGACTTCTGAAGATGAGGTGGTGCGGAATTGCTGGGAACGAACATATGTAGGTGTGAATAGTTGTAATCGCATAATTTATCAGATCGAATCGGGGGCTATTGAAGTTCCAGATACCCGCGAACAAATATTGGCGGAGTTAAAGGTGCTACGTGCTTCCTATTATTATTTATTATGCGATCTCTATGGTAATGTACCTATTGTAACCCAATTTGACGTGCCGGAAGGCTATTTGCCAGAACAGAACACGCGACAGGAAGTGTATGATTTCATTATTTCAGAGATAACAGGAAATATCGATCAGTTGAGCGAAACGGTAGGTGGTAATTTTTATGGCCGTTTTAATAAGTGGGCTGCATACAGCTTGTTGGCTAAGGTATACCTGAATGCCGAAGTGTATACCGGTACAGGAAACTATGATGCTTGTATTGAAGCGTGCAACCGCATTATAGAGGCGAATAAATATGCTTTGGAGGGAAATCAATCTAATGTATTTGCTACACATAATGAAAGCTCTGTTGAAATTATTATGGCACTGGCATTTGACGAAAATTATGTGAGCGATTGGAATGCTTTCGATTTTCATATGTATACGTTACAGCCTGCAAATCAGGCAACGTACAATTTCACAGCTACCCCCTGGGGAGGAGTTTGTGTAACGCCTCAATATATTAATTCTTTTGATCCGGATGACAATCGCTTAGTCACTAATTTTATACAGGGACAGCAATATTCGTCTACAGGTGCCGCATTGAATTGCACAATGGGAGCCTTTGCCGGGCGGCCTCTTGCTTATATCAATGAGGTGCCAAGTATGGACGAATCACAAGAGGTGCATGGGTTACGCTGGGGTAAGTTTGAGTACGCCCAGGGAATAACGAATCGATTGAGTAACGATTGGCCACTGTTTAGGTATGCGGATGTCCTGTTAATGAAAGCAGAATCGCTTTTGCGAACCGGCCGACAGGATGAAGCGGCGACCCTTGTAACAGAGGTAAGGGCCCGTAATTTTAAAGCAAGCCCGGAGAAGGCCAAAGTAACCGGCGCCCAACTCTTGCAGGGAAGCGCTTATGACTATGGTAGGCGAGATAATAATGCGAATACACATGAAGGCGGTGCTGATATTCAATATGGAAGATTTTTAGATGAACTGGCCTGGGAGTTTACACAAGAGGGACGCCGTAGGCAAGATATGATTCGCTTTAATGTATTTACGAAGAAATCTTGGTTTTCGCACGATCCAAGCGCGGATTATAGAAAACTATTTCCTATTCCAAATTCTGAGTTACTGACTAATAGTAAGCTTAAACAGAACCCAGGGTATTGAGGTGTTTTGCATAGTTAAATAGGATTAGCGGCAGTTGCACTAGTAGGCATTTGCGGTTGTTTTTTGCAAAAGAAACAACAAAGCTGTCTGCAGGTTACTGTCGCTATTACGAATGAAATAAAGAATTCTTTAAAATAAATCGATCGCCTATTGCCTATAGACTCTTATTAGTAATAATAACCGCTTTACTGCGGCACCGACAAAAGTTGGCTGCCGGCAGCTAAAAGCTAATACTAATAACCTAGTGCCTAAGGCCCTAAAACCAAAGCCTAACCTTTAGATACGCCATTTAATCTACTAAGTTATTCTATCATATTCCTTAAGATTCTTATCATGATTTTATAGGAATTTATCTCGTATTGTGTTGATTAATAGTTTTTTGTGCTGTTTTGTTTTTAAGATTAAGTTGGTTCTGCTTCCGTTCTTCAATTGCCTGAACCGGTTTAGATTACTAGTTTTGATGAAACCATTATAAAAAAACGGCGGTAAGCGTGCACTATTTTAGCGTGTCATAATTGGGTTTGGTGTTTTACTTGCTACCACAGAAATTATAAACTTAATCGGATTAGATGATGAAAAACATGTACTTTAAAAGTGTACTTGTCGTTCTTGCAAGTATTTTCTTATTGTTGTCTTGTAAAAAAGTTTTACATCCTGTCAACCCGGGTGCAGAAGAGCATTTAGATGGTTATTTTTTTGACGATTTCGGCAAATTGGATAGTTTGACATGGCGCACGCCAACCAATGGTGCCACCGTAGCCCTATTGAATGGTGCCATGCAGGTAACAATGTCCGGAACCACAAAATTTAGAGGCGATATACAGCGCGTTGGCGGAGCGGTACTTAATATTAGCAACTATCCTATAATTGCCGTTAAAATGGCAAAACCGCCTAAAAGTAATTTTTTTTTCGATACGAATCTCGGTGCTTTTGATAACCGTAATAACAACCATACAGTTATCAAAATGGCTTCCGGTAATGTTTATTATTGGGATCTGAGCAAAGGAAAACTCGGCAGCAACGCACTGCCCCTTGACAGCAACATTAACTTATCGCTCTTCCAATTTAAGGTAGCGGATGTTGAATTAACTGCTGCCCAATTGGCTAACCGGCAACTTGACTATCCGGTTTATTGGGTGGGTACTTTTAAATCCGTCGAAGACCTTCGTCAAAAGGTTGGTGCGCCAAACCCTGCTCCATTTCAATTCACAGCACCGTTCAAACATCCGGGTATGTTACATACAATGGCGGATTTAAATCATATTCGTTCCTTAGTTGCCGACCAAAAGCCAAATGCTTATGCATGCTATCAGTTGTTGGCCGCCAATGGCCGTTCCTCAGCTTCCTTTAATATGGCGGGGCCCTTTACAAAACTTACAAGAGATGCAAGTCAAACCGTTGACGGGATAGGAGGAGGCGCGGTGAAATCGCGAGTAGAAAATGATTTCCTGGCTGCTTATTACAATGCCTTGATGTGGAATATTACGGGTAATGTCGCTAATGCACAAAAATCGATTGAAATTATTGATGCTTACGCTTCCACTACCACCGGTATCATCGGTGGCGATGCTGAGTTGAACGGCCTTTATGGCTTCATTTTAGCAAATGCTGCCGAAATCATGCGATCGACTTATCCACAGTGGCCCACAGCCTCTATCCAGCGTTGTGGTACTATGCTAAAGCAGGTATTTTATCCGACTTTACAGAATTTCAGACCCTATGCCCATGGCAACTGGGATATTATTTGTATGAAGGCATTGATGGCCATTGCCATCTTTACCGAAGATCGGGAAATGATAAATCGAGTTGTTACTTACTTTTATCATGGTGAGGGCAATGGAAGTATCGACAATTATGTAGTATCTACCGCCGGACAACTGCAAGAAAGCAATCGAGACCAACCGCATACCATGCTGGCGCTCGGATCATTAGCTGAACTTGCTGAAATGGCTTATCACCAAGGAATAGATTTATACAAGGCTTCTAATAATGCTCTTATGAGAGGTTATGAATATACAGCCAATTATAACTTGGGAAATGAGGTGCCTTACGTGCTTTGGTATGACTACGGGGAAAGAAATTATCAAGATTACACACCAGAGGCCATATCTCCAAAGAATAGAGGAAATTTCCGATCTGTATTTGAAATTGCATTCAATCACTACGTACACAGAAAAGGCTTGGCAATGCCCTTTACTTCTCAGGTACTACAGGACCTGCGGCCGGAAGGGGCCCCATTTGGAGCCGATCACCCAGGCTATGGAACCTTGCTTTTCAATAGGTGGGAATAAAAGAGTGTACGAATAGCTATTAAACTATTTAACATATTTTCCATCAATCTACGTCCATACAGAGGTGCTTTGACGGAACTAATAAATTTATAAGCTGGATAAAGTTTGGAATGTTATTACATTTATTCAACTTTATTGAATAATAAAATATACCAATTTTATAAATGATTTTTCAACCACTTATAAATCATAGATATGCGAAACACATTTAGCTATTTACTTCTTGTTTTTTTTGCAATTGTATCCACAAATGCAAAAGCCCGGCAAACTTCAACTACTAATAACCTCATCAAAGTAGATCTTCAAAAAAAGATAGCTCCGATGAAACCGATATGGGCCTGGTTTGGATACGATGAACCTAATTATACTTATATGAAAGATGGCAAAAAGCTTCTTTCTGAACTGGCTGATTTAAGTCCGGTTCCGGTATATGTCCGTACACACAGCTTATTGGTAAGTGGCGATGGAACCGCTGCTTTAAAATGGGGCTCAACGAATGCGTATACCGAAGATGCAAATGGGAAGCCTGTTTATGATTGGAAAATTATTGACAGTATTTTTGATACGTATATTCAGAGAGGAATGAAACCCTTGGCTCAAATAGGTTTTATGCCCGAAGATTTATCATCAAATAATCCAAAACCTTATCGACATCGTTGGAAGCCCGGTGATCCTTATACCGATATTATTACTGGGTGGGCCTATCCTCCGAAAGATTACAATAAATGGCGAGAACTGGTTTACCAATGGGTAAAACATGCCGTGGAGCGATATGGAAAAGAGGAGGTAGAAACGTGGTATTGGGAGGTATGGAACGAACCTAATGGCCATTATTGGATGGCTAGTCAGGATGAGTTCTTTAAGCTTTATGATTATGCGGCGGATGGTGTTAAACGCGCACTGCCAACTGCTAAAATTGGAGGACCTAATATCGCGGGCACTTCGAGTAAAGGTGCTATGGAATGGATGAATAATTTTATAAAGCACTGCATTTCCGGTACCAATTACGCCACGGGAAAAAAGGGATCACCCTTGGAAGCCTTGCTTTTTCATGCTAAAGGTTCACCCAAGCTGGTAGACGGGAAGGTCGTGATGAACATGTCGCCACAGATGCGTGATATTGCTGCGGGTTTCCGCATAGCGTCTTCTTATCCTGAAACAAAACATTTGCCGCTTATTATCGGTGAATCAGATCCTGAAGGATGTGCAGCATGTGGTATGGCAACGAACCCTGAAAATGCTTACCGAAATGGCACCATGTATTCGAGCTATACTGCCGCTTCCTTCGCAAGGAAGTATTTGTTAGCTGATGATGCAAAAGTGAATTTTCTGGGCGCGGTATCTTGGTCTTTTGAATTTGAAAATCAACCTTGGTTCTACGGCTTCCGTGATTTGGCAACCAATGGAGTTGATAAACCGGTACTGAATGTTTTCAGAATGTTTGGTATGATGAAAGGCGATCGTATATCAGTAGAGAGTAATCGAATGTATCCACTTGAAACGGTACTTGATTCCAGTGTGCGTGGACCAAAAACGGATATTGGCGCATTGGCTACTAAAGATGTAAAATCAGCAGCGGTGATGGTTTGGAATTATCACGATGCCGATGAACAGGGGCCTGCCGAAATTGTGAATGTAGTTTTAGCGCATGTACCAGCTAAGGATGCCACGCTCCATCTGTATCTTATTGACGACGAGAATAGTAATTCTTACGAAGTTTGGAAAAAAATGGGCTCACCGCAAAAGCCAAGTCAACAGCAAATCTCAACGCTTGAGCAAGCGGGTAAACTAAAGTGCATTTTGGAAAAAAGAATAGATATAAACGCGGGCAAAGCCCTTGTGCCTTTGTCGTTAAAACGACAAGCGGTAGCGCTTATTAAACTGGACTGGTGAGGCTGTTTTTAATCATTACTGCATAGCGTAGATGAAGAATATTTTATGACGGAGATGGTTTGATCAAATAAGCTTAACTTTTTATTTTACGCTTGTTAATAATTGGATGTTTAGTGAAAAACGAAATAAAAGTCCTAAAGAGCATGTTTTAACATCTTTAGCTGTGGGCGACCGCATCAGGATACTAAGGATGAATCAGCGGAGAACCTTGCAGGACGTGGCGGATGGCTCAGGACTTTCCAAAAGCATGATCTAAAAATTGAAAATAACAAGGCTATTCCTTCATCTCTATGTTAAAGGCGAATCCACCAACGGGAGTTTACTTTAAGGAAATTCCATTTTCGGTAAATTTTAAATATTTTTAACGATTGTAATCGAATTTAATTTGCCGATATGCTTCGCAACCTGTTTTGTTTAATCTTTTTTCTAAACTACCTAACTGTATGTCTGGCACAAGTGCCACTTGATCATAGTAAATATAGGGACAGTTTAAATATGGTTTTGAAAGGCACCGCGTCTGATAGTGTTAAAGCACGAACAAGTTTTCTTTTAGCTGAATATTGGTCCGCCAAGGATACAATCAAAGCAAAGCGATACCTTGAACAAGGAACGCAATTGAGCCGTAACTACCCCTATCTACAGGGAATACGTTATTATTTTGAAGGTTCTTTTGAAGAAGAAAGGAAAAAAAGTGAGGACATTTATTTAAAAGCAGACGACGCTTTACGCAAATATACAGGTCGGGATGTTTATCTATTTCGATCAAAAATTTGGCGGAAGATTGGTTTGTGGAAACAATTGGATGATGACGAAAAGGCTTTCACCGATATTTTAGTAAATAAAGCCATTCCGTTTGCCCAAAAGTCCGGCGACTATTCGCTGGTTGGTGATAATTACCTGGCAATGGGGATTGTTTTCAAAAATAAACGGCAACTGGAGAAATCTGAAAAATACTGCTTGAAGGCGATTGAGACATTAAAGGATGCACACGCTGAGCCCGGATTATTGGCGAAAGCCTACGTTACTAATGCTGAAAATTATGTTTTTCTGGAAAAGTACCCGAAGGCAAAAGCGATGCTGGATAGCGCACGTGTTTTACTCGCTCCTTTTCCCGAGTCTGAACATTTTCTGCGCTATTATATGATAGAAGGAATGTACTTTACCGTAGTTAGAGCCCCTGTTAAAGCGCTGAAAAGTTTGGATAAAGGAATCGG
Organism: Olivibacter sp. EAT-5; assembly: GCF_044784325.1. Taxonomy (NCBI): domain Bacteria; kingdom Pseudomonadati; phylum Bacteroidota; class Sphingobacteriia; order Sphingobacteriales; family Sphingobacteriaceae; genus Olivibacter; species Olivibacter sp. EAT-5. Next base: position 5,546,458 of record NZ_CP173028.1, on the reverse strand, counting down.
ATTAGCAAAAAAGCTAAACATGACCTATGACGAGCAGAGTTTGGTGTTCCAAAAATTTTATGTCTACTATGAAAACGGAGACTATCAACGAGCAAAAGAAGTACTTCATCAGCTATTAAATCGAAAGGAATTGATGTCACTTGCCGTAAATAGATTGCAAATTTATGAAGGATTGGCGGAAACGAATGTAAGGTTGAAAGATATGTCTTCTGCTTATAACTGGTTAAAGCAATATAGTGTTTTGAGTGATAGTTTGAATGCGAGTAAACTGAAAAATGATATACACGAACTGGAAGTCAAGTTTAGAAATGCAGAGAACGAAAAGAAAATCAGCGAATTGAAAGCGGAGAATGATCGAACTGTACTGGAAGCCCGTAACAATCGTCTCTTTAACTGGCTATTAGGAGCTTTAAGTCTGGTATTATTGTTAGCTTCCTTTTTCTCGTTATGGTATTACCGGAATAATAAAAAGTTGTCGGAACAAAAGGAACTAAATTATCGACAGCAATTAAAGGAAGCCGAACAACAACGACAGCTTGAGTATAGTTCAGCCTTATTAGAAGGAGAAGAGAAGGAACGTCGACGTTTAGCACGTGATTTGCATGATGGTTTAGGCGGCTTGCTTGCCAATGTAAAGATCAATCTTTCGGGTTTGGAGTCGAGAGCTGAAACCAATGTAATTGTAGAGGATTTAGGCGGCATCATTAATCAGGTTGATGGTTCACTGACAGAATTGCGCCGTATAGCCCATAATATGATGCCTATGGCGCTTATCAAATTTGGTTTAGAGATCGCGTTGGAAGATCTTTGTGATTTCTTTAGAAACGAGGTAACCTACATAAGTTTTCAGGCATTTGCTATACAAAAGGATATACCTGAACAGGTACAAGTGAGTATTTACAGGATAATACAAGAGTTATTGACAAATGCTGTACGTCATGGAAGGGCTAGCCAAATTGTGTTGCAATGTAGTCAAAATGAAAATCGCTTTTTCATTACCATGGAAGATAATGGCAGGGGTTTCGATAAAAGTATATTGAAAACTAAGAAAGGTATCGGTCTGAACAATATGGAGAGTAGAGTGTCCTTTTTGAAAGGAAATCTAGAGATTGATTCAGCAATAAACGAGGGAACTACCGTGAATATAGAATTATCTATACGCTAATTAGCGACCTCGTTATTCTTTTTTCTGAACTTTAAAATGCTTAGCAAAGGTTACCCTGTGTTTTCTAATAAATTCCGACGGACTCGATCGAAATAGTTTGGTGAATTGCTTACTGAAATATTTGGGATCATTAAAGCCCGTTCTGAAAGCCGCTTCTGTAACGTTACAATCCGTGTCGATAAGTAATTGAGCCGCTTTACGTAACCGGATAAAGCGGATAAAGGCGCTGACCGACTGCCCCGAAATGGATTTTACTCTTTTGTATAGATTAGAATGACTCATGCCAATCTCAGCGGCAAGCGCCTGTATGCCGAAGTCGGTGTCGGTTAAATGTTGTTCCACGATTTCAATGCAACGATCCAGAAATTTCTTGTATTCCTCTGATATCACTACAGTGTTAAATTGCAGCGTTATTTCATTATAAAAATAATTTTGTAAATAGTTTCGGTTTTGCAAGAGGTTGGCCACACGAGCAACTAAATAATCTGTTTCGAATGGTTTAGTAAGAAAATCGTCAGCCCCACTATCAAGGCTTTTTAATTGGACATCCTTGCCTGTATTGGCGGTTAATAGAATTACGGGGATATTGGAAAAGGTTGTGTCATTTTTTAGCTGTTGACAAAAGCTAATGCCATCCAGTTCACCCATCTTATAATCTGTAATAATAAGATCGGGCAGCTTCCTCCGAACCATTGCCAAACCCTCCTCGCCATCTTCGGCTTCATAAACTGTGTAAATTGACTTAAAGATATTTTTGATATAGTTGCGAATATCCGCATCGTCATCAACCACCAGCAAACTTCTTTTATCACTGATGAATTCTTGGTTTAAATTCGTTGTATTCAAATCTAACTCCACTGCTTCCGAAGAGTTTGATATGAGCGAATGATCCGGAAGCGAGGAAACGGAATGGACTGCGATAGGAGGGGCTTCAAAGGGCTGCCTATCCTGTTTCACAAGTACCACCTTGAATGTGGTACCATTACCAAGTGCACTCTGATAAGTCAAGCTTCCTCCATGCAATTCGACAAATTGTTTAGCAAGATAAAGCCCGATTCCAAAGCCTAATTTACCGGTTTTATTTCCGTAATCGGTTTGGTAAAATCGTTCAAATAGTTTATCTCCTTCCTGAGCTGAAATGCCGCATCCTGTATCAGACACTTCAATTATCAGTTCCTGTACCATCTCAACAACATTTAGCCTGACTCGACCCCCAACGGAGGTATATTTTAAAGCGTTTGAAATAAGGTTGAAGAATACCATTTCAAGCTTGTCCCGATCGCCTACGAGATACAGTTCCTTATTCGGGCAGAAAAAATCATAAATAATGTGTTTGGTCTGCGCTTGCTGTATAAAATAGAGGTATACTTCTTCACATAAGTCATGGAAATTGAAGTAAGAGTTGTTTAATTGCTCATAACCCGCTTCCACTTTCCTGAAAAGAAGGAGCTGATCAACCAAATTTAACATACGACGCGCACTTCGGTACATAATATCCAATTCGTTGCGCACCTCCTTTTCGCTGATCCGATTCAACAATTCTTTAATCGGATTGATAATTAGTGTGAGCGGGGTACGGAACTCATGAGAGATGTTGGTGAAAAAGGAGATGCGTTTTTCATTCAGTTCTTTCTCTTTTTCATTGATCAATCGTTCTTGTTCAAAAGCGATCAAATCCTTTTCGTGCCGTACCACTTCTGCATCGTATTCAGCCTTTTTACGCAATGCGTCCAGCTTTGATACTTTTACTTCATATTGCAAACGCGTCTGCCTGGTTCGGTACAAGAGATATCCGGATAGCAGTGCAGCTGCGGTTACTGCATATAACAAATAGGCCCACCAGCTTCGATACCAAGGTGGAAGTATGGTAATTGCCAGACGTGTATTACTATCCATCCAAATGCCCTCGCTGTTTGTGCAACGTATATGTAAGACGTAAGAGCCTTCTGCCATTCGATTGTAATTAATGATCCGGTTATTACCGGCATAATTCCAGGTTTTATCCCAACCTTCCATATAATATGCATACTGTATCTTATCCGGTGCTGAATATTCCAAGGCGGCAAATTGGAAGCTTAACGCAGCTTGGTTATAAGGCAAAACAATAGGCGTATTCATGAAGGGGAACACTTTTCCATCCACCGCCACTTGCGTGAAGTGAAGTGCCGGGCTTGTTTGAGCAGTTGTTATTTCAGCTGGCATAAATAGATTGAAGCCCTTTATGCCGCCAAAGACAAAGGCTCCGGAGGCTAAACGGTCAGCCGCGCACAATTGGAATTGATTGCTTTGGAGTCCATCGCTTTGATAATAGTAAAGAAACTGCTCTCGCTTTGGATCAAATTTCATTAAGCCATTATACGTGCTCATCCATAAGTTACTTTGCTCGTCCTCTAAAATGGAAAGCACCGCGTTGTTGCTGAGCCCGTTTTCTGTGGTATACCGTTTAGTAATTTGGAAGCGCTCCCGATCGAAAAGGAAGAGCCCTCCACCTTCGGTACCAACCCAAAAATGACCACCCCTATCCTCGTAAATGCTGGTAACCGTGTAATGAATAGGGAAAAACCGATGATTTTTTGCTGCGGTGTCGATTTTTACTAATTCGGTAAGGTTTCCACCCCATAGTGTGCCTTGTCTGTCTTCTGTAAAGGAAAAAAAATCGCTCAAGCGATCATCGAACAGTTGAAAGCTATCAGATTGATAATTAAATCTATATAGGCCTCCTGTAAGTGTTCCCTGCCTTAAAGTGGTTGCCCAAAAGTTACCGTGCCTGTCCTTATAAAGACGTCGAATAACTTTATTCTCAATACCTGTACTCGGATTGATACAACGAAATCGTTCAAAAGTACCGTTTGCCGAATGGTATCGGTTGATTCCGGCATTGAAAGTGCCTATCCAAACGGCGTTTTCATTGTCTTGGAGTATGGAAGTGACAGAATTACTAGATAAAGAGGTGGCTTTGTTTTCGTCATGAAGAAAATGACGGTAAAAGCCTTTGTTCGGATGCCATATGTACAATCCATCATTTTCAGTGCCGACATACAGATTATGATCGCCATCTTCCATAAATGAAGAGATCGCCAACTGACTGGATTTAGTTGTTCCGAGTTGGCCCGGTGTGAGGGTACGGAATTTTTTTTTGTTAGGGTCCACAATGAGCACACCACTGATGGATGTTCCAATCCAAACTCGAGCATCATAGTCGACATAAATGGAGTAGATATAACCATAGCTCGACAAATTCTTTTGATCAGATGATAAAAAGGCTTGAGCCTCTTTTTGTTTAGCATGATATATAAAAATACCAGCTTCGGCTGTTCCGATCCAGAGTTCATCGGCTGTGCGCCATGTGAGACAGTTGACCGTCAGCACGCCTTGATCAAACTTATCTAAAAATACTTTTTCTAATTTTTGTTGTTTGACATCAAATTTTAACAAACCTCGGTAGCTGCCAATGTAGAGATATTGGTCATCGGCTTCCATGCTAACAGCGAGTTTAATTTCCTCGTTGATCAGTTCCAGGCACATCTTGTCGTAACGCAGTACACACAGGCCAATTTTTTGAACAAAAACCCAGACAGTTCCGTTAGGCGCGATGGTAAGGCAGGGGACACCGTAAGTGAGATTTTTTTTGCCTTCTATAATTAACGGAATTTGCCTTGCTGTATGACCACTTTGGCAATATAATAATCCCAATCCTTCAGATGCAATCAACATATTACCGACTTTATCTGTTTGTACTGTACGTATTACCTCTTGTAAAGGTTTAGCATGTTGGCCGTGATAAGGGAGGTGATCTACAGGCATAAATGTATTGGTAGTATCATTGTAGATACAAACGCCTTGGCGGGTCGCTGCCCATAAACGATGTTGCCTGTCATTGGTTACCGCTGTTAAAATATTATGAGACAGCGACGAGGAGTTATCCACCTGCTTTCTAAAAACATCAAACGTGTACCCGTTATAACGATTGAGGCCATCTTTGGTGGCAAACCACATAAAACCGCGATGGTCTTGGGTTATGCTCCTTACTTGGTTGTTAGATAAACCGCGTTCAATATCCACATAGCTGATATTTCCTGATTTTTGGGCATAAAGCGTTGTAAAACAATATAATGAATAAAATATTAAAAGTAGCGCTTTCATTAGGTTGCTTATGCGTTTTATTCCATTTTAGGGTTTCCGGCGTTAGAACCATAAAAGTAAAATTTTTTCAATATAAAGACCGAATTATTTCCTTTATGAAGCGATGCCTTTTCACCCCGATTTTTCCTGAACCGATATAGGAGGCTCGAAAGCCAGGAAAATGAATCGAAAATAGCCACCATTTTTACGGATTTGTCCCCCTTTTAACGGGATAGATAAATCAATTTCGCAAAACAGATCGGCAGATCGCCCTCATCTGAACGCTAACCCGGAAGCTAACCATAGAAAGAAATGAATGCACAGCAAATTATAATACCCAAAAAAGCAACCAGCTCGCTTAACGTACGGAGAGTCATGACACCTAATCTAAATGATCGATGGCATTGCCATGAAGAGTTAGAACTGGTTTGTTTTCATAAGGGTACGGGTACGCTTTTTATAGGGGACCATATTCGTACATTTCTTGCGGGGGATCTTGTGTTGATTGGGTCGAATTTACCCCATCATTGGCGTTACGACCACTCAATCCGTTTGCTAGGTGATAATACACCCTTTACGACGACGCTACATTTTAGACGTGATTTTTTAGGGCAGACTTGGTTGAATTTGCCCGAGGCAAAAGCAATTAAATCACTGCTATTGAAGGCAGAAAGAGGCGTTTTAATTAGTGGATTGGACACAAAAACGTTATTTGGGAATGTGGAGAGAATATGCGATGCGGACGGTTTTCGGAAAATATTGGATTTATTGGATTGCCTGCGGAAAATGACCGAATGCAAAGGATTAAACACTTTATCATCGAGGGGGTTCCAATATACGGGCAATAAAGTGGAAACTGATCGACTCAATAATATCTACCATTATATCTTAACTAATTTTCAAGAGAACCTAAATTTAGAAAAGGTGGCACAAGTAGCCGATTTGGCACCCAGTTCTTTTTGTAGGTATTTTAAAGTCACTACGGGTAAAACTTATAGTCGTTTTTTGCAGGACGTTCGGATAGGCTATGCATGTAAGTTGTTGTTGAGCGATCAGTTGTCTGTAAAGCAGGTATGCTACAGCAGTGGATTTAGAAATTACACCTCCTTTCATGAGGCCTTTAAAGCTGCCACAGGTATGACGCCTAAAGCCTACCTAGAGAAACATCAGGTTATGGACGTTTAGGGCTTCGCATTACAAATAATATGCAAATGAATTACTAAGGATATTTAACAATCTTCTCAGTTTAATTACCCTGCATACGGATTTTTTAAAAGATATAAGTGTATTAAAGTCAGCTTTTTATCTTGTTTTTAATATGTATTACTATCTACAACTCCTACCGAGTTCTCATTTCCTGAATCGGTTTAGGCTTTATAGTTTTGACGCATTAAGCGAGCATGGACAAGTGTTAAGAGACTAACCAACCAAAAAATATATGAACTATTTAATCGAATTAAAAAAAAGAAAGCATTGGTGTGTATTATTCCTTTTCACATGGTGCTTAACCCAAGCAGTTGCCCAAAATCAGCAAACAATGGGAGCTACCCAAGGAAAATTAGTTGGAAAGGTAATTGACGCCAATACCAATGAGCCGTTACCTGGTGTTTCAGTGAAAGTAAAAGGGACGTTGCAAGGTACTGCAACCGACGTAAACGGAAGTTTTAGCTTAAAGGGAGGCGACGGCACTGTTTTGCAAATCTCGTATACCGGTTATATCACAAGAGAAATAGTAGTAAACGCTCATGAAGCTTTAACCATTTCTCTAACAGCTGATCAACAGGCTCTGGATGAAGTGATTGTTGTGGGTTACGGTACACAAAAGCGTACGACACTGACCGGAGCCGTTGGCACAATAGGTAAAGAAACCTTTCAGGATAGAGGACCCATCTCAAATCCTTTAGCGGCTTTGCAAGGTCAGGTAGCAGGTGTAACAGTCACACGGAGTTCGGCCCAACCAGGCCGCGAGAGTTGGAATTTCCAAATGCGAGGCGCTACTTCTATCAATGGTACAGAAGCATTGGTCATCATTGACGGTGTTCCGGTTCCAGGGGTTAGTGCACTTAACTCGTTGAATCCAAATGATATAGAAAATATTTCTTTTTTAAAGGACGCAGCGGCAGCTTCGATTTATGGTGCTCGTGCGGCGGGTGGGGTTGTGTTGATTACCACTAAGCGGGCGTTAGATGGCAAACCCACTATTAACTACAATGGCTCCTTGTCGCTCAAGCGTGTAGGATTGCTTCCTCAGCTGGTAGATATAAACGGGTGGGGGCCCATGATCGAAGAGGCGCGTTTATCGGATGGTTTTGGTGCAGAAGATTTATGGATCAACTTAGCGCGAGCATCTATGTATGCAAAGCAAAATGGATTGAACTATCTAACAAGACAGGAATATTTAGATCAAGGATTTACCGGTTTTACCGATGTGCGCGATTTTATGTTTTTTGATGGTACCATGCAGGATATACTTTGGGGCACCGCTAGCAGTCACGAACATCAGTTGAGTATCAGCGGTAAAGGAGAAAAGACAGGATATCGTATTTCTTTGGGGTACTTAAATGATGGAAGTTTATTGCAGTATGGAGACAACAGCAATAAACGCTATAATTTACGCTTATCCCATGATTACCAAATTACGGATAAATTTAAATTGCAAAGCAATCTATCATTGGAACGGAATGATATTGTGCAACCTAGCGGTTTAGGAGGTCTGTTGAATAATGGTATTCAACCAGGTATGCCCTCAACCACTATTAATGGCAAACCGTATATCTGGGGTTCGGGCATTGGCAATGTGGCGGTTAATAATATTGCACAATACGGGGGAGAGAATAAAGAGTTCCATACGCGGATTAATACCAATTTCAATTTGTCTTATCAATTGAACGAACATTTAAGTGCAAATGCGGCCGTCGGTTATTATTTCTACAATCGCGATAATCGAGTACAAGAAAACCTGGTAGGTTATTATGACTACCTCGAAACGGCTCCGCCCATTTATTTGACGTCCACCGGAGCTAACCAAAATTTTTATCAAAGAGGGGCACGTCGCGAAAATTACTATACAGGAAATATCTATTTGCAATATCAAAAGGTATTCGGTACGGATCACGATTTTAAATTGATGGCTGGAACGCAATACGAAAGGAATGATTTCAATCGCTTCTTGGGGAGAACATTGGATGTACTGGACGGCGTTCCTCCGTCATTAAGTAATAGTTTTGGCGATCCTACGACAAAATCAGTTTCAGAGACCCAAGGGCATAATGCATTAGCCGGCTATTTCAGTCGCGTGAACTATAATTATAAAGGACGTTATTTATTGGAAGTGAATGGTCGCTATGACGGTTCCTCCAGATTCCGAGCGCAAGACCGATGGAAATTATTCGGCGGTATTTCAGGTGGTTGGCGTTTGAAAGAAGAGGCATTTTTGAAAGATGTTGAATTGGTGAGCGATCTGAAGCTTCGCGCTTCTTGGGGCACTGTTGGTAACCAAAGTGGTATTGGTTTATATGATTATTATGAATATTTGCGATTGGACTACTCGACTGGCCCGGCGTCGAGCGGCTTCCCTATTCTAGGTAACAGTCCCGCCGTTCGGGTGTCGCCTCAAAATTTGGTGGCCTTTGACCGAACTTGGGAGGAATTGCAAACAACTAATATAGGGCTCGACTTTGCTTTCGCCAATAATCGATTGACGGGTAGTGTTGATTATTTCGTCAAACGGAATAAGAATATGCTCTTGGCGCGTACCTTTCCGGCAGTGTTGGGTGCAACGGCTCCTCAAGGAAATAATGGTGAACTGAAAACAAAAGGTTGGGAGTTAAGTCTTAACTGGCGCGATAAAATAGGAAATGTAAACTACCATATCGGTGGTAATATTTCAGATGCCAAAAATGAGCTTGTCAATTTTGGTGGACAAACATTGATTCAATCAAGTAACCAGGGTTTTAATAGCAGCGTAGAAGGGTATCCTATCAACTCTTACTTTGGATTAGTGTACGACGGTCGTATTCAAACGCGAGAACAATTGGAGGCTTATATCGCTGCTTATAAAAACGGCTCCAATGTGATTCCACAAGGCACGGGTAGAAATAACGGACTGCAGTTGGGCGATAATATGTTTAAAGACGTGAATGGAGACGGTAAGATCACATTTCCTGACGACGCGGTCTTTTTAGGGACGGATGATCCCCGTTATTCTTTTGCCATAAACGGGGGCTTCGATTGGAAAGGTTTTGATATGAGCTTTATCTTTCAAGGGGTAGGTAAGCGGGCGATTCTCAGAACCGGTAACTGGCGTATTCCAGGCGCAGTTGTCTACCAAGCACAGAATGAGGCTTTTTACAATAAATGGTGGACCCCCGAGCGTACTGATGCAGCATATCCTCGTATATCTACAACCGGAAACATTAATAATTACAATTATTTTCCGTCAGACTTTGTGCGCGAGAACGGCGCATATTTACGCCTGAAAAATTTAGTGATTGGATATACTATTCCGCAAATCATAACGAGAAAAATTGGTATTGAACGTTTGCGGGTTTATTTCTCGGGAAATGATCTTTGGGAGATTAGCAAAATCCGTGATGGATGGGACCCGGAAGCACCGCGAACGGTTAATACAGAGGGAGATAGTGATAACAACAATGTACATACCGTTAGTCAACGTTTCCCTTTCTATCGTTTCTATACTTTCGGAGTAAACCTAACGCTTTAACCAATCAAATGCACAATATTATGAGAACCTTTTATAAAAATATCATCTGCTTTTCTTGGCTTGCTGCCGGACTGGCCTTGACGGGATGTAATAAAATGCTCGATCTGAAACCAACGAATGAAATTTCAGATGTGGATTATTGGAAAACGGCCGATCAGTTCGAACTGGCCGCCAATGAGTTTTACACCTATTTACGTACGTTTAATCAAATCGGCACGGTTGATGCACCACATGCAGAAATTAGGGGGGACTTAATCGCGGCAAATGACAGGAACCCCTATAGTAATGGTACGAATACCAACACAACGAGCGATAATAATTACTCGGATGCCTTTAAACGCATCAGAGCCATTAATTATTTTTTGGATAAAGCTTCAACTTATGCAAATACGGATGAAATTGCTGTTTATATTGCGGAAGCTAAGTTTTTTAGGGCCTATGTGTATTTTGATCTGCTGCAGATGTATGGTCAAGTCCAATTGTTTGATAAACCACTGGCGGTCGATTCGCCGGCGTTGCAGGGAACACAGAACAGTCGTGAAGAGGTTGTCGATTTTATCATTCATGATCTGGATGAAGCTATTCTCTTGCTTCCGTTTGAAAAAGAAATTGGAGTTAATGGAAAGGGGCGAGTGAGTAAAGGCGCTGCGCAAGCCTTTTTAGGTCGGGTAGCTCTATATGAGGGAACTTGGCAAAAATTTAGGAACGGTGACCCGGTTAGGTACAACGCCTTATTGGATAAGGCCATTCAAAATGCTAACGCAGTCATAGAGAGTGGACAATATCAGTTGTTTGCTCCCCAGGCGCTTGGAGATTCTGCTCAAAAATATTTGTTTATATTGGAGAACCAGCAGGCTAATCCGGCTAATCTGAATAAATCAGCTAATCAGGAGTACATACTTTCTAATCGTTATGATTCGGAACTTCGGCAGATCCGATATAATGTGACGCATAGCTATTTAGGCATGCAGATTACCAAGAAGTTTGCTGATATGTTTTTAATGGCAAATGGATTACCGATCAATCAAGCAGGCGCCGGTTTTGCCGGTTACAGCACAGCCCGTTCTGAATACACAAATAGGGATAATCGTATGCGCTATACGATGATGATTGATGGTAACTATTATTGGGATAACGAGGCCCCATCAAGTAGGGTCAATTGGTTAAGCGACGCCGTGGACCAGGCTAATTCAAGAGGACGTCATAATGGGGCGATGGGAACAGGCTATGCTAATCAGAAATGGGCGGCGGAGCGAAGGGTGGATGATAATGCCGAAGGATACGACTATCCGGTAATTCGTTACGCAGAGGTACTATTAAATTATGCAGAGGCAGTTTATGAAAGAAACGAAGCTATATCCGACGCCGACCTAAATAAGAGTTTAAACCTGGTTCGACAACGAGTCAATAAGAGTATGCCTAAATTGAGTAATGGATTTGTAGGGAATTATGGGTTAGATATGCGGACGGAAATTAGGCGGGAGCGTACGGTCGAATTGTTTATGGAAGGCTTTCGGGTAGACGATTTGAAACGCTGGAAAACCGCCGAGATAGAAATGCCTCAACCATTACAGGGAATTACATGGTCTGGAACGGAATGGGAGACTAAATACCCAGCTATTGGTAATAGGATTCAGAATGGCGTGTTCACATTGGAAACGGCACGCCAATGGAACGATCGGAATTATTTGTTACCCATTCCCAATCAGGAAATACAGTTGAATCCTAATTTAAAGCAGAATCCGGGATGGTAGGTCTAGTCGTTTAAATAGCTTATAAAGAGTTGGTTTTTTTGTTGATGAATCGTGCTCCCTTCCGTTACAAACAAGGAAGGGGCAATACTTTTAAAATATATGAAGATGCGATTGATATACTGTTGCTTTGTTTTAGGTAGTTTGGGTTTAGCGACTTGCCATCAGAAGGAAGTCCTGTACGATCCGCAACGGGATATTGATTATTGTGTTGCACAGGTAAAAAAGACCCTGGCCGTTTTACCGCTCGATACACCGAATATTCCACGAAATATCACAGATGCTACAGGCAAATGGAAAATGGTGAATTATAAAGATTGGACCAGCGGTTTTTGGCCGGGTATACTTTGGTACAGCTACCAGGCTAGTGGTGATGACTCTTTACGACTGGCTGCTGATCGTTTCTCCCGTGAACTTAGCGCTTTATCGCAGGAACCGGCACTGGATCATGATTTGGGATTTCAGGTATTCAATAGTTTTGGAAATGGTTATCGTCTCACGAAGGATGCCGGCTATAAGAAGATCATATTAGCCGCTGCGGATACACTGGCAACACTTTTCAACCCGAATGTAGGAACTATTTTGTCGTGGCCGAGGTTGGTGCCGCGAATGGAGTGGCCACAGCATAATACCATTATTGATAACATGATCAATTTGGAGCTTCTTTTTTGGGCATCAAAAAATGGTGGAAACAAAAAGTTTTACGATATTGCGGTAAGCCATGCTGAAAAAACCATGAAGAACCATTTTCGTTCTGATTATACTGCCTACCACGCCGTTATTTACGACCGGAATACAGGTAGGCGAATTAAAGGACTTACTCACCAAGGCTATGCTGACGGCTCGATGTGGGCACGTGGTCAAGCATGGGCTATTTACGGTTATACAATGTGTTACCGTGAAACCGGAAAGTCGGAATTTCTGGATTTCGCCCAAAAAGTAGCGCAGGTGTATTTGGATCGATTACCGGCGGATCAGGTACCGTACTGGGATTTTGACGATCCCACTATTCCAAATGCACCCAAAGACGCTTCGGCCGCTGCTGTAACCGCATCCGCTTTGATTGAATTGTCAGGTTTTGTTAAAAATAGCAAGCGGGCCGATTACTTTTATAAAAAAGCAGTGCAAATGCTCATATCGCTCTCAACGAACTATCAAAGTGGTAATGCGAATACGGCTTTTCTAAAACATGCTACAGGCCACAAGCCAAACAATAGTGAAGTAGATGCTTCTATTAATTATGCGGATTACTATTATTTGGAGGCTTTATTGAGACTTAAAAACATAGAACTTAAAAAATAATTGTAAAAGATGCGAAATAAGCCCTATTCATCTATTGAAAGCATTGTCATCGCTGCTGATATTGGTGGTTCACACATCACGGTTGCGCCCATAGATATTTCTTCCTCGCAAGCTGTTTCGGAAAGAATGTTACGTGCACGCGTGAATAGTAGGGGAACCCGTGAGGATATTTTGAACACTTGGTGCAATGTGCTGGAGATGGCTTTTGCCTCCTTCAATGAACGCCCTGATAAGCTAGCTTTAGCGATGCCAGGCCCATTTGACTATGAAAATGGCATTTCTTATATCCGAGGCTTAGATAAATATGAAAGTTTATATGGTATCAACATAAAAGAAGAATTAGCAAATACATTAAACTTATCTCATAAGCACGTTTTGTTTAGAAACGATGCGGAAGCTTTTCTGCATGGTGAAGTAGCTACCGGTTTAGTAGAGATGAATAATCGTGTTTTAGGCCTTACGTTGGGCACCGGGATGGGTACAGCTTTTAGTTACGCAGGAAAAACAATCGATTTAAACCTAGGAAGCGAATCTTATCAAACCAGCATCGCCGATGACTTTTTCACGACAAGATGGTTTGTAAACCGCTACGAGGAGTTGAGTGGAAATAAGGTTACAAATGTAGAAGCATTGAGTGAGTTGAGTGGAAAGGATAAAACGGTAGACGTACTATTTGACGAATATGCTAGTCGCTTAACTAACTTCCTTGCGGGGCATATTGTGGATTTAAGGATAGATACCTTAGTTTTCGGAGGGAATATCTCGAAGGCAAATCGCTTGTTCCTTCCTAAATTTTCGGCTATGCTGGCGGCGAAGGGCATCACACCCGCTGTTAAATTAGCTCTGCAAGGGGAACAATCGGCCATGATTGGCGCCGCCTTTTTATTCAACGCTGTGCAAGGAACGCATGAACCTAAAATAATTGTATAAAGAAATATGACTTATCCTACACGTATTGCATTGATAGCCGCCTTGGGTGGTTTTCTTTTCGGCTTCGAAACTGCTGTCATCTCGGGGGCAGAAAAGACGATCCAAGAATTTTGGAAACTTGATGCCTTTTGGCTCGGATTTACGGTTGCAGCTAGCTTAATCGGGACAGTTCTAGGTTCGCTGATCATTGGTTCTCCTGCTCAGAAATATGGAAGGAAGAAGGTGCTCATAGGTATTGCATTATTTTACTTGCTTTCAGCCGTCGGGTGTGCGTTGGCGCAACAATGGATTTTATTTGTTCTATTTCGTTTTCTGGGTGGAATTGCGGTTGGCGCATCTTCTGTAGTAGGTCCCATGTATATTGCTGAAATCTCGCCCGCTCGGATTAGGGGCCGTTTAGCCGGCATGTTTCAGCTCAATATTGTTGGTGGAATATTAGTTGCTTATTTAACAAACTACCTGCTATCAGGTACAGGTGAAGAAAATGCTTGGCGTTACATGTTGGGCGTGATGGCTGCTCCTGCTGTGCTATTCTTTATTTTATTGCAATTTATACCGGAAAGCCCAAGATGGTTGGTGCTAAACGGTAAAGACCAAGAAGCTGAGCGGATCTTTATTCGTCTGGGCGAACAAGGCGCCGCTCAACTTATCCGCGAAGAACACCGTTTAGCTGCAGGAGGCACACGCGAAAAATTGTTTAATGGCAAGTACAATAAACCTATTTTTTATGCTATTCTGTTGGCTATGTTTAACCAGCTGTCGGGCATTAATGCGATTTTATATTATGCTCCGCGAATTTTTGAAATGGCGGGTTTTAACAAAGCGGACGCTTTTCAGCAATCGGTATACATTGGACTGGCCAATTTTCTCTTCACCGCCTTGGCAATGACCCTAATCGATCGTTTTGGAAGAAAACGTTTACTGCTGACAGGGGCCGTAGGGATGGTGTTTTTTTTGGCATTAACCGCCGTCTCTTTTAGTAACCCGGCTGTAACAGATAAACATGTTATTATTTATTTAATCGGGTTTATTGCCTTTTTTGCCTTTTCGCAGGGAGCTGTCATATGGGTGTTTATCTCTGAAATTTTTCCTAATTCCGTGCGTTCACAGGGAGGTTCTCTAGGAAGTTTTACGCATTGGATCATGGCCGCTATTATTTCTTGGATATTTCCCATTATTGTGGAAGGTAGCGCTATGGGAGGTTTTTATTCCTTCGTTTTCTACAGCGTCATGATGTTCTTATCCTTTTTATTCATTTGGCGTGTTATGCCTGAAACGAAGGGGAAAAGTCTGGAGCAAATCCAAAAGGAGCTGGGGATTTAATTTCTCCTGATCATCCGCTGTTTAATTATGGTGATCACAAAAATCACTCGCACATGAAAATTTAACAAGCGTCTTTTTATACAATTATAGTGAATTGCTGACCTGTAGGTAATAAATACAGGTAGGAGTGGATATCTATGGGTTGGCGGTTACGCAGATCGAAAAAATAAAGACACGCAAATATAATCAATACCATGGTTAGGACATTCGTATTTTTTCTTTGCTTTTTATGGTTGCTGCCTGCAAAAAGCGTTTTTGCCCGAGAGGATAAAAGTTGGAAATTAACTTCTCCGAACGGCGCTTATGAGATGCAGATTACACAGAAGGAAATCGCATCCAATAAACGACAATTATACTACCGATTGAATTATAAAGGTAAGGAAGTAGTCACAGAGTCTGAACTGGGCATTCAACTTGAGAATCAACTGTTCGAATCCGCCTTGGGTATCGAAAATGATCCAAGTACGTATTGGTGCGAGAACCTTGAATTTAAAGAAGAGCTTCGGAATACGATAGAAGCTGATTGGAAACCGCTGTATGGAGAGCGGAGCTACATAGAAAATCGCTATCAGGAGCTGATATTGAAATTTACCAAGTTTGATGAGGGAAGCATACTTACGGAAGGCCGGCATGGTACCAGTTATGATAAGCGAAGAAGCTATGAGATGCATCTCATTGTCCGCGCTTATAACGAGGGTGTGGCTTTTAAATATTTCTTTCCCGAGAGTACCAACGGTCTTTTCCTTCATATTGTAGGTGAACAAACTTCCTTTTCCTTCGCTTCGGGAACCAAAGCCTACTATGAGCGATGGGCGCAGGGACCTTATACGTTACAGCCCTTGAAAAATTGGGAGGATGAAGGTGAGCGCCCGCTGACGCTCGAGTTGAAAAATGGTTTATATGTGTCTTTGCTGGAAGCACAAATGATTGATTATGCACGAACTAAGTTTAAGCTGAAGCTTGACGAGGAAAATACCTTGCAAGCATCTATCTATGATAAGGTTGATGCCATTAGCCCATTCGCTACTTCTTGGCGGGTTATTATGGCCGCTGAAAGAGCAGGTGACCTGATTGAACATAATGATTTGTTATTGAACTTGAATGAACCGAACCAAATTAAAAATACTTCCTGGATTAAACCGGGGAAGGTCATTCGTTCAGGTTTGACTACGGTAGAGGCAAAGGCATGTGTAGATTTTGCTGCAGCGCATAATATGCAGTATGTTCATCTAGATGCGGGTTGGTACGGACCGGAAATGAAGGTAGCTTCGGATGCCCGCCGAGTAGCCGAGAACCGTAACTTGAAGATGCAAGAATTGATCAATTATGCAGCAACAAAGAATATCGGAATTATCGTTTACGTTAATCAACGAGCTTTGGCAAATCAACTGGATGAACTTTTTCCACTTTTTCAAAAATGGGGAATTAAGGGGGTGAAATTCGGTTTCGTTCAGGTAGGCTCGAATAGGTGGTCCGACTGGTTGCATAAAGCGGTTAAGAAGGCTGCAGAACATCAGTTATTGGTGGATATCCATGATGAGTACAGGCCGACGGGGGTTAGTAGGACTTACCCCAACCTCATGACGCAGGAGGGAATACGAGGCAATGAAGAGATGCCGGATGCAACGCACAATACCATCCTACCCTTCACCAGATTTCTGGCGGGAGCAGGAGATTATACCATTTGCTATTATAATAATCGAATTAAAACAACTCATGCACATCAACTCGCTTTATCGGTAGTTTATTATAGCCCCTTGCAGTTTTTGTATTGGTACGATAAACCTGCAAATTATCAAGGTGAACCGGAAATTGAGTTTTTCGATCGGGTTAAAACAGTTTGGGATGATACAAGAGTGCTCGATGGTAAAATAGGCGAATATATTGTGACAGCTCGACGTAGTGGATCGGATTGGTTTGTGGGCACTATCACCAATACCGATGCAAGAGCGATTGCTTTTACACTGGATTTTTTGGAAAAAGGAAAACAATATGTAATGCATATCTATACAGACGATGGGCAGGTACAAACTAAAACAAAGGTTGCCGTGAATCGCTTCTTGGTAAAAAGCTCGGAGACCCTTCGATTACAATTAAAAGCAAGCGGTGGAGCCGCTATACGCTTTACACCCGCGAATAAGGAAAATGAAAAGAAATATAAAGCACTACCTAAAAAGGTATTTTAAAGATAGGGGTATGGAATTGAATAACAACCGTTGGGCTTTATTACTGTTATTTCCGGTCTTCTTGGCATTCTTCGCGAAGGCGGAGAAGTTACCCAATCAGTTAGTAGTTTACAAGGCCCCTAAGGGGGCCCTACTAAACGATGATTATACCGTTGCTGTTCGATTGATTGGTGAGAAAAAATGGCAACCGATACCTAGCCATTTGATTAAAGTAGATGAGGTACGCAATGCGAAGCATCACATAGAAAGCTCTTCAATGGCTTATTTTGATTTTAAAGGGGAAGTGGAGGTTTCTATTACCTTCAATAAAGGTAAGGTAAACAAAGCGCGGGTGAGACCCCTGTCGTATGGAATTGAACCTACCGTGAAAGATAACACCCTTACATTTAAGTTAGGCAGACCGCGCAACTTATCGGTAGAAGTAAATGGGGATATTTTTCATAACCTACTCTTATTTGCTAATCCAATGGTTGAGAATAAGCCAGATCGCAAGGATCCTAACGTTATTTTCTTCGATGCGGGTATTCATGAGCTGGGCGAGAAAGGTTTTTCGGTGCCTTCCAATAAGACAGTCTATATTGATGGCGGTGCTATTTTAAGAGGCCAGTTGAAAATACAGAACGTAGAAAACGTAAACGTAATTGGACGTGGAATGGTAGAGCATACGGTGAAGATGGGCGTCCACATTTCGAGTGCTAAACATATTCTAGTAGAAGGAATATTTGCGACACAATGCGCTACCGGAGGCTCGGATAACGTGATCATTCGTAATGTGAAAAGTGTAAGCTATTATGGTTGGGGGGATGGTATGAATGTTTTTGCTAGCAATAATGTATTATTTGATGGGGTATTTTGTCGTAATTCCGACGATTGTACAACGGTATACGCAACACGGAAGGGATTTGAAGGGGGATGCAAAAATATTCGCATGGAAAATTCTACCCTTTGGGCCGATGTGGCGCATCCAGTTTTTATCGGGATACATGGAAATGCCGAAAAGCCGGATACGATCGAAGATGTTTTTTATAAAAACATCGATATTCTAGATCATAAGGAAGCGCAGTTGGACTATCAAGGTTGTTTAGCTATTAATGCGGGCGACAACAACCTGATCCGTAACGTACATTTCGAGAATATCCGTATAGAGGATTTTAGGCAGGGTCAATTGGTGAATTTACGCATATTTTTTAACGAAAAATATTGCAAAGCCCCTGGGCGGGGTATTGAAAATATAGTTTTTAAGGACGTCAGTTACAATGGAAGTGGGGGCGAGCTATCCATGATTTCGGGTTATGATAGTGAGCGGAAAGTAAAGAATGTGGTTTTCCAAAATCTACGTATAAACGGCAGGCTGATCACTGATGATATGTCTGATAAACCGAAATGGTATAAAACAGGCGATATGGCACGGGTTTACATTGGTGAACATGTAGAAAATGTGACTTTTATACCTTAAAGATGGATAAAGTCGGTAGTTTATATCGCGCATTTATTTTTGCACCGTTACTAATTGGCAATATGGTAGCAGTGAGTGAACAGATGCGATCAGTTCCCACGGTTGAGTACAGTTTATAAATATATATTGGAAAGGTCAACAGTTAGGAAAATAGTCGTTGATTTGATTTTACGGAATAGGAATCTATTTTGAATGCAGATTACTTAATACTATGAAGTTAAAAATGTTTTTAAGCTTGGCGATCGTGGTAATAAGCGGCCAATTATATAGTCAACAGATCCCGTTACCCACAAATCTGCCGCAGGAACATCCTCGATTGCTGACAACGCCGAAGAACAAATCCATGTTGCAAAAGAGAATCAAAAAGGAAAACTGGGCGAAAGAGGTGATGCAGGGAATTAGGGATCGACTGGATCCTTACATAAAGAGAACACAGGAAGAACCGGATTGGTTGTTTTCTCGATTGATGATGTATTGGAAGAGCCATGCTGATCAGGTGTATATCAATGGAGGTATTTATGCACGGGCAGAAGGGAAAGCTCCGGTTCCTACGGTTCGCTTTGGAAGCACAAGGGGGATTGGTTCATCGATCAAACGCCCCAAATTGGAAGATATTATACCTTACATGGACGATACCAAGGGCGTATTCTTTCAAAATACAATCAAAGAGGGTGACCCTTTGGAATGGGTTGACCAAGCGGCGGTGTCAGGCGCGAATATTGAAAGCGTGAACAGCGAAATTATCGGGCTGGGGAGGGATGCCGCCTTTCTTTATTGGTTGCTGGGAGAGGAGCAATATGCGAAGTTGGCTTTTGGGGTTTTTGATACCTATATGACTGGGATGTATTATATGAAAGAACCTATCGACGAGGGAAATGGCCATGCGCAAACTTTAGTTGGCATGAGCACTTTTGAGGTTATCCAAGAGAAAATTCTTCCGGAGTTAGCCGTTTTCTACGATTTTCTCTATGGATATATACAAACGAATTATCCGGATAAACTTCTCGTTTATGAGCAAGCGTTTAAAAAATGGATTGATGTGATCATCAAGCATGGTGTGCCCCATAACAACTGGAATTTACATCAAGCGAGTCTCATACTGCCGGTGATTATGGTGTTAAATGATGACGTGGCCTACACCGATAAAAGGGGGAGAATGTATTACATCGATCGTATCTTAAACAAGACGTCTGCGCGGCAATGGGCCTTAAGCAAGCTGATGAATTATGGGTACGATAAAGAAACCGGTATCTGGAATGAAAGTCCTGGTTATGCACAGAGTGTAACAGGTCTTTTCATGGAGTTTATTATGCATTACGACCATACTTATCATCAGAATTTATTGCCCTATATGCCGGTAATGAAAAAAGCGGTAACGGTTCTTCCACAATATCTCTTTCCCAATGAACTAACGACAGCCTTTGGTGATTCGTATTATGCCGGTCTTTCTGCTTCGCCCATAGTGGATATGGTTAAAATAAGCCAAAAATATAAAAATCGGGAAGACGAAGAGCTTTTCACAGGGATGTATAAACGGTTTATTGGTAATCGGGTACAAGGCTCAACAGAAACTAAGTTGTTGCCACAAATCCAATCTTTCTTTACCGGTAAACCACTTGTTTTGGATAAACACATTCCCGCAGCTCGATTAAAAGACTTTGTAACCGCCACTTTTTACGCGCCCAATGTGAGTTGGTTTGTACAACGATCAAAATACCATAGTAAAGCGCACGGCCTGATGATATCGCAATTTGCGTCTTATGGCAATCATGCGCATTCTAATGGTGTTGCAATGGAACTCTATGGAAAAGGATATGTGCTGGGGCCGGAATCGGGAATAGGGTCGACTTATTTTGAAAAACCTTATTTAGAATATTATTCCCAGTTTCCTGCACATAATACCGTAATGGTCGATGGGATATCCAAATATCCCGAAATGTTAAGCAATCATCCCTTTGATCTGCTAGGATGTTATCCTGCAACTGGAAGAAAGGATGGATATTATCCCGGTATTACTTACTCGAATGTTTATTTTCTAGAACCGGAGAGCCATAGTGACCAAAGTAGGTTATTGAGCATTGTAAATACAGGCGAAACTACGGGTTATTATGTCGATATTTTTCGTTCGAAAAGACGGAATGGTAAAGATAGATTTCACGACTATTTCTATCATAATCTGGGTGAGCACCTTTCTGTGCAAGACACGAAAGGGCGAGCTTTGGATTTAAAACCTAGCGAGGAAATGGCTTTTGCCGGCGGACACCTTTTCGCGCTCGACTATATGTGGGATAAGCGTGCAGCAAAGACAAATAAAGACTATCGGGCAGTTTGGAAGATGAACCAACCTGATAGTAAT
Organism: Olivibacter sp. EAT-5; assembly: GCF_044784325.1. Lineage (NCBI taxonomy): Bacteria > Pseudomonadati > Bacteroidota > Sphingobacteriia > Sphingobacteriales > Sphingobacteriaceae > Olivibacter > Olivibacter sp. EAT-5. The sequence goes on along the minus strand of NZ_CP173028.1, from coordinate 5,525,144 downwards.
CATGTCTATATGAACCTGTGGATGAAGGGATACGACGGGAGGGAAGTGTTTACCATTAAGGCACCACCGGTGAAATCCTTCCGTTCAAATGAGGGATTTTCCTACGACTTAAAGACGGCTCCATTTTTAACAATAGCGGCAAGGCAGCATGGAGAAGCATGGAATCATCCTTTTGTCTCCATCTTTGAACCAACAACGGAAAAAGAAGGTAAATCTATTGATTCGATTAGTACATTCGAAGTAGGCGATGTGTCTGACGATTTTGTAGGTTTGATAGTGACAAGTAAATCAGGCAGACTGGATCATATTTTTTCATCTGCAAAAGATGAAAAGGTACACTACAATAACATGACAGTCCAGGGTATTTACGCGGTTATTAGCGAGGAAAACAAAGATTTTAGCTTATTTTTAGGAGGGGGGACTTTAATAAGCGCTAAAGGAATTACTATAAGATGCAGCGAAAAAGCCAATGTAGTATTGGTCTATAAGCAGGGACAGTACTTTTTTGCCAGTGATAAGGGTGTCTCAATAATTGAGGCAAATGGGAAGAAAATCACAAAAAATAAAACAGACTACCAAAAGGTTGAATTATGAAAAAGTAGTTTCGATCTTCTCAACGGGTATTAACTTCTTGAAGAACCACAACTGTTTGATCATGTCAAAGAAAAGGATTACCATCAGCGATATCGCTAAAGCACTTGGGGTGTCTAAAACTACGGTTTCCATCGTGCTCAATGGAAAGGCTCGGGAGATTCAGATCAGTCCGTCTCTGGAAAAGCGCGTGCTCGATTATATAAGGAAAGTAGGCTACATTCCTAATCAGTATGCCCAGGGATTACGAAATGGTAAAACAAGAATAATCGGCATGTTAGTGGAAGATATATCAGATCCGTTTTTTTCCGCGATTGCACGTCAAGTGGAAGAGCGCGCGTACGAAATGGGTTACAAAATTGTCTACAGTAGCACAGAAAATGATACCAACAAAGCGAAAGAAATGTTGGAGGTTTATAGGAACAGCGGAGTGGATGGCTATATAATTGCACCTCCTCCAGCTATAGAAAATGAAATAGAAGAACTTTTACGAGAAGGGTTTCCTGTCGTTCTATTTGATCGTACCTTACCGGGTGTCGCTACGGATAGCGTGTTGGTTGATAATTTTGATAGCGCGTATACGGCCATGAAGCACCTTGTTGCGCATAATTTTCAATGTGTAGCTTTTATCACCCTTTCATCCGATCAAGTACAAATGTTGGAACGTGAAAGGGGTTATTTACAAGCCATGTCAGAGATTGGTGCACCTTATACTATTAAACGTATAAAGTACCACGATGATAAACAACATAGTATTCGCGAAATTGAGGAGTTTTTATTGACACACAGCTATGTTGATGCCGTTTTTTTTGCTACTAATTACATTGCAGAGAATGGATTGGAAGCAATTCGGAATCTGAAAATCAAAATACCAAGCGATTTGGGCGTTGTGGTATTCGATGATCATAACATGTTTAGACTTTTTACTCCCTCCGTTACCGCAATCTCTCAACCAATTAATGAGATGGCCCAGCAAGCCATTAATTTAGTACTGGATAGGCTAACGAATGCAAAAATGCCAAAGCAAGATAAACCTGTTCATATTGTGCTTAAGAATGAATTTCGCATCCGGGAGTCTTCACAGCTACGCAAAAGACAATCGTAACTGCTTTTTCCAAGCCGATTGAAGTAATGCGCAATATGATTTTTGATGAATTATTTTCAATAAATTACTATCTTAGATTGTTACCTTTTATACAATCTGAAAAATGTTAAAACACCTTCTTATTAAACGCATGTTACAACGGACGTTCCTATTGCTGTCCGGTTGCTTTTTTTGTTCACTTACTTTTGCGGAGATTTCGGTCAACAGCCTTTTTAGCGATCACATGGTACTTCAACAGGGCGTAACAGTCCCTGTCTGGGGCTCGTCAACTACCGAAGGACAGGTAACCGTGCGATTTAATGGACAGCAGTTGACGTCTAAAGTTTCCAATGGCAAATGGTTGGTGAAGCTTAAACCTATGGCTGTTTCCAAGGAACCCTTAACCATGGAAGTTTTTGCCGAAGATACTATACGTATTCATGATGTATTAATTGGTGAGGTGTGGCTTTGCAGTGGGCAATCTAATATGGAGCGTCAGCTTGGTCCACGTCCACCGCAAAAGCCTATACTTGGTTGGGAAGCAGAGCGGGATCGGGCTAATTATCCCTTAATCCGTCAATTTTATGTGCCGCTGAAGTATGCAGAAACACCACAAGATGATGTTGACGGAAAATGGAAGGTATGCAGTCCAAATACGGTAGTAGACTTTTCCGCTGTTGGCTATTTCTTCGCAGCGGATTTATATATGCAGCTTGAAGTACCCATAGGAATTTTATTTTCTGCCTTTGGCGGAACACCTGCTGAAGATTGGACAAGTAGGGCAGCTTTGGAGCGTAATCCCGAACTAAATGAGTTGGTTAAAAATTATGTTGAAACCATGAATGTAGGCTATCATCCAAAGGGGCAGTGTGTTTCGGGCTTATATAATGGCATGATCCATCCGCTGCTTCCCTTTGCCATTAAGGGTGTCGCTTGGTATCAGGGAGAATCTAATAATAATCGGGCAGAGCAATATGAAATGGTGCTCACGAATATGATAAAAAATTGGCGCACCGATTTTAATCAAGGTGATTTTCCCTTTTTAATTGTTCAGATTGCACCACATAAAGATATGAAGCCCGAATTAAGAGATGCGCAACGTATGGTAGTAGCACATGTACCTAATACGGCATTGATTGTAACTACCGATTGTGGAGATGCGATGGATATACATCCGACCAATAAAAAGCCCGTAGGTGAACGTTTGGCACTTGCCGCCCATGCCCTCGCTTACCATGGCAAGGAGGAGTATCAGGGACCTATGTATAGTGCGTACAAAATAAAAGCTGATAAACTATACTTAACATTTAAGCATATTGGAAAAGGACTGGTAAGCCTTCCTCAAGAAGAGAAATTAAAGGGATTTGAACTTGCCGGAGCCGACGGCGTGTATTACCCTGCGATGGCTTCTATCGAAGATACTACGATCGTGTTAAGTAGCGATCGGGTAAAAAAGCCAAAGCAGGCCCGTTATGGTTGGGCAAATGTGCCTGATGTAAACTTTTATAATAAAGACGGTTTGCCGGCATCTCCGTTTATTACCGAAGATGTTAATGAGAAAAATTAGCTCTTTGTTTCCCGACCGCCATTTTAAATTGGTTGATAAATAGAAAACTTATTAAAAAATGCTATCTTGTCTTAGCCTAAATCAATTTTCTTTGGGGTGTCGCAACTAACAACCTTGATTACAAGCTTCTCCATAATCATACTACACCAAGATAAGACAAACGAGGTACTTTCTTCGAGGTGAGTCCAGGGTGAGTCCACATTGAGTCCAGGGTGAGTCCAGGTTTTTATAGCAAAAACCTGGACTCAATGCGGAGATAGTCTTCTCAAATAATGTTTGCATGGAGAAGATGGTAGCTACTTGGTATTAAGAAGGTGTTTGCTGTATTGGATATCCGTTAAAGGCAAGTGAATGGACCTCAAAAAAGTTCTACGAATATACTAAAAATCATTAAAAAACCTGCATTTTAATACTGTACCTCAGGGATTACCTTCGGTGAACTCCTATTGATCGGTTTCGTTTTTATATATAAAGGTGTTTCTATTAAAAGAACATTTATTTTATACATCCCACTTGCTGCGCCCATTGGGGCAAGGTGCTTCGGCTTGTCTATTCCGTTGCAACTCGTGGTCAGATGCCCATCCGTGAATCGGAGCCACCCTCTTGCGCAATGGCATGCCCTTCGTTCGTCGATTCACTCATTACCGTCTGCTTCGCACGATAATGGTGAAGGGGCATCTTTGACTGCCGGTTGCTGCCTCCACAGACTAAGCCATTGATGCACTTCGGAACGGCAGTGCTGATACCCGGCTACAGTGCGTAGGGCAAAACGGCCTCACAGCATGAGCGTGAAGAAGATTTAGGATAGCCGAGGACAAAAAATCATGTGAAGAAGCGAAGGGGAAGACTAGCGGGAAGGAGCGGCTCCACAGGATTCAACATTGGGCCTAAATCTTTAGCGAAAGGATGTGCAGCCTTGATGTTTGCCTCTCTTTGCATCAAGGTAAAGAGAGATGAAATAAAAAAATCATCAAGACAAAACGTAAATAAAATTGACTGAAATAAATGTTCTTTTTTAAAGGCGAAATCCCTGCATATCCAGCGGGAATTGAGCGTAAATATCCGGTGTTTTTCATGCTTTTATTTGATATATTGGATAGTATTGATATATTTGAGTTATAATTGTTAATATAACACTTATTTACTAACCAATTAATACAAATGAGAAGTAACCCACTGTCCCTGGTATCCTCTTTCTTGATCTTTATTAGCCTATGGCTCGGGATGAATCAGCGATCATTGGCTCAAAGAGCTAAAATGGAGTCGTTTCCTTTAGCATCCATACGATTAGCTGCTGGCCCATTAAAGGACGCGCAGGAAACGGATCTCCGATATATATTGGCATTGAACCCGGATCGTTTGCTAGCTCCTTATTTAAGAGAGGCGGGGCTTGAGCCGAAAGCCTCTAGTTATGGTAACTGGGAAAACACAGGCTTGGATGGCCATATAGGGGGGCATTACCTTTCGGCACTATCGCTTATGGCTGCAGCAACAGAAAATCAAGTTATACAGGATAGACTTACTTATATGTTAAGCGAGTTAAAACGTTGTCAGAATCAAGATTCGGACGGCTACGTGGGCGGTATACCGGGAGGCAAGCAAATGTGGAACGACATTAAAAGAGGGAAAATAGAGGCCCAATCTTTTTCTCTAAATGGAAAATGGGTTCCCATTTATAACATTCATAAGCTCTTTGCCGGTTTAATTGATGCATATCGTTATACAGGCAATGAGCATGCCCGGCAAATGGTTCTTAAGCTAGGAAATTGGTGGTTAAGTGTTTTCGGTGGACTTACTGATGAACAGATTCAAACGATATTACGTTCGGAACATGGTGGAATTAATGAAGTTTTTGCGGATTTAGCGCAGATAAGTGGTGATCAAAAATACTTATCAATGGCTAAACGACTTTCGCACCGTGCCATATTGCAGCCCTTAATTGCTGGAAAGGATGAACTAACCGGCTTACACGCCAATACGCAAATTCCGAAGGTCATTGGCTTTGAAAAAATTGCGGCGCTGGCAGATAGTATGAGCTGGGCGAATGCTGCTCGTTTCTTTTGGGAGACCGTCGTAGAACATCGTACCGTATCGATCGGTGGGAACAGTGAAAGCGAACACTTTCATGCACTTAATAGCTTTGGAAAAATGCTATCCTCGCGTGAGGGGCCGGAAACCTGTAACACCTATAACATGATGAAGCTCTCCAAAGATCTTTTCTTACAGGGGCCGGATCGCAAATTCATCGATTATTATGAAAGAGCAACTTATAATCATATCCTTTCATCACAGCATCCGAAGGAAGGCGGCTTTGTATATTTCACACCAATGCGTCCCAATCACTACAGAGTGTATTCGCAAGCGCAGGCTTGTTTTTGGTGCTGTGTGGGTAGTGGTTTAGAAAATCACGGTAAATATGGTGAGTTAATTTATACGCATAGTGGAAAGGACCTCTACATCAATCTCTTTATCCCGTCTACATTGAAATGGCAGGAACAGGGCATATCGCTGACACAGCGTACACGGTTTCCCTATGAACAGAAAAGCAGTGTAACAATTGTGGTGGCAAGTCCAAAAACCTTTTCCGTGTTTATTCGTAAACCAAAATGGTTAGGAAAACAACCTATCAACCTATTAGTAAACGGAAAGCAGATAAGCTATCAGGAAGATAAAGAATATTTGAAAATCAATCGTAAATGGGTAGGGCAATCGATTATTACTTTTAATTTACCTATGCAAATCAATGCGGAGCTGCTGCCCAGTGGCGAGCCTTGGGTTTCTTATACCTACGGTCCCATTGTGTTGGCTTCAAAAAATGGAACGGAAGATTTAAAGGGGCTTTTTGCAGATGACAAACGAATGGGACATATCGCTGCGGGAGCATTACTTCCGATGGATGCCAATCCGATCCTTGTACCTGAAAGTGGGGAACTTAATAAGTACGCAAAAGTTCTGGATGCGAATAAGTTGTTGTTTGAACTCGATCACTTATATAAAAATGGCAAAGCAACGAAAGTAACGTTACAGCCTTTCTTTTCGGTACATGATGCGCGTTATACGGTTTATTGGCGTACGGCCGACAAACGGTCATTAGATAGTATTGCCGGTGTTGCACGTCAGCGCGAAGAAGCACAGTTAAAGCTAGATAGACAAACCATAGATGTAGTAGTATCGGGTGAACAGCAACCTGAGTCAGATCATCATATGCAGCAAGAGGATTCCTATACAGGTGTGTTGGGTGATTATCATTGGCGTGCGGCAAGGGGATGGTTTAGTTATGAAATGCTTAACAATGGTCGACAAAGTAAAAAAATAAGCATTAAACATGAACATGATGCAACCGCTTGCTATGAACTATGGATAAATGATAAAAAAGTTTCCGTAACGTCTCGAACGACAGATGCAGAAGGAATTGATATTTCGACTTTTAATCTTGAAGCCGCTGATACGGATCAAGATAAATTAAGGGTAAAAATCAAAGCATGTAATAAAGAAGCTACGGGAAAAATTTTAGAAATAAGGTTGTTGAAATAAGTGAATATTCCTCGTTTGAAAGCTAATAACAAATAAACCGTATACAAATTCATGAAAAAGTACTTGATATTACTTATTGCCTCTACGTTACTAAGCTTGACGCGCGCAGGTGCTGCTGAGATGACGAAAGAACCGGATTCCGCCTATATTTTTGCCTATGCTTCTCTAAAAAATGGAGGACGGAACGGCTTACATTTCGCATGGAGTATCGATCGCAAAAAGTGGCATGCAATAGGACCGGAGTACAGTTACGTCCGTTGCGATTATGGGACTTGGGGAGCTCAGAAACGGATGCTTACACCTTTTTTGTTCTATGGTCCTGATAGCTTATGGCATGCTGTCTGGTCGGTCAACGAAACTGACGGTGTTGTTGTGCACGTAACTTCAAAAGATCTTGTGTATTGGAGAAGGCAATATTATCCTATCTTGATGCAAAAAGAGAATTGTTTGCTTCCCGCTCTTTCCTTTGATAAAGAGCATGGAAAATTTATAGTGGAGTGGAAGAGCACGAATGGGGGAGCCGATGCTACTTATTACAGAAGTAGTACGCTTGACTTTAAAAATTATACACCTCCAGAACCAGTTGCTAAAGCTACGTTTGATAATAGGCATACTATACGTTTGGAAAATGGGGAGGAAAATGGAACTGTCCATAAAGTGTCTTGGAATGTAATTAAAGGTTTACTGCAGGCTCAACAGCAAGCAGCCTATGAACAGGAATTATGGTCGGAGAAAACGGCTGAAGACGGTATTCGATTCGCTTCTTTAAAACCAGTCGATGTGGAGGTACAAATTGACGTGGAAAATAAAAAGAAAATCAGTGATTTGCTAATGGGTGTTTTTTTCGAGGACATTAATTATGCGGCTGATGGTGGTTTATATGCCGAATTAGTGCAGAATCGAGATTTTGAATATCGCTTAAGTGATAAAAAAGGTAGCGATACCAGCTGGCGTAGTTATAAGGCATGGTCTTTAAAAGGAGAGGAGGGAACATTTAAGATAGATAGCGTAAACCCTTTACACCCAAATAACGTACATTATGCGATTTTAAATATTGAAAAGGCAGGCACTGCTTTGGTCAATGCCGGTTTCGACGGCATTCCATTAAAAGCCGGAGAGCGTTATAATGTCTCTTTATTTGCGAGGAACCCGCAAGAGAAAGCCATAGCGCTTCTAATCCGTTTAATTGATGAGCATGGTAAGCTATTAGGTGAAGCTCGCATTCGGGCTATTAAAGGTAATTGGAGAAAGTATGAAGCGGCGATTTCAGTGAAAGCAGACGCGGCCAAAGCATCGCTGGAGATTATTCCACAAGAGGCGGGGGAAATAGCGCTTGACATGATTTCGCTATTTCCGGAGAAGACTTTTAAAGGGCGGAAAAATGGTTTGCGTGCAGACTTAGCGCAAACCATAGCTGATCTACATCCGCGGTTTGTTCGTTTTCCAGGCGGCTGTGTCGCACATGGAGATGGTTTGGGAAATATGTATCGTTGGCAAAATACAATTGGTCCGTTGGAAGCTCGGGTACCGCAACGAAATTTATGGAATTACCATCAAACGGCCGGGCTTGGTTACTTCGAATATTTCCAGTTTTGTGAAGATATTGGGGCTGAGCCAGTACCGGTAGTTCCGGCGGGTGTGCCTTGTCAAAACTCATCCACGGGCGGTGCCGGTCAGCAAGGCGGGGTACCGATGGCAGAGATGGAAGCCTATATACAGGAGGTGCTGGATTTGATTGAATATGCGAACGGAGATACGCATACAGTTTGGGGGAAAAAGCGCGCAGAGGCAGGCCACCCAAAACCATTCAATCTAAAATATATCGGTATCGGTAATGAAGATCTTATATCCGATATTTTTGAAGAACGTTTTACCATGATCTTTAACCGGGTACGCGAAAAACATCCTGAAATAACAGTGATCGGTACGGTTGGGCCAAGTTTTGAAGGTACTGATTATACGGAAGGTTGGCTGATTGCTAATAAACTTCAAGTACCTATGGTGGATGAACATTATTACCAGTCACCGGGTTGGTTTATTCATAATCAAGCATATTACGATAAGTATGATCGATCAAAGGCTAAGGTATATTTAGGTGAATACGCGGCTCATTTGCCAGGTAGGCCTAGTAACCTGGAAACGGCTCTCGCCGAGGCGATACATTTAACAAGCTTGGAGCGTAATGGGGATGTGGTTAGCATGGCTTCCTACGCACCTTTATTAGCTAAAGAAGATCATACGCAATGGAAGCCCGATCTTATTTATTTTAATAACACAGAAGTGAAACCTACGGTCGGTTACTTTGTACAGCAGATATATGGGCAACATGCCGGTGATATTTATCTGCCCACTCAAGTTCGCTTATCCAACACCGAAGAGGCTGTTAAAAAACGTTTGGCTATATCGGTCGTACGTGATACAAAATCCGGAGATGCCATTGTGAAAATAGTTAACCTTTTACCGGTTAGTACACGGGTGGCTTTGAATTTAGAACCGTTAGGCAACATCTCAACTGATGCCTTAAAAATCAGCTTAGCGGGGAATCCGGAAGATGAAGCGCTCAGACCAAAAAGTACGCCGATAGCTGTAACGAAGAACTTCAAAGATGAATTACCTGCCTACTCCTTTACGGTGCTCCGATTTAAGATAGTTGAGTAGTAGAGTAGGGAACTAGATGATTAGCCAATTAGCCAATTAGTTAATTAGCCAAATAGCCAATTATTCGTAAGTGTTTGCTTTTTTCGGCACTCATGAGCTCCCTAAGGTCGGTTAGCCAATTTGATAATGGAGCCTGCTTGCCGCATGTGGGTGCTTAGGGCCTACTGCTTATAGCTAATTGCTATTATAATCACGATATGAAACCCTTCCGTTCCACAAATGGAACGGAAGGGTAGATAACGATATATTTTAATAGCTCCGTTGTTCTTTTAAATCAATAGGTAACCGGTAAATCCTTTTTCCGGTTGCAGCATAGATGGCGTTGCACAAAGCAGGCGTAAAGGGCGGTACGGGAGGTTCACCAACGCCGGTTGGTTTAGCTTCGCTGTCCACAATATGGACATGAATCTGTTGAGGTGACTCGGGCATGCGTACAATTTGATAAGCATCAAAGTTGTTTTGTACGACGGCTCCATTTTCTACGGTGATTTCGCTTTTTAGGGCGATGCTCGTAGAGAATTGCGCACCCCCTTCAAATTGTGATTTAATTCGATCCGTATTGACTGCCGTACCGCAATCTACCGCATAATGCACATGAGGAATATTGATTTTGTTATCCGGACCTACTTTTACTTCCACTATACAAGCAACATAGGTCAGAAAACTTTTATGCGCTGCAAAACCCAGTCCCGAACCCGCAGGTAGTTTTTTACCCCAACCTGCTTCTTTGGCGACTCGTTCTATGACTTTTTTCATACGCGCAGTCTCCCAAGGATAGGTACTGATATCCTCTCCGTAATTACCATATTTTCCATTCACCATCTCCTCATCAAAGGTGATCGAACGATCGTCTCCCAGGAGAGATAGTGCCTGTTGAACGGGGTCTATTCCTCGCGCTTCAGCCAGTTCATCCAACATCGTAGCAATGGCAAAAACCTGTGGAATATTCCGTACCGAACGGAGCCATCCAATTCTTAAATGTGCTTTTGCATCATGGGTTTCCACCCTGACGGCAGGTACATTGTAAGGAAAGTCGCTTGCTCCTTGGCCCAATTCACCGTCGGCAGGTTGTAATACCGACGCATCAAAAGTAGCGCTAATGGAGGGGTAGGCTATATGATGGTTCCAGCCGCTTATTTGATTGTTCTGATCAATAGTGGCGGTAATTCGCTGCACACTCAGTGCATGAAAGAAATCGTGATGCAAATCGTCTTCACGCGTCCATTGCACTTTAATCGGGAAACCGGATTCTTTAGCTAACAAGGCCGCCTCTACGATAAAATCGGGTTTCGATTTCCTTCCAAAACCGCCACCCAATAGGGTTACATTGACTTTTACATTTTCCGCGGAAATTCCTAGAAATTGAGCGATGGCGTCTCTGGCTCCCTGTGGATGTTGTGTTGGGGCCCAAACTTCGCATTTTCCGTCTTTTACCACTGCTAAAGCATTAGGAGGTTCGATGGTTCCATGTGCTAAATACGGAGCTATATAGGTATGTTCAATGACTTTTTTAGCCTGTGCTTTTGCTTGATCAAAGTTACCGCGATTTCTTCTGAGCGTACCTTTTTTCAAAACCTCTTTACTCAGTTCCTCTAATTGTTGCGCGGAGTTGTAAGTAGCATGTTCTCCTAAATCCCAAGTTACGTCTAAAAGGTCCCGACCTTTAATAGCTGCCCAGGTATTCGCTGCAATTACGGCTACACCACTTAAGGGTTTTTCAATCGTAGGCGGAATATCCCCTCCTTTAATAGGGATAACTTTTAGTACGCCAGGCACAGCCAGTGCTTTTTTGTCGTCATATGATTTTACTTTACCACCTAGCACAGGACAGCGTTTAATCACCGCTATTTTCATATTATCGACAACGGCGTCGATGCCAAAAACGGCCGTACCACTAACGATTTCGTGTAGGTCTATGATGGGTGTTGCTTTACCGATCAACGTGAATTGCTGTCTTTCCTTTAGTTTAATGTCTTGTATGCGGGGAATAGGTAAGTTTTTAGCAGATTCTATTAATTCTCCAAAATCAATTGCTTTACCGGAGGCTTTGTGTACAACTTGATTTTTAGCGGTATCGCATTCCTCAATGGGGACTTGCCACAGCTTAACTGCCGCTTGAATTAGCAATAATTTGGCAACCGCACCGGCCTCGCGCATAGGTTTATAAAACATTCTCACAGAAAAGGAACCGTCGGTGTTCTGGCTTCCATATTTCTTTTCATCCCCCTCTGCTTGTACAATGCGAACTTTATGCCAATCGGCCCCTAGCTCGTCTGCTACAATAAGGGGAAGTGAGGTGCGTATACCTTGTCCCATTTCAGAACGATGGGCAATAATGATCACTTCTCCTTTAGATGTAATCTGTAGGTACACATTGGAAGCGAGGGAACTGATCTTTTCTCCTTTCTCATTGCAGCTGAAAAAACTAACGCCGAGGGCGAAACTGCCCGCAAGCATACCGCCTATTTTTAGAAAATCTCTTCTTGATGCTTTAAAGATTTGTGAACTTACGTTCTTCAGGTCTTTTTTATCGAATGTAGGTATGTTCATATTGTTGATTGCCTTGGTTGATAATAAAAACTATGCGCCGGCGATACTTAAAATAGCTGTTTTTATGCGATTATATGTACCACATCGACATAAGTTACCTTGCATTGCTTGTTCGATTTCCTGCTCCGAAGGGCGGGGATTACTTTTTAACAGCGCTACCGCATTCATGATCTGGCCAGTTTGACAATAACCGCATTGCGGTACAACATACTGCTCCCAAGCCTTTTGAACAGGGTGATCACCATGATCCGAAATTCCCTCGATGGTGGTGATTTTTCCCTTTCCAACTGCTGATATAGGGAAACTGCATGATCGAATAGCGGTGTCATCTAAATTGACCGTGCAGGCACCGCACAGTGCTTTGCCACATCCAAATTTTGTTCCCCGCATACCCAGTACATCTCTTAAAACCCATAAAAGCGGCATGTCGTCCATTACATCCACCTCGTAGGTTTTATCGTTTACCAGAATTGAATATTTTGCCATGTTGTTTATAAGTTGAGTGTTTACAATGTTGATAGCCGTCACCTTATCTTTCTTAAATGGATCAGTAGGAAGTTAAACGGTAATGGGCTTTTGTCTATCAATATGAACAAACTTAAAAAATAATCTCCGTATTTTATCGCACTTTTTACTAACTAATTGCGAAGTGTAATCGTCTCCAATGCCTGAATTGGATAAGATACAGTCAATGAATGGAATTATATAATTAGCACTGAATTTTAATGATGTCACAATTGTTTTGTATATCCAATCTGTTTTGAGTAAATTTATTTAACATCTTAAGATTCCTCATTATGGTTACTATCCGTCAATTCAGAGAATTAGCTTTATCACTTCCTGAAGTAATGGAACGAGCACACTTTGATAAAGCATCTTTTGTAGTTAATAAAAGGATTTTCGCTACACTTTCTGAATTCGAAAACAGCGCATGCGTTAAACTTTCGGAAATCGATCAATATGTTTTTTCCTCATTTAACAAATCCGGTATTTATCCAGTGCCAAATAAATGGGGTAAGCGGGGATGGACCTTTCTACTGCTTGATCACGTTGAAGAGGAGCTTTTCAAAGACGCGGTAATAACGGCCTATTGCAATATTGCACCTAAGAGGTTGGAGGAACGAGTGAAAAACAAAGAATAGGAAAAATAAAAGCTGCCGATCATTGATCGACAGCTTCATAAAATCAGGCTGCATGCTTCCTATATAACCAGGGAGCAACCGGCTTGTTCATGCGCCATAAGCCTCTTCTTTTTTGCTTTGCGTTTCTTTCAAGATCAGCAAATTCTTTTGAATGATCAAAGCTAAGATAGTGCCATGCAAGTCCTGCTTTCAGCAGCTCTTTATTTAAATTTTTTCCATTTGGTAGGATAACGATACCGACTTTACGACCATAACGATCCGCTTGTTTTATTTCGACTCTTATCACTTGCCGAAAGCAACGGTCGGCTGTAAACTGCCTCGCTATCATACCATAGTCTTGACGGCGTTCAGGGCAATCAATACCATATAAACGGATTTTCAGTTGTTGTTTATTTTCATCTAAAAGGGTAATGGTATCCCCGTCCGCAATCCGAATGACTTTGCCTGTCACCCATGTTTGACAAATGGCAATAGTAGTGAAGAAGAGGAAAAAGATACCGCTCGTTATATATTTCATCTTTCTGCGATACAATTCTTCCAGGTTATCTCACTCGATTTGCGGCGGCCTCATCTACGAACCAGTAAACCTCACCCTGAGCCGGCCTAATCAACTGCGATGGATACTGGCTTGGATTGGGTTCCCCGTGTAAGACTTCATAAAGTGCTTTTGCTTTACCTTTTCCGTAAGTAATAAAAGCAATAACTTTCGCTTGATTAATAAGAGGGGCTGTTAATGTAATGCGATACATCTGTTGCGGTTCCAAGTAGTAGGCCTCGACCCATTTTTTTTTCTCTTTTAAAACGGCCGTGTTCGGAAATAAAGAAGCCGTATGCCCATCTTCTCCCATGCCCAATAATATCAGGTCAAATTGTGGATTCGTACCAAAATGCGTTTGTAATAGTTGTTCATATTCCAATGCATAAACCTCCGGTGTAGTATTTGCCTTCCACATCGGGAAAATTTGATTTTTTGGAATGGGAACATGGTCTAACAGCGTTTCAAATGCCATTTTTGCATTGCTCTTGTCGTCGGTTAACGGTACCCACCGCTCATCTCCCCAGAAAACAAATACTTTCGTCCAATCGATTTGTTCTACATAGGGCTGTTCAGCAAGTAAGTGATAGAGCTGAATAGGAGAGCTCCCTCCCGTTAGCGCTACGGAAAACCGACCGCTCGACTCGATTGCATGTTGGGCGATTTGTACAAAATGCTCAGCCGCACTTTTGCTCAGTGTATCAATATCTTTGAAAACGTTAATCATCTTGAAATTTTTAGTGGTGTTCTTTCGGGTGGAGGTTTGTTGCCCATACATGCCCATCGCGGGCAATTAATGCCTCGGCATTTTCGGGTCCCCAAGTACCGGCCGCGTAATTTGGAAAATCAAGCGATTCTCTGGATTCCCAAGTGTCCAATATTGGCATAATTACATCCCATGCTTCTTCTACCTGATCGGATCGCATAAACAACGTTGTGTCCCCGCGCATAGCGTCCAAAAGCAAGGTTTCATAAGCTTCGGGTGTTTGGGTTGAGCAGGTGTCGTAGTCGAATATCATTTCTGCCGGGTTAAGGTTCATTTCTAATCCGGTCTTTTTAGCCATGAAACGCATGCGGATATCCATCTGAGGTTGTATGTTAATTGTCAGTCGATTAGGCATAAGGCTATCCGATTGACTTTCAGGGAAAGTGGAGTGTGGAACGGGCCGGAATTGTATGGTGATGGAAGACGTTTTTTCTTGCATCCTTTTACCCGTTCGTAAATAAAATGGCACTCCTTGCCAACGCCAATTATCTAGGTAAAATTTAATGGCGACGTAAGTCTCTGTGTTAGATTTTGGAGACACCTCCGGCTCTTCCCGATACCCCGGAACTTTTTTTCCTTGTATCCACCCCGCATCGTATTGACCTCGAACGGCGTAACGATGTACATCCTCCGGTTTAATTCGTCTGACAGCTCTTAGCACATCTACTTTTCGATTTCTTATTTCTTCTGCTTGAAACGAAACCGGCGCTTCCATAGCCACCATACAAAGAATTTGGAGTAAGTGATTTTGGATCATATCACGTAAAGCACCGGAACCCTCATAATACCCCCCACGCTCTTCGACACCTACCTGTTCAGCTACGGTGATCTGTACGGAGTCAATATAATTTCGATTCCACAGGGGTTCAAATAACGCATTCGCAAAGCGGAAAGCCAAAATATTCTGTACGGTTTCTTTACCAAGATAGTGATCAATTCGATAGATTTGTTCTTCCTGAAACGTACGTGTTAATAAATTATTTAACTCAATCGCGGTTTCTTTGTTATGACCAAATGGTTTCTCTATAATAATCCGATCGGAAACGGGTTCTGATGCCAGTTTGCTGTCATGTAGGTTGACGGTTACCGCTTCAATAAATTGAGGCGCTACCGACAAGTAAAATAGGCGGTTGGCTCGCATGCCCCAATCAGCATCAATTTTATCTAGCTTTTCGGCCAATACGGAATAATCACCGGTATTGTTGATATTTGATTTAAAATAGGAGACATTTTTTTTAAAGCTAGCCCATTGTGCTTCATCCGGTTTGCCTTTTCGTGAAAATTCGATCAGCCCTTCATGCAAATGATTATTATATTGTTCATCATCTAACTCGGTCCTTCCCAATCCGATAATGGCGAACTTTTCAGGCATCCAACCGTCTAAATATAAATTATAGAATGCGGGAATTAATTTTCTTTTAGCTAAATCGCCGGTTCCTCCAAAAATTACGATAATGGTAGGAGTTGCCTTTTTACCTGTTTTCATGTTCTTGTTCTTTTCTTTTTTGTTTTCTGTCGAACTAGTAATTATGGCAGATCTCTTTTAGATGGTTTAAAACATATAAAAAATGGATACTGCTATAATTAACCTCTTAGTCCCATTGTGTATGAAATGTACCTGGCTTGTCGGTGCGTTCGTAAAGATGAGCACCAAAGTAGTCGCGTTGCGCCTGAATCAGATTCGTCGGAAGCGTAGCGCTTCTGTAAGCATCGAAATAGGCTAAAGACGACATAAAAGCCGGAACCGGAATGCCTTTGTCAACTGCTTCCTTCACAATCGCTCGTAAATCAGCCTGTCTATCTACTAGTTTACGACCGATTTCTTGGTCTAACAAAATATTAGGTAGCGAAGCCGTACGTTTGTAAGCTTGACGAAAATCTTCTAGACACAGGGCCCTAATAATACAACCGCCGCGCCATATTTTGGCAACCTCTTCTAGGTTTAAACCATAATCATATGTTTTGGAGGCTACATGGAGTTGCGCCAGGCCTTGTGCATAAATGGTAATCATAGCAAAATAAAATGCATTCTTTACTTTTTCTTGCAGGGCCGACTTTTCATTGGCGTCAATAGAGCCAACCGTATAATCCCAGGTAAGTTGCTCGGCCGCCTGTATACGTTCTTCTTTATAAATGGATATGTCACGCATATTCACAGCCACGTCGATGGATGGGATGGGGACTTGTAGATCCATCGCATTTTGTGAGGTCCATTTTCCTGTACCTTTGGCGCGTGCACGATCGGAGATCAGATTAATCAATCGCTGGCCGGTTTCATCATCATATTTTTTCAAGACTTCACCTGTTATCTCAATTAAGAATGACTGAAGTTCGCCTTGATTCCATTCTTCGAAAGTCTGCTGGAGGGTTTCATCATCAAAAGCGTATCCTCTTTTTAGTAAATCGTACGTTTCGGCAATGAGCTGCATGATGCCGTATTCTATACCATTATGCACCATTTTAACATAATTACCTGCCGAACCATTGCCGAGATAAGCCACACAAGGTTCGCCATCTACTTTAGCGGCAATTGCTTCGAATATTGGGCGAAGACGCTCGTAGGCTTTTTTATCGCCACCCGGCATCATACTAGGACCGAAACGCGCACCTTTTTCGCCACCGGAAATTCCCATACCGAAGAAATGTATTTTTTTTTCTGCAAGGCTGGCAACCCGCCTGTCCGTATCCGGAAAATAGGTGTTTCCGCCATCGATGACGATGTCGCCTTCTTCGAGATAGGGAAGAAGCGTTTCAATCGCGGCGTCTACCGGATTGCCCGCAGGAACAAGTAGCATAATAGCACGCGGGCGTTTAATGAGTTTAACAAATTCCTCAGGAGCGGTAGTGCCTTTTACACGCTGCCCTGTATCCGCTTCGCTTTCCAATGAATTGGCTTTTGCCGCATCTAAGTCTAACCCCGCCACGGCAAATTGATGGTCAGCCATATTGAGTAGTAGGTTTCTGCCCATAACACCTAGGCCTACAATGCCAAAATCGAATGATTCCATATAGTATAATTTTATTATTGAGTCTTCTGAATCTGTTTTTGTGCTAATCTATATTTTTAAACGTTGCAAACTGTTGTTCTAATGCAATTATTTTATCAAGGCGACGTTGGAAGCGTTCCTCTCCAATATACCGGGCCTTTAAAAAAGTTTCTACCAGTTCCCATATCAGTTGGGGCCCGATTACTCTTCCCCCTAGACAGAGCAGGTTCATATCATCATGTTCTACACCTTGGTGTGCAGAATAAGTCTCGGTTACAAGCGCCGCTCGCACCCCGGGAATTTTATTGGCAGCAACCGATACACCTACGCCGCTTCCGCAGATGGCAATACCTCTTGTTACCTCGCCCTTTGCCAAAGCGAGGCCCAACGGCTTAATAACATCCGGATAATCATCTGTGGCATTGTAACTAGTAGCACCATAATCGGTCACATCAAAACCTTTTTCACTTAGTTGTTTAAGCAGTTGCTGCTTCTGCTCGAAGCCCGCATGATCTGCAGCTAGACCTATTTTCATTTTCAAGTAATTTATTGTTAAGTCATTAATGAGTATACTTGTTTTGTTTCACTTATCGTTTCAAGCGATTGAGCCCTTCCTCAGCTAAATTCCAACTAATATTCAATAATTCTGTATTTTTTAAGCAATTTTTACGATTAAAAATTCAATGGCGCCGCGTCGAATGACTGAACGATGAGGCACACGATTGTATATGAGCGGTAAATTCTCTAAGTTTGTTAACAAGAGAACAAGGCTTTTAGCTTTAATTAGAATGACTTAAATAAATAATATGTCAATAAGTAAAGAATCAGAATTGGTTGGAATGATGAAGATAGGCAAGATCGTCGCAACGACATTGAAGGCAATGCAGACCTATGCTAAGCCTGGGATGACGACGAAGGAATTAGATGACTTTGGCGCTGAGATCTTGCAAACATACGGTGCAAGGTCAGCTCCTGCACTGAGCTATGGTTTCCCTGGGTGCACCTGTATTAGTGTCAACAACGAAGTCGCTCATGGTATCCCTTCTGCGGAACGCGTACTTCAGGAAGGGGATTTAGTGAACATTGATGTATCGGCTGAATTGAATGGGTTTTGGGCAGACAATGGAAGCTCTTTTATATTGGGAAAGGATATTCATAAAAAAATGCATTTGATACATACTTCCAAGCGTATTCTGCAAATGGCAATTAATCGTATTAGAGGTGGTGTCCGGATTGCTGATATTGGCGAAGTAATGGAGAGAGAGGCAAAGAAGGAGGGTTATAAAGTTATAAAGAATTTAGCTGGACATGGCATCGGGAAGAGCCTACACGAAGAACCGGATAATATCCTAAACTATAAAGATCGCTTTGATAGAAGAAGATTTAAGAAAAATTCGGTGGTAGCCATCGAAACTTTTATAGCTACTGATTCTACCCTCGCCGTTGAACAGCCGGACGGATGGACTTTAGTTGGCAATAAAGGTGGCTATGCCGTACAACATGAACATACCATTGTCGTTACAGATGGAAAACCATTGATTCTAACAGCCGAAAATGGTGTTTGGGATTAATCGCCTTATCCCACGTCTGAAATAAAAGATGTTATGAATGAAACTGTCTTAGCCCGCCTCGAATCTGCCCGTAAAGAACTTTTAGATTTAGGATTACGCAACCCGTTACTAAACTATCGGGTGTCGAAAAGTAGGGGTTTACATATTATTCACGAAAAAAGTACCGCTATATATGAAGTGTTAGTAAGGCAAGGAAAAGCCTTGAGCTTTATTGGCCTATCCGAAAAGGAAGCCCGAAATAATGGTTTGTCTCTACCGGCTGAATTACATGCGGAAGTACCGGAAAATGCCTACTTAGATACAAAGCTGCAAACAGACGAACTGGTTAGTCGCTTACAAACCAAATTATTAAATACTTTTTATTACGCTCGTACCTGTATCGAGGAACAGGGTGTAAACACGCTTTATCTAGCACTCGGTATGCTTCATTGGACCGAAAGTAATCAATCCGATGAAGTTCGTCATGCGCCCTTGGTTTTAATACCCGTATCACTCGAGCGATCCAGTGCCCAAGAACGTTTTCGATTACGGTATTCAGGAGGTGAGGTTGGTGCAAATTTATCGTTACAGGCGAAAATGCTGTCTGATTTTCATGTTGTAATTCCGGATATGGGGGATATCGAAGACTTTGGTATGGATGCCTATTTCGATGTCGTTGAAAAATCTATTCGCAGTCAGGCCAATTGGAAGATAGATCGAGACCATATTGAGCTTGGATTTTTCTCATTTGGGAAATTTATGATCTACCATGATCTCGACAGCGATCAATGGCCACCGGAAAATAAGCCTGCTGATCAACCGCTTTTACAGGCACTGTTTACGGACGGTTTTAAGGAGTCTGCGCCGACAGCCAATGAGGAACATGACTTGGATAAGTATCCGGAAGCGGCCAAGATTTTTCATGTGATGGATGCTGATAGCTCGCAATTGCTCGCCCTGCTTGCTGTTAATGAAGGAAAGAATATGATAATTCAGGGGCCTCCCGGAACCGGTAAATCGCAAACCATCACCAATATGATCGCTAATGCAATCGGACAGGGTAAGAAGGTCTTGTTTGTAGCGGAGAAGCTAGCAGCTTTGGAAGTGGTGAAGAGGAGATTGGATATGATCAATCTTGGTGATGCCTGTATTGAGTTGCATAGTCATAAAAGCAATAAAAAAGAGCTACATGAGGAGTTGCGGCGTACAATGGATTTAGGACGACCTGCTCTTGCCCACTTAGAGCGAGAGGTCAGCCTGCTCAGCGAATATAAAGATGAGCTCAACGCATACTGTCAAGCTATTAATACCTTTGTTGAAAAGAGTGAGTTGACGCCGCACAAAGTTATTGGGCATCTAATGGCTATACAGGATGCCATCGGTAACCTCAAGTTGCCGAAAATACCATTGGATGATTTGCAAAGTTGGGATGCGGAACGCATGCGAAAGGCCGAAGCCTTTGCTGAACGCGTTCAGGCAAGTTTGCGGGAGATTGGTATACCGGCGGAATTACTGTTTTGGGGCAGTGGCCTAGAGGTTTTGTTACCACATGAACATGACGAAATCCGCGCGTTGCTGCAGGGAAGTAAGAAAGCGAGTGAAGATCTCCTGTATCAAGGGCAGCGCTTAGGTGAAGATATGAAGGTCCTAAGAGCTCCAAAAAATACGGATGACATCCGTTTGCTCATTGCTCTTTTTGATATTGTAGGTAAAGCGCCCCAATTGGACAATGTAGACGTATTATCAAAAAAATGGATCACCGAGCAGGAAGACATCCGCGAATTTATAGAGGCCGGCGAAAGGCTATCAGCAATTTATCGACAATATGAGTCGGTATTATTACCTGAAGCTTGGGAGCAAGAAGTTTTAGCGATCAGACAGTGTTTGATGAGCCATGGAAGGAAATGGTATCGCTTTTTGATCAGTGACTACAGAAAAAGTACGAAACAGCTTGCTGTCATCTGTCGGACAACACTTCCCGACGACATAAACACACGATTAAATTACGTCAATGCGATACTGGAAGTAAAACGCTTAAGAAAGAGTTTATTGGAATATCAGGACTTAGCAGAGAAGCTTTTTGGAACAACTTGGAAACGAGAGAAATCAGATTTCGTTACCATGACACGCATTGCTGCTTTTTTATCACAAGTACATCAAGACGTGTTAGAAGAAAAGTACCCTGCTTGTTTGCTTTCTTATTTAAATCGCTACAATGAACCGTCAGTTGCTCAAAATAACGTAAAGGTTCTAACAGATTTATTGGAACAGCAGCATAGAAAGTCGCGGGAAGTTTTGGAACGACTTGCCTATGATGACCAAAAAAAGTTTGAGAAGGGCTTATTGGCCGAAGATTTTTCCATTCAGTTGGATCTTTTAAATAGATGGAATAACAACTTCGTTGAGATCAACGATGCAATTGCGTGGAATAATTTAACGCAACAAGCAGAAGAACTCGACTTGAAGCGGATTACGGTTGTTGCTCAATTTTGGCCGGAGGCAAAGGATCATCTTAAAACAGCACTACAAAAAACTTGGTACGAGTTGCTTATTGAACAGGTCATGTTCAATGAACCTGCCTTGCGAAAGTTTGAAAAAAACAGTCATGAAGAAACTTTATCGAAGTTCATGAAGCTCGACTTGCTGAATCAACAATACCATAGGGCCTTGGTAGCCTTAAAACATTGGGAAGATATTCCAAGGCAGGAGGCCGGTGGGCAAGTAAATGTCTTACGAACCGAGTTCAATAAAAAGGCGCGGCATATGCCTATTAGGCGGCTTATGCAAGAAGCTGGACTGGCAATCCAAGCGATTAAACCCGTGTTCATGATGAGTCCGCTTTCGATTGCTAATTTTTTACCGCCGTCAAGTGTAGATTTTGATTTGGTAATTTTTGACGAGGCGAGCCAAGTGCGTCCTGTTGAAGCTATAGGAGCTATTCTGCGTGCAAAACAGTTAGTAGTAGTAGGAGACAGTAAGCAACTGCCACCGACAAGTTTCTTTGACACAATGAACAATGATTTGGAAGAAGAGGAGAATATTACGGCAGATGTGCAAAGTATATTAGGATTATGTGAAGGGCAGGGAGCATCCCAGTCGATGCTACGTTGGCACTATCGAAGTCGACATGAAGCACTTATCGGTTTGTCGAACCGAGAGTTCTACGAAAACAAATTAGTGGTTTTTCCGAGTCCCGGCTCAGCGTTTCATATGGGCCTAAAATATCATTATTTAGAGAATGCCTTATATGATCGAGGAAAAACCCGTACCAATCCGCTGGAGGCAGAAGCCGTGGCCGACGCGGTTATGTCGCATGCCGCAGAACATGCTCATCTTACTTTGGGCGTCGTTGCATTCAGTTCAACACAAATGCAGGCTATCCAGCTGGCTTTGGAAATCAGGAGGCGTAAGCAGCCTGAAATGGAAGGTTTTTTTAAAAGTCACTCCAACGAGCCCTTTTTTATAAAAAACCTTGAGAATGTTCAAGGAGATGAACGGGATGTGATTTTTATCAGTGTGGGTTATGGTCGCAGTGAAGATGACAAATTGTTGATGAATTTTGGACCGCTTAATAACGATGGGGGCGAACGGCGACTGAATGTGTTAATCACACGCGCCAAGATGAGATGTGAGGTGTTTACCAATATTACAGCGGAGGATATTGATTTAAATCGATCGAATAAAAGAGGAATCTACACGCTCAAGCGCTTTTTACACTTTGCGCAACATGGAGATTTCTTAGCAAAGGACGAGTCCGAACTTGTAGCAAAAACTCCTTTTGAAGACCTCGTAAAAAGCAGTTTGGAAGAAAAGGGATATCATGTAAGAAAAAACGTTGGTACAGCTGGGTTTTATCTGGATTTGGCGGTGATTGACTCAAAATATCCGGATCGTTATATTCTTGGAATTCAATGTGATGGCGAGAACTACGCGAAGGCAAGATCAGCACGCGATCGGGATCGCTTGCGGGAACAGGTATTAACCAATATGGGTTGGAACCTATACCGCGTGTGGAGCGTTAGCTGGTACAGAAATCCAGCTAGAGAATTGCAGGCTTTGCTGGAAGCTATTGAAGAAGCTCAAGGAAAGTCCCTGATGGAAGATGTTTCCGAAGCCACGTATAGAGAAGAGTTTACTGACCTAATGCGTGAAGAGCTGGTTGAACCGAGTTCCGCATCTTTTGAGCTCTACGAAATCGCAGAATTACCGAAGATGTCATCGAGTCTTAACCTACATCAGCATCCTCTTGAAGAGATTGTTGAATGGGTAGAATATATAGTGAAAATTGAAGGACCGATTCACTTTGAAGAGATGGCTAGACGTATTGTAAATGCCGTTGGCGTTTCAAAATTAGGAGCACGCATGCGAGACACTTTAACGATAGCTAGTCATTTAGCGGAAAAGAAAAGAACCATCCGGCGCGTAGGTGATTTTTTGTGGAGAGGCAAGCAAAATGAGCCGCCGATAAGAGATCGGACTAATTTGCCTGCAACATCAAAAAAGATTCAATATATCGCACCCGAGGAGATAGCATTTGCTGTTTTGCAAATAATTGACCGTTCCATTGCTATTGTACCGGAAGCACTCTTCCCGCTTGTTAGCAGAGCGCTGGGCTTCGGTAGATTGACAGAAGAAGTACGAAATGAAGTTGCGCGTGCAATCGAGCTACTTGTTGAGCAAGGAAAAGTAAAAAGCGAAGGCGATCTATTGAAGCTGATCTCCTAAAAATACTTGTTAAGTTTTCGGTTGTGCCTATGTTGTCGATTGAGCTATTTTTGATCTATTAAATACAGTATTATGCAATTAACAATAGATCTAATGTATGAAGCTGCCGTAAACAAAGATTCCTCTTTTGAAGGGATCTTTTTCACGGCCGTAAAGACGACCGGTATTTTTTGTCGCCCCACTTGTACTGCACGGAAACCAAAGAAAGAAAACGTTGAATTTTTTAAAACCGCAAAAGAGGCCATAATGAAGGGGTATCGGCCTTGCAAAGTGTGTCATCCCTTAGAAAAATATAATATGACACCTGATGGCATAAGGAATATCCTGAATCAACTTGCTGAAAATCCCACTAGGAAATTCAGAGACAGTGATTTGTTGCAAATGGGTGTTGAACCCAGTACGATGAGACGCTGGTTTTTAAAAAACCATGGTATGACTTTTCAGGCATATCAAAGAATGTTTCGCATCAACCATGCTTTCAAGCGTATTCAAAGAGGTGAATCTATTACAGCAACGGCCTTTGATGTGGGATACGAATCGTTGAGCGGGTTTGGAGATTCATTTAAATCAATTTTCGGGGTATCTCCCAAGCAATCAAAGGAGCAACGAGTAATTGATTTGAAACGTCTGGAAACACCACTCGGAACCATGGTTGCCTGTGCTGTTACGGAGGGAATTTGCTTGTTGGAGTTTACGGATAGAAAGATGCTTGAAACGGAATTTAAAGCACTTTCTAAAAGGCTAAATGCAACTATCATGCAAGGTGATAACTTGCATATCAGACAGTTGGAAATTGAATTGGCCGAATATTTTGCCGGCCAGCGAAAACAGTTTACGGTCCCGCTTTTTACACCAGGCACAAATTTCCAAAATCTAGTTTGGAACACCCTTCAACGTATACCCTATGGTCAAACCATCTCTTATAAGGAGCAGGCGAAAATGATGGAAAAGGAAGCTTCTATTAGAGCTGTTGCAAACGCAAATGGTATGAATAGGGTATCCATCTTGATTCCCTGCCATCGGGTGATCGGATCAGATGGACAGCTAACGGGCTATGGAGGTGGCATCTGGCGAAAAAGAGCTTTACTCGAACTGGAAAATGAATTAGCTGCCAGCTGAATCGATCGAGTTGGGTAAAAGTGCGAGAATAGCTACTTCTCGTTCTTTTCCCCGTAATCGTATGCTACCCAACAGTTTGCTGCTGTATTCCTTGGCGCTATTCAACAGAGATAGTAAATCGGCACTGATGATTACTTCTTCCTTAAATTCTCCGCACTTCCCCAATATACGAGAAGTCGTGTTCAACACGTCACCTGAGTAGGTGATATCTCTTTTAACAACACCTATTTCACCCGCGATAACATTACCCGAATGAATACCCGCTTTAAAGGTTGGCACCAAACCATACAATTGTTCGTACCTGTCTTTCTTATCTTCAATAGTCATCTTTATATCGAAAAAGCAACGAAGGCAGTGAGACTTTTCCAAGCCATCCTTGTAGCTCCATGCTACTACTACTTCATCTCCAACATATTGATAGATATTTCCCTTGTTTTCAAGAATTGGGTTGGTAATATCAGCAAAAAAATCTTTAAGAAGCGAATGGTACCGTTCGTTACCTAACCGCTCTGCTATGGTGGTGGATGCATTTAAATCCAGAAACATAAAAATGCGCTTTTCAGCCTTGGGCGTATTGTATTTGCCTGTCAAAATATGGAGAAATGTTTCATGTCCGAATTTACTGCTCACCTGTAGAAGAAACTGGGTGAGCGCGACAATGAAGGCCCAAACCAAGCCATTCTTTAGTGGATAACTATCTGTCATGAACGAAACAACCGCCTGTCGCGTGGCGGGATCGGATAGTGGCCTTTTCAATTGATAGGGTACGATTGTTAGACCCATAACAAGTGTAATGATACCGACGATAAGCACAAAACATATAATCACAATTAAAATGGTATAACCATAAGGTTTATCTCTGAACTTTTCGTTGATGTAAAAAACGAGTATACTGCCACCCAATAGCGCACCAATGAGACCCGCTCCTATATTCCTAAGTACGGAAATAAAGAAGGAATAATTGGCCGTCGTACCTAGCGATACTTGGGTATGCAACACTAAATGATCATATATAGCTATTATAAAGCCAATGAACATCCATATAATAATGATGAGTCCTAATTGTCTCAGTTTTAGAAATGTTCCCCTTTTCATTCGTTCTGTTGTGTGTGTCGTTGTTCCAAGATCTGTGTATTAGCTAAATGCATGAGCATTTAGTCGAAAATAAGACATTTTTAGCTTTTGTTTGCTTCAAAAAACAGAGAAAAGAAAGAGGTTGGGTTTTATTCATAATCGAGCAGCGAAATTCAGTATTTCACTCAGCGATTTTACTGTCCATTGATAAAGGTGAAGGTCATTCAACTCCAGTTCTTTTGTTAGGTAGTCTTCTGTAACGATGTAGCGATCGCCCAAAGGAATGTAAGGAACGTTGCCAATATTGTTGTTTTGGATCTCGATATTCAGAAGAATGCTTAAAGTTTGTAAATTGTTACACATATGTTTTAGTTCTGTAGGCTAAGTTGTTCACAAGTTACATAATGTGTCTTAATATTTACTTCGCACATCTTTACAATAAAGATACATAGTTGCCTCACCGCAAGTGTGTTAATGAATTGGATCAAGATTCGCGTTCTTCTTTTTACAAGACGCTAGGTTTATGGGAACAATTGCGCTGCGTTCTCTTTTTTTTTCACGATTTTTGTATAATAAGTGAACATTTTTATGCTGACAATGCCCGTTAATGTCTTGTCAATCCTATATAAAAATGATTTCTCTCAATCCCGAATAGATTTCCCGACGATCGCATCACATGTGCCGATAAAGCAGCGAACTACTATGTTAATCGAATATTCTTATGGATGTTGGGGAATGGTCCAATTTTCTCTAAGTTTGTTCGATAGGATAACTGACAATCCCATTTGTCCGTATCCAATTAAATTGTTCGAAAGTGAAGCATGTATTATTAATTGACGACGAGGAAAAGCTCCGCCAGCTTACGGCTCGCATTATTGCGTTGGAAGGTTTTGAAGTTGTACAAGCAGATAGTTTAAAAAGCGCTCGAAAAAAACTCATAAGTGAAGAGTTTGATGTAGTGATTTGCGATGTCAAATTGCCGGATGGTAATGGGGTGGAGTTTATAGAAAGTATCAAAGAAAAGCAGCCCTTTGCTGAAATTATTTTATTAACAGCCTATGGGAATATTGCGGACGGTGTACAATCTATAAAAAATGGTGCATTTGATTATATCACTAAGGGAGATGATAACAATAAGATTATACCCCTGTTACATCGTGCATTTGAAAAAGCTCAGCTTGCAAAAAGAGTACAGCAGCTGGAAAAGCAGGTCGCAAAGAAATATAATTTTGATAGTATTATTGGGAGATCGCCTGCCATTATAGATGCTATTAATTGGGGTAAAAAAGTAGCTCAGGGAGATACAACTGTTTTGCTATTAGGCGAGACAGGAACAGGCAAGGAAGTGTTTGCACAAGCAATCCATCAAGCCAGTAATCGAAATAAGAGAAACTTCGTGGCTCTAAACTGCGCTGCTTTTGGAAGAGAATTGTTAGAAAGCGAACTTTTTGGTCATAAAGCGGGTTCGTTTACAGGTGCATTGAAAGATAAAAAGGGATTATTTGAGGAAGCAAACGGCGGGACGTTATTTTTAGATGAAATAGGAGAGATGGCTGTTGACTTACAGGCTAAATTGTTAAGAGTTTTAGAAATGGGAGAATTTTTAAAAATTGGAGAAACAGAGCCGACAAAAGTAGACGTCCGTATTGTTGCCGCTACGAATAGACAGTTGGAAGACGAGATTGAAAAAGGGACTTTCAGAAGTGATCTTTATTATCGACTTTCGGTATTTACTATTTTTTTACCGCCACTCAGAGAAAGGAAGCAGGATATCGCTTTGCTTGCCAATAATTTTGCTGAAGTTTTTGCCCTGAAAACGAATAAACGAATCGTCAAATTAAGCCACACTTACCTGCAGGCTTTGGAACATTATCCATGGAAAGGAAATATTCGGGAACTAAAAAATGTTATCGAACGCAGCGTCATCCTGGATGAAAGCGGGGTATTGAATGTTGATAGCTTACCGTACGAAGTTCGTCATCCCGAATTGCAGCATACAACGGTATCTTCGAATTTTTCGCTTGAAAGCATGGAGAAGCTGCATATTCAAAAAGTATTGGCTTTTACACACGGAAATAAAGCGGAAGCTGCTCGTTTACTCGATATTGGTATTGCGACATTATACAGAAAGATTGAACAATACAAGATCTAACAGGCCTTATGCTTGTTTTAGTGGGATAACCATATTCCAAGATTTTTCCAAGTCGTAAGATCTGCTGCCGGCACCGGTTGCAGCAAATAGATGTTTGGATAGTGCATGGATGCCGCCGCCTTCCTCCCCGCAAATATGTCCAAAACGACCTTTAGTAAAGGATCGTCTGGATAGTACGTTCCTCATTTATTCCAACAAATAAAATGTGATAAGAGTCTGAATATAATTCAGGGTTCTAATAGCATTTAAAACTAAGCATAAATTATTACTTTTTGAAAATAAAGTAAACGGCTAGTACAAGAAATACAAAACCGATAAAATGATTGCCGGTAAAATGGATATTCTTGAATGCAATAACGGAGAATAACATGAATATGACCAAGGTGATCACCTCTTGTAATACTTTTAGTTGTACCAAAGAGAACGGACCTCCATTTTGTTCAAAACCGATCCGATTAGCCGGTACTTGAAAGCAGTACTCGAAAAACGCTAAACCCCAGCTGACTAAAATGATAAGCCACCATGCCGTGTTGCCTTCCGACTTGGCGAAAAATTTTAGATGACCATACCAGGCAACATTCATAAAGGCGTTTGAAAGCACAAGCAAGCCAATTGTAGTAAATACTTTCATATATTGTTTATTATATGCTAGAAAAATACGCATATTTACTCGTATTTGTTGTTCCAATTTTTTAATTGATCATTTCTTAAATGACTGAAAGACTTGATTATATCAGTGAGCGGATAGAAGTGTCGGAAAAATTCCAACCCGTTTTTAGCCATTTTTACTATGCCGCTAACATAGGCAGCGAATCCCTTACAAAAACACTGTTACCCAATTATCAGACAGTGCTTGTCTTTTGTTTTGGCGGAGAAGTATCGTTATCGGTGGGTGAAGCCGTTGCACGCTTTATAAATACTTGTCTTGTCTTAGGCCCTATAAAAAGAGCCTTTGATTATACCTTGGCTCCGGGCACTGAACTATTGGTCATAAATTTCAAAGGCGATGCTTTTTATCGTTTTTTTGGAAGAGCACTAATCGATCATTTTTTTATGCATCCGGATGATTTATTAACGGATAGTTGCTTCGCGGAACTGATGTTGAAACTCCAGGCAAAATCCAATGAGGAACGGATCCGGTACTTACTGGCGTTTTGTGAACCCTATCTTCGTATAAATGACCAGGATGTTGCCCACATGTTGACTTTTCACGAAACACATACCTGGCTCAATCCTATTCAAGAGATAGCTAGAGAAACCAGGCAAACTGAGCGGAACTTGCAGTTAAAACATAAGAAAATCTTAGGCTATAGCGCCAAAGAGTTGAATCGTTATTATCGTTTTCTTAAAGCGATTCAATGGCTGGAACAACAACTAAAGAGGAAGGGAAAAATTAATTGGTTTGAACTGATAGAACACTGTTCTTACTACGATCAGAGCCAGTTAATACACGATTTTAAACACTTCACGCAATTGACTCCGAAGCAATATCTGTCTCTTCAGCATCAACTATGTAACCCCAATTCAGTTGATTAAATTGATGGCTTAATCATGGAATCAGGATGCCAGTACGAAAGGAGAAAAGATGATATAAATCAATACCATCAGGATGAGTAAGACAACGTTTACAATGTGCCGGTTTTTCCATGGAACGACGAGGCTATGGGAGAGGTTGATTGAAATCGCTTTCGTGTTTTTTGATGGATAACAGAAGCTGATAGCGATCATGATGAAGACTGTAAGTAAGAAGAGGATGGCTAGAATGTGTAGGTAATGTATCGTCAATACGAGGATATATTCGCATATAAAGTAAGCAACCATAAAAAAGAGCAAGCCGATTTTTGCAGCGATGGGTGGGACCTTTTGGTTTATAAAGCCAACAACAATAATGGTGAAAATAGGCATGCTGAAAAGTCCCGCTACTCGCTGTAAATAGGTATAGAATCCGCTGTCAACAAAGAGAATAAAGGGAGCGGCTATCATCGCGATCATCGATAATAGCAATTCAAAACGTTTGGCAGTTCTTACTAATTGAGTTTCTGTAGGTGTTTTATGTTTTTTTTCTAAATAGGGTAAATAAAGATTCATAACAAAAAGCGTGCTGCTTCCATGTAATCCTGCATTATAGGTAGTTATCGCTGCACCGAAAACAAGTGCTGTCGTAATGCCCAATAGTGTATTAGGAAGCGTATCTGCTGCTACCTGGGGGAAAATTGATGCGGTATTTTCAACGCCTGCATATAAATGCACGGCTATTAAGCCAGGCAGATTAATTAAAAGAGGCATAAATAATTTGCTCAATGCAGCGAGTGCCATTCCTTTTTGAGCTTCTTTTAAATTTCTAGCAGCAAAGGTTTGTTGGACAATGTATTGCTCGATTCCCCAATAATAAAGATTGACCAATAACATTCCTGTAAAGATTGTGCTGAAAGGAACGGCATCTTGAGCCGTGCCGATAGCATTTAAATGGCTCGTGTGTTTGCTTAAAAGAAGCGTTAAACCAAGTGCGAGGTCGCCCTTGCCTAAATAACGAAGTCCATAGAAAGGTAGTACAATAGCAAGCAACAACAAGCCTATGCCTAAAAGCGTGTCCGATATGGTGATGGCTCGTAATCCTCCTAAAATAGTGTAAGCACTTCCTATTAAACCCAAAAGCCATACCAAAAGCCATATAGATTGCCAATAACTGATTCCCCATAAGCTTGGGAGATGAAACATCCCTGTTAATGCCACCGCACCACCATATAATACCGGTGGTAGCAAATTCACCGTATAGCTCAAAAGAAAGATAATGGAAACAAGTCGCTTTGTATCCTCGTCATAACGCTTTGCTAGAAAATCCGGCGTCGTAATCATTCCTCCTTTAAAATAGATGGGAAGAAAGTACTCAGATACCAGGAGCATGGCAACTACAGAGGTAATACCCCATGCCATAACAGATAGGTTATTTAGGTATACCGACTCATTCTCGCCGATAAATTGATTCGCGCTAAGATTGGTGAGAATCAATGAACTTGCAACGATCAAATAACCATTGTTTTTTCCTGCAAGTAAGAGTCCTTTTACAGTCCGTAAATTAGTTGATTTCGTTTTATACCATGAAATAAAAGCAATCAATAAGGTGCATAGTCCAAAGCTGACAAAGGCCTCCATTATTTACAATGACTTTCTTTGATATAATTCCGTTTCAATAACAAGTTGAATCTGTTCACGATCTTTAGCATAAGTAGCAGCAAGTTCGCCCATTTTCTTAAAATCCGTTGAAAATGTTGTGATACCTCCTGCCAAGATCTCCTTAATCACATCGTCATTATGTGCCAACACCCCCAAGTCTTTCCCCAGTTCCCATCTCTTGTCCATTACGTCTTTAAGGATCGCGTACAGTTCAGGATTATGGATCGTAAAATATACTTTATTTTTCTGTATCGTGCCCGGTTTATAGCTGGTTTCGACTTTACCCTTGATTCCGGTCTCCTTTAAGAATTTTTTAAAAGACTTCAAAATATCCTGCGGTTCGGCGGTGTCCTTTCTAAAGAAGAAAATAACCTCCTCATAAGTCGATAACTTGCTTTCCAGTTGTTTAAATATGCGATAAGAGGTGTGTTGAAACTCTTGTACGATATAAGAATAGTCTTTTCCCAGCGAAATAAGGCGGTCGATGATCAGCAATTTAAAGGGAGGGATACTCAACAAAAGCTCTTTAATCCGTTCAGACGGAATAGGGGCAATGATGTATAAGCCGTAATGCCCAACAATGCGATGAAAAATGGCTTCAAACACATCCGGATTGTTATGGTGAAAATAAAGATCAACTTGGGCATCATCGCCCAGGTTGATCTTTAAATGTTGGTATAAAGTTTCTTGAAAGGTGTCAAAAGCGTACATCAATAAGGCGATCTTCTGCTTTTGTTTGGTGTTTTTACTGATTACAAAATAACCCTTCCGGTTCTTCGAGGCAATAACCCCCCGCTCAATCAGTTCTTTATAAGCTTTCACAATTGTCTCACGCGCGTAGCCCAGCTCTTTTACCATTGTATTAACAGAAGGTAATGGATCGTTTGCATATAGACATTCGTCATCAATAGCATCCAAAACACCTTGAATGAGCTTTTCATGCTTCGAAAGCGATTGAATTTTTTCTAATGAATGTATTTTTTCAAAAATAGGTGACCGATTGGAAGGCATATTTTGTATCATTTAGTATTTACTTAGAACTGATTTTGTAAAGATAAGCACCTTCTTTTTCAAATGCGATGTCCATCTGCTTGTTTAGTTTCATTTCTTGGCCACTTAATACCTCTTTAAATACGTAGGTCTTATTGGGGTTTAAACCAACCCGCTCCGTGTCGAGATGAATAGTTGTAGCCTCGGTGTCGAAGTTAAATACGGCAAGGTAGGTACCGGCCTGATCAGAGCGGATAAATAGGGGATTGGTTTTTGTCCCAGTGTTCCCTTCTACTGGACGAAAGGCTTTCCCGGATTGTATGATTGATTTAATTTCAGCACTTTGGAGCCATTTTATGATCCGTTGTTGCCAATGCGCAGGCTTTGAATAATCATCACCTAAAATAACCGAACCTGTAATTAAACCAGCGATTAGGCGTGCACGATTAGCCCCTTCGCTCTCCTGTTCGAAAACCAAATGATCTGCATCGATATAATCGTATTGATAAGTCTGCCACCAGCCATAATTGACGCTGTTTAACGTGTATTCCGTATCTTTAATACTTTTCCAAGCATCGCAGGCTATGCGTCTCATATGCGCATAGCGCGCTGTTGCTAAAGAAGGGGAGATGGCTGCATATACCAACATGCTGTTAGCTAGATGGTTTGATAGACATTCCATTCCAACTCGATATGCCTGCATACCGGTGCTTATTGTGCTATCGAAAAAACCACTGGACTCAGCTGCGGCATGTGCGAGGAAGTCGATTTTTATCATCTTAAATCCGCACTCCTTAAGTTTGTTAATAACATAAGCGATTCGGGCTTGTGTGCCGGGATGGGTGGGATCAAGTGCTCTGCCGCCATCGAGGTCGTGGTAACCTTTAGTGGTTTTCGTCCACATGTCTGAAAATTTATAGTTACCCCCCTCCGCTACCCTGTTAGAATCTCCTCTAAAGCCCCAGTCGGTGAATGGTGCCCAATAAACCCCGGGCTCCAGCGCTCTTTTTTTGCAATAAGCAACGAATTCCTTTAATTGGGAAAAATCACCGGAGAATCCACCCTCCACCATATTATCCCAAAAAGAGTCGAGATCGATAAAGGCGGTTTGATCATTATTTCTAAAGAATGGAATTTTTTTGTCAAAAAAATCAACTACACGGGTCGCCTGTTCGTAGCTGAGATGTTCCTTGATAACGCCCCAGCTATTCCAACCAACGGGTGTAGCTTTGGCCCAAGGTTTAATATAGGGCGCTTCAACCGATCGACCTGCTTTTGCGTAAATTTCCAGGCCATCTCGCCAATCCGAAAAATAACCAACGAAAATTTTCGGCGATTGTATCGTTTTGCCACTGATTGCTCCGTGCGCCATGGAATCTCTGGTCACCTTTACGTCGCTGTAACCAGCACATATTTCGAGTTCATGAATAGAGGCTTTTAGACCGGCAGTTTTCACGCCGGTTTTCCAGTTCATATGGTTTAAGGATCCAACAACCAATCCGTGACGAGATTGATTATCAAACACAACGCCTATTTCTGCACTTGTTTGTGCATTCAAGCTAATAGGTTTTGCGTCGTAAGAGATAAATGTATCGTTATCAAAAGGTACGAATAGCGATCTAACATCTTCACCGTGTAGGAGCTGTGCATGCTTGCTATATAAGGGTATGAGCTGGTTGGAAGTCAATAATTGTTGATCCATTATTTCCAATTGCGTCAAAATAAATTCCCGGTTTGGATAGCAGTAGAAATAATGGTTGACCGTTGGTTGCCCCGGTGCTTTTGCGGTAAGTTTAATCTGAATACCTTTCCCCAATTCGTCTTTTATTTGCTGTTGTTGTATTTCGTAGTTACTGTAATCGGTGTTAGTGTATTTCTTCTGGTTGGCTAGAAAAGAAATTCCAGCTTCGTTTATAATAGCTGTGCTCTTATATTTTATGGAGAATGACCCCGATTTTCTATGAATAATCAGTTCATTCTCTCCGCCAAACGGGACAACGTAATCTGCTGTGGTTTGAGCCACCACATTTGTTGTCGTAAAAAAGAATGATAAAGCAGCGAAGCTGAAGCTATATAAATACTTTATGATTTGCATATGGTCTGTTTGCTATATTAATACCCTGAATTTTGATCGCTTTCTGATAAATCCGGATTTTGTCGAAGTTCATCTAAAGGTATTGGCCAAACAAGGCGAAAATCCGGTATGGTCACCGATTCGCTGATTCTGTTTCCTTTATACATACCCGAAACCCAACGATTTCTTTCTTGTACGTATTGCTTTAGCAATCCGGTGCGTAATAAATCGAATTTGCGCCAGCCTTCAAAACAGAGTTCGCGCATCCGCTCATCCATCAGGTTTTTCATAAACTCTTCTTCGCCCATCATGCCCCATCTTTTGTCTGTCGGAAGGTTACCTCCGAAAGCTCTTTTACGGACGACGTTATTGATTAGTTCTATAGCTTCTCCTTGTCTGCCTATCTTGTATAAGCATTCAGCATAACATAACGCAACATCGCTAAAGCGAACGAATGGGACATTCTTGCCGCTATAGTAGGAGCTGAGGCCTTGCTCTACCGTGCGTGTGTCTTCATATTTTTTTACATGGGGATCAAGCTCATCGCCCCAAACATAGCCGGTTAATGATGGTTTTTTGCCATCCCAGGTAAAATCATATCGTATACTCTCGGCTCGTCTCACATCGCCTTCTTCCCATACACCTCCTTCCGATCGTAGTTTATAACAGTATTCACTTGGCATGGTTCCATCAAAGCCTGCAAATAAAGCGGTTGCCTCTACGGCCGTCATACTCGCTACCGGTCTTGAACCCATATCCCATTGTATGCTATTCATATCGCCGCTCACATTACTGAATTGGAAAGCATACACCATTTCTCTTTTATAATCGGTCGAATTCTGCTGATGGGCATCATAAATCGTACTATAATTGATTGCTCCTGTACCACCAAAGTAGGGATTGTTATAGACTTTTTCAAATTGTTCTGCGGCTTTTGTATAGTCTCTGAAACCGGAGGATTCCGGCGCATAAAGGTAAACTTTGCCGAGTATCGCTTGTGCTATGGCACGTGTAGCTCTTCTTAAATCGGTATAATTAGGATCCGCCGGATCAGGCAAATACTGAATGGCCTTTTGTAAATCGCTTTCTATGGACTTATAAACTAAATCAATTGATTGTCGTTTTCCGCCCATATCTGTTCCGGTGAGGGGGATAGCACCAAACATCTGTACGAGCTCGAAATTATTGACAGCTCGTAAAAAACAGGCTTCACCTAAACGGAGATTGAAAGCGTTATCTTGACTACTTTCATTCGGGCTTAAGGCGGATATCGCGCTAGACGCACGCGCTACGATACGGAATCGACTTTTCCATACATCGAGTATACCACCATTGGTACTGTTCATACCATCAAGGTAAGTTTCTAATCCTTTGCGAAAATTATTATCCCGCCATTGTATGCCTCCCATGTTGGCTTCATCAGTGCCTGCATATAGTTCGATCCGATTTTTGTGCGAGTCGCGCCAATCCTTGTAAAGCCCCAGGATATAGCCGTTTAAATTCTCAATATTATCAAAAATGGCATCATCCTGAATTTTGGATTCAGGTTTTACATCCAAAAATTTATTGCAAGAGCTAAGAGGCAAAGACAGCGTTGCCAGTAATATACCGGTATATAATAAGTGCTTTTTCATAATGAGTTGTATTTAGATTTAAGTGGTCTAAGCATTAGAATGATAGATTAACGCCCAAAGTAAAACTGCGTGTTAATGGATAGCCTTCACCTGCTTCGGGATCGTACCCCTTGTATGGGGTGATGAGCAGGAGGTTGTTTCCAGAGGCATAAATACTCAGATTGCTTAGAGGACCTATTGATTTACCGGGAAAATTATATGTTAGGTTCAATGCCGCTAAACGTATAAAAGAGGCATCTAACATCGCCCAATCGGTAGAGCCGTATCCAAATCGATTAAATTTGTTTCCGCGATAGGCTCTAGGGACATCCGTATCCGTATTTTCAGGGGTCCAACGATTAAGTTGATCGATACTTGCAGGGGTAAAGCTGGCAGAACCGTCCATTAACGCATCCCATTGCCCATTAAACTTTTTTGCCCCGTAAGAATAGGTGAATACCGCGTTGAGAGACAGATTTTTATAAGCAATGTTGGTGTTGAAGCCACCATAAAATTTAGGATCTGCCTTGCCGACGATTGCCATATCGTTTTCGGCTGTGATTTTTCCGTCGCCGTCTAGGTCAGCTGGCAGAATATCTCCCGGCCGTACAATGTAACCGTTATAAAAGGTCATACCGTTAATGCGGTCCATATCCATTTGTTGAGCGATTTTTTCGGCCTTAAATGTATAGAAGGTGTTAAGCGACTGCCCAACAAATAAATTACCGTCTCGTGCCATAATGTTACCGCCGTTCCATAATACGTTGACACCATTGACCAACTTTTTAACGGTATTTTTATCGTGTGCAATATTACCTGAGATACGCCACTGAAAATCTTTGGAGTTGATAACTAAGGCATTAAAACTGAATTCCAAACCTTTGTTAGCTAGCTCTCCTACATTAGCAATTTGATAATCGTAACCGAACGACGGCCAAAGGGCCATACGCATTAGCAGATCCGTATTCCGCATATAAAACACATCACCGGTGAAGGATAGCCTATTGTTTAAAATGCTCAGGTCGAAACCTGCATTGTATTGTTTTTGTTTTTCCCATCTTAAGGCTGGATTACCGAATCGGTTATCTTCCGGAGTGAATCCGACAACGCCGTTCGAATAAGCAGGTTGGTAGATGGTCATATAAGTGTAGTTTGGTATATTTTGGTTTCCCAGCAAGCCAAAACCCGCTCGCAATTTCAATTGATCCAACCAGCTTGCATTTTTTAGAAAGCTTTCTTCTCGCATATTCCAACCGAGCGATAGGGAAGGAAAGGTGCCCCATTTGTTTCCATCTCCAAATCGCGAACTTCCATCGCGGCGCACTGTTGCAGTTAACAAGTATTTGCCATCATATGAGTAATTGATCCGAGCGATAATGGAAGCCAGGGTGTTGGTTACATAATCGGAGTTGATAGTATTACGTTCGCGGTCGCTGGCCAATCCCATACCTTTATAACCCAATATGTCAGTAGGGTAGTTATAACCGGTCATATCAATGGCATTGGTTCGCGTTTTTGACATGCTTGTGCTAATTAATCCAAAAAGACGGTTCTTGCCAAAGGACTTATCGTAGCTGATCGAATTATCCCATTGCCAGTACTCCGTAACTCCACGCCATTGCCAACCCCTTCCATTGTAATTGTCGCGCATGGATTGACCGATATTGCTCGGAATATAACTGTTATCTTGTTTATTATAAATATCTGCGGACAAGGATGTGCGTACATTGAGTCCTTCCACGGGCTTGGCCTCTAAAAAATTGGTTGTTAAAATCCGGCTATGTATTTCCTCACTAAGCAAATCTTTCGTTAATATAGGATTGTAATTTCCCATCTGTGATACGCCTTGGAAAGCCATATACAACCGATCGGTATCAATCGTTTGCATAGGATTGGCCATTAAGGCGGTGGAATAAGCGTTTGCATCCAAGCGATTTTTATCTCCGCGCGAAATACTCGTATTGGTACCCACCTTTAACCACGACTTGATTTGTCGCTCATAATTGAAACGGCCACTAATCCGTTTGTAACGAGATACATCAAGCACACCCTTATTATCCGAATATGAAAATCCCAAAAAGTAGTTCGATTTATTATCGCCACCGGAAAAATTTAATGAGTGGTTCTGTTCCAGGCCGGTTCGTGTAATAGCATCGAGCCAATCACTGGTGATGTTGTTCTGGCCATTGTATAATTCTTCCGGAGAAAAGATTGCGCCTGCTATATCTGTTTTTGTTAAGAAATTATCAATATAAGCTTGGCGATCAGCATTCGGATTTTCATCCATATAGGCATTTGCGTAAGCGTCTATACGTAGATCATACATTTGACGGGCATCCAATAATTTGATGCGATTCTGATAGTTGCTTATGGTAGCAAAACCGCTGTAACTAACTTTTCCTTCCCCTTGCTGCCCCCTTTTTGTAGTTATGACAATGACACCATTTGATGCCTTTGATCCGTATAAAGCGGTAGACGAGGCATCTTTTAAAACTTCTATGGACGCAATGTCATCCGGATTGATCATTCGAATACCTTCTTCCGCTACAATACCATCAATTACATAAACGGGATTGGTACCGTAAGAGATTGAGTTGGTACCGCGCACTTTGATCGTTACATCTTCTCCCGGTGTGGCATTGGAACGGGCAATATATAAACCGGGCACTTTTCCTTGCATGGCAGTTGTAAGATCGGTTGTTGGAATTTCCTTTAGTTGTTTTTCACTGATCGATCCAATGGCTCCGGTAAGATCGCTCTTCTTTATTCGGGTTCCGACAACAACGACATCTTCCAGCTCAAACCCTTGCGGTTGAAGTAAGATGTCGGAAACCGCATTTGAAACACGTAATTCCTTAGGTTGATAACCAATATACGTAATTACGAGAATAGCATCTGGAGCTACAGTGATGGAATACTGCCCGTTCGCGTTTGATGCTGTGCCATTTGTACTGCCTTTTACCTTAATGGAAACACCCGGTAGGCTTTCGCGGGTTAGACTGTCCAAGATGCTTCCGGTCATTTTCATTTGTTGTGCCGAAGTTGCAGTTCCAAATAAAAGCAGCAAACTGAAAGCGAACGCTGCTTTTGTGCTTGCTATAGCACAATACCATCTTTTTAAAGTTAGAATCATGATTTTTAACAGGTTTTATAATTTGTAAATAGGGGTCCTTTACGCCCACTGCGACATTAGGTTCATTGTAGGTACATTACATCAGTATTATACTTTTATCATTGTATAGGTTAGCGTATTCTATTCTGTACTAGTCTATACTAGTTATGCAAAAGTAAAAATAAAATGGAAAAAAAGAAATTATTTTAAAAGTTCGTGGTGTGTTTGTAGAGACATGGTCTTTTGAAAGAGGACTTCGCTCCGCTCGGTGATCCTGAAAAGGGGAGGATGACAGCCAAAAAGCTTCGCACTCCGTGCTTTGGCATTGTGGTTTATAGCTCACTCAAGCAGGCTTGGTTCGCTGCAGGATTACCTCGCTCCGCTCGGTGATCCTGAATTGGGGAGATGACAGCCAAAAAGCTTCGCACTCCGTGCTTGGGCTTTCGTTGTTTTACAGTGTGTTCGAGCAAGCCCGATTTAGGATTACCTCGCTGCGCTCGGTGATCCTGAGTTGGGGGGATGACAGCCAAAAAGCTTCGCACTCCGTGCTTAGGCTTTCGTTGTTTATTTACTCACCCGAGTAAACTCGGTTCGTTATAAACAACGAAAGCCCTTGCTTTCGCAAGAGCTTTTTAGCTGTCGTCCTGTCGGGACAATTTTCGAACCATTTTTTAAATGATTTGAAAAAATTAGCTCTTTCTCAAGATCTATAAAATATCCACGACAATTATATTTTAAAGGCTTCTATTTTGTATGGAAAGCTTTCTCTTATTGTTTTTTTGGTGGTGCACATGTAATATTATTTAATAATACGATGCAACATTATTTTTGATTTTTTTGTAGAAAAAGATTAGATAAACCCGAAGTGGCTAATAAAGAATAGTTTGCAAGAACTAAAAGTGCTGTCGGTAACGATTTAGTAAAAGCATTTTGATAAACTGTCATCAGCAGATTGGTTCAGCCGTCACGAGGCTATGACTGATGCTGATTTCGAAAAAGATCCATCCCGAAATAAACTAAATGTATTGATAAACAGAATTTCTCATTTTGCGTATCATTTAGGGCAGTTACGTCTGTTGAAACAGTAATAGAATCACTTATTTCTGTACTGCATTGGCGTCTGTCCTGTTTTTGCTTTGAAATATCTTCCAAAAAAAGATGGATTTGCAAAATTAAGTTGATCTGCAATCTGTGCCACGGTGAGATTAGAACTCTTGAGCATACCTTTGGCTTCCATAAGAACCATTTCATCAATCCACTCACCAGCCGTCTTACCGCTTACACTTTTGATCGCTTTGGAAAAGTGCTTTGGAGTAAGGAAAACTTTATCTGCATAAAAATAGACATTGCGTTGAGTTTTGTAATGTTTGAAAAGTAGCACCATAAAACGTTTATAAACCTCTTCATGACGTGACTGCTTTTTGTCGTTGACTAACGGTTCCATTTCTGAGTACCCCTGAAGTATCTGAAATATCAAGGTATGAAGAAGGCTTTTTACCATATCAAGACTGTACGACCTGTTTTCTTCATACTGTCTCACAATCATGCTGTGCAGGATCAGTATATCCTGGAATGATTCATCAGACAACTTAAAGGACGGCTGTTTTTCAACTTCAGAAGCAATCATTCCCATCTCCTTCGTCAATTGAATACTGGAAACGAAATCGAACGAAAACAGTAAAAAACCGACTTCAAAATCCGGACTCTGATCCAATAGTTGGATAACCATATTGGGCAAAAATACGCCCACAGAGAATTCACTGACCTGGTACTCGGTCAGGTTTATGCTGATTGTAGCTGTTCCTTTTGTACAGAGCACAAATCCTATCCCTTCGATAAGA
This sequence comes from Olivibacter sp. EAT-5, assembly GCF_044784325.1. Classification (NCBI taxonomy): domain Bacteria; kingdom Pseudomonadati; phylum Bacteroidota; class Sphingobacteriia; order Sphingobacteriales; family Sphingobacteriaceae; genus Olivibacter; species Olivibacter sp. EAT-5. The sequence continues at coordinate 5,484,306 of NZ_CP173028.1, read as the reverse complement.
TGTGGATATTTCCAATCGAACGGGCATTCCCTTACCAAGGACGGTGCTTTGGAAACAATCAGATCCGTGGAATTGGAGAAAACATTCTTCTGCTCGGCCATTTTTTCAACCGATATTCTAAAAAAATCTTTCTTATCGCTCATAATAAATGCCATCTAAAATACAAAATTACAAAATAAAGCGACTTTTAGGACATTTCAAACTGCTAAACGGTCACCAAAATATTGATCCGTGTTCAGACCTTTGCTGAGAATTAAAATATTAAATCAGGAGAAATGGCTCAAAGAAGATTTTATTACCTCATAGGTGTATTGTTTGCGATAGGAATTTTGGCATCATGCAAGCAAAAAACAGAAAATACAGAAGCATCGTCTATTCCAGTTAAAACCCTACACATATCACAGAATAAACTGTCTGCTCAACAGGAATATATTGGAACTGTAGAAAGTGAAAATACAGTTGATGTAAGTTTTTTGGTCCTAGGAACAGTTGAGCGGATGTTTGTTACGGAAGGACAGAAAGTTTCCAAAGGACAGATTCTTGCAAGCTTGAATAAATCATCCTTACAGAGTGCGTACAACATGACCGCTGCCAGCCTAAAACAGGCAGAAGATGCCCATAAGAGAATGACAGCTATGTACCAAAGTGGAAGTCTGCCTGAAATCAAGTATATCGAAATTCAGACGCAACTGGAACAGGCGAAAGCCAATGAGGCTATCGCCAGAAAAAATCTTGGTGATGGTACTGTTCATGCACCGCAATCCGGTGTAATCAGCAGACGTTATGTAGAACCCGGAGCCAGCGTAATGCCAGGTACACCGATATACCAGATCATGGATATAGGGACTGTTAAAGTAAAGGTAGCTATTCCCGAAAATGAAATTTCACTGATAAACACAGGTTCTGCGTGTGAAATAAAAATAGCGGCATTGAACAATGAAACCTTTCAGGGAACGGTAATTGAAAAAGGTGTATCGGCCAACCCGATCTCCCACACCTATGACATCAAGATAAAGATAAACAATGCTTCCGGAAAAATCATGCCGGGAATGGTCGGTAAAGCCTATCTGATTAATTCGTCGGTAAATGATGAAAGTACAATACTTGTTCCTGTGAAAGCCGTTCAGGTTGACCATACCGGAAAACGTTTTGTATGGTTAAAAAACAAAGAAGGCAAAGCTCTTTACAAAGAGGTAACGCTGGGCAGACTTCATGGCAATGGTGTTGTCATCGAATCCGGACTCCAAGAGGGAGATGAACTGATAACCGAGGGGTATCAGAACATAGGGAATGGAACATCGGTCATTGTAAAAAATGAAAACCAGCACTAAACATGGAAAATAGCAAAAAAAATAAAGGGCTCATAGCAATTGCTATGGAGTATAACAAGATTGTGCTTTTGCTCGTATCCACACTGATCATATTCGGCGTGTATGCCCTGATCAAAATGCCCAAACAGGAATTTCCAACATTTACCATCAGACAAGGTGTTGTCGTTGGGGTATATCCGGGAGCCACTTCCGCAGAGGTGGAGGAACAGCTTGCAAAACCGTTGGAAAATTTCCTTTTTACCTATAAGGAAGTAAAAAAATCAAAAACCTATTCCATGTCCCGTGATGGCATGGTATATCTGTTCGTTGAACTGAATGATGATGTCAAAAACAAGGATGAGGTATGGTCAAAGATAAAACATGGATTGAGTACATTTAGGTTACAGTTACCTTCCGGCGTATTGGCCGTTATAGCCAACGATGATTTTGGTGATACATCGGCACTCCTTATTTCTTTGGAGTCCGACACAAAGACCTACCGTCAACTGGACAATTACCTGGAATCACTTGAGTCGCGTTTACGCGGTATAGAATCCGTTTCAAACCTACGACGTTTTGGTGAGCAGAAAGAACAACTGAGCATCTATATCGATAAGGAAAAAGTTGCCAGTTATGGTATCAACCTATACTCCCTTTACCAAACCCTGATTACCAAGGGAGCCATAGGAACTTCAGGTGTAATAGACAATGATGAGATCAATGTCCCTATCCATCTTGAACGTCCTTTTTCATCAGAAAATGATCTAGAGGAACAGATTGTATATTCAGATCCTCAGGGCAACCATATCCGCTTGAAAAATGTGGCTACCGTGGTGCGTGAATACCCCAAAGCAGCCAGTTATACTATAAACAATAATAAAAAAGCACTCATTCTTTCCACAGAAATGCGTACAGGATACAATATTGTTGAATATGGGCAGGATGTTGAGAAGGTTCTACGTGAATTTGAACAGACCCTACCTGACGATGTCAAGGTATTCCGCATTGCCGACCAACCGAAAGTTGTAGGACATTCCATTACTGCATTTCTGGAAGAATTGCTGATTGCTATCATAGCGGTAGTTCTGGTAGTGGTTGCTTTATTGCCCCTGCGGGTAGCAGGTGTGGCCGGTTCGACCATACCTATCTCGATTTTTATTTCCCTTGCACTCATGTTCGCTTTCGGCATTGAACTGAATACGGTAACCCTTGCCGGACTGATCGTCGTACTGGGAATGATCGTGGATAACTCCATTGTCATTATCGACAGCTATCTGGAAAAACTGGACGAGGGCATTCCCCGAAAACAGGCAGCGATAGAAAGTGCTCAGGAATACTTTAAGGCCATACTATCAGCTACACTTGCCATTGGTGTAACGTTCTTTCCATTTTTGATAACGTTCACGGGACAGCTATATGACTTTGTATTTATGTTCCCATTTACAGTACTCATTACGCTATCGGTATCATTGGCAATCGCCGTACTGTTCGTGCCGTTCCTTCAATATACATTTGTCACCAAAGGGCTGCACAGTACTGAAAAGAAAAGTAAGAAAAAAGGGAAATCCTTTTTGGACAGGCTACAGACGACTTACGATAATATCCTCTCGGCTGTATTTCGTTATCCCAAAACGACATTTACAGTAGGGATACTTTCGGCAGTCATCGGGGTGCTTCTATTTACTCAAATACCACTTAAGCTGATGCCCATTGCCGAGCGTGACCAGTTTGCCGTAGAGATCTATCTGCCACAGGCAAGCTCCCTTGCACAGACCGAAGCCGTAGCACAGGATCTCAACAGCATTCTTGAAAAAGACGAAAGGGTAAAATCAGTGACCTCATTCATAGGTACAAGTTCACCGAGGTTCCATACAACCTATGCACCAAAGATAGGAGGGCCAAATTACGCCCAGTTTATCGTGAATACCGTATCCAGTAAGGCTACCATCGACATGCTCGATGAATACAGTGTGAAATACAGTAAGCACTATCCAAATGCATTTGCAAAATTCAAGCAGATGGATTTTCAGGCAGGTGTAGATGCCGATGTGGAAATCCGGTTAAGCGGGGACAATATCGGTGATCTAAAGATAATAGCAGATAAATTACAATCAAAAATAAAGAAACTTGATGAGCCGGTACGGGTATATACCAATTATGAAGAAGTACTGCCTGACGTTCGTGTTGCACTGGATCCGGTAGAGTCAAACCGACTGGGCATCAGTGAGGGTGTGCTCGGTCTGACGCTAACGTCCCGATTTGGAGGAATGCCCATCACAACAGTGTGGGAGAACGACTACCAGTTACCGGTTGTTCTTAAATCGACATGGAAGACCAATGATGCACAGCTTGGCGATGTGGAGAACGAATATATATCCGGGCTTTTTTCACCGGCAGTACCACTTCGTCAGGTAGCTAAAGTCAGTACGGAATGGACCGAAGGACAGATCGTACGCCGTAATGGTATCCGTACGTTATCGGTTTACGTGGATATGAAAAGAGGTATCCGTCCGGATGCTACGCAAAAAGAGGTAGAAAAATTTGTTGAGGAACTTTCACAGGATATATCTGCTAAGAATGTGACCGTTAGTTATGGCGGTCTCCGGGAAAATACAGAGGAAACTTTACCAAAGATTGTATCGGGTCTGCTGATTTCTATCGCCATCATCTATTTTATATTGGTTTTCCACTTTAGAAAGATCAAGTTGGCTACATTGGTATTTGCCTCAACCATTTTTAGTTTCCTCGGTGCTGCAATAGGTCTGCTGATCATGGACATGGAATTCAGTCTCACCTCCGTACTCGGTCTGGTCAGCCTCATCGGTATCATTGTGCGTAATGGCATCATTATGTACGACTACATTGAAGAGCTAAGGCATAAACAGCAGATGACCGTAGCACAGGCATGTATCGAAGCCGGTAAAAGAAGGATGCGTCCAATATTACTGACCTCACTGGCCGCATCAATGGGTGTTATCCCGATGATCATTAGTCAGAGTCCCCTATGGGCACCTATGGGCACGGTTATTTGCTTTGGTACGCTGATTTCGATGGTATTCATTCTGATTATGTTACCATTGATCTACTGGTTTGCTTACAAGGGAGATGATAAAGAGCAACTTGAAACCGCTTGACAGTTATTATAAGGTTTAATTAAAAAATTGAAAATGAATAGATCAATCACAATATTGGCCCTGATGTTATTATCCTTGCCGGTCTTTGCACAGACCTTAACGGTTCAGCAAAGTAAAGAACTGGCATTAAAGAACAGCAGGGGCATAAAGAACAGTAAACTGGAAACAGAAGCTGCAAAAGAGATTAAACAGGAAGCCTATACCAAATACTTCCCCAATGCAAGTGCTTCATTAATGGGCATGCAGGCCATTAATCCATTGCTGGAAATGGATATGCCGGCGGGCAATCTTCCCGTATATGACGGGAATCTCGCCAATATTGCCACTGCAACACAGTTCGCCTATTTTCCCGGAGTAAACATAGGTTTGTTTAATCAGATGGGATTAGGTTCGATAAACGTATTACAACCAGTATACGCAGGAAATAAGATAAAAACGGGTAACCAACTGGCTTCGCTCAACGTTGAGGTCAAGCAACATCAGGAAAAGATCAGTGAGAATGATGTGCTCATGAAGACCGAACAGCAATATTGGCAGGTGGTTGCCATTCAGGAAAAGCAGAAGACATTGCAGAACTACGAAAAATTTCTGCATGCCCTGTACAAACAGGTGAACGATGCCTACAAAGCCGGTTTCATCATTAAAAATGATTTACTTAAGGTACAGATTGCACAAAGCGAATTAAAAGTAAATAAAAACAAACTAGAAAATGGGAAAAAGCTCGCTTTAATGCAGTTTTCGCAGACGATAGGTATTGACTATACGGATGAGATCGTTTTACAGGATGATCTTCAGGTAGAATCAAAACCTGAATCCTATTATATCCATGGAAATGATGCTGTGGTGAACCGCTCAGAATATCATTTACTTGAAAAATCGGTAGAAGCAACCGAATTACAGTATAAAATGACCAAAGGCGATTACCTGCCACAGGTAGGTGTTGGTGCGGCAGGCTATTATCTGGATCAGTTTGTCAGCGGACAGAAAGGGAATTTCAACGGAATGGTCTACGCATCGGTATCCATTCCCATTACAGACTGGTGGGGAGGGAAACATAAACTAAAGGAACAAAAGCTCAAGACTGAGATAGCAGAAAATAACCGTAAGGAAAATATCGAACTAATGAACCTTCAAGTAGAAAAAGGTTGGACCGACCTGAAAGAAGCCTATGATAAAATTCTGTTATTACAGGAAACATTGGAGCAGGCAGATGAAAATCTACGGGTAAATCAGAATTCATACAATAACGGGCTTATACAGTTGTCAGATCTTTTGGAGGCACAAGCTATAAAAGTAGAAACAGAAGATAAACTTACCGAAGCAAAAAGCCAGTACAGAACAAACCTTACTAATTATCTACAGGTAACAGGAAGATAAAACTGTGATGGTACGAATATAATAAAGCAAAAATTACTTCTAATTATAAATTGGGATTATCCTATTAATAATCGTGCACTTTTATAAATATTAATCATTAAATTTTTAAAACAATGGAAAATTCGAAAGAAAACCAGAGACCAATCTTAGTAAAGATTGCTAATCAATTACTTAAAGATCAGCAAGATCTAGATTCATTAGCAGTACAATTATCACTCGGTAAAGCGGAAGCGAAGGATAAATTCAGGGAAGTAAAATCTGAATTTAAAGAAAAATTGCAAGATCTTAAGAACACGATTTCAGCTGAATTTGAAGAAGGTAAGGTTTGAGTCATCCCCATCCGCAAGTTCAACAAGGATGGAAGATCGTTTACTAAAGACAACAGGGAAATACTTTTCATATTCAGCTTCTATTTTGAACTTTTGAATTATATCTATGATATATTCCTTTAGCGGATGATTTTCTATAGAGGTAAATTGGGAGGTTTCAAAAAAGACTGTTTCGATTTTTTCTGTAAGGTTTCTAACAGTTTTTTTGTCTTGTATTTTTAAGTATTTGGTGAATTCCTTGTGTATGAGATTAGCTCTAATTGGAAAGTTTGGTTTCACAATCTGATCATAAATATCCTTGATTGATTCAGGAATGTTATCGTCCACCTTCAAAAAATTCTGAGAGGTGAGTTCATTTAATTGATTAGGAAACACCGCCAAAGTGCTGAACATTTCTTCATAATCATAATATGACGGTCCTATCTCCAAAACATCCTCCAGAAACTGCAAATTTTCTCCGACCCACTCTGAATTTGCCTTGCTCAGATCATTTAAGAACAGGCGAATCAGTCGTCTTTGCGCTACTCTATTATCTAACTCATCGTCTTTTACAGCCGGTATTTCTATAGTTGAACTATCAAAGCTATAATAATCGCAAATCAGTTTTATTAGTCTGGTTGGCACACTGTTAGATTCAATAGACGGAGATATTTTTGAATAACTAATCAAGGCTTCTAAAAAATCGGATACGATTTCCGCAGCGAGCGTTTTATCTTTTATTTTTTCCCCTATGGCTACATTAATGTCAGTTGTATAGTTTTTTCTTGTGTAAGGATTAAGATCCAAGTCGAATTTAAAATCAGAATTTATATGCCTTTTTGGTATGTCAGGCATGATAATATCAGCAATTTCAATTAACTCTTGAGGTAAACTAATATTATTATTAAGCCCAGACAGTAATCTAAATTCGCCTTTAATATTGGGCAGAAGTTCAAATGAGTTGAATAAATCTCCATGACCTTCTTTAATCAGATGTTGATAAAGAGTTTTTAGTTCTTTTATATGAGGAATGTTAGCAAGATTTCCTACTTCCTTTATTTTGAGAGCAAGATCCCTGTAGCCTACATACTTAATCTCATTCAGATTCCATTCGTCAATAATTGCCGACCATTCTTTTGTTAAGTGCTTTAAAGGTGTGTTATCCCAAAAGAAATCTACCAAAGTAAATATAGCGTCAAACACGTCACTATCCCTGAGTAGTGTCGTATCAATGAAGACAGATTTAGAAACAACAATATTTCCAGTTTTAGTTTCAACCAAAGGAAAGGATTTGAAATGCTCTATCCAGGAAGCTTTTAAAGTTCTGAAATATTCATTTAGTAACGGTTTTTCACTTTCAGTTTTAAAGTTTATGCGAGCTAATTTTATGGGGTTACTTATTGCCTTTGCATTAGATCCTACATACTCGAAAATAAGTTGTGAAGCTGTGTCAATTAAATTCCTATTTGCTTCTTCTTCATTTTGATTGTCCTCGTTATTTGATTTTAAATAGAGGCCATTGCGTGGCTCATTTGGCAGGAAATGCCTTGAATGCAAGATATAATTAATACCAAAATCCTGAGTACCTACCAACGGATAAAACAAGAAAAGTTTTGGTAGTTCATTACTCAAATCATTGGCTACCAAGCTTGATGAAAATGGCAGTATTACTGTAATTTTATTGTCTTCTGATTTTAAATAGAAAACATCAACACAATCCTGATTAATTAGGATCGATGTACTGTGAAGTTTGTCAACACTAAATGAGTCTTTACGTTGATAAACTGTTGTTGAGCCTGATAGATCCTTTACTGTTACTTTCTTTAGTCTTGGATTTAAAGTTATCACATAGGGTAAAATTGTCTGTAAGGAATTGACAGCTTTTATTGCACAATCTTTATTATTCTTAGTAACGGTCTTGAATGAAAATTCCGTATCAGGATATGGGGGTAATACGGTGTTTTCATCTTTAAGCAATCTTGCTACTTCTTTTTTAAGAAGCCGTATCCTTTGTCCAAGTTCTTTCCAATTATCGGTATCCCTATCAATGAAAAAGTTATTTAAAGCTACATAGCCCTCATCTTTTATTAATGCTCCATTTATCTCAATTTGCTTTCCAAATGTATGAGAAGTGATAAATCCTGTACCGTATTGGCCAACGGGTTCATTATCTTCAAAAGTGATTTTTCTTTCTTCAAGGGTTTTAGAACTGACTTGTTTAAAAAGACAATCAAGCGTCATGGGTGTAAATGGCTCGCCATTGTGCCTAAAGACCAAATGATCTTCTGTTAGAGCTATGGTAATTTCAGAATTCTCACTTAGGTCTATCGCATTTTGAAAGAGTTCCCAAATGGCTCTATTAGCATCATTTTCTTCTAATTTCTTTATTCCTTGAATAATCTTGTCAGCATGTTGTTTCATATCGTTTAGCTCCGATAGATCTTCATAAGATAGAGCTATAATCGATAATGGAATAGATGAGTCCCCGCCTTGAGCAAGTATGATTGTTCGCAGTTTTTCAACGAACTCTTCAGGGAAATCGAGTATATTTTCGCAAACAGCACTGCGATAAATTTGTATATAGAAGAAATTCCTGATGGTGATGATATCGGCTTCGTTCAATCTGTCGTGCCCAGTGAGATCATTTTTTCGAAAATGTGGCAGTATGTCATTGATGAAGGGATTTTCAACGTCGGTAAATAGCTTTTCGCATTGACTACAGAATACATAATCTACAGAAAATGGAATCGACTTCGCATTTTCTATTTCATCTTCCGTTGGTTTCCTTCCAATGGTGCTTTCTAGCGTAAGTTCATCCAGTCGCTGGAAATTGAAATCTATAAAAGGGTTAGAATTATCTAGGGCAAAATACAATCCTTTTTCACGGTCATTTGCACCACCCAGATTTAGGCAGGTACGAATGATTGCATCGGTAAGATAATGTGTATTTTTTTTATTTGCTTCCCGTTCCTGACATAATTTACATATAGGCATTTTTAGTTTTTTAGATGATGTATTAAAGATAAAAAAATGAGCAGAATTGGAACATTAAGTAATTACAATTACGCCAAGAACAACCTTTGACAGCCAATAGAAGCAACTGATAGGGTTGTCATGTAAATCTTCAATAGTTTAGCTTTCTATGATTATCAAATTTTTTGGAGATGAAAGAGAGCATTCAAAATACAAAATTGACTCCCGAAAAGCTTGCAAAAGTTTTAAAAAATGGTAAAAATGAATTGGAAAGAGATGAGGCCGCGAAGGTATTGTTTTTTCTAAGAAAGCTGGCTCGTGTTGTTGTTAGAAAATATCTGGAGATATGAATGGTAGTAGAGATCCGTTAGCAGATTTATATGTTCGTGTGAGTACAGATGAGCAGGCGGATAAAGGTTACTCGCAACGCAACCAGGAGGAAATGTTGCGTAAATACTGTGATAACCATTCTATAGAAATACGAAATGTAATCTATGAAGATCATTCAGCTAAGTCATTTAATAGACCTGAATGGAAGAAACTGCTTCAAAATTTAAAAAAGAGTAAGAATCAAATTGACCTTATACTTTTTACAAAATGGGATCGGTTTAGTAGAAATGCTGGGGACGCTTATCAAATGATAAATCAACTTCGTGATCTCAATGCAGAACCACAAGCAATTGAACAACCATTAGATCTTTCCATTCCAGAAAATAAAATGATGCTTGCCTTTTATTTGGCCGCTCCTGAAGTTGAAAATGATAGAAGGGCATTGAATGTCTTTTATGGAATGAGACGAGCGAAAAAAGAAGGTCGATATATGGGATTGGCTCCTGTTGGATATTTAAATCGTATAGATGAAACTGGCAATAAATATATTGTCCCGAAAGAACCTGATGCGACGATAATTACATGGGCATTTGAACAACTAGCAAAAGGAGTATTTAATACAGAACAAATTTGGAAAAAATCAAGAGAAAAAGGATTAAAATGTAGTAAGAATGCATTTTGGCAAGTGATAAGAAACCCTATCTACTGCGGTAAAATCTTCATTCCGGCGTTTAAGGATGAAGAAAGCTGTTTTGTTGAAGGGCAACATGATGCTATTATCACGGACAATATTTTTGAACAGGTACAGGAAGTTTTAGATGGTCGTGGTAGAAAGTACAGACCAAAAATAGAAAGTCGAAATGATTTTCCATTAAGAGGTTTTGTAATCTGTCCTCAATGTGGAAAATTGCTTACCGGTAGCAAATCAAAAGGCAGGCATAAATATTATACTTACTACCATTGTTTTCAAGGATGCTCGTACCGAATTAATACAGAGAAGCTAATGCACTTTTTTGAATTAGAACTACGCAAGTATATTCCTAAAAAAGAAATAATAACCATTTACCATAGTATACTGGTGGAAACTTATTACGAATTGACCAAGGATATACAGATTTCTAAAAAGCAGACGCTAGTACAGATTAAAGAATTTGAAAATAGAATGTCGCATATCAGGGATTTATTGGCTACAGATAAAATAGACGCTTCTGACTATCATGATATAAAAGCGCAATACAAAGGATCAATAGAGCAATTGAATGAAAAATTAGTTATCCTTGGTGGAAAGGTTCCTGATATCAAAAAGTTATTACACCATGGTATAGAAGCTTTTTTACAATTAGACAAGGTGTTAAAAGATGGCAATAGCGAAGATTTCAGAGCAATAGTTAATATGCTATTCCCTGAAAAAATTAAACCTTTTGAAAATGGAATAGAGTATTCTAAACTAAACAACATATTAAAATTAAGCTATTATTACAATGATTAAGACTGTTAACTATTTGTAGCTAAAAATAGGGTCAAAAACACTAAAAAATTAAATTTTTCTGACAGGACTGTCACAGATTAAACTCCTACAAGCTAGGAGTTTTTTTTGTTATTTTTTTCAAAAAAACAAGCTAATATTACTGAATTATAAGGTTTTATATCGTTCAAAGCTGTAAATTAGTGCTATTAAAAGCCAAATACAGCCATCAAGAGACAAATGGAATAATGGAGATACTTTTTCAAGATACATCTCAATTACAAATTTAAAATTGAAGGTCACGTTGGTTTACTTCGATAATGTTTAAAGAGTTAATTTCTTGAAAAGATGGCATACATAGCAGACTTATATATTCGTGTAAGTACCGATGAACAAGCGGACAAAGGATATTCACAAAGAAATCAGGAAGAGATGTTGCGAAAATACTGCAACAATCAGTCTATACAGATTCGCAATGTTATTTACGAGGATCACTCAGCGAAATCTTTTAACAGACCGGCATGGAAAAATATTGTATTGACTTTAAAAAAGAAAAAAAACAATGTTAATCTTATACTTTTTACCAAATGGGATCGATTTAGCCGGAATGCTGGTGATGCTTACCAAATGATTAACGTTCTTCGAGCTTTAGGGGTTGAGCCTCAAGCCATCGAACAGCCGTTGGATCTTTCAATTCCAGAAAACAAAATGATGCTGGCATTTTACCTGGCAGCTCCAGAGGTGGAGAATGATCGTCGTGCACTAAATGTTTTTTATGGTATGAGACGAGCAAAAAAAGAAGGGCGATATATGGGATTAGCTCCTGTAGCCTATGAGAATAAATCAGAAGAGAACGGAAAAAAATATATTGCACCAAAAGAACCAGATGCAACAACTTTAAAATGGGCATTTCAGGAGATTTCAAAAGGAACATATAATACTGAGCAGGTTTGGAAAATGTCGAAAGAAAAAGGATTAAGATGCAGTAAAAATGCATTTTGGCAAGTAATTAGAAATCCATTGTATTGTGGGAAAATCTTTGTTCCTCAATTTAAAGATGAAGAAAGTAAGTTTGTAGAAGGCCAACACAAGGCAATAATATCGGAATCCCTTTACTATGAAGTTCAAGAAATATTGGATGGTAGAGGCAGAAACTATCGCCCAAAAATCACCACTCATGATGAGTTTCCGATGAGAGGCTTTTTGATATGTCCAGAATGCGAAAAACTCCTGACAGGCAGTAAATCTAAAGGCCGTAATAAATATTACGCTTATTATCATTGTGTAGGTGGATGTACACATCGAGTTAATGCTGAAAAGGTAAATGATTTAATTTTGGAAGAATTAAAAAACTCCATACCAAAAATAGCTGACCCAGCATTTTATCAAGAGATTATTGCTAAAAATTATTTGGAACAGACAAACGAAGTTCATTCAGAAAAAAAACAAATCCTGTTAGAAATTAAGGACTACGAGGAAAGACTATCTCATACGAGAGACCTTTTAGCTACACGGCAAATTGATGCTGATGATTATAGAGTAATGAAATCACAGTATACATCAAAAATTTCTGTTCTAGAAGCCCAATTGACAAGGATAAATTACGATACTGATGACATACAAAATACTATAAAACAAGGGATTATAAAGATTAATGAAATAAATGAAGCTCTAAATAATGATTGTTTGGGTGAAGTAAGAAAAGAAATTGGTTCAATTTTCCCTGAAAATATCGTTTTTAATGATGGGCAAGTTCGAACCGCTAGACGTAACGAGTTTATACAATACATCAATCTGATTAACAGAAAGTTGAATGTAAAAAAAAACGGGACAAAAGCAGAAATTTCTGCTTTGTCCCGTGAAGTCGGGGTGGCAGGATTCGAACCTACGACCTCCACATCCCAAATGTGGCGCGATACCGGGCTACGCTACACCCCGATGTTGGTATCAACTTGAATGCGCTGCAAATATAGTCCTAAGTTTCAATTTGTCAAATGATATTTGCTGCGCAACCACTAAGTGACTGAAACCAAATACAATAATTTTAATTGGGTCTACTTAATATAGAAAATTACAAACGCTTATGTATAAAGTCGGGTAAATAACGGTATATCCATGCAATAATTTGCCATCGACGGGTTATGTACGCCGTGTTCTTCCTTCTGTCAATCGCTTGGACGATCTGCTTCGCTGCTTTTTCGACAGGCGCTACCCAAAATTTAACGGGCGATTTGGCCATAGGCGTGTCTACAAAGCCCGGGCAAATATCAGTAACAATAATCTCTTTTTGCAAATGAAAAGCTTTTTGGCGAAGACTTTCTAAGTACCGAATTTGGTAAGCTTTAGTAGCACTATAAGCGGGGGCCTGTCTGCTACCTCGTAAGCCTGCAAGGGAGGTGATGGCGACCAGATGCCCGTAACCTTGTTGAAGGAAATAATTGAAAGCCCAATCGGCCACACAGGTGAAGCCACACACATTAAGTGCTATCATTTCATTTTCCACAGAAAAATCAAGCGCCTCATTCACTTCTCCGTTTCCTGCACTTATAATTAACAGATCCAGGCCGCCCATCTGCTGCACTAATTCTTCGAGATACCCAGGGCAGGTGTGGGTTTCTTGAATGTCAAATGAAGAGACATAAATATTGCCCGGATACTTGTTTTTTAATTCATACAACAATGCACCACGTCTTCCGGTAATACCGAGAGCATTGCCCTTGGCCGCTAAAAGCGTTGCTAAAACGCTGCCAATGCCGGAACTTGCACCCACGATAACGATTCTCTTTCCTGTCATTGCATAGTAGTATTAAATGAACAGATTAGATAGGCCAATATAACGAAAGTTACGCCACTAAACTGGAAAACTGAAATAAAAAGTGCTGCCAATACCGAGCGCACTTTCGACACCGATTTCACCTCCCTGTGCTTCTATAAACTCTTTGCTAATTGCTAAGCCTAAACCCGAGCCCGAGCGATTACTACCGGGAATTTGAAAATAGCGTTCAAAAATGCGTTGCGTATACCGCTCGTCAATGCCTCTGCCATTATCCTTTACACTGAAGCGTAACACCTTAGCCTCCAAACGGATTGAAATAATAATGGTGCCCTGTTCGGGCGAGTAACGAATGGCATTGCTTAAAAAATTTGTCAGGACCCACGCTGTTTTTTCGGGATCTACTTTCACGTTCGGTAATGGATCTTCTACTTGCAGATCGAAGTGGATCATTTTATGATCGGCGGCAGTTTGTACTGCTGACAATGCATAATGAAGAATCTCTTCAGGTTTGCTTTGCCGAAGGTTCAATTGTATATTTCCCGTTTCCACTTGCGACATATTTAAGAGCTCACCGGTTATCCGTAATAACCGATTACTATCTTCCGCAATTCCGGCTACCAACTGCTGTTGTTCGTTATTTAATGACCCGGTAAGTTTGTTGTTCAGCAGTTCTAAGCTCATCTTGATTGATGAAATGGGCGTCTTCAATTCATGGGAAACTGTTGCAATAAAATTAGTTTTAGCCAAATCAAGTTCTCTAAACGGAGTGATATTCTTAAGCATAATCACATGGCCGATAAATTGCGGCCTAGTTTCGCCCGTAGGGACGATATTTATTGGGATATGTTCCTTTTCGAAGAAGCTCTCCTTGCCATCTGCAAAAATCTTGATGGGTTCTTTTTTGGTTGGCTTCGTCTCTTGAAGGTTTAAATCTTTTGCGAGTAGACGTAAGAGGTCGTTATACAACGCAAGCTCGATTATTTTTTTTCCTATAACTTCTTCTTTCTTAAAACCTACTATTTGTAAGGCCTCATTGTTTGTAAAGATCACTACCTGATTTTCATCCAAACCGATAACCGGATCGTGCATATTGTTAATCAACGTTTCTATCCGCTTCTTTTCCATTAGAAGTCGCGACAGGTTGCTCCCGGCGTATTCTTCTAACTTTTCTGCCATGATATTGAAGGAATGAGCCAGCTCCCCAAATTCGTTATTGCTTTCAAAATGCACCCGCTGATGGTAGTTATGGGCAGTAATTTCCCTAATGCTATTGGTGAGCTCCCGAATTGGATTGGCAATGTTCCCCGGTAAATTTATTAACAAGGTAAAAGCAATAATAAAACAAAGGGCGCCGGTAGTACCTATCCATATGTTGGCATTTTCAGCGGTTAGAGAAGCAGCATCGCTTTTGCGAGCGATGGCATTCATGTTGAGTCGCATGATCTCACCTATATCTTGTCTTATTAATTTATAATAGGCGTCGTTTTTTCCTGAGTCGCGAATAAGCTCGTTAAAATGCGCTTTTAGTTTGTTCGTCGCTTCTCCTTCTCCCGGTTCAGTGAGATTAGCCAGTTGTTTTTCAAGATTTGATCGAAAGGTATCCAATGAACCTGCACGTTCGGGAATATCGTCGAGTGCGATCAACATTTGTCTCGAATACGCCAAGGTTTTATAATTGGCGACTAAGATATTCTCTGTGTCCTTCTTTAATGCATTGACGTACCAAATGCTAATGACAGAAAGCAGTACGATCAACAAAAAGAGAAGTCCTACTCCCAAGGTAAGTTTAGTCTTCGTTTTCATTCGGTTTTTTTTAACATTCCTATATGCGACGTTCGTTAGACAAGTATACACGTTACAATTTAGTAGGATCAAGATAAAATAATAAGATCGATATCATTGTCAGATAATTTTCTTAATAATTGATTGAAGATACCCGTTGCTAAAATAATGCGAAACAGATTGAGACGCGGTTTGCCGATACAGACTGTGGTTACTTTGTACTTGATCGCTAATTCAGAGATAGCAAGCGGTACATTTTTATGTTGTATCTGCAATACCGTTCCGCCCAATTCTGTTGCGAGTTTCAAATTGTTAATGAGATAACGTTGTTTATCCAAAGGTATTTTTACGGTAGCCTCTTTGGGCGTTTGCACATAGAGCACATACCATTGTCCATTGTAATAGCTGGCTAACCTAGCCGTTTTACGGATGACCGTTTTCGCTTTTTGTTCATTGCTACTAATACAGGCCAGGAAGCGCTCGGATCGCAACGCCTCTAATGGTGGCACTACGGCGTCAACTTTTCGTTCGACATGGCCCGCCACTTCCTTTAATGCGAGCTCCCGTAATTGAAGGATATGGTCATTCCTAAAAAAATTCTGTAAAGCGGTTTCTATCTTGTCTGCCGTATAAATCTTCCCTTCTTTTAAGCGATCGATTAGTTCGTCCGCTGTCAAATCAATGTTGACAACCTCATCGGCTAATGTGATAATTTTGTCAGGAATACGCTCTTTAACTTCAATTCCTGTAATTTTTCGTATGTCATCATTTAAGCTTTCAATATGCTGAATATTGACAGCGCTGATGACGTTGATACCGGATTCAATAATTTCCAAAACATCTTGCCATCGTTTTTCATTCTTGCTTCCTTCTATATTGGTATGTGCCAATTCATCAATGATGACGACTTCCGGCCTTAAATTTAGTACGCCCTGAACATCTAATTCTTCTAGTTCCTTGCCTCGGTAAAATAGTTTGCGTCGTTGGATAATCGGTAAACCTGCCAACAAGGCTTGCGTTTCCGTACGGTTATGGGTTTCTACATAAGCGATCTTTACATCTATGCCGTTTCTAAGTAGCATATGTGCTTCCTGCAGCATTCTATAGGTTTTGCCTACGCCTGCGCTCATTCCTATATACACTTTGAACTTTCCCTGCCGTGATTTCTTTATCAGGTCGAGAAAATGTGCAGCTTGTTGGTTCTCTTCTTCCATTTGCTTGCTATTGAAGAAATGATATGTCTACTTATAGAAGATAACGTATTCCTTTCACCAAAAATAGATGTAATTGACGTTATCTTCATGTGTTGATGCATTATATTATCGGAAGTGGCCAATAAGTATTAAAAGCTCAATGCAAGTGCTGTTGCAAGCGTCGTACTGTTAGAAGTGGCCGATTGGTTCCGTTTAATGAAAATCTCATCTTTACTTGCCAGCCGTCTGATTTCCGTTCTCCAGACTACATTTGGAAACAATTGATAATCGACATTCATGGAATAACCCCAAGTACTAAATCCTGCCGGGTTTTCGGTTGAAATTATTACACCCTCTTTATCTTGATAATATTCTCCACGAGCAGTAATAGAAAGATTTTGTGTAAGGCCATAGCGGGCGATGATGATGGGGGTATACCATGTATGATATTTGCTGCTGCCTTTTTCCTCCTGTTCAGCTCCGAAATCGAAGCCCGCAATAATACCGAGACGTTCATTCAGCTGGAATTGCGCATAAAAGTTATGAAAGTAACGCATCTGTCGTACGCTGTCTGCTTTGTCACTTCCTATAAAAGAACTACTATTTAGGGTAATGGCATCGTTGGCTTTGAAGGTAAGCTGATGACCAAATGCAGGCGTTGTGTTACCGTCTACCCGTTGGATACGCTGCCAACCATTAAGATAAAGTGCTGCTAGGTACCACTTGCCATCTGCACTGGTATAATTCAATTTTGTGCCTGTCTCAAAATAGGGCGAGTTATCTGCTAGTAGGCTTCTTGTTAAGGTCCAATTATCTTTTCCAATAGCACTTTCAAATCCAATATGAGAAGGCATAATCCCTGCATCAAGCCAAAGCTCATGACGCTTTGAAAGTTTTATACCTACATTGGCCTCATAGATGTTTTTAAGTACACCCGTTTCAGCAGCATAGTTGGCATTCATATAAGTGCCCGCTGCGAGCGCCACATTTGCGCGAAGCCTGTCGTTTGTATAATTCGCCTTTACAAAAGCTAGATTTACGTTAACCTCATCCGTACGATTGTGGCTGTACACAAAGCCGGGGCGTGTGTTGCTCAACGGACGATTGAAATCATGCAAGTAATAAATTTCAGCGTAGCCACTTATTGTCAACGGCGATTGATGATCGTTTTGCGCGAATATATGGAGTGTACTTAGTAAAAATGCGAGGGCACTAATGATTTGTTTCATTTTGATAATTAAATCGTTATTGTATATGATCTAAAGCTAAATTAAGTTTAAGGACATTGATTTTTTCGGGTCCTAACATGCCCAATACGGGTTTTTCCGTGTGATTCGCGATTAACGAAGCAATCTTTTCTGGAGCGATACCACGGATACGGGCAATTCGTTGTATCTGCACCTGTGCAGCTTTAACGCTGATATTGGGATCCAAACCGCTACCGCTTGCAGTTACCAAATCAACCGGGATATCTGCTTTCCGAATTCCCGGATTATGCTTTAATAGTGTATCGATGCGCGCTTGAACAGTTGCTAAGTATTCCGGATTTGATGGCCCCTTATTACTGCCGGCAGAGCCAGCCGCATTATAGTCAACCGCTGATGGCCGAGAATAAAAGTACTTGTCTACCGTGAACGACTGGCCAATGTTCGTGTAGTATTTTTTTCCGTCTATTAAAACGATCTCACCTTCTCCGCGATTCGGTGAAATTTGTGCAATGGCCCATACTACACTTGTATACACTCCGGAAAAGAGTATGATGGTTAAGACGGTTAATGTAATTGCTGAAAAAAGATTCTTCTTCATGATGATTTGTTCTAACTTCTATATAAACAGTGCTACCATAACGTCGATCAACTTGATGCCGATAAAAGGTATGATGATGCCTCCCAATCCATAGATGAAAAGATTTCTCCTTAAAAGGGCACTGGCGCCGATCGGTTTATAGGCGACACCTTTTAACGCTAATGGAATGAGGAGGGGGATAATAATTGCGTTGAAAATAACAGCAGAAAGTATAGCGCTTTCCGGGCTGTGCAAGTCCATAATATTAAGTCCCTGCAAGGCGGGAATCGCGCTGATGAACAACGCAGGAATGATCGCAAAATATTTTGCCACGTCGTTAGCTATCGAAAACGTGGTTAGCGTACCTCGAGTCATAAGTAACTGTTTTCCAATCTCTACAATTTCAATCAGCTTGGTAGGGTCGTTATCCAAATCCACCATATTGCCAGCTTCTTTCGCCGCCTGCGTACCACTGTTCATGGCAACTCCTACGTCTGCTTGTGCAAGAGCGGGCGCATCATTTGTTCCGTCACCCATCATAGCTACCAGCCTACCGGAAGCTTGTTCCTTTCGGATATAGTTCATCTTATCTTCTGGTTTCGCTTCTGCAATAAAGTCGTCCACTCCAGCCTTATTTGCGATAAATTTGGCAGTTAATGGATTGTCCCCGGTCACCATGACCGTTTTGATACCCATTTTTCGAAGCCGGGAGAAACGCTCCTGAATGCCTGGCTTAATAATGTCTTGAAGTTCTATGACGCCTAGAACCTGTACATTTCCCGTGGCGTCCTCTTCAGAAACGATCAAGGGTGTTCCTCCGTTTGAAGAAATTTCCTCAACACGGCCGATTATTTCTTTCGGAAAGTTGTTTCCACTTTTTTCGACTAAGTTCCGTATTGTATCGGTCGCTCCTTTCCGTATTTTGGTCGCATCTTCGAGATCAACCCCCGAACATCTCGTTTCGGCCGTAAAGCCAATAAATTGCAGTTTGCTTCGATTTTTTGAAGCTTCACTCAATAGGGTAGTACCCATGGCAGCAAATTTGTATTCAGGATTTATGGACAATTCAATGATCGATTTGCCCTCGGGAGTCTCATCCGCTAATGAACTCAGAACCGCAGCCCTTATAAATCGTTTATCATCCACGCCTTGGGCGGGGTAAAAGTGCGTTGCCTTTCGGTTGCCAATCGTTATGGTACCTGTTTTATCCAACAATAATACATCAATGTCGCCCGCGGTTTCTACGGCTTTACCGCTCTTCGTGATGACGTTGGCTCGCAAAGCACGGTCCATGCCCGCAATTCCGATGGCGCTTAGCAGTCCACCGATGGTCGTAGGTATTAAACATACGAACAAGGAGATAAACGCAGCAATGGTGATCGGTGTATTTGCATAGTCAGCAAATGGTTTTAGCGTAACACAAACAATAATAAATACCAAAGTGAAACCCGCAAGCAAAATAGTCAATGCAATTTCATTAGGCGTTTTTTGCCTACTAGCCCCTTCTACCAATGCAATCATCTTATCGAGGAAACTCTCTCCCGGTTCTGTTGTTACGCGTACGCGGATGCGATCAGACAAGACCTTCGTTCCGCCGGTTACACTGCTTTTATCGCCTCCTGCTTCGCGGATAACCGGAGCCGATTCACCGGTGATGGCACTTTCGTCAATTGTTGCTAAGCCTTCAATAATTTCGCCGTCGGTAGGTATGATATCCCCCGCCTCGCAAAAGAAAACATCTCCTTTTCGAAGGGAGGAAGACGCGATTTGCGTAATGCTGCCATCGGGTGCCAAACGTTTGGCTGGAGTCTCCTCCCGGGTCCTTCTCAATGAGTCGGCCTGGGCTTTACCTCGTGCTTCTGCTATAGCCTCTGCAAAATTGGCAAAAAGGAGGGTTATAAAAAGCACAAAGAAAATAGATAGATTGTAGGCAATGCTCCCTTGCGATTTCTCGCCCATGAGTGTCCAAATGCATACACCGAACATGACAAAGGTCCCTATCTCCACCGTAAACATAACGGGATTGCGGAACATGATCCGGGGACTGAGTTTTATGAACGACTGTTTAAAAGCTTCACTAACGAGCTCTTGTTGAAACAG
Organism: Olivibacter sp. EAT-5; assembly: GCF_044784325.1. Taxonomy (NCBI): domain Bacteria; kingdom Pseudomonadati; phylum Bacteroidota; class Sphingobacteriia; order Sphingobacteriales; family Sphingobacteriaceae; genus Olivibacter; species Olivibacter sp. EAT-5. The sequence continues at coordinate 5,463,773 of NZ_CP173028.1, read as the reverse complement.
TGATTTTTTTTCTGATTTCATTTGTAAATAATTTTTTGTTCTGATTGCCTTCCACCAAGTAATAGACTGTCATTTATCTCATGGTAAAATATTCTGCAATAGGCCCTAATGCTAATGCGGGAAAGAAAGTAAGCGCGGCAATGATCACAATGACAGCAAATACCATCAAGCCAAAAGTTGCTGTATCCGTCTTTAATGTTCCCGCGCTTTCGGGTGTATACTTTTTGTTGGCAAGTAAGCCGGCGATAGCAACCGGACCAATAATGGGAATAAATCGTGAAAGAATTAATACAATACCTGTACTGATATTCCACCAGGGTGTGTTATCCCCAAGTCCTTCAAATCCACTGCCATTATTTGCGGATGAAGAAGTAAATTCGTAAAGCATTTCGCTGAAGCCATGAAAACCGGGATTATTTAACGTGCTTAGTGTAAGTTGAGGTAAGGCAACCGATAAGGCCGTACCGGCTAGTATTAGAAAGGGATGTACAAGCGCAATAATAATGGCTATTTTTACCTCTCGGGCTTCTACCTTTTTTCCCAAAAACTCGGGTGTGCGACCTACCATTAATCCACTAATAAAAACAGCGAGAATAATGAAGATATAAAAATTCAGTATGCCTGCACCCACACCTCCATAAAAGCTATTGGTAATCATCGCTAACAATTCGTTCATGCCGGATAACGGCATGGTACTGTCATGCATAGCATTCACGGAGCCGGTGGAAATGACAGTGGTGGCGATGCTCCAAAATCCCGAGGCCGCGGCTCCAAACCTAATTTCTTTACCCTCCATAGCGCCTAAGGCATTGTCAATTCCCATGCTTCCAATCGCAGGATTACCTCGCATCTCCATGAGTACGTTTGGAATAGCTAGAGCTAAGAACCCAGCCGTCATGGTGGCAAAAATCATATAGGAAAGCTTCTTCCGGTTTAAATAATAGCCCAATGCAAAAATCATGGCTAATGGGATAATCATTTGCGCGACCATTTCTACCATATTGGTCAGATAATTAGGGTTTTCAAAGGGATGTGCTGAATTTGCACCAAAGAAGCCTCCACCATTGGTTCCAACATGCTTAATAGCAATAAAACTGGCAGCGGGTCCTCTAGCAACCTGAACCGTATCTCCCTGCAACGAAATCATTGTATCTTTCCCTTCGAAAGTCATAGGTGTACCATTAAATACAAGTAGGATAGCCACGAGAAGTGAAATGGGAAGTAAAATACGTGTACAAGATTTCAGGAAATACACGTAAAAGTTTCCGAGCTTGTCTGTAGTTCGTTCCTTAAGTGCATTAAATAATACGGCTGCTGCAGCCATTCCGGTTCCCGCGCTTACAAATTGCAAAAACATCAGCCAAAGTTCTCCTAAATAACTCAGACCACTTTCTCCCGAATAGTGTTGTAAGTTGCAATTGACCACAAAGGAGATAACCGTGTTAAATGCTAAATGAGCAGACATGGCCGGATTAGTGTCCGGATTTAAGGGAAGCCAGTCTTGATTCATCAAAATAAACATACCGACAAGGAACCATATGGAATTTATAGTCAATAAAGCAACTAAATGTTGTTTCCAGCTCATTTCATGTTTTGAATCGATTTTGCCAAGTCGATAGATAGTGTTTTCTATATTGCCAAAAAGGAAGTCGAGCCAAGTGCGTTCGCCACTATATACCTTAGCTATATATTTTCCTAACGGAATCGCTAAGACGCAAGTCAGAAGGAACATGAAAACGACTCCAAATATTTCTGTGTTCATTTTTTTTTAACTAAATGTGGATTTACCTAAGTACTGAATATTGATTTTTAGAATTTTTCAGGTTTTAGCAAGACGTACAGAATGTATGCAAAAACACCAATTGAGATGATAAATAGCGCTGTCATGATTTTATATTTTTTCGAAATAATCCACCAGTTTGAAGAAAAGGGCAAAACAAAGAATGCCGATAAGTATTAGAAGAAGGGTGAGCATGATTTTTGTTTTCTTTTAATTGATCACACGGATAATGATACCGACGATAATGAAAATAATAAAGAGAGAAATAAGGATAGCAAATGGCCTATTCCATTGTGGTTTTATGACTTTTTTTCTCAATTTGCTTCGTAACTTTCTCATAGCGTTCAGTTAATACTGCTGCTTGGTATATACTGTTAATAGTTTTATGGGAATGCGTTTCTCAATTAAGCCCCACTCATATTGACTGCATAATTTCCGCATGCCGTTGAACGAGCGTACAAATAGATTTTCTATCAGATCTTTAACTCGTTCGTTCCCGCAATTGTATATCCAGCCTACAAGGGAGATGGAATAGATGACCTTCGCAATTTCATGTACGGTTATCCGGTCGCGAATATAGCTTACGACCACTTGAAGCGCCCCTGCGAGGTTTTCCCTTGATAATTCGCTTATCTCGCGTTTTATTTCCGGGATCTCGGCGGAGATAATATCCGGAATTTCGTCTTGATTGATTTTGTTCATTTTTAATATTGTTTTGACCGCAGGGTGCCAAAAGCATTCCAATCGTGTCTTGTTTTATTTAATTGCTTGTATTTTAGTTGTTTAATTCTTTTTGCCTTCTTAGGTCTTGCAAAAAAAACTATCATCTTGATAGGGCCTTTATCAAAATGATAGGATGATTGGCCGTTTATATTAGCGATTAATTCGGATGTTTTTCCGAGCGATGAATCGGAGCGTCAAAAAGATAATCTGCTATTTTACGCAAACGGTTGCGTTTGTAACTGGTTTGTTATACTCTTTTTTTTTCTCTAGCATTGTGAAAAGCTAACTGATCATACCTGTCTTAAAGACATTTTGGGAAAAGCAATGCGCTCGTATAAGCGATACTTTTATTTACACGGTTGGGTACAAATTTTTGAAAGATGAAGGCCTATTTTAATCCCGATGAATCTATCTTAATCAAGAAATTGGCGAATGGTAGCGAAAAAGCATTTTACACACTATATGGTAAATACTTTAAACGGGTTTATTCATTTGTTTTAGCATATGTTAAATCACCGGATTTAACCGAAGATGTCTGTCAGGAGATATTTATTAAAATATGGCATAATCGAGCGAGTTTAGTGGAAATAAAATCTTTCAAGGCCTACCTTTTCACAATCACTCGAAATCACACCCTGAATATTTTAAGAAAGGCAAGCAATTCCCGTATTACGATGGTAGAAGTACTGAGCTATTATCCAACCAATGAAAAAACGACAGAAAACGAAGTTCAATTGAAAGAATATCAACGTTATTTGCATGAAACGTTGGATGGTTTAACACCTACCGCTCGACGTATATTCAAGCTTTGCCGCGAAGAGCAAAAAACCTATGATCAAGTAGCTCGTGAGTTGGGTATAAGTCGAAATGCAATAAAAAAACATATGGTTCAAACGATGAAAACGCTCAAAGCCCTTATCGAGGGGCCATTAGAGGTACGTTGGTGCATTTTCTTTTGGATGAACATTGCCATCTCAGCTTTCATTTAATTTTTAGCATATTGATAACAATATCAAATTAATGGTCAAAGCTGTTGGACAAGATATAAGTAAATCTTACAAATCAATCCTATAATTTCATAATAAAACATGGTGATATTGTTGCCAATTTTGTATTGCAAAAACAAAGCAATCAGCATATGGCGACTAAAGAAACAGTTTATATTCCATTAACCGATGTAGAAAGTGAACACTGCGCATTAATAGTCGAGAAAGGGCTTGCACAGATAAGTGGAGTAGAAAGCCACCAAGTAGAACTGAATAACCACAGGGCAGCTATTAGGGTAACGGATAACGCCGTAATTAGGGAAGCTGTGAAGGTCATTAAAGATTTAGGCTATGGAGTTCCCACAGTCAAAAATTCATTTCCGGTATTAGGCATGACATGTGCTTCTTGTGCCGCAAGCGCTGAAAGCATTGTCAAGTACCAAGACGGGGTTGTCAGCGCCGCTGTAAACTTTGCAACTGGCAATCTTACGGTTGAGTACCTGCCAAATATGACTAATGCTGCCAAACTGCAAGAGGCTGTTCGAGGAGTAGGTTACGATTTACTGATTGAAGATGAAACCAAACAGCAGGAAACATTAGAAGCTATCCATGCAGATAAATTTAAGAAGCTAAAAAATAAAACGATATGGGCCGTATTACTATCGCTTCCTGTAGTGATCATTGGGATGTTCTTAATGGATATGCCTTTTGCCAATGAAATAATGTGGTTTTTCTCAACCCCTGTTGTTTTATGGTTAGGTAAAGACTTCTTTGTCAACGCGTGGAAACAGACGAAGCACCGTTCTGCCAATATGGATACATTGGTAGCACTAAGTACAGGTATAGCCTATCTGTTCAGCGTGTTTAATATGCTTTTCTTGGATTTCTGGCATCAAAGAGGATTACACGCACACGTTTACTTTGAGGCAGCAGCCGTCATTGTTGCATTCATACTGTTAGGCAAATTATTAGAAGAGAAAGCAAAAGGTAATACCTCTTCCGCGATCAAAAAACTAATGGGCTTGCAGCCAAAAACAGTTATTGTAATTGAAGCTAATGGTAATGAAAGACAAAAAGCGATTGAAGATGTGAATGAGGGTGATATAATTCTCGTAAAACCAGGAGAAAAAATCGCAGTGGACGGTTTGGTTATATCGGGAACATCTTATGTAGATGAAAGTATGTTGAGTGGTGAGCCTGTACCGGTATTAAAGAAGGAAAACGAAAAAGTATTTGCCGGTACCATTAACCAGAAAGGTAGCTTCCGGTTCAAAGCGGTAAAAGTGGGCAAGGAAACCATGCTTGCACAAATCATTAAAATGGTACAGGACGCGCAGGGAAGCAAAGCACCTGTACAAAAGCTGGTAGATAAGATTGCTGGTATTTTTGTTCCTGTCGTGATTGCTATTGCCATTTTTACATTCCTTCTATGGTTTATTCTCGGAGGAGATAATGGAGTTGTACAAGGTTTATTGGCAGCCGTTACGGTACTGGTAATTGCCTGTCCCTGTGCTCTAGGCTTGGCCACACCGACGGCCATTATGGTAGGTGTGGGAAGAGGTGCTGAAAAAGGTATTTTGATTAAGGATGCAGAAAGTCTTGAATTAGCAAAAAAAGTAAATGCAATCGTATTAGATAAAACCGGAACAGTTACGGAAGGCAGACCGCAGGTAACCGGTATGCTGTGGTTGAATAATGATGATGCAGCCAAAGATATTCTACTGAGTATCGAAAAGCAGTCAGAGCATCCATTGGCAGAAGCCGTGGTAAAACATTTAGGAGGAATAGAAACCACCGCTTTATCACGGTTTGACAGCATCACAGGTAAAGGCGTAAAAGCCGATTATCATAACGAAACCTATTACGTCGGTAATAAAAAGCTGTTGGTGGAAAATAACATTACTATTGCAGAGCAGCTATTACAGCAAGCTAGCCAATGGGGTGAGCAGTCTAAAACCGTTATTTGGTTTTCCAATAGCACACAAGCACTTTCTGTCATTGCGATTGCTGACCAAATTAAAGCTACTTCGATACAGGCCATCAAGGAAATACAAGATATGGGTATTGACCTATATATGCTTACCGGTGATAACAAAGCAACCGCTAAAGCGATTGCACAACAAACAGGCATTAAGCACTACAAGGCCGAGGTTTTGCCGCAGGACAAAGCCGATTTTATAAAAGAATTGCAAAGGCAAGGCAAATTAGTGGCGATGGTTGGTGATGGTATCAACGATAGCACCGCTCTTGCAACTGCCGATGTAAGTATAGCAATGGGAAAAGGAAGTGATATTGCAATGGATGTTGCGAAAATGACTATCATTTCCTCAGATTTGACTAAAATAGCGCAGGCTATCCGCTTGTCAAAGCAGACGGTGACTACCATTAAACAAAATTTGTTTTGGGCATTTATCTATAATGTTATCGGTATTCCGGTTGCCGCAGGTATACTTTACCCAATAAATGGTTTCTTGCTGAATCCCATGATTGCAGGTGCGGCGATGGCATTAAGCAGTGTAAGTGTAGTAAGCAATAGTTTGAGGTTGAAATGGAAGAAGTAAGCAAGCATTTGTCCTGATTTTGATTTCCACTGATCCCTGCGGGAACTGTGCGGCGGAACGATAATCCAAACCAAGTTACGATACGCTAAAAAATTCGTCGAATAAGGTACGAACGGGAAAAAACAAGATGATTCAGTATTGATCATCTTGTTTTTTTAATTTTTTTTAATGATTTCAGATAAATCAGTGAAAGCAAATACCATGGGTACCATTGTCCAATTATACCGTTGGCGATTCCCCGGTTTCTAAGCAACCCATGAAAAGCTAATTTACAATTCTCAGATTTTTAAAAAAGTTTTATTTCTTAGGTACCCTAAATGAGCGTTCGAGTGTCTTAAATTATGTAGTTCCGATAAACTGCATAAACGAGATGAACAAAGACGCTTTTTATAAAGAATTAATCCACAGATACCGCGCCGGCTCCGCTACAGAAGAGGAGTTGGAAGCGTTCTATCATCTTGTCCAATCGGGCGAAATAGATCATTATCTAAGCGAAATAATGGAGGACCATTTCTGTGGGGGGCGTCCGAAGAGCAGACTTTCGTTAAATTTCGGTTATGCAGCCGCTATCGTTATATGTTTCGTTTCCGGATTTATTTTCTTTTACTATCAAAATCACCATCATAACCGTGCGATAATTCAACCACCCGAAGAGATAACAGCAGCTAAAGATCAGGCAATTCTAACGCTGGCAGATGGCACTAAAATCAAGCTGGATTCAACCCGAAGCGAAAGCGAAAATAAAGATGGGTTTCAAGTGTTAAGTAAACTAAAAGCAGTTATAGGTTACAATAAGGATGCAACAAAGGAAGGCGAAGCTTTGGTATATCATGAGATTGCGATACCAAATGGTGGAAAGTTCAAAGTGATATTGAGTGATGGAACCAAAGTATGGCTCAATGCCGGCAGCAAACTCAAATTTCCTGTTCGATTTAGTAAGGCCCGGCGGGAGGTTGAACTTGATGGTGAAGCCTATTTTGAAGTCGAGTCGAAGATTTCCAAACAAGAAAACCAACCATTTACGGTCCATACGCGATATCAAGATATTCAGGTGCTCGGTACAAGCTTTAATATAAAGGCTTATCAGGACGAGCCCAGCGAAACCTCGACACTTGTCACAGGTCGTGTAAACGTAATAAACAAGCGCACCCGGCAAATTTTACAGTTAAATCCCGGAAAAGAGTTGACCTTAAGTAAAGCAGCAGCTATGACTTCGGTAAGTGATGCAGACATAGAAGAAGTTTTGGCTTGGAAGCATGGGGACTTTGTTTTCAATGAAACACCCATATACGAAATCATGAAGCAATTGGCTAGATGGTATGACGTGGAAGTGGATTTTGGAAGTGTTGCGAACAATATCTATAGTGGATATATACCCCGAGATGCCAATTTGAAACAAGTCTTAGACATGATGGAAAGAACCGGGGAATTAAAATTTGACATGAATAACAGAAAGATTTACGTAAAAACTAAGATGCCTATGTAAAAATCGTATATGAAAAAACCGGTAGCGATGCCGCGCTGCCGGTTTAAATTGGCGCAAGTCAATTTGCCTAAAAAGTTAAATAAACTAATCGACTAACTTAATTTACAAATGTATGAATTTAACTATTCAATACAAAGCACCCTATTGGCCTAAAAGTCACCGATCTTCTTGGACTTTTTTTGATTTAAATCTATTAAAAATCAGTAAGTTAACAATTTTTATATTACTGCTTTCATTACTGCAGGTGTCGGGTAAAGTGTTCTCGCAGGAAATTAATCTCTCGGTAAAAAACGCACCCTTAGCCTCCATCTTGAAATCGATCAGCAAGCAAAGCGGCTACCGTCTTTTCTATAATAGTAAGCTGTTACAGCAGGCAAAGCCTGTTACGATTAACTTACAACATGCTTCTTTGGAAGAAAGTCTTGAAAAAGCCTTAGCCGGTCAGACACTGGCCTATAGTATAGAGGACAAATCGATTGTCATTCGTAATCAAGTCAAGCAGTCAACGCCCCCTATACAAAGTGTGGTACAACAGCTTAGAGTTGGTGGTTTAGTGAAAGACGAAGCCGGCTTGCCCTTAGCTGGCGTAAGCGTTCAAGAAAAGGGGGTGAAGAATGGTACCTTAACCGATTCACAAGGAAGGTTCAGTCTCAATCTAAGTAAAAATAATGCCATTTTGGTTTTCACGTACCTGGGTTATACCCCAAGAGAAATTGCTGTTACAGGAAACCTAATTGAAGTGATTTTGGAACAAGATCTAGCCAACTTAGATGAAGTGGTGGTAGTAGGTTATGGAACGCAGAACAAAGCGCTTGTAACCGGCGCGGTTTCGCAGATTAGCGGTGAAGTGTTACAAAATCGGCCCATATCGCGTGTGAGCCAGGCTTTGCAAGGGCAGATGCCAGGTCTCAATATTATCACCGGTAGCAGTGGCGGAGCACCTAATGCTACACAGAATATCAATGTCCGCGGATTTACGGGACTGGGAACGACTGGCGGACCACTGGTCGTTATCGATGGTGTACAAGGAGGAGATATCAATGCATTAAATCCGGATGATATCGAGAATATTTCTGTGCTGAAGGATGCAGCATCTGCGGCTATTTATGGATCAAGCGCTCCTTACGGTGTTATCTTAATTACAACAAAACAAGGTAAAAAAGGAAGTAAACCAGCTATTACTTACAATAATACCTTGGGATGGGCCGCGCCGATCAATTTGCCAACCATGCTGAATTCACTGGATTTTGCCAACTTGTATAATGAGGCAGCGACGAATGGAGGGCGAAGTGAAATATTTAGTCAGGAAACGATCGATCGTATCATTGCTTATCAAAACGGATCCTTTAAGGACGAAACGATCGCCAATCCGCAACCCGGTGCAAATGATTATTATACCTGGGGGAATGGAAACGCTAACAATGATTGGTTTAAAGTATACTTTAAAGATCTCGCATTCAGCCAACAACATAATGTAGGTGTTTCCGGTGGTTCCGAAAATACCACTTATTACGTCGGCTTGGGGTATAACGATAGGGCCGGTATGTACAATTATGGTGATGATTCGTATAAGCGCTTTAACGTTCGTACCAACATCACCACATCGGTAGCGAAGTGGTTAGACTTTAGCTACCGTGGAAGCTTTTCAAAAGAACTTAGCAACTCACCTAATACCTATTCAGGAAAAACAGGAGGGAACTATATGCATCAGATCGCTCGAAAGTGGCCAAGTGTTCCCCTTTTTAATCCTGATGGCAATTATTCAGATGCCAGCGATGTATTGCTTCACCAACAAGGTGGACGATCCAAATCAACGCTTGACAAAGCTTTATTGACCGGCGAGTTTATCTTCAAATTGGCGACCGGCTGGACGGCGACGGTTAATTATACATTTGATGGGACATTCCAAGATCAAAACGCTCACACCAAGACGCTCTATTCAGTACGTCCAGATGGTTCGCAATACCAGATAGGTGGTACTTATCCGAACGGATTTAGCCGATCGAACTACCGTATTCAGCATCACATCGTCAACGCATTTACCAAATATGAAAAGCAACTGGACGATCATTTCTTTAGTATAATGGGTGGTTTTGTTCGTGATTACACGGACTATCAGCGTTATGCGGCCAGCAATAGCCAACTCTATTCCGATAATATCCCCTCTTTATCCGGAACTTATGGACCGGCACCGTCTATCAGTGATTTTACTCGAAAACTGGCTTCCGATGGTTTTTTCGGACGTTTTAATTACAACTATAAGCAAAAATATCTATTCGAATTCAATGGGCGTTATGATGGTACATCACGCTTTCTCGGTCCGGTTCGTTGGAAGTTCTATCCGGGCGTTTCCGTAGGATGGAATGTCGATAAAGAAATCTTTTTTGAATCGATTAAAACAACAGTCAATAGCTTTAAATTGAGGGGCTCTTATGGATCACTGGGCGATCAGGCTTTTATTGATCCGGACCCGAGCAACCCGAATTGGTACCCATTCTATCCAAGTTTGGGTACTTCAAGTCCACCGAGTACTAATTGGCTTTTTGGGGGTAACCAACAAGCAGCTGTGTCACCACCGGGCTTGATCAATCCGGATTTAACCTGGGTGACGACCACCTCGTTGAACATCGGAACCGAAATCGGCTTATTGCAGGATCGTTTGAATGCCTCCTTCGATTGGTATATCCGTAAAGCGGACGATTTTGCCGGGCCCGCCCAGGCTTTACCTAGTGTCTTAGGTAATACGCCTCCTAGTGCAAATAACGCAGCCATGGAAACGCGGGGCTTCGAATTGAGTTTACAATGGCGCGATCGAATCGGAGAGGTTAACTACGGTCTACGCACAGTATTGAGTGATTATCGAGGAAAGGTAACCCGTTATCCGAATCCAACAGGTTTAAATAGTACTTGGTATGCAGGCCAGCAAATGGGCGATATCTGGGGCTATACTACTTATGGCCTTTTCCAAAATCAGGCAGAAATTGATGCGGCTCCCTCGCAACAGCGTATATCTGGCCAGACATGGAAACCGGGAGATGTACGATATGTGGATCTGAACAACAACGGCATTATTGATTTTGGCGACAACACGATTTCCAATCCGGGAGACAGAAGTGTTATCGGTAATAATACGCCCCGTTTCGCTTACGGTTTCACGGGGGATCTCAGCTGGAAAAATATCGATTTTATGTTTTTTATCCAGGGAATCGCAAAGCGTGATGCATGGGTTGGGTCCAATTATTTTTGGGGTATTGTGGGCGACGAATGGCAAAGCTCACCTTTCAACGTGCACCAAGATCGTTGGAGTCCGGATAACCCCAATGGCTATTTTCCGAAGTTTTACTTAACTGGCGAGAATGGAAAGAATACGCAGACACAAACGCGTTATTTGCAGAACGCAGCTTATTTGAGATTGAAAAATATTCAGCTGGGCTATTCACTGCCCAAGTCTTGGTTGGAAAAAATAGGTTTCAGTAAAGTGCGATTCTATGTCAGTGTAGAAAATGTTTTCACGATTACGGATTTGATCAAAACAATGGATCCCGAGCTGTCGATTAGCGATGCCAAGATCTATCCCTTACAGCGGACCTATGCAGCGGGTGTGAATTTGTCTTTTTAAAGTTTATTCAAACGATATGAAATTACTACAAACAATAGCTTTGCTTATGCTTTGCTGCTTTTTCTCCAGCAGCTGCCAGAAGGATTTGTTAGAGCAAACTCCTGAAACCAATATCAGCGACGCAGATTATTGGAAAACGGCTAACGACTTGAAGCTTTACGCCAATAATTTTTATAATACGATGTTACCCAATTATAATGGTTGGGGATCGATCGGTATTTATGGCTTGGATGCGAATGGCAGCGATAATATGATCGCTACCAGCTATAATTCAGCCTTAAATGGCGAAAGAGTTGTTCCTGGAACTGACGGCGGCTACGGTGCTTATGGCGACTGGGCGGCGCTTCGGAATGTGAATTATTTTTTGGCTAATTATAACAAAGTAAACGAGTCCTTCGATGTAATCAAAGCATATGTGGGAGAGGCACTCTTTTTCAGGGCATATTTCTACTTTGATAAATTGAAGAGTTTTGGGAATCTACCTTGGATCAATGTTCCGCTAAACACTTCGTCGGAAGAAGTTTATAATGAACGTTTGCCTAGAAATATTGTAGTCGACTCCCTGATGAATGATTTGGACAAAGCCATCGCATATTTGCCTACAAAAGGTTCGGCGGAAGCTTCGCGTATCAACAAGGAAATTGCCATGCTCTTTCAAGCCAGAATAGCACTTTTTGAGGGCACTTGGGAAAAATACCATGCCGGTACACCTTTTGGCGTTTCGGGATCGGATGGAAGCAAATTCTTAGAAAAGGCTGCTTCCGTGAGCTCCGCACTGTTGGACAATAGTGGAGGGTACGGTCTAGCGTCGTTTTCGACCGATGATGATTATTGGCGTCTCTTTAACCAGGTAACTTATAGCTCCAACAATGAGGTTATGCTCTGGCGCGCGTTTAATTTGAGCCTAAACTTAGGGCATCGCTGGCACCGCTATACCCCCAGTGGTGGAGGGAGAGGTGTAACCAAAGATTTAGTAGATGCCTATTTGTGCATAGATGGAAAGCCTATCGGGTCAAGTGATCTCTACCAAGGTGATGCAACCTTGCACGATGTCGTTGCCAATAGAGACCCCCGTTTAAAACAAACAATCTATGTGCCGGATGGCAGCCATATCATCACAGATAACCGCCCAGGTGGACAACCCGTTGTTATCTTCGAATACCCCACGTTTGATGTTGCTAACGAAAACAAATCGTTAACCGGTTATCAAGTGTACAAAGGCCATAATCCAGATTACAATCAACAACAGGATTTGGGTACTACCGGACAAATCATTTTTCGTTTTGCTGAGGCCGTTCTTATCTATGCTGAAGCTAAGGCCGAACTCGGGCAATTTACACAGGCAGATGCTGATCGAAGTATTAATTTGCTGAGACGGCGCGTTGGTATGGTCGATTTATCCGTTGCCAACATTGAACGCGATCCTAATTGGGAATTCGATGACATCAGTCCGTTGCTCAACGAGATTCGCCGGGAAAGACGTGTAGAACTTGCCTGCGAAGGGTATCGCTCGGATGATTTATTCAGGTGGGCCGCTATTGATGAGAAAATCAGTGGCTGGAAGCCCAAAGGAGCCAAAAGAGCACAATGGGAAGTAGCAGGGGTGCCTGAAAATATCGCTACGGCTGTAAAGAGCTTTCCTGTAGACGCGGATGGATATATCGAATATTATCAGCAAGTAGGTGCCTTAAATGCGGGGTATCAGTTTAAGCTTGATAGAGATTATTTATCACCCATTCCGCTTGATCAGATCAGTTTAAATCCAAAAATTAAGCAGAATCCCGGGTGGTAATTTTGATTGGTTGGTGGCAAGCTGTTCGAGAGAACGGCTTGCTTTTTTCTTTACATTCCATATTTATCAGGTAGTGTTAGGTCAAGCTACCATCAATTGTCAAATACTAAAACAAAAAACATGCAACTAAGAGAATTGATTAAAAATGGCTTAGCAAGCGTTTTGTTAAGTTTTGGAATCGTTGTTTCCATGAAAAGTGCTAATGCTCAGCTTTCTGCGTCTATGGTAGATCCTTTGGAGAAAATATTTCCCGAGACGGTCCTCCCTTATGATAGCTTCCATGAGATTGATGTAGCTAAAGGCGAAGTGGCGAGTGCTCAGTTAGTCCTTCGCAGTGGCGAAAACTTGGATCAAGTGGAGCTATCTGTGGACGCACCTGGTTTACCGAATGAAGGAATATCCTGCGGTGCGATTGGCTTTGTACGAGCGGGGCGCCAATACACCGATCCGGCGGTGGACAGACTCGTTTCGAATACAGGTTTTTATCCCGATCCCATATTGGATGATAAACCATTGAATCTTCAGGCAGGATTAGCCCAGGCTTTTTATATAAGCATACCGATTTCTGCGGAAACGAAAGCAGGGACATATCCGGTCAAAGTGGACATTAGAACAAAGGATATGCAAATACGAAAAGAGTTTGCTATTCATGTGCACAATGTTCGTTTGGCGAAACAAGAGTTATGGGTAACCAACTGGTATAGTTTAGCGCACGAACGCTTGGCTCTATTGAATAAAGGGGAACAAGTAAAATCCTTTGGCCTGGTATACTGGCGTTTAATAGAAACTTTGGCAAATAAAATGGCTGCCTATGGACAAAATACAGCGCTTATTTCACCGCTGGATTTAGCTATTTACAAAATGGAAGGGGAACATTTAAGCATTGATTTTTCAAGATTTGACCAAACGGTAGATATTTTTCGCAAAGCGGGTGTCTTAGGGAGAATTGAGGGTGGCCATATTGGTCAACGGGCGGGCAATTGGAGTAGTCCCTTTATTGTAAGGGTTCCTGAGCCTCTGGCCGATTCTACTCGCTTCAGGCAGTTGCCAATCGAAGACCCAAGAGCGAAGAACTTCTATGCCCGGTTCTTTAAAGCACTTATCGCCCACTTAGAAGAAAAGGGATGGTTAAGCGATTATTATCAACACATTGCCGACGAACCTACCGGTGACAACAAGGAATCCTATATTGCCATAGCAAGCTATGTTAAATCCATCGCACCGCAAATCAAAATTATGGAGGCCTGTCATAGCAAAGATCTAGCAGAAACAATTGATTTATGGGTTCCTCAACTTGATTTTTTAAATAAAGATTTCACGTTCTATCAAGACCGTAAAAAGGTAGGCGATGAAGTGTGGTTCTATACCTGTCTGTCCCCTAGAGGCAATTATGCCAATCGGTTTATCGATCTTCCACTTATAAAAACCCGATTGATCCACTGGATAAATTATAAATATCAGATTGATGGTTATCTACATTGGGGTTTTAATTACTGGAACCAAGATCCTTATGAGGAAACAACCGGCATCAATAGCGAAGGGGGGAATATTTTGCCAACCGGAGATTCCTGGATCGTTTATCCGGGTTATCAAAAATTGTATAGTTCAATACGTTTAGAAGCCATGCGAGATGGTATTAACGATTACACACTCTTGCAAATGCTGACAAAGAAGAACCCTGATTTAGCGAAGAAGATCATTGATAATATGGTGTTTAGATTTGATTGGTATGATACGAGTATCAAAAATTTTAGAGCGAGCAGGAAGGCCATGTTAAAAGCCTTATCAGAATAAATTATGGCAATATAATAAGGGCTTGGCTACTTTCTATACTGCCAAGCTTTTATTTAAAGAAAAAAACTTACGAATTATCGCGAATCTCGTTTACCTAAATCCTAAACAAAGACCTAGTGGAATAGTAGGCATCTCGTTCAGAATGCGATAGAATTGAAAGTAATAAGGTTCATTTGCTTTTTCCTAACTGCTTTAGTTAATTATTCTGTGTCCTTCAACACCTAAGTCGACTTCCAAGCTACAGTGGATTTTAGAATGCGAGCAAAGACGATTTATATGACATCTTTGTTATGTTAAAATGATACAATAAAATGCCAATTTTATATAGGTTAAATATTTGTTTAACACCTAACTTGGCCGCATTAAAGCTAACCGCAAGCAGGCAGTAAATGGCTTGCTTCTCTTATAGATTAATAATTTATGATAAATTATCTTAGGATAGGAGCTACGTCCTCCTTTTTATTTTTATCCAGAAGTATGCCGGTCTGTTTGATACTGCTGCTGCTCATTTTTCAAGCAAGTGCGTTCGAGGTTAAAGGGAATCTTTTGCTGCAGCAGGCAAAGTTTACAGGTACGGTAAAAGATGCAAAAGGCACACCGATTGTTGGTGCAAGTGTGTCCGTTAAAGGTACAAAAGTTGGAACATCTACCGATACAGATGGTCGATTTGCTATCAGCCTGCCAGCTGGAGGTCACCTCATTCTGGTTATTAATCACCTGGGACATGTAACAAGAGAAATACCACTTAGCGCCGGTCAGTCTAGTATCCAAGTCACCTTGCAAGATAGTGAGAAAGCGTTGGACGAGGTGGTTGTAATAGGTTATGGCGAAGTTAAAAAGCGTGATTTAACCGGATCGGTTGTTTCCGTAAAGGGAGAAGACTTGACCAAGGTGCCTGTAACGAGCCCCGCGGAAGCCTTGCAAGGCCGCGTACCTGGGGCGGACATTACGCGCAACAACGGCTATGCCGGCCAACGGGCATCGATTCAGTTGCGTGGTAACCGATCGATCGCAAACCCTGAAAGTTCTAACAATGTACTTTACATTGTTGATGGTATACAAGGTGTCGCAGCACAGGATGTTGATCCTAATGACATCCAGTCAATAGAAGTACTAAAAGATGCATCTTCAACGGCGATTTATGGGTCGAGGGGGGCAAATGGCGTAATCTTGATTACGACAAAGAGAGGAGCCAACGAAAAACCGAGACTAAATTACAATGCCTATGCCGGTGTCTCGAAAGTAGCGGGTTACGGTGAGTTTATGACCGGGCAGGAATATGTTGATTTCCGGCGTGAAGCTTACCGTGCTGTTGGAACGTGGAATTCGCCCGCGGATGACAATAAGATTTTGAATCCACTTCAATTGCAAGCTTTTCAAAACGGACAATTCACCAATTGGAGTGACCTTTTACTGCACAATGGTTTCCAACAAAATCATCAACTCAGTGTGAGTGGTGGAGGGAAAAATACCAAAGTGTATTTTTCCGGTGCTTATTTTCAGGAAAAGGGTTTGCTAAAAATGGACGAATATAGACGTTATTCCGGGAGATTGAATATCGATCAAACGATTAACAGCTGGATGAACGTCGGCTTGCAATCGCAATTTGCTTACATTGACAATGATATCCGTCGTGATCCGCTTAACCAGGCGTCCAAAATAGCACCGTTGGGACTTCCTTACGATGAAAATGGTGAATTCAACTTGTTCCCCTTACAGGGAACGTTAATCAATCCTTTAGCAGATGAACAGCCTGACGCCTATAAACGGAACACCAAATCCAATCGAGCTACTGTTTCCGGTTACATTGAGTTGAAGCCGATTAAAGATTTGTCGATTAAGTCAACCTTTGGTGCGATCTTTTCCACCTCGGAAGCAGGTAATTTCTACTCAAAAAATACCATCGATGGAAAAGGTTCCCGTTCGCAAGCCTCCATTACCAATAACCAAGATCGAAACATTAGCTGGGAAAACGTTATTACCTACAATAAGCGATTCGCAGACCACTCTTTGCAATTAACAGGCGTAACAAGTTACCTTTCGTGGACTAATACCAATAGTTATGCAGGTGGTAATAACCAATTATTTCCTTCCCAATACTATTATAATATAGGTGGAGCAAACCAAAATCCTTTCTATGGAAGTGGTTATGTGGAAAGCAAACTATTATCATTTAGCGGTCGGATTAACTATAGTTATAAAGGAAAATATCTGTTAACGCTAACCGGGCGAAATGATGGATCATCCAAATTAGCAGCCGGTCACAAATGGGCTTTCTTTCCGTCGGCCGCTGCAGCATGGCGTATCGTGGATGAAGATTTTATGAAAAATCAGCAGGTATTCAGCGATTTGAAGCTTCGAGTTAGTTATGGTGTGTCAGGTAATGATGTAATCAGTCCTTATGCTACGCAGAATTCCGTGGTAGTGCAGAACTTTTCTTTTAACGATGCCAATGCTGCCAATGCCTATGTCATTAATGGACTTATCGGTAACAATACCTTAAAATGGGAACTAACAAAAACGATGAATATCGGGGTAGATTTTGGTCTTTTTAACAATATAGTGACAGGTAGTGTTGACTACTACCACGCGAAAACCGACGATTTGATCTTCCCTTACACCTTACCGCTTTCTACCGGCGTCACCACCGTGAATAGGAATATAGGAAAAACGCAAAATAAAGGGATTGAATTAAGTCTCACTTCCCATAACATCCAAAAGAACTCATTCTCCTGGAATACTAACTTAACCTTTGCACGTAATAATGAAAAAATTGTTGCTTTACCGAACGGCAATGTGATTGCAGATGACTATCGCGAATCGCTGATCGTAGGTCAACCGGCTCAGATTTATTATGACTATAAAAAAATAGGCATTTGGCAATTAGGAGAAGAAGAACAGGCCGCCCAATATGGTGCCGAACCGGGTGATATCAAAATCGCGGACCTGAATAACGATGGGAAAATCGATGCCTTTGATCGTACGATTATAGGCCAGCGCGTACCAAAATGGACAGCCGGCTTAAGTAATGATTTACGATTTAAGGGATTTGATTTGAATATTCTGTTGGTAGCACGGGTTGGCCAATGGATCAGTTCCGATTACTATGCCAAGTATAAAAGAAATGGCTTAGAAAACGGCGCACGCATCGACTACTGGACGCCGGAAAATCCAACGAATGAGTATCCAAGGCCGAATGCCAATAAAAACTCCAATTACGTAACTACGCTTACCGAGCGACAAGCATCTTACGTAAAAATCAGAAATATCACATTGGGTTATAATTTTCCCTCAGCCCTTATAAGCAAATGGAAGTTACAAAGCCTTCGGATATATGCTTCGGGTAAAAATTTGCACACTTTCAGTAGCTTGAAGGATTTTGACCCTGAAGGCGAGGGTGTTATAGATCAACCCTTAAATCGTCTGTTCGTTTTCGGTCTTAATGTTGGATTTTAATGAGCGCATTGCGCAACAAAAATTATGAAGAATTATCTTGAAATTGCAATCGGAAAACCTAAAGGCCTATGTGCGCTTTTTCTTTCCTTCTTATTGGGATCTTGCTCTCTGGATGAATATAATCCGGGCGGAGCTACCGTCGAAAGTTTATTCAATACACCGGAAGGGATTGAAGCAGCGGCCAATGGCACCTATACTTACAACCAAAAAATATATGGAAAAGAACAAGGTTATGCCTTGCTCGAAATGGGGACGGATATTTGGACAGGAGGGGCTAATAGTGGCAATTCCGGAACAAATGGTGTTTATCCTCAGCCTCCTTTAATGAACTATCAAGGCTTGATTTCCGACAATGTATGGGTGAAGTCCAACCTTTGGCAACCTTGTTATGCCGGTATCAATTTAGCCAATACCGCATTGAAATATCTTCCGGAAGCGGGGGTGGAAGCTGCTAAGGCTCCGGTCTTAGAAGCAGAGTTGCGTTTTATGCGCGCTTGGTATTATTGGCATTTAGTAGAATCATTTGGCGACATTCCCTTCACGTTGGAACCGACTGAAAGTATTGTTACGGTCGCCAATCGCACGCCGGTCGATCAGGTCTATGAGCAGATTTTTATAGATCTACAATTCGCGGTGGAGCATGCACCGCTAAGCAATACCGATTATGGGAAAATTACCAAGCCTATTGCTGAAGCGTTTATTGCGCGTGTTTATTTGACTAGAGGTCGTTATCAAGAAGCCTTAGATCATGCCCAACATGTGATTAACGACTATGGCTTTAGTCTGATGCCGAATTATGCTGACCTTTGGAAAATGGATAATGAGAAAAATCAGGAAGTTATCTGGGGGTTGAACTATTCAACCAATTTGGAGTTCAATGAAGGAAGTAATGTGGGACATTCGATGTATTTGATGGAATATGATACACAGCCGGGAATGCTACGAGATGTCAACAATGGTTATCCAAATGTGCGCTATATGCCCACCAAATTTTTGTTGAATTTATTTGATGAGCGTATAGATGCCCGTTACGAGGCGTCCTTTAAAACTACTTGGTTTTGCAATGAAACGGATGCCGGAAAGAGACCGCAAGGTATGAACCTCGGTGATACGGCTATTTTTTGCAGTAAATATGTGATTTCATCAGATGCTCGTGCAGGCAAAGCTTATAAAATTTATGATATCAACGATGTTTATCGGGAGAACGGTATACCGGCAGATCGCTTTCATTATATTTCCTTGAAAAAGTTTGAAGATCCTACCAGGGCGTCTGCGAACGAAACAGAAAGTGCCAGAGACGTTTTCATCATTAGACTGGCAGAAATGTATATGATTGCTGCCGAGGCCGAATTACAGTTGGGTAATCAGGCGGAGGCAGCGAACTATATTAATATTGTCAGACAACGTGCAGCGTTGAATAAACAAAATCCCGAAGACATGACGGTAAGCGCTTCATCGGTGACGCTCGACTTTATTTTAGATGAGCGGGCTAGGGAGTTTGCAGGTGAACAACTGCGTTGGTTTGATTTAAAACGAACCAATAAATTGGTCGAGCGGGTACAAGCCCACAATCCCGATGCGGCGCCCCATATTAAAGAGTTTCATAAAATACGGCCGATTCCACAAAGTGAGCTGGATGCAGTCACTAATAAAGATCAATTCAAGCAAAATCCCGGCTACTAAAGGAGCTTAGGCCTTATACGAATAGAAAATAGGTTCATATAGAAACAGCTCTCCAACGGAGAGCTGTTTCTATCTAAATATAACGACAATGCATCGTTGTTAAATTTCACGATCGAGGTACCATATTCAATTCTAACGTGCCACCCTTAATAAGTGCTTCAAAAGGAAGTTGAAGGGCCTCTAAGACCTTTCCATTCAGCTTAGCAGACTTCGTATAGCAGGGTCCATTTTTACTTCGTTTAGTCTTTATCGTAAATTTCCTTGATCGTTCAGCAAGTGGCAGATTGATGACTACCTCATCAAATAAGGGCGTACCGATCTGTAAAGAGGGGTTGGGAGCTGTTAATCCGGCGACATCGAATAATCCCATACCGGCCAAAACATACCAAGCACCCAACTGCCCTTGATCTTCGTCTTGGCCATAACCATAACCATGTATACCGTCAGTACCATAAAATTCATCACAAATAGCATGCACCCACTTTTGCGTTAGGTCGGGCCGACCGGAAGCGTGAAAAAGCCAAGCGACATGAAGGTTAGGTTGGTTTCCATGGTTGTACAGACCTTGTATACCCGCAAAAGCATCGATTTCTTTACCGCCGCCAAAGACATTTTTTTGCGATTCACGGAAAATACTGTCTAAACGATCATTAAAGGTTTTTTCACCGATAAGATCTACCAGCCCTTTAGGGTTGTGAGGTACGTAAAAGGTGTACTGCCAGGCATTTCCCTCCTGAAAGCCCCGCCACGGAGCAAATGGGTCAAAATCCTGTAAGAAATTGCCCTCCTCATCCTTCGGTCTGATAAATTTTGTGCTTGGATCATACAGCGTTTCCCAGGCATTAGCCAAATGCGAGAACCTTTTGAAATCCGCCTTTTTACCTAAAGATTTAGCGAATTGAGCTGCAGCAAAACTTGAAAAAGCATACTCAAGCGTATGAGAAGCACCAAAAGGTGAACCATGTAGATTCAATTCAGGCTTCCCGGTGTCATCCGCGATATAAGGAGAGAAGCCCTTTTCTACAAAGACGCCGACATCCAGCTTTCCGGCACCTGGGATCCGCTTTTCACTTTCCAACTCATTTTTCCGCACGGCCTCATAAGCAAGCGCTACATCGTAGTTCCGCAAACCAACGTTATAGGCAGCGGCAATAGCCAATCCGGTGAAATTAGTCCCTACACCTGAAACAAACTTGCTGGTGGCAATCCCGTCGCCCAGCCAACCGGCATCTTTATATACGAGCAACTGACTTTGAATCCAATCTTCGTAGTACTCGGGATAGGCAATTGACCATAACTGTGTCAGATTCCAAAAAGCCCCCCATATCGCGTCGGTGTTATAATGTGCATGTATCGGCTTTCCTACCTCATCTAGCGGAATCCGGCCAACACTGCCGTCATTTTTAGGATAAGCCCCATTAACATCGCTTGCTAACCCCCTGCCCAAAAGCGCATGATACAGGCCGGTATAGAATTTTATCTTATCCGCCTCTTTGCCTCCATTTACATGAATTCTGCCAAGGTACTGATTCCAACGTTGATATGCACGTTGTTTGGCATCCTCAAACGAAAGATTGGAAGCCTCAGCGATTAAATTCTCCCGGGCATTTTCCACGGAGGTGTAGGAAAGTCCTACTTTAATGTTGACTTGCTCGCCTTCCCGTGTGCCAAAGCGTAGGTAGGCACCCACGCCTTTACCCTGTGCTTTCTGCTGTCCTTGATAGCATAGGCTGTCGGTGAAAGTGCCGAAGGAAGTGGGCCTTTTATCCAGTTCAGCGTAGAAATAGAGGGTTACATTCGCGTTCGGCTGATACTTCTGCACGTAAGCCGGCTTCGTAACCACGTAACCTTTAACCACTTGACCTTCATAATGAACAGAGGCATCCACTACGGGCCCGCTTTCACCCATTTGATGACCAATATCGAAAATTATGTTCGCCGAATCTGTTGCGGGAAAGGTATAACGATGAAAACCAACCCGCTCGGTTGCCGTTAATTCTGCCGTAACTTTATAATCTTTTAAATAGACACGATAGTATCCCGCCGTAGCATATTCGTCTTTTTTGTCGAAACGCGATCGATAGCCGCTTTCAACCTCTTCTAATTTACCGGGGCGCGTTTGTAAGGTGCCTACTGTAGGTGCAAAAACAACACCGCCGATTTGAAACTCGTGAAAATTAGGAAAGCCCTCGATCGATTGATGCCGCTCGTCGTAACCAACTGCTTCCCAGCCCGATGGATTGCCATAACTTCCATTGGTGCTAGGGGCTAACTTGGCCATACCAAAAGGTACCGCGGCAGGTGTATAAAAGAAATAACGGCTGTGAGCAGTACCAATATTGGGATTAACGTATCGGGTAAGATCTTCTACCTCTTGGGCCTTTAAAATTGTAATCCAATTAAGGGAGATAATGAATAGATAGCATAGATTTTTTATATTCTTCATAATTAAGCTTAAATAGATCTAAGCGATTTTTTACGATCAACTTATTATTGTATAAATTATGTATGTGTGTACATACTATGCAAATATAGTAATATCTTCTTATGTATCAAGTGGCATGCAAATGAAGGGAGGCCTCAGCTTACTCTTTGTTTCCTTTAAAATCTAGCTTGTATGAACAAACTTTTTTAAATCGAAGTCTTCATTAGTAAATCATGAGTGAGCGATGTACCTATGACAGAAGAATACTGTTTTTTAATTTAAAATAAAGGAAGACAGGGTTTTATATCAATCACGTCGACTTTCTACCGTGAAGGTAAAACTATCGGCGCGGTAATAACCTAAATTGTATTCGATTGGGCGGCCCGCTCGGTCGAATACAAATCGTTTTCGGAATAAGATAGGATCGCCCTGATTAATCTCTAATTTGTCCGCAACAAATTTATTGGCCGCTTTTGCATTGATTTCTTCTTGCGATAGGTCAGCTACGATATGATAATCCTGCTCAAGTATTTCGTAGAGGGGACGTTTAAAGTCCTCATCACCCGTGAGTCCTACGCGCGGATGGAAATAAGAAATAAAGTAGACAAAAGGATCATCTTTTTTTCCCCGTAAACGCTCCAGTTTCAATACTTTTCGATCTTCTTTTAATTCAAAGAAATCGGCAACATGCGGTTCGGGTAATACCCAGCTCACATGCAATTCAAAGTTCTTGACTTCAATGCCTCGGTTCTTCATCTCTTGGGAGAAGCTCAGCCAGTTTTTCGATTTTGAGCTGAATTTGGTAGAAGCCACTTTCGTACCGACACCCTTCTTGCGGATCAATAACTCTTCGTAGACTAGCTTATTAATGGCCAAACGTAAAGTTGTACGTGAAATGGCCAATCGTTTGGCCAATTCTACCTCGTTGGGCAGCAATTTGCCCTGCTGGTATTCCGGCGATTTAATCAGTTCTCGCAAGAGCATTTCGGCCTGTATATGCAAAGGAACCGCACTTTTATGATCTATCTGAAGTTTCATTTTCTCCATTTGGTAGGCTAAAATAAGATTATTTGCAGAATTAAAAAAATAGACATATGTTTGTATGTGTGTACATATTAGATATATGTACTCTCAAACCAAAAAGAATTATGAGGATATACCTGCTTTTTATTATTGTAGTTGTTTCACTTGGAGGCTTCCTGTTTGGTTTCGATATGGCCGTGGTTTCGGGCATTATCCCGCTGATTAAGACAGATTTTGCACTCAGCGCTTCTCAGGAGGGATTGTTTGTGTCATCTGCGCTAATCGGTTGTATTGTAGGTGTCGCCTTTGCCGGTAAATTGAGCGACCGTTACGGTAGGAAGTCGCTTTTGATCGCGGCGGCAGCACTTTTTTTTCTGTCGGCAATAGGGTGTAGTTTGAGCCCTGATTTCTTTACCTTGTTAGTAGCGCGGTGCTTGAGCGGTGTTGGCGTGGGAGTTGCTTCCATTGTGGTACCACTGTATATCGCTGAGGTATCACCTGCTTCTTTGCGCGGTCGTATGGTCACTTGCTATCAGTTGGCGGTTACCATTGGCATTTTAATAGCTTATCTCAGTAATGCGGCAGTGCTCCAGTACAATTGGCAGTGGACTGATGGCTCGCACTGGCGCATGATGTTTCTTATGGGTGCTATACCGGCCCTGCTGTTCTGGTTTGGACTTTATCGTATTCCTGAAAGTCCGAGATGGTTGATGCAAAAGGGGAGGGACGACCGGGCGGCGGAGGTGATGCGACGTCTACAGTTAACTGAAGTGATCAGTACTGCATCATCGCCCGAGCGGATGATTAAGGTGTCTCTTTGGAAGCCTGTGTACCGTCAGGCCCTTCTGCTCGGCTTGTTATTACCCCTATTTTCACAATTGAGCGGTATTAATGCCATCATCTATTTCGGCCCGACGATCTTAGTGCAATCCGGACTTTCCTTAAGCGGATCCTTGCAAACGCAAATCTATTTTGGTTTAGCTAATGTCATTTTTACAGGAATCGCTATTTGGAAAGTAGATAGCTGGGGGAGACGTCCACTTTATCTCGTCGGTTCTGCCGGTGCTACAATTTGCTTGCTATTAACAGCTTGGTTCTTAAATGTTAACATGGAAAACTATGGATGGTTGCTGGCACTTCCCATTCTTGGCTTTCTACTCTTTTTTGCGTTTTCCATCGGGCCACTCAAGTTCGTCGTAGCCTCCGAAATATTTCCAAGTGCTATCCGTGCAAAGGCGATGGCCTTAAGCGTGTTGGTGATGTGGATCGCAGACGCCATCGTTGGTCAATTAACACCCATTATGCTCGACAGTTGGGGAGCTGCTTGGACCTTCCGCTTTTTTGCGGTCTGCTGTGCAATCGCCTTTTTCGCGGTGTACTATCTTTTACCGGAAACCAAAGGAAAAACGTTGGAAACCATCGAAACCTATTGGCAGGAGAAATTCAATCAAAACAGACGCGGGGAAAATAACAATAAATAATAACGTCTACTTATAAACTAACCTTTATTAAAACTTAAATGAGATGAAAGAAACAAAAATGTACAAACGCTGGAAGTTTTACTTCCTGGGATTATTAATCCTGTTAGCAACTCAATCGAATGCCATTGCAAAGCAAGGCATTCCAATTTCCGGGCGCGTGTTCGAGGGTACGGGGACCGATATGGCTTTGGCCGGTGCCAGTGTCAGTGAAAAAGGAACGGCAAATGGTACCATTACCGATGCTCAAGGACGATTTCAACTAACGGTAGCAAACGAACGAGCTGTGCTGGTATTCAGTTACATCGGTATGCAACCGCAAGAAATTACGGTGGGTAAGCAACGTACCTTTAACATGAATCTTCAATCGGATGATGAAGCCTTAGAGGAGGTCGTCGTTACGGGTTACGGCACCCAGCGTAAATCTGACCTCACGGGGTCTGTTGCTGTTGTCTCCTCAAAAGAATTACTAAATGTTCCTGCCAACAATATGCTACAAGGCTTAAAAGGTAAAGTATCAGGTGTAAATGTATTTCTAAACTCAGGTTCGCCGACGGGCAGTCCTCGGGTACTGATCAGAGGCTTAGGTACGATTAATTCTTCGTCGAACCCACTTTATGTGGTAGACGGCGTGGTAATGGAGAACATTCAATTCCTTAATCCAAATGACATTGAGCGCATGGAAGTCTTGAAAGATGCTTCATCAACTGCGATCTATGGTGCCCGGGGTGCTAATGGGGTCATTCTTGTGACCACCAAGCGTGGTGCACCAACCGAAGGTCTTGTCATTGGTTACGATGGCTTTGTAAGTATGGGGGTATTGCCTAAAAAATTGGAGGTGCTGAATTCGGCGGAATTTTTGGAGGTAATTGAGCGAGGTTTTCAAAATTATAGCAAATATAATCCGAGCGGTACACCACCTATCTTTACTAAATCAGATCCACGTCTCTTCGATGCACAGGGAAATCCCCTGTATGATACCGATTGGCAAGAAGAGGCTACGCGAACCGCCGTATCGCATAACCATCAATTATCGGTACTGGGAAAATCAGAAAAATCTTCCTTCGGTGCTTTTATGAATTACAATAAAACGGAGGGCATTATGCTCAATAACTGGTTAGAACGTGTTAACGGTAAACTTGCTTATGATGCCAATCCAAAGAAATGGTTGTCGTTGGGAACCAATATACTCGTGAATTATAACCGCGGGAATGAATTTGAAGAGGAGGGAGGCCACCAAATGCCCAGAAGGTCGATGTTGGAAATGCCTCCGATTTTTCCGGTGAAATTTCCTGACGGTACTTGGGCGCACAGTGGAATGATCAGTGATGCGTATTCGCTTGAAGCCATCCCTAATCCGGTACATGTGCTAACAACCCAAGATCGTTTTCGGAAGCGGACACAGATATTCGGAAACACCTACGCAACCTTTCACATCCTGCCTGGACTTGACTTACGCACACAATTTGGTTTCGATAAGCAAGATAACCTCATCCAGAATTACGATCCGACAGATTTAATCAACATTTCTGCACCGCTTGGTTATGCCTATATTGAGAATCAACATTCGTTCTACTGGCAGGAAGAAACCTATTTAAATTACAATAAAGAGCTTGGCGATCATCGTATCAACGGTGTCCTGGGACTGAGTTGGCAAGAACGAACTGCCGAAACCGATGCGATCTCAGCAAGAGGCTTTTCTGATAATTTCTTCCGTTTCAATAGCATCCAGGCCGCCAGTCAGCCCGGCGCACCAACCTCATCCTATGATCGTTGGTCAATGAATTCCTATTTTTTGCGCGGAAGCTACAGCTATAAAAGTAAATACCTGCTGACCTTTACAGGACGGGTCGACGGTTCCTCACGCTTCGGTGCCAACAATAAATACGGTATTTTCCCATCCGTGGGTTTGGGTTGGGTGTTATCTCAAGAACGTTTTTTAGCGGATTTGGAGGCTATCGATGAACTAAAATTGCGTTCGAGTTATGGTATAACAGGCAATACAGAGATTCCAACTTACCAATCCTTAGGTACCATATCTTCAGAAACAACATTGATCAATGGGACACGCGTTTCCCAGAGTTATATCAACCGTTTGCCGAATCCGAATTTGGAATGGGAGAAAACAAAACAGTTTGATATTGGGATGGATTTATCGCTATTTAATCGTCGCTTAAGTTTCGGTTTCGATTATTACCATAAGCTCACAACCGATCTATTGCTGGATCGCCCCGTTCCAACTTCTACCGGCTTTGCTGCCGTTCGGGATAATATTGGCTCTGTATCGAATAGAGGTGTTGAAGTGTTGATCAGCGGTAGCCCGGTGAAATCCACTGATTTCAGTTGGGAAACAACGCTTAACTTCAATTATAATAAAAATAAGATCGAAGCCTTAGGAGCGAATGATGAAGATATCTTCCCCGGGCCAAACTGGGTGTCGGGCAGCCAAACCATTCTCCGGGTTGGTGAAAGTCTGAGCTCTTTTTGGGGTTACCGACGACTGGGAACTTGGGGTACGGATGAAGCTGCTGAAGCCGCTAAAGTGGGCGCCATTCCCGGTGAAGCGAAGCGCAGCAGCGAGCGTACCATTATTGGTAAAGGATTACCTGATTGGACCGGTAGTTTTATCAACAACTTCCGCTATAAAAACTTTGATTTAAATGTTGATTTACAATTTGTAATGGGCGTAGATATCCTCCAACAGTTCTTCCACTCGATGGAAGATCGTACCGGTTATTCCAATGGCTTTAGATGGACATTGACGGAAAGCTGGACAGAGGAGAATCAAAATACCATGATTCAACAAATTCGTAACGGCCCATATTCCGGACAGAATAGTGAAGTTGACGATCATTGGGTGGCCAATGGCTCTTACCTTCGGGTTAACGCCATCAGTTTGGGTTACAATTTTGGCAACACACAATTGAGCAAAATTGGCCTGAAGAACTGGCGGATTTATGCAAGCGTCCAAAATGCCTTCTTAATCAAATCCGACAGCTTTAAAGGTTACGATCCGGAAGCTACTTCCTGGGGAACGAATCAATGGGGACAGAATATATACTTTCACCAGTATCCGCGCCCTCGAACGTTCACTTTAGGCACTAGTTTTCAATTTTAAGTAAGGCGATATGAATCCATTGAAAATCTTAAAAGTTGATCAAATGAAACCAATTATCATTATATATTTAATTGCAGTAGCTGTCATTTTCAGCTCATGTGAAAAGTTTCTGGAAGAGGAACCTAAAGATGAAATAGCCGGCAGTCAATATTTCACACAGCCGGAGCATGCCATCAATGCCGTTAACGGATTGTACAGAACGGGTGCGCCACAGCTTTACGATGGGTCGGGTACGCATTATTCCGGTGCGAAAATGTTCTTCGGCCCGTATTTAACCGGGTATATCGACAATGAATTTAAGGGGCAGGAGGTGCATGTACAGCATGCCCAAAACATGACCTTCAATGCAACCAATTTGTCTACCTATTTTCAGGATATTTGGAGCATCTTGTATAGGGGTATTGCCCGTGCCAATAATGCTATTAAATACATTCCTGCAACACCCGGTTTGTCAGATACGCAGCGTAATCAGCTGTTGGCAGAAGCGCGTTATTTTCGGGCGATGGGTTATTTTCAACTCGCTCGACTTTTTGGCGAAGTGCCGTTGATTACCGAACCTTATGAAAGCTTAGAGAATTTAAATGTTCCCAAGAGCCCCTTGGAAGAAGTGTACGCCTTGATTACCGCTGACTTGGAGTTTGCCGTGAATGAAGGAGAACTTGCGGAGACGATCATGCCAGACAACGGTGGAAGGATAACCAGGGGTACGGCTGCCACGCTTCTAGCAGATGTCTACCTTACGATGGGAGGTTACCCCCTACAAAAAGCGGAGTATGCGAAAAGTGCATCGGTTGCTAAGTCCGTTATCAGTAGTGGGGTTTACCAGCTAACTACGCACGATCGTAGCGCGGATGGTGCGGTTAATCTGAATAGTACGGCCTATAATAAACTGCGTTTGGTGGATAATAATAGTGCGGAATACATTTACTATTATGAGTTCGCGGTAGGTATTTCTACTTCCACTCACGTACACTGGGCTTTCCCGGCTACAGCGGCATCCTCTACGGTCTTTGCCATTACCAATAACGCTTATGGGCCTTCAACCAGATTTTTACAAGGTTATAACCGTACGGATGACCTCCGTATTCAGGAAAAACAATACTTCCATTCGTCATTAACCCGATCTAATGGTACAACCCTGAATTTTGTTACGGCTCCTTATATGTGGATGGATGATGAAGCGACCTTTGAAACAGCTAGTTCGGGAAAGGATTTGCCGATTTATACCTATTCGGATGTGCTATTAGTTGCTGCCGAGGCTATGGCCCTTTCGGAAGGTGTAACGGGTGAAGCTGTTGATTACCTCTTGCAGGTTAGGGCAAGAGCGCTGTGGAAATCTGATATCAATCAATTGAGACAAAGTTTAGCTGGCCTTTCGGTTGAGCAATTTGTTCAAGAGGTTTGGAAAGAGCGCTACCGCGAATTGGTATTTGAAGGCCGGCAATGGTTTGACATCCAACGCACGCGGATGTTTCCGGTACCAGTCGGAGATGGCGGCGGAGATATCCGTTTTGAACTGGTTATTGGCCATGCAAATGATAAAGGCGCAATTATACAAGAAAAGAATTTGTTATTACCAATCCCAACGGATGAACTGCAAAGGAATCCTAGTTTAACGCAAAACCCTGGCTACTAACATGAATAAGAAATAATGTGCTGATTACTTAAAATTCGACTAAGGATAAAAGAAGATACGAAAAAGAAAGATTAATATTATGGAACAACAACAAAAGGAAATGGAATTAGCCAATGGAAAAGTAAACCTGAATTATGAAATATGCCCGACTTATCCGGCGCAAGGCGAAATTTTTAAAGGCTTTGATGCGTTGGTTACCAATATTTTAGGCGATTTACCTCTTTGTTTACTTGATGGTTATATTGGTGTCGATTGGCATACCGTGGTGAGCAATTTGGAAGCATCGTTTAAAAGCCTTGGTAAAGAAGTACGATTCGTGTCGGTTGATCAAGCTTTATTGCCAACATCGAGCATTGAAACCATGGTACAGCCTTTTCTTGGAGGTGACGATCCGATCTTTGGAACGAAAACGTCTTTATCCTTAGTCGATTTTTTTGATGGAGGCCGACTTAAAAGTTTGATTTACAATGGCAGCGCACAGCAAATAGTAGTATATGGCTGCGGCGCTGCACTTTGTAGTTCAACGGCACCGATAGTCTATATCGATCTTCCTAAAAACATCATCCAAAAGCGTATGCGCGCCGGTTTGGTACGCAATCTGGGTGCGCAACGATTGCAAGATAACAAACAAACCTACAAACGTTTTTATTTTGTTGATTGGGTTGTCCTGAATAAACATAAAAAGGCGCTACTGCCTCACATCAGTATCATGGCAGATCAGCAAGAATCGGATACAATCTCTTGGATGTATGGCGACGCCCTTCGGAAGACCCTTAAGCAGATGTCACAATCTTTTTTTAGGGTCAGACCTTGGTTCGAACCCGGTGTGTGGGGAGGACAATGGTTAAAAAATCATTTACCTGGTCTAGACCAGGAAGTTCCTAATTATGCTTGGTCTTTTGAGATGATTGTCCCTGAAAACGGCCTGGTGCTAACAGACGGAGGAAACCAGCTAGAGATTTCCTTCGATCAACTGATGTATCAGGAAAGCGAAAATGTATTAGGAAGAGCACATCGACGTTTTGGTGACGAGTTTCCTATTCGCTTCGACTTTCTGGATACCTATGAGGGGGGAAATCTATCCATTCAGTGCCATCCAAGAACCGCTTACATTCGAGAAAATTTTGGCGAAAGTTTTACACAAGATGAAACTTATTATATTGTTGATTGTGAGGGAGATGCGAAGGTTTATCTTGGCTTTCAGGACAACATCGAACCCAAACGTTTCAAACAGGCACTGGAGCAAAGTTTC
This sequence comes from Olivibacter sp. EAT-5, assembly GCF_044784325.1. Taxonomy (NCBI): domain Bacteria; kingdom Pseudomonadati; phylum Bacteroidota; class Sphingobacteriia; order Sphingobacteriales; family Sphingobacteriaceae; genus Olivibacter; species Olivibacter sp. EAT-5. The sequence continues at coordinate 5,432,961 of NZ_CP173028.1, read as the reverse complement.
GAGAAAAATGAAGCCTTGAATATTGAAGATTACGTGCAGAAATTTCCTGCTGAAAAGCATGGATTATACCTGATTCCGAATGGGACAGTCCATGCTTCCGGTAAGAATAACCTGGTGCTGGAAATCAGTGCGACACCTTATATTTTTACTTTCAAGATGTACGATTGGGTTCGTCCGGATTTAGAAGGAAATCCACGACCTTTAAATATTGATCGGGCTTTTGATAACTTAGATTTCTCACGAAAGGGGCAGGCTGTTATAGATACACTGATCTCAAAACCGGCACAACAGGTGCTCGATGAACAGAGCAGCGTGATTCACTTGCCAACACATCCTGAACATTTCTACACGGTTGACCGTTACGAATTTGACGATCGTGTTAATATCTTAACGCACGGGCATTGTCATGTATTGATGTTGGTAGAAGGAGAGTCGATTGAGTTGACAACTGCTAATGGATCGAAGCATGTGTTTAACTTCGTAGAAACGTTTGCAATCCCGGCAGCAGCTCACGGTTATAGCCTTCGAAACTTGGGACAAAAGAAAGCAAAAGTGGTGGTGGCCTTCGTGAAAGATGAAGCTTGTTTAAATCAATAAAAAGAATGATGCGAATAAAAAAATACACATGGGCCTTGCTTACCGTATTGGTTTCCCTGACCGCGCGTGCTAACGAGGATTTAAAAATCTTATGGGAAATTGGTAAGTCCGATCATAGCCCACAGGGGATGGCCTTGGCACCCGATGCATATCAGCAATTTATTGCACATGATTTCGGTTTTGAAGATCGTTTTTTTCTGATCGGTTATTCAGATCCTACTAAGGAGTGGCCCTATGTACTACCGGGGCCGGCAACGAAATGGGGAGGTACCGGACCAACTGCGGGTATACGTTCGCATGTCCTAAATATTGACTTTGAGTTAGCGCATCTAAATAAAGCTGACAAGTTTTATTTCGAAGCTAATATATTGCAGACTGATCCACTCCATGCGCCGGTATTGAAAGTTACCATCAACGGACAGGCTCATCATTTTCAACTAAAAAGCAGTAAAGGAAAGGCCGAACCCGTCGGTCCTTTTTCGAATACAGATGCACAACGGATTGAAATATCAATACCACCTAATTTGTTAAGAAATGGTTTCAATGAGATTCAATTGACAAGCCTTCAAGGTGGTTGGCTTGTTTTCGACAATCTATTATTGAAAGGACCCTCCACAGTTTCCTTAAAATCGACAAACGATGCCTTAATCCGAAGTGTAGAAACCGCTGACTATGAAATAGAACAAGCAAGTAAGCGTTATCAACCCTTGTTGATCGATATTTCTTCCCTAAAAGGAAGCCCCGTTCTTGAAGTCAAATTGGAGGGACAATCAATTTTTAAGCGGCAGCTTGATTCAGGACGCTACATTTCCGAAGCGCCGATGCCGGCTGTTAAGCAATCCAAAAAAAGCAAATACGCGCTGTTTGTTAATGGACAGCTGAAGGAGAGCGGTGAGGTGCTCCGGTCGGCGCAAAGCGAAGCTAGCCCCACGACTTATGTCAATACCATGATGGGGGCAGCCCATTCACGATGGATGATCGCTCCGGGTCCTTGGATGCCGTTTAGCATGGTGAAGTTGAGTCCGGATAATCAGAATAGCGGCTGGCAAGCTGGATATGACCCTACCATTGAGTCGATCGGGACTTTTAGCCATATCCATGAATGGACCATGACCGGTTTGGGGACTTTTCCGACGACAGGTCCTTTGCAGATTCGTATCGGTGACGAGCACCAGCCTGATAGTGGTTACCGATCCAGAATTGATAAGTCGACCGAAAAAGCCCCTTTAGGCTATTATCGGATAGATTTGTCCGATTATGATATTACGGCAGAATTAACCGCGGGTACGCGTAGCAGCTTGCAACGTTATACGTACCATCGTGGAGACACTGGCCGCGTCATGGTCGATCTACAAATCCCAAGTGAATATCCTTATGAAATTGAAGAAGCAAGTTTGAAGCAAATTGCACCTAACCGCATTGTTGGATATAGTAAACAACTATCGAAAAGTGTCTGGTCAGGCGGTGTTGATCAGGCTTATACCGTATACTTTGTGATGGAGTTCGACCAGCCTATTCAACAACTGGGTTTTTGGAAGGACGATCAGGTGTTAAAACAGTCGGAACTATCCACAGGTCATGCAAAAAACGCCGGTATGTTTGTAGAGTTCGACCTAAGAAAGAAGCATACTGTACAAGTCAGAACCGGTATTTCCTTTGTCGGTTTAACGCAGGCGGAGCAGAATTTGATGGAGGAAATCAGTAAACCCTTTGGTTGGTCGTTCGATAAAGCAGTAGCCAATCAGCGAGAAGTTTGGAACGAATTATTAAATCGTGTGCATATAGAATCAGACGACTTTTTTCAAAAACAACGCTTCTATACCAATATGTATCGTTCCCTAGCGAGTAGGAATACCTTTAGTGACGTAGATGGAAGCTGGGTGTCTGCAGATGAAAAGGTACGCCGTTTTAGTGATACAAGCGATCGGGCCCTAGGGTGTGACGCTTTTTGGAATACCTTCTGGAACCTTAATCAGTTCTGGAACTTGATTACGCCCGAGTGGTCAAATAAATGGGTTCGATCACAATTGGCAATGTACGATGCCAATGGCTGGTTGGCCAAAGGACCGGCGGGTATGGAATATATTCCGGTGATGGTTGCTGAACATGAGATACCACTTATTGTAGGGGCTTATCAAATGGGAATCCGTAATTATGATGTAGAAAAGGCCTTTAAAGCAGCGTATAAAATGCAGACAACCTTATCCGGGCCGGTAGAAGGAGGTTATGCCGGCAATCGCGATTTGGCGACTTATCTTAAGCATCATTATGTTCCTTTCGATGAAGGCCGCTTTTCCAATTCGCTGGAATATAGCTATGACGACTGGACTGTCGGTCAATTTGCTAAAGCCCTTGGTAAAGAAAAGGAATACCAAATTTTTGCCAACCGAGGGTCCTGGTGGAAAAATGCGATTGATACTACAACGGGTTATGCAAGGATGCGGGATAAGAATGGAAACTGGTTACCTGATTTTGATCCTTTCAAATCAGGAGCTAATAAACATTACGTAGAGGGAAATGCATGGCAATTGACCTATTTTGTGCCGCAGGACGTAACAGGTTTAGCACAAAAAATTGGTGAAGAAACTTTTGTCAAACGATTGGAATGGGGCTTTGGTGAAAGCTACCGCTGGCGTTTCAATGGTCCGAATGATCAATACTGGGATTATCCGGTGGTGCAGGGAAACCAACAATCCATGCACTTTGCCTTTCTATTCAACTGGGTTAAGCGGCCGTGGCTAACACAAAAATGGAGTCGTGCCATTATGGAGCGTTACTATGGGCATGGCGAAGCAAATGCATATTTGGGTGATGAAGATCAAGGGCAAATGAGCGCTTGGTTTGTCATGAATGCGTTAGGACTCTTCCAAACTGATGGAGGAACCCGCGTCAATCCAATTTATGAGATCGGCAGCCCCATTTTTAAGAAAGTGACAGTTAATCTCGGTGGGCGTTTTGGAAGAGGTCAAAGCTTTACCATTGAAGCAAAAAACACAAGTAAACGAAATATTTACATACAAAAAGCTTATCTGAACGGAAAAGTATGGAACGATTGCTGGTTACCGGCTGCAGAGGTGTTAAAAGGCGGTACACTAGTTCTGGAAATGGGATCCGAACCTAATCAAGCATGGGGTATCAGCGGTATTCCCCCGGCAGACTAACAAATGATAAATAGATAAAAAATGAAAAGAACTACAATAATCTCATTCCTTGTTTGCCTAGGCATTTACGCATGTAATAACCAAACGAGCAGGAATAAGGAACAGACATTAGCACAGATAATTGCAGCTGACAGTAATCTAAATATAGTGAAAGAGCGAGCCTTAAAGGTGGTAAGCACGGGCTTTAATGCAGGAGATGGATACCGTGAAGTTTGGATTCGCGATTATAACACTTTTATTAACCTTGCTGCAAAAGCTCACCCAAAAGACACCTTAAGGGATAACTTGGTTATCTTTTTCCAATTGCAAGGAACAGATGGTAATATTGTTGACGGTTTTGTTCCAAAATCTACTGTAAAACCGAGCAAAGGGGGTTATGACTATATCTATAACGATCTGGCACCCCATTACGCAGGACATAAAAACACCGTGGAAACTGATCAGGAGACCTCATTAATACAGGCCGTGCATAAATACCTGCAAGCAACGCAGGACACCACGTTTTTAAACCTTAAAGTAGGTGCAATCCCTGTACGCGATCGGATGGAGCAAGCCTTATCCTTTCTAATGAATAAGCGATATAACGAAAAATATGGACTGCTATGGGGGGCAACAACAGCTGATTGGGGCGATGTGCAACCCGAGCATGATTGGGGTGTTTATCTAACCGACGATTCCCACCTGGCGATCGATATTTATGATAACGCCATGTTTTTGATCGCCTTAGATAATTTTATGGAGATGGTACCTGAAAAAGCAGCAAAATGGAAGCCCATCCGCGAGCATATTGCGAAGAACACGATGGCACATCTCTGGGATGCTAAGCGCCAAAAATTTATCCCCCATCTTTACCTGAACGGCTCACCATTCGATAGCACTTTTGACGAAAATGCAATCTACTATCATGGGGGTACAGCAATAGCTATTGAGGCTGGCTTGTTAAATAAAGACGAGATTAAAGCTTCTTTGGACAAGATGATTGCCAACGTCAAGGAATCAGGAGCCGCAACCATTGGTTTAACACTTTACCCCACTTATCCCGAAGGTGCGTTCAAGAACAAAGGTATGTACCCTTACGGCTATCAAAATGGAGGAGATTGGACCTGGTTTGGCGGACGAATGATTCAGCAGTTAGTCAAGTATGGCTTTCAAAAAGAAGCTTATGAACAGCTAAAGCCGATGGTGGATCGTGTGATCAAGAATAACGGATTTTTCGAATGGTATACTCGCGATAATAAACCCGAAGGTTCCGGAACCTTTAGAGGGGAAGCGGGGGTATTATATGATGCCATTACTTGTTTGCAAGAACATATCGAGACAGAAGAATAAATGAATACGATAAGTGGTGCCTGAAAGTTTCTTTCTACACTTAAGACACCACTTATGTTGATTCTGTTTCTATATATGAACAACGAAATTTATGCAGTAACCTCGTCCAATAAAGATAATACATCAATCAAATCGCCGATAATTTTATCCGGATTTGCCGTTTCTAGTTGCTCAACAGTATGTGCACCGGTAGTAATACCGATATTTAAACCACAACCTGCATTTTGACCTTCCTTGATATCTATGGTCGAATCTCCTATTTTAGCGACTTGACTGCCATCAGTTATGTTAAAACGTTTCATGGCAAAATGGATCATATCGGGATAAGGCCTATTTTCCGGTACGTCGCTGGCGGTTACCAGCGCGTCTATTTGCTCACCCTCTTTCCATCGCAATTTATCGATAATCGACTGAGCGGTAATCCTATCGTAACCCGTATTGAGAACTACTAAAATATTCCGCTCTTTCAACGCTCGAAAAAGTTCTTCGGCATTCTTCTGAGGTACAATTTCCTCCCTTTCATAGGCTTGGTCGAGCTGCTGCCTGAAGCTCTCGTAAATCGAATCAACTAAACCCTCGTTCTCTATATTTTCATACCTGGCAAGTATGGAACGGATTGCCTGTTTCTTTTCCTTTCCGGCACCCTCCGCTAAAACTTGTTCTAAGCTAAAGTCAAATCCAGCTTCATTAATAGCTTTTTGCAATGTTTTGTAGACGATATTATCTTCATCTACTGTGGTGCCGGCCATATCAAAAACAACCATTTTTATTTCATTAGGCATAAAATTTAAATATTAAATCAATTTTCAAATATAAACAAAGTTTACTTATAATGAACTATTTCCAAAATTAAATTTATGTTAAGCTTTATAAGGAGGGTAGGCGCATGATTTTGTTTTAAATAGTACAATTTTAGCGCAGATGTTTATTTTTTCTAAACATATTTCTTGTCACTATATGTAAACGTCAACTTAATAAAGCATATCTAAGATGTCTTATCATTTGCGTTGACGGTGTCGTATTGGACAGCGGTGCGCTAAACTGTTTTTTCGCAATCGGTTGCGTTTAATCACTACTGGATAATGTGAACTAGAACTGTTAGTTTTATTGCTTATTGATGATTTAACGAATCGCTAACCGCACGAACGCGGCTTGCCGGTCTACCGGCTGTATGAGGAAAAAAGCAAGCTAATGAACGTAGTAGCGAATAAAAGATGCTAAAATGACACCAATAACAAACAACTTAAAACCATGGGTGGGCCTCATTTTATTGAGTATTGCCTTATTAAGTTCCCAATTCGGATATGGACAGCAAAAATCCGGGAAACCAAATATTATTTATATATACGCTGATGATTTGGGTTATGGCGACGTAAGTGCGTATGGCGCTACAAAAATACAGACACCCAACCTCGATCGTTTGGCTGCCAGCGGTATACGATTTACCAATGCACATACAACCTCTGCTACTTGTACCCCATCCCGTTTTGGTTTGATGACGGGTATTTATCCTTGGCGACAGCAGGGCACGGGCGTCCTTCCGGGCGATGCAAAGCTGATTATTCCCACCGATCGAGTAAGCTTGCCGAAAATTTTTAAAAAGGCGGGCTACCACACCGCCGTGGTTGGTAAATGGCATTTAGGTCTGGGGACACAGGTGAAGAAGAATTGGAATACAGATGTAAAGCCAGGCCCAAATGAGGTCGGTTTCGATTATTCGTTTATTTTTCCCGCAACAGCGGACCGTGTACCCACCGTATTTATGGAAAATCATCGCGTGTTAGGGCTTGATCAGAACGACTCGATAGAAGTAGATTACCAACAACCGGTAGGCAATGATCCCACAGGTAAAGAACATCCGGAGTTGCTGAAGATGCATTCATCACCCGGACAAGGGCATAATCAAACCATTGTAAACGGTATCGGACGTATTGGCTATATGAGCGGTGGCCATCGGGCAAGATGGGTCGATGAGGAAGTTTCTACCACATTTCTTTCGGTTGCGCAGGAATATATAAAACGGAATAAAGAGCGACCCTTTTTTCTTTATTTTGCGTTGACTGAACCCCACGTGCCCCGTATGCCCGCCACTATATTTAAGGGAAAAAGCAATCTAGGTTACCGAGGAGACGCTATTCTGCAATTGGACTGGACCGTTGGACAGATCATGGATCAAATAGAGTCACTCGGCCTGTCCGACAATACGCTGATTATCTTCTCGAGTGATAATGGACCGGTGTTGGATGATGGCTATCAAGATGGTGCAGTAAGCCAGCGAAATGGGCATATGCCTGCCGGGCCCTTAAGAGGAGGCAAATACAGTATATTCGAGGGAGGTACACGCGTGCCCTTCATTGTCAGTGGGGCAGGAGCAGCTAAGGGTGTTACTTCAGATGCACTTCTTTGTCAGATCGATCTGCTCGCCTCCGTTGCCGATATGCTGGGGCAGGCGATACCGAAAGGAGAGGCCTTCGATAGTCAGGCTTTATGGGACACCTTTCTTGGAAAAGATAAGGAGGGAAGAAGTCACTTGATTGAACACGCCGGAAGTCTAGCTGTTATTAAAGGAAAATGGAAATACATTGAGCCGGGCAATGGACGGGCTTATGCCAAGTTAACCGACACAGAGTTAGGAAATGCGCCACATCCGCAATTATATGATCTATCAAAAGATATGGGTGAAAAAAATAACGTGGCAGATACTCATCCCAAGATGGTGAAGGAGTTGGCTGCTATTTTAGCAGCCGAACGTAACAAATAAAGGAAATCTCCGTAGCCGATACAGTATTCGGGAAGGAAGACATCGGTTCATTCGGAAGATATTGTGCTGAAATTTCTATAAAACGTACAAAAAAATAAAAAATTAATAATAAACAATCGTTTGTGTAATATAAGGGTGGTATATTAGAATAAAAATTATTGCCATGCATTTGAAACTACCTTTATTAAGTAAATTACTCAAATTAGAGATTACAACGATAGGAGATATTCGACTGATTTGGTTGAATGATACGTATGTGATTACAGAGAACCCGATGACGCTGGACGTTGAAATAGATTGTTTGGATACTTACGAATCTCAATCACTTTCCGCTAATGAGTTAACCGATATTCTGACTTTCAAGAAAACAAAGTCCTTATCGGCGGGCCAACGAAAGATGAAAATAGCTAATTCGTAAGTGTCGTTGCCTTTTCACTTTATCAATTGACTTTTTGAATATCAGTCACATCAACAATAACCACATTGCTGTTTAGTCGTACCTGTCGGGCATGGGGACAGGTTGGCCACTTGTCTTGTTTATTGGCATAGGTGCCCTCCATTTTCTTAATTTATCGCTTAACAATTGGCCGAGTTCCTTCACTTTATCCGAATAGTGAACAGCTAAATTATGTGATTCCTGAATATCATTTTTTAAGTTATATAGCTCAAAGCTTGTATCACGCATATTATAAATAAGCTTCCAATCCCCTTTCCGAATAGCGCTTTTATAGTTGATACCCGGGCCATCGTCCGTTGTCCATTTGTTTGGCGAGTGCCATATTAATGCACGTGTTGAGTCGCTCAAATTGGGATTTTTAAGGTAGGGAACAAAACTCTTGCCATCGATGCTTTGCACAATTTCTGTTGATGGAACACTCGCCATTTCTAAAATGCTGGGAAAAAAATCTTCAATCATTACGTATTGGTTTACCACCGAACCGGCTTTTGCAACACCGGGCCATTTCACGAGCATGGGTTCGCGGATTCCGCCTTCATAAACTGAGCCTTTTCCGGCCCTTAAAGGTGAATTTTGGCTATGCGGTGATCCACCCCTTGGTGGCGATAAACTCAAACCTCCATTATCACTCATAAAAATGACGATGGTATTATCGGCTATTCCCTTTTCCTGTAGATAGTCCATCAGATCGCCTAAGCTTTTATCCATACCTTCCAATAACGAGGCATACATCGCTTCAGATTCTCCTAAACCAGTATCGATGTATTTTTGATAAAAGCGTTTATCAGCCTGCAATGGGACATGTACGGCATAATGCGCCATATTCAAATAAAAAGGCTTCCCTTCTTTAATCGGCTGTTCCAGTGCCTTGATTGCCTCCAAAGTGAGTGCTTCCGTGAGGAAGGTATCCCTTCCATAATATTCTTCCAGATCAGGTACAGCCTGCCAACTTGCCTTGCCCGGAAGATTGCCATAATTTTCCTGCCCCAAATAATTCTGTGGATGTCCGGCGGCATGGCCCGAGATATTAACCATAAAACCCATATTATAAGGATTGGCCCCCGGCGTTCCGGCAGAGCCCCAATGAGCTTTCCCTACATGAACGGTAAAGTAGCCGGCATCTTTCAAAATTTTCGGAAAAGGGGTTGCATGAAAGGTATGCGGAATATTCGGCACCGGGCTCATACCATTATAATTCCAGGATGCTGCGCCAAACTGTTTATCAAGAGCATCGGTATTATTATTAGGAGCGGGAGAAGTCCAATTCGTCACACCATGATGAGCTGCTGTCATGCCCGACAGCATACTGACACGTGTAGGCGTGCATACGGGGTTTGCGTAGGCATTGGTGAATTTAGCGCCTTCTTTTGCCAAACGTTCCATATTGGGTGTATGGTATTTCCGATTTAAGGACGTAATCTCTGTCCAAAAGGGCTCTGAGCTATCTTGCCATCCCATATCATCAACCAAAAAAACAATGATATTGGGACGCTTTTTGGATTGTCCGAATGCAAAAGTTGATGTGGCTGATAGAAGGAATACAAGGCAAAAAATAATAAATTTCATCATCTACAGGTTAAAATAAACCATAACATTCATTCTTTGAGATGTGTTTGGCCATTGGTAACATGATCCGGTCTTTAAGCGGTGTATAGCAGTTAAGAATAATGTAAAAGCAATAGTAGTATAAAAAAGAAGGAAAACAAAATTGACAATAAACGCAATCGGTTGCATTAAATGGAGTACTTCTTTCGGTACGCCTGTGATATATTAAGGGGTTATTCTTCTTCTTGTTACCTGCCTATAACCATGTTGTGGGGTGTCTAAAGAAACGCTCCGAAATGGGGAGTAACGGAGCGTTCGCTAACCAATTATAAACCTAATTATGAGAAGGCGATTTTTTATAGGACAAAGATAATTTCGTTGCATTAATCGTGTGTTTAGCTTGTATTAATTTTTCTGTCCACTGATTTGCTTTAGCCTTCAAAAATTCGGCTTTACATAGTACGCCTAATGGAGAATTGCTTACCAGGCGGCGATGAAAATAAAATTCCGAATTTTCTTGTTTTACTTTGAAATACAAAGTACTTTTGAATAGAAATAACAAATAGATTATTCACTAAATTTTTCAAAGCATGAAAAAGCAAAGCAGCATTTATTCATCTATTATAGGTGTCGCATGTGTGACCCTGTTCCTATTGCTGATCCCTTTCGTAGCCATGCACTTTACCAACGAGGTAAACTGGAGCTCGCTTGATTTTATTATTATGGGAGCGCTTATATTCGGAACGGGGATTTCATTTACGTGGCTGGTTAGGCGATCGCCCAATCTCATGTATCGAATTGCCATCAGCATAATGGTCGTGGCCACCTTTTTAATGATCTGGGCCAACTTAGCAGTAGGCCTGATCGGCAGCGGCCCAAATATCGGCAACCTTATGTATATAGCAGTAGCCATCGTCGTGATCGTTGGCTCCTTGCTATCGCAGTTCAAAGCGGCCGGCATGGAACGTGCCATGTATGTCACCGTACTGACACTGGTAGTGCTTGCAACAATTGCCCTTCTTGCAGGTATGCAGCATCATGGCAGCTCGGTTATCGAAATATTGGGCGTTAATGGTTTCTTCGCCGGCCTGTTTCTAGTTTCGGCAGCATTATTTCATTATGCGGCTAAAAATGCATTAAATAGGACTTCGCTATGAAATGATCAGATCAGTGCGAAGGTAAACCGGCAATACATGTGAAATTTGATGAATCAGTTGCTAGAGTAGTAAAAAAAATGGCGGCCGAAGCCGCCTCCCATGTCACCTTCCCTTTGTTAATTCTTTAAGGCATGCACGTTTGTCGGTCATGCCGGTGCCGAAATACATTTGGTAATTCGCACCTAATGTTTTTCGATAGATAGGATGCTTGAGTGAAACAAAAGTGAGAAATATAGCGAAACGATGAAAGAGGTATAACACTATTTTTCATATAGGATTTTTCCTGTTTTTATGAAAAAGTGTTTAATATAATCTGTAACGATCACAGGTTGGTTGAATTAATGTGAAAATCATCCCGAAAATTTTTTAGATCTGTAAAACAATATAGGGAGGCATATCGTATGTAATATATCCTTAACTTATATGAAAGATTAAATACATATCTATGTTTTCAAAAACTAAACTTTTCCTCACTATAGGGCTGAGCTTGCTGTTGTTATTGATAGCCTTTTCGGGGTACCGTATCAATGCCCTATCACGGCAGCAAGTGCAGATCATGGAAGACTATAGTACCGTAAATAGCATTGCATTCGGCATTCTTTCTATTAATAAATGGGAAGAAAAGATAACTACAATAGTTGAAAAACAAATTCAGCAGTTCAGTTTTACGCCGGAGCAAAGGGTTGAGCTGCAGAAAGAAGTGGAAAAAATGCTTCATGCTATGATCGATAAAGCCATGAGTAATCTGACGAAAAAGCAAACGAGCATCAAAGGAAAAATACGGAAGGCAGCAGTCAATGTTTTTGTCGATGAAGATCAATTACACGATCAGGTTCCCGGTTTTGCAAAAACCATTGTCGATCAGGTAAACAAACCATCCACCAAGAAAACCTTGAAAAATCTGGCCGAAGATAAACTGGATGAAGTAAAAGAAACGACTTTCGACAGCTCTATGGTGGCGCAACGAAAAGTAACTAACGCCATTTTCAGTAAATACGGTGCGCGAAACAGTACCGGCTTCAAAAAGAAGACGGATAAACTATTTGCCGATATCCGCTACGAGAGCTATGCGTATACGCTTGTTGTTTTTGCCTGTATTTTACTGTTGTTGGCCTTGTGGAAATATTTCATCGATCATCAGGAATTGCAAAAATCATTATTTATTTTTTCACTTTTAGCCGCTGGCATTGTGTTAATCGTAGGCGTTTCATCGGTCATGATTGAGGTGGAAGCAAGGTTGGAGAAGATAGACTTCCACTTAATGGGAGAACATCTCATTTTTGAAGACCAAGTTCTTTTCTTTCAGAGCAAGAGTATTATCGATGTGGTAGTAATTCTTTTGAAGAATGCCAAGATCGATTCCATCGTGGTAGGTCTGCTCATTTTAACATTCAGTGTATTCTTTCCGCTCGGTAAGCTCATCTCATCGGGCCTTTATCTCTTGCGCGAGTCGAGCAGAAAGAATAAATTCGTCCATTTTTTCGCTTTCAAGTCCGGTAAATGGAGCATGGCCGACGTCATGGTGGTGGCAATCATGTTGACCTATATTGGTATGAACAGTATGCTAACTTCTCAGTTAGCCGTTTTAAACATCAGGGAAGACAATATTACGAGTATTGCAACAAACAATACCTCTTTACAACCGGGCTATATGGTGTTTGTTCTATTTGTCGTATTTGCCTTAATCCTGTCGGAAATACTACATAGAATCACCAAAAAGATATCCGAAATTTCATCTTAAATCAGCTATATATGAATAGTTACCGGTTTATTTGACTTACTTTAATGCCATATTTCTCTTCCTTCCGTACAAATAGGCGATGTTGAAAATCACAACGGCCGTGAAAATCATTCCAAAGGCAATAAGCTGAACCGTATTGATCGGTTCTTTATAATAGAGAATGGCCAATAAGAAACTAATAATGGGATTTAAATATAATAAGGTGCCGACAATAGAAGAATCCAACCCTTTAAGAGCAAAAATATTGAGGAACAGGGGAATAATGGTGTAACCCACTGCAATAATTGCAACAAGGCCATAGAATGTCATTGTTTTAGGTACCGTAGTATCAATGACCGTTAAAATCGGGAGCAGCAAGAAGGTGCTCACGACAATATGAATGGTTAATGTGAAAAATTTATCCATCTGAAAGGTATTCTTTTGAAGCACTAAATAGATTGCATACGAAAGCGCGATCACCATGCTGTAAATCAAATCCATAAAATGGCCATATGCAAGGATAAGGCAACTAATCAAGCTTAACAGTACAGCAAACCATTGTCCTATATTCAGTTTTTCACGCAAAAAAAGGCTGGCTAGAACTGTCGTTAAGATCGGACAGATCAGGTAGGCCAAAGACGTGACGTTGACACTGACTGCATTCATCACATAAATAAACGAGAACCAATTCAACCCGAGCATAATGGCACTGAAGAACATATTTATCAGCAGTTTTACTCTTTCTTTTGGCGATATTGTTTTGACATAATGGATGCTGGCAAAAGTTTGTTTTCTTCTGAACATAAAACAAACGAAAGCGATACTAATGGCAGCAAAGATGACGCGGTGAATAAGAATATCCAGCGCCGCATAAGCACTTAACGGTTTTAGTACTAGAGCAAAAGTGCCCCAAATAGCGAAGCCTAATACGGCAGATAGATAATGTTTCATTAAGATGTAAAGCTAACACTTGATATGACGGCATGCGGTTGGAAAAAACTGTCTTTGTTATGGGCTAATATACGTCATTTTCTTTAAACTCAGTCGTTTCATTCCGACCTATCAGCTTCAGCTAGGCTGGTGAGGAGGGGTAACGGATTTTACCTAACTTGGTTATAAGTAAATATGGTTGATGTCACCGAGTCAAGGTTTAAAACTCGTTTTAACGAGTTTTAAACCTTGTAAATTAATTATAGGTAAACCAAACAAAATCGTCGATACTCTATACCAAAGTGACTATTCAATGTATCCTGGATTTTGAACCAATAATGGGTTTTTCCTTATTTCGTCTCGCGAAAGGGGTAGAAAATATAGTTGGTTTTTCCAAACACGATTTTCTTTACTATTAAATTCCTGTGGAGTATAGCTGTAATTGTAAATAGATTCATCATATCTATAATTACCTGACAAGGTTTTTCCAGGCTTGAACGTTCCATCAATTTTAACTATTGTCACTTTCCTGCCAAGTGTTTCTTCAGCAATTAACCATCTCCTCGCATCAAAAAAACGCTGTTGTTCATAAGCCATTTCTATGCGGCGTTCATGGCGGTATATTTCTCTTAGCGTACTTTGATCCGTTGCTGTGATAGCGGGCATGCCCGCCCGGAAGCGAATTTTATTTAGCCAAGTTCTTGCCGTTTCCGTGTCGCCCAGTTCAATACAGGCTTCCACATAGTTAAATACAACTTCTGTAAACCTAAAATAGGGCCAGGGCACGAACTGCCTTGCTTGCGCATCAATAATATTCGGGTCCGGATCAATAAATTTTTGAATATAATAACCTGTCCAAGTCCCGTTATGTGCTTCCTTAGGTCCTTGTTTTGTGTCTAGTCCGGCAAATTTCGTCAGCTTGCCATCTACGATTAAATCATATGCGCCTGTTTGTATTTGATTGGCTGGGTCTAAAGGGTTATTTCTTGGTTTCCAATCTGCGCCATCGTACAATATGGAGGCATAAAAGCGCGGATCTCTGTTTTTATAAGGGGCCGCTTTATGAAGGGGATTGTTCCAATCGAATTTAGTTCCATCATTCATTTCATAGTCATCTACCAAAAGGCCTATAGGTTGGTTCCCACCCCAATTGTTATAACCATTCGGACCGTTATCTCTGGCATGCGTTGAACTTTGTTCGGTGATAAAATAGCGTGCATAAAGTATGTCAGATGCCGCCCCCTGATCAATACCTGCTGCTTTGCTACCGCCACCCATGGCGATACTTTTATAATTAATTCTCCCCTGTTCCGGTGCGACCGGTTCGGTTAGATTTAATTTATAACCCGTTCCCGCATCCAACACCGCCTTAGCGGCAGCCTGTGCCAAACGATACCGTTCTTCTTGGGAGCCGCTCGTATACGCTAATAAAGGTAATCTCTCCGAAAGATTATTTAGATCCGTGACCTTTGCAGTAAGCTTTACGGCGTCATGCAGATCGCTTGCTGCATAAATCAAAGTTCTGGATTTGAGCGCCAAAATAGTGAGCGAATTAATACGTCCTTTTTCAAGTACAGTATTCCCCAATCGCCGGTAGGCTTCATCGCAATCCTGTATAATTTGATTTACACAGGCCTCATACGTGCCGCGTTCTTTTTCATATATAATTGGATCTTCTGAGTATTCATAGCTGCTGGTAATAATCGGGACACCACCGTAGTACCTTAATAGTTGGTGATAACAATAGGCGCGAATAAAAAAAGCCTGAGCCAATAATTTATCTTTAGCTCCTTGATCACTGATACCATTTTTGGTGTCATCTATTAGTCTTTCGATCGCAATATTGCTGAATCTTATATACGTATACATGCGCTCCCACCACCTGGATGTCCCGCTCCAGCCTTCATTTGCCCCATTGATAGCACCTGTATTCAATAAGAGGAAAGCATCGGTATGGTTCCATAACGACTCATCAGTTGCCGAAGCTTGCATCTGTTCGGTGAAACCGGAGTTACCTGCTTCAAAAACATTGTAAATATCACTGACAAATTTTTCTGCTAATACCGGGTCTTGCCATATCGTCTCATCGGAGAACGCGTTACGAGGGGATACATCTAAAAAATCTGTACTACATGCTGTCGTAAACAATAGAACAGCCAACATATAAAAAATCCTGTTTTTCATTAATGTCTTCATTTCACCTTAGTTTATTTATAATTGGGTTAAAACACAGCCTTTACGCCAAAACTGATAATTTTAGATTGCGGATAAAATTGACCGGTACTGTTGTTAGCCTCAGGATCCCATATTTTTATCTTGTCAATGGTTGCCAGGTTAATGCCATTGATATAAAAGCGAAGCGTACTCAAGCCTATTTTGTTAACCAATTGAGTTGGTAAAGTATATCCCAATTCAACATTTTTTAATCTTATATAATTGGTGCTGCGGATCCAATAAGTATTATCAGTAGTTGTATAATAGGTGTCCGAACGATTGGTAAGACGGGGATCTGTGTCACTCGGGTTATCAATAGACCAACGATGATTATAATTCCATTCGAGGTAGTTTCCTATTAATCCCGATTCCGTGGGCCCCATTCTTCGCATTCCACCGGTTGCTCCCTGTATCAATATATTAAAGTCAAAGCCCTTATATTGTCCTCCTAGTATTAAGCCTCCTGTAAAAGTGGGCGTGCTATTTTGGTTTAGTCGTACACGATCGTCGCTTGTAATTTTACCATCGCCATTATAATCTATATATTTCATATCCCCCGGCAATAATTTCCCGTTTTTTAATCCAAGAGCAGAATAATCGACGGTATTCGCATCAATAGCGGCTTGATCTTTGAAAACGCCGTCATACAAATACACCAGCCATGAATCCGTAACTTTTCCTATTTGTTGTTGATAAGGTAAAGTATTGGCTACATCACTGGAGTATTGCACATTATTCTTCGCGTAGCCGCCATTCACCCCTATATTATAAAACAGATCGCCAACTTTATCGGTGTAGGTTAATTTAAATTCGTAACCTTTATTAATGAGGTTACCAAGATTTGCAATAGGCAGATTGCCCGAAATACCTGAACTTATAGGTACTACACCGGGATTTTTTGTTAAAACATGGGTCCGTTTATTATAGAATAAGTCCAGCTCCAGAGCCAGCTTATCGTTCAAAAATGAGGCGTCCAAGCCAATATTGCTGTTGTTGGCCACTTCCCATGTGAAGTTTGGGTTTGGAATGGTACTTTCGTAAATGGTTTGATAGAGTAGGTCGCTGAATACACCCTGTCCGGTATTCATCAGTGATAAATATTTATATTCTTGAAGGCTGTTGTCATAATAAGCTTCTGCGCCCATCTGACCCCAAGAACCTCTTAGTTTTAAATTGTTGATGAAAGCAATATTGTTTTTAAAAAAGCTTTCTTCGGATAAACGCCAACCGGCCGATACCCCGGGAAAAAAGCCAAACCTTTTGTTTGGAGGAAAAATATACGATCCATCTACACGCCAATTAAACTCGAAAAGATACTTTTCTTGGTAATTATAGTTTACGCGACCATAGTAACTCAATCGTGCTCTATCATAGGTGTTTTCGTTGCCCAGGGTTTGACGCACACGGTCGCCAAAGTTCAATTGTTCTACTAGTATCGACGGAAAATCCATTCGGGCTGCAAAAAAACCGTTATTGGTCACGGTTTCACGGGTCAGCCCGGCTATTGCGGAAATGTTATGTACACCTTTGATCGTTTTATCATAGGAAACCAAGGCCGATACGTTGATCGCTAATTGATCTTCCGTAGCTTCCCGAAGTTGAGCTTTGGGTTCTATTCCTTTTGGTATATAGCCCGATAGTTTTGGTGTGACCCCATCGGCTTCAAAACTCACTTTATCCCAATCGTATAAGGTCCAAGGTGTTTCCCATCTTTTCGATCTGCCCCAGTATTTGTCGATCGAAGCCGTTCCCGTTAATTTTAAACCCTCTACTCCGGGGATTTTAATATCGATCGCTCCTGTGTTTTGCAAGTAGTCCCTTGTATTTCTATCATATCCGGTTGCACCGGTAGTAATTACAACCGGATTAGCACCATTCTCTAAATCGGGCCCGGGAAGTCCATTAGGCCATGTGGCAATATTGGTAGGAAGACCGCGCGCAAGAAATCTAAAAATATCGCCAGCTCCTCTAGTTGGGAAATTACGCGATTCTTCTCGACCGGTTATCGCTAACCTTGCCGTAACATATTTACCAAAATTGAATTCCAGGTTTGCACGCAAATCGTATTGCTTATAATATGTAGCCGAATTCTTATAAATAGCATCTTGGTTTAAGTACCCTAAGGATATCAAGTATTTTGTCGTTTCGGTACCCCCATTTATTTGTACGTTATGCCGTTGCTGTGGAGACCAATCTTTTAGCGTAGCGGCAAACCAATCCGTATTCGGATAACGTAAAAGGTCTGATCCATCGCTATATTTTTGTCTTTCTTCAGGACTATATTCCGGGTTGATGGCTCCCGAAGTTCCATTGTAGGTACCGGTACCTGTATTAAATGCTTGCCAGATTTCTGTCCACTTTGCGGGATCTTGCGGATATACACCCGTAACCTCGTTAATAATAGCTGTATATTGTTCCGAATTCGCCATTTTCGGTGTACGAGTGGGGCGCTGTATACCATAGGTAAAATCATAAGAAATTTGGGCTTTACCTATTTTGCCTTGTTTCGTCGTGACAAGGATAACGCCATTACCTGCCCGAGAGCCGTAAATGGCGGCCGACGCATCTTTTAATACGGATACGCTTTCGATATCATTCGGATTAATCCGATCCAAGCCACCTGCGCGTTGCGGTACCCCATCGATGACGATTAAGGGTTCACTGTTGCCGCCAGGTAGCGAATTAATACCGCGAATACGAAGCGTAGAGCCGTCGTAGCCAGGTTCTCCACTACTTTGCATGGCTGTTACTCCCGGTAGTCTACCGACAAATGAATTTGAAAGATTAGCCGCCGGAGATCTAGCAAGATCTTCCCCTTTTACGGTAGCTATTGCACCAGATACTACCGCTTTTTTCTGCGTACCGTAGCCTACTATTACCACTTCTGTTAAGGCCTCATTCAACGATTGCAGCTTAACGTCGACGGTAAGATCAGTCCCTATTAGTACTTCTTTTGGTTCATAACCTATATAGCTAAATTGCAACACTTGACCGGTGGATGCCGCGATGCTATACTTTCCGTCGTTATTCGTTATTTCGCCGATAGATTTCCCTTTCAGTTTAATGGTGACGCCCGGCAACGGGGTGCCATCGGAATCGGTCACTATTCCTGTGATTCGTTGTTGGGGTTTCGTTGGAACCATTACAGCGCTAGTAACCTGCTTATCTTCTGTGCGTTTTCGAACAACAATGGATCGATCTCTCACCGTATACGTTAATTGGAGAGGAGACAGAATCATATTCAGTGCTTCAAACAATGGTTTATTATGCACCTCAACCTTTAGGTTGGAATTTGCTCTAATAATCTCTGCATTGCAGACAACCGTATATCCTGTTTGCTTCTTAATTTCCCTGAACAGGTCTACTATCTGCATCTTCGAATTTGAAATGCTGATGTTCTGTCCAAAAGTTTTGGCACGAACTTGACAGAGTGTAAGCAAAAGCAACACGGTTATCATTTTCATTATAATTAGGAATTTATATTTGGGGCATAAGAGGTCTACCCCCAATGATAAAATGTAATTTTTCATTACCTTTAATTGGTTTTAGTTTATAAAAATACGATATCTCTTTTTAGAATTGGAACCTTCGGGCCGAAGAAGCACCACCTTCTTCGGTCTTTCGTTTTCCTTAATTTTCCGGCAGTAAGATTATTTCATGAGCGTCACCCTCCTTCCTTCTATTTTAAATTTTATGCGGCTGTCTACAAGTTGAATCAATTCAAGTACTTTGTCAAACTTGTCATATCTTGATATTGCCCCCCATATGGCTATCTCTCTTAATGGAGGTTCTACAATGATTTCAAGGTCATACCAACGCGCAATTTTATTCATAGCGCTCACTAAGTTTTCGCTATTAAACATAAACTCGCCGTTTTTCCATGCTACCGCTTCACTTGTGTTTACGGGCTGAACGTCTATTCGGTCCGTGCGTGTGATAGACTGCTGTCCGGGTTTTAAAATTTGGGAGATTTTATTAGGCAGCGATACGGTCACGCTTCCCTCTAAAAGAGAAACGATAGAAACCGGTTCATCCCGGTAAGTATTGACATTAAAGTGCGTACCCAACACCCGAACACTTTCATTTTTTGTCCGAACAACAAAAGGAGCTTTTTCGTTTCTTGCAACTTCAAAATATGCTTCTCCTTCTAGTTCGACTATTCTGATGTCGCTTGCAAATTTCTGCGGATACCAGAGTACAGTAGCTGCGTTCAGCCACACCTTGGTTCCATCCGCTAAGGTTACCTGATACTGACCGCCCTTGGGGGTAGACAGGGTGAGTTGCGTATGTTCAATGGTATTCTGTCCGATATTCAGCTCGGTACCATCGTTGTAAGTAATATTCTTGTTAATGACAATGCCAAGATGGGCATCACTTAGTTCGAGTGTTTGTCCATTCGATGAAGTTAATGTCGCCTGGTTGTGCCCGGGAACGAAATTTTCGCTTAACGACTGACCATTTTTTTCGTTTGGTTCGATCACAAAGTAATGTTTACGCAAAAAGAAGATTCCAACAACGAAAGCGATAAAAACTGCCGCAACAGAGCTGTACCGTATTATCTGTCGCCTAAGATGATATACTCGATTTCGCCCCCTTTTATCATTGATTTGCAAAAGAATATCAGTCAGCAACTGCTGTTCTTTGTTACTATTAATTTCATTGTACAGTATCTCATACTCCTGTAATGCACACTCCAGCTGACCGATATCCTTCAATTCATTCGACAATTCGTTAAGACTGGGATGATTTTTCAATAATTGCTGAAGCTCGGCAGACTCATCCACAGTCAGGTTGTCGCTCAAATATCCCTTTAATAATGTTACGATTCGATCTAGGTTTTGCATGGCTCTTGGTTACGTATCAACATAGAAACACAAGAATTTGAAAAACCTTACAGAAAGTTTTAAAAAAAATACATTTTCCGATTTGCGTTACTGAAAAAAGTAGAAAAATAAGATCGCAGCATATAATGAGTCTTTCGTCTTTATATGATCCCGCAAGGTTGCAAGCGCTCTTGATCTATTCGTATACACGGCGTTTGGTGACATGCCCAAATGCAAACCAATCTCATCCATACTCATATCATCAATAAAAGTCATATGAAAAATCTTTCGTTGTTTTTCGGGGAGGCGTTGAACTTCATCCATAATACTTTTCAACAATTCGGCACGCACTATTTGGGTAAAGGCATCTGAATCTTCTGTTAGGAGTTGGCTGTAGTCCTCAATATTTTCGGCATCTTTAAATATCCGGTCTCCTCTTAATTTGTTAAGGCATATATTCTTTGCAGCAATATATAGAAACGCACGAAGTGCGTTCATATTCGTAAAGTGTAGCCTCCTTTCCCAAACCTTGACAAATACATCTGCAACCACCTCTTCTGCTAATTGATGGTTTTTAAGGTACCGCTGCACAAAGTAAAGCAATGGTTTGTTGTAAATACGATATATGCCAATTAGGCCTGCGTCATTGTCATCATGCAGATAATTAATTAAAACGGAGTGGTCCATCAATTTAGCTATTTCTTTAATTCAATGAAATACTTTCTTATTAGGATATCGCTTCAAACGAAGTGTGGTTCACCTTTGTCTTCATCCGCGTTTTTCAAATATAGCTAGCCAAAAGTATAAAAACGATAAACAAGCCGATTGCAGATTTACAATATAGTTTGTCCAAATTAATCAACAATATCCAAGATGACAATATGGATGTAAAAAATGTGCCGGCTGCTTCACCTCCTTCCGTTCTAGCGGCCTGTTTATTATATTTGTTTGAGGATATGCTTTATGCAATAGATAAATGAACAAAAGAACAATAGCGGCAACAAGCGAATGGTATAAATTCAACCACCTTTTTAAACGTTTGGAAATACCTGCTAAAACAATGCTTTTACGCGAGGGAGAAATTTCAAAAAATGCTTATCTTGTAGAAAAGGGTTGTTTGCGGACATGGTTTAACAACGACGGAATCGACATAACTACCCAG
Organism: Olivibacter sp. EAT-5; assembly: GCF_044784325.1. NCBI lineage: Bacteria > Pseudomonadati > Bacteroidota > Sphingobacteriia > Sphingobacteriales > Sphingobacteriaceae > Olivibacter > Olivibacter sp. EAT-5. Next base: position 5,411,105 of record NZ_CP173028.1, on the reverse strand, counting down.
TTTTTCTTTGAGGGCGAGGGTGTTTCTTCTATTGAAAGCTTCAGAACAAATGGGCCAAGCCTTTATAGTATTGAAAGTATAGAGCCTAGCATTATACAATTTATTTCCAAGAAAGATTTTGAATTTGTACTGGACAGCTCTCCGAATATAAAAATGGAGATGGAGAATCATCTCTTCAATCGATTTGTTCACTGTCAAAAGCTTTTGCTTTCGCATATTAAAGATAGTCCCCAAGAACGTTATATACAGATCTTGCAGCAACGTCCAGATATCATAAAGCGTATTCCCCAACATTATATTGCATCGTATCTGGGAATAACCAAGGTTCATCTCAGCCGTATAAAAAGCAAGCTGGTCCGAAAGGGAGCGTAATATGGAATTTGATAACAAATGTTATCGTTGAGCGCCATTGAGCTGATTAGTTTTACTCCAAAATAAATAGAGTAAAATGAGAGTGGTCATCGTATTTAATCATCCCTATGAAGGAAGCTATGCAACCGCGATTTTAGCTGCGGTAACAAAAGGGCTGAAGACCGCAGGTCACGAAGTGGACCTTATGCATCTGGACAATGACGGTTTTAATCCGGTTATGTCAAGTGCAGACTTGAAAGGCTTTGTAGAGCACAAAGCCGTTGATCCACAGGTAATAGACTATAATAGGCGCTTAGCGGAAGCGAATCACTTGGTTTTTATATTCCCAATATGGTGGGATCTCATGCCTGCAACTACCAAAGGATTTATTGATAGGGTTCTTACCCCCGGGGTTGCTTATGACCATCATCCGAGAGGCTTCGGATTGATTCCTCTTTTAGAAAATTTAAAAGGGGTAACAATCATCACTACTATGAATAAACCGAAAATTATGTATTCCTTACTGATAGGAAATCTAATCAGCAAAGCAATGCTAAAAAGTGTTTTTAAAACAATGGGATATAAAAATCTTAGCTGGATCAGCTTTAATCGTGTCAAAACAGTGGGTCAGGAAAAACGGGTAAAATGGCTGGCCGGTCTTGAAAGCAGGTTTGCAAAAATGAAATAAAATCTTTCCTAACGTTCAAATATTGGCTTCGGAATAACATGTGTCGGGATAGGCAAAAAGTAAGCTTGGTTGATGCCTTATAAGGAGCACCAACCAAATTTACTATTTTACAACAGTAGCTTCCAGCTCTACATTCAGTGTTTCATACAAGGCAACCACTTGCATCAGTGTAACCACTTGTTTCATGCCATGCTTTGCTACAAAACTACGGAATATGTCAAAACAGTTTTTGATAAACTCATCTGATGAAGTGGTATAAACTGTCAATCTAACAATGTTACGGCACTCGTAACCCGCTTCACTGACTACGGTTTCAAGGTTCTGTATTGCCAATTCCAGTTGGGTACGCATATCGGCGTTGCTCGATGTGCCATCGGCATGTACTGCTGCCTGTCCGGCACAGTATAAAGTTCCTGTTGCCTCCTTTACTTCTACGGCCTGTACGTAGCCGCGTTCTTCCTGCCAAGTCCAGGGATTAATCACTGTTTTTTTCATGATATTTTTTTGTTTTTCTGTACAGCAAAATTGAGAAAACTATACGCGGGGTGTTGTGACTTGGATCACATTTGGCAAATTGTTGGCCGTTTAATTGTTGCGCCAAAGCCGGCTAAGGGTTTCACGAGATACACCCAAATAAGCGGCCAGAAGGGTCTTAGGTACCCGTTGCATCAATGCAGGCTGTTTGCGGAGTACCTGCTCATACCTTTCACGTGGGTTGGCTGTAAGGAATGACAGAATACGCTCCTGAGAAGCCATGTGTCCTCGGTTCGCCTTATGCAGGAAGAAATGCTCCATTTTTTGTAGCTTGGCGCAAATTGTCTGATAGCTATCCAGTGAAAGGCAATATACTTCCGTATCCTCAATACACTGTAAGCTCAATGACGCCGGTTGCCGGGAGAACCAAGCGGGATAGTCGCTTTCCCACCAGTCTTCCATCGCAAAAGAAATAATATGTTCGCGGCCTGTTTTGTCATGATAGACCAGCTTAAGCAACCCGGATATGACCAGGTATACATAACGTACCGGTTCGTTCTTGTCGATAAGGAACCCACCTTTCTTACAATGCTTTACACTGAAGTGCTGTCGCACAAAAGTGTACTCTTCGTCACTCAATGGTACTACTTGCTCTATATGCCGTCGAAGCATTTCTTCCATATGCGTAAAGATAGGAATTTAGGTAATATATGTAATTCAGCCAATAAATATCAGCCGTTACATTTGATAACAAATGTTATTGTACCCAAGATTTCTCCCTACATACATTTGTAGAAATAAACACGTGGACACATGAAGCTTAATAGAAAGTACATCACACCTTTTATCACCCTTGTTTTTCTCGTTGTAGCCCTATCTGGCCTGCTGATGCTTTTCCATCTATTTGATGGTTATACGGAAGTTATGCATGAAAGCCTGGGATTGGTTTTTGTCATTTTTGCCATCTTTCATATTCTTGTCAATTGGAAGAGCTTACAAACCCATTTTGGAAAAAAAGTTTTCTTACCCGCCGCCATCGCCGTCGCGGTGGTTTCAACTGCCTTTGTTATACATCAAAGAGGTAACCCAACCCTTGATACACTGATTGTCAAACGAATAGTCAAGGCTCCGATAATGAAAGCTTTTCAAGCCTTAAATATCGATTATGATCAGGCATTGCGAACACTTAAAAGTAATGGCATATTCATTGGTGATTCGAAAACAATCGAAGAGATCTGGCAGAAAAACGAAGTGTCGCCCCAAGAAGTGATTGATTTAATAGTCAACTAGTTTTAATAGCAAAGCGAGATAGCCAACGTTGTCATTGCGTGCTGTCTGGCAGATTCGTTTTCTTCAAAATAAATAGGTTCGCGTTTTAAAACAAGTATGCAATTTCAAAAGAAAAACTGGAAAAGCTTGTCATAACCAAGCTTTTCCAGACATCCCATGTCCATCGTAAGGCAAATATAGTTATCCCGCAAGTTTCGTTAAATCGAAAGAATTTTGCTTATTCTTCATGATTCACTCAGCTTGGTTCTATATTGCCAAAAAAGAATAAAAGCTAAACCGATGCAGATCAAATACGGTAGAACAACAGTAAAGAAGTTGTAATGATGCTGGCTTTGTGTAACGTGTATGATCCCATCAATTTCACCGGGGGAGGTGCGTGGAATCAAAGTCTGCGCAAAATTCCATCCGGTATGTAATCCAATGGACAGAAATAATTTCTTGGTCTTTAGATAAAGAAGGCCAAAAAGGAGTGAACCAACGCCAGTGGTAAGTAAGGTGAGCATAAAATCACCGAAAGGCATGGCTAGGTGAACGTGCATTAATCCAAAGGGCACCATTACTACTAATTGCGCCGGCCATGCGCCGTAATGTCTATGTAAGCTTTGAAACGGATAGCCACGAAAAACAAATTCCTGTGCAAAGGAGGAACAGAAGCAGTTTAAAAAGATAGTAAGAATAGGCCCGGCGTTTATTCTATCGCTGAATACCCATTGATCGCCTGTTAAAACGAAAGTAAGAGAAGCGGTAACAATAAGCATCAGCACGCCAATGCCCAGGCCAAGGAAAAGTTGAAGGTAGTTCATGCTGTTTTTAGGGATAAAGCCAATGGACGTTATATTTTTCCCTTCCCGCCTTAAAAAGATAAAACTGAGTACGAAGGAAAGACAAAAGAAGAACAGCGGACTGTTTAATGGCCGAATCAATCCGGCAATGATCATCGCTGCGCCGAGTAGGATAAAGTAAATCACTACGTTAACAAGTGGTATTAATTTTTTGCTCATCATTTGTAATTTATTTAATGTCAACACAAAATGACAAAGTAGAAATGAAGCAAAAAAATAAAGTCGACAGGGCCCACCCACTTATCGACCAATAGCTTTTGTACGGTAACCAAGTAAAAGGAAATCCTTCGTTGCCAAAAAAAGAGGCTTCGTAGGAAACCGAGTAGTCTTGGTCTATTTATTTTGGGGCGAGCTATTTAAACAGCTATATTTACCGTATGCAGCTTCAAACCACTGTGCTTCAAGCAACTGTTTACCGTATTTATCAGCAGAGGGCACTCAGGCTACTGTTACACCTTTGTTTTTGGCTATTTATGTTGGCGGTAAAAAACTACATGGCGTCCATAACCTTTAACGTCTATAATGGATTACCGACTACGACGCTGTTTAAAATAAATTTGTATAGTACCGCATTGTTGGCTGCTTTTTATTACATCCTGGTTTACGGGCTTTATCCCCATGCTATCAGGGTGAAAAGTATGGTGGGTAGCCTATTTGGTTTAATCATGCTGTTTATTTTGTATACTGTCGCAGACGGCTACATGGAGGCAGCTTTATTGAGGAACTGCACCGATTGTATGGCGCTTATAGAACGGAACAATCCCAACTACCATAAATTTCTCCAACAGCAACTGAGCAATGTCGTGTTTAAGCGCTTTATGAGCTTAGGTTTGCCACTTGGTATTATTTTCATGCTGGGAATGCCGATAAGCATAAAGGTAGGTTTGGCCGCCTTGCGTAATGCTTATGCGAATGCAGAGCTTATCAAAGAAAAAGCAAAGTTGGAGCTTGATTTTCTTAAAGCACAGTTCAATCCACACTTTCTCTTCAATTCATTGAATAATATATATGGTTTGATTTTACGTGGGAATATCGCGCAATCCGCTTCGGTGATCGCTCATTTATCAGCGTTTTTGCGTTATACAACATATGAAGCCAATAACGAATGGATGCCTGTTGCAGAAGAAACGAAGTTGATCGCGAACTATATTGAATTAGAAAAAATACGGCTCAACCACACGAAAGTCAGCATGGAGGTCACGATTGAAAATCCCTCGGTACAATTGCCATCCTTGCTATTGATGCCATTAGTCGAAAATGCGTTTAAGCATACGGAGGATGTTCCCGGCGCTTTTGTCCATTTTGTGATTCACGTAAGTGATAAACAACTGTATTTTATGGAAGAAAACACAATAGGTGATTCAGAAGAAAATAAATATGGCGGATTGGGTTTGCAGCATTTGCGTAAAAGGCTGGCTTTTTTTTATCCCAATAAACATCAATACGAATTGGACGAACAAGCAAATAGCTATCGAGTAACCTTAATCTGTAAATTATGAGTATCTCCTGTATAATTGTTGACGACGAACCCATTGCTCGTGACATTATAAAAGACCATCTTGAAAAGTTGCCGGATTTCGAAATAAAGGACTTGTGTATAAACGCCATGGAGGCTTATGAAGCACTATACACGCAGCAAATAGACGTCATGTTTTTGGACATACAGATGCCACGGATTGCGGGTACGGAATTTCTCCGCTCCTTGCGGAACCCTCCCTACGTAGTGTTTACCACTGCTTATCCACAATTTGCTGTTGAGGGATTCGACTTAAATTCAGTTGACTATCTGGTAAAGCCCATTACCTTCGACCGCTTTTTGCAAGCTGCCCAAAAGCTAAGGGAGCGCATGGCCACCCGTACTGTTAATTTAGAAACAGATAGCGAACGCACTTTTATATTTATCAAGCAAAACAACAAATTGATACGGGTAAACTTTGAAGAAATTGTTTATGTGGAGGCGCAGCGTGATTTCTCGATGGTACATTTAGCAAACGGAACTACTATGATGATGAGCATGAATATCGGGATGGTCGAAACACTACTGCCTCAAGCTATTTTTCTTAGAATTCATCGATCCTATATCGTACAACTTGTCAAAATTAAAGCGATCACAGGAAATCTTGCCAAAACTGATTTGATCGATCTTCCTATTGGACCTAATTATCGGGAAATACTCTTGCAGAAATTGAATATTTCATATTAGTTATTGGCCGACAAGAAGGGATGAACTGCTATGGAAATTCCATCCGTCCTTTCATGATAGATAAAGAAGGTCGATGGTAAGATCTAGGGGAAAGCTGAAAAACAAATAAAGCCTCTAATTAGAGGCTTTATTCTTTTACTTGAAAATGTACGCATTTATTTTTATCGACTATTTAATTAACGTTGAGAAGCGATCTTTATTGTGCTCATGAAAAATAAAACTTCTTGGGGATCTTTGTCACCTGACATTGGACAGTTCAATAGGATGCTAGTTGATAATTTCTCCTTTGAGATTCGCTATCTTTTGCTGCCACTGCTGTCGTTCTTCAGGCGTTAATCGTACCCAGTCTGTAATCTCCCCAACAATTTTCAATGGTTCTTGACTGCGATACGAACGGGTTGGATTGCCCGGAAATTTCTTGTCGGTAACATTTGGATCATTTTCAAAGCTACCCGTTGGCTCAACGATATAAATGCGGTCGGGCCCATCACCTTTCGCTAGGGCCGCTGCAAGTCCCGCTCCATTAATCAAAGCTGTAAAATATATATGATTCATTACAATCTCGGGTTTGTAGTTCGAGTTGTACCCTGCTGTTAACAAATCGCCAACCTGTAAATCCGCTTTCGTTCCGTGATAAAAAGGACCCTTGTCAGAACTCCGATCCCTGAATGAATCAGCTAGTTCATAATTCTTTTTCGCATTATCAAAGTCATGTAATTCCTCATAGCATTTTGCGATGCTTTCATATAGAGAAGGAAAAGCGCTCTTGACAGCATCATCATTTATCTCGGATGCAGAACGCAAAGCGGTGCCCAGCCATTTTAATTTGTCCGCGACATTCTTTTGGTGTCGAGCTACGTAATAGGCCGCGAGAAATCGTTCAAAATCGTTTGTTGCTTCATACGAGGCTTGAAGAAATAATTTACTTGCTTCTTCGGGTTGGTTATTATCCTCCATGCTCATGCCCTGAAGGCAGAGTTTAACGACCTTGTTGTTTGGGTTGAATTCCATTTCTTAATTATTTTCTCTGATCAATTGACTTCATATGAATGTTGTTGCTTTCCCAAATTGCCGAAGCGTACAAAGAGATTCGAATTGCATGAGAAATCAATATCCTAAGAGACTACCATGCTGTGTGAAATGTTACATTAGATGCATCTTTTCAATAAAACAAAAGTTATCGTTCTATCGATACTGAATATGCTCCGGAATACGCCTTTAAAGATATTAATTTATATGTGCTTTGACAACCTAGGGCATCTGTTTTTACTGATACCTTGATGATGGCCTCCACCGGAAGGCGTAAGCCTGGCCTGAGATAGGCGGCAGGAGCTTCCGATTATTCAAAGAGGTCGGTTCTAGCGATCCCCTTTATGGCATTTCTACCTTTCAGCAGATATATACCAAAGTGTAACAAGAGTATAATTGACCAAATAAAGGTTCCAGTCTGAAAGCTCTTGAAACTTTCATTAATACTTGCAAGATCCAGTTTAAACCAGATGAATGAAATAAGAGTAAAAATTAGGAACGTATAGAGATGGAATCGAAAAGTAAGTGAGACAATTGACAGTGATTGATTTGCTTTTTTGCCAAAATGCCATCCTGCAAGAAACATGGAAATAAAGTATAAAGTTGCCAATACCCACGTTAACACATACTGTTGCTGAGTTAGAAAAAAGGACAATAAGTACCGGAATAAAATAGTTGTTCCCATTGCTACGGCTGCATAGCCAATCTGATAGGTTGTTAAGCTTTTCATAACGTTTCCTCCATTTTTAATAGTTTGGTTATTTTAGAGTTGAAAAATAACTGAATGTTCCGTTCAACAAATCTTGTGAACAATTCGTTGCCCAATGCCGTCAGGTAGTAATACTTACGTTCCGGACCCTTGTGGCCTTTTCCACTTTCGAAATCTACTGCTCCTATATGATGGAGTTTTCTGAGATTCCGATAAAGGCTTTGTTCTTCACACTGCATAGTATATTTTGATTCAATTTCAATAAACAGCTTGATTTCGTCTACATATTTTTTGCCATCTTTCAATGCCATAAATATCCAAAGGGTAAGTTGGCCCTTTTTATACGTTTCCTCCCAGGCCGAAAGCAGCTCATCAACTAACTTATTCTTCATGTATTATTCAAGTTGTATAATACAAATGTATAGTGTTAAATTTTAATATCCAAATATTTGTGCTGTGCTGAGGTAGGGTGGAATAAAGGCTATGGCTGCAGGAGGAAGAATAACTACGGATGCGGGACGAAATCCTGTTTTATACCTCCAAAAAGTTCCCCTGATGATTTTCTAAACAAGCTTTTATTCTACGTGTATCGCCCACGAGCCATACAACATCATTAACGAAGATCATTTCCGACGAACCTGGGTTTAGCATTCGGTTTCCGGTCCTTTCAATACCCACAACCTGGCTACGCAGATCTTTTCGGATACCGGAGGTTTTGATCGTTTTACCGGAATAGGGATTGGCTTCGGTAACCTGTACCTTAATAAGCTGTATATAATTGATGTCAATATCTTCTTCATTATCAGCTTGCTGGATTGTTTGGTCAAATAGTAGTTTTACCTGGGAAATCTGTTCGTCAGTTCCCAATATGCCCACTTTGTCGTAAGGCAATATCCGATGTTTTCCGTTTGGCAGATGAATGGTTCGGTCGTTTCTACGTATATACACAATATGTATCCCGTACTTCTCTTTCCAGTTAAGTTCGTACAAAGTCATTCCTGCAAAAAAAATGGTGTCGACTGCTTCCAATTCGGTTACGTAAGCATTCCATTCCTGAAAGTGCTTTTTTGCTTCCTCATTTTTGTGTTGTAGTGCAATATTTCCTTTATTTTGAATGTATGCAAGCCGTTCCCTTTCGTTTAGATTGGATATAAACCGTTGCTCTATTCGCTGGTGAATCTTCTGAACCTTATCTGAGAAAAACCAGAGCAATACTACAATTACCGGAACAGCAACCATCAGTGCGTATTTGGTTGTCGTGATCTGATCGATAAAGAAACCTATAAGAAATATTCCTAAAAGATATCGGACAGCATGAAGGGAGATAGCCGTCACCGAATAGTTCAGGTAATAGGAATTGACGGTTTCATTCCCGTCTTTTACAGTAATCTTTTTGTTGAGGATAGCCCATAGGAAAGGTGATGCCAGCAAGGTTGCTGCGCTTATCAACACCACATTTCGCCAAAGCACACTTTCTATTTGCGTAGTCAAAAACGGAATGAATGTGTATTTGAACAGCAAGGTAATCGCGACAAGTATAATGCTATTGGTGATCAGGATTCTATTATACTCCTGCAGCATTTTTTTCCAAAGCGGATTGTCTTTATTTTTCTGCGTTTCGGAAGTGTAGACATCCAACCGGGCTACCCATTTTACCGGAAGTATCTTTACAATTGTGCCGTATAATGGTTCCGAAAATTTAATCAGATAGGGTGTGGTAAACGTAGTGATTGCCGATACACCGACGGCAATAGGAAACAGAAATTCTGAAATAACGCCTAATGACAATCCCAAAGCGGCAACAATAAAAGCAAATTCACCAATCTGAGCCATACTGGAACCGATCTGTACAGCTTGTTTTAACGGTTGCCCGGAAATCAAGGCTCCTAACCCACTGAAGAAAAACTTTCCCACAATGGTGAGTGACGTAACGGCCAATATAGGGCCTGCATAGGTATACATCGCTTGTGGATCGATCATCATACCTACAGAGACAAAGAATATGGTGCCGAAAAATTGTTTAATCGGTTGGGTAAGGTGTTCGATCTTTTCTGCCAATACGGTTTCTGCTATTAAAGAACCCATTACAAATGCACCTAATTCGGCCGAAAACCCTACCTGCGTAGCCAACAATACCATGCCGAAACAAAGTCCTATTGCAAGAATGAGCACCGTTTCTTCGTCCATCCACTTTTTGGTCTTTTTTATAAATACCGGCAGTAGATAGATCCCTACTAAAAACCACAACACCAAAAAGAAGCCGAGCTTGAGTACGGTGAAAAGGATTTCTGAGCCGTGAAAAGTTTGTGTTACGGCAACGGTAGATAGCAATACCATCAACAGGATAACAATAATATCTTCTACCACCAGTACACCGAAAACTACTTTAGCAAACTGTTTGGGTTTTAAACCCAGTTCATCAAAAGCCCGCAGAATAATGGTAGTGGAGGAACTTGCCAACATACCCGCTAGGAAAAGACTATCCATTTGACTCCAACCCAACAAATATCCGGTAAGATAGCCGCCCAAACCTACAAATACAATTTCGATAACGGCCGTAATGGATGCCGAACCACCTACTTTCACCAGTTTTTTAAAACTGAATTCCAATCCTAAACTGAACAACAGCATGATGACGCCAATCTCTGCAAAAGTCTCTACGTTTTCGTGATCAGCGATAGTGGGTAGGTAATCGAAATGTGGGCCAACTAAAAAGCCGGCAATGATATAACCTAAAACCAAGGGCTGCTTAATTCGTTTAAAAAGAATGGTAACCAAAGCGCCTACCAAGAGAATCAGCGCCATATCTTGTATTAGTTCGGGTAAATGAGCCATCTATATTTTTGTATCCTTTGCTATTGAGATGTTATTGAATTCGGTGGAAATATTGATAACGGACGAATTGATCAAGCAATAATTTCGCAAAACCTCTTCCTTTATAGCAGCATCTACTTCTGTCGATTATTCTGCCTGACTTGTGGAATCACGCTGGTGCCGATTAACTCAATAGTTCGCATTAACTGCTGATGAGTAAGGCCCGCCATATCCATCTGGAAGGCAAAACGGTCTACTCCACCTAGGGCTTCGCTATGGCGCAATAGCTTTTCAGCTACTGTATCCGGCCCACCCACCACAAGAACACCTTTTGGGGAGATCCCTGCATCAAACTGTGCTTTGGTGACAGGTGGCCAGCCGCGCTCGCGGCCTATTTTGGTCCATGAATTCACATAGCCTGGATAATAATCAGCGATCGCCGACTGGTCCGTCTCGCCAACGTATCCCGGCGAGTGCAGTCCGACCTTCAATTCTTCCGGCTTAAAGCCCGCTTCCTCTCCAGATTTTCTGTAAAGATCTACCAGCGGCCGAAAGCGCTCGGTTTCGCCACCGATGATGGCTACCATTAAGGGAAGGCCCAGCATCCCTGCACGTACAAAAGATTGCGGCGTGCCACCGGCACCTACCCAAACAGGTAACTTTTTCTGAAGCGGACGTGGATATACCGGTTGATTTTTCAATGCTGGTCTGAACTTACCCGACCAGGTGACAAATTCTTCGTCCCTGATCTGTATCAGTAACTTTAATTTCTCTTTGAACAGAGCGTCATAATCGTTCAGGTTATATCCGAATAATGGAAATGCTTCTGTCGCAGAACCTCTTCCAGCTACCATCTCAGCGCGACCTTTCGAAATAATATCCAATGTTGCGAATTGTTGGAATACACTCACAGGGTCAGAAGTACTTAAGACGGTCACGGCGCTTGTCAGCCGGATCTTTTTAGTGCGGGCTGCTGCAGCTGCGAGTATCATTGCGGGAACAGAGTCCAGGAATTCTTTTTTATGATGTTCGCCGATACCAAAAAAATCATGACCGGCCTCATCCGCCGCAACGATTCTTGCCAGCAACTGCTCCATGGCATCTTCACTGCCCAAATCGTTGCTTCCGTACATCGCTGAAGCAAAACTATCTATGCCTATTTCCATAATAAATGCTCTTGTTTTTTAATAATTTGCCGTATTCAGGTTCCTTAACCCGCACGGTGTGTTAACAATATGTTGGTTAAGGTTATCTCTCATCATGATAGCTGCTTGGTTGGTCATCTCTTGATAGTAAAAGTGATGGCGGTGATCGATAAACAAGGCAACGCCCTGAGATCATGCAGGATGTTGCTTTGTCAGCGACTTTGCTTATTGTGCCGAAACAGGCCTATTCAATAACTGCGACGATACTGCCTTCCGGACGCAGCAAGGCCTCAAGGCCTCTTTTTACATTTTTTGACATGATGTTGTTTTTTATGGTTAATTATTAAATAGAAAAGCGCAACATATGTAAGAGACACTGTTGGCAAAACGGCTGGCCAGAAGGATTTTGCTACGAGGATGATAGAAAGAAAAGCATAGTCCGGATCTCATAATATCTTGTGTTTGTTAATGCAACAAAGTTCGTGATCAGGAGAAATCTTAAAGATGATATTTGTCAGAAAAACCCGTAGATATTTGTCTATTAATTTCTTCGCTCGTACACTTGGATTAAAAACAATGAAGGCATCACAATTCATAAGTATCGATTTATCAATCCATTATACAGTGTTATCTCCCGTTATGCTAGTAAGAGTCTGCATTTAATTTTATATTTGCCTGAACAATTTATAATATTTAAAGATACGCGAGACCGATATGTACGACGCTTTTTTTGACTACCTGAGTAAATTCAGCTCTGAGCCGCTTTCAGACGATGATAAGGCATTGATAAGGCGAACATTTATTCCATCGAAATTAAGGAAAAGACAATTTATGCTGCAGGCCGGAGACCAGTGTAAGTATTTTGCATTTATCGTAAAAGGTGCAATGCGAATGTATTCAGTGGATGATAAAGGCACCGAACACATTGTACGGCTAGGTGTCGAAAACTGGTGGATGGGTGATATGGAAAGTTTTGTGATGTTCCTACCAAGCCCCTATCATATTGAGGCGTGGGAGCACTGTGAGCTGCTTTATATTACCAGAGAAGGTGCTATTGACCTGCAGAAGAAGGTCTTGGCGTTTTGTGAAATGAAACAGCAACTTGACGAGCGCAATCATATGGCCAACAATCGGCGCCTGGCCTCTGCCATAAGCGCTACCGCAGCTAAGCGTTATACTGATTTTATAGAATGCTATCCTGAACTTTACAAACGTTTCCCGCAGCATATCCTCGCTTCCTATCTTGGTATTAATAAGGATACGTTAAGTCGTGTCAAGCGCCAGCGCTACCAAAAATAACCCGAACGATAAAGAATGTCCGGTTTTGTCGCGCGTACATTCAGAAGAATTATACATGTAGAAAAAAAGGTGTAAAAAACACATGCGTCGGATTTACTTCGCGCAGCCCCTGATTTAACGTATTTATATCTAAGAGCGAAGAATCCGTTTATATGCCGCGGTATGACATCAATGCCAGTTCTTTTCCCAAACATCCTCATATTCTGCAGGGTGGCGTCTGAATTGCATATTCACATAGGGGCAAAGCGGTATGATCTTCAAACTCTTCTCTTTTGCATAGTTTACCAGTTTTTCGAGCAACAACTTTGCGAAACCCCGTCCTTCAAACTCGGGAGCCACTTCGGTATGGAATACGGTCAATCTTCCATTCGTGATGGCAATGTCCATTTTACCGGCTTTGATCTCGTCAGTGAAGAGCTCTACCTCGCCGTAGGCACGACCCTTAAAAACTACTGTTGTCCTCTCCATTATGGTTTAGTTTCGTCTCCGGTAATGTTAGTTTGAATGCTCAATGCCCCCGAGGGGCAACTGGCAATCTGATCGATCAGTTCCTGAGTAGTCGCATTTTCCGGTCGTATCCAGGGTCTGGCTTTGAGATCATAAACCTGAGGGAGTGTCCGGACACAAAGGCCCGAATGAATACATACTTTTGGTTTCCAGAGGATGGTAATATCACCATTCAGATATTTTAGTGTTTCCATAGCGTACTTTTGAAACTTAAAGTTAAAACTTATAAAAGCGCACAGTTAGCAAGTCAAAACCGCCTTGTGTAACGACTGATATAAGTTGACACACAAATCTCTGTAATCAGGCTAAAACATAAAGATGACATTTATCGCAAAAAGTAGTAGATAAAAGCCTACATACCGTTCGGGCACGACTAACTTATCCTTATTTCATCGACAATTATCTACGTTGTTTTTCTGCAAATATCGTCTTTCCGATTCGCCAAAATTTCGAAATTTGTTAACGGCTGACATGAATGTTAATATCAAAACGAATGAAGGATTATAAAGTACCCGCACAAACCCGCATCGGGCATGTGCATTTAAAAGTTAGCGATATTCAAAGATCACTGGCCTTCTACCGAGATCTATTAGGATTTGAGCTGGTTGCTATGTACGGCAATCAGGCTGCCTTTATTTCAGCAGGCGGCTACCATCACCATATCGGACTGAACACATGGCATAGCAAGGGCGCTGGTCCGGCACCGGAAAATGCACCGGGTTTATACCACACGGCAATTTTATATCCCGAGAGAAAGGATCTAGCTGCTATTTTGCAAAGGTTGATCAATGAAGGGTATCCAATTACCGGTACATCAGACCATGGGGTATCTGAAGCGATTTATTTAGACGATCCCGATGGCAATGGTGTGGAGCTGTATTGGGACCGTCCGAGTGATAAATGGCCAACTGACGAGCAGGGCAAAGTGATCATGTATAACCGCCGGTTAGATATGGAAGGGCTGCTCAGCTTATTGAATCATGACCAAACTTAAAACCACTGATTCTTCCCACAATATAAAACGGTGTGAGATTATGATAGGAGATAAAGATATCCTGGAATATTGATTATAGAGAAGCAAAGATGAAAATTTGAGACAAATAGGCTATAAATTGATCAACCAGGTCGTTCACTTTTTTTTAGCTTTGAATAGTCGCCATAACATTACTAACCTTTACAGGTGGCGACATTTTCCGATTACGTCAATTATCGATCAAGATGATAAAAAAGAAAACCTGGAGTCTCTTTATATTACTTTTATGTATAGCCGTATGCCCACTATCAGGACAGGATATTAACGAGAATAGCAAACAAAAACGGCCCAATATACTGTTTATCCTGGTGGATGATTTAAAACCGGCCTTAGGCACCTATGGAGACCCCGTGGCCATTACGCCGAATATGGATAGGCTCGCGACAAAGGGAATGCGTTTCGATATGGCTTATGCTAATCAAGCAGTATGTGCACCTTCCCGTTTTAATTTAATGTTGGGAAGCCGTTCTTCGTCGTCGGGCATTTATGGATTTGGCCAAAATTTCCGCGACTATTATCCAAACGCTACAACATTGCCCCAGTTTTTTAAAGGACAGGGTTATCACACCGAGTCAATGGGTAAGGTGTTCCATATCGGGCATGGTACTTACAATGATGAACAATCGTGGAGCGTGCCCCATCATAAAGATTTGGTCATTGAATATGTCGATCCCACAAGTAAGCAGGAGGGCTTCACCCGAGAGGAGGCGTTGTTCTCAAATCAAAGTGCAAAAGGTTTACCACGAGGAGTGGCATGGGAGTCTCCGGAAGTTGCTGACGATGCATATGCGGATGGACGAACGGCCGCTCGGGCAGTTAAGCGGCTAAAGGAGCTGAGTGAGAACAAGCAGGATGATCAACCTTTTTTTCTTGCAGTAGGTTTTGCCCGACCCCATCTTCCGTTTTCAGTGCCCAAAAAATATTGGGATCTTTACCAAAAGGAAAACCTTCCTTTGCCTACCTACGAGAAAGCACCGGAAGATGCTCCATCTTATGCAGTAAAGCGTGACACGGAAATTGATCAATATAAGCCGGTACGACCGTCTTCAGAGCAGGATCCATTTCCGCTCGAATTAAAACAGCAACTTATTCATGGTTATTATGCCGGAGTTAGCTATGTAGATGCGCAGATTGGCAAGGTGCTACAGGCCTTGGAAGACTCGGGGCTTGATGAAAACACCATTGTTGTGCTCTGGGGAGACCACGGTTACCACTTGGGTGAAATGGGAATATGGACCAAGCATGTCAATTACGAACGCGCTAACAAAATTCCGCTGCTTATTGTTGCCCCTGGTGTTTCGCAACCCGCTACGGCAACTTCTGCGCTTGTTGAAACGGTAGATATTTATCCAACCCTCGTTGAGCTTGCCGGTTTTCCGCAGCCCAGAGTTGAACAGCCTTTTGATGGTGTCAGTTTGGTGCCGCTATTCCGCAATCCCAAAGCTAAGATCGGTGATCATGCCTACCATTGCTTTCCACGTGGTGGACGTTTGGGCCGAGCTATTCGTACAGATCGCTATCGTTTGGTGGAATGGAAGAAAATCGGGGAACCAGTCGAATCAGCAGAATATGAATTGTATGATTATCAGTACTCGGATGTAGAGATGAAAAACATCGCGAAGGATGAACCTTCCATTTTGGAGGAGATGAAGAAGATATTAGCCTCGCATCCCGAAGCTGTTCCATCCAAACCTTAATATTTATTACCTGACTAAATGTAATCGGTTTAATTTTGTCGCATTTTTCCAAAGTGCCAATAGTTATCTAAAACTATTTTTGTAGAAACATTAAAATAAAGGAAAATGCGAAAAATATCACTTTTCATTGCGATGAGTTTAGATGGTTACATTGCAAAACCTAATGACGACCTCAATTTTCTAAAACTTGTCGAAAAAGAGGGCGAAGATTATGGCTATACTTCGTTCACAGATACAGTCGACACATTAATTGTTGGTAGAAAAACCTATGATTATGTCCTCAAAGAAGTCGGTTCTTCTCATTATGACAACGGGCAGAGAGATGTTTATGTAATAACAAGAAATCAACGACCAAATGCAGGTAGAACAATTTTTTATACAGGAGATTTGGTGGAATTGGTAAAAAGACTAAAATCAGAAAACGGCAAGAACATTTATTGTGATGGGGGAGCAGAAATAATAAATGAGTTGTTAAAGCATGACTTAATAGACGAGTTTATAATTTCCGTTATACCGATTTTGTTAGGCGATGGAACAAGACTTTTTAAGGACGAAAGGCCTGAACAAATGCTTGAACTCCTAACCACAAAACCCTACGATACCGGATTGACACAATTGCATTATCGAAGAAAGCGGTGAAAGCTAAATAGAAACTGATAACGAGGCATATGGTCTTGACTTCGACTTAGTAATTTGCTTTTTTTATTTTTTCAACAGGCATAGTGCCAAACGCCGGACAACAACTTCACACTCCGGTTGGGTACCGTTCATTACCCAAAACAGCTGTTATTCCTGATACGTAGACATTTGCCGATTGAATTTTTAGGCAAATGTCATCTTCTAACATTTTGAGGAAAATTAATTTTGGATTAAATATCCGAGTGCCATTTAAAGAATTACAGGACAATCAAAAATTAATTTTTAATAGTAAACTATGAGAAGACTAATCGTTCTAGCAACAGCTATAATCAGCATTGTATACAGTAGAGCACAAACCACTGAACAATTAATCGGTGCCGATATGATCGTGTTTAATGCAAAGATCACTACCGGAAGCCTAACCAAACCCGAAGCTTCTGCACTCGCAGTAAAACGAGGTAAAATTTATGCTGTAGGCACAGATGTCGAGATATTGAAATTGAAAGACAACAGCACCAAGGTCATCGATGCAGGTGGTAAGCGGTTGATACCGGGTATCAATGATGCCCACATCCATATATTAAATGATAGGAGTTACAATTACAATGTCAGATGGGAAGGCGTGCCGACTTTGAAGCGTGCATTGGAAATGTTAAGTGAGCAGGCAGAACGAACTCCTGAGGGCCAATGGGTAAAAGTGATCGGGGGTTGGTCGCCATATCAGTTTAAAGAAAATCGATTGCCCACCATCGACGAAATTCGAAAGGCAGTTCCGAACAGACCTGCGATTGTACAGTATGCTTACAACCGGGCATTTTTAAACGAAATGGCTATGAAAGCTTTTGGAGTAGGTACCGATCGTTTTCCGGCGTTGCCGGGTACGGTATTCGAAAAGGATAGGAAAGGAAATTATACAGGGGTCGTAGATGGGTATACATTTACGTTTATCTCACTGGAAGCGATGGTGCCACAGCCTTCAAGTGATGAGCAGCTTAGTTCAATTGCAAATGTAATAAATAGTCTGAACCGCTTTGGAGTTACTTCAGCTGTTGATGGAGCCGCTTTGATCGGCCATCCTCACGGACATACGCAAATACAACAACTGGCGAAGGAGAATCGTCTAAACATAAGGATGCCATTCATAGACCTTCAGTACGGTGATACGAACAGTGCAAGTTTGGTAGATGCAGAAATTAACGCGGTAATAAAGAAATCGCCTATCAGTCCGGGAGAGAATCTGCATCCGACTATGGCACATGGTCATGAATATGAAGGTGCCGGCGAATTGCTTAGAATGGAACTACATGACCATGAAAACTTCGACAGACCAGCTGTAATTATCGATAAGGAAGTAATGCGCCGTTACATTAGAGAAGACATTACCAAGCTCGTTGAGAAAGGAATCCCTTTTCGCATGCACATCAGCTACGACGAAAATATAACTCCGTTCCTCGACGAACTCGAAGCAATAAACAAAAAGACACCATTGGATGGTTTACGCTGGAGTATTGAACATGCCGAAACGATATCTCTTGAGAATGCTGCCAGAGTAAAAAAACTAGGAGGCGGTATCGCTTTAGATACAAAGCTGGCCATGCATGGCGAAGCTTTTGTAAAAACCTATGGAGCAGAGAAAGCATCACAAACCCCGAGATTACGTGATTTGTATGATAGCGGTGTTCCACTTACGATGACGACGGATGCATTTAGGGTCGCTTCCTTTAATCCATGGATAGGCATAAGTTGGATGACCACAGGGAAATCAGTGTCGGGTGCCGAAATATTGGCAAAAAATAATCGGTTAACAAGAGAAGAAGCCTTAAAATTGTTTACGGTAGCCCCAACCTGGTTTGAAGATCAAGAGCGTGAAATGGGAAAAATCATTCCGGGTCATTTCGCAGATTTCGTCTTGCTTAATAAAGATTATTTTACCATACCGGATGATGAAATAAAAACAATCTCCTCCTTATTGACCGTCGTAGACGGCAGGGTGGTTTTTGGCGCAGACGAGTACAAAAGCCTGTCCCCGAAATTACCTGAAACACTTCCCGTATGGTCGCCATTCAAATATTATGGCGGGTTTTATAATAATAAGGATTAAAGTTTATGATTTAACGACCTCTGTGTATTTCTAAATAACGGATTACTCCCTTTTGCCAACTTTCGTGTAAAACAAACTCAATTTATGAAAAGATTTAAATTAACTTTTTTTCTTGCGATTACAACGCTGTGTGCTTCGGCACAAAAGTGGAAAAGCGACCCGGAGCATTCAAGATTGGGTTTTAGGATAGAGCATATGCAGATTTCAGAGGTCAATGGCATTTTTAAAGACTTTGAAATAGAGGTTAAAGCCGCGAAGCCGGATTTCAGTGACGCCGTGATAGCATTAAGGGCTGAAATCAGCTCAATTGATACAGAAGTAGAAGCACGCGACAAGCATCTGAAAGATAAGGACTTCTTTGATGCTGAAAGCTATCCAACTATTCAGTTTAAAAGTAAATCTATATCAAGAATCGATGAAAATAGATATTCCGTTACCGGAATGTTAACGATGCATGATGTAACCAAACAGGTTACGATGGAGATGGTACACAATGGGACAATAAACAATACAGTAACGAAAAAAAGAACGGCAGGTTTTCAGGTTACCGGTACGATTAGTCGTTCTGATTTCGAAATAGGTAGCAAGTTTCCTGAAAAATTGGTAGGTGATAGCGTTTTTATCGTCGCAGATGCTGAGTTGCAGTTACAGTAAGATGATCTGAAATCAAAACGAATACAAAACGTGATACACACTTTAAGAAATGAATACGCTTAGTTATTGATTATTTGCGCTGCTCTACTACAGGCTGGAATAAACGCTGTTAAAAATTATCCAGCCTGTAAATAACCTCTTCTATCTCCAGTTGTCGTGCATTAGCGTAGCCCCTGTCTGTACCGATTTTTACAAAGCCGCACTTCTCTAAAACTCTCCGAGAACCAAAATTATCAAACGCAACGCGTGCGAAAATAGGACGTGTAGTTTCGATGGCAAGAAAGTGCTTTAAAGCATAGGATGTAATGCCTTTTTTCCAATACTTCTTGTCTATCCAATAGGTAATTTCGGCATTTCCTTCCATAACAAATTTCGCTACGCTTCCCACGATGATCCCATCCACAACAATGGTAAAGTTGTTAACAGTAGGGTCATTTAACAACTTGGTGTATTTTTCCAAATATGCACTTTTATTAGTTGGATCTTTTGACGTAAATGCTGCCAGATAATTTGCATCCGGATCCAGTTGAAACCGAAATAAACTTTCCAGATCTGAAACTTTAGTCTTTCGAAGATGAATATTAAGCTTATCATTAAACATAGCGTAAATTATTATCACGATGTAATTTTGTCAAATCTACCACCCTGAGCCAAAAGGTAGGAATAGAATAATATTACAATGATAGGGCCTTTTCTACAAATGAACGAAATATTATGGTTTTTATAAGGTCCGATGTATTTGCCATAATGATTTAAAAGTACCCCGATTCAATAGCAAGCAATTAGCCACCTAGGTGTTCAGCTAATTGCTGTGGCTCTGTAATAGGTCAGATTCCATAAGGCTGGAGAATTTTTAAAATCATGGGGCGGATCTTCTGAAGCATCCGGTCGAACCCAAGATCGTTGGGGTGAATACCGTCTGTAGTCCCTTCCTGATCACCCCCTAATAGGCCCTCCGCATAGATAAGATACAAGTTCGGGTCGTGTTTTTGCAGCTTTTTGATCTCTGCCTCAAAATAGTTGTTTTTTAGCAGTACTTTGGTGGCAACTTCGGTGTCAAAATTTCCCTTTTCTCTTGCTATGCTTTGTATGGCGATGATGGGTATTTTAGGATGTTTTTTGCGAATGGTAGTAACGAAATCAGCTGTTCTTGTTAGCACTTCCTCCGGCGACGGATTGGGGACGCAATCAAGGATTAAAGCGTCCATCGACAGATCAGATATTAAATTCGCAACGTCAATTTCCATTTTTGCACTCCCACTGAAACCAAGATTAATAAAGTTTAGTCCTGTTTCCCGCGAGAGCCTTGCAGGATAAGATAAACCAGGTCGGCTTGCAGATGCTCCCTGTACAATGCTCGAACCATAAATCACAATATTTTTTTTAAATGGGTTACCGGCTGGGCTAATGGTTGCCCCGGAATCTACACCAATTTGAAGTGATATAGTCTCATCATAAGTAGGGAGGAAAAGCAGGCATGTTTTATTCCCGGCTGCCATATTCGCTACAATTTCAACCTCATTGCACTCATGGGATTTTGGGCGAGCGACACCTGCATATTGCCATCGGTCATTTCGTTTAATATAAAGGTCCATGCCCTCAACGGCCAGTCCTGTCATATTATCTGTTGGAACTCTAGAGCCTGTACACCATTTAGCCGCTATTTTGGAACTGGTGGTCTCAAAGGTAATGGCCAGACCAGCAGAATGTGTAGCTAAAGCTTTTACCGCTTTCGGAAGATTGGGAGTTGCAACTGTGTCCAAACGATGGTAGAACGGACCTTTATGACGCACCTTGCCCACTAATGTAAGCTCACGCGCATCTATAAAGACCGTTTTGGCCTCTTGGCCAAAGCTATCAAGTGCGAAAATTAGTGATAAGAAACTTAATGTTAGAACGGAAATATAGCTCATCATAAACTGTTTTAACGGACAAGATAATAATTTTATTTTTTCTGCGAAGCGGTGATTTTTCCTTGCCATACGCTGGGAACGAAGGTTGTTTTTTAAAGTTCAAATTCAAACGCAAATGGTACGGAAGTAATTGTAACTATTCCATTGGCACCATCATATACCGGTAATCATTGAGCTAGAAACAATGATGCTGGTATATTCTGAGCGCTTTTTCTTGTGATCCTAGCATTAAAGTTTATATGCCAACCCGAGATTAGCAAGTCCTTTATAACCATAACCGATGTTTAAAGAGACACTGAATGCTTTTCCGTAACTAACACCTATGGCATCTATCTGGTAAGCGAAATCGGTTGTTTTATCCTTTTCAACCCTTACATCGTCTTCAGCAGATGTACGAGCATGTGCAACACCGGCGCCAATACCAGAATGTAGCCTAAAATGCTGGTGGTTAATGTAATTATATTTAAGCTCTGCTAACACTGCATAAGTTTTAGTGGATATACTACTTGTACCCTCAGATTCCGTTAAAAGATCTTTACTGGCATTTTCATAAACAAATGTCCCACCAAACTCCAATTTCTCAATTATGTAGCTTCTATACCCTCCGAAAATTGCACCACTATATTTAGAATCAGTTACCCTGTATGAGCCTCCTGTAGCAGTTGTGATGACTATATCCGTAATGACGTCCTCTATAGAGTTAGCAGTCGCAATCCCATATCCCAGATACAAACTGCCACCACTCTGGGCAAAGCCCTTTTGCGTAACAGATATAAATAAACATAAAGCAGCCACAAATAAGTTGACGGAAAAATTCTTCATAATAATTGTTTTAGATGATATACTAGAGTTATAATAATATGTAAGAATCCTTTTTTTAATCGTTTTAGTAGTTTACTTTCGATACTTTAATCCGAAATGTTCCCTTTATTGTACCAAATATGTAGCAGAAAGTGCATCGTGTATTGCTAAGTAATCAATTTAGACATCAACCTTAGCGTTGCCATTGAAGGTAATAGAAAACAGATTCAAGATATGAACTTTTTACACATATACCCCCTCAGCTTACACGGAAAATATAGTTGGTTCCTTCCAAGGACAAAAGGGAGGGTGGCGCTGGTAGGGGATGCCGGCTATTGTGCTTCTCCTGCAGCAGGTATGGGCGGTTCGTTAGCCATTATAGGTGCAACAGCATTGGCAGATGCTTTTGAAAAACACCCTGGGAATTTTCAATCAGCCTTTAACAACTATAACAGTGAGCTTCGGCCTTTTATAGAAGAAGTGCAGGGCGCAGCAGTAGAAATGTTAGAGAAACTTTTACCGCGAACCGAAGAAGAAGTGAGATTGAGATTTCAGCATGGTCTATAGTTCAAGGATATTTATCCTATCGAATAATTTGGCTTTCTGTTGTAAAATTTTTCAAAAATAACCGATCGTCATAAAGGGTCCGTTATGAAAGATTTGTACACACTTTTCCGTTGTATATTCAGGTGTTTAAAGGCATCGACAAATGAAAAACATCATCCGTCGGTGATAATGATGACGCATCAAAAGTTATTAACCCCATTCAAATTTTTATTAGCGTGAGTTCAGGATAAGAAAAACATACAAATGGGAGCGAAGGGTATGGTTTCTTCCAGCAAAATGATTGGCAATATTGATTGACAAATACTAAATCCTGTGCTTAGAGATGAAACTACAGAAATTCTTGCAAACATTACCAAAAAAATATAAATCGGCTATAAGGCACCGAAGTAGGCGAAGTTTGTATGCTATAACCTTTTCTATCTTGCAAAGCCACCGCCACATGCGATGGTTTTGCAAAAAGACTTTCGCTTAGGCTGATATACCACCATCTACTTTGAAGCTGCTGCCGGTAATATAACCTGCTTCATCCCCTGCGAGGAAGCTGACCATTGCAGCGATTTCTTCCGGTTTACCAAACCGCTTTAAAGGTATGGCATTGATATACTGTTGGCGGGCATCGTCATCAGCCTTTTGCAGCATGTCGGTATCGATTGCTCCTGGTTCAACGCTGTTCACGGTAATTTTTCGCGGCGCAAGATCCCATGCCAGCCCACGTGTATAGGCTGAAACAGCTGCTTTTGTGGAAACATAATCTGATAAACCGGAGCCGCCGATTCTGATTCCACCAACAGAGGCGATATTGATTATACGACCGCCGTCGGGCATGTACTTTTGGACTGTTCTTACCGCTTCTGCTACAGAGCGTATGTTCACATCTATCTGGCGGTCATATTCATCTTCCCTCGTATCGGCCGATTCAATTGGTCCCGCTACAGAAACTGCCGCATTATTGACCAATATATCTATTTTAGTAAAAGCGGAAACTGCCTGTTCAATTGCATTTTTCACCGCCCCTTTCACAGCGCCATCTGCTTTTATCGCTAAGGCTTTTCCTCCCGCTCCATTAATTTCGTTTGCTATGAGCTGTGCTTTATCTTCTGAATTTACATAGGTAAATGCGACTGTTGCGCCTTCTCTAGCTAAACGTTTCACTATTGCTTCTCCCATGCCCCGCGTACCGCCGGTTACGAAAGCTACTTTTTCTTTTAACGTTGACATATTAATTTAATTAAAAATTTATTGTGCTGTGCACTTTTTTTTGTTATTTAAGTTTTCTTTTGCGATCTCCGATAAATCTGAAACTGAATATTCAGTAAAACCGATCGTAATTCTGTCGGTTTTGGATCGTTATGTGCTAAAAAGGAAGGCTCTCAGGTAGGGTTGACAATGATCTTGCCGGTCGTGTGGTTTTTTTCCATTTCAAGGTGCGCCAGCGGCATCTGTTCAAGCGTAAACTTCTTTGATACATGAGGAATAAGTCTGCGCATTTTTAAAAGCACTGCAATTTCCGATAAGTCCTTACCGCTCGACATCACTGCATTATAGAAGGCATGTATACCACCGGCCTTTGCCTGCTTCTCCCATTGTGTGCCGTCAATCTTTGACCACAGACTCAATAGATGCCCTCCCTTTTTAACAATCCGCAGTGTCTGTCCTACATGTTCATCACGCAGACCTTCTATCACATAATCTACAGGAGCAAGTACATTCACGAAATTGGTCCTTTGATAGTCGATAAACTCATCAGCACCGAGGCTGTTAACAAAATCCCGCTTAGCTCCAGAGGCGAGTGCAGTTACATGCGCACCAAAATACTTGGCTATTTGTACTGCAAAATGACCAACGCCACCGCCAGCTGCGGTGACAAATACCCGATCTCCGTGTTTAATTGGGTACTTTTTGATTGCCTGCCACGTCGTCAATGCGGCCAAAGGAACTGCCGACGCTTCATCGTGCGAAATATTATCCGGCTTTAGAGTAACGTCTTCCGGTCGCGCAAGTACATACTCAGCATACGCTTTTGCATGGCCTGGCGAAGTAAAAGTAGGGAAGTTTAATAAACCGAACACGGAGTCGCCGATGTGGAAATCTGTAACATTCTCGCCATGACCAACAACCACACCAGAGACATCCCAACCCAATATCTTGGGCTCTTCGTTATTGAAGATATAATTTAACGCTACATTTTGTCTGGCATAAATGTCTGTCGGGTTTATACCAATGGCGTAAACTTTGATTAACAGCTCATCTTTTGACGGAACCGGGATGGGAAGCTCAGCGACTGATAGCTGATCAACACCCCCTTGTTTTTTTAAAATAACTGCTTTCATATTAAAATTAATTTTTATTAGCCTATAGAACTGCGCTATTGTTTTAATAAGACGTCCTACCCTTTACGCTAATACTTTACAAAGTTATTCGCTATTTAGTATAACTTTGTAACTAGTATCACTGATGATACTGTGCATATATCTAAACACGAAAGGTATTGTATGGAAACTTGCGCAAAAACGGAAATCAACGAGAAGGATATAAAAGCTCTACAAGATACGATATACGTAATCGGAGGCAAATGGAAGTTACCCATAATCTACGCCATATGTAATGGGAACAAGCGGTTTAAAGATATTAAAAACAGCATCCCAGGGATTACCACCCGAATGTTATCACGAAACCTGAAAGAACTGGAAGATAATAAGCTCATTACCCGTAAAGTATATACGGACTATCCGGTGACGGTTGAATACACTTTTACGGAGTATGCAAAAGAATACGGAACGTTGATCAACCAAATGATAGAATGGGGCAAAAAGCACCGAAAGGTACTTGTTGAAAGATGATTTTCAAATTCATTAGTCCAACCTGTAAATTATTACCACGATGTAATTTGTCAAATCCATACACTGAATCGAACCACAGGTAATGGAACAAAATTACAATGATAGAACCTTTCTATAAACGAATGAAATATTATGGTTTTTTAACTTCCGACGTATTTGCCATAACAATTTAAAAGTAATCCATTTTAACGCTATCAACTTTCCATTGTGCTAACTTTTGTTTCTTTACATACTGCATATATCATATTTAAATAATGCCTTACTGGATTGAAACTTGCAAATAGATCCAAAATCGTTATTCTTGTAAAATTTATCGCTGTTAAACTGATATTTAATATGAAAAGACGCGTTTTTTTTAAGACAACAATCGTAAGTAGTGCTGCCGCCGCAATACTACCGCAGATTGGTTTTGCTCAACTTAAACCCAGCAATAAGATGCAGATGTATTATGAACTTAGAACCTATACGTTAAAGGACGCTGACCAGCTGAGCCTGGTGGAAGATTATCTTGAAAGAGCAGCAATCCCCGCATTGAACAGGTTGGGCATTGAAAACATCGGCGTATTTACCGAACTTAAGCCTTCAGCACAATCAATAGTGATTGTGTTAATCCCTTACCAATCACTACACGAGTTTGAGACAATAAATGATAGGCTTGAACAGGATAAACTTTATCTTACAAAAGGTGCCTCATACCTGAATGCTCCGGCAACAAAACCGGCATATGAGCGTATACAAAGTTCCTTACTTAAAGCCTTTAAAAACATGCCCGGCATAGAGCTCCCGTCGAAGGATAAACGTATTTTCGAACTGCGTAGATATGAGCACGCGAGTGAGGCTGCAGGGACAAAGAAGCGCGAGATGTTCAATGACGCGGGGGAGATTGAAATTTTCAAACGGCTGGGTTTTAAACCGGTTTTCTTTGGAGAAACGATCATTGGAGAGGCCCGCCCGAACCTTATTTATATGGTTACCTTCGATGATATGGCTGCACGCGACCAACATTGGAAATCTTTTGGTGCTGATCCGGAATGGAAGAAAATCAGTGCGATTCCGGAATATGCAGACTCAAAGCTTGTATCTAAGATAACGAGCACATTTCTTCAGCCAGCGGAGTATTCACAGATTTAGCTAGGACGAAGGTATGGTAATCTATGTCTTGCGATGAAAAAGAGCAATAAACCGATCTCATGATACAGTATTTTGGCAATTGGCAATTGTTGATTCTGATTTTGTCCAAGAAGTCAGTGCTGATTTGGCTAAAAAGAAGAAGAATTAGGCATCCGGTATTTGCAGATATATTGAAGCCGTTTCTTGTTTTAAGAGGCGGCTTTTTTAGCGCTAATGTGCATTTAATCGGAGATTGTTATAGTATTTTAAGTTAATCATCCTAAACCCTTTCTTTTTTCCATGCTGCTATATAAGCTAACAACGGGCAAAGGCTTTTCCCATATTCCGTGAGCGCATACTCTACGCGAGGGGGAAACTCCCCGAACTGTTTCCTGCTAATTAAGCCATCCGCTTCAAGTTCTTTCAATTGTTCAGTTAAAACTTTTTTTGAAATAGCGGGTATCCGAACACTGATTTCTCCAAATCGTCTGGCATGCCTAGAAAGCACACGTAAAATAATTAATTTCCAACGTCCTGCAAACAAAGCTATAACTTCCGTAACAGGACAGTCAGCATAGTCGTTTTTATTCTTCATTAGTCACTTTTAGGTTACCACCTTTTATTGTTATTAACAACGGGCAAAGGCCTTTTGCAGTATCTTAGCCTAACAAAAGTAATCATCATTTATATTAAAACAAACTCCATGATTTTAGTAACAGGTGCAACCGGTAATTTAGGCAAAGCCACCATTAATTCTTTATTGAACAGAGGTATATCCGCAAACAATATTGCAGCATTGGTAAGAGATGAATCCAAATCGGCAGGATTTAAATCAAAAGGCATTCAGGTGCGGATTGGCGACTATCAGAATTTTGAGTCTTTAAAAAGTGCGTTCCAAGACGTGGACAAGCTACTGCTGATATCTTCTTCATCGGAAATAGTTCACAGGTTTGAGCAGCATAAAAACGTAATTAATGCTGCCAAGGAAACTGGTGTCGGTCATATCATTTATACCAGTTTTGATATGGTAGATCTGCGTCGCAGTATAATGGGGGGAGATGTACAATACCATGCAGACACAAGTGACTATCTAAAACAGATAGCTGTACCTTACACTTTGATGGATAATACACTGTATGCTGACATGATTCCCCTGTTGTCCGCAACTAATATATGGGATGAAGGTGTTTCCATCCCCGCCGGAAATGGTAAAACACCTTTTTTACCGATATCAGAAATGGCCGAAGCCCTAGCTGTTGTACTGACTACTCCCGGGCATGAAAACAAAGAATATGTCATCGCTGCAGACGCTGCTTTTTCTTTCGCTGAAATCGCTGATCTAATATCAGACATGTTGGGAAGAAGTGTGACTTATTACCAACCAGAGGTAGATTCATACATTGCGCAGCTTGTGCAGAACGGATTTTCTGAAGATGATTCAGCATATGTGGCAAGGTTCGGTGAGGCGATTGCCAGAGGAGAGTTCGACACCAATAAAAGTGATGTCAAACAATTACTAGGTAGAAGTCCGATATCGTTAAAAGATTTTTTAAGAAGCATATACGGTAAATAATTCAAAGAAGGTTAACCTTTTCTAAGAGTTAAAAATGACATGGAAGGCAAAATTTCCGAAAACGGGGGAGTCAATTCAAAAAACGAAAGTAGAAATCTTCTAAAATTTGTGGCTATAAAAAGCAGTTAAAGCAAATTCGCATAAGCGACTTCCAGCTTTTGAAACGGAATGATGACAAGTCGTATTGACTTCGCTAAAAAGCGTTGATTCGGTTTTCTGTATAGGCATGCCGCTGGCTTCTTAATTTATCTTGGAGCTCCGTAATTGCTTTCTTTTTATTCTTTTTAATTCTTTCAAGCAATGATTTGGGACCACCGTCAGGGTTGTATTTGGAGCCCCAGTTAAGAAACTCCACCATGAACGGCACCAGTTCGATACCCTTCTCAGTTAGTAGATACAGGAATTTAGAAGCGTTTTTCGGGGAGGTTATTTTAGAAACAATCCCTTCATTTAAAAGTATATTGAGCTTTTCCGTCAGTACAGCTGAAGATATTTTCTCGTCCGATGCCCGAAACTCCAGGAAGGAATTTTTTCCATTAAACATTAAATCCCGTAAGAGCAACAGCATCCATTTATCGCCGAAAATTTCCACCGAATAATTGATTGGGCATGTTGATCTTCTTTCAATTGTTTTCATTATGTCAAATTTAAAAGTAGTTTGTTTTTAAAACTACTTTTCTATACGTTTGTAGTTTAAAAAACAGACTGCAAAAATAGTTAAAATTTAATTTATGGACTTTAAAAATAAAAACGTCGTTATTACGGGTGGAACTTCAGGTATAGGCCTGGCAACAGCAAAAGCATTTATAACCGCCGGGGCAAATGTTTGGATTACAGGTAGAAATGCCGAAAATCTACAAAAAGCAAATGCAGAAATAAACAATCCGAAATTATTTACAGTGATTTCAGACACTTCAAAGCTCGAAGGCATATCGATTCTGGAAAAAGCAGTTGCAGAAAGTGGAAACAAATTAGATGTTCTCTTCCTGAATGCGGGAATTGGAACATTTGAGCCAATAGAAAAAGTAACCGAAGCAAATTTTGATGCCCAATTTAACACCAATGTCAAGGGGCATTTCTTTACGTTGCAAAAATTACTTCCTCATCTGGCAGATGGAGCGGCAGTACTGTTCACATCTTCAACCGTTGCCACCGCGGCAAATGTGGGTGCCATCGTTTATTCTGCAACTAAAGGAGCATTGAATAAAATTGCCCAAATTGCGGCAAATGAACTGGCAGGAAGAAAAATCCGCGTCAACATTGTTAGTCCGGGACCTATAGATACGCCAGGCTTAGATACGGTATTACCTGCTGAAGCAAAAGAGTCAATAGCTGGCGCTACAGCGCTGCAAAGGCTTGGTCATCCTGATGAAATCGCGAAAACAGTGTTGTTTTTGGCTTCTGATGCCGCAAGTTTCATTACAGGAACTGAGATCGTTGCGGATGGTGGTTATCTTAATTACGCACTAAAATAATCGTTGATCATATCATCACTTTATCCAGTAACTGATTTTTCATCGTATCATGCTTGTCGTATGATTTGTCAGGAAAAAGGAGTTCCGCTTTCGAACTCCTTTTCTAGTTACGAAGTAAGATATGAAGAACCAAATTATTGTGCAGTACCGGCAGATCTGATTACTGACCCTTCAAAAGAGCTGAACCGGAACAAAATCGTGGTCCTCAAGCGCAGTTTGCCTCCCAATTTACATTTATTGCGGTGTTGACCTGTATTTGTATCATCAAAGGTGCTTTGCTTAGAAAGGCATTTACAAAAAGATCATTACAGCTTAGTCATGCACAAATAAAGGCCGATCGGCAGTACATGCGAGATCTTCGCGAGTTAAGCGACCAGTATGGTGGCATGATTAACCGAACGCAAGAAAAGATAAAAAAAATTGCGAAACCGAAAAGTTGCATTTATATTTGCAACTGATTGGTTTCTTAATTTAATTTGAAAATAAAAAAGTTGGGCTTACTATTTTCCAATCTATCAAAGAAGTATTGCCGTTAACATTAATAAAATCGCATTCAATGTGTTATTGAATTATAAATCCAACAAATAATGAGACGAGATATTTTCCAAGCCGTAGCGGACCCTACAAGACGGGCAATTATCACACTCATTGCATTGCAGGCAATGACGCCCAATGCCATTGCCGAGCATTTTGATACCACAAGACAAGCCATTTCAAAACATTTGCGGATTTTGACGGAGTGTGAACTGTTAAAACAAAAGCACAGAGGCAGGGAAATTTATTACCAACTTGAAATTGATAAGATGAAAGAAATAGATAAATGGCTGGAGCAGTTCCGCAAAATTTGGGAAACCAAATTTAATCAATTAGACGATTTATTGGCTAAAATGCAACGGAAGTAATCATACCACAAAGGCACAGCTTGCCCCGAATAGTCGGGAAAGCCACAAAAAAGAACTTAGCGTCTCTGTGTCTTCGAGGCAAGAAAAATAAAACGTAAAAATCAAAAAAATGAACAGTAACCTATTATTCGATTTTACAGTCAGAAAAGAAACAAAAACCATTCACATAAAACGTGAATTTAATGCAAACCGTGAATTGGTTTGGGAGGCGTGGACAAATCCCGAACTTCTCGCCCAATGGTGGGCACCGAAACCGTATCACATCGAGACCAAAATTTTCGATTTAAAAGTAGGCGGAATGTGGCTGTATGCAATGGTTAGTCCCGAGAATGAAAAACATTGGAACAAAGCGGACTACAAGATTATTGAAACCAACAAGTTGCTGTCTTTTTTTGATGCTTTTTGTGATGAAAACGGAATTGAAAACACCGTTAAACCGCACTCACTTTGGATAAATAATTTTACAGAAGAAAACGGTATCACAACCGTAAATATTACGATGAAGCACGACAAATTGGAAGATATTGAAATGCTGATTGAAACAGGTTTCAAAGAGGGCTTTACAATGGCAATCGGCAATTTGGACGAATTATTATTAACTTTAAAAAACAAATAAAATGGCAAAACAAATTTTTATAATCTAGCAGTAAAACCCTTTCATCCCGCGGCGGTTCTTTTTTGGAAGCCCTTTCCTGGGCGTTAATTTGTTGCTGCGCCTCTAAAATATTCTTCTCTGTTGGGGCAATTTGAGGACTTCCTGTTTAAGAACATTCTTTTTTCCCGAATACCGAAAAAGTCTTTGACTTGGACAAGAATAAAAAATCCCTAGCACCAAAGCAACCCGAAGCTGATGCTTTTTCCCAATCCAGGTATGTCCGAATCCGCACAATAGGTGTCTGAAAACGAACGCCGTCAAATTGGCAACGGCTTGTTTTTGATAAACTGTAAGGCATTTGTCGTAGTGGCAGTTTTATTGTGCCGATGAGCAAGGAATTAATTCCCATGGACAAAATTAGAAGTCATGATTAAGAGCTATTTTACAATTGCTTGGCGTAATATGAAAAGGAACCAGGCGTTCGCGATCATCAATATTCTTGGACTTACCATCGGTGTGACCGTTTGTACGATGATCTTCCTTTTTGTCAGAAATGAATTTACTTTTGATAGATTCCACGAACAGGGAAAAAATATTTACCGTCTAGTCCGTAGCTTCGATGAAAATGGTTCTGAGAAACGGGTGCCCTGGTTATCTCCGCCTTTTGCTACGGCTTTGCCGATTGATTTTTCCGGCGAGGTTAAAAAAGCAACTCGGGTATGGCCGGGCAATGCATTGGTAGCTTTTGGATCGATTTCATTTAACGAAAAAAAAGTACTGAAAGCCGATAGTGATTTTTTTACTTTCTTTTCCTTTCCCCTGGTAGCCGGTAACCCTGCCACAGCCTTAAGTAATCCCGGAAGTATCGTCTTGACCGAATCGACTGCCCGAAAATATTTCGGTGATCAAGATCCACTGGGCAAGATTATCGAATTGGATAAAAACTTGCCGCTTACCGTCACCGGAATTGCTAAAGATATACCGGCAAATTCCCACCTGGATTTTGACCTTGTTGTCCCTTTATCAAATTATACTGTTACTGACGAATCCGAAAATTGGTTTTTTAACTGCTTATTTACCTATGTGTTACTCCGTGAGGGTACTGATCCATCCTCCCTGGAAAGCAAATTTCCCAGCTTTGTCCAAAAGCATATGGGCCAGCTACTAGAACGGATCGGGCTCAAGATAAACCTTTCGCTAACGCCTCTTTCCGATATATATTTTGAACCGGGCGGCCCTCCTGACCCAAGCAGACATGGGAATAAAACTTTAGCATACATTTTTATAGCAATTGCGCTATTGATTCTGCTTATTGCCTGTGTCAATTTTATAAATCTTTCTACCATCAAGGCTATTGAACGCTCAAAAGAAGTGGGACTGAGAAAAGTAATGGGTGCCATAAAGAGTCACCTGGCCGGACAGTTTATCAGTGAATCCGTTTTAACGGTGCTCATTTCATCTTTGGTTTCGTTAGGTCTTGTAAAGTTATTGAACCCTCTTTACGCCCGGTTGCTTGGATATCCCCTTGATATCCCTTGGAACACATGGCATTTATACGCTTTCTTTGCCGGAATCATATTGGTTGTTGGATTCTTGGCAGGTAGCTATCCTGCATTCTTTATTTCCGGTTTTTCGCCCGTTCAGACCCTCAAAGGTAAACTCCGGTTGGGTAAGGGTGGCTCCACGTTCCGGCAGGCTTTGGTAACCCTCCAATTCGGTATTTCGATTCTCCTGGTTATTGGAGTCGTGGTGATTTCCAGTCAACTGAAATATATGAAAACGAAGGAATTAGGCTACAATATGGAACATGTCGTGAGCATACGTGTGGATGGTAATAATGATATCTACAGGGGGAGGCGGCAATTTAAGGAAGACTTACAAAACAACACGGCAATAAAAGAGGTGTCGCTAATGTCGGGTGAACCGGGAGGATTCCACGACTCGCAAACATTTCAGGTTGAAGGTACTGACGATCGTATCTGGTCATTAAGAACACAGTTTGCCGATTTCGAATATATAGAAACTTTAGGCTTAAAGATGATCGCAGGAAGGGACTTTTCGACATCGTTTAAAACCGATACCACCAACTCGGTTCTGATTAACAGAACGGCGGCCGCCACGCTGGGATATACGCCGGATCAGGCAATCGGTAAGTGGATACAGAATACCATAAGGGATAACTCCAGACGCAGAATTATTGGAGTAGTGGAGGACTTTAACTTTCTTTCCCTCAAAGACAAAGTGGAGCCACTTGTTATTTCTCCGAATGAGGATAACCGAGTGGCATTGATTGCGCTGAAATCGGGAAATATCAAGGAGGGGATGAATGCTATCGAAAGGGAGTACCGAAAGTTGGCACCGGATTACCCTTTTGAATATAGCTTTCTTGATCAGCGTTTTGATGAGCTTTATAGGAAAGATATCCAGCAACAAACACTTATGACTATTTTTTCGGCACTCTCCATTTTTGTTGCCAGCCTTGGTCTTTACGGACTGGCGTCGTTTACGGCAGCTAAACGTACGAAGGAAATAGGTATACGCAAAGTACTAGGGGCGTCTATCAATGGCATTTTTCAATTGTTATCTAAAGATTTCATCAAGCCTGTTTTGTTTGCTTTTTGCATCGTTTCACCAATCGGTTGGTGGGTAATGAATCGCTGGCTAGCGAACTTTGCTTACCATATTGATATTGCATGGTGGATGTTTGCACTTTCCGGCTTTATTGCGGTATGCATTGCCTTGCTTACGGTAAGCTCGCAAGCTATTCGGGCGGCAGTGGAAAATCCTATAAACTCGCTTAGGGATGACTGATACCTCTTTTTGTTTTTTCGGTTAACGGGTAATGGAAGAGACGGCTTTTTCTATTAAGCACTATAAATTAAGTACGAAAGCTTCCTACCGTTTAGCTAACTTTTATTTCATCTCTGCGAACAGGAACCAACTGATAAAAGAAAGGTATAAAGTTGTCATCAACGTAATCTACTTTAATGCAGATGGCGTATATTTGGTTATATATTATGCAGTTCATCCTGGATGTGACGAAAGCAGAAAAGTGACGCAACCGTTCATATCTATGCTAATACCGTCGCTGCAAGAATAATCGGTAAACTGTGGCACAGATGCACGGCAAATTAACTGCATACAGTGAGGCTGGATAACTAAGAATAAACAAAATTATGCAAACAGATTACCCG
The DNA here is from genome assembly GCF_044784325.1 of Olivibacter sp. EAT-5. NCBI lineage: Bacteria > Pseudomonadati > Bacteroidota > Sphingobacteriia > Sphingobacteriales > Sphingobacteriaceae > Olivibacter > Olivibacter sp. EAT-5. Next base: position 5,376,660 of record NZ_CP173028.1, on the reverse strand, counting down.
TTTTTTCTCCACGTCATCCGCCGAGCAGTGTCCGCCCTACCGGAAGTACAGGAAAGACTCTGTCACGGGACACCGGCCTTTTACGCAGGCAACAAGATATTTGCCCGCATTCAGGATGATTACGAATCGATAGCCGTTTATACCAAAAAAAAGGATTTTTGGCTGAAAAAGGATCCCACCATTTATTTTACAACTTCACATTTCGATGGCTATGACTATGTACTGATTGCGCTGGCTTCCGCCGACCCCGACGAATTGAATAAGCTATTGCTGGAAGGCTGGCTTGCCCGCGCTACCAAACGAGCGGTGAATGAATATGAGCACCTGCGGCACGGGTCTGATTGAAGCTTGTTTGGCGCTTCCAAACACTCCTCCGTAAAGCCGTCGGTTGCCAAGCATATCAAAATTTTTATACATGGCTACTGTAAATACCGTATTACCAAATGGAACTTCCAATCTGTACTTAACCGACGGAGGCCTTGAAACGACATTGGTTTTCCTTCTGGGCCATGAGCTGCCTTGTTTTGCTGCTTTTGATCTCTTGAAAGATGAAAAGGGCTATCACGCACTTAGGGATTACTATAAGCGCTATTTGAACATCTCCAAGGATTTCGGAATGGGTTTTATCCTGGAAAGCCCTACTTGGCGGGCAAATCCGGATTGGATGGAAAGGGTAGGATATCCCGGATCGGCAATTGTAGACGTGAACGAAAAAGCAGTCCAGCTCCTTAACGATCTAAAAAAGGAGTTTGAAAACGACATCGACAATATTGTCCTTAGCGGATGCGTTGGCCCACGCGGTGACGGCTATGTACCGGAACATAAAATGACCGCTGAAGAAGCCCAGAAATATCATGCCAGGCAGATAGTTGTTTTTAGCCAAACCCCAGTCGATATGGTTTCTGCAATTACCATGAATTATGTGGAAGAAGCTATCGGCATTGCCCGCGCATCGGCCGCTGTTGGTCTTCCGACGGTAGTTTCCTTCACGGTGGAAACGGACGGTAAACTGCCAACCGGAATGAGCCTGAAGGAGGCTATTAATCAAGTTGATAAAAATGTATCCCAGCCTCCGCTTTACTTCATGATCAACTGTGCGCACCCGAGTCATTTTTTCAACGAATTGGAATCGGGTAGAAACGAATACTGGACAAAGCGTATCAGGGGCCTGCGGGCAAATGCTTCCTGCAAAAGCCATGCAGAATTGGATGAAGCGACGGAATTGGATAGAGGGAGTCCGCAAAACCTCGCCATCGAACATAAAAAGCTGAAAGCAGCTTTCAGTCAGCTAAACGTATTCGGCGGGTGCTGTGGCACCGACGAAGAGCATATTATAGCCATTGCGCGTGAGGTCAAAGCGTCCTCCTGAACGATCAAGTTCGATTATTTTATTGTATAGTGTATGTTATATTCTAGTTTAACATGCTGTAAGCCTTTGGTTTCATGCCAATATATCGCTCAAACATGCGTGTAAAATGGCTAAGATTTTCAAAACCTAACAAATAGCCGACTTCTGAGACAGAAATTTTTTGATTTTTCAGCATTTTTGCTGCTTCCAGCATTCGATTTTTCTGGAAATAGTCATAGATTCCCATACCAAATATCTGGATAAATAATTTTCTCATTTTGTTAATATTCATTCCTGCGATTTTGGACAGTTCCTCTATAGTAACTGGTTGTGATAAATCGTGAATCAATCTTTCTTTGACTTTATAAATAGAAATTATATCCCCTTCATTTAACTTTTGGAATTTAATTTGGTCACGTTTGCTAAGACTTTTGAATAAGCTAAAAATCAATTGCAAAGAAACAATACGGTAGTTGAAATCTGTTAATACTTCTTGTCGTTTGGAGTAGATGATTTCTGTAACAAGACGTACAATATCATCTGTCAGAATTTCTTCAATAAGAAAATGATGATAGTTGTTCAAAAGAAAATTAAAGTTTTCGGCTTCTGTTCCTAATAACGCCTGTAAATATGGAATACGGATAATCACGCAAAGCACCTGTACCTTTTCTCCTTTCTTAAAGTTGCTTATTCGTGTTGCCGAATAGGGAAAAATATGTACAACAGGTTTTTCCGTCTGGGTATTGGAAATCGTATCTGGTTCCTGTACAACATTTTTGAAATAAAAGCAGATTGCATTATCAAAGTAGCTCGGGGTAGTCGAGTTTCTTCGGAATGTTTTATGTACTATATATGACAGTGAAAACATTGCCATTTCAGGGAAAAAATCAAAAGTTTTATAATCTAGAACTTCTAAGTAATGAACAGTATCCGTACCATAATTGTATTGGATTTTTTTGAAAAAATTCAACAAACCTGAGGTATCTTTCATTTTACAATGACTTTTTTCGACTATTTTTAATGGTTATTGAGTTATTTTAATGATAAAGATAGTGATAATTTAGCAATATGATTTTTAATAAAAAAAACAAGATAGTATGAAATCGCAAAATGAGAGTTTAACAAATCAATCAGACAGAGGTGCCGATTATTCAACTCAAAGATTGACCCAACGTTACCGTTTTAATGACCCAAATATGGACCTTTTTTTTCTTGGAGCACTCAGCTGGGGCGCAGCAGGCGGTTTGTCGGTAGGTGAGGCTTTTTATGTTGCATCCCAGATAGAAGATGGCCATCCTGATTCGTGGGCTGATGCCTTTGAAAATCAAGCCGAAATATTGATAGAGCAAGGGAAGGGTTGGCTGGAAGAAGGAAATGTTAGAGCAGCCGGTGAAGTTCATTTGAAGACTTTTGCAGCCTATCGCTCTGCATGGCAATTTGTAGTTCCCGGGGAACGATTTGACTATTTGTTTCAAAGTAGCCAAGAATATTTTGATTTAGCAATGAAAGGACTTCAGCTGCCGGCTACCAAGTTTTCTGTTTATTATGGAGGAGGGGAATTGCCGGGACACTTTTATCAATCAGCAGATAGCAGTGCTCCTACAATTTTAATCATTGGGGGAGCGGATACGTGTCATGAAGACCGCTTTTTATCTCAAGGTCGTTATTATTTGGATAGAGGCTATTCTGTAGCTTTGGTAGATTTGCCTGGACAAGGTTTAGTTCCCAATCAGGGACTTTATTGGGAACAACAAACCGAAAATTCAATACATAAGGTAGTTGATACGCTCATTGAAAAATTTAATGTAAACACAAAAAAGCTGGTGCTTTTGGGAATGAGTTTGGGAGGCTATTTCGCTTGTCGTTCCGCTGCTTATGAACCGAGACTGGCAGCGGTTGTTGCTACACCGGCTCTTTATAACCCAGGGGAATTGTTTACAGGTGTTCGTGAACAATTGTCTTCGGGAATACCGGAATCTGCTGCCGGAGCTAACAACCTTCAAGTACTTTTATGGAAGGCCGGTGTTAAAGGCGTAACAGAACTGGTAGAAAAATGGGATAATAATGCTGTAGATCCGAAACGGGTGAAAATACCATTTATGTCTGTACTGGGAATGCAGGAAGGCGCTGTATGGAAAAAACAAACCAAAGAATGGTACGAAGCGATAGAAAACGATCAAAAAAAGCTAATCACTCTTGATGCTGAGACGGGTGCTGATGCACACTGTCAGGGAAATAACGCTTTGAGATTGGTACAAGAAGTGGAAACTTGGTTAAAAGTTGTATTGTCAAAATCAGCGTAAATCAGTACACTTCAATGTAGTATGGACATTTGTTCAACTTACATGAGGCTTGCTTCATAAAGCGCCATATCTAAAGAAACTCAAGCGATTTAAATGGGGCTCATTATGCTCAAGAATAATCTTCACGGGTGGCATGCTGTTTTTTTTCTTTTACGGATTGGATGTGGCTATATAAATCAGTTTACTTATGTTCATATGACATTGGTTTTGGGCAAAGGTAGGCCAATTGCTTTATGTGGGCACCAATATTTTCAGGTTTAGAATCTTCGTTCATAAGTGGAAACATCTTAGAACATTTTCGTTAAATTTGCATATGACCAATTATAAAAATCAAACCGAGAGAAAACCTAGAAAGAAAAACGATGAGCTTCTGAAAGGCGCGTTTGAAGAATGGTTTTCCGAGTTCTTACGGTTTCTTTATCCAAATGCAGATGATCTGTTTGATTTTAACCATAAGCTGGTATTAATGGATAAGGAATTATTGTCGATCATTCCCAACAGGGAGCGCAATAGTGATAAACGCATTGCCGATCTATTGGTGAAAATACACATGAAGAATGGAACAGAAAGCCATATTCTGATTAATACCGAATTGGAAGGGGGTAATGATCACGAATTTGCTAAACGGATCTATCAATATCATTACAGAATATGGGACCGATACAATATCTCGGTGGCAACAATAGCGATATTTACCGGAGATAAGAACCAAAAAAGACCGAGCGAATATTGGCGTCAGACACTCGATACTACAATGAGTTTCCGATATAGGACGTACCATATATTTGACAATGACGAAGAGGAACTACTGCTTATGGACAATCCGTTTTCACTTGTGGTGCTTGCTTGTCAAAAGTCACTCTTAGAGGGAAAAATACCTGATGAAGAACTGGGAAGTGAACGACTTACTATAGCCAAGGCATTGATAACTCATAATTATGATCGAGATCGTATATTGAGCTTTTTGGTATTCCTAAAGAATTTTCTTTACATTGAAAATGAAGAACCCGACGTGATTAAAATAATCGGTAAATATATTGCCACTGATTATTTTAACCATCAAAGGCTCCGTCCGGCAATTTAAGATCAAAGACAATTGGACGAAATTAATCGTATCTTTGATACAGAGGTTGAAAAGTTATCCAGAGGAACAATTGATATGGGAATAATAGAAACAGTAAAGCAGCAGGAAAGAAACAAGGGAAAACGTGAAGAAGCGGTTGCTATAGCGCGCGAGATGAAAAAGGATGGTTTGCCTAACAGCCAAATTGCCAAATTCACTAAACTTTCCCTTAAGGAAATTGAGAAATTGAAATAGTGGAGATATGCTAGCCCTAAAACTCCTTAGCTATTACAAAGATAGGTGATTAATTGATCAATGCAAAGTCTTTGTATATGATAACAATCTTTGAGACCTATTATTTATTCTAATGCTAACTCTTTTAAAGAGCGCTTGCAAGCGCTACATGCATGATCGGACCAATTATGATTGAAGCGTAATAAATGGTTGTTTTACTTTAAAGTAACTTGTAAAGTTCTCTTAATATAAATGCATAAATATTCACTTGCTTGATTTACTCCTTGCAATAGTTTTTATTAGCTTATAGTATTCTTCGGGTCTATCGCGTTTGCCCTCTATTTTATTAATTTCTCCAGGCTTCTCAATGATACCCAGAAGATCCTTTTTGAAACACGATCAGCAACTCTTCAACGCTTATAATAGTTAGTTATTTATGGCGATTTAATTAATTGAAATGTTCCTGTTGCCTGATTTGGAGAAGAAACAAGCCCGTTATAATACACCGTATCAAGTTTCATTCCTGGGCACTCTGATGGTAAGTCCGGCGACGCAACATAAATTAACGTGTCAATATCGGCTTCGGAAATTCGGAAATAGCAGGTGTCCCTATCCGTTCCGTGTGCATTAAAACTAAAATATTTGTGATCTTCTCCTTCTATACTTACTGGATAAGGTAAGGTGATTCCCCGCAATTGATAAATCTGCAAACTATCAGACTGGAAGGGTGCATCGGGAGAGAAAAATAGATCTGTCCCATTCTTGCTTACAATATTGAAATTGATTTTGATCGGAGGTATCATATTTGTACACTCTAGGGAATAAGGGTCGTTTTCAGAACATGAAACCAAGATACAGGAAAGGAATGAGAAGACTGATAAACTTTTTATGAATGCTTTATTCATGGCTTTATTGGTGAGTTAAATATTGAACGATTTAAGTTGCAGCTTTGCTACATAACATGAAATCTGCTATAATTGCCCTGACAGAGTCCCCCTCTACGAAAAATATGATAAAACTACAAATTCGTGTGACGAAACGGGTCGATTCCGTGACGAAAGCATAAGAAATAATGATATTTGTCCAATGATAAGACATAACGAAAAGTACCTGGATACTATTTACAAATATTATCCCAAGGATCTTGATCCGGGTGATCAGGAATATCAGGAAAGTGCCGAATACATCGCTTTTCTCAAACTGAAAGAACGTTGCGCTTCTGACAACAGCCTATTTGGCAACCTATGTAAGGTTATTGCAGAAGAGCGAAAGGTAAATGTTGCCGAGCGGATTAATTTCAGCTATATTGCTCAATTCTACTTGCCCGAAAGAATCGGTTACGCTAAATTGGATTCCTGTACCTTTATTATAAGCGGAATGGAAAAGGTGTATTCTGTTTATTTGCGTTCTGACCTAACAAAAGTAACGACCCTGGAGGGAATCCGATCCCAGGGTGAGCTTGATCTGATCAATGACATAATTAAACACATTAATCGCATCTATCCCGATTACGTGCCTTTTGATATGGACTTTTACCATACCCGGGTTCCGGGAATTATGTCATCCGGCCGTTATAATGATCAGTCTACATATTTTGAATGTCTGCTATCAAACACCATATACTAACTCTTCACTGAAGTTGGCGAAATTAACGCCGGTCGTTCAGTCGTTTTTCCTATCCTATAAAATAACCTTTCGGAACGTCAGGTTTATTCTCGGCCCTATGATCGCGTTCGATTTGGCTATCCTATGTTCCCAGTAAAGTTGCAGATCGCCTTTCATGAGCAGAAGGGAGCCGTGCTGGAGCTTGATGGAATAGCGACTGGCATGGTCGTCCTTCCTGCGGAAATCAAAGTTCCGTTCGGCTCCCAGGCTCAGGGAAGCTATTTCGGTTTTGCGGCCGGGCACCGTGTCCTTGTCGGCATGCCAAGCCACCGAATCATTTCCATCGCGGTAGAGGTTCAGCAGCACGCCCTGAAAGGCCATGCCGGTAAATGCCTCCACACGCTGCCTTATCACCTGCAGTTCCGGCAGCCAGGGTATCGGTTCACGCCGGTCATCCGCCCGTAGGGGGCGGTCTCCGTACCATGCCGTCAATCTAGGCGTTGGCACCTCCTTATCGTACATCTTAACCTTGGTCTGCTGCCAGGGCACATTGTGCAATAAAAAAGCGAGCAGCGTATCCGCTTCCGGCCGTTCCAGAAAGTCGGGCGTATAATCCATCAGTTCCCGTGGCAGTACCAATTGCCGGTTATCATCAAACAATTTCCCCTGCATCTCCAATCAATTAAAATTTACCTGAAATTCCGTCCTTTCGGAAACAGCTCCAGTTGAGCATCAAATATATATAAAAGAAAAACCTGAAATGTTTTTTTTTGCTAAAAAAATTAGATTTTTTTATATTTGTGTTATACCTGAATCGTAATCTAAATGAGCCAAAGTAAATCGCAAGCGAATCAATATGATAAGATTATAAAGGAGAACCTGGAGTTGACCTTGCCTGTTATTGTTCGGGAGGTGCTTGGATTGGACATTGTCGAAAGCGAGGAGCTTCCGGATGATATACAGCATACAAAGGAACGGAAGCCTGACGCATTGAAAAAGGTTACCGACTCAAAAGGGAATACTTATGTACTTCATGTTGAGTTTCAGGTGAAAAGCGAAAGGGACATTGTGTTTCGTATGATAGAATACTGCGCTATGCTGATGCGTAAATATAGAATCCCTGTAAGGCAATATGTCATTTACCTGGGAGATACACGGCCAAGAATGCCAACTGTCGTAGAAACTGAAACCTTGACATTTCGCTATGCCCTGATCTCGCTCTATGAAGCCAATTATAAGCTATTCTTAAAATCTGACAATCCAGAGGTGAAAATGTTAGGAATATTAGGTAACTTTGAACATAACGATAGTTATACCGTTGTTAAAGAAATCATTGAGGATATAAAATTTCAGACAAGGGGGGATTTCGCTGAAAGTCGATATTTCAAACAATTGCGTATATTTGTGCAATTGCGTAGTAATTTAGAAACACAATTTGAAAAAGCTATGGAAGCAGTAAGCAAATTTTTTAAAGAAGAAAGAGACTTTCTTTATCGCAAAGGTGAAGCGAAGGGTGAGGCTAGGAAAAGCTATGATGTGGTAGAGAACTTGCTTATAAAACTTGGTCTATCTGACGAAAAGGCTGCGGAAATTGCTGAAGTATCAATAGACTTCGTCCAAAAAGTCCGTGCCGATTTGGCTAAAAAGAAGAAGAATTAAGCATCAGGTATTTGTAGATATATTGAAGCCGTTTCTTGTTTAGAGGCGGCTTTTTCTATTAAGCACTATAAATTAAGTTCGAAAGCTTCCTACTTCTTAATCAACTTTTGCTTTAACTCCGATAACCGATATTTGAGCTCATTGTTTTCTTCTAGAAGCATATTGTGTTTTTCTAACAGCCCCGTGTATTTTTCCTGGATAATCTGAAGTTGTTTTTCTATTTTGCCTTATTGACTATTTTCATTTCCTGCATGGGGTTATCGGCACTTGCTGCTTATAGCACGCTCCAGCGTCAAAAGGAAATCGGCGTACGCAAGGTGCTGGGGGCAAGTGTAATGGGCATTGTCAAGCTAATATCGACCGACTTTATCAAGCTTGTTATGTTATCCTGTACCGTCGTTACACCTATCGCATGGTGGACGATGGATCGTTCATTTAAAGCCATCCTACAAGGAAAGATTGAGCATCGCTTATTTCTGCAATAGTTTTTTTCTAACCCGACTAAGTGTTTCGGCTGATATCCCCAGATAAGAGGCAACCATTGCCTGCGGGAATCGGCGTACTATTTCGGGATAAGTTTCTTCAAGACGTAGATAGCGCTGTTCGGCTTCTAAGCTGATGGTATCCTGTAGACGCTTTTGGGTGGCGATAGCACGTTTTTGATCGATTTTGCGAGTCATATGGGTAATAGCGGGAACTTGATCGTAGAGTTGGTCAAGATTGTCTTTTGTTACCAACAGCACTTCAGCGTCTTCGGTCAGCTCAATAGTATAGATTGACGGCGTCCCCAGCCTAAAGCTCTCTTCATCTCCAAGCCACCAGGATTCTATAGCAAAACGAATCGTGTGCTCCTGCCCATTTTTATTAATTGTATACATCCTACCTGCGCCTTTCACTACAAATGCCATGTACTTGCAAATATCACCTTCCTGCAAAAGATATTGTCGTTTTCTTAGGTTCTTTTGTTTAAATGCCTGTTTTATAAGCGCTCGATCATTATCATCGAGTAATAGAGACGATCTCGATTCAATATACGAAAAAAGCACTTCAAATGATGGTTCGTGTAAACTCATATACGCAGATGATTATTTAAGAGCAATCAAAAATAAGGAATTAACGGGCGGGATGCTAATCGTGAACCATGATATTCTTGACATATGTCAAGGATAATTTACTGCATATGTCATTTTCATACCACTTATAAAGTCTCAATTTTGAATAAACTAATGCTGAGCAATCAGCCTTACAATATGAAGAAAATATATAAAAGCGGTGTAGTCCGCATCGAATCACAGGGCCCTCCCGCGGTTTTACAATATTCCATCCAAGAGGTACAAGAACCTGGAGCGCACGAGATCTTGATCAGTCAGAAAGCAATTGCTATCAATTTCGTTGATATCATGTATAGAAACGGGACTTTCCCGATCATGTCTTTTCCGGCAACGATCGGCGGGGAAGCCGCAGGAATAGTAGAACATGTCGGTAGCGGTGTCACGTCTATTAAAGAAGGCGATCGGGTTGCTTATTACAATTCATTAGGTTCGTATGCCGAAAAGCGGCTGGTGAAGGTGGAAGACCTGGTCAAGTTACCCGACGACATCTCCTATGATCAAGCCGCATCGATCTTGGCCAAGGGACTTACTGCCCGTATGCTGATCAGGCAGATCTATGCCGTAAAACCGGGAGACATTATTCTCGTGCATGCCGCCGCAGGAGGTGTTGGTTCATTGTTGAGTAAATGGGCAAAAGCGCTTGGGGCCACCGTAATCGGTACAGTAGGAACCGAGGCAAAGAGAGCAATCGCGTCCGATAACGGGGTCGATCATGTGATTGTGATGGAAACACAGGATTTGGGGGCTAAAGTAAAGGAGCTGATTGGAAATCAGCGGATCGATGCGGTATTTGATGGTGTCGGCAAAGCGACCTTTGAAATCTCAGTTAAGTTATTAAAGAATGGTGGTACCGCGGTTCTTTTTGGTATGGCTTCCGGTAATCCGCATTTGGATATGAACTATTTATCGAAAAGACAAATTCGGCTAGTGCGGCCTGCTCTGCAACAGTATCTGCCGGATATGTATAGTAGGGAATTGGCCACTCGTGAACTATTTGATGCTTGGCGCGATGGATCATTAGGTACGATAACGCCAACTGTTTATGCACTGAAAGATGCTGCCGTTGCTCATCGTGATTTGGAAGAGGGTAAGACAACCGGATCTATCATTCTTCATCCTTGATGGAAAGGGGTAATCACCGATTGGTTTGATCGGTAAATAAATGGCATATCCGGATGATCCTCTTTAAAGGGTGGTCAACCGGACGACCATTTACAAATGGATTTGAAGGAAAGGGCGTTGGCTATGTAGGGTAAAAGAAAATAAAACCGTGAGCATAAAGCCAAGACGTTTTACCAACGGCTCAGCCATGGTAAACGACCTGACTTTCTGGAAGGTTTTTTAAATGAGGTATTCTACCCGCTTTAAAATCCTGAAAGAGCGGCTTAATTTCTTCTTCCCTGTCGACGACAAATGGGCCATAGCTGATAATGGGTACTCTTTGCGGTTCTCCGGCATACAGCACAAAGCTTCCACCCTCGGCGCCACCGATAAAATCAATCTTACTATCCCCTTCTTCCGTAGACCTGTCCAACCAGACAACCTGCTGTTTCTCTATAGGTGTCGCTTCTCCACCCGCTAGCATACTTCCCTCAAGCATATAAATAAAACCATTGAAGTTTGTTGGAAGCTGTTGCGTAACCTTATCATTTTTATCCAATTTGAACAGAACGATCGTGATAGGGGTTTCAGAGGTAATGGGAGATGTTAAACCAAATGCGCTTCCACTGTAAACGTAGATTTCAGACCGACCTGTTTTTTTGGATGGCACATTTTTGAAGGGAAGTTTTTGCCATTTGGGGGCTGTCCACCTTTTGGTTTTCGGCAGCACCAGCCACAATTGTAAAATCCTTAATTTTACTTTGGTTTTAATTTCTTCCGTATGTACGATGCCGCTTCCGGTCGTCAGCCATTCCAAGCTACCTGTTTCAAAATCAGTCTCCGGGCTTCCTTCCAGCACAAGTGTGGCAATTTCAAATCCGGCGTGAGGATGTGGCCCTCCAACAACACCATGCCCCGGTAAATCGAGCTGATCATCCATCATTACGATAAAGGGATCCGTTTGCTGAAAGTCACTGCCTTCAACAACCTGAATAGCCGTATGGCCCACGCCTAAAAAGCCCTGGTTTGCTTTTGGCTGTACTATTCTTACAATTTTGCGATTCATCTTTTGATCTGTTTATGTTTTAATAAAAACCCCTTTAATGGCTTTTCTTCTTCAGTATTTGGGAGCAGAGTTTCTCCCATTATCACAAGACAGGACACGTGTCTGAGAAAATTAAACAAAATAGTTAGTTCCTCCTGTACCCCTTTTCTGATAGCCCCAATGACTCCTTTCCGTTCTTGTAGATTCCACAATGGTGTATGCGTGATATTTGGTGTTAGTGGTTACACCTGCAAGGCGCTCCTCCCACTTTTGGCCATTCGAGGTAATCTTTGACAGCATTTTGTCCGTAACATAATTGACCATCGAGTTGATCCAGTTTTCCGTGCCCACGGAATATTGGTCAGCGGGAGAAGTTGAGAAGAAAACAGCTGCTCCAACGGGCGTGCAAAACTCTTTCAGTGCCTCTTGCGCAAAACCGAGCATATCTTGAAAGTATTCCAGTGATGTACGCACATCTTCGCGGGTTCCCCAGCGTGTGATATGTCCTCCCACTAAAAAATCAAAATCAAATTCCAAAATTTGCTCGTGCGCCTCAATCCAACCACTGATGTTCTCCGAGGCATCACAATGCATGAAAGTACAGGAGCCCGGACTCACAATGTCAATCTTGGTAAGCGCCTTTTGTTTCGGTGCATAAATAAAGATGTTACCGGGGCAATGGTTAGCACCTTTATAGCTAAGCTCGAGTTTTTCACCGCCAAGTTCCACCACATAACTGTCGCCAAATATCGTAGTTGGAATAGGTCGCAAGGGATCAGGAAAACGCGTAAGCAATTCTTTGGTGATTTCATGGGCTATGATCTCAACATCGGGGCCGTACATGGCTGCCGCACCAATATGATCGGAGTGCCAATGGCTGTAAATCACCTTTGTGATAGGTTTGTCCGTTGCAGCTTCTATAGCGGCCAGCATATTTTCACCGAGAATGGGCGGTGCGTCTATTGCAATGACGCCTTCATCCGTTACAAGAAAAGCAGCATCATAACCACCACTGGTTACCCAATAAAAGCCGTCCTTTAGCTCTTCACAGTGATAGCCATTTTTGATAAATTCAGGACTGCTCAGGTATGCTGGCTGGAACTGTTGAGGTGAGGGGGCATGCTGATGCCAATCTGCCTTTTCGAAACCATGCTTCGTGTGAAAAAAATCTCCATGTTTACCGTGTTTTTCTTCGATTTGTGAATGCTTCATAATAATTGAATGTATAATATAAGTGTTTAAAAAATTACCGTGTTTATCCTTTGGATTTGAATAACCATTTACTGAAGATCCTGGTAATAAAAGGCATCACCACATAAGTCATGAGCGTAACCATCATGATAATCCCGACCAAGGTGTTTATCATTTGAGGCATTCCAATTGGCCTCAATAATTGTCTAATAAAGGGCATAAGCGTATGTAAAAGTGTAAATATGATACAGACGGTGATAATCAGCATCTTCCATTTAGTGGGTTGCATTACTCCCTCTTGTTGTTTGTTTTCAAACCAGAATTCCAGACCGGTGAGTTTAACTTCCGGTGTCACCTCTGTAAATAAGTTTTTACTTAAAGCGATCTGCCGCGCTTTTTGCTCCGAATCATTCCAGGAGGTCAGATTGGCATAAGTGTCAAATCGTAGAATAATGGCAAATACAATGGATCCGCCAGCCGTCACCTTTTCAAAAATGTCCGCGGATTGATATCCATGGAAGCCTGCAGCGGCCAGGCTGATTGTCTGAATCGCTTCAAGGGCTTCTTCTTTGTAAGGAGCTTTGGGCGTTAGCTCTATGATCGTGATTACCGGTAAATCAGATGCCCGCATCATGGTAGATGTGTTTGAATTGAATAAATTCATGCATCGCCGCCAGGCCGTTTAAACGTCCCAGACCGCTCATTTTAAAGCCGCCTTCCTCTATCTCATCGTTGATCTTTGCCCAATCGTTTATCCACACCGTGCCCACATCCAGTTTTCGGCTTACCTTTAAAGGCAGATCCACATGGCTGCTCCAGACCGATGCCGCCAAACCATATGGATTATCGTTTGCTAACTTAATTGCCTCTTCGGCCGTATCAAAAATCTGTACAGTAGCTACCGGGCCAAAGGTTTCTTCCTGTACAATAGCCATTTTGTTATCGGTAACACGTAATAAAACAGGGCGATAAAAGGAGCCTGCTGCCAAGCTTCCGTCTAACACTTTACCGCCGCGAAGCAGCACTTCGGCACCTTCATTAATCGCCTGTTCCACACGATCATTCACACGCTTTAAACTGCCTTCATCAATCAATGGCCCCATATCACTTTCAGGATCAGCAGCCGGACCTACTTTAACACGCAGAAGTCTTTCGGTGAAATCTGTGATAAACCGCTCTGCAATGTTTTTCTGAACCAAAATTCTGCTGCCGGTCATGCAGAACTGTCCTGCAAAAATGGTAATGGCCTTTTCCAAGATGGGCAATGCCTTATCCAGATTGGCATCATCGAAAACAATCATCGGTGTTTTGCCTCCCAGTTCAAAGCCAAAACGTTTGAGGTGTGCTGCACCGTTTGCCATCATAATCTTCGCGGTTGCCGTACTGCCTGTATAGCTAATGGTAGGAACATCTGGAGAACTGATAATCAATGCTGCTCCTGTATGCCCACTTTCTGTAAACTGGTTAATGACCCCTTTCGGCAAGCTCTTTACCGATGCAAAAACTTCACATATCAGGGCATTGACCTGGGCTGTTTGCCCGGGCATTTTAATAATCGCTGTGCAGCCCGCGGCCAATGCCGGTGCCAGCGACCGGATCATGAGAATCACCGGTGAATTCCAGGGTGCTATAATTCCGGCCACGCCCATCGGTTCTTCCAGAACCATACTGAAAGCACCCGGACGAGATTCCAGTGCGCGTCCGCTATGGGTCAGAACCACTGCAGCATAGTACCGTAATTTTGATGGGACACCCGAAATCTCCATGGCAGCTTCCTTCGCTATTTTTCCATTTTCAAGAGAGAGCATCCTGATTAAACGTTCGGCATAAATCTCAAAGGCATGGGCAAGCTCGTTCAATACGCGGGATCGTAGATGGCGGTTTTCTTTCCATTCGCTTTTTTCGAAGGCAGATTTTGCGGCCCGGATACCTTGCGCGGCAATCGATTGGTTGCCATCGGCATAGCGACCGATTATTTCTCCGCTTGCCGGATTAACGCTGTTTCTATAAATTTTACTGTCCAGCCATTCTCCGTTAATCCAGTTCAGTTTTACCTGTTTCTCTTTGGTAGATACCATTTCTTTTGTTGAATTTTCCATCACTGTTAATACTTGTTTTTTGACACTACCTTTGCATTTGCTCCTGTTTCTTTCATCTCATCGGCAATTTTCTCAGCCATCATGATCACTGTTACGTTGGGCCCCGTAGATATAAAACCTGGTAAAATGGACGCATCCACCACCCGTAGGCCTTCGATACCATGAACTTTTCCGGAAAAATCCACAACAGCTTCAGCACTCCCTAACGGCCCCATGGGTGCCGAGCCCATGGGGTGATTATACGTTTGGAGCGTTGCTTTTATCGATGCCAAAAGAAGGTCATCATTATATGCTTCAGGGCCGGGATTCAGCTCGCCGACCGAAAGATTTTTCAGTGGTTCTGTTTGACCGATCTTTTGCGCAAGCCTGATTCCTTCAATGAGCCTTTTACGGTCTTCTTCTTCCGCCAGGAAATTCAGGTCTATGATCGGTGCATCTTCCGGGTTGTTGCCGACAATCTTTATAGTACCCCTTGATTTGGGATTGGTCAAGGCCACGCCGAAGACATAACCTGCTTTCGTGGGGCTCGTATCGGGATTAAATAAATGGCCTGCAGTGATGTGGATATCGAGCTCGTCCTTTGATGCATAAGAACTTCTTGTCCATAGATTGACACCTGTAACCGGAGAAAGGCGGCCAATCGTCTTCGGATCTGCTGCGTAGGTATTGAAGTAAAAGGGGTGATCTAAGATTTGCCTGCCTACAGGGAGATCGGCGACAACCGATATGTCTAAATCTTTCAGAACGGAAGCGGGACCAATGCCCGAACGCATCAGTATTCCTGCTGAGCCGTAGGTGCCACCGGATACGATGATCTCGCCGCCATGAAATACGCGTCCATCCGCAAGTTGTACAGCAACAGCCTTGTTATTTTCGAACAATACCCTGTCCACCAGCACATCACCTTCAATGCTTAGGTTACTCCGTTCTCTCACGGAAATATCCAGGTAGGTCATCCCTGTGTTCATCCGCACACCATTGATAATATTTACGGGGTAGGGGCCTATGCCGTATTGCTTTTCGCCGTTAAAATCGCTTACTTCTGGATAGTTGTTTGCTTTGGCCGCCTCTATGAAGGCCTGCTGCATCGGGGACAGATCGGACTTGCGTAGTTGATTGATTGGGAAGTAACCCGAATGCCCATGCCATTGGCTATCCTCAAGATTGGATTTTTCCAGTTTCTTAAAATAGGGTAGCACTTCCTCCCACGACCAATGGTCTATACCCATATCCGCCCAGCGGTTAAAATCGTTGGGAATACCCCTGACCGCTACGGCCCCGTTTACCGCGGAGCTGCCTCCCAGGATTTTACCGCGCGGTACGCCAATTTTATCGCCGCCCTTCTGACTATTGGCTGTGTAAGCCCAGTCGTACCGGGCATCACCACCAGCTCCGAGTATCTGGCTATTGGCGACCGATTCGGGATAAGAAAATTCGTCATAGATGGAGCCTGCCTCTAACAGTAAAATGTTAAATGAACTTTCTTCGCTCAGTCTGTTAGCTAAGACGGCGCCCGCCGATCCGGCACCTAAAATAATATGGCTATAGATCTGCTGACTATTCCTTTTTTTTGGCGATGTAAATGATTTGTTTTTAGTCATTTAGTTTAATTTTTTCTAAGAGAATTTTGACTTTACAAATCTTTACATTTGTCAAAACAGATGACATGTACAAACGGCGCTTTTATATATCCTTTTTACGTTTTATATACAAAATGTCTTAATTTTACATAATGAAAGATTCTCATGTCTCAACGCGAATAGTCTCGATCGGCGAAATTAATTCGGCTTCGGGACAGGAATCTTTGGGAGATCAATTCCATGTTACGCGTACGAATGAGATTATCGGGCAGCCGAGCTATGAAAGGCCTGTAAGGGGTGATCACTTTACTTTCTTGCTTGTTCTCGCTGGCACTACTTCTTTGAAATACAATCTGTTGGATTACAAACTTGAACCGAATGACCTGTTCATCATCGCCCCCGGGATTATTCACGAATATCATCCCGGCATTGACGGCCTCATAATTGGTACAGGATTTACAAAGACATTTTATGCAGAGTCTTTGATCCATAAAAAGGATATCAATGTATTTGAATATCTATCTTCCAATACCGATCCGCACTTTCGGTTAAGCACTAAAGAAGCTGGCGTTTTACACGACTTGATGTTGATGCTTAAGACCAACCATGCCAATCAGGAACATGCCTTCCAATTTGATCTTATGTTCCATAGCTTCAATCTTTTTATGTTAGAGCTGGCTGCCATCATTAAACACCATCGGCCGAACAACGGTGCGACGTCAACACGTAGAATGGATTTACTAAATAGCTTTTTGAAGTTGTTGGCAATACATTTTAAGGTAGAGAGAAGCGTACAGTTTTATGCAGAGAAAATCTTTATATCCCCAAAGCACTTAACAAAAGTTGTTAAAGAAGAGACCGGCAAGTCGGTTGGTCAGCTGGTAAACGAAATGGTAATCGCAGAGGCAAAAATATTGCTGGATACTTCATCGTTGACCGTTGGAAACGTGGCAACCGAGTTAAACTTCAGTAGCCAGTTTTTTTTCAGTAAATTTTTCAAAAAACATAGCGGATTAACACCCTCGCAATTTCGAACAAATACATCAAAAACAGTGAGATAGGAACAACCACAACTACCTGTGGGGTACAAAATAATCTTGGTCAAGACATCTTTTTATGAAATTATTTTGAAACGATCGGTTTAATACATACTTTTGTCATATGCCAAGGAACAAGGAATTCGATTACGATGAAAAGCTGGTAACAGCTAGAGATCTTTTCTGGAAGAAAGGTTATAATGCGACGACTATGAACGATCTGGTGGATACAATGCAAATTAACCGGAGTAGTTTATACTTGGCTTATGGTAACAAACACGACCTGTTTTTAAAATCCCTTACGAACTATATCCAAAACAAGGATAAACAATACAGCCAGGCAGCGAAGAACAGTGAAAAGCCGTTAGAGGCGATCCGTAACGTTATTTATTCTGTCATGGAATCTGCTTTGCGAGACACTAACTGCCTGTTCACCAACTCGGTATTTGAGCTGGCAACAACGGATCAGGAGGTGAGCGAAATGTTGAAAAAGCAAACCCTGAAAGCGGTTGACCTTTTCGAGAAATTGTTGACGCAAGCAAAAGAAGACGGCTCCCTTTTATCAGCTAAAGAGCCGCGCGCATTGGCACACTTTTTAACATCGGGCCTTGTATCGATCTATAACACGCACATATTATTTGCGGATGCCAAACTCACTAAACAAACAACAGAATTTTTGATCGGGTCGATCAACCAATAATTTTTTTATCTTATTGTGGAACGATAGGTTTAATATAAAGGTATGTATATATGATAAAAATCAATCTTCGGTACACATGGTGGCGCTTGTATAGGAAAACTTATTGGACCACTTTCTCTAAAATAAAAACTCATAATAATTAATAACATGCAGAAAATCAAATTAAACAATGGCATCGAAATGCCTCTTGTAGGTTTAGGCGTCTTTCAGATACCGGATCTGAACGAATGCGAACAAACCGTGCTAACAGCTATCAGATCAGGCTACCGTTTGATAGACACCGCTTCCCTATACCTGAACGAATCCGCGGTGGGTAGCGGCATCAGAAAAAGTGGTGTAGCCAGAGAAGAACTATTCATCACTACGAAACTTTGGGTGCAAGATGCCGGTTATGAAAAGACGAGAATAGCTTTCGAAAAGTCACTGAAAGAATTAGAACTCGAGTATCTTGATCTATATCTCATACATCAGGCTATGGGAGATTATTACGGTTCGTGGCGTGCCATGGAAGAACTGTACAAAGAAGGCAAGATACGCGCTATCGGCGTAAGTAACTTTTTCCCGGACAGGGTAGTCGACCTCATCGCACATAACGAGATTGTTCCGGCGGTAAACCAGATAGAGATCAATCCTTTTTATCAGAGAGCCGCCGAGCACGAATTATTAAAGAAGCACAATATCGTCACACAATCCTGGGCATCATTCGCAGAAGGAAAAAATGAGATCTTCAGTAATCAGGTGCTTACCGGTATCGGCAGTAAATATGGAAAATCTGTCGCACAGGTTACCCTACGTTGGCTTATCCAGCAAGGTATCGGTGTGATCCCGAAATCGGTGCGTGAAGAAAGAATGGTGGAAAACCTCAATATCTGGGATTTTGAACTGACCTCAGAAGACATTGATGCCATAGCAAGGCTGGACACCGGTAAAAGTGTTTTCTTTGATCATCGTGATCCCGAAACCGCTGATTGGCTCACCAAGCTAACGTTCTAATTAACAGATCAACAAATAATTGTAATGTCAAGATCCATGGCCTGCTCAGGCTATGGATCCTATTTGATCAAGAAGTATTCTGAAGATTATAGCTAGGGTTCCTACGTAAATTCACATGGAACCGGTTGCACCTACATTTGGACGATTAGATTGGCCGACGACTCCGACCGTATAATTGGCGACTGTGCATTCGGAAAATATACTCGGGTTTCATGGGCTCATCTTTTTTCAAAGCCGATATCCTGTAGTAGATATATAGATAAAAAAAAAATGCGCAAAAAGAATTTATTTTTGAACGTTCATTCAAAAATAATTCCTACCTTTGTATCATTATGCCAAGAGTGATAGAATTTAACGAGCAAAAGATCATCTCCAAAGCGCTACAGGTATTTTGGAAGAAGGGCTATCACGCCACTTCGATGAAAGATTTGGTAGAAGCTACCGGGCTAAATCCCGGAAGTATCTATAATACTTTTGGAAACAAGCATGACTTATTTTTGGCTTGTCTCAAGGATTATCTGAACCCCATTTATGCATACGATTTGAAGCAAAAGGAAACGCAGAAAAATCCGCTGGAATTACTTCGTGAATTTTATATGGAGGTTGCTACCAATTCCGTACTAAGCCAAGACTCCTGCCTTTCAGTTAAAAGCTCTTTCGAACTCGCGGCGACAGATGATGAAACGCATCAGTTATTGAAGAACAGCATGGATAAACTGTTCGAGATCTTCGAACAAATGGTCATCAATGCACAAAAAGCCGGGTCTATCAGTGATAAGCAGGATACTTTCTTATTGGCCCAACTCATCGTAGCCACTTTGCCGGGCTTGGGGCAGAATTTCATTCTTTATAAGGATAAAAACCGCATAGCCAAAATCATTGATGATCTTTTGGATATGATAACACGATAAATTTTTTTTACCCTATTTTTGAACAATCATTCAAGTATAAATTATATTAACATTTAAATTTTAAGACAATGTCAAATTCAGAGCGCACGAATTCAGTGCAAAAAACAGAAAAAAAAGTAGCGTTGATCACAGGAGCTAACCGAGGTATCGGCCAACAGGTAGCAAAAGAGTTGGCAGGCCACGGTTTCATTGTACTGGTCGGGTCTCGCAAATTAGAAAATTCAAAAAAGGCTGTATCGGAAATAGGTGAAAATGCATATCCGATCGCCATTGATGTAACCAATAAGGAATCCATTTTGAAGGCAGCCAATCAGGTAAATACAGAATTTGGCAGACTTGACGTATTGGTCAACAACGCCGGGATCTCGCATGCAGGTTCATCAGAAAGGTCATTGGAAGAAATACTGGCCTCTGGCAAAGCCAGTGTAGCAGATATTGACGAGATGCGAGCCGTTTGGGAAACAAATGTTTTCGGCCTACTGGCTGTTACCCAGGCCTTTCTGCCATTGCTTCACAAGGCTCCTTCTGCCCGCATCGTTAATCTGTCCAGTGGTATGGCATCTTTAAATCTTAATGCAGACCCGGAATATCCGTACCGTGGAGGCTTCAATGTTGTTTACGGTGCCGGCAAGACAGCCGTCAACGCAATTACCCTAGCCTTGTCCATTGAGTTGGAATCTAGCAATATCCGTGTAGAGGCCGCAAGTCCTGGTTTTGCAGCGACCGCCATGAATAATTTTGAGGGAACGGAAACCGTCGAAGAGGCTTCCCGCAATATTGTTCGTGCAGCTCTTGGAGAGAATGACCCTTCAGTACTGTTCTCTGCACCGGAAGGATCGTTTCCTTGGTAAATTATCCCGGTTTTGGACAAGCAATATTTTAGAACTAAAAAATTTCGAGATGGAAAATGGAATATCAAACAAGGTGAATCCTCAAGAAACTACTAAGACCATTGGAATAGTGGGAGCAGGACACATAGCGCAAGCTGTTGCAAGGCATGCAGCAAAAGCAGGCTATAAAGTAATCATCAGCAGTAGGAAAAAACCTGACGAATTGGCTGATTTGGCCTTCTCTTTAGGGAACGGAGTAACTGCAGGAACCCCAACTGAAGCAGCACAGGCAGACCTTGTACTGATCGCCGTTCATTTTGATCAGATACCGGATGCTGTAAAAGATATAGATTGGAAAGGACGTACCGTTATAGATACGAGCAATGCCATTGTTTTTCCAGAGTTTAAACCTAAAGATTTTGGCGGAAAAACATCCAGCAGGGTTAATACCAGTTTATTTCCCGGTGCTTCACTTGTGAAAGCATTCAATACATTACCGGCCGCAATTTTGGCTTCAGATCCTAATGTGGATAAAGGTAGACGTGTCATCTTTGTCTCAGGGGATGATGATGAGTCGAAAAAAAAGGTTCTAACCTTTGCAAAAAACTTGGGCTTTTATCCGATAGATTTAGGAGGTTTGGATGAAGGCGGTAGATTACAGGAATTCGGAGGCGCCCTTATCACTCATAACCTTATCAAATTGAAATAAAGATAGTGAATGAGCTTTATAAAGCCCGTTGGGTTATGATATTAAAGAAAGTACCATTCTTGATGCCGTAATTACGAAGGAATAGTTTTTTTGCCCCGATCTTGAACGATTATTCAAGATTGGGGTTAAATAAAACGAAAATATGAAACGAATAAATGAGAACAGTACCTCAGGTGTAATCAAAATGTACAGCCAGGGAGGTCCGGAAGTATTGGTATTTCTTGTTTGCGTATTATCTTCGTCTAATATGGTGATCGTATCTCCATCGGCAACTCTTATGAGTTTACCTTTGATGATGTTCTGGCAAAAGACAATGGGACCGAGCTGACATATAAATTCAACTATTACAAATACTGAATCAGGACGAGCACTTTCTAAGAAACAATCTGAACCCTTTTGCAGTAGTGGTACTTACTTCGCTTATGGCCATCAAGCATAAAGACATAAGTGATGAAGAAATAAAAGGCATCAAGCATGATCTGTATGATGAATAGGCCGAATGGAGCTTACCATGCCAAAAATTTACATTACTGTATGTGAATGGAAATGAAATTTTTGACAAGGACGGTATGTTTTTACTAAATTATCTTGTAAAAGTTCTGGGAATTAATTGCATTGAGAACCCCATATCCGAATTCGATAGTGGATTCCGTTTACTTATGCAAGTTGTAATACCATAACAGAATTTGCCCAGTTCACTCATTTGTTCATGAACCTGCGATATAATAGCGGGGCGATAAAAATCAGATAAAATACAAAGGCTGCGAAAGAAGGCAACGTTTAGCCGATAAAATAGGGTATAGCCAACAATTTTTTTAGGATCGTAGTCCAAGCGAATCGTATAAAGGCCTTTACTAAGCCACAACAATCTTTGGGTAAATTCGATCGGGCTGTTTTCATTTAATTGAAGATCTTGTAAAAAATTACCAGTTACAATGCCTTCTCTAGAAATGCAAAATATCTCATTGCAATCCTTCATGCTCAACGTCTTCAAAAGTACATTTGTTTTATTCGCTGTGTTCATATTATAACCATTTAATGTGAATTGTCTGTTGTATCGATCCCATATCTCACTTTACAAATCAAAGCTTTGATGTATGATCCGCTAACTTTGCACTTATATGTTTAAGTAAATCAAACTGTTGTTTTTGGGCTTCAAAGAGTGTTTTTAGTTCCCCTTCCAACAACAGATCCATTTTCTTGTGTAAACTGCGAATTTGCAGTTCGGCTTTCAGGTTTATCAGGTAATCATTCTCACTTCTTTTCCTGTCTTTCTCCTCCTGTCTATTTTGGCTCATCATAATAATTGGGGCTTGTAAGGCCGCCACACATGAGAGGATTAGATTCATAAGAATATAAGGGTACGGGTCAAAGATATATAATGAGGAAGCAAGGGTATTAATGAGTATCCAGCCGGTAAGCATTAAAATAAAGACAATAATAAACCACCAGCTGCCACCGAAGCGAGCCACTTTATCGGACAATTTCTGACCTCTGCTGAGGGTTTCCAGTGGTGGGTTCGATAAATTTTGAATGATGAGCTGCTCGTCAACGATTGTTTCCTTAACAATCTGATGTAATTTGGACAGTTGTTCGTTCTGATGTTTTAATAATTGGTCAATATCTTGCGTGTCCATGGTCTGATTATTTGTTAATTAAAGGATAGCTGTCTAGGTAGGCGAATCTTAATTTTTTCCTGTTCATCTCTTCAATCAGTTTTTTTAATTCATTTACCATGATCGCCGAACAAAACATTTCGTCATGTAAGAGGAGTACTAAATGATCTTTGGTAAAAGTGTTGCGTCTCTTTAGTCTATGTTCAATTACTTCCATTAAACCTAGTGCATCTATGCTTGGCTCTTTCGTTATGCTGTCCTGCAGCCATGCTATATCCCAGCCGATAATGGTATATCCGTTTGCTGCCAAATGATCGGCCGCTTCAATTCCGTTTGTTATGTCATTTTTACTTCGACCGTTTATTCGCCACATATTTCTGCCCGGCATCCGGATAATGGAGGAAAAAGGATTAAGAAGCGAATCATTTTTCTGAAAGTCCTTTAGCACAGCCGCTGTATCTCGATAGTATTTTCGATAATGACCATTTGCATGGCTGTAACTGTGATTAAAGATTTTGATATGGGGATTACTTTTATAACGAGCGTAATTTATACGTCCTTCCTTGCTGGATAAGTTTGCTCCTACGGCAAATATATTGACGGCTATTCGTTCTACTCTAACTAAACTGTCGATGCATTTACTTTCAGGAAGTGGGCCATCGTCTAGCGTTAAGTAGATGGTTTGTTGTATCGCAATCGTTTTTGCGGTGAGCCCTATTATTAAAAACAGGGCGAGCAGCATGGTTTTCATAGGGCTTATCATTTATAAGGTAGGGCTTCCGATCTGAAGCACCACTCGACCTTCGATGCTACCTTTTCTCATATCGTCAAAGATCTGGTTGATATCTTCCAGTTTGCCGGCATGTACAGAAGCTTTTACTTTCCCTTCCACGGCAAAGCCAATCGCTTCTTGCATGTCTTTTCTAGTACCTACAATTGAGCCTCGTACTGTATACCGATTAAGAACGGTGTCAAAAATGGGCAGATCAAAACTGCCCGGAGGAAGCCCATTCAAGGAGATTGTACCTTTTCGCCGTAATGCTTCAATTCCTTGTTTGAAGGCGATGGGCGAAACGGCAGTTACAAGAACACCGTGCATTCCTCCCGTTGCCCGTTTCAGAAAGGAACCTGGGTTTGTTTCTGTCGCATTGACGGTAATATCTGCGCCCAATGATTTTGCTAATGCCAACTTATCATCGGCAACATCAATAGCCGCTACATGTAAACCCATTGCCTTAGCGTATTGAACAGCAAGGTGACCAAGGCCTCCTATTCCGGAAATGGCTACCCACTCACCGGGTTTGGTATCTGTCTCTTTTAAACCTTTGTATACTGTAACGCCTGCGCAGGTTATCGGTGCAATTTCTAGAAAATTAATATTTGGCGGGAAATGGGCTACATATCTTGCATCCGCCACTACATATTCTGCGTATCCGCCGTCTACGCTATACCCGCCGTTCTGTTGGCTTTCACAAAGTGTTTCCCAGCCGCTAATGCAGTACTCGCAATAACCACAGGCACTAAATAACCATGGAACGCCTACGATATCGCCTTCTTTGACATTTGATACCAGTGGGCCCAATGCGACAACATAACCCACAGCTTCGTGTCCTGGAATTAGAGGCAATTTCGGTTTTACCGGCCAGTCACCTTCACAGGCGTGTAAATCGGTATGGCATACGCCACAAGTAACAACCTTTACGAGAATTTGGTTTTCTTTGGGCTGCTTTACAGGAACTTGCTCAATTTGGAGTGGCTTGCCGAACTCATGTAGAACGGCCGCCTTCATTGTCTTTGGTATCATAGTTTTGCTGTTTAATCTTGATATCAAAGGTACTCCGCTGTCTTCAACACGTGGATGATTTACCTCAACCTTACAAATGATTATCGTCACATTGATAAAAGGGGCGTTTTGCTTGAAAAGAGAAGAAAGCTATTATGATTAAAATCATAGTCTATTATGTCGTTCATCATCCGGGATACCTGACAACTTACATAGCTTTGCTTGAAATAAAATGATCATTATGGAAACTTTATTAATCGCAACAGACTTCTCAAAAGCTGCCAATCACGCGGCTATTTATGCGGCACATTTAAGTAACCAGTTGGAAGCTAAACACCTAATATTATACCACTCTTATGAACTGCTTCCTACTACTGCTGATATCCCAGAGAGCATTGCACTGTCTGATGGCCGACTGCATGAACGTAGTTTGGATCTGCTCGACGAATTAAAACGCGAATTTATACAGACCTTGGATCCGCATACGAAAATTACCCTAGTAGCGAACTCGCTAAACATGGAACAGGGAATCAATAACCTAGCAGTAGAACACGGCGTCAATTTGGTTGTGATTGGGTTGTCTGGTAAAAATACCTGGGAGAAACTGCTGGTGGGTAGCAGTACAAAGTCCCTATTAAAAAATTGCCACTTACCTTTATTAGTCGTACCGGTCAACGCTGCCTTTCAACCAATTGATAAAATTGTTCTCGGTTGTGATCTGGAAGACGTCGCTGAGACCATACCGATTGAAAAACTTAAGTATCTAATAGGGAAGTTGAACGCCCAGCTGCTGGTAGTGCATGTAGACCATAAAGAGGAAGAGCATTTTGATGCCGATATGATCCGCGAACAATATGACTTTTATGATTTGTTCGAAGATTTTAATGCATCTATTCATTATATAGATAATAGAAATATTGATAAAGGAATTCTTAGCTATACTGAAAATCATCAAGCGCAGATGATTATCGTAATAGCGAAGAAACATTCGTTTATAGAAAGAATTACCAAGGAAAGTATTTCTAAGAAATTAGCTGCAAAAACGCGGGTTCCCCTGCTGATTATCCGTTAATGAACTTATCGAGTCTATATTTGTTTTTTGTAAGATTGATCGTTACTACCGGAGTGATGGTTGAAAACACAGACTCGATTCAATAGTTAATTTATGAATGCTACAAATTCTGAAATAGAAACAAATGCTAACCAATACGGTTTTCGTGGTTTGACAGCAACTGAAGTTGTTGAGCAACGACAGCGTGGGGGAGAAAATAGTATTGAACAACAAAAGGAGCGTGGCTTGATTCATATAGTAATTCAACTGTTGAAAGAACCGATGGTACTCCTTTTATTGTTAGCTTCTGCCGTATATTTTGTGAGTGGAGAGAAGGCAGATGCGATATTCCTGTCAGTTTCTATTGTGCTTATCAGTGTCATTTCCATATTTCAGGATTCGAGAAGTAGAAAGGCAATCGCGAAATTGAAACAGATCACAGCTCCCAAAAGCAAAGTCATTCGTTCCGATGGAGTTGTCATAATTGACAGTAAAGAACTTGTTCTGGGCGATTACCTGATAGTTGAAGAAGGGAATACCATTGCTGCAGATGGTAAAGTACTCCGTGCACATGATTTTTCTGTAAACGAATCCATTCTTACCGGTGAATCTTTAGCGGTTTATAAGGACGGAGCTGCAGATGATGCCTATGTTTTTCAGGGAACAAACGTGGTAAGCGGTTCTGCAGTTGCCTTAGTAACAGCAGTTGGGGAACAAACTACACTTGCCAAAATAGGAAAAAGTATCGACCATATAGCGGTTGAAAAAACACCACTAGAGAAGCAAGTCGAATCATTTGTAAGAAAAATGGCTTATGTAGGCGTTTCGGTATTTTTGCTTGTTTGGTTTATAAATTATTTAAAATCGCTCACCATTCTGGATAGTCTACTTAAGGCTTTGACTTTAGCCATGAGTATTTTACCAGAAGAAATTCCGGTTGCATTTACTACATTTATGGCCCTGGGTGCATGGCGATTGATGAAGAACGGCGTGTTAGTTAAGCAGATGAAGACTGTGGAAGCTTTGGGAAGTGCAACTGTGATATGTACGGATAAAACAGGAACACTCACGGAAAATAAAATGAGCTTGATAGACCTGTATACTTGGGATGAAGACAAATACTATGGTATAGAGGACCAAAAGCTAGGTGAATCCGCAAAGAAACTGTTAACCGCGGCTATGTGGGCCAGTGAAATTGTTCCGTTTGATCCCATGGAAAAAGCAGTGCATGAGCAGTATGCGAAGGCGATTGATTTGGATGAACGCCCGTTATTTCATATGGTATATGAATATCCAATAGAGGGTGTGCCACCAATGATGACGCATGTGTTTGAAAACGAACAAGGCCAGCGTATTATAGCAGCCAAAGGTGCACCCGAGGCCTTTTATGCGATCGCCAATTTTACTAATGAAGACAAATTGAGACTCGAAGGTGCCATAGAGCGTCTGGCGTCTAAAGGTTATCGCTTATTAGGTGTTGGCGTTTCTCATTTTCCGGGAAATGAATTCCCGGAAAAGCAACAATCATTGCTATTTGAATTTGTTGGATTAATTGCCTTTTATGATCCGCCAAAAAGAAATAGCAAGGAGGTGCTTAAACAGTTCTACAATGCAGGAATTAAGGTTAAACTTATTACAGGCGATAATGCGATAACCACTTTGGCAATTGCGGAGAAGATAAACTTCAATGGTCGAGAACGGCATATCACAGGTGCCGATTTATTACAATTACAGGAACCGGCGTTAACAAAGGCCGTAATGGACAATCAGATCTTTACACGCATGTTTCCTGAAGCGAAACTAAAAGTAATGGAAATTCTAAAGAATAACCGGGAGGTTGTTGGTATGGTAGGTGATGGGGTAAACGATGGACCGGCCTTACGAGCGGCTCATATCGGTATTGCCATGGGCAGAAAGGGTTCCGAAATTGCAAAGGAAGCTGCCTCGTTGATATTACTGGAAGATGACTTATCCAAAATGGTCACAGCAATCGCCATGGGAAGGAAGATTTATACTAACTTGAAAAAAGCAATACAGTATATTATTTCCATCCACATTCCTATTATACTGGTTGTGCTTGTCCCGTTGGTGCTTGGGTGGGTATATCCGACTATTTTTTCTCCTGTACATGTTATCTTTTTAGAATTAATTATGGGGCCAACTTGCTCCATTGCTTATGAAAATGAACCCATGGAGCCGAATACTATGCAGCGGAAACCTCGCCCGTTAACACAAACCTTTTTTACGTGGAAAGAGTTGGGCACCAGTATTATCCAAGGTTTGGCGATTACCCTTGGCATACTGGGGATTTATTTGTTTGGTGTCCATGCCGGGTTGGGAGAGACAGGCGTTCGTACCATCGTTTTTCTTACACTTATAACGGCGAATATCACATTAACTTTGGTGAACCGTTCTTTTTATTACTCATTTATTGCGGTTTTGAAGTACAGGAATGTGCTAATTCCCTGGATTATATTGGTTACTGCCCTTGTGGTTTTATTGCTTTTAACGATACCGCCCCTGCGCTCCTTTTTTGGCTTTCAAAACCTATCCATAGCGCAACTCTTATTGAGTGCAATCGTAGGTTTTTTTAGCGTATTGTGGTACGAATTAATCAAGTGGTATAAACGAACCTATTAGAAACTGTTTTGGTAGAAAATTAATTGTGCATTTTTCTTAATTTATCATAATTCAAAATGGAAATCCGATTGTCCTCGATCGTGATTAGCTTTTCTTGTTTGAAATCGCCCAATGTGCGGATCAATGATTCTTTAGCGACACCGGCGATGGAAGCAAGGTTTTCCCTTGATAAATCAATATAAAAGGGGGAAGCCCTTTCCGCGTTGTATTTATCATATAAGGTTATTAGGGAGTCGGCCACCTTTTTACGTAGGGAATTGTACGCTACCGCCAGTAATTGATTTTCGCTCATGTCCAGGTTTTCAGCTAAAATATTGATAAACTTCCTCATCACCGCAAAATTACTGTTCAACAGTTCCTCAAAATCAGACTTAGGTATAAGTGCTAGTTCTGTATCTTCAAGTGCTTCAGCAGATTCTCGATACTCGCAGTTTTCAAGTAAGGCACGGTAACCTAAAAAATCACCCGCTTTATATAGGTTTATAATAAGCTCCTTTCCGTCTGTATTTCGCTTGAAAGTTTTTACTTTGCCTTTCAAAACATAGAATAAACGTGCGGGCTGATTCCCCTCTGAATAAATCAACTGTTTCTTTTTATACCTATTGATATTACGACCTTCTTTAAGATCTTCCATGTAATCTCGTTCACCTAAGCTGCGCATCAATTGACTTACGCCATTTAAGTTAGGCTGCAATTTTTCTTTTAAAAACTCACTTTTTTTTAGCCGGGCTTCTACCACGTTTAAAAGCTCTGTTCCATCAAAAGGTTTGGTTAAGTAATCATCGGCTCCCAGATCCATACCTTTTCGTACATCCATTCGTTCGGTCTTCGCAGAAATGAAAATAAATGGAATATGATGCATAGGCATATGCTTGTGCAATAAATGGATAACACCATAGCCATCCAAAACAGGCATCATAATATCGCATATAATCAAATCTGGTTGATATTCTAAAGCTAGGGAAGCCCCTAATTTTCCATTTTCCGCAGTGTAAACTTTATAACCGGCAAGATCCAAGATTTCAGCCATACTTTCTCTAATCTCTTGATTATCTTCGATGAGAACAATTTTTTTCATGAGCGTATAGTTTGACCAATCATAAAAGCCATTAACACTTACATGAATAGAGCGTTATTTTTAGAAAGTGTGTTTCAAGGGCTGTCAGTGGCTTTCGTAAATATAGATATTTTTGAAGACAATTAAGGTTACGAATTGTTTTTGCTTAAACTGCATATAATACTTCTAATTGATCTTGTTTTAGGATCGTCACATCCCATCGCAATTTATCCTTAACCTTTACACGTAAGGCCTCTAAAGCACAGGGTTCACCATGATTCAGATATAATTTTATCGGTGCTTTATTGTTGCTGTATAGCCAGTCCATTAGTTCCTGTTGATCTGCATGGGCCGACAGACCGGTAATTTCGTGAACCTTTGCAATTACCGGATAATATCCGCCGTGGATCTTTATTTCGTAAGCGCCATTCAATAATGCTCTCCCCCGGGTGCCGGCCGCTTGGAAGCCAATTAGCAGCACAATATTCCGGTCGTCGCCAAGATAATGTTTAAGGTACTCGAGTGCCCGACCTCCTGTAAGCATACCACTTCCGGCAAGAACGATTTTACTGCCCTTTTGTTTGATTATTCTCTCGGTACCACTGAAATCCTTATTGATGGTTATGCTGCTTAATACTTTTTGCCAATGCCGATTGGCAAGTGTCGTCCACTCCGGATAGTGCAGTAATACTTTGTTGGCTAAGGAGGCCATAGGGCTATCTAGAAAGATAGGAATTTCTTTAGGTATTTTTCGTTCTTGTTTCAATTGATATAGCAAAAGGAGGAGCTCTTGGGCCCGGCCTACTGCGAAGCAGGGGATTAATAAGTTGCCCCCTTGGGAGATTACTTCCCGAACCATCGCGGTGAGCTGTTCTCCCGCATCTGAGTTTTCATGAAGCCGATCACCATAAGTGGCTTCCATAACAAGATAATCTGCCTCTCCAGGTGCTTGCGGAGAGGGAAGATAAGGTGTATGCCGGCGACCTAGATCACCCGAAAATACAATGTGTTTACCATAGCAGTTGAGCTTAATTGAACAAGCACCCGGTATATGTCCAGCCGGAAAGAACTGAAAATTTATGTAGTTATTTAGTTGGTACAGTTTGTTGAGTTCTACTGTTACAAATTGTTTTAGCGCCACTTCCACATCGGCAATTGTATACAAAGGTTCAGCAAGTTTGTGCTTCGTATAGCCATGCACATTTGCTTTGTAAGCATCTTCTTCCTGTAATTTAGCACTATCACGTAAGATGATTTCACATAGCTCCCGTGTAGGAGCACTCATGTAAATTTTGCCCTTATATCCATATTTTACAAGTAGTGGAATATAGCCCGTGTGGTCAAGATGAGCATGGGTGATAAGTAAATCATCAATTTTACTGGGATTAATAGGTGGATACTGCCAGTTTTTAGCTCGTAGTGATTTCAATCCTTGAAACAAACCGCAATCAATCATAATGTTGAGTGACGGCGTACGCACGAGTAGTTTCGAACCTGTAACTGTTTCTGCTGCTCCAAAAGCCTGAAGCAATACAGCCTTTTTATTATCAATCGTAAGCATTAGCTCTATGTTTTTAATACAAAATTCCATAATAGCTTATAACTCCCTTATGATAACGATCAATAGAATCCCTAATACCAGTCATATATATTGGCCACGATAAAGGCTAATTTTATTGCATAAAAGTCAAATTATGGAACGCGATATCAAAAAATCTACACAGCTTAACAAGCGGATCTTAATCACCGGTATTTTATTGGTAATAATAGGGTTTTTAACTTTATGGCGCCCTTTTCAATCCTATTTGTTTATTAGCCTTAGCTTCTCCGTTTTGATCATTGTCAGTGGTGTCCTTGAGATACTATTCATCATACAACATCAAAAAATAATAAAGATGTGGTTGACCATGTTGGTGGGTGGAATCATCGATGTTACTATGGGGATATATTTGTTGCTATCACCATTGATTATGATGATTATACTTACACCTTTAATCAGCATTTGGGTATTTTACAAGGGCTTTACAGCATTGCGTTTCGCCCTGTTGCTTCGAGCGTACGCTTATCAAAGATGGTGGTTACAGCTTGCAATGGGTGTAGCAATTATGCTGATTTCCTTAATAATTGTTTCAAGTGCTACTGCGAGTTTTTTGCAGGTAATCGGTTTTCTCAATACCATCTCTTGGACCGGTCTGGGTATCGTTCTAATCGGTATCACCGCTATTTCTTTGTCCGTTGTTTATCGGAATACTGGTAGGCTTTTTCGGAGAGGATCGGATCAATCCTAAATAGAAATGAGCTAGACCAATCGGTTCAAAAGCAGGATCATCAAAAATAACAGGAGATTCCCAATCGTACCATATTTTGCTTCTTTCCAAGCGCTTATTATCAAAAGTTGAGAGGTGAACATTGCAATAAAACACAGAATTTGCCAGCTACTTTGATGAATGTACAGAAGGATTGCGCTTGTGAGGAATAAGAGACAGCTCAACAGCCATCCGAGTCGGTGTAGGTTCGATTGAAAGGCCCGATGGGATAGAACAATCAGTACTTTTGAATAACCGAAGAGATGGATGGTGCCGTGAACCAACATCAGAATGATTAGTGTTGTTTTCATTTCATTATTTTTTAGATGGTTTTCTTGTAGCAATCTTTAGCATTTATTGGTTAAAATCTTATTCAAAATCTTGAACCGTTGCAGCCTGGGCTGCTTGCTAATTTTATCGGAAAGATAGCGCTTGTGTTAAAAGATAGATATGATTCCAATCAACTGCGATATTGATACGTATCATCTAGCATAAGCAGACCAACTGATACCTTTACACCTTCATATAAACGCACAGTATTGAACGATATAAACTAACTTATCGTAACAAAGTACGGCCGTTTAAATGGCTTTTTGAACGCAGTTTCTTTCTTTGAGATCCATACTGTTGACAATCATGGGTAAGCATGATTGATTTCACTGACAGAGCAAGATACCTTTACGAACTTTACCCTAAAAATATGTTATGAGAACAGTGTTAGTACCTACCGATTTTTCTGCACCTGCTTATAACGCAGCGTTGTACGCCGTAGAAATGGCGATAACGCTGCAGGCCTCTTTACATCTGGTACACGTAATGGAAGTCGCAGATAAAACACTTTTAGACACCCAGATTCTATGGCCCGTGCTTGATTATCAAGATGTAAAAGAAAAAGCCAATCAGCAGATGAACCTTTTGAAGCAACAGTTTAGGCTTCAAATTATAGAAAACAATGCTGGGGAAAAGGTTTCTGTCACGTCTTCTTTAGTAGAAGGCGTGGTTTACCAAGAAATTGCCGAAGAAATAGTACGCAATGCAGCGATATTACTTGTGGCCGCAATGCATGGAGCGGGTAACGCCGAACGGTTTATTTTTGGAAGTAAAAGTAGGGACTTTATCAGGCACATTTCTTGTCCTGTTTTATTAATTCCACATAACTTTAAATACCGGAAAATTAATAAAATTGCTTTTGCAACCGACCTAAGTCCAAACGACATAGCCTTAATAGAATTATTGGCTAAATATGCCGAGCCATTTCATGCCGAAATAGTGATCAGTCACGTAACTACTGACGCTAATGATGGTCAGCATCAGCAACAGACTGAATCTTTCTTGCGGGAGGTCGCCGGTAAGAATAACTATGATAGAATTTATTATCGCTATTTATCGGGCCAAACCATTGAGGACGGCATTTTACGGCTATCAGAAAATGGCGAAGTGGATGTTTTAACCATGGTTCATAGACCGGAAAGCGGCTTGGCTAAACTATGGCAGAGAAGTCATACAAAACAAATCGCGAAGCAAATAAAAATTCCGTTGTTGGTGCTAAAAGGCGCATCTATTAATTACTGAAAATTACGAAATAGGTTCACCTGCTGTTTCCTTTATCTTGCTAAAGATTAGCATAGGGACCTTTGGATGAAAGGCCAACTCCTCTGCTAAAATTGACGGGAACAACTTTTCTAAGAAAGACCGATTTTGCCGGGTAAATAATACCAGCACGGAAGGCTTAAGGCGATCTACTTCTTTCAATAATTGTGTAATGAAAGATTGAAGTATATCTTTTTTTGTAATGTGAAAATCAACCGGATAAGCTGTTGATTTGGTATACGGGGCAGTAGATACGTCTTCAGGTGTGCTCGTCAAATGTAGCACATCTAAGTTTGCTTTGAACCGCTCAACAAATGTTAAAACCTCTTGTATTTCTCTTTTATAGTCTTGCAGATCTGAAGCATAGAGTACGCTCTTTAACGGTGTCGGCCGGTAATTTGTGGGGACTACAAAGACCGGAATACAGGATTTGGTAACAAGGTTGCCGGTATTTGTGCCCAAGCGTCTGCTTAGTCCGCTAGCGCCCCGTGTACTGATTGAAATGTGAGTGATGTCTGTACTCTTAGTGCAAAACCGTAGAAGGGCGAGATCTGCTCGTAGCCCACTGATAACAGTACAGTCGTATAATTTGGGCTTAACTCCCATTTCTTGGTAACAAGCCTCAACAAAGTTTTTTAAGGATAGCGACTGCTCATCTTTATTGATACCGAAATGTTCGTATGACATGTTCGGGTCGGTTTTATATACAATCGGTGCCACATAGATAAATAGCAGACGAGTATCTGTATAAGCTGCTACGTTAATGGCAAAACGGATTCCTCCTTTGGAGTTTTCCGAAAAGTCGGTCGGAACTAAAATGGTGTCCATAAGAATATTTTTAAGAGTTATTTGAATAAACTGTATAACGCGAAGTAAGTACATAAAAGGCGAGGAAACTATGATCTTCATAAGTACAATAAATGATTGTAGACATTAGTTGGTGTTCCAAACATATCACAATATAATGAGCGCAATCATCTTTGGCGGTTATCCAAATCATTCAAAAAGCGGAAGAAGTAAAGGAAATTTGAATTCGGTATGCTCCATTGTACAAATGGAAAAATTAACGAGGTAAAATGAATTAAACATGAAGAATATTCTCTTGATGATTGATGTTGCGAACAAAAAAGACAATGTTTTGCAATACGCGTTAAAACTAGCGCAAAGCTTGAAATCCAATATGATCTTATCCTGTATAATTGACGACAGAACGGCTAATTATGCACAGGCTTTTTCCGAATTGGAAAAAATTAAGGAGGATCTGAAAGGTCATTGGGTGGCTACGGATTTCAAACCGGTAATTACAAGCTTGGTTGAGCGGGGTGTTTTTGCAGAGACCATGTTTAACTTGGTTAAGGATCTGCATATTGAACTCATTTTAATGGGAGCGGCAGACGGTAAAAACACAACAGGGTTTTTATTTGGTAAAAAGGTAAGAGAAATTGTCGATAAGATAAATTGTCCCATCCTGATCATTCCAGAGCAGGTCGTTTTTGAGGGTTTAAAAAATATACTCTATGTAACTGATCTCAGGTACACGGATTTTAAAATCGTAATGGAGTTAGCTAAGCTCTCGGAACCGCTACATGTAAAACTATCTATGTTACATGTATGTGCAGAAGGTTTGCCGGATCTGACCGAAGATGTCATTGAATCTTTGTTTACGGAAACCATATCTTCGCGGGTTAAACAACGTATACGTATATTCAACGCTGGTAAGCATGGCCACGCGGAAACGATCATCAACCGATTGATGACTTCGGAGGACCAGGGAATGTTGGCAATTGCACATCGTAAGCATCATTTCTTCGCTCATCTATTTTCTGATAAACCGGCTGAGGGTGCAGAAGTTTATAAGCGCGTGCCTATTTTACTAATGCCGGTGGCCTAAAGTAGGCCATCAAATCTCTCTTTGGCTAGCTTTTCTCTTGCTGAACCCGTAGCATCTTAACGAGTTCGGTAATCAACAGCGGAAAAAAAGAGAATAGTAAGGCAACTGCCCAATCTGTCCAACTGAGTAGTTCTAGATGAAATGCTTCTCGTAGAAAAGGTATCATGATAGCAGTCAATTGTAGAATAAAACCTGTTATAATTGCATATACAAGGTATTTATTAAAAAGAAGGCTAAGTCTGAAAAGATGTTTTCGTTTACTTCTAAGGGATAAGGCATAAAGCAATTGACTTCCAACAAGTACGATAAATGCCATGGTTTGGGCATAAGATAAAATTTCGTCGTCTTCAACGTTGTTAAATGGGCTTGCTTCATTAATGTAAAAGCCATAGTAAAAGGCAAATAAGGCGTTCAGGCCAATAAGCAACCCGCCCCAAAAAACTTGAGTCGTCGCACCACCGGAAAAGAAACTTTCCCGAAGCCGTCTTGGTTTAGCTTTCATGACTTCGGGATTGGAAGGGTTCATCCCCAAAGTAACTGCAGGCAACGAGTCTGTAATTAAATTAACCCACAATAGCTGCGTTGCTAATAATGGGGTTGGCCAACCAAGTAGTAAGCTAAAGACTAATGTGAAAACTTCGCCCAGATTGCAAGAAAGCAAAAAAGATAACCGATTTCTTAATGTTGTTATAAATGTTTCGGCCTTGCTCAACAGCTGTGATGATAGTAGCATAGTTGTCATCTGTTAACACCATGTCGGCGGCACTTTTAGCCACATCTGTTCCGGTTATACCCATCGCTACTCCAATGTCCGCCGCCCTCAACGAAGGGGCATCATTGACTCCGTCGCCCGTCATTGAGACAATGTTTTTACAACGTTTCAGCGCATTGACTATTTTAACTTTATGTTCCGGCGAAACGCGAGCAAACACACGGTATTGCATAACCTGTTTGATAAATTCTTCCTCAGAAAGCCTGTCAATTTCTTGTCCGGTAATAACCTCTTCCATTTTATTAGCTATCCGTAGCTGGTGAGCAATGGCGAAAGCTGTTTTTTTATGATCGCCGGTAATCATGACCGTTATGATACCCGCACTTTTTGCTTTTTGTACTGACAATACCGCCTCTTCTCTTAGCGGGTCAATCATGCCTACAAAACCCAATAAGATTAAGTTTTGTTCTAGATCTTCGGGTTTAACTTTATTCGAATCTATTGATTTATAGGCGGCGCTCAACACCCGCAATGATTGATTAGACATGTTTTCCGCGAATTCGCGATAAAACTGTTTTTTTTCATCATCCAAAAGTTCTTTCTCCCCTCGTTCTGCTACAAAACGACATTTCTCCATAAGCTCATCTAGTGCCCCTTTTGTATATACAGTATAGGACCCGTTTTCTTCAACCACGGTTGACATCAATTTCCTGTCCGAATCAAAGGGTAACTCTGCAATACGTTTGTTGCTTTCGTATAACGATTTGCGATTTATCTGAAGCTCATCTCCCCATTGCAGTAGGGCGATCTCGGTTGGGTCGCCTGTAACCTGTCCATCACCAACCGTGGCGTCCGAACAGAGAATCATGGCTTTGGCCAAGGAAAGAGGATCGCCTTCTTTACCGTTGGAAAGACAATAATCAGTTACCTTCATACGGTTTTGAGTGAGTGTTCCCGTCTTATCTGAACAGATGATAGTTACCGATCCCAACGTCTCAACAGCTGACAGCTTGCGTATAATAGCGTTTTGTTTTGACATCCTGGTAACGCCTATGGAAAGCACAATTGCCACAATAGCTGCTAAGCCTTCCGGAATTGACGCTACTGCCAACGATACAGAAAGAAGAAACATATCCAGTAAGTTTCTCCCCTGAACCATCGCAATCACAAATATCAACAAGCATACGCAGATAGCAATTCTTCCAAGAGTTTTTCCGAGATGTTCAAGGCGCTTTTCGAGCGGTGTTTTATGAGTTTCTTGACCTGTTATCAGATTGGCGATTTTTCCGATCTCCGTTTTCATACCAGTGGCCGTAACGATGCCTAATCCTCGCCCCGTACTTACTAAGGTTGACATATATGCCATATTATAGCGATCCCCAAGTGGTGTTTGATGGTCATCTGTAATAAAGGAAGCGTCTTTTAAGCTAAGCACCGATTCGCCGGTAATAGCCGATTCATCGATTTTGAGGTCAATCGTTTCCAATAAGCGAATGTCAGCAGGGACGCTTCGCCCTACTTCCAGAATCACAACATCCCCGGGAACAAGATCCTTTGCGTCTATTTCCGTTGTTGTATTTTCCCTTTTAACAATTGCCCTCGGTCGACTAATCTTCTGAAGTTCTTCAATGGCATTACTTGCTTTAATCTCTTGGAATACGCCTAATAGTGCGTTTAATATAATGACGCATAGAATAATAACGGCATCAACATACGCTCCAACAAAAACAGTTATTAAGGTGGCGGCAAACAGGATATAAATTAACCAATCTTGGAGTTGCGTAAAGAAGAGTCTTAAAACGGTCTTTCTTTTTTCTTTTTGAAGCTCATTGACGCCGGTTTTGTTCCGTCTTAATAAAACTTCTGCATTCGAGAGACCGGTTTGTTCGTCAACGTCAAGCGTTTTAAGAACCTCAGCCCTTTCTTTGAAAAACCACGTTGCTTCTTTCATTTTATATTTAAGAAAGTATTCCCCTTTTGTTGATTTATTACGCCTCTCAGTAACACTTGTTTGTTTGCGCATATAATGTAGATTGATAACAATCATCGTTAGCGGCTGTTTTAATCACCCTCATAAATAGACTTATAGGGAACCTCCCTACGATCTATAATTCGCGACAGACAAAATGCACAATACTCGGAGGCTAATTAATGATCAACATCATATGAAGAACTGTTTTCGATTATCGTCCTTCCGATGGGCGGTAACTAAATTTAACTAAAATAATTAGATTATGGAAACAATATTAGCTGCAACGGATTTTTCACAACCGGCGACAAATGCTGCGCAATATGCCGCCCAGTTGTGTAAGCAACTTAAGGCGCGTTACTTGGTTCTCTATCATGCTTATAAATTATTACCAATTTCGAGGGAAAATCCGGAAAGCATGATGTTATCTCAAGAAAAAATGCAAGAATGTATGGAGGTGTTTTTGAGTGAGTTACGAGAAAGCCTATTGCCACTAGCACCCGAAAATACCTTGATTTTAACGAAAGCCGATTCCCGACCTTTAGAAACAGGGCTTGCAAATCTTGTTGAAACATGCGAGGCCAAACTTATAATAATCGGTTCTGAAAGAGATGTATTGAAGAAATTGCTGGTAGGAAGCAGTACGAAGAAGCTCATGAAAACGACCCATTCGCCCATACTGGTGGTTCCACCGCAAGCAAAATTTAAAGCGATTAGGAAGATTGTAATGGGCTGCGATCTGAAAAACGTGGCAGACACTGTACCGATCGCCAAACTAATTCAACTGATAAAGAGCTTTCAGGCACAACTGATGGTCGTTAACGTGGGGAAAAATGCGAAAGTACCTTTGGATGATCGCGAAGCATACGAACAACATACATTTTATGATTTGTTTGAAGAGTTAGATCCATCCATTCAATATATAGAAGGGAATGACGTTAGCAAAGGACTTTTGGATTATGCCGATCAGTTTGATGCGCAGATGATTGTTGTGGTAGCCAAACAGCACTCCTTGCTAGAGCGTATTACCAGCTCAAGTGTCTCAAAAGAGTTGGCCGCATCCGCTGAATTGCCTGTTTTAATAATTCGAAAATAATAGCGAGGGATATCTTTTGAAAGAGCCATGATCATCATCAAAAATGAATCGATCATCAGTTTTTAGCAAACTATCATCGGGTAATGCGAAGAAAATTATCGGAAAACTAATTAAATAACCATGGAAACCAATCAATATATTATTCCATTTTTTAAACTCCGTGCAAGTGATGTAGCCTTAGTAGGTGGTAAAAACGCGTCGTTAGGAGAAATGATTAATCAATTACAAAATCTCGGCGTGCAAGTTCCTGCGGGTTTTGCGATTGTTGCTAACGCCTATCGGTATTTTCTGAAATTCAATCAGCTGGAGGAAAAGCTGAAAATGGTATTGAAAAGTCTTGATTCGAAAGAGCTTACGAACCTGGAAAAGATAGGGAAGGAGTGTCGGAATTTGATAAAACATGCGGTATTACCAGATGATTGGAAACAAATGGTACTGGCTTCATATCGGGAACTCGCTAAGGGGACTAAAGATCCTGTAACAGTTGTTGTGAGAAGCAGTGCAACTTCAGAAGATCTTCCGGAAGCCAGTTTTGCAGGTCAACACGATTCTTTTTTGAATGTGAAGGGAGAGCAGGAACTTTTAATAGCCTGTCATCGTTGCTATATCTCTTTGTTTAATGATCGTGCTATTAAATATCGCTTGGATCATGGTTTCGACCATATGCAGGTTTTGTTAAGTATTGGTGTCCAAATAATGGTAAGAAGCGATCGTGGAGCCGCGGGGGTTGCTTTTACCGTAGATCCAGAAACGGGGCACGAAAATATCATTTACCTAACCGGATCCTGGGGTTTAGGTGAAAATGTAGTACAAGGAGCTGTAAGCCCAGATGAGTTTTATCTTTTTAAACCGGCTGTCATCCGCCAACAATATAGTCT
Source organism: Olivibacter sp. EAT-5 (assembly GCF_044784325.1). Lineage (NCBI taxonomy): Bacteria > Pseudomonadati > Bacteroidota > Sphingobacteriia > Sphingobacteriales > Sphingobacteriaceae > Olivibacter > Olivibacter sp. EAT-5. The sequence goes on along the minus strand of NZ_CP173028.1, from coordinate 5,336,551 downwards.
CATTCAAACCAAGTTGGGCAGGAAAGAGAATACCTTGATATTGCGAGAAGAAGTATCAATGAGCAAATCAACGGTAAATGTCAAAACACCAATAGATTTAAGAGAGCGATTTGTTTTAGATGAAGACGAAGCCATGAAACTTGCCTATTGGTGTTATCTGATTGAGCAGCACTATGGCATGCCTATGGATATTGAATGGGCTAAAGATGGCGAAACCAATGAGCTGTTTATCGTACAGGCACGCCCCGAAACCGTTCACGGGCGTAAGAAAGAAGTGACGCTTACTACCTATAAGTTACAGGACAGAGCGGTTCCTCTTTGTTCGGGAAGGGCAGTAGGGAAGGCGATTGTCAGCGGCCGTGTTTGTTTGGTACATTCGTTGGCGGATGCAGACAAAGTTAAGCAAGGCGATATCATCGTGTCAGATATAACTAACCCGGACTGGAATGTGCTCTTAAAAAAAGCGATTAGCATTGTTACGAATAAAGGAGGTCGAACCAGTCATGCTTCCATTGTGGCAAGGGAATTAGGTATTACAGCCGTAGTGGGAACGCACAATGCAACTGAAATACTAAAGGATGGACAATTGATAACGGTAGACTGTGCGCAAGGTGATAGCGGATATATTTACGACGGTCGTCTCCGTTGGGAAGTTAAGGAAACCAGCTTGGAACACTTAACTAAAACTCGAACGGCTCCCATGTTGATACTGGCCGATCCAGACAGAGCGCTTGACCTTAGCCGATATCCCAACGAAGGGGTTGGTCTCTTACGGATGGAATTTATCATCAATAACAGCATCCAAATCCATCCAATGGCACTAATAAAATATGATGAACTTGCAGATAAGAACGTGAAACATAAAATCGATTCGCTAACAAAGCACTTTCCCGACAAGCGAAAATATTTTATTAATAAACTTTCAGGGGCCATTGCCATGGTTGCAGCTGCTTTTTATCCGAAAGATGTTATTGTAAGAATGAGTGATTTTAAAAGTAACGAGTATGCTAAATTGATCGGTGGAGAAGAATTTGAGCCAAAGGAAGAGAACCCGATGCTTGGCTTTCGTGGAGCTTCCCGCTATTATCATCCAAAATATAAGGAGGCGTTTGGCCTTGAATGTCAAGCCGTAAAACGCGTACGAGTAGAAATGGGGCTCGATAACGTAAAAGTGATGATCCCATTTTGCCGGACGGTAGATGAAGGTAAAAAAGTGCTAGAGATAATGAGAGGTTATGGACTTGTGCAGGGCGAAAAGCAACTCGAAATTTATGTGATGGCTGAGATTCCTTCTAATATCATTTTGGCCGAAGGATTCGCTTCCGTATTCGATGGCTTTTCGATCGGTTCTAATGATTTAACGCAGCTAACTTTGGGTGTTGATCGCGATTCCGCAGATGTAAGTAATCTATTTAACGAAAAGGACATGGCAGTGCTAAGCCTGCTAGAGCAATTGATTAAAACTGCGCGAGCCCATAACCATAAGGTGGGGCTTTGCGGTCAGGCACCGAGTGACTATCCTGAATTTTCAGATTTTTTAGTCCGAAAGGGCATCAACAGTATCTCTTTCACAGCAGACGCCTTGTTGCAAGGAATCGAATACATAGCGAAAGCGGAAGCAAAATGGTATGGGCAAAATGAGGATGATTCCTATCATGACCAGACCTGTTTTCGATCATAGTAAGATTTCTTTCCTATAAATAACTTTATACTAAACAATAGAAAACATGATACGCACACCTCAACTTTGGACAAAATTTTATGAGAACCTGGCCTTTCTCTTTTATAGCCTTACCTACTGTGACCGCGATATAACGGATAAGGAGGTAGAGGCCGTTAAAGGCCTGGTACAGGAAGCGTGGCTCGATTTTGAACCCTCTTTGGACGAGTACGGTTATGATGCCGCTTATCAGATTCAGGCGGTGTTTGATTGGCTATTCGATAGCAGGCCAACAGCTTCATCCGCCTTCAAACGGTTTAGTAGTTTTGTAGACGATCACCCATCGTTCATTGATCAAAAGTTAGCTGAAGCAATTTTCAGTTCTGCCAATAAAATAGTCTCGGCCTACGGTCATCGGAATAAAATTGAACTGGGTTACCTATACTTGCTTCAAGATGTATTGAAAGAATCATATAAGAGCAATAAAAAACCTTCTAATGGAAAAGTCTCTTAAGAAATACGCTAATCCTTAAGATCATGTCAATCCGTACAACATTAACAAATAAACGATATTACGCCTGGCTATTACTGGCAGCCGGCTTAGTACTTATCGGGCTTGGCGTATGGGTCTTTTTGAGTCCGATAATCTCCTATAGATATATTTCTATCGTTTTTATCATCCTGGCTTTAACAGCCGGCGTTTTTGAGATATCTTTTTCACTGTTCAGTCGTAAGATGATTCCCGACTGGCCTTCGTTCGTATTGGGCGGTGTTCTGGACATTGCAATTGCCGGTTATGTGTTCTTTAATCCCTGGCTATTGATGGTTCTTTTACCACCTTTTATGGGCGGTATGTTATTGGTTAAACTGATTATAATCATTCAGAATACAGTTAGCATATGGAGAAGGAAACCCGTTAACTGGTGGCTCGTGATGGTAGCAATTATATCAATTGGTTTCGTGTTGCAACTACTGTTGAGGAACAATTCGATAGAAATGACGGATTTGATGGCATTAACAGGTGTTGGCTTTATATTGGCGGGTGTTTTTCGTATTTATCTTTTTGCAAAAGCCCGAAACATAATTGCCGAACGTTAAAAATTGGCTTTATGAGAACTTTTCTTGTAGCGATCGACTTTTCCGAGTCGGCGCTGAATGCAGCTAAATACGCTACCGCTTTTGCTTCACGGGTAGAAGCTTCCAGGATAATTCTTTATCATAGTTTGGATGCATTGCATGGCTATTTCGATATCGCGCAACTACCTGAAGCCATTAATGAATCCACTGTAGATGAGGCTGCACATAAATTAGCGGAAATCAAATTATGTTTACTGGCTATTGATCCATCTATTGAGATTGTTTGCGAAATTGATCACTGGAACTTAATCGAAGGGATCAATCGGATCCAGGCCCGGGAAGCCATTGATCTGATCGTGGTGGGACGGACCGGTAAATCAAGGTTAAGCAGACTTTTATTAGGTAGTAATACCGCCAGACTTTGTGCTACATGCGATACTCCCCTTTTAGTAATCCCTGCTTCGATTTCGTTTAAACCCATAAAGCGAATGGCATTAGCTTGCGATTTTAAGGAAGTTACCGCAACCATACCGGTTAATATAATTAAAGGACTCACAAACAAATTGGGAGCCGAATTGCTCGTTGTGAATGTTGATTATCGAGAAGAAGAGTATTATGATCCGCATATGATAACACAGCAGTATGCTCTACACGCGTTACTGGATAATCTCAAGGCAACGTATTTCTATGTGGATAATAAATCTGAAAGACAAGGAATTCTAAAATTCGCAAGAGAACAGGAGGTACAACTGATCTTGTTGATTAAAAAACAACATGCTCTGGGTGAAAGCTTCCTACATAGAAGTGTATCAAAAGAAATGGCTCTGTATACTACCATTCCTGTTCTTTTAATAAAACCGACTGAAACAAAACAATAATTTTTAACAAAGCCACCTGTATAGCAGGTCGCTATTAATCTGTTTACTATGAAAAGTGATGTAGAAATTCAACAAGATGTAATCGATGAGTTAAAATGGGAACCCATACTCGATGCGTCAGAAATTGGTGTAACTGTGAAAGGTGGGGTTGTTACCTTGTCAGGCACGGTAAGTACCTATTCAAAAAAAATGGCTGCGGAACGGGCAGCCCGCAGAGTTCAGGGGGTAACAGCCTTAGCTGAGGATATTGAGGTCGTGTTTTTTGCCGGAACAATGCATACGGATACAGAAATAGCTCAAGCGGCGGTGGAGGCCATTAAATCACAAGCCAGCCTTGCTGATCAGCACATTCAAATTAAAGTAGAGGAAGGAGTGGTCAAACTAGAAGGACAGGTAGAATGGGAGTATCAACGCAATGAAGCAAAAAAGGCGATGGAGAACTTAAAGGGTGTCCGATCGGTTATCAATTTAATCAACATCAAACCAAGAGCTACAGCTAAGGATGTTGAACAACAAATTGCGGCGGCTTTTCAGCGACATGCAAATATTGATGCACGTAATATTCAAATCGAAATCGATAAAGATCGGGCGATCTTGCGAGGCACCGTACGTTCATTGGCTGAAATGGGAGATGCAGTAGATGCTGCATGGGCCGCACCCGGTATCTCCAAAGTGGAGAATGAGCTGACGGTTAAATTAGCCGATTATCCACGCTATGATGATTAATGACATTTGATTGAAAGCCTATGAGGCATATACTGTGATTCATTTCACTGCTGTTTGTTTATATAGTTATTAACTATAGTTGCAGGATTAGTCGACTATAAAATTTTAAAACGGTGATTATTACAATAACAATGAATCCGGCAATTGATCGGGGTGTTTCTGTCGAGAAGATGACACCGGAAAAAAAGATGCGTTGCGTTCAGGAGAGCCTTGAAGTAGGAGGCGGAGGAATTAACGTTAGTAAAGCCATCAAAGAACTGGGAGGTTTAAGTTATGCTATTTTTCCTTCCGGCGGAGAGAACGGTCGATATTTCGAAGAGATTTTAGCCGATAAAGATATACCACATACAGCCATTAAAGTGGCCAGCAATACACGCGAGAACCTAACGGTCGTTGAAACTGCCTCTAATTTCGAGTACCGATTCGTGATGCCCGGACATGAACTCAGCTCCACCGAATTCGACCGTTGTTTTTCAGCAATTGTTATGCTAAGCCCACTGGCAGACATTATGGTAGTAAGTGGAAGCTCACCTAAGGGCGTGCCGGACGACTTCTATTTACGTCTTGCAGAAGTTGCCAGAAAGAGCAATGCCTTATTGGTGATTGATGCATCAGGCAAATCCTTAAAGCTTGCGTTAGAAGCCGGAACTTATTTGCTCAAGCCCAATTTGTCCGAACTTGCCAGTTTGGTAAATAAGGAAAGTGTTGACGAAGAAGAGGTTAAAGCCATCGGTCAGGATATTATTGGTAAAGGACAGTGTAAGATGTTGGTGGTTTCTCTGGGTAAACGTGGTGCTATCTTATTGGCGGATGGTGTATACGAAGAAATCGAAGCACCACCCGTGCAGCGAGTGAGTACAGTGGGAGCCGGAGATAGTATGGTGGCCGGAATGGTATGGATGCTTCAGCAAAAGAAGAGTTTTTCGGAGGTAGCCAGATTTGGCGTGGCTTGTGGTACGGCGGCAACGTTAAATAGCGGTACACAGCTCTTTCATAAGAGGGATGTTTATAAGCTATATAAATTAGTTAAAACAAAGGAGCTGAAATTATGAAAATCTTGGTTACAACGGATTTATCATCTAATTCTAAAGGAGGAATACGCTTTGCTTTGCAACTTGCCGAGCACTATCAATATGAATTAACATTTTTTTATACCTATCACAACGAGAGACCTACTTGGAATGACCTATCTTATAAAGGATTTCAAAACACTGAACTGCAAAATGAACGTATAAAATTGATAAGGTTTATTCGCAAAGTTGCCGGAAGCATAGATCTTCAGCAGCTACAGCTTTATTATCACGTTCAAGAATCGCTGTTCGTTGCGCAGCACATTCTCCAGTATGCGCAGCTCCATCAATTTACATTTATTTGTATAGGTCGAAGCGCGGCCGGATGGCATCGAAAACTGTTTGGAAGTGTGGCTAATATATTAATAAAACAATCACATGTTCCTATCATCATTGTACCTCCTGATTATAGAAGAAGAAAACTCCGAAACGTATTATATGCTTCCGACTTAACGAATTTCGAAAGCGAGTTAAACATGGTGTTGGTTTGTATGGAAACCCTTAAGCTAAAAGTAGACATCCTTCACTTTTCGCTTCCCTCAGATCAGCTCAATAACAAAGTAGCCTCTGCAACAGAAATTATTTCTAAGCTGCCCCCCAATACTGTCCAATTTTTTCAAGAGAAGTACAATTTTGAGGAGCCTCTCGTAAAGCATTTAGCTGTACAGTTAGCCAAATTTAACCCCTCTATACTTGTTATGTTTACAGATCAGCAGCGCACCTTCTTTGAGAAATTGTTTCTCGGTAGTGACACTGTTTCATTTTCTTCGTTGGCCAAATGGCCAATGCTGGTTTTTCCGAAACCGCTTACCTGATCAATCTCATTATGTCAAATAACCTAAATCATTAAGAATTATTTATTTAAGGAACTTAGTTATTATTTCTAAATTCAATATTATGTCAAACTTAGTTAAAGCTACTGACTTCCCATCATTTAGGTCAATGATGGAAGATTTCTGGAACACCGATGGCTTCTTTAGCAAACCGATCTTTAGCAAAACTTCTCTACCGCCGGTTAATATCCGCGATACGAAGGACTATTATGAATTAACATTAGCTGCGCCCGGGTATAAAAAAGATGATTTCAAGATTGCCATTGAAGACGGTATGATCAGCATTAGTGCCGAACATAAGTCAGAAAAGAAAGAAGAGAAGGAAAATTACACGCGGCATGAATTTCATCAGGAAGAATTTACGCGCGTATTTAGTTTGCCTGAAAATGTGACAGAAGATGCTATTAAAGCAAAGTATCAGGACGGTATTTTACAAATTGAACTAAAAAAAACAGCGAAATCCCCGTCTAATAAAAAAACGGTGCAAGTTTCTTAAGCGGAATCAATTTTGGGGGCAATTATATGCCCCTAAAATGTAAATTTGCGATATGGACGTTCTGGATCAAATTGAAGAATTTAGGTATTCGCCGCAATTAAGAGAGATGTTGTATGCAAATAGCATACAGAAGACCTATAATGCAGGACATGTTATTTTAAGCGAACATGCGTACATCCGTTCAATCCCTATTGTTACAAAGGGTACATTAAAGGTTATCCGTACAGAAGAAGACGGACGAGAGATTTTACTATATTACATCAAGGCCGGCGAAAGTTGCATCATGTCATTTTTAGGAGGACTTCACAACGAAACGAGTAAGGTTAGGGCCGAAGTGGAGGAAGACGCCGAAATTCGCTTCCTGCCCATGGAAAAGGTCTCATTGTTCATTAGAGAATACCCACAGTGGCTCGATTACATTTTTCGCCTCTATCACAAACGTTTTGAAGAATTACTGGATATGGTGAACGCAATTGCGTTTAAGAAAGTTGACGAACGATTGCTAACGCTATTACGGAAAAAAAAAGAACTTTCGGGAAACAATATGCTGAGCATTACGCACGAGCAATTGGCGAACGAACTTGGTACCGCACGTGTGGTTGTTTCCAGACTTTTAAAACAGCTCGAAGACGATGGTACGGTAAAGCTCGGTAGAAATAAAATCGTTCTTGTGTAACAAAAGTAGCTGTACAGATCTTTGAATTGACGGACCTTTGATCCATCTAATAAAAAAGAAATGGACTTCATCGGTTATTTTGCGTCAATTTTAATAGGTATCTCGCTGGGACTGATCGGAAGCGGCGGTAGTATCCTTACCGTACCGGTATTAGTTTATCTGTTTCATATTGACGTTATAACCGCTACGACCTATTCGTTGTTTATCGTTGGCTTAAGCAGTGCCGCAGGTACATTTCCCTATTTTAGGGGAAATATGGTGGATATTAAAACTGCATTAATTTTCGGTATACCTTCCGTCTTGGCAGTTTTCTTTAGCAGACGGGTCATTGTACCGGCGATACCGGAATCTGTATTTGAAATTGGCAATTTAGCCGTCACGAGAAGCACCCTTCTCCTTTCCATCTTTGCCGTGTTAATGGTAATAGCCTCCTATAGCATGATCGCAAAATCGGAAGAAGCTGACCAACCAAAAGTAAACAGGCAAAAGCCATTTAGTAATTTACGTATCCTATCGTTGGGTGCGCTCGTAGGACTTGTTACAGGATTGGTTGGAGCAGGAGGTGGTTTCCTTATAGTTCCGGCACTTATAGGTTTCCTTAAAACGCCTATAAAGACAGCTATAGGGACATCGCTGTTAATCGTTGCTATCAACTCCTTAACAGGATTTCTATTCTCAGTAACATTTATTGCCATCAATTGGTGCTTCCTCCTATCGGTCACCTTGATGGCCTTTCTAGGCATTTTTGTTGGTAGTAAGTTGGTAAAAAAAATTGAAGGAAGAAGACTACGGTTTGCCTTTGGCTGGTTTGTTTTGATTATGGGTATTTATATCCTTTTAAGAGAATTGTTGTTCAAGTAGCGCACTGACTTGCGTCGTGTAACCAAAGTAACTGTACGATAAAAAATTAGTTTACAACTTTAACAGATCATTAAATATTACATATCATGTTTTTTCAACACATTTATGATAAGAGTTTATCACAGAGCAGCTATCTGATAGGCTGCCAAACAATTGGGAAGGCTATTGTGCTTGACGCCAAGAGGGACATCGATACCTATTTAGCGCTTGCTGAGGAAAATAACCTGACGATAACCCACATTGCGGAAACCCATATTCACGCAGATTTTCTTTGCGGATCACGCGAATTGGCTGCAGTGACAGGGGCAGAACTTTACCTGTCTGATGAGGGAGGAGCCGCTTGGCAGTACGAGTTTCCGCACATCGGTCTAAAAGATGGTGATAAAATTACTATCGGTAAACTTACATTAGACGTGATACACACACCCGGGCACACACCCGAAAGCATCAGCTTTCTACTTACAGATCATGCCGCAAGTGATCAACCTGTAATGATCTTCACAGGCGATTTCATATTTGTCGGCGATGTTGGTAGACCTGATCTTTTAGAGAAGGCGGCCGGATTTTCCGGTACAACGGAGCGGGGTGTTCAACAGTTATACCAATCGCTTCGGAAATTTGCAGATCTTCCCGATTATGTTCAGGTCTGGTCAGGACATGGGGCCGGTTCCGCTTGCGGTAAGTCGCTCGGGTCGGTACCGAGTTCCACCGTCGGTTATGAAAAAATCAGGAACTGGGCATTTCAATTATATGGAAATGAGGAAAAGTTTGCGGACTATTTATTGGCCGATCAACCTGAGGCACCACGATACTTTGCCATGATGAAGCGTCTCAATAAGGAAAGGCGACCGTTGTTGGCAGCTATTCCTCCGCATCCGAAATTAACAAAAGAACAGTTCAAAGCCGCTTATGATCAAGGAATCCAAATTATTGATACTAGGGATAAACGCCTCTTTGCTAAGGGATTTCTTTTGCAAAGCATTAATATACAGGCGAATAATTCATTTTCAACGTGGATGGGTTGGCTGCTGAGCTATGAAGAACAATTCATGCTGATAGCGGATGACGAGCAAATGAGCGATTTGACGCGAAAATTAATGCGTATCGGCCTCGATAACATACTAGGTTATATATCAGATATATGTGATGTGGGTGTTGAGCTGCAAAAAGCAGATGTGCTCTCGCTGTCCGAATTCAAAAGTTACCTAAACAGGAACGATGTGCAGTTAGTAGATGTGCGGAGTGCTTCAGAATACCGTGAGGCACATATTGAAGGTTCCCATAATATTTTCGTTGGCACCTTGACAAGCAATCTGAACAAAATCGATAAAGATAAACATTTAGTCGTTTATTGCCAGTCCGGCGATCGAGCTACCATAGCTCACTCAATTTTAATAAAAAACGGATTCAATAATGTAAAGTACTATACAGGAGGGATGAAGGAATGGTTGGAAAACAAAGAGCCTGTTATAACAAAATCAGTTTTGTAGCTGGGAGTGTACAAGAGCGCAAAATTAACTATAATTTATAAAACATGTTAGAACTTATTAAACAACCTTGGCCCTGGTACATTGCCGGGCCACTCATTGGCTTAACGGTTCCGATACTGTTAATTATCGGAAATAAATCCTTCGGTATCAGCTCTTCACTGCGGCACATTTGCGCGGCATGCGTACCTGCCAATATCCCTTTCTTCAAATATAACTGGAGAAGAGAGTCGTGGAACTTGTTTTTTGTCGTTGGTATTCTTATGGGCGGCTTCATCGCTAAAAACCAGCTTTCTGATGCCGATCCGATTAAGTTAGATCCTCGGTTGGTATCAGAACTCACAGATTATGGCATTACGGATTACAGCAGCTTAATACCTCATGATCTTATGAGTTGGTCAAGTCTCTTCACCCTGCGAGGTTTCATTATCCTCATATTTGGCGGATTCCTCATAGGTTTTGGTAGCCGCTATGCAGGAGGATGTACCAGCGGACACGCTATTATGGGGCTATCTAATCTACAATGGCCATCATTGGTAGCAACCATCAGTTTTATGGCAGGCGGTTTTATTATGGCTAATTTTATACTCCCCCTTATCCTAACACTTTAATAAATATAAACATGCATTTAAAGATAATTGAAAGAAATAATAACGAAGAGCAAAATAGGAGGGACGTCACTGAAAACGACTCAAGGCGTCGTTGGTATCCAAATTTTAAATATCTGTTAGTGGGCATTTTTTTTGGGATTATATTCGTGAAATCCGAAGCGATCAGTTGGTTTCGTATACAGGAAATGTTCCGTTTGCAATCCTTTCACATGTACGGCATTATTGCAAGTGCCGTAGTTGTTGGTATAATATCTATAGGCATAATTAAAAGGTTTAATATCAAAACAATGGGTGGCGAGCCGATCGAATTTCAAGCAAAAAAATTCAATCGTGGGCAGTTGTATGGCGGGTTGCTCTTTGGATTTGGTTGGGCAATCACCGGAGCCTGCCCAGGCCCATTGTTTGCGCAAATAGGAACCGGAGCTCTTGTGATTGGAATAAGCCTTTTGAGTGCTATATTCGGAACGTGGGTTTATGGCTTATTAAGGGATAGACTGCCACATTAAGGTAAAGGCTTAAATAATAAGCTACTACAGTTTATCCCTATAAGATTACCTTTCGGAACGTCAGATTGATCCTCGGCCCCATGATCACGTTCGATTTTGCTATCCTATGTTCCCAGTGAAGTTGCAGATCGCCTTTCATGAGCAGAAGGGAGCCGTGCTGCAGCTTGATGGAGTAGCGACCGGTATGGTCGTCCTTCCTGCGGAAATCAAAGCTCCGTTCGGCTCCCAGGCTCAGGGAGGCTATTTCGGTTTTGCGGCCGGGCACCGTATCCTTGTCGGCATGCCAGGCCACCGAATCATTTCCATCGCGGTAGAGGTTCAGCAGCACGCCCTGAAAGGCCATGCCGGTAAAGGCCTCTATGCGCTGCCTTACCATCTGCAGTTCCGGCAGCCAGGGTATCGGTTCACGCCGGTCATCTGCCCTCAGCGGGCGGTCTCCGTACCATGCCGTCAATCTGGGCGTTACCACCTCCTTATCGTACATCTTAACTTTGGTCTGCTGCCAGGGCACATTATGCAATAAAAAAGTAAGCAGCGTATCCGCCTCCGGCCGTTCCAGAAAGCCTGGCGTATAATCCATCAGTTCCCGTGGCAGTACCAATTGCCGGTTATCATCAAACAATTTCCCCTGCATCTCCAATCAATTAAAATTTACCTGAAATTACGTCCTTTCGGAAACAGCTCCAGTTGAGCATCAACCCGTACCTGCGTCCTTTTGTTTTTGGCAGGGAAGACATGGCCGTCTTTTTCATCGGCGGGCGAGAGTGTCCGCAGCTCGGCCTGCTTTCTTTCCTTCGGACCGAGCAGCGTGAGCAGCCCGGAGAGGTTGTAGAGCCTTTTGGCCACCACATGGGTAACCTGTCCCTCGCGCTGCAGTTTACCCTCTACCATCAACAGCTGCGAGTAGAGGATTTCCTTCCGGTACCGTTCAAAGAGACTCGCAAAGGCCACCAGGTTGGCCACGCCCGTTTCGTCCTCGATCGTGATGAAACAGACACCGCCCGCCGTTCCCGGGCGCTGCCGTACCAGTACCAGTCCGGCCACCCGAACGGGCGTGCCATCGGGCCATCGGTCCAGTTCCCTCGTGGTCAGGATATCCCGCTCATAAAGCTGCCGCCGGATAAAACTCACCGGATGCGCCTTCAGCGAAAGTGCCAGCGAGCTGTAATCCTGCAGCACATGTTCCGATTCTGACATCGCCGGCAACCGCACCTTTTCTTCCGGTGTGCTCGCCGAAGGCTGCCCTTCAAAGATGCCCATGGGACGGTCATGGAGGGCCGACACCTCCCAGAGCGCCTGCCTGCGGTCCATGCCCATCGAGCGGAACGCATCGGCATCCGCCAGGCGCTCCAGCGAAGCGATGGAAACCCCTGCATCCGGCAGGAAATGGATATGCGTATAAGGTCTCTTCCGCGCCCGTACCAGCGCTTCCATTTCCTCCCGGTTCATTCCCTTAACCTGCCTGAAACCCAGGCGCAGCGCGCAGTAGGGGCCTGTTTTCTCCTCCAGGGTATTGTCCCAATGGGAAAAGTTGACGTCAACGGGCCTTACCGTCACGCCATGCTCCCGCGCATCGCGCACAATCTGCGCCGGGGCATAAAAGCCCATGGGCTGGCTGTTCAGCAGCGCTGCGGCAAACACATCTGGGTAGTGATGCTTCAGCCAGCAGGAAACGTAAACCAAGAGGGCAAAACTGGCCGCATGGCTTTCGGGAAAGCCGTAGCTTCCGAAACCTTCCAGCTGGCGGAACACCCTTTCGGCAAATTCCTTTTTATAGCCCCGTGATACCATGCCGTCGATCAGCTTCCTTTCGAACCGGCTCACCAGACCCTTCGCCTTAAAGGTGGCCATGCTGCGCCGCAGTTCATCCGCTTCGGCAGGGGTGAAGCCCGCGGCCACAATGGCGATTTTCATGGCCTGTTCCTGAAAGAGGGGCACGCCCAGTGTCTTGCCCAGAATCGCTTCCAGCTCGGGAGAGGGATATTCCACCTCCTCCTCACCGTTGCGCCTGCGCAGGTAGGGGTGTACCATATCCCCCTGGATCGGGCCCGGCCGTACAATGGCCACCTCGATCACCAGGTCGTAAAAGTTCCGCGGCCGCAGGCGCGGCAGCATCGATTGCTGCGCGCGGCTCTCGATCTGGAATACCCCGATGGTATCGGCCGCGCTGATCATATCGTACACCTCGGGGTCATCCTGCGGTACGGTGGCCAGCGTCAGCTCCAGGCCGTGATGTGCCCGTGCCAGATCAAAGGCCTTGCGGATGCAGGTCAGCATGCCCAGTGCCAGCACGTCGATCTTGAGGAAGCCCAGCGCATCGATATCGTCCTTGTTCCATTCGATGTTGGTGCGGTCCTCCATCCGTGCGTTGATCACCGGACACAGGTCGGTCAGTTTACCGTCCGTGATCACAAAACCGCCCGTATGCTGGCCCAGCTGGCGCGGAAAACCCATAAACTGCCGTGTCAGTTCCAGCACCTTTACCAGGTGAGGGTCCTTCGGGTTGAAGCCGTGCTCCGAAATGCGATCGCCCTCAAACCATTCGTCGGTAAACTCCCAGATGGAGCTCGACAGGCGGTTGATGGCATCCACCGACATGCCCATGGCCTTCGCCACATCCCGCACCGCGCCTTTCTGGCGGAGCTGGGTCACCGTGGCCACAATGCCCGCGCGGTCGCGTCCGTATTTTTCATAGATATACTGGATGATCTCTTCGCGGCGTTCGTGCTCAAAATCCACGTCAATGTCGGGCGGCTCGTTCCGGGCCGAAGAGATAAAGCGCTCGAAGAGCAGGTCAAACTTCGTCGGGTTCACCGCCGTGATGCCCAGGCAGAAACAGATGGTGGAGTTGGCGGCCGAGCCGCGGCCCTGGCAGAGGATGCCGCGCGAGCGGGCCTCCCGTACAATGTCATATACCGTAAGGAAGTAGGGCGCATAATCCATCTCCGCAATGAATTTCAGTTCGTGCACAATGGCCGATGAAACCTTTTCCGGCAGCGGATCACCGAAAAAGCCGTAAGCTCCCTGCCACGCCAGCCGGGTCAGTTCCTCCAGCGGCGTGCGTCCGTCCGGCATGATCTCCCTCGGGTACACATACTTCAGGCTGTCGAGGTTGAAGCGGCAGGCCTCCGCGATCCGCCGGGTGTTTTCGATGGCCTGCGGATATTTTCCAAAAAGGCGTTCCATCTCCCCGGCGGGCTTCAGGTAGCGTTCCGCATTCCCGTAAAGCAGGTAACCCGCATTGTAGATCGTTTTCTTTTCGCGCACACAGGTCACGATGTCCTGCAGCTGCCGCCGCTCGGGGCTGTGGAAATGCACATCGTTGGTGGCCACCATCGGTATGCCGAAATCCGCTTCCAGTTCCGCTATGCGGTAGAGCCTTTTGGCGTCGCTGCCCCTGTACAGCCAGGAGGCCGCCACATAGAGTTGCCGGCCGAAGGCCTTTTTATATTCCAGCAGCTCCCTTCTGAAATCCTCTCCGAAATCAAATTCGTCATCAAGATCAACGGGAGGCAGGGAAATAAAGATCATGCCCTCTGCATAGCGATATACATCGGCCTTATAGAGCTCGCATTTCCCCTTTTCCGTCCGCCGGTTGCCTTCGGTCAGCAGCGCCGAGAGACGGGCGTAAGCATCCCTGTCCGTCGGGTAGGCCAGCAGGGGAGGGCCGTCCACAAGATTGAGGCGTGCGGCAGGGATGATACGCAGACCGTATTTTTTCGCAGCGCTGTGTGCCCGCACAATACCCGCCAGGGTGTTGTGGTCGGTTATGGCCATGCTCCCATAACCGAGCGCCGCGGCCTGTTCCACCAGTTCCTCCAGGTGCGAGGCACCGCGGAGGAAGCTGAAATTCGAAGTGACCTGTAATTCCGTATAATCCATAAACCGTTAAGCAAAAAAACCATGCATGAACCATTCCGGCTCGCCCTCGCCATCATAATGCCCCGATCGGAAGAGCCAGTAGCGCGCGCCCTCTTCATCCTCCACGCGGTAGTAATCGCGCTGCGGACCCGTCTCGATCCACCATTCCCTTTCGATGCGCTCGGGCCCGTCCGCCTTTTTCACCTTATGCCTTTTCCCTTTGTACACAAAAACCATGGGCGGGTAATCCGGCACGGGAGCCGATACCCGGATGGGCTCCGGCTCGGGCAGCAGGTAAATCGGGCGCGGCTCATCGATAGGCCAGGGGATGGCCGGCCGTTCGTCATAAGAGGTGGCAGGCCTGATGGAGCGCTCCGGCCAGTGGTGCTCATCCGGCAGATAGCGGCGGATGGCATCGTGGCCGGCACGCGTGGCGATCCGGTCGAGCAGATTGCCGATCTCCGTACTTTCATAGACACCGCCATCGTTCCACAACTTCTCCTGTCGGGCATCCAGATCCTCCACAACGGGCGCTTCCAGTATAAAAAGCTCGATGCCCAGACCGGGGGCAATGGTACCGATCTTTTCGCCGAACAGGCGGAAGAGGTGATGCCGGTCACGCGAAGGGCGGCCGGTGCCTATCTGGATCTGCTGTACCTTACCATCTATACGGAAAGACCGGAAAACCGCCTTCCGCAGCCCCATCCCATCCTCCAGCAGATTCCGTGTAAGCATTTCCAACAACGTCTCCAGCGCCATTTCAATGGCCTTTCGCGTCCGTACCGGCTCCAGACAGGGCAGGCGTTCCGCATAAGGTGCCGGCGGCCGCACCGGTTCCAGCGGTTCGGGAGAGGTGCCCAGCGCCTGACCGATGCGGTTGAGCAACTGCTCACCGAAACGGCGGCGCAGTACCGTACGGGGCATGCCGATAAAATCACCGATGTGGGTAAGGCCCAGCTTCTGCATGCGTTCCGTTATGGCCCGGTCCAAACGCAGCGCGGCAGGGGGGAGGGGCATCAGGGCCGCCAGCTGCCCACCCGGAGCAACCACGGCGCCATCCGTTCCATAACGGGCCACGGCCCATGCCGTTCCGATGGTGTCGGCCATGGCCATCCGCACATCATAGCCCGCGCCTTTCAGTTTCCCGGCAATCTCTCCCATATAGGGCCTTTCCCCTTTCCATAGGTGGGTGCAGCCGCTCGCATCCAGTATCAGCCCGTCCGGCAGATCGACGCCCGCCATCGGCGTATAGCGCAGACACTGTTCGGCCAGACGCTTCAGTAATTTTTCCGCCCGGTGGGGCTCATAATCGAAGACCTCCAGATCGGGATAAAGGGCACGCGCATCGGCCAGTACCATATTCACGGTAACACCTTCCGCCGCTGCCCCGGGGCTCAGGGCCCGGATCACCATGCGCCCCCGCTCGGGCGCGGCCAGTACAAAAGCCTTTCCGCGCAGTTCCGGCCGGTGGATGGCCAGGTCATCCGTGAGCAGATGACGGAATGCTATCGCAACATATCTTTTCATCATGTACCGGTATGTGTATAGACTTTCTTTTTAACGGGGGCATCGGGCGCAATGTGCCGGAAGTTACCGGCCTTCCAGCACAGGTGCCAGGTGCCGGGCCTTCCGTTGCGTATCTTCCCGAGCTGCACTTCCCACAGCGGGTGGCCGATGCCCGGCAGGCGTCCGTCCTGCAGGCTGCTCAGGGGGCGTATGTTCCAGCGCGAGACGCAGGCCAGGTTATTCAGGCGCCGCGGGCGATAGCGGTGCAGAAAGCCCGTAACACGGCTCTGCTCCACGGCCAGCTGCAGGCGGCGCGAGGCCGTCAGGTCCAGGTCGCGGATTTCGCCCACCACAGCGGCGAGCGAAGGGCACTTAAGCGCCTCCTCCAGCACCCAGAGGGCATCCTTTTCCCCATGCAGGTTGATGAAGATCACCCGGTGGGGCTCAATGCCGAAACCCAGCAGAGAGGGCGGAAACAAACGCTTGCCGATGCTCACCCAGAGGCAGGGACCCTTCCGCTGCATCAGGCGGCCGATCAGGCAGGCGATGAAGCCGGTAGATGCCGCCGCTTCCTCCGCACTGTTACTGATAAATTCATGGATGGCCCCGAGCGGAAAGGTACCCATCGGGAAGGCCTTTTCCATCGGCCCCAGATCCCCGGGCAGTTCATCGCTTCCGTTCGGAGCGGAAAAACCCTCCGCTGCCAGAATCATTTTCCGCAGCTCCTCCACCACTGACTTTTTCTTCAACGAGGTTTCCATATCCCGATTTTATTTTTAATTTTGTCACCATTGGTAACAAAATGAATGTCATCAATAATAACAATACAAAATGGAAGCTGCAAAAGTTTTTTTCAGAAGCAATCTCCGGTTTCTCCGCAACCGCAAAAAATACAGTCAGGAACACCTGGCACAGCTGCTGGGCCTTACACGCAGTAAATATACCGCACTGGAGAACGGGCAGACGGAGAATCCGCCACTGGTCGACCTGATCCGGTTGTCCGAGTTCTTCAGAATCCCCGTGGATTACCTGCTCCGGCAGGACCTGGGCCGCTGGAGCGAATACGAACTGCGCAAGCTGGAAACGGGGGCAAAGGAATATATCAACGGGAAGAACCTGCGCGTACTTTCCATTACCGTTACGCCCGATAATAAGGAAAACATGGAGTATGTACCCGTAAAGGCCAAGGCAGGCTATGCCGCGGGCCATGCCGATCCCGAGTTTCTGGCGGCGCTGCCCAAATTTTCGCTGCCGAACCTTCCGGCCGGGGGTACCTACCGGATGTTCCCCACTACGGGCGATTCGATGCTGCCCATTCCCGAGGGGGGCGATGTGGTGGCCCGTTATGTGCAGGACTGGAAAACCCTGAAGCCCGACAGCCTGTGCATCGTTATCCTCAAAGGTGAACGGGATTTCGTGTTCAAGCAGGTTACCCTGCAAGGGGACGGTACCGTGCTGCTCCGCTCGCTCAATAAAAATTATGCGCCCTATACCGTAAGGGTGGATGAGGTGCTGGAAATCTGGCAGTATGTAAAGCACCAGACCGATAAGCTGCCCGAAGCCGGAACCGACCTGCAGGAAATCAGGCAGCTCCTTCTTGATGTAAAAAAGCGGGTCGAAAAAATATAAGGCTTGGAATTATTAAACAGAACAGATGGACGAACCCTTTTTCATAACCATAAATTACCGGAATACCGAACATAGTTTCGAAAGCCGTATCCGCTGGATGGGCTATACCCATAAGATCGAGGTGGAAGTATTCGGCACCATGGTGCATTTCGAGCCCGATGAAGAACGGAATTACCGGGCCATATTGGTAGATCCGACTGCCGACACGTCAAAAGAACTAAAGCCGGGGCTTTTGCAGGCAATCGCAAGCTATCTGGAAGAGCAGGTTAAATCGAAGTAAATGTTACTGTTGGCCACCTGGCTCTTTAGCTAAACACTTTGCCTCTGCACTTGTTAGAAAAAGAAAAAGTGCCCTCCTTCATTCATGAAAATTGCAACGTTCAATATCAACGGCATCAATGGCCGTTTACCCGTTCTGCTCCGCTGGCTACGGGAAGAAGAGCCCGACGTGGTGTGTTTGCAGGAGCTCAAAGCGCCCCAAAACCGCTTTCCCTTAAAAGCCATCCAAGAGGCAGGTTACCAAGCTATCTGGCACGGACAGAAAAGCTGGAACGGGGTGGCAATTTTATCGAAATTGGGAGAGATCACAGAGGTGACCCGCGTGCTTCCCGGTAACGTGGAAGATAACCATAGCCGGTACCTCGAGGCGATCATTGATGACACGCTTATCTCCTGTTTGTATCTGCCCAACGGCAATCCCTATCCCGGGCCTAAATTTGACTATAAGATGGCCTGGATCAAACGCTTTAAAAGACGGGCTGCCCAGCTAATAAAAATGGACATTCCCGCCATTTTAATCGGTGATTTTAACATTATCCCTACAGAGCTGGACGTTTACAAACCCCAAAAATGGGAAAACAACGCCCTGTACCGCATGGAGGCAAGAAAGGAATTTAAATCTCTGCTCAAACAGGGATGGATGGATTCCGTCCGTAGGCTATTTCCCGATCAGGCAGTCTATACCTTTTGGGATTACCTCTGGAATGCCTATGGGCGTAATGCAGGCCTCCGATTGGATCACATTTTGCTGAGCCCCAAAATTGCGCCCCGGTTGATCGAGGGCGGCATCGACAGGCATGTCCGTGGCTGGGAAAAGAGCAGTGACCATGCGCCGGTATGGATCAGATTGAAACCTACGTGAATCTGTTAGGTTTTCTGCTACGCTGTTAAGAATTTTCGAACAATTAAATAATTTACGTATCGATATATAGACAACAAGAAATGCCAAGTGACACTTTCTGGCCTATAGCTAGCGATTCATCACGTTTATCACTGTCTTTTGGATGCCGTAGTGGGAGAGGCTTTAGCACTATATTATGCTGTTTGTAGTAGCGGTCTTTTTATCGAAATAGATTTAGGCTTAATACATTTCTGCGCCTGAGAAAGAGTGTCTTTAAAGGCTTAGGTACGCTTTTATGATCGTTTTGTGAAACGCTATTATGAGGTAATCGTTTTATGCAAAGGGATAAGAAAATCTGTTGGAACCTTGTCAGCTCAATCCTTAATTTGGTTAATAAAACCGAAATATATCAAACATAAGAAGAAAACCAATGAATGCTACTGTGCCCGCAGTTGATAAAAAATAATTTCCCGTTTTACGCATACCCGTGGATCGTGTGATTTCCCTTTCTTTCGCGTATTTATAATAGTATGCGATTCCTATTGTGTGGGTTACACCTGCAATGATAAATAATACAAGCGGTACAAGGCGTCAATCAATTGTGAAAGTGCCAATTTTCGCAATACAAGTTTTTGGGATAAACAATATTAGTTCTTAGTTAGCCTTCCCCACAACTGAAAGTGGTTCCAGAAAACAGACGTTTATTTGTGACAAAAAACGTCAGATTTTAGCGATATTTATAAAAATTTAAATGCTATAATCTCGCTACAATAAGAGGAGTCAGCAGGTCAGAAGACACTGTTATATTGCGAGGCGATATCTTGAGCAGGACAACCTGGTTTACATCATAATGATTTAATGACGCTCGTACTAGCTATTAATACTATAAAGAAAGCATGAAAGACTTTATAAAAGACAATTGTATTGCAATTGCCGGTGTAGTAATATCTATAATCTCTCTGATTCGAACCTTTAGAGAAGGTAAAATCTACATTGATGCTGTATATAGTTTTTATGGCCCTGAAAACACAATAACGATTTACAACAATTCTACACGTAAAGTAACGATTACTTACTTTGAAATCTATCATTCTATCTGGAAATGCTTTTTTAAAAAAGAATCTGCATGGACATGGTACGATGAAGGACAAACTAGTCGTTATGTAATAGCTCCTTACGAAAGTTACGATATAATATTTGATGAGCACAATAAATATAATGATTCTGTTGATAGAATTTTTAACAAGAAAGGTAGGGTTTATATTAAGATCGTTATTGCTGGGCAAAAGAAGAAAATTGTTAGGCTTCGATAGAGCGCAAAATATCCACGTCAACCATTTCTATAAAAATATCCGACCCGTTACCTATACGTTAGACTAGCGATTTCGTCACCTTAACTTTTCCTCAGCATTTGTTAGTATAGCGATTCCTTTTACCAACGCAGCGATTTCAAAAGAAATGCCTACGCTATTTATACCTTTATAACCATCCTTATTATATTTCTCAAAGATCGTCTTGGCTCTTTCATAAGAACCAGAGAAATTTTGCTTGTTCTGTTCCAAAAAATGGACTAATAAACCTTATTAATAACCTCCATAGCCTTTTTGTATGCTACGGTAGTTTCTTTGAACTGCTCTTTGAAAAAATAAAATAGGGCGATTTTATATTGTGGTATTTCCAAAAATATAAAATCGTCAATCGTATGGAAGAAATGAAAATGTTGGTTTGAGGTTTTGAAAATGAGTAAGGAATTGACGTGGTTTGCTTTATCCTTTACCGCTAGGCGTTTGTGAGCGTATCGAATTGTAGACAATATCTTTGCAGGTGAATATCCTTTGTTAGGTAGTAGCAAGTATAAAGGAAAATCACTTAGATATGGAATATGTTTTCCATTTTTTGGACTTAGAAATTTTTTGGAAATATTCATGATTTGAAATTTATAATCAATAGTTTCAAGCCAGCGAATTATATGTTGCAGTTCGAAAATATTGAAAGCAAAGTCTTTCTCAAATCCTTCGTGAAACAGTTTTTGTATATACCTTTCCAAACTATTGAGCAATTCAGCATTGCATGTTGAGCAGGTTGGAATCGTTGCTTTATTGTACGTTACTGTGTGCCCGTTTACGGTGATATCAAAATATTTTTTTGTATCTTTTCGAAAGCACCACCGTGGTATAATATGCTCTCTTGTTATGTTAAGATGGGATCCACAAACCATACAGATGAGATATTCGTTATTTTTGACAACTTCTTCATTTACGCGCAATACATAATTGTGATAAACGAATTCCATCACTGAGAGATTGTTTCTTCTGATTATACCACGAAGTATCCTTAGTTTTGCATTTAGTCCTTTTAACTCGACAGAATTATTGCTCATTTTCTATACCTTTTCCTAACTTCTCGAATTTGCCCGCAGTGATCATACTTTTCATAATATTCGATCGGTTTATTTCGCATAATATAACCATATATTCGCCTAACGAGCCAACCTATGAAAAATAAGCCGCCTACAAATGGCAACTTTTGATCCGGTAATTTATCAAGTATATTGATGATTTCTTGAAAGTCCATAGCATCACTATTTAAATTATGATGCTATCCACTTATCGTCGTGAAGGCACTCCAATTATAAGAAATATTTTTCATATTCCAAAGGACACGTAAATCAATGCTTTTAGAACTGCATTAGGGCAACTTAAGCGGTTTTATATTACATTGGTGCTGATTTTAGAACTCAGATTTCTAAAATTAGCACAAAATAAATTTCAGACGATGGGTTTATCTCACATGAGAATAGACGCAATAACTTTTTTTCATGTAGCGAAAATTGATTATATTTGAGCCAACAATCAAAGCCCAAATAAGCCTATTATCTATGCACGATATTGCACCTTATATTTTTCATAATCGAGCCGTTGCTTTTCTAGATGTTTTGGGATTTCAACAATTTCTAGGCGAATTTGATGCGGAGGCTAGGCAAAATCGGAAGCGCCTACCCGAAGAAAATGAAGACCCTATATTGGGAGGTAGGTTCACCTCTCAGAAAGCGAACGAATTTATTGCAACATTTAAAAATGCCATAGAGCAGTTAGATAAAGAAAAGTACAGATACTACCTGTTTTCAGATAATATCTGTATCACCTCCATTCAGGAGACCACCCCGAATGATTTGCAAGACCTGTTACTGGTCATCACTAAATTATATTTTGATTTCGCGAAAAAAGGATATTTCCTTAGGGGAGGAGTGGATTACGGACTTTTTATTGACGAAGAAACTATTGCAGTAGGAGTACCATTAGCCAACGCGTATTTGCTTGAATCGAAAATTGCGATATATCCTCGCATTGTGTTGTCCACAAATATTGTCGATCAATTCCAAGCATATAATCTGTTGGGCGAAAAGGAATATGACTATCCCTTTGCTGATGTTATGATCGAAGGCGAAGACGTGAAGTATTTAAATATTTTTTTGCAGGTCTTTCAAAGTGACTATGTAGAGGATAAAAGACTTTTTTTTACTGATTTTAATCAAGTAATTGGTAACCATTTAGAAGAGAATAGACAAAACGAGCGTATATACGAAAAGTACCAGTGGCTTGCCGAGCAGTTTAATATATTTATTGACAAGTTTGTTAACGAACTTGCTTTTCAGGATAGTAACTTCGACCCCGAGAGCGACGAAGATTTTCTCGAATTTGTGAAAAAACAACGGATAAATTATGGCAATTAACCTCATATACATGCCAACATTTAGGGCACGCCAACAGGAAAACCTCGTATTACGAAGCTTCAAGTTTGATGGCCACATGTACCCTATGTTAGAAATCATCAAAGAGTATGATCGAAAGAGAGACTCTGATAAACAATCTCCATTTCACGAAATCTACTTAGACCTTATTGAGACCATACAATCAGAGCGAGTGTTTGTTGACTTACCTTTATACCTAAAAGAACGGGCGTCAATGAAAAATGAGGTTATCGCATTCAGTCGTTCCGTCATTGCCAGTAAAGAACGTCGTACAAAATACTTACAATCATTGGGAGAAGCTAGCCCAAAGATGATCCCAGTAATATCATCCTATTTACACAAGACCGGGGAAATTGATACCCTGCAATGGCAAGAGGCACATCTGCGTCCAAACTTTCCGTCCATCGCTTTTAGAGTAATGTACAATCAATTCAATGAAGATTGGCCAATTATCAACCAGCTTGCCACAGCAGTAGATTTTATCATACTCGATCTTGACAATATTGCACCATATCCTAGTCCATCAGTCAGACAAATCATGAATGCATGGAGATCTTTTAGTACCTGCCCCAAGATTATACTACGCAGCGCTATAAACACCGATATACAAAACGTTGGATTAGATCATGGCGAAGTGGTGTTTGATATCGATAACGGCTTAATAGATACCTATAAACAACCCCTGCTTGGCCAATGCTTCGGCGATTATGCCGGTATTAAAAAAGATGATTTAACCTCCGGCGGAGCAATTAGTCCGGGTTTTCTTTTCTATGATGCCGTAGATAATCAATTCGTAGGCTTCAAGGGTAGTGTAAAAGAGCTTTCCGAATTTAAGAATACTATTGTGCCAGCGGTTATAAATTCCGAAGCTGCGAAGCGCATGCAAGCAAGTGGACTTCCGTATTTAGACGATCGAAATTGGGGCTGGCAAACGTTGCTCCGCATTCAGCACGAGGGCGAAACCGGAAAAAGCCAGGCAAAATTTAAACGTATTGCTATGGAACATTACCTACATTGCATTCGCGTGAAAATTGAAGCGGGAGAGCTTAAGACTTCTTAATCTTGGTAGATCAATAGCGGATCCACATTTGTGTTAAAAAAAAATTGCAAATCTATAGGCAATATGTGCTTCCAGTGTGCCAAAACAAAAGACCAGCGAGCTTCATAACGCTTTTTCAAGGCAATTTTTAAACGCTCGTTGATTTCTTGAGCAGTATATTCGCCCATAATTTCTGTGTATACAGCTGTCTTAAAAAGGCTGAGCCGTTCTTTCTTGGTAAGTACTTCCAATTGGGCAAGAGGATTAAGATAGGGACTTTTAATGGCAGACCGGTATTCCACACGCTTTTTCCCTTCAAAATACCAGATTCCGTAATGCGCTGGTACTAAACATTCCGTTTCACGCAGGTGCTTGGCATCAATTACTACCGTATTATATTCAAATATTCTATGATAATCATCACTCTGTTTCCCCAAGCGCCTCAAAGTGTCAATTTTCGACTTTACCTCAAAGCATTTCGAATCACCGTTAATTACCACAAAATCCGCTCGGCTGTTTTTTGCACGCACTTCAAATGCAGCAACGTATCCCTTCTTCCTGAACGTAGTGGCGAGCTTATATTTTAAAGACTCTTCACCATGATAGTTTGAAAAAAGAGCTTTATTAATTTTAAGATGCAGTTGGTATTTAGACAAACCGTCCGTCTTACATTTTCCGTAACAGGCCTCTACTATTTGCAGTAACTGTTGACGGTAATGCAGGGTGTTATAAGATTTTGCCAGTGCAGTATAATCTACTTTGCCCATTGTTGCAAATATAGGAAGTTTTTGGAAGTTTCAGCCTTTCGGTCTTGGTTATGATCAGGATAATGTGACAGGAGACGAGAGGATACGATCGTCGACGCGATTCTGGACAAAATTGAACACAGCTCCCAAACAGGTTGTTTTGATGCCGTGGTTATTTATCCTGCTGCGGTTATGGCAACTTCGACATTATCATCTTCTGTCTGCTTAGTGATAAGTTTCTTTAAGTTTGTGGAATGAAAGCCATCAAAATATTCAATAATATCTATTGTTTCCAATGCGATATTCCTCAATGCGTCATCAGTAATGAAGTTACTTTCATCCAAATGTTGTGTGTTTCCGTGAGAAAACCCATCACATAACTTATTTATGTTTGAGAGTTTGTCTTGTATATTATCTTTTGATATTTTTCCTACTGAAGTATCAGGCAACGTTTCAAAGTCTATTATATCTGAAATGAAGTATTCCAGGCCAGCAGATTGATTAGCGTTGGATTTCGTTGTCAATTGAGCATATTTGAAACTAAAAAATGTTTCTAATATTCGACGGATATAATTCGGCAAGTATTTTCTTGCTTCTTCATAATTCGGTGTTTCATCACTTGAAAATTCGAGAAGACTTTCCAACATATAAAAATAGGGGCTTTGGAAATTTTGTAATGACTTGGGTAAGTCGCTTATACACCCCCTATTTATAAGGTAACAGGATTTTGAAGTTTTTACTCGGAAATTTGGATTCAGAAACTTCATAAACAACAAATTGTGGCTTAGGATAAACAGTTGCCTATAATCTTTAAACTCCTTGTGTATCAAATAGGCTGTTTGATATAAGCGATTGTCATCGAGGCTTGAAATTGGATCGTCAATAACGATGATAGTATTGCCTTTATCTTTAACTTCCGTCGTGACCTTGCTCAGGAAATACGCAAAGGCCAAAGCTGTTTTCTCGCCATCGCTCAAAGTATTGCGTAGTCGCTTCCGTATTTTTTCCGAATTATTATACTTAATTAAAATGTTCTCATTATCGTCCTCTTCATTAAGGTCGATGGTGAAATGATTGATGCCGAGTTTCTCCAAATATTCCCCTACTTTTTTTGCCTCCAACTTTAAAGCGCGGAGTCTCTGCATCTTCGCAGTCGAATGTTGAATTAGTTCATTGTTGTATGTTGCGATTTGCGAGCTTAGTTCGTGGTATTTTTTTACGTTATTTTTGTCTTCGTGACCGTTCAATTCCAAGATTATTAGTTTTGAATAGAGGCGTCTGATGTCAGTTTCTAGTGTTTCGGGGCTTTTTCTCCGGGCTTGAAGGGTTGAAATCAATTCGTCCTTGAAATCAGTCAATTTTTTAATATCCTCGTTATAATTTTCAATTGCCGATTGGATGTTGGTTAACTCAAAATCTATAATCTTTGAAGAATTATTTCCTTTGTCATCAACGAGATCTGTTAGCGTCTTTATCTGGGAAGTTAATCCGTCTATCCGGACGTCAGGCATCTTGTTCTCCAGCATGGCATTGTACTTTGTGGCTTCCTGTTGCAAGGTGGTTTTTGAATCCTTGTTAGCTGTACAAAAATTTTGAGCGGTGGCCAGTTGACGCGTATGATCGGCTATGTTTTGCTTAAATTCTTCATAGCTGCTATCAAAGTATTCCCCAAATTCCTTTATTAAATCAATAATGGTGTTATTGAGATTAGAATTACATAGAGGGCAAGTTGTTTCGTCGGTCTGATTTGATTTCTCTAAAAGTAATTTTCCGAATCTGTACCAAGGCTCTATCTTACTTATATCTTCCTCGTTGACTTTGGCTTGAAAAGTTTCAATTTTGCTTTTTAAAGTGGTTACAGCTTTTTCTCTGGCGGTAGTATTAAGTAGGGTTTTCAAAGACGGAAAATCCAATGAAATTTGACTGAATGAAACATTTCCTAACTTTTCTATATCCGCGATAAGGGCTGCCTGGTCTTTACTGATTTGATATTCAGATATTTTTTGCCTGATAGCTAACTCTAAATCAGATTTATTTTCCGTAGGAATGCTTTGTACATCAGGGAAATTTGGATTTCTGAGATTGCCACTTGGGAATGTTTCCCTAAATTTTTTGTTAAATTGCTGCTTGATGGCTTCAAAACTGCTTTTATATTCCTCTTGCTCTGATTCACTCTTGCCTTTGTCTAATTCTTTTTTCTCGATGATTTCGTTTAATTCCACGATTTCAGGATCTTCCAATACCGTTTCTGCCACATTGAATTTCTGAATTTTTCCTTTCCTTCCGTCAAAAACATGGTCGGCAACAAAATTGGAATTGAAAACGTAAATACTCTTATTATTGTTGTGACCGTCTCCGGTAAGGGGATAGAGTAATGTTTCCTTGTCGGTGCAGAGGAATTTAACTTTAGCATCATCAGAGCATTTTAAATCGTCAAATAAATCTTGTTTCTTTTCGGACGGGAAGTTCTGGTTTTTAGCAATCAAGTTGAAAAGATTGGACAGAGTGGACTTTCCGCTACCATTAAATCCGAAAATCAAATTGTACTTTCTAAAATCTTCACTGCAATTCCACGAGAAATTATCGAAGATACTCAACTTCTTAATTTCGATAAATTTTAGGATACTCATAGCTGGTTAGGTCTGATAACATTAAAACGTTTTTCAAATTTAACTAATCTTTTGAAGCAATGCCTAAAATCGGTATAATTTTGTCAATCTGATAAAGATGGATTAATCTCTGACGGATGAATTATCGAAGTGTTTGTAGTGCCATGCTAAGCCTGCCTTTAACAATTCTTTATTTAGGTTTTTTCCATCGGGTAAAAGAACAATGCCAACAGTTCTACCATACCTGTCTATGTCTTTAACCTCCACCGTCACCACCTTTTGAAAGCAATGATCTGCAGTAAACTTTTTAGCCACGGTACCGAAATCGTGATGACTTTCCGGGCAATCGATACCATACAAGCGAATCCTTACCTGTGTGTTATCTGAATCTAAGATCGTTATTGTGTCGCCATCAGCCACTCTTATGACTTTCCCTTTCACTAGAGTTTGGCAGAGAGAAATTATAGAGATGAACAGCAATAAAAATGTCAAGCAAAAATTTCGCATAGTAGAAAAGGTTAAGATACGGCCTATTTCGCTTTCTTACTGGGGGTAATATCCCATTCTGACTTAGGGCGTAGGTTTAAATCTTTACAGAGAAAACCAGCAATTTCGTTTAGGTTCACTTCCAAAGCAAGAGAAATTAGATACACCTCATCAATTGTCGGCTTAGTTGTCAGATCTACATGCAACCGACTTATTCTATCTTTTGATATACCAGTCATCCTAGCTAGTTTAGCTTGACTCAGTGGTTTTCTTGATAGATATAAACCTAGTTTGGTGATAGTTTCTTTTGCCAATTTTTCCTCCGTTGTACTTTAAAAATACGAAGGCAAAAAAAATGTAGACAATTATTTTGTAAATGGCGCAGAATTATCTATATTTGTATTATAATATTCGATAAATATAAAATCGAATTATACAATATATAGGTTTGGCTTTATGCCAAACCGTATGAGCCTTGTTATCGAAAACAGCAAATTTTGAATGACGCGAGGCCATAGGGGATTTCCTTGACCGAATTTTTCGTAAATTCGCAAAAATACACGGGAAAGGTCCCCCTATTGGATACCGCGTCAAGGTCTTGCTGTACCGCGATAACGGTTGAAGATAGGGGGTAACCGCCCACCAGTTCTGCAAGAGGCTCGTTAATAGAACGAGTTATGATAGCTAAACCTAACAAAAAATTCTGTTTAAGAAACATTTTTAGCGCTCCCGAATAGGCAAGGTGGTTGGCCATTTTATGGCTTCATCTCCTTACGGTGAAGGCGCCCCACTGTACGGATTTTCAAACCAAATTATTTGCATGAACAATCTAAATCATTACAGAAATGAAGCTTTTTTCAAGCTACATCAGGGAGCTTTTTGTCCAATTTAAATTAAAAAGTAGTATGGCCGTCACTTGTGAGCGTTTGCTAGTCATGTCGGGTGCTCGAAGATTCATTATCCCGCTCTGCAACGGGATGATGCAGGGGGCAGAGCCTCTCATCAGTACGACTGGTTGTATACAAAAAATAAAAGAAAAAACTACCTGTAACTCGCGAGTTACAGAAAAACAGGGTTTAAGAAGGTTTAAAAGCATTTTTTGGTGTTTTTTTGCTGCTGAAATGTGCATAAAAAAGTACTGGAAATTTAGGTGCAGATACCGTTTTTCGTCGCAAAATGTTGCCTACGAAACTATAAGAGTCGGGAGGCCACTGCGCGTCCTTAAACCTTACACCGTATACCTTATAACCTTAAAGATCTTGTTCTGTGTTTGTTTGGCACACGCCCGGCAGTCCTCCTCCCTGGAGGCTGCCCACGGCGTGGCTTTGCAGGACGTGTAT
The DNA here is from genome assembly GCF_044784325.1 of Olivibacter sp. EAT-5. NCBI lineage: Bacteria > Pseudomonadati > Bacteroidota > Sphingobacteriia > Sphingobacteriales > Sphingobacteriaceae > Olivibacter > Olivibacter sp. EAT-5. Next base: position 5,307,583 of record NZ_CP173028.1, on the reverse strand, counting down.
CCAATTACAGGAAAAGTATTTGACGGAAATAATAACCAACCTTTGGAAGGAGCAACGATTGCTATACAAGGTAGCCGCACCCGTGTACTTACCGGTGCTGATGGAGCTTTCCGCATATTGACGGCCGATACTACCGGCATACTGCTTATCACTTACATCGGTTACCGACCGGAACGTGTGCCGTTCAACAGGAGGGAAGCGGGGCCTTTTATCATCAAACTGCAGGGCGATGGCACCCAACTGGAAGAAGTGCAGGTAAGTACCGGTTATCAAACCTTACCCAAAGAACGCGCTACGGGCAGTTTTGTGCAGGTGGATAATGAATTGTTGAACAGGAGGGTATCAACTAATATTCTCGACCGCTTGGATGGGGTAACGAGTGGAGTGTTTTTTAACGGTTCAGCTTCAAATAACATTGCTACGGCAACATTGTCCAACAGAAATTATGGTATAAACGTGCGGGGACAAAGCACCATAAACGCTTCCAGGCAACCCCTGATTGTTGTGGATAATTTTCCCTACGAAGGAGAAATCAGCAATATAAACCCGAATGATATTGAAAGTGTCACGGTACTCAAAGATGCTGCGGCAGCGTCGATCTGGGGTGCCCGTTCGGGAAATGGTGTTATTGTAATCACCACGAAGAAGGGTAAAAAAGGGCAACCGATGCATGTTGGCTTTACCAGTAACCTGTCATTTGGCGAAAAACCCGATATCCTATATGATCAAAACTATCTGTCATCCCCGCAGTTTATAGAGGTTGAACGTTATTTATTTGAAAGGGGCTATTTCAATGCCGATATAAATAATACAAGAACGTTTCCGACGATTTCTCCCATTGTCAGTTTATTGAATGACCACAGGAACAATCTCATAACCGATCGCGAATTAGAGGAGAACTTCACAGCTTACACCAGCAAGGATGTAAGAGCAGATTATCTAAAGTATGTGTACCGAACGTCTCTCAATCAACAGTATGCGGTTAACCTAAAAGGCGGAGCAGAACGCCTTGCCTATACCTTTTCGGTCGGTCATGACCGTAACAGGGATAACCTTATCAACAATGGTTTCCACCGTACCACGCTCCGTGTTTCCAATACCTATTCGCCATTGGCCAAGCTTGATATTGTAACCACGGTAATGTACAGTAACAGCACTACCGATGAGAACAATGATTTTGCCTATGGCAGTTTCATGGGGACAGGAGGGCGTTACGCTCGGGTTTTTCCCTATGCGCAATTGGCCGATATAAATGGAACACCTTTACGTATACCGAGAGCCTATCGCTACGATTATATTGACCGGATGCAGGAGCAGGGGCTGCTCGATTGGGGTTACTACCCTTTACGCGAAATTGAACTTGCAGACAAGCACACTTCGGTAAAAAACATGTTGGTTAATTTTTCACTTGATTATAAGTTTAAGCCCTTCTTAAGCTTAAATGCGCAGTTCCAAAACGAAAGACAGCTGATTGGCATGGTAAACCATCAGCCGAAGCAGACTTTCTACGCAAGAGATCTGATCAACCGGTTTTCGATGATTGATGAAGTCAACGGAAAGATTACCCACCATTTTCCCCGTGGGGGAATACGATCGGCAGCGAACTACGATTGGAATTCGAACAACGGACGTATTCAGTTGAATTTTGCGCCACGATGGAAAAACCACCGTGTTGATGCACTGTTGGGAGGCGAACTGCGTGAGCTTAAAACCGAGGGAACAAATGCCACTTCTTACGGTTACGACGATCAGTTCGGTACCGCCATAACAAACCTTGATTACGTGAATTACTTTACCGTCAACCCATCGGGGCTTGCCCGCATTCCGAGTCCACCTGCCAATGTTACGGGGATAACCAACCGCTACCTGTCTTATTACCTGAACACAGCTTATAGCTTCAAAGACCGATATACCCTGTCATTCAGTGCCAGAAGAGATGGCGCTAATATATTCGGTGCAAAAACTAATCAGAAGATAACACCTTTATGGTCGGCCGGGCTGGCCTGGAACATCAGTGATGAACCTTTTTATAATTGGAAAGCACTCCGCTACCTCAAACTGAGAACCACCTATGGGTTCAATGGCAACGTCTACCAGAGCGGCGGAGCCTATCTAACGGGTGTGTACGGAAATGATAGTTATACGGGGGACAGGCGAATATATAACCTAAAGGCCCCTAATGCATCGCTGCGTTGGGAAAGGGTTAAGAATATTAACGTCGGGCTGGATTTTGAAACTACCGACAATTTGTTGACAGGTTCTATCGAATATTATAACAAAAAAGGGATTGATCTGATACAACGGACAAATCTGGCACCGCAAACGGGGTTTACAGACTATATGGCAAATACGGCCAGCACCGTATCCAACGGTGTCGATCTCTTACTGACAGCGAATATCCTACGTAAAAAAGTTCGATGGAGCTCTACTTTTATTGGTAATTTTATCAGTGACCGTATTCTGAAGTACGATGCACCACTGACTTCCGGTACCATACAGAGCGGGGGAGGGGTTGAAGGTAAGTCGTTATTCAGCCTGTTCAGCTATAAGTGGGCGGGCCTTAACCCCGAAAGCGGAGACCCGCAGGGGATATTGAACGGGCAGGTCAGTCGCGATTATGCGGCCATCATCAACAACTATCAGCCCGACAGCCTGGTTTACCGCGGGGTGTCACGTCCACCTTTCTTCGGGTCGTTCCGAAATGATTTCAGTTTTAAAGGTTTTAGCCTATCTGTAAATATTGGTTACAAAATGGGATATGTTTTTCGACGACCAAGTATAAGCCTCAACTATACGGAACTGATTTCAACGGGAGGGCATACCGATTATTCGAAACGTTGGCAAAATCCGGGAGATGAGACCCGTACGTCGGTACCTTCTGCGGTATATCCCGCTGATAGCCGTAGAAATACTTTTTATCGGTATGCCGAAGTGCTGATTGAGGAGGCGGATCATATCAGGTTACAGGATATCAGATTCGGCTATACACTACCACCATCGGTAACCAAACGGACAGGCATAAAGTCGATCAGCCTATTTTCCTATCTGAACAACTTAGGGATCATATGGAGAAAAAATAAGCAGGGAATTGATCCCGATGCCGGTTTATACCCGGCTCCATTTTCCTGCTCATTCGGTGTTAACATCAATCTTTAAATCTAGCAATATGAAGTATACAAAAATAGCAAAACGATTGCTGCTCATCCTGTGTTTTCCGGTATTTATAGGTTGCGGTAGACAGGAAGATTGGCTGGATATTAAAAACAGTAAAGGCGACGTACTGCCCGAAACGTTGGCCGACTTTCAACATCTGCTGAATAACGGGACGGAACTTACAAGCAGGTATTCCACGGCGGGATTGACAATGTCCGATAACCTCTATTTGAATGAAGCTGAATACCTCAGCATGTCCCAACTGGAAAGGAATTTATATACATGGAACCGGGAGATCTGGGACAGCGGTGTTTCTTCCGACTGGAACTTCCTGTATGCAAAGATTGAAATAGCAAACCTGGCGCTTGAAGGTTTAAAGAAAATTGATGAAAGTGAATCCGGATACGCCAATATCAAGGGCCAGGCTCTTTTCTTTCGGTCTTTGTCTTACTACTTTTTGGTCAATCTTTTCTGCACGGCATATGATGATAATGCTGCGCAGCAGGCACTTGGCCTGCCGCTCCGTACCGACCCGGACGTAAATGTAGTTTACCGGCGGTCATCTTTACGGGAAACTTTCGACTTCATGATCCGCGATGCAGAATTGGCGGCAGAACTGCTGGATACGTCATCTCCCTATAACACAAGACCTTCTAAACAGGCTGCATTTGCTCTTTTGGCAAAAATTTATCTGCTGATGGGGGATTACCGGCAGAGTCTCCATTATGGAGAACTTGCACTTGATGGAAATACAGCTTTACTCGATTTTAACGATGAAACTAAAGTCAACATGGAGGATACCTACCGCTTTCCGGCACTTGGAATCGGCAATTCCGAAATCATTTACTATGCCGAGTCTGCCTTATACCTATCGGTAATGCCCGCACCCCCTTATAACGGCTCCGTTACTGAACAACTTTATCGTTCTTATCATGATAACGACCTGAGGAAGTCGGTATTTTATTTAGATGTAAACGACAGCAAGAAGTTTATCGGTACTTATACAGGGAGCCAAACTAACTTCTGTGGCATAGCACTCAACGAAATCTACTTTATATTGGCTGAATCCTACAACCGCCTCGGTGACGATTCAAAGGCGAGGCACTTCCTGAATGAAATTTTAATGAAACGTTATAAGACCGGAACCTATCGCGTGGATGATGAACCTCAGAAAGACGCGCTTTTAACACTTATTCTGAATGAACGCCGTAAAGAACTGCCTTTTACAGCTAATATAAGATGGGAGGACCTCCGGCGGTTGAATAAAGAAGCAGATCGTCAGAGCGGCATTGAACGTGTAATCAATGGTGTTACGTATTCATTGTTGCCCAATGAAAATCGATATGTGCTGCCCATACCCGAACAGGAAATACAGATCAGTAATATCACCCAAAATCAACGATAAAAATGAAATGGTTTTATAATAGTCGGATTGCTATAACAATCCTGTTTACGAGCTTTTTTTTAATGTGCAAAGCCGCTCGGAGCACTGTTGTTGACAGGCATGGTTTTACAATCCATGTTCGTCTTATGGACAGTGTCCCGGGTGATACGGTGTTTCTGTTGTTGGGCAACGAAATGCTGTGGTCTCCGATATGGAACGATGCAAATGAAAAAACAGGTATTACCAATGGTAATGGCGAAGTGTCTTTTCAGGTGTTTACGACGGAAGCCGCGGGAATTTTTACGCTTTTCAAGAATAACGTCAGTAAAAATTCAAAGGGGGCTACGAACCGAAGGAAACCGGTGACACGTCCCCAATTTTGGGAAGCAGGTGATAACATCAGATTAACGATCGCAAAGAACACGATCAGTTGTACAGGACGAGGTGCTGAAAAATATAACGCACGATTTGAACTTCTCTACAACCTGGATCAGAACGTACGTTTGACAGACTTTCAGGACGAAAATCTATTGATAAAATGGGCAAAATTGGCGGACTGCAAAATGCAAATGCTGCAAGGATGGGATGGGCAAATGAGTAAGCTTAGTTACGAAGTGTTGAAAGCGGATGTTCTGTACCACTTCAAGTATCTTTTAATCAAGCAACCGCAGAAAATCTTTGAAGATGCAAAAGGGTATGCGACAAATAAAAGTGTGAGGTCTTATTTGGCAGCATTCGATGATGAAAACGTGTATGGTTTAAGTGACAGCGCATTGGCTCTGTCAACGCAGTTTCTTTATTTTCAATATGCCATATACCAAAACAGGGCGGCCCGGCTTTCGGAAGGATACGATAGGGGTAGTTTGTTTAACTATATTTTAAACGAACCGAACCAAAGAGTAAGAGACCGTTTGTTTACATTTTTCTTTTTAAAAGAGAAACTTCCACAGCAAACGGCCGATGAATGGTTTGCTACCGCTTTAGCGACCATGAAAGATGAACAGCTCAGATCGGTTGTTAATAAAGCCTATGTGTTTAAAAATGAAATGACCGGGAAGTTACTGCCTGCCAATACATTATTGGATAAGGACCGGTTACCTGTATCCTTAGCTTCCTTAAAAGGCAAGGTTTTAGTCGTTGATTTTTGGAATACGGGTTGTGGCGGATGCGCAAAACTTTATGCAAATGTTTTAAAGAAGGTTAAGGGCAAGATGAAAGGACGGGAGGATGTTTTATTTGTTTCGATCGCTGTTGATAAAAAATTCAATATCTGGAATGAAAGTGTGGCAAGCGGCAAATACACCTCTGCGGATGCCCTGAATTTATATACCGGTGAACCGGGAGCGAAACATCCTCTCGTTAAAGCCTTGAAGGTAACGGGTTATCCCACACTAATAGTGGTTGATAGAAACAATAAAGTGCTCCAATATAATACGGACAATTTATCTACGGTAGAGGGATTAACGAAATTGCTAACGGGGATTTAAATCAATAAGTGGCCGGGCATTTCGGAGAATGAAGCCGTAAATAGTGCCCGGCCGCTACCGGATTATGGTAGAGTTGTTCTCCAAGCGATGATTTCAATATCATCCTCTTCGTTATCCACCGTTTCTTTTGCTATCGTAGAACCCAGATTGGAATCAGGCGATGTAAAGCTACAGGGGTGCTCCTGAACGGTTTCCAAACATGGTGTACCGGACGGATTTTGAGAGATTACATACTCGTCCGGATTGGACGGATTGGTGCTTTGCACATAGTAAGTAGTTGATCTTTTTACCGGGACAGGTTTCTCCTTTGCATTTAAACTTAGGTATAAGAACAACGCTAAAATAAATCCGAAAAATGCTACGACAAGTAGTCGCGCGTTAAATATACGTGCCATGGGCATATATGCATTTAAGGGAAATGCTACCTTTAAGTTTATACTATATTTATTTCAGAATCGGGGCATCTTCAGGTCAGCCAAACCTTTCAGTCCGTTTGCTGCAAACGAGAGCCGAAATATTATCTGAAGTACCGGCCAACGCCGAAATACCGCGAATTTTTTCTTGTGGATACTTAGATGGTTTTTCATAGTAATAAATTTTTCTATAAAGGTGATGAAGCTATCAGATTTTTTCATCCCTATGTGGTTTGAATAAATCATGATGGTTTCATGATGAATAGTTATTGGTTCTCGAAAGCAAAATTAATAGGTATGCGTACCGCGGAGTTAGCGTTTTGTGGCAGTTGATATTGTATCTTTTGGTCATTTTGCGGAACGTGGTTTAAGGTTACTCAGACGATATGCGGTAGGAGAAACACCATAATATCGCTTAAACCGTTGGTCGAAGGAGGTATTTACAGTATAGCCAAGAAAATAAGCAATTTCTTTAATGGGCATATCGGTATTGATCAGGAAATCGGCTGCCTGTTCCATCCGCTTGTGTTGGATGAATTCTCCTAAACTATAACCATAGGTTTGATAATGTTGACGCCGCAGACTCCGGTAGTTCACTTTAAAAAATGCGGCTATATCCGCCACCGAAACAAGGTTTCCTTTTGGTATCTGCTCGGTTATATAATTTCTGATATGCGTGAGCAGGTCATTGTCTTTGGATGTCGATGTCCTATTTCTTTTAAGATCTTCCTGACTCAAATCCAATAGGCTAAAGCAATGCTCATAAATGAGAATATCATAATGGAAGCGTTTGACTTTGGGTAATGTGAAAAGGCTAAGAAGCAACTTGTATACTTTATCATGAAGCGGGCAAAACTGGTTGTGCTGCGCTTCTTGCCGTTGGGCTCGCTGGCTATCGAGTAGGTGGTTGAAACCTTCCATGGCACGTCGTCCCTGCCGTTGAAGCCAATTCGGTTTGATAACAAAATAAAACAGCTGGTGCTTTCCTTTATCAAAGCGGGTAATGTATTGGCCTTGGGGCACGTAAATCTGCGTGTAGCTAGTTTCCTCTGTTTGCAAGACGATTTGCCGTGTTTCGTCCGCAAGGTGGATACGGTAACCCCCGTTTAATTGGTAAAGCCAGTACAGGTCGGATAGCGTACAACTTATCGGCACTTCTACGGGTTCATCCGCATGTATATCGGCCAAACAGATAAAAGCGTCGGGTGCATCGTAATACTGCTCGAGCACCGAAAAGCGATCGCTTTGCCAATAGTTTGCCTCCGCTAGTGCCAAATGGTACAAGGCGGCTGCGGGTACCCGTTCGCTGTAGAGCAGGTGATCTGTATTATCGGTTGGTAAACCAATGTAAACCGGTTTAATCATGTTTTTGGTCTGTTGGCATATTACCCGGCTGCCATCGGGAGCTTAAACCGGTGGCAACCTGGGTAATATCTTGTTCTAATGGTGTAGGGTAATTACTTAAGCATTGCTAATGGCTCGGATAGCTAATTTGTATGAGCAATGTTTTTGTAAACTGGCGTCCACCCGCTAAGGAATAAATGTCCTTGTTAGTGTAAGAAAATTGAAGCAATTTACCTCGGTCATCACCATCTTTTGGTCGATCTTCTTTCAATAAGGCAACGGGTTCTCTATCACTGAGATGATCGCTCACTTCTATGGCCATGGAGGTTAAAAAATTGTCGTCCATCTGTGCCAAATAGGATGCCTGGCTTTCAGTGAGATCGAAATGTGTGGTCAACCACTCATTTGGGTTACTTTCAAAATCAATCATTTCGTCGTTTAATGCTTCGTCTGATAAAGCGTAAAGATTGCTGATCAAGGTGCTAACTCCTAATGAATTGAATGGTACTTTTTCCATAATGTGTAAATTTAAGTTTGATATAAAAAGATAATTTTGTTTATTCGTTTTCAAAACTATGCGTCTCACCGAGGCATGTAAAGGGGGGTAAAAGCAAAAAAAAGGCGAAATGCAACCTTTTTCAGGCGAAATGCATCGTTTTAAAGAAGGGCTCTGAATTCCCTTACCTAGATTTCATTAACTGTTACAATAATTAAAGGCTTATTAATTATGGGACTTAAACCGAATTTATGGCGGTTAAGGCATTATTTTTTACGTTATATCCGCATCATCGTCGCTTTCCCGGTTGGCCATTTCATTTTAATAAATCATCAAACGAAATCGGTTTGGGTAATCATAACGCAGGCAAATTATTGGATAGGCTTGGTCTTCAGTGTAGCCGTGGCTTATGGAGTGCTTACTTATGTGCATCGTATCACGGGCCTATTGGATCGAACACTTCCATGGGAAGATAATTGGTTTAAAAGATTGGAACTTCAATTCTTTTTGGGCGTTGTAATGCCTATCACTTTCGTATACGCCGCGGTGCGGTTTTTCTTTTATTGCTTTACGGGCGATTTTGAGGCAAGTGGGTATATGGAACGGGAGTTTATTGAAGTGAGGTGGATGATTCCTTTTTTAAATCTTTTTTATTTTGCTTGGTATTTTGCTACATCGGATAAAAAGTTGCGCATTACTCGGGAAGAGGCAAAGCCTACAAAGGAAGGTCAGCTCATCATTCAGATGGATGGAATACGTTTAGAAGTGCCAATACAGCTTTTCGTAGCCTTTGTAAAGTTGGAGATAGGAGGAATTCTCTATTTATTAAATGGCGAACAGCATAGCCTCGACATGAAGCTGACCGATTTGCAGGCCTACTTGCCGCGGGATGCTTTTATACAGATCAATCGTTGGACCTTAGTAGCCATAAATCATATTGTTGATTATACAAGCGATCATACCGTTATTATGAGCAATGATATACAAAACTTAATCCGCAAAGCGCACCAGCATGGCGAAAAGAGCGGAAATCGATATGTGCAGGTTGGAAGACATTATCGTGAGGTTTTCAGTCAATATGTTAAACTGGAAAAAGCTTAACGACTGTTCATTTTGTTCAGTTCACCTAATACGTACCATACGGCTTATTATTTTAATATTTTTATTGGTTAATTATTGTTGAACGCGCTTTGTCGGAGGTATATGATCGTAATCAAAGTGGTGTAGGGTTGACGATTTATTGCCGAGCTTATCTGATGAGCAGCCAAGCACCACATTATGAAACATTATCTTAAATCTATTAAAGACTTGTTGGAAGTCATACTTTCCATTATTAAAACTTATATAGAAGAAAAACATAAAGCCTTATCCGAGGCCTCGGAAGAAGAGCACCTTTTTAATCGAAAGCAAGCAGCCGATTATTTACTGGTACATCCTAAAACGATCACCAATTGGCGTAATAGGAAACTCCTATCAGCCGTTACAAAAGACCGAAAGGTGCCGCTCTATCGCCAATCGGATCTGGATCGCTGCTTTGAGCGGTACTGGGGAAGGCGTAAAGATCGCTAGCCCAACGCTCGTACCAGCTTCGTACTGCGTTCGTTTGGAATAGGATATGCAGGCTATCAAAAATGTATCACGTAGGAGTTTTCGGGGACTGCGGTCGGATTAAAGTCGCCGATGATCCCTAATTGATCCGTTTAAGAAGGACGACTTAGCGAACCGGATTGCCAGAAGACTTATCGAATCATTACATTGCTGATCATTTTATTATTAAAAGAGGGAACGTAATGGGAATTTGCGTTCCCTCTTTTTCTTTTAAAGGGAACCTGATGGGAATGAGGCTCTTTGGCTATTGTTTGGCCCTTCGGGGCCTTCTACTTTTGTTCTGTCAGCAAGGCGTACCGGTACTGAACGCTGATGAATGAAATGTTTAATTAAAATGTAAAAAACATGGCAAAATTTATCAATGGTGCCAATGGTACCTTTTCGGGCAAGGTTGGTAGCGTTATCGGTAGTAGCTGGCGGGGTATCAGTTACCTTCGCGGACTGGGCAAAAAGTCCAAAATTCCGGCAACGGAGTTGCAGCGTTTACAGCGTGATCGCTTTTCCACGCTGGTGAAGTTTATCGCACCGCTCAAAGAGCTGTTGGATAAGGGCTTTGCCGGGCGCAATCTGAAGCTGGCAACGGCCTTTAGCTATGCGGTGAAGCATAACATGGATATGGGTGCCGTCACGCTTACAGCGCCCGTCGAGCTCAATTATCCGGCGATCCAGTTGAGTGATGGGGGCCTATTTCGCCCGCGTGGTGTGACAGCCGAGGTGACGGCCGATATGCTGACCGTGAGTTGGAATGCCAACGAGTATGAATTTAACGGTAAAGCTGATGATGTTGCTTATGTGTTGGTTTATAATGTAAACCAGGACCTTTTCTTTACGCCGGATGCGCCGGCCAACCGCCAATCAGGTGTAGCGACGGCTTCGCTGGAGGATATGGAAACGGGTGACGTAGGGCATGTATGGATGTTCTTTACCAGCTTGGATGGCAAGAAGGTTTCACGTACGACTTACGTTGGCTCAGTTAACTTTCTTTAATTTTTAACCTTGCGGGCGGCAATCTGTCGCCCGCCTAATTCTCTTTGTTATGGCAATTATGAAAGGTGGCCGTTTATATGGCCGCGTAGGAGATCAATTGTTCTATGTCCGCAATGGCGTACAGTGCGTACGGTCGGTAAAGAAGAAAGCGAACAACAATAAACCGATCAGCGAGCTAAGGGCGAAGCAGGTAGCTCGCATGAAAGCGGTTATGAGATTCCTGGTTCCGTTAAAATCGATTATTTATAACACGTGTCGACCTTACAATGATCGGATGACAGGGATGAACAGAGCCGTACAACAAGTGCTACGGGAAGCCTTGGTCGACTCGGAAGCAGGTCCTTATGTGGATCCGGCTAGGGTGAAAGTAAGCAGAGGCGGGCCAGGCGATCTGCACCTTGAGACAGTTCAACTAGTGGACGGTCGCCTAAAGCTGCAATGGGCGAATGATTTTCGGGTTTCCAATCATCAGCAGCTATTCCTGCTGGCTTATAATGTGGAGCAGGAACTCGTGCAATTGAGCGAAGGGCATCCATTAAGCGATAAGGAATTGGAGGTAGCATTACAGGACGTTATTTTAGAGGGTACATTCCATTTGTATTATTACCTGTCCGATCGTCTAAGTAAAATCTATTCGGAAAGCAAGTATGTAGGAGCGTTTTTGGTATAGTAGTCGTTGAGTCGTTCAGTAGAAGAGTCGTGAGTTGTTAAGTAGTTGAGTGGTTAAGTAGTTAAGTAGGGAATTATTCATTCGTGTTCACTTTTAAGGTATTATTCATAGTCGATTGCTTTTTATTGGCATTCATGAGCTCATTGCACTCGGTTCATGAACTCGCTACGCTCGGTTAGTCAATTAGCTGATGAGCCAATTTGATAATGAAGCTTATCTGCCGATAGCCGACTGCTGATGGTCGAAAGCTGGAAGCAGGTGATGCCTGCCTACCGCTTATAGCCTACAGCATAAAGCTGATAGCTGACATCCGAAAGCTGACCGCTGATGGCTGAGAGCTAACGCCTAATTCCTAACAGCTAAAAACTAAATAATATGATTAAACTAATAAGAATCGCCGAAGGCATAAACACGACCCTCGGCCAATTATACATCAATAATCTCTTTCAGTGCTATATTCTGGAAGATAAAATACGGGACAAAAAAATCCCGGGAGAAACGGCCATTCCGGCCGGAACCTATCAACTCGGTTTGAATAAGCTGGCGGGTATGAATGCTAAATATCAGAGCCGATATAGCTCCATGCATAAAGGAATGGTGGAAATCAGGGGTATTCCCAATTTCAGTTTAGTGTTCTTCCATATCGGGAATTACCATACGGATACCCGTGGTTGCCCCTTAACCGGAAGTTACTATCAGCTGATTGACGGCGATTATCGGGTACTGCATTCGGCAGATGCTTATAGAAGGGTGTATCCTTTATTAGCAAAGGCCGCTGCCGCGGGGAGTAGTTTGATCATTAGCCAATGTGATCATTAGCCAATATAATAATGTTTTGGCTACATAAAGCTTAAAGCTTACATCTTATTGATCGCTGATAGCTGACATTCGGAAGCCGATAGCTTATACCTAATTTCTAACCCCTAAAAGCTAAATAACAATGAAATCATTAGAAGTAATAACCTTATTAGGAACGATCATCAGTATTTTATTATCAATCATAGCCTATTTCTTAAAGCAATTACATGGAAACTTCCGGAAAATGGAGCAGGATGTAGCTTTAATGAAAGCGAGCATACAGCTTTTGAAAGCGGATTTAAAAGCGAATTATAATTTACTGCGACAGCGGATGGAGTTTTTGGAAAATGGCCATAAGCCGTAAACTAATAAGCAACAACTAATAACTAATAACAAATAACGAACAACGAATAACGAAAATGAACGAAATAACAGAAAGAATCAAAGCACCGACACCGAAGTTCTTTAAAAAGATAAGAACCATCGGTTTAACCTTGGGTGCAATAGGAGGGGCGTTATTAACAGCTCCGATTACTTTACCGGCAACAGTAGTTACCATAGCTGGTTATTTGGCAACAGCCGGAATTGTGGCTTCGGCCATATCAACAGTAGCCAAAGACGATACACCTGCTGAGAAATAATGGAAAGTCCCCTTATAATACGTTTTATGAGGGGACTTTCTTCAAAGTTTCGATAGGGAGCAGGTCAGCTATAAATCTGTTTTAAAAATTCACAAACGGATGTTGGCTTCCTGCCCAATAACATGGTCAATGCTTCATCATCTTTATCCAGGCTGTGCGCTGCCAGTGCTTCGGCCCACATGGCAAACATGCCAATATATAGCTGCGGAACTCCGGCATTTTCCAGCATTGTTTTAAATTCACCCATTTCGGGAGATTTATAATGGATATTTCGGCCCAATACTGCGGAAATTTCCCTGGCTATGGTTTTAAAACCAACCGATTCGGTATGGGTCAGTGTATAAGTTTTACCTTTATGCCCGTCGGTAGTTAAAACGTTGGCAGCGGCTTCCGCCAGTTCTTCCAGAAGCACCCAGCTTGCTTTTCCTTCCCCTGCAGGAAACATGATTGTTCCGCTTTCAGCGACTTTATCTCCGATAAATACCGGAATCATTTCAGCATAAATACCGTTCTGAAGTATCGTGTATTCCATGCCGCTTTCCTTTAAATACTGTTCGGACTCAACATGTGAATTTTGAAAGCTGCTTATGGGCGAACCTTCAAACCCTGGTTTTCTTACAAAGGATGTATATACAAGATGTTTTACGCCTGCTTCCACAGCAGCCCTGATCGCATTTTTGTGATGTTGGGTACGGTTCTCCATGGCTCCTCGATCATTGCTGGAAACCAATAACAACCTCTCCACATCTTGAAAGGCTTTTACCATAGATGTATGATCGGCATAATCACCTTCTCTTACCTGAACATCCTGTTCTTTTAAGCGACCTGCTTTGGCCGCATCTCTGACCAAAACGGAAATCTCCGAAGGATGTACTCCATTTTTCAATAAATACTCAACCGCTTTTGAGCCGAACCGGCCCGTTGCTCCCGTAACTAAAATCATATTTTGTTTTTTAAGTTTTAATGATCCCTTTTTGTATTTTTTTGAGTTTTGTGTTCCTAGATTGTTTATGCTATAACAATACTTTCAATTCCTTTCCGTATAGCATCTTCCGGGCCCAGTATTGCTTGGGCGTCTGCCCTGAAAACATTGGCCACTTCAACTCCCATAAGTTCAAGGAAAAACCGGACATAATTGGTCGTAAAATCGAAGGCCTTCAATTCTCCTTCCGTATATATTCCACCGGATGAAGTTACTATATACGCAATTTTATCTTTCAGTAATCCTTCCGGTAAAGCTCCTTTTCCGGTATAACGGAATGTGAGCCCGGGCCTGGCGATCTGGTCAAAGTACGCTTTCAATGTTGAAGGGATATTCCAATTGTACATCGGTGCTTCAACTATTAAAATGTCAGCTTCGATCAGATCAGTGATGGCCCGATCGGAAATCGCTATTTCACGTTGCTGCTCATCTGTCCGGTTTTCAGTAGATGTAAAGAAGGCATTTATATGGGATTCGCTTAAATGCGGAATTGTATTGAGATCGTATTCCTTAATTTCCACATGCTGAAATTTTTCTTTTAATTTTTCAGCCACTTTTTTTCCCAGCATTCTACTCGCAGAATTAGCTTTTTTCGGACTTGAAATTATGTGCAATATTTTTTTCATTTCTTTACCTCTTTTAAAACAGGGTGTTGCAAAATTAGCTATATTAGCTAACCGAATTATAGTAGTTACATTAAAGTAAGTAGTAACTTTTGGGTTAGTTGCTAAAAGAAAAAACAGAAGGGAATGGCGACAAATAAATTGGAATATTCACAGATACAGTGCAAAAATCGGCTGTCATCAACCGAAGATGCTTTATATGTTCTCGGCGGCCGGTGGACAATAAGGGTGATGATTGCAATTTTAGGGGGACATACCAGGTTCAACGATATACAGCGTACTTTAAAGGGTATTTCTGCAAAAATGCTTTCAAGCGAATTGAAAAAATTGGAAGTAAATCTTTTAGTTGAAAGAAATGTATATGCCGATCAAACGCCGGTCGTCGTAGAATATATACCTACCGAATACAGTAAATCATTAAAAGATATCATTACTGCTTTAGCTCAATGGGGAGCTCAGCATAAAAGGAAAATCACATCTGACGGTAGTTGATATTAAGGCAAAAGGGCCACAGGTTAGCTGGCATATTGCATTTGATTTATTTTTCCGGAATATGGCTTCCTATATCGGATTTTTTTTGATTTCGAACCTGTACTCCATATCCTTATTGTTCATCCACAAGCTGGTTCAAGAAGGAAAACTAGCAGAAGCACTTTCGATAAACGACGCACAGGAATCTAGGTTAACGGATATGTGTTACGTGGTACCGAGAAAGTTATGTGCCATATATCGAAGCAATCAAAATCGGACAGACTAATCTAGTTTTTGAGTTGTTGGAAAAAAATGCCGAAATTTAATCGCAGCAATTGTGATGTAATAGATATAAAACCTATAACTTTTTTTCACGATAAAAGCCGCACTATGAAGTCAGTGTTAATAGGCAATAAATATGAAATCCTACTCCTTGCGTTGGCGCAGCATTTATTCCTGTCACCTATATTTACTATCTACCCCAAGCTAGGAAGGTCAATGATAGAGCTCGCTACTTAAAATGCTTTTTTTCGTCTAGAACGAGTAACCAGTCTTGATCCCGACCTTGAGTGGGAGGTGTAAAGGTTGTCGGACACCGATTGCTATATTCTCCAATATAAAGAAAACGGCCGTCTTTGGGTTGATACCATTGTGCGCGTACGGTAGATTTAAATCCGGTGAGGTCTATACGTAGCGATTGGCCAATAGCAGCGTATACTAAAGCAAAGCTGTAGTCATTAGCCCTGGCAGCACTAATATAGGTGCTGTCTTTACCATATTCGCTCAAAATCATCGTGGTGTCTGGTACAAGCTTTGCAAAGCTCCGTAGCTCGAAAAGGTTTTTTAAGGCGGACATTGACTTAGCCCCTGGGCGATGTAACGCCGTTTTCCAATCATATAAGCAAGGAATAGCCGTCGAATCTCCTGCGGAAAAAAACTGCCAAATGGCGTTGTTGCCATACGTATAGCCGCACGCTCCAGATAAAATGTTCCAATAGGCATGTACCCGTACATCGTAATCAGTAAAATAGCCTTGTTTAAAATACTCCTTATTACGTATAAATCCATCTGCGTCTACTACTTGATTGGGCAACTTCGCTTTACCATCCCAACGAATAAAATCCCAAAACCGAATAGGTATATCTTCATAAGCGGGTTCAACATCGATAAAGGGCTTAAGCGGCTGTATAGAATAATGATAGGAAGCGAAGTTGTAAACGGGGAAATAGGGGCGGGCGTGTCCGCTTTGATAACTGTTAAATGATAGCCAAGATTCGTTATGAAACCAGTGGGATGATGATGATTCGCCAGCGGGATGATAACTTATAATTGCGTTGCTGCCCATACTGTCCTGTATTCCCGTAGCCATGCTCTTCCAGATAGCTACAACGGTCGTGTCAGCTACGTTTCTATCGCCTCCGAGCATCCAAATAACAGGCTTATTCTGATACCGCTTTCCTAAATATTTTCCGTAAGTGTAGGCATTTTCTTTATTGAAGATAACAGGCCCTTGACCAGGGCGGTTAGATTTTACCTTATCCCCCCATGTTGGTAAGAGAGCCATATAAAGGCCTAATTGCTCAGCTTTGTTTATCAGCCTATCTATGTGCTTAAAGTACGCTTCATTAGGGGTTTCCGGATTAAGATTGTGCAAAGGTCTTTCTCCATAATAATTCGGAGTTCTTAAGCCATTGTTTTCCGAAAGTATCACCGCTTGGATTACCGTAAACCCTTGCTCAGCCCGTGTTTCCAAATAATACTCGGCATCGGTCACATTTAACTTATGAAACAGCTCCCAAGCGGTATCCCCAATCCACAGAAAAGGCTTGTTATTGTGTGCTAGGTAGCGATGATTGGCACTGATATGTAATTGCCCCAAAAGAAGTTGGGGCAACAGGAGCCATTGAACAATTATAAGAAGTTTAAATTTATTTTTTTGCATATTAATCGGATAAAAAGATATATACCTAACAAACTATTCGAATACAAAAATGATTCGTTTATCGTTAAATTGACTATATTCGTCTGATGATTAGTTTCGAGATTTAATAATTTACGAATGAAGCCGAAGTTTGTTGCCATCAGTGAAGAGATTATAGAAAAAATTATATCTGGCGAATTGTTGCCGGGCGATAAGGTTCCTTCTGAAAACGAATTGATCAAAACCTATCATATTAGCAATACTACGGCTCGTAAAAGCCTCCTTGAAATCGAGTCGAAAGGGTGGGCACGTAGAATAAAAGGGAAGGGCACTTTTGTGCTGAATCGTACGTCTGACCATCAGCTCTTGCGCACTTTGGGTTCTATTGATTCTACGCGGAGGGGGTTCAATGAAGGTCTTCAAGTGGAAGGTTTTACACCAAAGAACATCCTCTTGGAGAAAACTGTCTTGAAAGATGGTCTTTCGGCGGCTGTTATGGGAAAGCATTACATTATAGAAGGCCCCGTCCTGAAAATCCATCTGTTGCGTTACGCGGATGATGACGTGCTTAAAGATGAAATTCGTTACATTTCTCTTCAGCTCTGCCCACGGATAGATCGTCTGTCTACAGACATTTCTTACTTTAAAACTTATGAAGACCATTATAAACTTCAAATTAATGATGTTAAACAAACTCTAAGCGCTGACATCTTATACCCGAAAGATAACCACAATAATTTTGAAGTAGATCGGCCAATTGCAGTCTTCGCACTGGATGGGGTGGTACTCACCCCAGCGGAAGAAGTAATCGAAATTGAACGTTCTTATTACCGAGGGGATAAATACAAGTTTGCCGTGGTGGCTCATCCGCAATATGAACCCTCCAAGTCATAACCGTTTATCTCCCCGTCCATTCATTGATTTCTTCTGGTGGGGCTAACAGCTTTTCAACTTTTTTTACAAGCATCCCTTTTGGCACATTGAAGGATACTTTTTTCTTTATATGGCTGCTGGAGCTGCTTATATAGAGCTCGTATGTCCCTGCTTCAACCTCCCATGCGCTTGTTTTGCTATTAAAAGAAGCCAATAGTAGCGGGTCAATCTGGAAATCCATTCTCTCCATTGCACCTGGAGTCAACGTGCCGGTTTTAGCGAAGGCTTTTAATTCTTTGCTTGGTTTGTGCATACTTAGACCCGGGGCACGAAGGTATACTTGCACCACTTCGCGGCCAGCGACCGGCCCGTCATTTTGAATAGAAATTGACAAGTTGAGATTGTCTCTGAATACTTTTGTGCTCAATATCGGCTCTTTGTAGCTAAAGCGCGTGTAAGATAATCCATAACCAAATGGATAAGCAGTTTTTCTATTATAACTATCATAGTAACGGTAGCCTATATAGATGCCTTCTTCGTATAGTACTTTTAATGGGTTGTCTGCAGGTGTGCCGGGGAAATTCTTAGCTGTGGGTACATCTTCATAACGAAGAGGAAAGCTCGTTGTCAGTTTACCTGACGGGTTGATGCGCCCACTAATAATATCGGCCATGGCGTGACCGCCTTCTTGCCCTGGGTGCCAAGCGAGCAAAATAGCATCTACTTGGTCGCGCCAGCTGGCTGTTTCTATTACGCCTCCAATATTGAGTACGACCACAACCTTTTTACCTTTTTTACGAAAGCTTGTTGAAACCTGCTTGATTAGTTCCTCTTCTGCATTCGTGAGATAAAAGTCCGTCTGCTTACGGTCTCCCCCTTCTCCAAATACACGCATAAGTGAAATCAATGCTACATCACAGCTCGCTGCTTTTTCTTGTATTATTTTTTTACCTAATTGAAGTTCGTTTAACACGCTGTCGAGCTTCGGCATAGCCGTTATCAAACTGTCGCTTTTGTCTATCTTTCTTTCCCCTAGGGCTAAGTAGTTGTGGTATCGATTGGCCAAATCTTGGTCTAACGGATAACCAGCAGCCACTAAACCATCAGCCAATGAAACACTGTAGGCGTTATTGACCATTCCACTTCCGGTACCTCCAACAATGAGTTTGTAGGAGTAGTTGCCAAAAACTGCCACTTTCTGTGTTTTATCCAGCGGTAAGGTGGTATTTTCATTTTTTAGTAATACCATAGAGGAAGCTGCGGCTTTTCTGGCTAATTCAGCATGCTGTTTCAAATTTGGTTGATTGCTAACGGGACGGTTTTTGAAAGTAGGAGTACGTTGTACAATGCTTAATATGCGCCGAATGTTACGGTCGACCACTTCAGTTGCTAGAGACCCAGTGTTCAAGGCGCTGTCTATACTGTTCGACCAAGTCGCTAAACCTGGCATTAGTAGATCATTTCCCGCCTTCATTTGCTTGATTGGATCATCTCCTCCATACCAATCACTCATGACAAAACCGTCGAAACCCCATTCTTTACGCAACAAGTTTTCCAGGAGTTCAACGTTTTGCGATGTATGTATACCATTAATTTTATTGTAAGATGACATGACCGTCCATGGTTTGCCTTCTTTTACTGCTATTTCAAAACCTTTTAAGTAAATTTCGCGTAAAGCGCGTTCACTGATGATAGTATTAATAGTTCGTCTGTTGGTTTCTTGATTATTGGCTGCAAAATGTTTGATAGAAGTCCCAACGCCCTGAGATTGAATCCCCTTGATAGCGGCAGCTGCCATTTTCCCCGATAGGAGGGGATCTTCAGAATAATATTCGAAGTTGCGCCCTCCCAATGGGTTTCGGTGGATGTTCAATGCCGGAGCTAATAATATATCGACGCCATAAGCCAACGCCTCCTGACCCATTGCTTTTCCTACCGCTTCAGCAAGCTGAAGGTCCCAACTAGAAGCTAACAGGTTGGCAACCGGAAATGCTGTGCAATAATAGTGGCAACTGTCGCCATAGCGACGGGGAGCGATACGCAATCCCGCAGGTCCGTCGGACAACATGATGGAAGGAATGCCAAGGTCTACAAACGGATAGGTGTAGCCTCCTACACCTTCTATGTTTTTTTGTTGCTGGCCCGGAAGCGCTGTCGGGATGACTCCTCGTCGTTTTGCGCCTGTTACCATCAAGGATTTCTCTTCATTCGTCATGGCGTCAATCAACTGCTGGACGGGAGAATGACCAAAAATAGGACGTTCTTGTGCTTTGGTATTAATAGAAAGATATACAAGTAAGCCAAGTAGATAAAAAGTAGATAAGCCTATGTTCATGATGATTGGATGATTATTTATTGAAACCATTTGAATAGTTCATCGGCAATAAGGGCATGTCCTTTTTCATTGGGATGATTAATATGCGACATATAGTTCCGTATCCCGCCTTGTTCGTTAACTATTTGCACAAACCGCTGATAGGGGTCGGCAAGGCCAACCTGATATTCCCTTGCAAGGTTGCGTATCTGTTGTGCATGTTGCGATAAAGGACTCTTCGCGTCGGCAATAGCTTGGCGTTGATCTGGAGAGGGAGTTAAAAGGATCACTTTGATACCTTTGGCTTGGGCTGCTTCAATCATTGATGCCCAAGCCACCTTGGATTGTCTTAGACCGATGCCAAGATCATTCAACGCGTAATCAATAAAGACTACATCAGGTTTATGCGGCAAAACATCGGTTATAAAGCGCTTTTCGCCTTTTGTTGACCATTCACCCCCAATAGAGGTCAGAATGATGTTGATCACCGCATAAGGGTATTGTTCTTTAAGCCGTTTTAATAACAGGTATGGATATGATTGCAGAGTGTGCACTTCTGAATTGGCCCAATAACCAGAAGGGACAGAATGCCCGTGGAACACGAGATTAATGGTCTTATTGTTTGGAAACTTCGTCTTTAGGATGTTTTTTACCGATACGAGGTAATCTTGAGGTGTTGCCGGAGTCAGTTGTTGCGCTGAACTTAGGCTAATAAAATATAGACTGAAAAATAAATAAGTGACTGTTTTCATAAAGAATGGATTTATGTTTACCAGGACACCACCAAATCTCCGGTGACATCCTCTATTACATAATGGTGTCCAAGCGTTTCATCTCCTTTTTTTACAGGTATTTTTCCTTTTTTCCAGGGATAGTTGCTATTTAAGTAAAAATTGATTTCTTGTTTACCAATTGCTTCGGGTGGATATACACGTACCGTCGCATTCTTTAATCCGCTAACTTTTAAGCGTCGGCTAATACCGAGTTCGCCAGAATGTATTTCCTTGCAAGAAACTAAACCGTCGGCCTGTGTAACGAAGACCCTACATTCGCGGTGCCAAGATGGGGGGAACAGATATTGACTATAACCTTCGTGCAATTGAGTGTCATAACCCAGGAGCAAGGGCGCCCCTTGAGCCAACTTAAACTTGTGAATAACGCTTGTATTGGGTGCGTATCCTGAGAATTGATAGGCATTGTTACTTCGCGCGATGCTCAGTACAGGGTTTTTGATCGTTGGTGATGACTTCTGGAATCTTATATCGATTCCGAAAGCATCAAGAACGTAACGCAGATACAATGGGCCAACAAAATATGTATTGGGGTCATCAGGGTTTAGAAGTCGGCCTCCTGCGAAATGGCTTGAATTGGTGCCAGCGAGATAAGCAATTTTTCCTCCTTTCCAGGCGGGAAGCGATCGCAATGTTACAACATCACGGCATCTGTTTCCTTGGCTGAAGCTGACATAAACCTTACTGTTGCTATCCTGCGTATCTCGAATTTTGCTACGGATACCACCTCCTGAGAGAAGCGCCTGATGACGAATCTTTTTTGGATAAGTTTCTTGCAATTGATCGCCTTTAAATGTACTTTTTATCTCGAACTCACCTTCAAGCGGTTCAACTTTTTGTAGATTAAGTAAGCCAAGAAGCTGCTCGCTTGCACGTTCGAGGGGGCCATAAAGGACTACTTTACCGCCGGTTTGAAGGTAGTCAATCAGCGCGTTTTCATAAGCCGAATTTGGATCCGGTACGATACTGAGAAGAGTGGAGGCATTAAATAAGGACGGTTTTGCATGCCGGACACTGACGAAAGACTCGGTACTGATAACGGAGTTCAAGGGCAACCCATTGTTGATCGCCTGTCGAACAAACCAGTCGCCGTAATAGATCTCCTCCAGGTTTATTTTCTGATTAGCCCAACGATGATATTCTGCAAACGGATATACCCAAACAAGTGGGCCAGGTGCATCAGGTGCATCATACCGGGCCTTTAGGATATGGGGCGTAACCTCGTCGGGTACTTGTGTTGGCATATTACCAAAAGAGTCATCAATCGTCAAAAAATTTAAGTGCGTAGGCAGGGCTACATTTCCATTTTCATCAATGCGGGCGACACTCATCGGTAAATAGATATCATGTGGCTCGCGTCCGTAGCGATCTAACCATGGGCTGTTTAACCACCAGGGGTCGTGCGTATAGAAGCGAAAGATATACTGATTGCTGGGTAGTTCAGCCATGCGTGACATATAGCCTGCCAGCTCGAGCCCAAAGTCGCCATCTAAGGCGGCCCATGGCGAATTTGGTGGCGGAAGGATATTGAAACCACCTCGATAGATGGCTTGTAAGTCAACGCCGTCTTTGGCCAGATCAATACCGGTAGACAAATTGGTTCCACGAGTTTCAATCCGAATGCTCGGGCATTCCCGCCTGAACAGGGTCCAAAAATCAAGAATTTTTGCTTTGATATCAGCTAATTTATCCGTATTAAAATCGCTGCCGGTGAAAATAACACCGGTTGATGACCAAGGCTCCATGCCAAAACCAAATCCATTGCTAAACCAAATATAATCGAATCCCAAATCACTTAGAAAATGTTGACTTTGTCGGCCGAAGAAAGTACCAAAGGGGGTGTTGGCAGGAATACCTTTGGGATAACCTGCGTAGTTTTCTTTGTCGGCTTTTAGAGTTGCGTAACTGTAGACAAAGCTCTTATGTCCCATAGCACTTCCCTCGACAATTTCGGGATGTTTCTCGTACTTGAAGGGCGATTTTGCGAATTCCGGACCTGGATCAAAGGTGGCGCCTATACGTATTGGTTTTCCGGTGAGTTGTTTTCCAACCCGCTTAAGCGTGTCGACAATTTCTTTAAGGTCGCCGTATAGGAAGTCGGGTGGTGCATCTTGGTAAAGATAAGCCCGTTCATGGAGAGAGAGCTCTTTTGGGCCTGTGCCAATGGCATGCATGGTGTTAGGATTGCCGATATACTTTGCCCACTCCAAGGCTTGGTTCAAATTACCCTTATAATCGAGAATTTCCGAACCATCCGCTACCCATAATAGAACGGAGACGGTATCGGCGTGGCGCAAGAGTGCGTGCCATTGCGTGAACATCTCTACGGCCACCAACTGATAGTACTTGGCATCTTTCACTTTAAAGGGTTTCAACGAAACTTCTAAGGTGATATTGTCAAAGCGTTTCCCTTTCAAATTAGTGTTTATCTGACCTACAGAGATGCTGTTGCTCATCATCAACATAACGCACAAGAGCAGCGGTGCCAACGATACATGCTTTCTATATTTCATAGCTGCTTAGTAACCTTAATAACCTGGATTTTGCTGTAATTTAGGGTTTATTTCAATTTCCCGCCGGGGAATCGGCAATAATAATTCGTGATCTTCCACGGAAAATTTCAATCCTTTTTGTGCATAGTAAGCGTTGATCACTTCCTGTGCTTTACCGGTACGTTTTAGGTCGAACCAGCGTTGGGCTTCAAAAACAAATTCAACCCGGCGCTCCTGTGCAATTGCTTGCCGCAATGCTTCTGTATCGTTTTTTTCGAAAGAGTTTAATCCAGCTCGGGAACGGACGAGATTTAGATAAGTGTTTGCATCGGCAGATCCCAGTTCGTTTAGCGCTTCGGCATACATGAGCAATACATCTGCATAACGCAAAACAGTGAAATTAGCCGACCCATCGAGTGGGTTGTTTGTAGTCATATCTACAAACTTTAACCCATAACGACTGTAAACCATGCCCACATCTGTAAGAATAGAATCGCCGACCGATGCAGACATACGTACATCTCCCGATTCGTAGGCCTGCATCAAGCTTAAGGTAGGATTGATACGACCCGATCCCGATTGCCGGTCGGGCAGTAGCCCGATAATAGCTGGGGTAAATAGTGAAGAATAGCTGTTGCCAAGATTGACACCTGAAGTGTATTTGAATTCGAAGATGGATTCTGCCAAATTTTCATTGCTGGGTTGAAAAAGACTTTTATAGTTATCAACCAAGCTGTAATGACCTAAATCAATGACCTCTTTTAACTTGGCTGCTGCGTCCATGTAGTTGTGTTGGGTAAGGTATACTTTACCCAACAGCGTTTTTATGGCGCCGATAGACACTTGACCTTTATTTGGATTCAGATTGATTGGTATCTGACTTTCAGCAGTGAGCAGATCACTGATGATCAGTTGATACACTTCCTCACTTGGCTTTAAGGTAATATCCGCTGCGAAAACCTGCGCCGGACTGTTAAACTCGGCATCTGTAACTGGTGTATTACCGAAGGCCTGCACCAAAAAAAAGTAGCTTAAGGCCCGCATAAATCGAGCTTCTGCAGCGATTCTGTTTTTAGCGATCTCATCAATCGCAGCCTCATTGATGCGATTCAATAGTACATTACAACGGGATACCGTGAAGAGTGCACTATTCCAAGCGCTTTGAATAATGGTATTGGTTGCTGTAAGGGTCATTTCGTCAAATTCTACTTCAGCCAGTGATGATGTCGGAATAGATATTTCAGCGTTATCTGTTGTTAATTCTGTAATGAAAAAGATGTCACGGGCGTATAGGTTCTTCAAAGTGGCATAAATGCCTACCATTGATGTCTCGAAATCTTTTTCGGTTTTATAGAAATTGTTCTGATTGATTTGATTCTCAGGTTCCAGTTCTAAAAAATTGCTACAGGCACTTACCAAGAGAGTGCATGCGATGCAAATGCTTAACCAGTACTTTTTCATAATGTCGTTTATAAAGTGAAATCCTAATTGTTTATTTTAAGGTGGCACGAATTCCTATTGTAAAGGTTCTTGCCAAAGGATAGCCAAAATAATCTACACCACTTGCTGCGATGTTATCACCTGTAGAGCTTACTTCCGGGTCATAAGAGGGGTAGTTTGTAAAGGTGAAGGCATTGGCCACGTCACCATAAATGGTTAAACCGGGTACGTTCAGTTGTTTGAGCAGACGCTCGGGAAAGCGATAAGCAAGATTGATGTTCTTGACGCGGACGAAAGAGCCATCAAAGAGGTAACGCGAACTGAATTGCTGGCCACGTGCATAATCACTCCGGATAGCCCGAGGTACTAAGCCGGCTCCTGGCCGCTCAGGTGACCGCCAACGGTCGTTTGCTAACGCTAACTGATTTTGTACACCCGCACTGTTCAACAAGATCTCTCCACCTTGAAAGTAAACTTCCTGACCTTGGCTACCTACAACAGATACATTTAGCGTTAGGTTTTTATAGCGGAAGCTGTTGTTAAATCCAAAGGTATAATCGGGCATAGGATTTCCCACAATGGTTTTGTCATCATCGCTTATCCGACCATCGCCATTCACATCCGCAAATTTTACATCGCCTGGTTGGGTATTTGGCGTAACCAACGGTGAAGAATTTACCTCATCCCAGTCTTTGAATACACCGATGGCGTGCAGTAGAAAAAAGCTAGAAATCGGTTTTCCTACCTCAGTGATCTGGTAGGTTGAATTACTGATGCGCGAACCCACAGTGCTTAGTTTCAATACCTTGTTCTTATTAAAGCTGATATTGAAGTTGGTGCTCCAGGAAAAGTCGGTACTTCGAATGTTCTCGGTGTTCAGAGCAATTTCAAGTCCTTTGTTTTCCAATTCGCCGATGTTCTGTGTCGCTGTTAGAAAACCCGAAATAGCAGGTAAGGCGTTATTGAGCAGTAGGTCTTTCTTTAGATTACGGTAAATATCAATGCTAAGGTTCAACCGGCTATTCCAGAATGCTACATCCATACCAAGGTTAGTTTGCTGAGAGCGCTCCCAGGTAAGCTCGGCATTGGCAAGGCCTGCTGGTACAATACCTAAGATTGGAGCTCCGTTGTTAACATAAGAAGTAGTGCCTAATAAGCCGATATGTGCATAATTGCCGATGAGATTATTGCCTGATTCACCATAGCTTGCGCGGATTTTTAAATCGTTGATAAGTTGTTGATTCTTCATGAAACCTTCCTCGGATAATCGATATCCTACAGATGCCGATGGAAAAGTACCCCAGCGATTATTGGTGCCGAAGCGCGAACTTCCATCACGTCGAACCGTACCCGTAAACAGCCACTTATCGGCAAACGTATAGTTGATACGACCGAACATGGAAAGCATTGCCCATTCGGATATATAGTTATTACCGGCATTAACATTGCCGCCACCGATATAGTGAATGTAGTCGGTCGGGAAATCCGTAGCGCCTGCTTGTAGTATTTCAAATCGATCTTTTTGAGCTGAAAACCCCGCGACTGCGTTGATACGATGTTTTTCACCTAGGTGCTTGTTATAGGTAACCGTATTTTCATTAAGCCAATTAAGGGAGGTCTGCTGATTAACACCTGCTGTTGCCGGACTGGTTTTTACGCCCCATTGGCCAATTTCGGACGATTTCCATAACTTCGTGTTATTTGAATTGTAGTTGATGCCAATAGATGTTTTAATGGTTAAATCGTCATTTACTTTGTATTCCAGGTAGTTGTTATTGAACACCTGCGTTGAATATCGTCTATCACTAAATTCATCGATCACGAGTAGGGGATTTTCTACGGGTACGCCAAAAGGATCTAATAGATCGGAGGTGTAACTGCCGTCGGGATTATAAATAGCGAGTGCAGGCGAATTCGCTAAGGCTGTGGCGATTAGTCCACGTTGTCCCAGATGGCCTTCAGCTCGTGCAAAATTGCCATAAGCGTGCGAACCTGCAACGGAAACACCGAGTTTTAGATGTTCGGTAAGATCGACGTCTAGGTTAGTTCTGATGTTAAATCGCTTGAAATCAGAATTTTTTATAGTGCCTTGTTGGTCAAAATAACCCGCCGATACATTATACACAACCTGTTGGCCGCCACTTGTAGAGAATAAGTAATTCTGTACGGGAGCGGTTCGGAAAATGACATCTTGCCAGTCGGTATTGGTAGTGATGGAACCAGGGTTTCTAAACTCCGGTTTAACGGAGGTAGCTCCGTTTCGCACTTCGTTGGGATCGCTTGCATTTCCGCCGGCTAATATCCACGCATTATCGCGTCCTTCCGCTACGAATTCAGCAAATTCTCTTGCATTCATCATGTCCAGTTTATTGGCTACTTGCTGTAAGCCTCCCGAGGCCTCTACCTGTATACTTGATTGTCCCTTGCTACCGCGTTTTGTTGTAATGATGACAACTCCGTTAGCTCCCCGCGAGCCATAGATAGCGGTAGCCGAAGCATCTTTCAAAATTTCAATGGATGCGATATCGGATGGATTAATGGTGCTGAGCGGATTGATTTTGGCCACCGTATTATTTGCCATACCGCTGGATGAGTAGGAGTTCCCATTAAAACTAGAGGCATCTGAGCCGCTACCACCTGCGCCTATAGCAAAACCATCGATCACATATAAAGGCTGATTGCCGCCTGTAATCGAATTGATACCACGTATGACTACGTTGACATTTCCTCCGGGAGATCCGGTGGTTTGCGTAATCTGGGCTCCCGCCACTCGGCCCTGCATTAGTTGATCAAAGCTGGCGGCAGGTGTAGGTATGAGATCTTTGCCGGATAAATTGACGATAGAGCCGGTTAAGTCGCGCTTTCGTTGCGTGCCATAGCCCACAACCACCACATCTTCCAATATTTGTGCGGTTGGTGTTAGGGTAATAGACAGATTATTATCGGTGCCTACAAGAACCTCTCTACGCTCAAAACCTACGTACGTGAAAAGTAGTGTTTCCCCAATTGAAGCATTGACGTTAAAGTGCCCATTTTCGTTCGTTTTGCTGGATGCATTTCGCCCTTTGACCGTAATACTAACTCCTGGAAGCGCTTGCATGCCTTCGGACGAGATAACCCGTCCTTGAATTTGTTTTGTTTGCCCCATACTGGTCTGGCTGAGAAGCAAGAGTACAGTAAGGAAAACCAGTTTTAATTTAACAAAAGATTTCATAAATTAGTTGGTTAGATTTATAATATTATAGATATGGTATTACGCCACGATCACCGCCTCAATTCCTAAGTACTCCCCAATTTTCTTAAGGCTTTGCGCATGATGGCCGATTCCGAGTGCAAAATGATGCGTAGGACCTTCTTTTACCCATTTTGTCAAAAACGTACGCACATCAGGTTTAAAGTAACCACGTGTGTTGGTGTTTCCCGTCGGCGGAATTGGCCCCTCTACCGACATCCCTTCGGCAATGACGAATTTTATTTTTCCTTCGTAGGTTGAAGTGATGCTCAACATGGTAATAGGACCTTCCTTGATTTTGAATTCCACACCAGCGCCAAAGCCGGGTTTTCCATGGTATTTTTTTAAGCTCCGCAGGACCGGTTGGCCTTCGGCTATGGAGATGTTATGCGGCCCATCGTGACCGACAAGAATGAAATTCTCTTGGAAATCCACAGGGTGAAACTCCGCAAAGCTGCCGCCTATACCAAGTCGCTCCATGATCAACATGGCGATACAACATTTTAGGTCTGATTCGCCGCACATCGGAAAACCTGCACCCGTTAACAACGAGTTGCCCACAATCAAATTGGTCATTACCTGTTGCGTTAAGCTGTTTTCCTCGCCCTCGTAGTAATAAGCGAGTCCTGTGAGGTTTTTTTCGCGTACAAAAGTGTGTAGCGCTACCGATACCCTTGCAGCGACTTCGAGATCAGTGCTCCGTAGTTTTTCAGATATGGGATCAGATACCGGATCCGGTGTATCAAAAAAACCTAAAATTTTTTCTTTCTCGTAGTCGACGGCTGCAGTGGATACTTCATTGTACTTGCTTACGATTTCATGTGCTTCACATTGTACAATATGTAGCCCGAAATGAGCAGTGAGCATGGTGGCATCTGAGTGCATATCTAGCATGGCCTCAATGGGGTGGCCAATATGACCGATGCGCGCAGTTTTAAGATCATGCAAGACTCTTGCAATGTCACAATACTTTTTTATCTCTTCGTCTGCCGCTGGGTCGTCATGTAAAGTCCCAATAATAACCTCAGGCGCTTTTTTTCCCATCCGAACGGCTACGCCTGTGAATTCAGGTAAAGAGCAGATGTCGTCATTGTATAGCTGTTGATGAGTGGATGCTCTGCTATAATTCAATGCTTTGTCGGGTTGAAGTGCCACTAGCACAATAGGAACATCTAGGGATCTGATGATGACACCAAACGTGCTAGAAGTGGCGTAAGTAAGCATGTCGCAGAAAATTAGATCGAGATTGCCTGCTTTGAGTTTAGGTACCAACGCGTAGGCACCCGTTACGTCATCTATCATGCCAAACTCGATGAGCTCAATGTCGTAAGCCTTAACCTTGTCGATGAAGACAGCTTGCTTATCCAACATTTGTTGATAAAGGCCCTCAAATTGCGGCCAATACTTGGCATAACCAACTCCAAATACGCCTATTCTTGGGCGTGTTTTCTCTCTCTTGTTAAAGTTTTTCATTCGCTGTGTTCTAGTTTATTTTTGTATTCTTAACGCACTAACTTTTTATAAGTACTTCATGCTATCCCTTTAGCCAAGTGATGAGATATTTTTTATCTTGTCTTGTCTGGATACGGTTTTATAGTAATTCCTGTTGCGATAATTAAAAAAGCTATAGGATACATAAGGCCGCATATGAGCCATAAAGGCGTGTATGAATACTGTTGAATGATCCATCCTATTAGCGGGTTAATGACTAATCCCGAAATAGCACCGGCAGTACCCGAAAGTCCCACAATAGTAGACGTTGCTCTGTCTCCAAAAATGTCTGAAATAGCGGTAATGTAATTGGTAATCCAAAAACCGTGTGCAAATAACAGTATAGTCATCAGTGTAATAGCTGATGGTAAATCGCTTGTTTGAGGTATTAATATGGCTGATAATGTGAGTAAAGCGGCTACACCCATGACCAGCTTCCTTGCTTTGTTAACCGAGTAACCCTTTTTGATTAATGTGTCTGAAAAATACCCTCCGGCAATATTTGACAAACCAAGAGCAAGAAAGGGTATCCATAAAAAATGTCCGATATCATCAAAAGATACGTTTTTGGTTTCATTCAAATACTTTGGAATCCAAAACATAAAAAAATAGAAAACGGGATCCAATAAAAAGCGTATCATTAACATTAACAAGGCTGATCGATTCCTGAAGATTTGAGAAAAAGGCAGAGGTGGTTTGGATGGATATATCTCCTTGGAAGTCTTTGGTTTATGTTGTTTTGGCCAACGCAGAAAGAGCCAAATGGCTACCCAAACGAGGCCAACTAGGCCAGCAAAGATGAAGCACCAACGCCAGCCATATCGATTAGATAACTGAATGGTAAGGACGGGAGCCAATACCGCTCCGATGGCAGACCCGCCAATAGCTATTCCATTAGCTAATGCACGTTCCTTTTTATTGAATAGCTCATTTACAGTCTTTGCAGCTCCGGGGAAACAGGCCCCCTCACCGAAGCCAAGCAGAAAACGCGAGGCAACAAGATGTGAAATATGTGTCATAAAGCCATGTAAAGCACTAGCGGTAGACCAAATACCTACGGCGACGGCCAAACCAATCTTGCCTCCGAAGCGCTCAATCAGTCGGCCGCCAATGGTAAACATCAGTGCATAACTTACTAAGAAGCTGGTGTTTACCCATCCGTATTGGATGTCCGTTATATTAAACTCTTTCTGGATCTTGATAATGGTAATCGAAAGTATTTGCCTATCGAGAAAATTAAGCCCCGTTGCAATAAAAACTAAGAATACGATAATCCAACGTATATAAGGTATTAGCATGAGATGGTAGTTTAATAAGATGTATTTTTTGCATAGTTCAATTAGCTGATCGTATAGCTTTTTTAAACAGTGCTCACGTTCTTAATTACATGTAGAAATATATTTGCTGAATCATTTTTCATAATATGTTATAATGGTTAGTGCTTTTAATAACAAACTTAGTGCGTTAAGTTGTTGTGAACAAATATAGCTAAATATTCGAAACAGGCAACAAACTTTTAAAGAAATTTTTTGAATATGTACCCGATTATTTTCTACCTTTAATATTATGCACACGTTTGGCACGACTAACATATCCTTATTTCATAGACAATTATCCACATTGTTTTTCTGCAAATATCGTCTTGACTTTGACCCTAAGGAGAATGTCGCTCCCGAAAAACTGACCGAACTGGTGGGAATACTTTATTATAGTCATAGAACTTGCTAAGCAGACACATGAACAACTCCCTAACAATTTCTATGTACAAATTAAGGTACAGGAATTAATGTACTTGCTTTCTATGAAGCTGTCGCTCGTGGAGAATCAAGTTTTAAGAATATAAATAGTACGATGCGGAGAGACTTTTGGTTATCCTCCATGAAATATTGAGCGATCTCAGTACACCGCCAACGCCGTTTGAAATGCATCTTGGCCATTATCGACGGTTACTTCCTTAAAATTACCTGCCACATACTGTTCGATTTCCTTGTCGTTGCCCATAAAAAAATGTGTTATTTATTTCACTTATTCACTAATATTTCTTTATTTCGGGTATTAAGTGTTTAAATGACATCTGTAAAATTTGCCATTTAGTGCTAGGCTAACCAATAAACGCTAATGAACTAATTGCCTGAAAGCAAGAGGATCAATAGACTGAAATCGTAAATTATGAAATTAGACTTAAACAATTGTCCCAAAGTGGGGATATTAACTACATTACTCTGTATATTGGGTTCAAGCGGGTTCGCGCAAAACCCGATCATTCAAACAAAACATACGGCAGACCCAGCTCCTATGGTGTATAAGGACACGGTATACTTATACACAGGTCATGACGAGGATGATGCTTTTGGGTTTAAAATGACGGATTGGCTGCTCTATACGTCGACCGATATGGTTAACTGGCAGGATCGCGGTCCGGTAGCTTCATTGAAAAATTTTAAATGGGTCGATGCAGATAATGGTGCCTGGGCGGCCCAATGTGTAGAACGCAATGGAAAGTTTTATCTCTACTGTACTGTGCCGGGAGGTGTCGGGATAGGTGTACTGGTTTCTGACAGTCCCTACGGGCCGTTTGTTGATCCCATTGGTAAACCCTTGGTGAAAAATTCCAATGAAGATATAGATCCAACGGTTATGATCGATGACGACGGTCAAGCGTATATGTATTGGGGAAATCCTAACCTGTGGTATGTTAAGCTCAAGGAAGACATGATTTCGATTGATGGTGAAATCGTTAAGGATTCATCATTCGCTAAACTTGAAGGGCAGAAAGACCCATTTCGCTATCAGGAAGGACCTTGGGCGTGGAAAAAAAACGGGAACTATTATATGGCCTACGCTTCAACTTGCTGTCCGGAAGGAATAGGCTATGCGATGGGAAAATCAGCGACAGGTCCCTGGGTCTTTAAGGGAATGATTATGGATCGCAATAGCCGATCCAATGGTAACCATCCCGGTATTATAGACTATAAGGGTAAGTCGTATGTATTTGGATTTAATTATGAAATACTCAAGAAAACAATGAGCAAGCATTATGAGAGACGGTCCGTCTGTTTAACCCAGCTGGTTTATAATGAAGACGGCACACTGAAAGAACTGCCATTTTGGACATCTGAAAGTGTAGAACCTGTAGGGACACTTAACCCTTACCGGAGAACCGAGGCAGAAACAATCGCTTTTAGTGAAGGGCTCAAAACCGAAAAGCAAACGGAATGGGAGCGTAATATCCCTTGGGATAAAGGAGCGAAGATAGCTGATCGGGTAGTGGTTTCATCTATACACAATGGAGATCATCTCATGGTTCGGGCAGTAGACTTTTCCAAGGGTATAAAATCCTTAGACGTTAATGTTGCGTCGCTTTATGGAGGCAAGATCGAGGTTTATTTGGATAGCATCGATGGGCCGTTGTTAGGTGTAGTGAACGTTAATACGCAGGGTGAGGGTGATATCTTTCGTACAGTTAACGGGTCCATGAAAAATATAACGGGTAAACACGATGTTTTTTTTGTTTTCAAAGGAAAAAAAGATTTATTCTATTTTGATTGGTGGCAGTTTAAATCTTAAATTTAAGGTAAAGAATAAAGGGAGAAATGTGGTAATTGTATTTTAAAAAACGGAAGATGAAGCGATAACGAACAATCATCAATTTGGTGAATTGAGTAAATTTCTGAAAGTCATTTTCTATAGTTAAGAAGAGAAAATCTTAAAAAATGTGATATGAACGGCCAGGTCATACCTCCTTCTTCAACACTTGCCGATTACATTCGGTTCTTCTGGTTTGCAGAGGGCAGTGCTACGCAGGATACACCCTTTGTTCATCATGCCTTCGCTTACCCTTGTCCCGAACTCGTGTTCTGTTACAAAGGTCAATTTCAATTCCAAACAGCTTTTGAAGCAGAAAAAAAATTATCTCCTGGAATTTACGGGCAAACGCAGACCTTCGGTAAAGTCGCTTCAACCACAGATTTTGGTGTTTTTGGATTTTATTTATTTCCACACGCACTTCCACAATTATTCGGACTACCGGCGAACGAGCTGACCAACGAATCGGCGGACATTAAATCACTCTGTGGCAAAGAAGGTGAAATTCTCGAAGAAGAAATCATGCTGGCCAAGAACAACCACCAGCGAATTGAGCTGGTAAGCGATTTCTTAACAAGACGCTTAAAAAATGCGAAGACTACGAACATCCATATTCCTTTGTCTATCAAAACGATTATATGCACTCAGCAAGTGGGATCTATCAGTGCCTTAGTCAACCATAGCTTTTTATCAATAAGGCAATTTGAAAGGAGATTTAAAGAGTTTTCAGGCTTTAGCCCAAAGCTGTTTTTACGGATTACAAGGTTTAACTCCTTGCTCAACAGATCTTTCCAGAATAAGTCATTTGCGCAAATCGCCTACGAACATGGCTACTACGACCAATCTCATTTTATTCACGATTTTAAGAATTTCTCTGGTTACAATCCGAAAGAATACTTTAGACAGGATACTGTCTTTGCAAATGATCGGGGTACCGTGGGATAAGGAAAAGTAAAAATGTCGTTTTTTTACAATCTAAAAATTTATAAGGATTATACCTTGGTCCCAAATAAATGACCATGAAAACAGTTACTTCATACCTTCTAATGATTGGGTGGATCGTTGGATTTTCATTTTTAGCAATAACAGCGGTATATTCACAAGAAGGTACAATCGACAATCAATCGGAGATGACCACGGTGAAGGACGAAACCGGTGAACATTATTCTGCCGTACAGGGAATTACCACAGGGCGGGCACGAGCGCTCGTGGGAGGGGTGATGTCTCTCCTCAGTCTGGGCGCGGGATGGCGGGCAAAAAATATCGCCACTAGCAATAAGGGTAAAGGACGAACAGCAGCTATTGTTGCATTGATATTTGGCGTGATTGGTATTGTTTTAAGTATCATACATCTTAGCATTACTGCCGGTGCCGTGTTCGGCTCCGGTAGTGGAAAAGCGGGAGCAATTGTTGCTTTAGTGCTCGGACTTATTGGTGTTGTTCTTAGTGGCTCAGTGCTCCGCTTGCTCAAGGGTAACTAATTTTATGTAAAATTTCAACTATAACTTAACCGGTAGTGCCTAAGTAAGGATAGCTTTACGTTATACGCCGGAAAATACCGATATTGTACACGATGATCACCAGAAGACAATTCATTTCACATAGCTGTATGGCTACCTCAGCGCTTATGCTACCAAATGCGCTTTTTGCAGAAGAAACAAAATCCGCCTATAAGATGGGACTGCAACTTTTTACGATTCGTGATGCGATGGCAAAAGATCCTTTTGCTACGATAAAGCAGGTAGCGGCTCTGGGTTATGAAGATACGGAGACTTATGGTTTTGACCCGAAAACAGTATCCTATTATGGTTTAAAAGCAAAGGATTTTCTTGGTCTACTGAGCGATCATGGATTGACGACCACCAGTGGTCATTATGATCTTTTTCGCTATTTCAATGCGCCTGAGGCAGAATTGATGGCTTATGTGGATCAATGTATTATCGGTGCAGGTATATTAAAGCAACCTTATATCACCTGGCCCTGGTTAGATCCTAATAATAGAAGTATCGAGCAATTTAAACAACTCGCCCCGAAACTTAATAGGATTGGAGAAAGGATTAAAAAGGCCGGTTTGGGCTTTGCTTATCATAACCATAATTTTGAGTTTATCGATCATGGCGGGATAAATGGTTATGAAATAATCATGAAAGAGACGGACCCCGACCTGGTGAAGCTACAGATCGATCTTTACTGGGTAATGCGTGCTTCTAAATTAAGTCCTGCAGCGCTTTTTAGCATGCAGCCCGGACGTTTTGTAATGTGGCATATCAAAGACATGGATAAAGTGACACAGGATTATACGGAACTGGGCAATGGTTCAATAGATTATACTAAAATTTTACCAGATAAGGACTTGGCCGGTATGGAATATTATTACCTGGAGCAGGGCGGAAATTTTAAGAAGAGCTCTATGGAGAGTATAGCCGAAAGTGCCGCTTTTTTTAAAAAGAATCTAGCCAAGTATTTTCGTTAAGTGTTGAGGACGGGAATAAAACTGTTTAGATAATACAAGTTTATGGGCCATATACGGAATTTTACGAGGAATGAAGGCGATTTAATGTCTCTTCCAATGACATAGGTTGCGTTTTGTCCGAGCGATACTCCTTTAACGATTTTTTGGCATTTTTAGCCATTAATTCACGTCTAGATTCGATTTGCCTTTTTTGCAAAATCTCCAATATCATCTCTCTCGAGGTATAATCAAGTTTCATGATATCTTCTAATGTTGAATTCAATGTGGCCATTTAGCTGAGTATTTTAACAAAGATAATAAATAATAGCCTTTATAGCAACTGTTTAACATGCAATACAGGGCAATTGCTTTTAAAAAAACGATTGTCCTAATCAACTTTTTTCATCATTTGCTTGTTTTCAAAAGCATTCGAGCTTTCCCTAACGGGAAGGTTTGCTACAGGTGCGAACCTAAGCCATTAATTATTCGTAACTTTGCGGCAGATGAAAAATACGCTCAGATTGCACAGACTTGTATGGCTGATTGGTGCTTTAGCGACGTCCGCTTGTACACAAAGCCAAGCTCCCAAAGCTACGAATACGGAAGATAAATCCATCGTTCAGCCTAGTCAACCGGATACCGTAGGCCAAATGGCGCTTAGTGCAGCCGATTCTACACATTTGTTAGGTGTTTGGTTTGATGAAACAATTAAATCACCGGAAGGGGCGAACGTTGCTTATCAGGTGATTGCTCGCCAACAACGCGTTTTTATTCAGCCCATCGCTTTTAAAGGAAAAAAGCTTCAGGTAAGCGATCAACCGGTGGTTAGCGCTTATGCCACAGAGCTGAAAAAAAACGGTAATTATTATGTTAGTCTGGAAAGCCCGGAAGATGCCTATGAAGTAGATAAAGAAGGTAACTTGCTGATTTTTCACAAGGGAAAACTCGTAGTGGTTTGCAAGAAAATAGGGTAACATGCCGGCTTCTTGTTCGGTGCATATTTTCTTATGCATCGCTTCTAAAATTTCAGTGTGTATTTCCGTGTGGCTTTGGTGTCTATCTCTTGGTTATGGGTGCCATACTTTACTTTACAAGACCCACCATTTTTTGAAACGATACTGGCATGCACAATTTTTCCGTTCCGCCATTGCATATCGATGACAAAGCCCCCACGGGCAACTAACCCGTTGACTTCTCCATCGGGCCATTCCTTAGGCAGGGCGGGAAGTAGCTCGATATAGTGTTCATGACTCTGTAGCAGCATCTCGGAAATGCCGGCACCACCGCCAAAGTTGGCGTCGATCTGGAAAGGTGGGCAGGTACTGAATAGATTCGAGTAAAGTCCGCCTTCTCCTTTTTTGATGATTTCGGGATCATTGGCATTGCGGAATAGCTTTTTCAACGCGTCATAGGCCATCGTACTGTTGTGTAATCTGGCCCATAGGTTGATGCGCCAGGTGATAGCCCAGCCAGTACTTTCATTGGTTCTGATGTCCAATGATTTTTGTACCGCCCTTGCCAGTTCCGGTGTGGATGCATCGCTTATGGTAGTGCCGGGGTACAATCCAAACAGATGGGATACATGACGGTGTTGAGGTTCAGCATCTTCCCAGTCATGATACCACTCTTGCAAATTGCCTTTTCTGCCTATTTTGTAGGGTGGAAGCTTTGCCAAAGCGTTGGTAACCGCTTCTTGTGTTTTTTTGTCCTTTTTTAAGATAACAGCTGCTTTCAGGTAGTCGGCAAACAACTCACGGATCATTGCAATATCGGCCGTACTTCCATACAACACGGCACCTTTATAGCCCTTATCGGTTATGTAGATGTTTTCGGGTGAGGTGGATGGGGCAGTTACTAGATAACCGTCTTTATTGGTCGTGAGAAAGCTCAGGCAGAAATCGACGGCGCCCTTCATTAGCGGATATGCCTGCTTGCGTAGGAAGTCGGCATCTGCGGTAAAAGCGAAATGTTCCCATAAATGGGTACTTAACCATACGCCGGCCATTTGCCAGTTGGCCCAAGAGGGATGCCCTTCGCCAAAATGACCCACCGGATGCGTCATTGCCCAGATATCTGTATTATGGTGGCATACCCAACCATCAGCATTATAATAATTTTTAGCCGTGATGGCACCCGTTTGTGCTAGGCGGCCTATAAAATCGAATAAGGGCTGGTGCATTTCGGGAAGGTTAGCGACCTCAGTTCCCCAATAGTTCATCTCGGTATTGATGTTGGTGGTATAGTTGCTGCTCCAAGGCGGTCTTACAATTTCATTCCACAAAGCCTGCAAATTGGTTGGCTGGCCACCGGGTCGTGAGGAGCTAATCAGTAAATAACGGCTATATTGATAGAAGAGTGCTACGAGGTTGTTATCGCCGTCACCTTTCGCAAAGCGTTCTAGCCTTTCATCCGTGGGCAAATTTGCTTTCTCCCCGTGTCCTAAATTAATTGAAACGCGGTCAAAATAATGCCGATAGTCCTGAATATGCTTTGCTTGCAATGAGGCGAAGGATTGCTTTTCTGCTTCCTTCAAATAAGAAAGCGCTAAATCTAATTCATTCTTTCCTGCCCTGCTCGGATTTTTGTCGAAACCGCTGTAACTGGTGGCCATTGATAAAAGTAAGACTACCTCTTTGGCGTTCGAAATAGCGAGTGATGAATCTTGCCAACTGGTTTGCCCATCGTTCTTCAATACTTTCAGCATGGAGGCAAAACGCATGCTGTTTAGCGTATCATATACCACCGGACTTTTTTCTTTATTACGATAATTAGGCTCGGTATGAATAGGTGCCCAACCGTGCATCCATAAGCTGGTACTTTGCTTCTTGCTTTTTGAACGCAATAAACTGTTAAAACGGCAAGTAAAATCCAACCTATCTTTACCTTCTGCGGTTAATCGGATGACAATAAGCTGATCAGGATGCGAGGCAAAGATTTCCCGACGGTAACTGGTTCCGTTAAGCTGATAGGAAACCCGTGCAATGGCTTGGGAAATATCCAGTTCGCGCCTGAAATGAGTGGGAGTACCTTGGTGTTTAAAATGGATCAATAGATTGCCCAAGGGTTCATAAGATTGAGAATAAGCGCCCTGCATAAAGCGAATCAGTGAATCCGCAGTTTGATAATCTTCGTTAAAGAGTGCTTCCTGTACGGCGGGAAGATGATCCTTTGCTTGTGGGTTAACTTTATTTTCGTCAACAGGTTTGCCCGACCAAAGCGTTGCTTCATTGAGAGACAGCCGCTCTTCTTGCACGCCACCATAAACCATGGCACCTAAACGGCCATTGCCTAAAGGAAGTGCTTCTTCAAATTTACTGGCGGGCTTGCTGTACCAAAGTTTTAAATTATTCTTATGTTGACCTGTAGCACTCTTGCATAGGAAAATAAGTAAAATAATGTGTGTGATAGCATGTTGTATTTTCATATTTAGATCTTGCTGTCCGGTGACGATGCCAGACCGGGTTGTAAGGAACAATACTAAACAATATTGCTTATATCTTTAGCATGGAAATTAGCAAGATCTTCAGCTATATTAACCAGAGGCAACCCGATTATTCGTGAAATGCTTCTGTTTTACGGCGTTGTACGTCCCTTGGATTTTTGCCGTTGTACTTCTTATAGATTTTATTAAAATGGCTGGCATCGGTAAAGCCAAGCTTGACAGCAATTTCGTTGATATTATTGCGCCCGTTTTTCAGCAACTGATCAGCGGCTTTCAGTTTAATTTGTACAATGTGTTGCTGGAGGGATAAGCCACTATGTTTTTTGACGTAAATGCTGATGTAATTAGGTGACATCGAGAAGTGCCTGGCTATACTTTCTACACGTACTTTATCTGCATCAAGCGCATGCAAACGGGTATAGCTCAGAATTTCGCTCAACTTATCTAATTCGGTATTCACCGGGCATTGGGTGCCAAATTGCGCGGTAGCCTGTGCTCGGGCCAACATCATCATAATGGCTCCAAAGAGCTCGAGTTGCAGTTCACGGCTGTAAGAACATTGGTGGGAAAACTCGGCCAGCAATATTTGAAGTAAATGTTTAAGTTGATCTTGATCCTTTTTATCCTTGATTAAACTGCCATTCATAGAGAAAGGTGATTGTAATAAGGTTTTAAGGATGTCGAGCCATTTAGCGGTCCTGCTTCCTTCGAGCTTTTCTATGAATAGTTGTTCCGTAAATTTTAGAAATATAAATTTCGAAGGTGCTTCAATTTCAAAATAATGCGTATCTTCCGGTCTTAGTAAAAAGACATCACCCATATGATAGGGCGCAACAGCGTCATTAAGCACGTGATTTCCGTTACCTTCTTCTATGAAAATGAGTTCATAAAAGTTGTGCTTATGTGCCGGATAACTCCAGGTTTCGGCTTCTAGTCGAAAGATATTGAGCGAATGGTAGCTGTTAAATCTTGTCATCGGGGATTGATTTTTACAAATATAGCATGAAATTGTACTGGTTTCTCTTTCTGTAACCTACTAATTTTGTGATGTACTTAAGGAATAAATATATGAAAGCTATAGGATTCAGAACATCGTTACCCGTTGAAGCAACGGACAGTTTTATTGAGTTTGAAACAGAAAAACCAAACCCGAAAGGCCGAGACCTTTTAGTAAAAATAAGCGCTGTATCCGTCAATCCGGTCGACTTCAAGATTCGGCAGAACAGTGCAAAGGATACGGTACTGACAGAGCCAAAAATTATTGGCTGGGACGCGGTGGGCGTAGTGGAGGCGGTAGGCGATGCGGCATCTTTATTTAAAGTGGGAGACGAAGTGTATTACGCAGGGGATATTAACCGTGCAGGCAGTAACGCGGAGTATCAGTTGGTGGATGAACGGATTGTAGGGCATAAACCAAAAAAACTTACTAAGGAGGAAGCCGCAGCTATTCCATTAACGGCCTTAACCGCTTGGGAGATTCTCTTCGATCGGCTTCGTATCGGTGAGCGCGACAAGGGCAAATCCGTCTTAATTATCGGCGGAGCCGGTGGGGTTGGCTCAATTGCGATACAACTTGCCAAGCACGTGGCGGGACTTACGGTGATTGCAACTGCCTCGCGACCGGAAACAGCTTCGTGGTGCAAGACTCAGGGTGCCGATTATGTAGTTAACCATTATAAGCTCGTGGACGAAGTTCGTCAAGCAGGTTTTCAGTATGTCGACTTTATTCTGGATTTCGTGGATACCAATACCTATTGGGATGCAATGGTTGAATTGATTAAACCGCAAGGTCATATTGGTTCGATAACCGGATCTGCTACCCCTCTTGCTTTGAATAAATTGAAAGCTAAGAGCG
Organism: Olivibacter sp. EAT-5; assembly: GCF_044784325.1. NCBI lineage: Bacteria > Pseudomonadati > Bacteroidota > Sphingobacteriia > Sphingobacteriales > Sphingobacteriaceae > Olivibacter > Olivibacter sp. EAT-5. The sequence continues at coordinate 5,266,638 of NZ_CP173028.1, read as the reverse complement.
TCAGCTTTTCATGGGAGTTGATGTACACACGTTCTACCTTCCAGACGGATGATATGATTGAACAACATCATATTTTGAATAAGGTTGCCGATTTATTGGATCGTGGCGTTTTAAAAACCACACTAAAAGAAACGCTTAAGGGCTTGTCCGTTACAAATTTTAAGGAAGCACACCAACAGTTGGAAAGTGGAAAAACGATTGGAAAACTGGTTGTCAGCTTTTAGGTAAATCCCGGCTCGTTCTATTATTCTCCCTTAGCTGAAAAGCGGGGAGTTTTGTTTTTTGATTCAATGTGAATTTCATTTAGTTGGGACGTAGTCAGGTAACTTCGGTTAGGATTTTGACAGTGTCCATTGTTTTCGGTATTGTTTGGGCGATATTCCCATTTGCGTGCTAAATAAACGGGAGAAATAGTAAGGGTCTTCAATACCGATGGCTAAGGCAATTTCAAAGATTCGTCGGTCGGAAAATTGCAAAAGTTGACAGGCATGCTGGATTTTTAAGTGATTAAAGTATTCAATAGGCGAATATCCCGTTTTTTTGTGGAAGAGATTTGAAAAATGGGATACGGATAGGTGCGCCTGATCAGCGATCTCTTTCAGACTTAATGTTTTATGAATACTAGTTTTGAGAAAGCGAATAGTGCGATCAACGATATCTTCTGCCTGTTCATCGGGGTGATAGTTGAAACGGTCGTTTAAAAGAAAGGCACTCAGGTAAAAAGGCATAGTGAGGGCTATAAACTCCATATTTTCCTTACTATAGCCTTGCTGCAGTGTGTTGTATATTTTGGAAAAAAGTGCTAAATGGGGTTCGCTTCGCATGATCTTATTTTTCTGGGAAAGCATTTTCTCGAAAAGATGGGCGACTATGAGGTCGGCTTGCTTCCCGCCAAAGTGAAGCCAGTAAATTGTCCATGGATAGGCTGGATCGGCACGATAGAGGTGTTGCGTTCCGGTAGGGATGATGAGGAAATGATTTGCCTCGATCGGCAGGTCGAAACCATCGATGGTAGCACTTCCCCTACCTTCGACGCAATGAATCAATATATGTTCATTTGTCCCTTCGGGACGGTTTCGGTAGTGGTATTTGGCCTTTGGGTAAAAGCCAATATCGGTAATGTAAAATTCCCTGGTAAGGAACGTGTCCCGGTATTGATTAACGACTTTCGGAGGAATGATGATGGCCTTTTCTCCTTCAAATCCTTCTTTCTTTCTAATCATAAATTGGTTTAAAATTCCTGCAAGATAGTAATATAATCCATTTTTAAAAACGCTTTCTCCATGCTTCGTGTACCGGTTGACCTTAACTTTGTCTCATTAACCGTTATATACTATGCAGACTGAAGTCAAGGTTTGGATCGAAAAAATCAACATACCAACTTATAAAATTGGCGAGGCCGAGAAAAATCCAATGTTCTTGGAAAAAAGGGTATACCAAGGAAGCAGTGGCGTTGTTTATCCTTATCCGGTGGTGGAAAAGATCTTTGACGAGAAAGAAGATGTGAGCTATGATGCTGTTTTTCTGGAAAACCAATACCTTAAAGTGATGATACTCCCGGCCCTAGGGGGTAGGGTGCAGATGGCTTATGATAAAGTGAAGGAAAGGCATTTCATCTATTACAACCACGTCATCAAGCCAGCTTTGGTAGGCCTGACAGGACCCTGGATTTCGGGTGGTATTGAATTCAACTGGCCCCAGCATCATCGCCCCAGTACCTTTTTGCCGGTAGAATATACGATTGAGCACGGAGAAAATGGCGAGCAAACGGTGTGGGTCAATGAAGTGGAAATGATGTTCAGAACAAAGGGCAGAGCCGGCTTTAGACTTTATCCGGGCAGGGCTTACCTGGAGATTGAGGCGCATTTAACGAACAGAACACTTTTTCCGCAGACTTTCTTATGGTGGGCAAACCCTGCCGTAAAAGTGAACGATCATTATCAATCGATATTTCCGCCGGATGTGCATGCCGTGTACGATCATGGGAAGCGGGATGTCTCTTCTTTTCCGATTGCGAAAGGGGTATATTATAAAATGGACTATGCTCCGGGAACGGATATTTCACGCTATAAAAACATACCGGTACCCACTTCCTTCATGGCGGTAAATTCAACCTATGATTTTATGGGCGGCTATGAACATGACACGCAAGCCGGTATGCTTCATGTGGCCAATCATCATGTAGTGCCGGGTAAAAAACAATGGACTTGGGGTAATGCCGACTTCGGAAAGGCCTGGGACCGGAATCTAACGGATACGGATGGTCCGTATATCGAATTAATGACAGGCGCTTTTACGGATAACCAGCCAGATTTTTCATGGCTACAGCCAAATGAAACCAAGTCTTTCGTGCAGTATTTTATGCCCTATAGTGAAATTGGTGTAGTGAAAAATGCAAATAAGGACATGGCCGTTCACTTCGACCTACAGGAGGGACAACTCACGCTAGGTGTTTATGCAAGCGGTGTTTGGGAAGAGGCTCGAATTGTTGTAACTGTAGGTGCTGATCCAATTTTGGAGCGTACGGTGACGCTTTCGCCAAGCCATAGCTATCAGGAAACCTTAACCAATTCGGATAGGTATCATGCTCTACACGACTACGAATTGCGTGTGTATGATCGGGAAGGAGCTTTATTGATTCGTTATGCCCCTGAACGTGCGGAAGAAAAGGAGATCCCGCCGCCGGCAATACCGGCACCCGATCCAAAAGATGTTCCCTCTACCGAAGAACTGTATTTGCACGGTCTGCACTTGGAACAATATCGACACGCCACTTACGATCCAAGGGCTTACTATCAGGAGGCTCTTCAACGCGATCCCAATGATATTCGGAATAACAATGCCATGGGGCTTTGGTTATTGAGAAGAGGCTTGTTTACGGAGGCCCAAGTACATTTTCTGGCAGCGAAAAGCCGACTTCTCTCAAGAAATACCAATCCTTACGATAGCGAAGTGCTTTATAACTTGGGCTTGCTCAAGAAGGTAAACGACGCATTGGATGAGGCCTATTCACTGTTTTACAAAGCGACCTGGAATGCTGCTTGGAAAGATACTGCGTATCTGATGCTCGCCCGTATAGACGTGGGTAGAAGCGAGTTTAGCAGCGCACTGGAACATATAGACCACTCCCTTGCCAATAATACCACAAGTGGACAAGCACAACATTTGCGCGTGGTCATTTTACGAAAGCTCGGGCGTGTAGAGGAGGCTTTTTCTTATGCGAACTTTAGCCTTGAGCTGGACGCTTTTAATTATGCGGTTTATTTTGAAAAATACTTGCTGCTAAAAGAGCGTAACCAAGAACAGGAAGCCGATAGCCTAATAAGCAATACAGTCGCTTTAATGAATGAGCGAAGCAGTACGTTCATTGAGTATGCGCTGGATTACGTGCAGGCGTATTGTTATGAGGAAGCGCTAGACTGGTTGGGGTGCTTGGCCGAAAGCCCGGACCCTTTGGTTCATTACCATAAAGGTTACATCGCCTCTTTACAGGCTCAACTCGATTTAGCACATTCGTTTTTCGAGAAGGCAAGCAGATGCAGTCCTGATTATTGTTTTCCAAATCGGATGGAAGATATGCTGGCACTGGAAAAAGCCTTAACCTTTAACCCAAACGATGCCAAGGCGTACTATTATCTGGGTAATTATTGGTATGATAAACGTGTGCACGAAAAGGCCATTCACTGTTGGGAAGAATCGGTTCGTATAGATGCCGGTTTTCCTACCGTAAAACGGAATTTGGCACTGGCCTTTTATAATAAAAAGAACGAGAGTGAAAAGGCTCTGCGTTTCTTGGAGGAGGCGTTTTTCCTGGATCGCACTGACGCCCGTATTTTGATGGAGCTGGATCAGCTATATCGCTTACAACAGGTAACGCCACATCAGCGCCTTTCGTTTTTAGCTCAATATGGGGATTTGGTAGAACAGCGAGACGATTTATACCTTGAACGTATCAGCTTGTTCAATTTATTGCAGCGACATGATGAAGCCTGGCAACAATTGGCATCTCGTAATTTCCACCCTTGGGAGGGGGGCGAGGGCAAGGTGCCCGGCCAGTACCTGGTGGCCGGACAAGAATTGGCCAAATTAGCGCTGCTTGAAAACCGGCTCGAGGAGGCCTTGGATTATTTACAGGCCATGCTTTGCTATCCGCCAAATTTGGGTGAAGGCAAACTCCCTAACGCCCCGGAAAATGACATCCATTACCTAACCGGATTGGCCTATAAAAGGTTGGAAGAAGAAACGAAAGCAAAAGCGTATTTTGAGCTGGCAACACGGGGGAATGACGAACCCGTACAAGCGATCTTTTATAATGATCCGCAACCCGACAAAATCTTTTACCAAGGATTGGCTTGGATACAATTAGGGGAAGAAGAAAAGGCGCGCATGGTATTTAATAGACTGGCGGATTTTAGCGCTTATCATCTACATGATGTCATTTCAATTGATTACATGGCTGTATCCTTACCGGATCTGTTGGTTTTTGAACAGGATTTGTCGGCCAAGAACCATGTTCATTGCCTTTATATGGCTGGATTGGCTCAATTAGGGCTGGGCAATACGGATGGGGCCGAACATTTTTTCAATCAAGTATTGGAACGTAACAATAGTCATTTGGGTGCCGTTCTGCATAAACGCATGATCGGTTTCCTGCAGCGTTTCGACGCGCTTTGTGTACCTAGGTAAAGAGTAACGAAATACATAGACGATAAAACAGTATATCGATGAATGATTCTGAATTGAACTTTAAGCATTCCTATATTTTGGGTATCTCCTTTATTTCGGCACTTGGAGGCTATCTGTTTGGTTTTGATTTCGCCGTGATTGCCGGTGCCTTACCTTTTTTGCGTGAGGCGTTTGGACTCAATGCATGGTGGGAAGGATTTCTCACCGGCTCGCTGGCCCTTGGTTGTATTGTGGGATGCCTGCTGGCTGGAAAGCTGGCGGATCGTTATGGCAGAAAGCCCGGCCTCCTGTTAGCTGCCCTCATCTTTGCCATATCTTCCCTGGGAATGGCCTATGCCCCCGACTTATCCATCTTTGTACTCATGCGCTTTGCTGCGGGGATAGGCGTGGGCATGGCCTCGATGTTAAGCCCTTTATATATTGCCGAAATTTCACCGGCCCATGTTCGCGGTCGCAATGTCGCTATCAATCAACTGACCATCGTCATAGGGATTTTGGTGACCAACCTGGTTAACTATACCCTTGCAGACAATGGCCCCGAGGCCTGGCGGTGGATGTTTGGCCTGGGGGCTGTACCTGCCGTTTTGTTCTTTATTGGTGTGCTTTGGTTGCCGGAGAGCCCACGATGGCTGTTAAAAGCAAGGCAGGACGAACGTGCGCGTAAGGTGTTGTCAGCTATCGGAAGTGAGGCTTTTGCTGCAGAAACTTTTTCAACAATTCAGGCATCCCTTAAGGGTGCAGCCAGGCAATCCTTTCGTGCCGTATTTGAAAAGGCAGTACGTCCTGCCGTCATTGTCGGCATTACGTTAGCTGCATTCCAGCAGTTATGTGGTATCAATGTGGTATTCAATTATACCTCCACGATTTTTGAATCCATAGGCGCTGATCTGGATAGACAGCTGTTCGAAACCGTTGCCATTGGTACGGTTAACTTAATTTTTACGGTTATTGCTATGTGGCAGGTGGATAAACTTGGGAGACGTCCTTTGATGTTAATCGGATCTCTAGGCCTTTCCGTCGTTTATCTCGTATTAGCGGGGGTATTGCAACTTGAAATGAACGCCACGGTGGTATCTATTTTTGTGTTAATGGCCATTGCTATGTATGCCACTTCGTTGGCGCCGGTTACTTGGGTCTTGATTGCCGAGATTTTTCCGAATAAGATCCGCGGTGTGGCTTCATCCATTGCCATTGTGTCGCTTTGGATCGCTTATTTCATTTTAGTTTTTACGTTTCCTATTCTCGCTGAAATCTTAGGTACCTATGGGCCTTTCTACCTCTATGCGGCTATCTGTTTTGCCGGCTTTTTGTTTGTGAAGCACCGGGTAAAGGAGACCAAGGGACAAACGCTCGAAGAACTAGAACAACAATTGATTCATCGTTAAAACAAACAATACGGGGAATCCGAAAAAATAAATAACGAAAGTGTAGAACGCGCATAGGCCTCGACGGCTAAAAAGTATGGAGGAATAAATCCTCCTACTTTTCAGTTAGAAAATCGAGCTCTGCAATCGCAAGGATTTTACCATTCCCTGCAATTACCTGCGATTCAATTTTGATGAAACGAGCACTGGCGGCCTGATTAAAGTAATGCGTTCTAGGCGTTGGGTCATTAATTAAGTTTCCGAAGGTAACGGTATCTAATGTGGTCCAGTTTTTTCCATCCCGGCTAACTTTAAGGACTCCCTTTTCGAACATACCTTCGGGATGCTGGTTTTGTGGTGTATACTTGAATCCTCGTAAGTTATAGGTTTTTCCTAAATCGATTGTTAAGCTTTGTGCTCCTTCCTGTTTTGCGGATTGCCAATAAGTTTTCGGATCGGCATCGATGGCTGCGGAGGCAACGTGTTTTTCGTTTTCACTGCTTGCTTCGACTATTTTCCAGCCTTGCTTTGCAATCCCGAGATTTTGGGATGCTACTGCTCCTTTTAGGTTATTTTTACCGATGGCGATGGCTTTGATTTCGCCAGGTTCAGCGGCAAAAGCACCTTGATAACGTATAGATTTTTCGGACGGTTCCGTACCATCTAAGGTGTAAAAAATAGCGTACCCGGTACTTAGATTTTTCGTGGCATCTTCACCGTGTGGCTTCCAACCAAAATCGTTTACACGTGGTATAATCGAAAGCATTCCGTTTTTGTCTTGACTAAATGTTAGCTGTGGAGGTCTGGCGGGATAGTAATAAGCCTCTACAGCGCTAATAGCAGGTGTAAGACGCCGCCCAAGTATCCGTAGTCTGAATTTGTCGGCCGTTACTTCGGGAAAACGCAAGATGCGTTTATAGCCTACGTTGGAAGCACGCACGATTTCTTTCCATTGGTTGTCTACCCAAGCGTCCAATGCGTGTTGCTCGATGCGCTCGCTATGCGTTGCCACTGCTTCTTGCAATAAGAGCCGGTTCATTGTGATCGGTTTGGGTGTTGACAGAATAATTTCACCTGCTTTGTCCGACAGCAGTAGATAAGTGGATGCATCATGATCGAGTAATTCCTTCGGACCGCTTGCTTGCCTGAATAGATCGTTTTGATAAGTTTCGCTTATTCGCTTGCCTACTTCTTTCAGCACGCTGACATCCGTTGGCGAAAACTTGCCTTGACGATTTGGGGGAATATTGAGCAAAAAGGTAGAATTTCCGCCAACGGCCCGTTCGTAGATGTCGAACACATCATCGGCACTTCGAACCTTCTGATACGTGTCATCTCGGTAAAACCATCCCTCGCGTAAGGAAGTATTGGTTTCCGCCTGCTGATAGTGTAGGAATCTTCCTTTGTAAAGCTCTTCCCGGCCACCGAGAGACTCGGCGGTTAAATCTCCGAAATTATTCATGAGGGCCGGATCCTCCGGGTAAGGAATGACATTCCATTCGGTGGTGCGGGTCTTACCTGCTTCATTGCCACACCAACGGATGTCTTCTTTGCCGAAAATAACGGCTTCGGGAGCCAAGGGCTTGATCAATTTTTTCCAGGCTTGGTAATTGTACTGTTGACCGCCTTTTGTTTTAGGGTGAGCGCCATCAAACCATACCTCGTGAATAGGACCATATTCGGTCAGTAACTCAAACAATTGATTCAGAAAGTATTCGTTATAGTCGTCCACCTCGAACTGAAAGGTCGTTTTATTTTTAAAGGGGCGACCGGCAACGGGGCGCGGAATAGTTCGTTTGGTGTATTTACTAAGATTGCCGTATAAACCTTGGGGATTTTCAATTTGATATAGATCAGCAGGGGAGAGGTAAACGCCTACTTTTAGTCCGTATTTGTTACACGATTGAACAAGGTCTTTTAAAACGTCACCTTTACCTTGTTGAAAGGGCGTAGACATGATGCCGTGTTTGGTGTAACGGCTTTGCCATAAAACAAAGCCATCGTGATGCTTAACGGTAAGAATGACCATCTTCATGCCAGCGGCTTTCATGGCCTCACACCATTGATCGGTATGCAATTCCTGTAAGTCAAATATTTTAGGGTCTTCCTTTCCGCTACCCCATTCCATACGGGTAAAGGTGTTGGGACCGAAGTGAATGAAAGCTATAAATTCGTTGCGTAAGGCACTGTATTGGTTCGGTGTAGGAACGACGTGGGCCGATTTTTTAATAATGTTTTCTTTTGAATCGTTTAGGCTTATCTCGATGGTGTTTGCTACGGGCATGAGGAGGGCTTTTTCCTGGGCCTGGATCTGTTGCAATGTGGCAAATAATAGGGATGCTGAAAAAATAGTTTTATTCATTTCAGATAGATATTGATAAAAAGATGATTAGGATGGTATTTTTGCTGTTTGTTTATGGATGTTTCTTGCTGTTATTCGGGGTATAACTTCATTTCCTACTGTGAGGTTGTTTTCCTTATAACCTAAGCTGGCAGGAGAATCTCCTTGCCAATGGCTTTTTTTACCTAGTATTTTAATGCTCGAGGTCATCGGATCTACCTCTAAAAACGTAAACAGGGACGTTTGATAAGGAAAGGTGTAGGCAATCCATGGATGGTCCTTATGGACCGCCTCAGCGTAGCTGTTATGTTTGTATTTTTTCCCTGCCCAAAAATAAGAAGCCGAATTGATATGAACATAGGTTATTCCACCCAGCGTAACTGCGGTGTCAATATGTGTATGCCCATTAATGGCTAATAGTATTTTGCTTGCAGCAGGCGATAAGATATCCTGTATTTCTTTTGCATTATCGATAGCGGCCGGACCGGCAAGGGGTTGATGAGAGATGATAACAACCGGATCTTCGGTTTTTTCCAATTCGCTTTTAAGCCAGTTGGCCTGTTCTGCACCTATGAAAGCGGGATAACCGCCTTTGTGTGTCGGCGAACCTTTATCGTTGCCATCAAGTACGATCAATTTGATGCCGTTGAGTGTTTTGGTATAATACCTTGCAGGCATTCCCCACACACGGATGCACGCTTCTTTGGTGTGCCCGTTATCGGTATCATGATTACCAATGACATGTAGCGCGTTGGCGTGTGCTTGATTAAAGCGATTGATAATATGCTGGTTTTTTTCCGATGGATAGGCGAAGTCGCCCAATTGCATGATAGCATCGGGCCGCTCTGCTTCCACAGACTTTAAGAAGACTTCCAGGCGATTTTGCCCATCATGCATAATATCTTGATGTAAATCGGCAATTAGACCAATTTTGAACTTTTTGTTGAACGTTCTCGGTAGTTTTCCGAAGGCAACAGGAATATGGAATGCGATAAAAGCACTACTGAGTTGCCTGATAAATTCACTGCGTTTCATCGTTATATGATTTATTATTTAATGAATGTGTTGAATACAAAAGGAGTACACCCTTTTGGTTATACAGTGAATGGATATTGGTTTGTAAATATACTGCAAAAAACACATAATGTGTTGAAATGTTAATATAATTGTAAAAGCGTTAAGAAAGTTTCAAAGGCCTTGTTCTTTCTTTTTTGTGCAATAACAATTTCCATTACAGTAAAATAATCCATTTTTTAAAAAGTATTCTCCATTGGAAATGCTTCGTTTAACTTTAATTTTGTGCTCTTAGCAAGTTATCTATTGGATGGCAACGCGCTAAAGAGTGATGCGTCACAATCTCGACGGACGTGTCGAAAACATACGAATAGCCATTTAAGATAAACAGCTTTGTTATTTTTTATATTTTTAATGATTAATAACTAGCCAAATAGAAGATTATTCCTCTATTATTTATTTAGCCAATTACAAGAAACCTGGAGAATATGAAGGTATTCCGTCGAAAAAAGTTGCTTATTTTACTTGCGGTAGCGGTAGTGCTTGTATTAATCGTGTTTGCTTTTCCGCATGAGGATCCGATTGATTTTAATACGCAGGTGAAGCCTATCATTAACAAAAAGTGCATATCCTGCCATGGAGGCGTAAAACAGCAAGGAGGTTTCAGTTTGCTTTTCGAGGAAGAAGCAATGGCTGCTACCAATAGCGGTAAACCGGCTATCATTCCCGGCAATCCCGACGGTAGCGAGTTTGTTAAGCGCTTATTGACAAAGGATGTGGAAGAACGTATGCCTTACAAACATGAGCCGCTAAGTGAAGAAGAGATAAGCGTTTTTAAGAAATGGATAAAACAGGGTGCGAAGTGGGGGGAGCATTGGGCCTACCTGCCCGTTACGGAAGTAGAAGTGCCTAGTAAGGGGGAGGATTGGGCACACAATCAAATTGACCGTTTTATTTACGAGAAGCTAGATGCTGCTGGCTTAAAACCGTCAAAGGAAGCCGATCGTGCTACCTTACTAAGAAGAGCAAGTTTAGATTTAATTGGCATGGCGCCCAAGTCGGCGCTTGCTGACGCCTATCTACGTGATCCGAATGCCGACAAAGCCTATGAGAAGTTAATAGAGGACTTATTGAAATCGCCTGCCTTTGGCGAAAAGTGGGCCTCCATGTGGCTCGATGTAGCACGATATGCCGACACAAAAGGGTATGAATCAGACGGAGCACGTAATATTTGGAAATACCGCGACTGGGTAATCCGAGCATTTAATGAAGACAAGCCCTATGATCGCTTTATTACCGAACAAATAGCCGGTGATTTTTATGTGAATCCAACGGACGAGCAGTATATCGCGACGGCTTTTCATCGGAATTCGATGACCAATGACGAGGGTGGTACCAGTAACGAGGAATACCGCGTGGCGGCGGTTATCGATCGCGTCAATACGACATGGGAGGGGCTATTAAGCACCACTTTTGCCTGTGTACAATGCCACAGTCACCCTTATGATCCCATTAAGCATGATGAGTATTATAAGTTTATGGCCTATTTTAATAATTCGCGGGATGAAGATGTGCCGAGCGAATATCCTTTATTAAAACAGTTCGCCCCAGATATGGAACTGAAGTTGAAGTCCTTGACAAAATGGCTTAAAGAAAATGTTTCTGAACAAAAGGCCGCTGAGATCTATAAGTTTCTAAAAACGGGACAACCAACAATCAATTCTACGACTACGGATAGTTTACGCAATGCGGTAATCGGCAATAATAACATTGCGCTTTACTTCCGTAATCATGGTGTTGCTCGGATTGCGGCAGTGGATTTGAACCGTGTTGACCAAATGATTTACCACTTTGCTTCCAAGGTGCCCAGCGGCCATATGCAGCTGCACCTGGACAGGCCGGATGGACCGGTTTTCGCTTCTTGGAAGGTGGAAGCTAAGGAGGGTTACCAGATCCAGGCAGTAGACTTCCCCATGCAACAAGGCGTACACGATGTATATATTACCTATCGGAATGCAAGTAAAGGTAAAGGCGATGAGGTGTTAGTATTTTTTGATTGGTTTTACTTTAGTGATCAATTTCCCGGAAAAGGCAAGGTTGGTTATGAAGAACAAAAACAGACCTTCTGGACCTTACTGCAAGCACCTGCCAGTACAACACCGATTATGGTAGAAAATCCGACCAATAGGCAACGTAAAACCTTTGTCTTTGAGCGTGGTGCCTGGATATCGCCGGGAAAGGAGGTAAATGCCGATGTCCCGGCGGCATTTAAGTATGCCATGCCGAAAGGTGCACCGAAAAATCGGATGGGACTGGCGATGTGGCTCACAGATAAGCGCAATCCACTGCTTTCTCGCACGATGGTGAACCGTGTTTGGGAGCAACTTTTCGGGACAGGTATCGTGGAAACCCTGGAAGACATGGGTACACAAGGCATGGACCCGACGCATCGCGAACTGCTCGATCATTTATCGTGGCGGTTTATGCATGACTATAAATGGAGTGTGAAGCGATTGGTGAAGGAGCTTATGATGAGTGCAACCTACCGACAAGACTCTAGAATCACTAAGGAGCTCCGGGAAAAGGATTTGTTTAATAAGCTGTACGCCAGAGGACCACGTATGCGACTCAGCGCCGAACAACTGCGCGACCAGTTTTTGTCGATCAGTGGCGTGCTCAGGACGGAAATGTATGGAAAAGGGGTAATGCCCTGGCAGCCTGAAGGTATATGGAATTCGCCATATAATAGCGCCAAATGGGAAAATGCAAAAGGGGACGATCGGTATCGTCGGGCGGTATATACCTACTGGAAGCGTTCGGCGCCTTATCCTTCCATGATAACATTTGATGGTGCACAACGTGTGGTGTGTAATCCACGGCGGATCCGCACTAATACGCCCCTACAAGCTTTGGTAACACTAAATGACTCAGTCTATATAGATCTCGCGCGCCATTTCGTTGATCGGATGCAACGGGAGGGGGGCGAGCAGGTTAACGATCAGATTGCAAAAGGTTATGAATGGATTATGTATAAGCCTATCCCGGCCGGAAAGCTGGGAATTTTATCCAAGTTGTATCAAACCGCTTTTGATGAATATAAAACACATCCGGATCGCATCGATTCTTTATTAGGGGAACAGGTTAAAAAGGATGCAAGCAGTGCAGCCTTATTGGTAGTCGCGAACACCCTATTTAACTTGGACGAAGTAATTACTAAAAACTAGGAATTTATGACACGGGACGAATTGAATTTACATCGGTTGCTAAAGGAGGCCAGCCACACGCAATTGCGGGCCTATACACGTCGACATTTTTTAAAGGAAAGTGCGATGGGGCTGGGAGCGTTAGCATTTGGCTCATTGCTGGGGAGCTGTAGTACGCAGGCTACGGGCGCTAAGCCGGTTGTCTTTGATCCGGCTCACCCATTGTTGCCGAAATCGCCGCCTTTTTTGGGGAAAGCTAAAAGCGTAATCTATCTACATATGGCCGGAGCACCATCGCAATTGGAGCTGTTTGATTATAAACCTGAACTGGAGAAGATGAACGGACAAGATTGTCCGGAGTCTTTGCTGAAAGGGAAAAAATTTGCATTTATCACGGGAGTTCCGAAGATGTTGGGGCCGCAGGCTAAATTTGCCCAACATGGCGAAAGTAGGGCTTGGGTGAGTGAAAATTTACCGCACTTTTCGAGCGTAGTGGATGAAGTGACTTTTTTAAAAGCGGTGACAACAGACCAGTTTAATCATGCGCCTGCGCAGTTGTTAATGCATACAGGGAGTGCCCGTTTGGGGAAACCCAGTATGGGAAGTTGGGTTACCTATGGCTTGGGAACCGAAAATCAGAATTTGCCGGGTTTTGTGGTGCTCACCAGTGGTGGCAGTTTTCCGGATGCGGGAAAGAGCATTTGGGGGAGCGGTTTTTTACCTTCGGTTTATCAGGGTGTTCAGTGCAGAAGTGAAGGTGATCCGGTGTTGTTTATCAAGGATCCGAATGGGATGGATCGGGATTTACGGAAGGCAACTATCGACGCGATCAATGCGTCCAATGAACAGGAATATGCTTACTACAATGACCCTGAAATTTTATCGCGGATCTCGCAATATGAAATGGCTTTTCGCATGCAAGTAACTGCGCCTGAAGTCATGAATATTGATAATGAACCGCAATATATTCACGATATGTATGGCACGCAACCCGGGAAAGCTTGTTTTGCCAATAACGTACTGCTGGCCCGCAAGTTGGTGGAGAAGGGGGTACGCTTTGTGCAGCTTTTCGATTGGGGCTGGGATGCACATGGCGACGGACCGCAAAACTCATTGAACATCGGCTTGAAAAACAAATGCAGAAGCACGGATAAGCCGATTACCGCCCTACTGTTGGATTTGAAACAAAGGGGACTATTGGAAGATACCCTGGTTGTTTGGGGTGGAGAATTTGGCAGAACCCCCATGCTGGAAAATCGAAACGGGGCCACGAATCCTTACAATGGACGCGACCATCATACGGAGGCATTTACCATTTGGATGGCGGGAGGTGGTATCAAAAAAGGATTTACCTATGGCGAAACGGATGAAATTGGTTATAGTGCCATTAGTGGTAAGGTAGAGCCCTTTGATATACAAGCTACCATTTTGCATCAACTGGGTTTTGACCACGAAAAATTTACGTACGACTTTCAGGGACGGCCATTTCGACTTACCGATGTTTTCGGAAAGGTTATCCATGATATTATTGCTTAGCTATTTAATGATACATAACGATGCCGCATAATCGACGACATTTTTTAAAAGCCGCAACGGCTGGTTTATTTTTGCCAATGGAAGAACTTTTTGCCGATTTATCCGTGCCGGTATTATCAAAAGCCGGTTATTCGCTGACTTTTATGGCTACCGACTGGGGTTTTCAAGGGGGTGTTGAGAACTTCTGTGCAGCAGCAAAAAAGGACGGCTATGATGGTATCGAGGTATGGTGGCCGAGTAGCGCAGAGGCACAAAAGCTGTTGTTTTCGGCACTTCAGAAGCACCGGCTGGAAGTGGGATTTCTATGTGCGGGTAGCGGGCCGGATATCAAAGAGCATTTGGCAACCTTTTGCAGGCAAATTGACGCGGCTTCCGGTAATGGATATCAACGTCCACTTTATATCAATTGCCATTCCGGGAAAGATTATTTTACCTATGAAGAAAATGCGGCTTTTATTGATTATACCGTTAAGAAATCGAAAGAAACGGGTATCCCGATTTACCATGAAACCCATCGTGGCAGAATGCTGTTTGCCGCACCTGTAGCTCGAAATTTTATAGAGAAGCACCCTGATTTACGTTTAACCTTAGATATTTCACATTGGTGTGTTGTTCATGAGAGTTTATTGGACGATCAGGCAGAAACCGTGCAACTGGCCCTCCAACGTGCTGATCATATTCATACGCGCATTGGCCATGCAGAAGGTCCACAGGTAAATGATCCGCGCGCACCTGAATGGAAAGGGGCTGTGGAGGCTCATCTTCGTTGGTGGGACCAAGTCGTTTCGCGTAAGAAACAAAAGGGTGAGCCGATGACCATGCTTACCGAATTTGGCCCCCCGGATTATTTGCCGACCTTGCCTTATACCCGACAGCCTTTAGCCGATCAATGGGCCATCAATGTTCATATGATGCAGCTACTACGCAAACGATACGAATAGACCATGCAGCTTCTTACCATTCAACAACTTATTGGCCATTTTCATCCGGTACTTGTCCACTTACCTATTGGCATATTAATCTTAGGTGTACTATTTCATTTATTGAGTGCCATAAAGTCTCATGCCTTTCTTCGTACAGCCGTTCCGTTAATTTATTTGCTGGGAGCGATTGGAGCGATTGTATCCTGTATTAGCGGCTATTTATTATCCCAAACGAGTGATTATGATGCAAAATTGGTTGGCTTACACCAATGGTTCGGAATTGCTGTAGCAATTGTTGCGATGCTATTGTATGGGTTGATGAAATATCCTGTTAAAGAGCCCTTGCTTCGCCTGCTGAGTGTTACGTTATTAATAGGTATTACCATAACGGGACATTATGGAGGATCACTTACCCATGGTTCTGACTACCTGGTTGCGGCGCTAAAGGGTGAACCAACTAGCAAGGAAGCCATCCCGCCCGTTCCCAATATTCAACAGGCAAAGGTATATCCGCAGCTTGTTGAACCATTGCTTAAGAATCGCTGCTACAGCTGCCATGGCGCAGAGAAGCAGAAAGGTAAGCTCCGGGTGGATACGAAGGAATTTATGGTAAAAGGAGGGGAAGCCGGTTCTTCTCTTATAGAAGGAAAGGCGGATGAAAGCGAACTTATTAAACGTCTATTACTACCATTGGATAATGAAGATCATATGCCGCCAAAAGAAAAGGCGCAGCTAACGCAAGAAGAAATTGCATTATTAAAATGGTGGGTTAACCAAGGCGCCGATATCCACAAAACGATCGCGGAATTGAAACCTAAGCCTGAAATGAGCGCCATACTTGCGGTCTTTCAATCGGGCAGTGCAAAAAATAAAGAGGTGCAGAGCGATCTGCTAGCCAAAGAGGTAGATGCGGCTGATGCGGGCACACTCGAAAAACTGAAAGATGCGGGTGTGGTGGTATTGCCCATCCACCAAAACAGTAATTACTTATCCGTAAATTTTGTTACGACCGATGTGACGCCCGCTTTACTGGAAGAAGTAAAAAAGCTAGCTAAACAGTTAGTTTACTTGGAAGTAGCTTATACATCACTGAATGATGAGAATATGAAAGTATTAGCATCACTTGAAAATCTTTTACAGCTTAATTTGAGAGGCACGGCGATTACAGATAAAGGATTAATCAATCTGAAAGATTTAACGCAGCTGAATTTGCTTAATTTGGTGGAAACAAAAATAAGTGCCACAGGCTTGACCTCCTTAAAGGGACTTAAAAACCTAAAAAGCATCTATTTGTATAAAACGTCAGTAGACCGAAACGGATTGGCAGCTTTAAAGAAGCAATTCCCCCAGGCATCGCTTGACACCGGCGGCTATTATGTGCCTACATTAGCAAGTGATACAATGATGGTGAGTATGCCTGCCCGTTAATTTTAAAAATCTGTTAATCTTGGCGTAACCTGCTTCCAGCTCCATCCTGTTTAGGTTGAAACGGAAAATCTGAAAGTGCGAGATAGGGTAGATTTATAAGCAGAACTAATTAAAAATATAGCCTGTTATTTCAGGCTATATTTATAACTTCTACCATGTTTGGTAGCTTGAATGAAATCATTCTTTAATAAATAGGAGAGACGCACGGCAACTGCTTTTTCGACCTTATAAGGATCTGCTTCCGGTTGTGCTTGATTTAAGACTTCCAGAATATCATCCTTATAACCTGATCCGATTTTTGTAAGTGCATAACTGATCTTTTGATCGAGCTTGCTATTTACGTTGAAATTTTCCTGAGGAGCCAGGGCTTTACCTGCTGTCTTTCTCTTTTTTGTTGCGTCGTCTGTATCAGGTGAATCGCTTTTGATTCGATCATTACCTAAATTAACCGACTTAGATTGAGCAATTGCATTGATTGTGACTTCAATACTTTTAAGTTCCTCTTTAAGCTGTTGTTGTCGCAGCTTTAGAAATTCAACTACTTGTTTCTCTGTTATACTTTCAGCTTTCATTACTATGTCTTATGATTTATAACAAAAATATAACTAAATTTTAACATTTTAAAATATTATAAAAGTTTAGCTGTCACGATTATAGCTTCACTTATGTTTATTAATGGTGACATAAATGAAGACATCGTGATATTTTATATTATAAATTGAATATAGCGATGAAATTGTCTTTACTTGTATGTTAATAAATGGAATTAATTTGGGAGAGCCGCTCTCCTTGTAGCTAAACCGAAGTCGTTCGAATGAAACGCATCATTCAGTTCGATTGACATGATGGCCAACTCCAATAGATAAAGTTCGTTTTTAATGTTTTCTCTTCTTTTAATAAGAGACTCCAGTTCTTGGTGGTTTTGAGTGTTAGGCATGACTGTGTTGTTTTAATAGAACAAACGTAAGAAACGCTTTCTTATATGAAAAAAAATTACACATACAGCGCTATACACATGACGAACACGCCTGTGGCTTACATGAATGAAAAAAAACAGGTCTTGCTAACTAATTTAGCGGAAGCGCATAGCCGATGCTTAATGTGAATATTCTATTCTTGCCTTCGGGGCCGACAATAGTGGAGGTTAAATTGCCTTCATTGTCTACGCGTTGTATCTCCCTGGATTTGTAAAGCGTTTTGAAACCCCAAGAAAAACGGGCATCGAGCACTAAAAAGCCATCGTTGAATGGAAATTCAATTCCGCCACCAATGAGCGCACTCCAATCGGTACGGTTAAAGCGATTGTCGAAATCAGCGGATCTATTGTAGCTTTGAATTCGAGGTTCATCACTTTCCAGTTTTTCTCTACCACCTAAAGCATAGGAAAAGGAAGGTCCGGCGTTAAAGTAATAGCGTGTGCCAATTCCAAAGTCGAAGCGGGCAAGTAGCGGTATTTCCAGGTAATGCAATGTACTCTTTTGTTGGATGGTCAAGGCTTCATTCATGGTACCGGAAGAAATATGATCGGTTCGGTTATTGCGTATGCTATAATTTATTTCGGGTTGCAGGATAAAAGTTCGTAATTCATCCAATGCGATATTGAGACCGACGCCTGCAGAAACACCCGGCGAGAAGCGTTGGTTACTCAGGTTCGAAGAGGTTTCGCCGAAGTCATACGTGTTAGCGTTTAGGCCAACTTGTGGAATAATATAGATTTCTTGAGCGAGGCATCGGATATTAATCAGTAAAATCGAAAGTAAAACTATTTTTTTGATCATTGATTTATAGATTTGCAAATATTTAGGTAACAATAATAGTGTTTCTTTTGTTTTGTTTACCCGATGAATAGACATTGTTTCGTAATTTTATATTATGTATTTTAAGCTAGCTATGCTATTGAGATTTTCGAAGTGCTTTAACGTTTTTCTTTTCCTCTTAAATCTGATTTTTTTATTTTCTTGTTCTTCTCCCGCTGCGAACAAGCAAGCCTCAACCGATGAGGAAGAATTGGAGCCGGGCAGACCGTCTTTTACACCGATTGCGGGAACGGATTTTTTTGAGGTTCGGAGAGCTTTTGACAATGGCTTGGCTTTTGACACCTTGGGTTTTGAACAGGAGCCGGTATGGCATCTGAATTTCATCAGCAATGACTCTGTCAAAATTTTTAGTCCGGATAGCAATGCCATGCTGCATTACTCAATTTATTTTGATCAGGATTCTATCTTCCACTTTGGAAGGGAATGGTTTCGAGTACGTAGTTTAGCAAAGGATAGCTTGCTATTGCAACGCCTGACGGTGGTAAGCAAGCATGTGAAGGAAGCGCGATCCAATGTATATATGAAGCTTTACTCGGCACGCTTTATCCGCGATAGTTTAAAAACAACAGTAGAAGAATTAAGAAAGCCACGACCGAATGATACGGCTTTTATTCAATGGCGGTCCAATATTGCAAATGCAAACCCCACGGTCATTGATAGCGCTTTTGCTGCACGTAATCCGGTGCAACTGATACCAAAGAATCCGAATATAACTGTTAAAAGACGTATATTCAGTGAAACAGAACGGTTAAACCAGAGTGCTGCCTATGCATATTTGTATCCTGAATATGATATTGTAATCAATAAGGCATATAAGGATTTTTACTATCCGTTCTCGGTACTCGTAGATGGGAGAGGGGATGTCCATCTTGGAAAGTTTGTGACCAGTGATGAGTTTGTGGAATCCAGGAAAAAAGTTTTGGAAGGAATTATCAACGTCTATTTGAAAAACCTATTAACAATTAAACCGGGCACGACCTTGGGGATACCGCATACCAGCTTAATTATGCTAAGGGTGAGGGGGATAGAATAATGGAATAAAAATCCGGTTCACGGATAAAATCAACATGAACCGTAGGCAAAATCCTATTTTAAATTAAGGCGACGAATTAAAACGTAATTAAATCCACAAAACTGGAGACAGGTATATCAACTAATTTTTCCAGATTGAGTGATTCTTCAAGAATTTTATCTTGCTGCTTCTTCGCAAAGATTCGCGCTAAGTTTGTTTTATACTTTGCAATTAACAGGGGGATTCCCTCTTCTCGTCGCCGTTTATGTCCAATTGGATATTCAACAACTTCCTCGCCAAATACCATGCCGTCTTTACAGGTAATTGTCAAGGCATTGGCGATCGAACGTTTATTCGGGTCGTGGTAGTCTTTTGTAAATTGAGGATCCTCTAGTGTGCTCATTTTCTCACGGAGCGCGTCTATCCTTGGATCGAATGCGATGTCATCTTCATAGTCTGCTGCCGTCAATCTTCCAAATAAAAGCGGAATGGCAATCATATATTGTAAGCAATGATCACGGTCGGCCGGATTGTGTAAAGGGCCCGATTTATCAATAATACGAATCGCCGCTTCATGCGTGCGGATTTGGACCTTTTCAATATCGTCAGCTGTTTTTCCAGCCGCTTGTAGCTTCCGAAAAAGTGTCATGGCTGCTTCCACTGCCGTCTGTGCGTGAAATTCTGCAGGGTAAGAAATCTTAAATAAGACATTTTCCATTACATAACTTCCATATGCTCGCTGAAACTTAAAGGCTTGTCCCTTAAACAAAACATCGTAGAAACCCCAGGTTTTGGCAGTCAACGCCGAGGGATAGCCCATCTCGCCCGTGCGGGCGATCAATGCCAAACGGACTGCGCGTGAGGTAGCATCACCGGCTGCCCATGATTTTCGACTCCCGGTGTTAGGTGCATGTCGATAGGTACGCAAGGATTGGCCGTCTACAAAAACCAGTGAAATGGCGTTTGTAAGTTCTTCACGACTTAAACCTAATAGATGGCCGACAACAGCAGTAGACGCAAATTTTACTAAGACCACGTGATCTAGTCCTACTTTGTTAAAGGAGTTCTCCAAGGCGATAATGCCCTGTATTTCATGGGCCTTAATCATGGCATGCAATACATCTTTGATGGTAAAAGGCGATTTGCCCGTCGCAATGGACTCCCGGCTTAACCAGTCGGCGACCGCTAAGATAGCACCCAGGTTGTCAGAGGGATGGCCCCATTCAGCTGCCAGCCAAGTATCATTGAAATCGAGCCACCTAATAATCGTTCCGATATTAAAAGCTGCTTGCACGGGATCTAGTTGATAAGGGGTACCAGGTACCTTTGCCCCATTCGGAACGATGGTGCCTTTTACAATAGGGCCCAAAAGTTTAGTACAGGCCGGATAAGTGAGGGCTTCAAAGCCACATCCAAGCGTGTCTAGAAAACAATGATAGGCTGTTTGAACAGCAAGATCACTCGTGATTTTATAATCAAAGACATAGTTAACCATGTCAGTAATGACTTGATCTACAGGTGGACGTATGTTAGAATGGTGCATTTTTTAAAGTAAAAAGTAAAAAGTAAAAAGTAAAAAGTAAATTTTACTAACAACTAACAACTAACAACTAACCTTACCGTTTATCAAGTGGCACAAAGGCTCTGTTTTCCGGTCCGATATAATTGGCGCTGGGGCGGATGATTTTACCGTCCAACCGTTGTTCAATAATGTGGGCGCTCCAACCACTCACTCTTGAAATAACAAATAAGGGCGTGAAAAACAAAGTAGGGACGCCCATAATATGATAAGAGACGGCAGAGAACCAATCGAGGTTGGGAAACATTTTTTTCTTTTCCCACATCAGGGTTTCGATTCGCTCCGCTATCTTATACAGTTTGAGATCGCCAACTTCTTCCGATAGCGATTTGGCTACTTTCTTAATAACAATATTGCGTGGATCGGCAATGGTGTACACGGGATGACCGAAGCCGATGATCACTTCTTTTTGTTCCAGTCGAGCTTCAATATCTCTTGCCGCTTCTTCTTCATTGGGATACCTACTTTGTATGTCATACGCCACTTCATTGGCACCTCCGTGTTTTTGACCACGTAAAGCACCGATGCTTCCCGTAATGGCCGAATAAATATCCGAACCGGTACCCGTGATAACCCGGCCGGTGAAGGTTGAAGCATTAAACTCGTGCTCGGCGTAGAGATTTAAAGAAATCTGCATTGCCTTAATCCATGATTCGCTCGGTTCTTTTCCGTGTAAGAGATGTAAAAAGTGTGCGCCAATACTGTCGTCATTCGTTTCCACCTCGATGCGTTTGCTGTTGTGCGAATAGTGGTACCAATACAGCAACGCAGAAGGGTAGGAGGCCATTAGTTTGTCGGCGATATCTCGAGCACCCGAGATGTTATGATCGTCTTTTTCGGGCGATATGGTGCCTAAAAGAGAAGTGTACGTACGGAGGATATCCATCGGGTGTGCCGCAGCGGGAATCTGTTCCAATACATTTTTTGCAATAATGGGCAAACCACGCAAGGCTTTTAATTTCGCCTTGTAGATATTAAGTTCTGCGGCATTTGGCAATTTTTCATGGATGAGCAGATGAGCGACCTCTTCAAAAGAAGCACCCTCTGCGAGATCTAAAATGTCGTATCCCCGATAGTGGAGATCATTACCGCTTCGTCCGACGGTGGATAAGGCTGTATTTCCCGCTAGGACGCCTGATAAGGCAACTGACTTTTTTGGTTTAAATGGTTGGTTCTCTTCTGTTGTCATAATTATGGGTTTTTCATGTTTATAGGTGACGATAATGCTGTCTCAGCCAAAATTACAGCTCTTCATGTCTTTTTGAATAGCTTATCAAGTTTCGTCTCGAAATCATAATATCCAATACTTTGATAAAGTTCCTCCCGTGTTTGCATATCTGCTATGACCGCTTGCTGCGAACCATCCTGCAGCAAATGTGTATACACTTTTAAGGCCGCTTTATTGGCCGCCCGAAAAGCGGATAAGGGGTAAAGAATAAGACGAACATCGGCGGCATGCAATTCAGCAACTGTCCATAAGGGTGTCATACCAAATTCGGTTATATTGGCTAATATAGGCAAACCGCTCGCTTTGGCGAATTCTGCGTATAGCCGGATTTCGTGTACAGCCTCTGCAAAAATAAAGTCGGCCCCGGCCTCTTGATACTTATTTACTCGATCTAGTGTTTTTTCAATTCCTTCTGTCGCAAGCGCATCCGTGCGCGCACCGATCAGGAAGTTGGGGTCAGTCCGCGCATCTACGGCCGCTTTTATCCGATCGACCATTTCGTCCGTACTCACGACTTCCTTACCTGGGCGATGGCCGCAGCGTTTGGCTCCTACCTGATCTTCGATATGAAGGGCCGCCGCGCCGGCCTTAATCAAGGACTTTACCGTACGGGCAACATTAAAGGCCGAAGGTCCAAAACCCGTATCCACATCCACCAACAAGGGCGTGTCGGTAACATTGGTAATCCGATTGACATCAATTAAGATATCTTCGAGGTTGGTGATTCCTAAGTCAGGAATGCCTAAAGAACCTGCAGCTACACCACCTCCTGATAAATACAATGCCTGAAAACCAGCTTGTGTAGCCAATAAAGCATGATTGGCGTTAATGGCGCCGGCAATCTGTAAAGGTCTATTCTTTTCCATCGCTTCTTTAAAGCGTAATCCCGCAGAAGAATTGTTCATAATAGGGTGTTTAAAAGATTGGCCACCGAACACAAGGTAAGGTGGCCAAACAAGTTACAAATTTTATTTAAGAAGCGTATAAGCTAATTATAATTGTCAAGAATTTTACGCTTATAAAAGGAACGATTTTTTTAATCAACTTTTTTCATCACTCGTTAGTTTTTAAAGGCATTTAACTTTTGGTTTGATCCAAAAGTTACAAAAGATCAAGGCTGTGTAGGCTACCTCGCAACCGATGGCAAAGCATTCGTGGCGCGTATTGGAGCCGTTTCACTTCCTCAATCCGCTTGTGTGCTGCAAGATGAACAGGCGTGCAAATGCTATACTGCTCGTTGCTTCGGTATCCTCCAAGGCCGTTCTTCCGACGCACAAGTCTATAGTACTAAGCTAAGGCTAATACGTCGGGTTAAAAGTAGAAGCCTTCCGTTCTGCTGAAATATCGCCTAGGAAATTTGCGGTTTGCACGTTACGGTGAGGCACTACCTTTAAAGCAAAGTTCCAAGCGATGAGTTTATTCGCGTTCTGTCCATTTTTGGTACTCATGAGCTCCCTACGGTCGGTTTTGGTTACTTTTTTCATCACTCGTTCGTTTTTTAAAGGCATTCAAGCTACTTCGTGGTCTGCGGAAGAAAGTGACAAAAAAAAATCGTTCTTTTAATCTAAACACCTTCATCTATATGTTAAAGGCGAAGCTGACCAACAGGGATTCACCGAAGGTAATCCCTGTTATAACTGCTTGATTTTGATGTTTCTGAAAGAGACGACATTCCCATGATCCTGTAAGGCAATTTTTCCTTTAGGATATTTAGCGAATCCTTCCCAATCGTGGAATTTACTTTTGGCAATCAATTGATTCCATTCTTCAGAACCTTTTTTGACATGAGCAGTTTGTACCCCGTTTAACCACAGAGTAATTTCTCCTTGATTATACAGAATACGCGCTTGGTTCCATTCGCCAACTGGCTTTGGTTTGGAAACATCAGGTCCGCCGATTAAATCGTATAATGAACCTGCTAAGTGATTGGGAATAAAGCGATCACCCGCATTGATGTTGTCCAATACTTGCATTTCTATTCCTGTTTGGTAAGTTGCACCATATTTTGGATCTTCATGGATACCAAATATAACACCACTGTTTCCGCCGTCACTTATTTTCCACTCCAAGGTCAGATCGTAATTTTCATATTCGGCGTCGGTTACCAAATCGCCTTTTTCCGCCTTATCAACGGTTGGATCGAAAACTAAGGCACCGTCTTTGACAGACCATGCGGCAGTGGCCTTGTCTTTTTGATAGGTGTGCCATCCTGTAGTGGACTTTCCATCAAATAGAAGCACCCATCCATCTTTCTTTTCTTTAGAGCTTAAGGCATTTGGCTTTTGCGCAAAGGTAGCTGTAGCCAGGAATAAACAGGCACAGATACTTAGTGAAATCTTCTTCATTTGTTTTTTCTTAATGTTTTTGTTGTTCTTTAGTTCTGATTCGTTTACTGTGGTTAACTGTTAAAACGTTTTTGCGCAAGATATAAAAATCTCCGGAAAATTGAAGTTGTTTTGTCATATTTAAGGATTCATTAACAACTTTGTTTCATTCACCTTGACTGATATTTTCAATTTGTATAAGTTTGGCTCTTCTTCATGAGCTTACGATCGATCAGCCATACGCAAGTCCTATTGATGGGCGTGTGTATTTTTTTATGTTTAATTGCGTATAAAGGACGTGCGCAGACTGAACTGTTACATGAATTGTCTATTCATAGTGATAACGATGCCTATTTGTTCATTAATCAGGACCAATACTATACTAACGGAATATCCTTTAGCTATCGTCAATTAGTCGACAAGGATTTTAGTGCTGCGAGTGCTAAGAAGAAGATCTGGGGAATAGCGATAGGCCATAAACTATATAATGCATATAACGGTTTCAGCGAGTTGGTATTGATGGACAGGCCTTTTACAGCCTACTTATATGGAAGAGCAAGTAAGGCATGGCTCTATCGGGACGAATCGAGCTTAAACCTTGGTGCAGAAGTGGGCTTATATGGTAAAGGTGCTTTTGGCGAGGCGCTACAGGAAGGTTTTCACAATCTGTTCGGCTTTTATGAAATCAGCGGTTGGGAGTATCAATTGCGCGATCATGTAACACTGGATTTGCGGGCGAAGTATAGTCGACTGCTACTACGAAGTACCTCCGGTAAAATGGATCTGCAGCTTCAATCAAGCATGTCTCTGGGCTTAAATCAAAGTTTTATCGGTGCGGGCCCGGTATTGCGGCTTGGCAAATTGAACGCTTTGTACGCGTCTGCTTATAACGGGAGTCGGTTATTTCGAAAAGGCGAGGTCGTCAATAAAGAGCGTTACTTTTACTATCGGCCAATGCTGTTTTACCGATTATACGATGCGAGCATACAGGGAGGGATGTTACTGGATGACAAAGGACCTGTTACCTTTGGCATTAAGCCTTGGATGCTTAGTCAAATTGTTGGCTTCACTTATGCGCATCGTCACGTAACGATCGACGCGCATCTCCAGTTTAATACCAAAGAAGTTAAAAGTAATGCCACTGCCCATCAGTTTGGCTCCATTTCGATTGGATATGCCTTTTAATACGCACAATAAATTTGTAATTTATTTGTAACATTTTAAAGTGCCCTGCGTCTATGTGGAATAAAGTGCACGCAAAAAAGCTCATAAATTCATATTAAACGCAAGGCCTTGAAAGCTTTTATTTTATCAATTACTATTTCTCTCTATTTCTTTTCCTTTTCCTTCGCCCAACAAATAACGCTTAGTGGCACCGTGAGAGACGCTTCCAGTGGTGAGACATTGATCGGCGCCAGCATCAAGGTGAAAGAGAGCGCTTCCGGTGTTAGCGCCAATTCGTATGGCTTTTACTCATTAAGCCTGGCAAAAGGAAGGTACACCATTCAGGTATCCTCGGTAGGCTATACCATGCAAGAACGAGCGGTTGAATTAAGCGGGGATCTCCGCCTGGATTTTTCACTGGAGCCGGCTAATCAACTCGAAACAGTCGAAATCAATGCCGTTTCGAGTAGGGAGCAAATCGAAAGCCCGCAAATGGGTGTCAACAAAATTAGCATTAAGGAAGTGAATAATGTGCCCGTATTGTTTGGGGAACGCGACGTGTTAAAAACCATTCAATTGCTCCCGGGAGTGTTAAGTGCGGGCGAAGGGAATAGCGGTTTTTTTGTGCGGGGAGGAACAACCGATCAAAATTTGATTTTACTTGATGAAGCCATGGTTTATAATGCATCCCATTTGATGGGCTTCTTCTCCACCTTTAACTCCGATGCGATCAAAGATGTTAACCTGTATAAGGGTGGAATGCCTGCGCAATACGGTGGGCGCTTGGCGTCGGTACTGGACGTCAATATGCTGGATGGTAATAATCAACGTTTCGGTATGGATGGCGGCATCGGCCTAATTGCTTCTCGATTAAAGGTGGAGGGCCCCATAAAGAAGGGCAAGGGGTCTTTTATGTTAAGCGGTAGGCGTACCTACGCTGATTTATTTCTGAAGCTTTCTTCGGACACTTCGGTAAACAGCAGCGTTCTGTATTTTTATGATTTGAACTTAAAAGCCAATTATCAGCTTGATCAAAACAATACACTCTATCTTTCAGGTTATTTCGGAAAGGACGTGCTGGGCTATGCAAACGACTTCGATTTCGATTGGGGAAATGCTACCGGAACCTTACGGTGGAACCATGTCTTCAACAGTCGACTTTTCTCAAACACCTCATTTATTTACAGCGACTTTAAGTACAATGTGGGCGTGTATACCGATAACAATGATTTGAAAATCAACTCGCGTATACAGAATTTGAACTTGAAACAGGATTTTCATTACTTTTCAAGTAGTCGCAGCAATCTACGTTTCGGATTAAACCTAATGCGGCAGGAAATCTCACCGGCGGGTATCGACGCCTCGGAAGAATCGGATATCAATTCGTTGCGAATTGAAAATAGGCAAGGCTATGAGCTGGCGGCGTACCTCTCGCATGAATGGAAACCTAGTAATCGGCTCAGCTTTATTTATGGCTTGCGATTGAATTCCTTCTTATTAATGGGGCCCGGTGAATTTAATACTTATGATTCAGAAGGTGATATTATTCAAACCGATATTTATGGAAGTGGTAAATTGGTAAAGAGCTACATTAATCCGGAACCGCGATTTTCCGTCAACTATATGCTCAATGAGAATAGCAGCGTGAAAGCTTCCTATAACCGCAATACACAAAACTTACATCAGCTCACGAATACAACCTCATCGTTACCGACGGATGCCTGGGTATTGAGCAGTAACAATATAAAGCCCCAAATAGCGGATCAGGGTGCCTTGGGGTATTATCGGAATTTTAATGATGATCAGTACGAGTTTTCTGCGGAGGTGTACTACAAGGATATGCAAAATCAGATCGATTATAAAAATGCTGCTGATTTACAGGCAAACGCGCATGTAGAAGCGGAATTGGTATATGGTGTGGGTAAGTCTTACGGACTGGAACTTTTTATGAAGAAAAGAACGGGCCGCTTGAATGGGTGGGTTAGCTATACATTATCCCGAAGTAAAAGAAGATTTGATGAAATCAACAATGGTAATTGGTTTGCTGCCCGCCAAGACCGTATCCACAATATTGCGATTGTGGGTATGTACAAATTTTCCGATCGTTGGAGT
This sequence comes from Olivibacter sp. EAT-5, assembly GCF_044784325.1. Classification (NCBI taxonomy): domain Bacteria; kingdom Pseudomonadati; phylum Bacteroidota; class Sphingobacteriia; order Sphingobacteriales; family Sphingobacteriaceae; genus Olivibacter; species Olivibacter sp. EAT-5. The sequence goes on along the minus strand of NZ_CP173028.1, from coordinate 5,238,907 downwards.
TTCTCCGGAACCTTTGTATATTACACGGGTAATGCCGTTACCTTCCCAAGTGGAAAATATAGTATCGGTGGTAAATCCACTTGGTACTATACGGAGCGAAATGGTTATCGTATGCCGGATTATCACCGGTTGGATTTAGGGGCGACGCTGGAATCGAAACCCGGAAAACGTTTTAAGTCGAGCTGGACCTTTGGTCTCTATAATGCCTATAACCGGAAAAACGCTTATATTATTGATTTTAGGGAAAATGAAAATGACCCGAATGTTACGGAAGCCTATAAAGTGGCCTTGTTTGGTATTATACCTTCAGTAACGTGGAATTTTAAATTTTAAGGATGATAACTATGAAAAAATCCCTTTCTTTTTTAAATAAGCAATTGTATATAAATGTTTTAACTGTTTCAATGATTCTTTTTGGTTTAAGTTCCTGTGAAGAAGTGATTGATATTGAATTAAAAGAAGCTGATCAAGTGTTGGTGATAGAAGGCGGGGTGTCGAATACCGAAACAACGCATTATGTTTATATATCCAAAACGGTACCCTTCTCATCAAACAGTACCAATAACCCGCAGTCCGGTGCCGTTGTGAAAATCCAAGAAGAAGGAACGTCCGCGGAGCGTACCTTTACAGAGGTGAGCCCGGGACAATATCGAATAAACAACTATCAGGCGAATCCAGGCCGGACTTATAGATTGACAGTCGACTTTGAGAATGAGCAATATATGGCTAGTTCAACGATGCCTGCCCCTATTGCCATTGACTCCATCGGGACGGTGACCGATAGCTTTTTTGGCGACGAGGAGAAAACGGTGGGGGTTGTATATCAGGACCCACCCGGCGAGAAGAATTATTATCGGTACCTGGTTGCCGTGAATGGAAAACCCTCGAACTTCGTTTTTGCTTATAATGATAAGTTTAATGACGGCAAGAAGGTGCAAAGAAATTTATATCATGAAGACCTGGATTTAGCTGTGGGCGATTATGTAGAGGTGGAGCAGCATTGCATCGATCAAGCTGTTTATACCTATTTCAACGGCATTCAGTCGAACAACCCGGGCTCTGCCGCACCCGCCAATCCGAAATCAAACTTTAGCAATGGCGCTTTAGGGTATTTTAGTGCTCATAGTATAACACGGGCATCTACCACGATTGAGTAGGGGGGATAACGAGTGATGAATGATGAATGATGAATGATGAATGATGAATGATGAACGCCCATTATCACATAAGTTAATTCCTTACTCAACTACTCAACGATTTAACTATTCAACTTAACCCAGACATAAGACAAAGGTATCAGGACACAAGATTTTATTAAAGGATTTAGGCGATAAGCCATAAGTAGGCTTTAGGCAATAAGCTATAAGCAGTAAGCATTAGGCTTGCACAAACCACCTATTATCACATTGTCTAACCGACCGTAGGGAGCTCATGAGTACCAAAAAAAGCAAACACTTACGAATAATCGGCTAATTTCCTACTTAACTACTTAACCACTCAACCACTTAACTACTTAACCACTCAACTACTCAACTACTCAACCACTTAACTATCACTACAAAAGCTTAAATTCATAACCCTTATCCAGCCAATAGTCAATGGCTTTTGGGAGGGCGTAAAGTAAGCGCGGTACAGCTTTTATATTGTCGTGAAATACGACGATAGAACCGTTGGTAACATGCTGTATGGCATTTTGGTAACAGGCTTCGGGGCTCAATTTGTGATCAAAGTCGTAGGTTATCACATCCCACATGATGATTTCGTATGTATCTCTTAGTTTTTTGAACTGTGGAAGGGTGCACTTACCATAAGGAGGACGAAATAGATTCGTTTGGGTAAGCTGTTGGCATTTCTCTACATTTTCCAAATAAGTAGCTAAAGGTGTTTGCCAGCCTTTTAAATGGTTATAGGTGTGATTGCCTACTCGATGGCCTTGAAGCTTGACTTGCTCAAAAATTTCAGGATGTTTAACAATGTTTTCGCCAACGCAAAAGAAGGTGGCTTGAATGTTATATTTTTTTAAGATATTTAATACCTGTGGTGTAACATCAGGTATGGGTCCGTCGTCAAAGGTTAAATAAATATGCTTTTCTTTCCGATTGCGATTCCAGGTGAGTTTAGGTAGAAGTAAGCGTAACCATAAAGGTGATTTGACAATATTCATTTTACGGCGCAGTGATTTGTTTAGGGCGAAGGTAAAACAATTAAATACATTAATAAGAAGTTGAGAAAAATTTACTAGATGATACAACGTAAACCCGCAATGAAATATTTTAAATATGGCTGCTTAGTACTAATTGCATGTGCCATCTCCGTTTCTGCCAATGCGCAGAAAACCATTACCATCCGAGAAGCTCTAGATCAGGCTTTACGTAATAATTTACAGGTTAAACAGGCTGTCTTTCAAAGCTCGCTGAGTGAAGAGGATGTGTTGCAGGCGAAGATGGATCTTTATCCATCGGTAAGCGGTACCGTACAAGGTTCTAAGAATTGGGGTTTAAGTTTTGACCAAACATCAGGACAATTGATTAATACGTCTATTACTTCAGCTGGAGCAAGTTTATCTGGTAACATGGTACTCTTCGGTGGTTTTCAGAAGGTAAACCAAATTAAAGCGAATAAATACCAGCTCCTTTCCAGCCAAAGTAATGTAGATAAAGTAAAAAATGATCTGGTGCTACAGGTAGTAACCAAATATTTGGAAGCCTTAAGTAACAAGGATATGGCCACGGCAGCCAAACAACAAGTAGCTTTATCGACCGAGCAATTAGAAGCGCAGAAATATAATTACGAGGTAGGTAATAAGACGTTGGCCGACTTATCCCAAGCGAAGAGCCAATTAGCCACCGATGAATTAAATCTCGTTACAGCCCAAAATGCTTATGATTTATCCATCCTGGATTTGAAACAGTTAATGGAAATGAATCCGGTGAATGATATTGCCCTGGAAAAACCGCCCTTGCCGGATGTGGCAAAATTGGTTTCCAGCTATGTAGCAGAAGACATTTATCAAGAGGCCGTGCAGCAATATCCCGATATTAAGGTAGCGGAATACAATACATTGGTGGCATTAAAAAACATAGACATCGCCAAAGGTGGTTTTTATCCGCAATTATCGATCGGAGCAGGCTATGGGACGAACTATTCGTCGCAGGCAGTGAAAGACTTTGTAACTAGAGAACCTATAAGCTTTGGACGTCAGCTCGATCAGAATAAAAACACTAATGTCTTTGCACAATTAAGTATTCCCATTTTTGACAATTACAGAAGAAACATCACCTTAAGAAAAGCCAAGATTTCTTACGAAAGTGCGGTGAATGATGAACGCTTAGCGAAGAACAACCTGAATAAAGTGGTTAATCAGGCGGTATTGGATCTAAGAACGGCTGAGAAGAAGTATTACTCTACGCAAGAAAATTTTAAATCGGCTTCGGATGCTTTTGAGGTGTTGAAACAGCGTTACGATGTAGGTTTGGCAAATGCGGTAGAGCTATCCACACAACAAACTGCCAAGAATAAGGCTGAATTTGATTTTATTCAAGCACGATACGACTTTATTTTTAGAAGCAAGGTGATTGACTTTTATTTAGGTCGCCCCATCACCTTTAATAATTAATGGGCTATTATATTTATCATAACATCAAAATAAACCATGGCGAAGAAGAAAAAAGGTACACTTAAATATATCATCATTGGTGCAGTTGTTTTGCTTATCCTGGTGGTTATAGCCGGCAAGATGGGCTGGATCGGTGGGCCGAAGAAAGAATTGATTGCCACCGAGAAAGCGGAGAAGCGGACGGTTCAGGAAACGGTATCGGCTAGTGGCAAGGTACAGCCTGAAAAAGAGGTGAAGCTGAGCTCGGAAGTGTCCGGAGAAATTGTGGAACTGAATGTGAAGGAGGGAGAAGTGGTGACGAAAGGACAAATTTTATGTCGTATTAAGCCGGACATTTTACAATCAGGGTATGACAAAGCCGTTGCTTCTTTAAATTCACAACGTGCTGCATTAGCTTCTGCACAACAACAATTGAAGCAATCCGAAGCTTCCTTAAATATTATGGAAGCTACTTTTAAACGGACGCAACAGCTTTACAATCGGAAAGTAATTTCGGCCGCCGAATTTGATAAAGCCAGAACCGACTACGAAAGTGCCCTCGCGAGTGTAGAAGCACAACGGCAGAATGTAATTGGCTCCCGTTATGGAATTGACCAATCACAAGCAGCGGTGAAGGAGGCGGGCGATAATTTGGCGAGAACGACCATTTATGCACCGGTAGATGGCGTTATCTCCTGGTTGGGGGCTGAGCAGGGAGAGCGCGTGGTAGGAACTGCGCAGATGGCGGGAACCGAGATTATGCGCATTGCTAACATGAGTTCAATGGAAGTGAACGTGGATGTAAATGAAAGTGACATCAACCGGGTTTCGTTGAACAATGAAGCTACCATCGAAATCGATGCATTCCGAGGTAGAAAATTTAAGGGCATTGTAACGGAGATTGCAAGCTCTTCGTCGGCAAATGCCTTGTCTTCTTCCTCTACCACAACCACTTCCAACACGGATCAGGTAACGAATTTTACGGTGAAAGTTCGAATCTTACCGGAGTCGTACGAAGATTTGTTAAAACCGAACCGGCCTAATCCATCTCCTTTTAGACCGGGATTGTCGGCTACAGTTGATATCTTGACGGAAAAAGATACCGGTTTAGCCGTTCCTATCCAAGCGGTAACAACGCGCGAAGATGCAACCGCGAAGAAGGACAGCACGGCCAATGACGCTAAAAAAGACGATGGATTTAAATCGAATGTAAAGGAATATGTATTTGTTTATGATCCGGCCACAACCAAGGTGAAACAAGTCGAGGTAACTACCGGTATTCAGGACGATGCTTATATCCGTATCTTATCAGGACTGAAAGAGGGGCAGGAAGTAGTAATACGGCCGTTCAATGCCATCAGCAAAACCTTGAAAGACGGTGATCTGGTAGAAAAAACAACAAAAGATAAAGTGAATTAGTAGATTGAGTGTAGAATGTTATGATTGTTTTCCAAGCTGAGATACTAAAATTTAGCAGAAAAGGTGAAAAGAGCGGCTGGTCTTACATCGAAATTCCGCGAGCGCTTGCTGAGCAGTTAAAATCAGACTATCGAAAGAGTTTTCGTGTAAGAGGGAAGATCGATCAAGAGCCTGTGCAAGGATTAGCCCTTACCCCCATGGGTGAGGGCAATTTTATTTTAGCATTAAGGGCATCGCTGCGAAAAAAAATCCGTAAAGAAGAAGGTGATATCATCCAACTGGAGCTGGAAGAGGATACCGACTTCAAAATGGAAATACCCGAAGATCTTGAGTTATGCCTTTGTGAGGAGGAGACTTGGATCAACCAATTTCTATCCCTGGCAAAGTCGCACCAGCATTACTTTATCAAATGGATCAATGAAGCTAAAACGGAAGCAACGCGTACCAAACGGATTGCCTTAACGGTAGAAGCAATGGAAAAACAGCTCGACTTTGGTGCAATGATCCGTATGGACAAAGCGAGGAGGAATAGTTAAAATGCCTGTTAAATAAAAGATGGCGTACATTTTGATAGGAGGTTATGAGCAATGATATTTAAATTCATCGCTAGAAATTATCTCCTAACAAATAAGTATCTTTGTGTATGTCAATAATAAGCATGGAAGCCGAAAGTGCTGACACAATTGTTGCACTTGCGACACCCACAGGAAGCGGTGCTATTGCCGTTATCCGTTTGTCGGGACCACAAGCAATTGAAATAGTAAACGGCGTCTTTAAGGGAAAAGATTTAAGCAAACAAGCAAGCCATACAGTGCATTTTGGAACCATCCACGACGAGGATGGGAAAATTTTAGATGAAGTGCTGGCTTCTGTTTTTATTGCACCCCATTCTTATACGAGAGAAAATGTAGTAGAGGTTTCTACGCATGGTTCCAAGTATATTGTAGAAAGCATTATTAAGCTTTTTATAAGAAAAGGTGCCCGTGCTGCAAAACCGGGGGAATTTACACTTAGAGCTTTTTTGCATGGAGGAATGGATCTATCACAAGCGGAGGCTGTGGCAGATTTGATTGCTTCTAATTCGGCCGCTTCACATCAAGTTGCAATGCAGCAAATGCGTGGTGGCTTCTCCAATGAATTAAAACAATTACGGGAACAGCTGATTCATTTTGCTTCTATGATTGAGCTGGAGCTCGATTTTTCGGAGGAAGATGTCGAATTTGCAAACCGTAGTCAACTCAAGGATCTCATCCTGGAGATCATTAAAGTGTTACACCGACTTATTTTATCGTTTGAGCAAGGTAATGTGCTAAAGAATGGCGTTCCGATCGTTATTGCCGGTAAACCAAATGTGGGTAAATCCACGCTGTTGAATGCTTTGCTAAACGAAGAAAGAGCGATTGTGTCTGATATTGCCGGTACAACGCGGGATACCATTGAGGATGAAATCAACATTCAAGGAGTAAGCTTCCGTTTTATCGATACGGCTGGCATTCGGGATACGGAAGATATTATTGAAGCGAAAGGGGTAGAACGTACGCGCGAGAAAATGAAAAAGGCCCGATTGGTTATTTATTTGGTAGATCCGGTTGATGATGCATTTGAAGAGGTTTCCATTCAGGTGGCGGATCTGATTTTACTGAGAACGCCTTTTGTTCTGGTCATCAATAAAAAGGATCTGTTATCACCCGATGCGTTAGCCCAATACGAGCCGCTTAACCCGGTATTTATATCAGCTAAAAGTGGAGATGGGGTAGAGGCGCTGAAAGAAGAGCTCTTAAATCAGGTAAGTCTCCGAAATATTAATGTAGATGATGTAATGGTAACCAATATTCGACATGTAGAGGCGCTTCTTAAAACGCAAGCATCGCTGGAAAAGGTTTTGTACGGAATTGATAACCCGATTACCTCAGACTTTCTAGCGATGGACATAAGGCAGGCACTCCATCATTTAGGAGAGATTACGGGACAAGTAAGCACGGAAGACCTCTTGGATAACATATTCAGTAAGTTTTGTATCGGCAAGTAAGTGCCGTAAATAGAAACACAAAAACCACCTATCGCGCTGATAGATGGTTTTTATCTAGAAAGTATAGCACGTAACTAACGTGTACAATCGGCTGTCCACGTACCATTATCGTTTGATACCAGCATTTTCAAGGTATTCGCGGTTATGGTAATGCCGGTAAGTCCATCGCCTATACTAACGTAAGTGTTGTCCCCCTGTTGCTGGAACTTAACGCCATTAATGTTGGGGATGCTACTACCAAAATCGAAGGTATACGAATCATCGACTTTGACAACAGTTACACGGCCATCGTCATCCGCAATGGTCTCGCTTCCGTTGCTGAAGGTGATGGTTCCGTTGTATGTCCCTACAAAGAAATCGTTGTCTGCCGGATCGTCGTCTTTACTACACCCCACAGTAAACAAGAGCATGGCAATGGCCAACATGCCTAAAAATTTAATTTTGCTTTTCATAGTAATATAGATATTTAGCACTAGATAAGGCAAGCACCATGCCAAATGCAGTTGATGCAAATTTAAATGGCAAGAAGCTGTATTCGATTATCAAAGCCTCGGTTTTTCTAGGGAATCGTTTGGTGACTGATCCGGGATAATGAACCGTCATCCATGTATATGTTCTCTTTTTCCGTAAGATTGAATGAGCTTACCTTCAAATTCCAACCATTCTTTCCAGCGTTTATCCACATCTACATCGAGGGTGTATTTACGTGCAAAATTTAAAAAAGTAGTATAATGATTGGCTTCTGAGACCATGAGGTCATAATAAAATTTGGCCAATTCTTCGTCCGCTATATTTTGGGATAGCACGCGAAAACGCTCGCAACTGCGAGCCTCAATCATGGCTGCAAAGAGTAATCGATCAATAAAAGCGGTGTTTCGGCTGCCGTCTTTTTTAGAGAATCGCATCAGCTGGTTTACATAGTCGTCCTTCCGCTCTCTGCCGAGTGTATAACCTCGTTTTTTGATGATATCAATTACCATTTGGAAATGTTGCATTTCTTCAATAGCAATCGCCGTTAATTCGTGCACTAAATCTTCGTGTTCGGAATTGTTGGTAATTAACGAAATGGCGTTAGAGGCTGCTTTCTGCTCGCACCAAGCATGGTCTGTTAAGATCTCTTCCAAATTTGTTTGCGCAATATTCGCCCAACGGGGGTCTGTCAGTAGTTTTAATCCAAGCATAGCAAAGTCTTTTCCATGCAAACTTAGGGAAAAGCTTTTAATTTAGAAGGGACGATTGAATCGTTAAGTGGTTGAGTAGTTAAGTGGTTGAGTAGTTGAGTGGTTGAGTAGTTGAGTGGTTGAGTAGTTGAGTGGTTGAGTAGTTAAGTGGTTGAGTAGTTAAGTGGTTGAGTAGTTAAGTGGTTAAGTGGTTGAGTGGTTGAGTAGTTAAGTAGTTAAATGGTTAAGTGGTTAAGTAGTTAAGTAGTTGAGTGGTTAAGTAGGAAATAGCCGATTATTCGTAAGTGTTTGCTTTTTTTGGTACTCATGAGCTCCCTACGGTCGGTTAGCCAATGTGATATAGGTGGTCTGGGCAAGCCTAATGCTTACTGCTTATAGCTTATTGCCTAAAGCCTACTGCTTATAGCTTAATGCTTATTGCCTATCGCCTAAAGCCTTTAATAAAATATGTCCGGATTATTGTAACATCCCTGCCTATCGTGAAGATTCTCGATAGGCAGGGGGGGAATATTAAACAATACGTTTAACTGATGGTATCCCGCTTAATACTTGTATTGTTGATTATACTGTGTACCGGAACCTGCAATTGTTTGCGAGTCTTCTTTGACTACTTTTCCATCAACTTCTGCTTTATAGCTGAATTTAATTGGAACCTCGTCGAAGTTTTGGCAGGAAATGACGACTGCGGCTTGAGCCAGTGGAATGTTTGACTCAATTACGTAAGTACGTTTGCTTGGAAAATCTTCTATTCTTACGGATGGTTCGTTGGTTCTAACCTGACCATCCACTTTCCAAAGAGTTGATTCTTGATAGTTTGTAGGTACACCGCCAAAAGAAAAACTTGCAGTTTCATCTTCGCCCAACCCTTCCGCCGTAACCGTGAATTTGTATTTATGGGTGTCAAAATCCTGCGGTTGTGGATCATCGTCGTCCGAGCAGGCGTTCATGGCCAATACACTGGCCGCTAAAAAACAGGATAGAAAAAATCGTTTCATAAGTGTAATTAATATGTTTTAAACTTTTGTTCTTAATTATCGAGGGATATAACTTCTTTATAAAGGCCCGAAATAATTTTCCCAAAGGTATACAGCTGAGAAAAGCTGAGCAATTCCGGTTTATGGGTGTTTTTTTCTACTGGTTTTCCGGTAGCGATCCACATCAGCAGTCTTTCACATTGAAGCGGAAATTTTTGAAAGGCGAGTATAAGGTCAACGAAATGTAATTCAATCCACTTATTATCAATGTTTCGTCATTTACATCTCTATCAATAGGGATATCGGGAAAAGTCGATATATATTTGCTGCATGGATCAATTGGCGATTTTCAAAGCACTCTCTAATAAGACCCGGTTGGATATCCTCCAATGGCTTAAAGACCCTGAGCTGCATTTTCCTCCACAGGAGCATGCCGACTTTATGGAAGTTGGGGTTTGTGTAGGGAAGATACAGGAGAAGTGCGGCATGACACAGTCCACGGTGTCAGAATACTTGGCCCTGTTATTAAAGGCCGGTCTACTGGAAGCAACAAGAATAGGACAGTGGACCTACTATAAACGTAATGAGAAGGCCTTTGAATTGTTAGGAGACTTTGTGAAATCGGCGCTATAAATAAAAAGTAAAAAGCTTGCCTCCCGTAGGGAGGGTAAAAATTCAAAAGAATGAGTACCACAAAATTGTTTGAACCTTTTCAACTGAAGTCGTTGAATTTAAAGAATAGAATCGTTATGGCGCCTATGACACGGTCATTCTCGCCGAATGGTGTGCCCACAAATGCAGTGGCTGCATATTATAGCAAGCGGGCTGCAAGTGATGTAGGGTTAATTTTATCAGAAGGTACGGTGATTGACCGCGTATCCTCTTCGAACGACCCAAATATCCCGCATTTCTATGGCGAATCGGCCTTGGCCGGCTGGCAGCAGGTGATTAAGAGTGTACAGGCAGCAAGAGGCAGCATGGGGCCGCAGATATGGCACATGGGTATTATGGAAAATCACCATTCCGGTTGGGTTCCTGCAGCACCTTTTGAAGGGCCTTCAGATTTGGCAAGGCCGGGGTTTTCCAATGGGAGAGCCATGAGTGAAAAAGACATTGAAGACACCATACGAGCTTTTGGTAGCGCGGCAGCAGACGCAAAGCGTTTAGGCTTTGATTGTGTTGAGATACACGGGGCACATGGTTATTTAATCGATCAATTTTTCTGGGAAGCCACCAATAACCGAACAGATATTTATGGGGGCAAAACCTTATCCGAACGTTCACGTTTTGCCATAGAAGTCATCAAAGAGGTTAGAAAACAGGTTGGGGAACATTTTACCATTATTTTACGCCTATCGCAATGGAAAGGGAGCGATTATAGCTATAAACATGCAAAAACACCTGCTGAGATGGAAGCATGGTTGCAGCCCTTAGCCGACGCAGGTGTTGATATTTTTCATTGTTCACAACGTCGTTTTTGGGAAGCAGAGTTTGAGGAATCTGACTTAAACTTTGCGGGTTGGGCGAAAAAGTTGACAGGAAAGGCTACCATTACGGTTGGGTCTGTTGGCTTGTCCGGTGAGTTTTTAGCCGCGTTTAGAGGTGAAAGTTCCAACCCTAGTTCGTTGGATGAGCTTATCCGCCGATTGGATAGGGGGGATTTCGATCTTGTGGCTGTAGGACGTGCACTTTTAGCGGATCCACTCTGGGTTACGAAAATACGAGATAATCGTTCGGATGAATTAAAGGGTTTTACCCGAGAAGCCCTGGTTGAGTTGATTTAATTTAATCATGCTTTCTGATAAGAGACCTGCCGGTAGCGATTTTGTAATGACATCTGCGGTGCATTAGACATTGTTAATGCCGACGGGTCCTTCTATTTATAAACCTCGCCGTATCTCAGGCAACACCCAAAATTTCTCAAAAAGGGAGCAAAAGATTCAAATATTATATTGAACTAACAAAAGTGTTGCCATAAATGCAATAATTTTCCGTCCTTTACAATAACATTATGCCACGGGAAGAAAGTTCTTTGTGGTTGAGAAGAGATAGATGAAAGGCCAGCTTTCATGAATACCTTATAAAATAAACGTGGATGGCTAATCGCTTTTATGTGCTAAAAGGCATTATACGTAAAAGCGTTGCTCGCTTGTTCTATTTTGTATGTCAGATTCACGATGGATAGGCTAATTATCAAAGTTTATATAATCAGAATAAAACCACATGAGCGAAGATTTTCTTCAACACATTTATGAGAAACAGCATCGGGTAGAAGTAGTTCCCTCCAATAAAGTAATAGCGGAATGGGCCTTTAATTTATTGGATTTAATTTATCCGGAACGACTTACTTCTCCTAAGCAGAGTTTAACGGGGATACGGGAACGTTTTTTAAGTTTGCAAAGCGATTTGGTGAAACTTTTGGACGCAACAAAAGCTTGCAAAGACTGTAATAATCAAGCGGTAGCAGCAATTTTTTTTGAGCGCGTTCCTGACTTGTATCGTGTAATGAATACCGATGTGGAAGCTATTTTAAATGGTGATCCGGCTTCGCGGAGTAAGTTTGAAATTATTCGTACCTATCCGGGGTTTTTGGCAATTTCTCTCTATCGTATTGCTCACGCTTTGTTCAAATTGGAGGTGCCATTAATACCTCGGATATTAACAGAGCATGCACATTCGCTTACGGGGATCGATATTCATCCGGGTGCGGAAATCGGCGAGTATTTATATATCGACCATGGTACAGGGATCGTAATTGGAGAAACTACGGTTATCGGTAATCATGTTAAACTTTACCAGGGGGTAACTTTGGGCGCGTTAAGCGTGGAAAAGTTTATGGCTAATACGAAACGACATCCGACCATTGAAGATTATGTAATAATTTATGCAGGAGCTACGATTCTGGGAGGAGATACGGTGGTAGGAACACACTCGACAATCGGCGGTAATGTTTGGCTTACGAAAAGTGTTCCTGCGGGATCTACGGTGTATCATCAATCGACTATCAAGGTAGTGGAAGCGGGTATAGGAAGTACCATCGTTGACCCTGGAAAGAAATAGGTATTTAAATCAAACAATGGGGTTAAGAGCATTAGTTTATTGAAATGGACATTATAGAAAGTATAGGTAATACACCGCTGGTTGAAATCAAGCGTTTAAATAAAAATCCAAAGGTAAAGTTATTCGCTAAGTTAGAGGGGAATAATCCGGGTGGAAGCGTGAAAGACAGAGCTGCCTTGAATATGATTCGCAGTGCGATGGAACGAGGTGAAATTAAAGCAGGTACCCGCCTTATTGAGGCTACTAGCGGAAATACAGGTATTGCTCTTGCCATGATTGCGGCGATCTATGGACTGGAAATTGAACTGGTCATGCCGTCTAATTCTACGAGAGAGCGTGCACTTACGATGGAAGCATATGGGGCAAAAGTTACTTTACTTGAATCAATAGAGGTTTGCCGGGATTATGCCGAGGAAAAAGCAGCAAATGAGAATTTTTTTATCCTAAATCAATTTGCTAATCCCGATAACTATATGGCCCATTATAAAACTACAGGACCGGAGATCTGGAACGACACGGCAGGAACCATTACCCATTTTGTGAGTTCAATGGGTACTACGGGTAGTATCATGGGCAATTCTATGTATCTGAAAGAGAAAAGTAAGGATATACAGATTGTAGGTTGCCAACCTACTGAAGAATCGTCTATACCGGGCATAAGGCGTTGGCCGGTGGAATACTTACCGAAAATATTCGACGCTTCGCGGGTAGACCGAATTATTGACGTGTCTCAGCAGGATGCTACACTTCGTGCAAGACAAATGGCCAAAGAGGAAGGCATTTTTGTAGGAATGAGTTCCGGTGGTGCGCTGCAGGCAGCACTTCAGGTGGCGGATGAGCTAGAACATGGGGTTGTTGTCTTTATAGCTTGTGATCGGGGTGACCGTTATTTGAGCAGCGATTTGTTTGGGTAGGGAGAGGGTATGACCTCCATTAAATGAAAATAAAATTGTAAATGCGATTTTATTTTTGTTAACTTTATATAACCAATTAGAAAGGAGGTTATTATGAACCTAATCCACAGAATCGAACATTGGGGTGATGCACATCACCCTCGCTGGATGGATGCTGTTAGAATTGTATTGGGTGTTGTTATTTTTGCTAAGGGTGTAAGCTTTATAGCTGATACGGATTCGGTAGCGCGTTTACTGGAAAATACCCATTTCCAATTATCCATTTGGTCGGCTGTGCATTATATTGCTTTTGCGCATTTGGTTGGCGGGATTTTTATCGCGCTGGGATTAGTAACGCGAGTGGCCATTGCCTTTCAGCTGCCAATTTTATTCGGTGCAGTGTTTTTTGTAAACATTACCAACGGTTTTAGTTTCTTAAACTCAGAATTCTGGTTCTCGCTAGTGGTTTTGCTATTATTAATCGTTTTCTTCATTGTCGGTTCAGGACGGTATTCGCTTGATCATGAAATGAGAAGGCCAGGTAATAAAAGATGGTTTTAGAAAATTACCTGAAAACAGGTATTTCGAGACCGAACAGCTTCTTTTAGCTTTGCTGTATAAACAAAGCTGTCTACATGTATTATATCAAATTTCATAACATTGATTAAGCTACCTTCTTAAGGAGGTAGTTTTTTTATTGTCTGTATTTAAATGGCTATCAAAAACCTTATATGTATCTTCCGGAACTGTTACTAATATCCGATCAGACGCATTATGGTTTTCACAATTTGCTCTATGAAGAAAAAATACCTATTCATTTATTTTCTTTTCCTCTTGGTTGCCTGCGCAAAAAAAAACGGAAAAGATTTCAATTCTGACTTTTCATTATATAAAGATTATATCACCGAATTTACGTCAGGCATTATATCGGCGAAGTCAACGATTCGTATCGTGCTCAATTTCAACAGAAAGGAATGGATGCCGAATCAGGAATTGGAATCCAATCTCTTTGAGATTACACCAAAGGTTGAAGGGAAGGTTATTGCTTTATCGCAAAATACGCTGATGTTTAAACCGAGTAAACGATTAAAGCAGGATACAGAATATCAAATTTCATTTAAGTTGAAGGAGTTGATTGATGTGCCTAAAGAACTGAAAGAGTTCAATTTCACAATAAAAACGATTAAGCAAGATTTTGTGGTGCTTAGCAGAGAATTGCAATCCTACAGTTCGGAATATCAATTTCAACATGCCGTTTTGCGGACAAGCGATGAGATGGACGTACAATCAGCGGCAAAATTGATATATGCCAAACAAGGAACGGGCAAGTTGCCTATTCGCTTTGATCAGATCAAGTCGGGGACTGAATTCCGCTTTATCGTAGATAGCATCAAAAGACCGGAAAAGGATGGATCGATTCAGTTAATGTGGGACGGAAGCGACTTGGATATCGATCAAAAAGGGGAGGAAGAAATAGAAATAGCCGCAAAAGGCCATTTTAAGGTGATGAAGGCTACAGTGGCTGAGGAGAATAATCAACTGCTTTTGATTAATTTTTCAGATCCACTCAAAAAAAGTCAAGACTTTGAAGGCTTGGTGACGATTGACTCAGCAAAAAGTTTGACGTATACTGTAGACCGGAATGTGCTCAAAGTGTTTTTGAGCGAGCCCCTTAAAGGGGAGCGACTCTTAGAGGTTTTCCAGGGCGTGGAAAGTGCACAAGGGACGAAGCTTAAAAAGGGTTATACAAAAAAAGTATACTTTGAACAAACAAAACCCGGTGTGCGACTGCTTAAAAATGGGACCTTACTTCCAAGCTCGAATAACCTAAAGTTGAATTTTGAAGCGGCTAACCTAAAGGCTGTAGATGTAAAAATTTACAAGATTTATCAAGATAATATTTTGCAGTTTTTGCAGGATAATGATCTAAATGGCAGTTACAATCTGCGAAAAGTTGCTTTGCCTATTGCGAAGAAGAAAATTGAACTGACGCAAAACCGATTATATAACAATGGGAAGTGGAATGTTTTTGCCTTAGATCTCGCTTCACTGATTAAGCCGGATCCAGGTGCGATTTATCATGTCGAATTTAGCTATAAAAAAGCCTACTCTATTTATCCATGTAGTAGCCAACCGGAAGAAAACCGAGAGGAGCCGGAAGAACAAAGCTTGGAAGACGAGCAAGCGTCTTTTAGAAGCAATGAGTCTGAAGACTATCCTTACTACGACGACTATAATTGGCAAGAGAGAGAAGATCCATGTGCTAATTCATATTATTATTACGACAACAAAGTGTCAACCAACGTCTTGGCTACCGACTTGGGTGTGATTGCTAAAATGGGTAAAAACGGCTCTTATTTTTTTGCCGTGAATAACATTGTAACAACCGAAGTGGTACCGGGAGCACATATCGAACTTTATGACTATCAACAACAGAAAGTTGCTGAGGCTACTACGAACGACGAAGGAATAGCGCACTTAGACCATACAAAAAGAGGATATTTTGTTATCGTAAAGAAAGATAATAGTAGTACCTATGTAAAACTTGAAGAAGGGCTTTCTTTATCATTAAGCAATTTCGATGTCGCCGGTAACGAGCTTGAGAAAGGTTTGAAGGGGTACATTTATGGAGAACGGGGTGTTTGGCGTCCCGGAGATACTTTGTTTCTTTCGTTTATGTTAAATGATCAGGCTAATAAGCTACCGGCAAATCATCCTATAAAGCTGCGGCTAACCGATCCTAACGGAAAGTTGTTTACCCAGCTAGTACAACGATACAATGAGCGTAATTTATACCGATTTGTTATTGCTACAAAAGATGAAGCTCCTACAGGAAATTGGGAAGCTGTTGTGAGTGTTGGTGGTGCCCGGTTTTATAAAAGTATCAAAATAGAAACCATTAAACCCAACCGTTTAAAGATAAAGAACAACCTGGCCGGTCGGGTGCTACAAGCAAATAGTGCAACAACTGATGAAATTTCGGTAATCTGGTTGCATGGAGCTGTGGCTAAGAATCTGAAAGCAGAAATGCAAGCCAAGTTTTATCAAATGAAAACTACATTTAAAGGCTTGGCTAACTATGTTTTTGATGATCCGGCACGCAGCTTTAGCACCGAAGAGGTGAACGTGTTCTCCGGAAATGTTGATGAAAACGGAAAAGCAACGATTGGTATCAAACCGCAGTTACATGGGCAAGCGCCCGGTATGTTGAAGGCTTCCTTCATTACAAAGGTATATGAAAATGGCGGCGATTTTAGCACGGATGTAGCAACAGCTACTTATTCGCCTTATCAAACCTATGTGGGTTTAAAATCGCCGGAACCGAATAAATACGGTATGTTGGAAACAGGTAAAAGCAATCGATTTGATATTGTAACGGTTGATGAAAAGGGAAGACCGAAGGCAGTAGCCAACTTGGAAGTGAAAATATATAAAGTGGATTGGCGATGGTGGTGGGATGCTTCGAACGATAACCTATCAAGCTATAGTGCTTCTTCCAGCAAAACACCTTTTAAAAGTTATCGTATCAGCACCGGTACGAGTGGTAAAACGAGCGTGCAGTTTGTTGTGAACGATGAGGACTGGGGTAGATATTTTATACGTGTAACCGACTTGGACGGGGGGCACGCAAGCGGTGAGACGGTATTGATCGACTGGCCTTACTGGTCGGCTAAGACTAAAAATACCGATGGGACAAATGCAAATATGTTGGTGTTTTCTACCGATAAGCCAAAATACAATGTAGGGGAAAAGATGAAGATTTCCTTTCCTTCAAGTGAAGGGAGCCGAGCCTTGGTATCAATTGAAAGTGGCGCGAAGATTGTAAACACGTATTGGGTAGAAACAAAAAAGGGTGAGACGCAGCTAGAAGTACCTGTTACTTCTGAAATGGCACCCAATATCTATCTTTTTGTGACACTCTTACAACCACATGCTTCCACGCTGAACGACGCGCCTATTCGTTTGTATGGTGTGGTGCCTGTAGAGGTGTTGGATAAAGAAACCATTTTACAGCCCGTTCTTTCCATGCCGGATGTATTACGCCCCGAGCAAGCGGTTAATCTGCAGGTGAAAGAGAAAAATGGAAGGGCTATGAGTTATACGATCGCTATTGTGGACGAAGGCTTACTGGATCTTACTCGTTTCAAAACACCAAATGCTTGGGACAAGTTTTATGCGAGAGAAGCCTTAGGTGTTAAAACATGGGATGTATATAATGACGTTATAGGCGCTTATGGTGGCAAGATCAATCAGGTATTTAGCATAGGCGGTGACGAGGATATTGGAGGTGGCGAAAATAAACATGCAGATCGCTTCAAACCGGTTGTGATTTATCTGGGCCCGTTCCATCTGTCGAAAAATGAAAGCAAAACCCATCGTGTCAAATTGCCGAACTATATAGGATCGGTTCGTACGATGGTGGTTGCCGGTGATGCTAAAACGAGCGCTTATGGAAGTACAGAAAAGGCGACACCCGTTAGAAGCCCATTAATGGTATTAGCATCGCTGCCTCGGAAGATTTCTCCAGGGGAAAAAGTAACTTTACCAGTGACCGTTTTCGCTATGGAAAATCAGATAAAGAATGCACGGGTCCAGGTAAAGGTAAGCAAAGGAATAAAAGTGCTGGGGTCGAGTGCCAAATCGCTTAGCTTTAGTCGTCCGGACGAGAAGATGGTGTACTTCGATTTGGAAGTAGGTGCGTTAACCGGAATGGCAAAAGTGGAAGTCGTGGCAAGCTCGGGTAATGAAAGGGCATCATATCCGGTGGAGATCGATGTCACAAATCCGAATCCGGTAACCCACGATTATAAAGAACTGGTGTTGAAAGCCAACGAAGAGCAGACACTCACTTGGGAGCCTTTTGGTGTAGATGGTAGTAACAAAGCGCGTATAGAGCTTTCCTCTTTTCCTTCTATAGACCTTAATGCCCGGTTGAATTATTTGATTCAATATCCTCACGGTTGTTTAGAACAGACAACATCCAGTGTTTTTCCGCAATTGTACCTTGGCGATATTGTTGATTTAGAAGCTGCCAAGCGCGAAGCTATTCAACGAAATGTAGTTGAAGGTATCAGCAAACTCGCCGGGTTTCAATTACCGGACGGGGGATTTGTTTATTGGCCCGGCTTATCGTCAGCCGACGATTGGAGTACGTCCTATGCGGGGCACTTTTTGTTAGAGGCGGAGACAAAAGGATATGTTTTGCCGATTGATTTTAAAAACAAATGGATAAGCTATCAACAGCGAGCGGCAAGACAATGGCGTATGGAGACACATCCCGGTAGCGATTTCGCGCAGGCTTATCGATTGTATACCTTGGCATTAGCAGGTGCTCCTGATTTGGCCTCGATGAACCGTTTAAGGGAAACGGTAGGTATTTCTAATGAAGCTCGTTTACGTCTTGCTGCCGCCTATGTATTGGCGGGACAAAAGCACGCCGGTAATGAATTGCTGAAAATTAGCAGTATCAATAACGTTAATAATGCTTATAGCTATTATTATTACGGTTCACCGGAACGCAATCGAGCAATGGTGCTGGAAACTCTGTTATTGTTGAACCGAACGGTCGATGCATTTGCGCTTGCTACGAAAATAGCAAAAGACCTGTCGTCCGGTGCATGGATGAGTACCCAAACCACTGCTTACAGCTTATATTCGATCGCTAAATTTGCAAAATTGAATGGCAAAAACGGTGTTAATGCTCGTTTTAGTTACCATGGGCAAAGTGCGGATGTCAAAACTACAAAATCGTTTATAGACAAGGGCTTACAAATAAATAAGGGACTGAATAGTATCAAAATTAGAAACAATGATAAAAATACTTTGTATGTCAAACTCTTAAAAAGTGGTGTTTTACCGGTTGGCCGAGAACAGATAATTCAGCGAAATTTAACCGTGCAGGTTGAATTCGTAGATAGGGCCGGTAAGGCATTAGACATACATACCCTTAAGCAAGGTACGGAATTTGTTGCCTTGGTAGCCGTTAAGAACCAAAGCTTGGATCGTGTGGAGAATTTGGCATTGACGCAGATTTTACCTTCCGGTTGGGAAATTGTAAATACTCGATATACTGATTATGGGGCTTTTGGACAGAATAAAGCGGATTATATTGATATACGGGATGATCGAAGTTCTTTTTATTTTTCGTTAAACGGCAACGAGAGCCGCACGTTTAAGATTTTATTAAATGCATCTTATCTTGGTAGATATTATTTACCGGGGGTACAGTGTGAGGGAATGTATGATCATTCTTTCTTAACGCGAACAAAAGGAACTTGGGTAGAAGTTGTTGATTATTAGTTATTAGGTGTTAGCGGTTAGGTGTTAGGGTTTAGTTATTGGTCGTTAGTTATTAGTTATTAGGTGTTAGCAGTTAGGTGTTAGGGTTTAGTTATTGGTTGTTAGTTATTAGTTGTTAGGTGTTAGCAGTTAGGTGTTAGGGTTTAGTTATTGGTTGTTGGTTGTTAGTTATTAGTTGTTAGTTATTGGTTATTAGTGATTAGTGATCGGAATTTAGTTGCTGGTTATTGAACGACTTAACTACTCAACCACTTAACTTAATTCAGGCATAAAATAATAGTATGGAGACAATAGGCGTTAGGCTTGCAGACCGCCTATTATCACATTGGCTAATTACGCACTCAACTACGCAAGCATTTAACTACTTAACGTAAAATAAAAATTGAATTGTTGAAAAAAAAGTTACTACTTGTTAAGCAATGGATTGGGCAAAATAAAAAGAAGAGTATAGCTGTTTTATTCATCCTGTTGGTTTATTATTTTTCGTTGCCCCGAAAGCTTTTTGACGATCCGTATGTGACCGTAATTGAGGATACGCAGGGACAGCTCCTCGGAGCGAAGATTGCATCTGATGGACAATGGCGTTTTCCTGAGCGGGATTCGCTTCCTGAAAAGTTTAAACAGTGCATTGTCAATTATGAAGATCAGCATTTTTATTACCATCCGGGCTTCAATCCAGTGGCCATGTTCAAGGCACTGGTTCAGAATACTAGAGCCAAATCCATTGTACGTGGAGGTAGTACGCTTACACAACAGGTAATCAGGCTTTCAAGGAACGGAAAGCGCCGTACTTATTGGGAAAAACTAATTGAGCTGTTTCTAGCCACCCGACTTGAGCTTAGGTATTGTAAAGATAAAATCCTGAATTTATATGGTGCGCATGCCCCCTTTGGAGGTAATGTTGTAGGACTTGAAATGGCTTCCTGGCGTTACTTTGGAACAGACCCAAACCAGCTTTCGTGGGCAGAGGCCGCTACATTAGCGGTCCTTCCCAATGCTCCCGGTCTTATTTACCCGGGAAAAAATCAACAGCTATTGCTCAAGAAAAGAAACCATCTTTTACATAAGCTCTATCATGAAAAACTGATTGACTCGCTTACTTATACGCTTTCTCTTGCGGAACCACTGCCTCAAAAACCGTATGATCTACCGCAAATTGCTCCACATTTACTGGCTAAATTAACCAAAACAGACCGTGGAAGACGGATAAGGACAAGCCTGCAATTAGGTCTTCAACAACGTGTTAATCAACTGGCTAAACAATATTATCTCCAATATAAACAAAATGAAATTTACAATCTGGCAGTTTTAGTGGTTGATGTCAGGAGCAGAAACATATTGGCTTATGTGGGAAATGCGCCGACTGATAAATGGCATCAAAAAGACGTCGATATCATAGAAGCACCAAGAAGTACCGGGAGTATATTGAAACCGCTACTTTATGCCGCAATGCTCAATGATGGCAAGCTACTGCCAAATACCTTGGTGGCTGACGTCCCAACCCAGATAGCTGGATATAGTCCCGAAAATTTTAATAGAACTTACGATGGAGCTGTACCAGCCCATAGTGCTTTGGCGAGATCGCTAAATATTCCTGCGGTATTAATGCTTCAACAGTATGGTATCTATAAATTTTATGAAGAATTACAGAAGTTCAAGTTAAAAAATATCAATAAGCATCCCGACCACTATGGTCTTTCTTTAATTCTAGGTGGAGCCGAATCCAACCTGTGGGATTTATGTCGCACCTATGCTAACTTATCCTCTACCTTGAATTATTACAACATCGGTAGCAAATATCGTAAAGATGAATTTACGGAATTGAATTTGTATGCGAATAATCAGGTGATGTTTGGTGAAGAAACCAGGCAGGAACCGGTTTTGGATGCAGGCTCTATTTGGCTGACTTATAACGCGATGAAGGAAGTGAATAGGCCCAGTGGCGACGAAGCTTGGAAATTTTATGATTCAGCTTTGGAAATTGCTTGGAAAACAGGCACCAGTTTTGGAAATAGGGATGCGTGGGCTATTGGTACCACCAAGAACTATGTGGTGGGCGTATGGGTAGGGAATGCAACGGGGGAAGGGCGACCGCTTCTAACGGGAGTTGGAAGTGCAGCTCCTTTATTATTTGATGTCTTTCGGCTCCTGCCCAGAACAACTTGGTTTACCGGTCCGGTCGATAACTTAATAGCAGAGGAAGTGTGCACTGTAAGCGGTTATTTGGCAACCGACCATTGTCCAAAACAAAGGGCTTATATTCCGATTAATGGTATACGAACAAAAACCTGTCCGTATCATCAATTGATTCACCTCGACCGTACCGGCCGATTTCGCGTGAACAGTAGTTGCGAAGCTGTTGACCAGCTAGTTACCCAAAGTTGGTTTGTTTTACCACCGGTTATGGCGTGGTACTATAAAAGTAAACACGCAGATTATAAAGTGCTTCCGCCCTTCCGAGCCGATTGCCTGGGAGCACAGATAGCACGTATGGATTTCATTTATCCGAAGGATTATGCTAGTAAAATCTATTTAACAAAAGATTTTAACGGAATTGTGCAACCTGTAATTCTGAAAGTAGCGCACGCCTTGGATCATACGAAACTCTTTTGGTATGCGAATAAGGAGTTTCTGGGAACTACCGAGACCTTTCATGAGATGCCGTTAAATTTAAAATCAGGCAACTATTTTATCACTGTAACTGATGAAAATGGTATGGAGATAAATAGGAAAATTGAGTTAATTAATGAATAGCTTAGCCCTAAGATGTTAAGCTTTACGCAAAAAACTATTTCCCTATTTAACAAGCAAGGAAAAAACGCTCAAGTAATTACAGCAAACGATAATCAGTTGCTAATTTTATGACGGAAATAATATTGTTTACTTCAAATTTTTCCATCAATTTTTTTCTGTGACTCTCTACGGTATGTGGACTGATAAAAAGTTGATCAGCAACTTGCTGTGTTGTCAGACCTTTACCGATAAGCTGTAAGACTTCCTTCTCCCGTCGGGTTATCAGTGGAACCGTTATGTGTTGATCGGCTTCGGCATTGGCCATTGTCGTACGCGTAGCAGAGCATAAATACTTTTGTCCTCGCGCAACCGTTCGTATCGCTTCCAGAATTTCGTCGCCAGGGGCATTCTTGATAACATAACCTAAGGCACCATTCTGCAGCATGCTCCGAATTACTGCATGTTCGTTGTGTAAACTTAGTGCTATTATTTTTAAACCGGGATGGTTTCGCTTTAAATCACTGCATAAGTTAATTCCGTTCATATCAGGTAGGTTGATGTCTAAAAGAATGACGTCTACGTCCATTCCTTTCAATGCATCTATGGCCTCTTTTCCTGATTTGTACGACTCAATCAGGGAAATATCTTCATGTGTGAAGAACAAATTCTTTAAACCGTCAATTACGATGGGATGATCGTCTATTATAATAACCTTTATCATGATTTAATATTACATTCTATAGTGAAAGTGGTGCCATTGCCGATTTGCGAGTGAACATCGAGCTCGCCTTGAATATATTCGATGCGGGAAAGTATATTGGTAAGGCCGTTGCCCGCTCTGTTTTTAACCAATAGTGTTTTATCAAAGCCGATCCCGTTATCTTCTACAGTTAACGTTACCTTGTCTTCGCTTTTCAAGAGTTGGACAAAAATGGTACTGGCCTTTGCATGACGAATGGCATTCGTTACCAATTCTTGCATGATTCGATATAAGATCAATTCCTTTTCCTGTGTTAGTTCATTATTATAGTGAAATATCTGACAGATGAGTTGTATTCCCTTGTTTCGCATACGTGAGCAATACGACTTAATGGCTTCGCCAAGACCGTATTTTAAGAGCGTCTCAGGCATCAAGTTCTGCGAGATGAATCGTAGCTCATCTACGGCATAGTCAATTTTTTTTAAAGGGTCGGTAAGCTTGGTATATTTATTTTCCTTTTTTAAAGCACTGGACAGCTCGATTTTTAATGCTGATAACAAGCCTCCCAGACCATCGTGAAGATCACGTGCGATTCGTGTTCGCTCGGACTCTTGCCCGTTTAACATTGCTGATAACAAGGATATCTGATTGTGCTGACTGATCTTATCCATCTCCAGTTGATGTAGCTTTTTATGTTGTATTAACTGCTTCTTATGATGACGATTGGATTGAAAATACAAGACAGCTAAGGTCAATAATAAAAGAGATGTGGCCGTCAATAAGCCGGTATAAAGGCGATTTTTTTGCAAGGCAAAAGATTTAACTTCGTTTTCATGTTGTAATTGTAAAATTTGTTTTTGCTTATTTGCGTTTTGGAATTTCTCCTCAATTTCATTCAGGTTCGCCTTTTTTTCCGATTCATTTAGGCTGTCGGCGAGGTGCGCATATAAGGATTTAGCTTCGTATGCATGCTTATAATCACCAATTTTTTCATAGATGTCAGCTAAATCATCCAATGCACCTAACTGGCTGCCTTTTAAATTTAGGCGAACGTTCTCCTGTGCATAGGCTAAAGCTCGTTGATTATCACCCATGGCCTGCTTCAGCTTTACCAAAGTTCCTAAGATATTACTCTGGGCAAGCGCATCGGTCTCTTTTTTTGCGATGGAAAGCCCCTTTAGTAAGTCTTTCTCCGCCGGTTGATATTGCTTCTTTTCGAAGGCGTACAGTCCGCGATAGTTGTAATACCAGCTCCACACTTCCTGACGATCATTGGCCTTTAATAAATAATTTTTGGCTTCGTCCAGGTACGGTTTCATCTCGTCAATTCGATCGCTTCTATAATAACAAGCGGCTAAGTTTACGTAGGAATAAGCGAATCGCGCATATTGTTTGCGTTCAACTATTTTTACGGCTACGCTTTTCTTAAAATACTGTATCGCTTTCTCATATTGGCTGATATTCATAAACCAGACTCCGATATTATTATATAGATTTCCCAAGGTGACCTGATCACCTACTTTGTAAGCCAGTGGCACGAGAGAAAGCGCTTCGTTGAGGGCTTTATCCGGTTCCTTACTGATTTTTAACGTAAGGTGATTCTGCTTAATAAAGAGCAGTAGCTTCTGATTTCGGACATTGGAATACTGTAGCAATAAATGCTCGGCCTTTTGATAATAGCTTTCAGCGCTATCTTGCAAATAATAAATTTGAAAGAATCTTGCCAACGATGCATACGCGTTGGCAATGTAGTAGTCTTCTCCGCTTGATAAGGCAAGACTTAACCCTTTTTTTAGGGCTTGAAAACCACCTGAACTATCGGACGAGGCTAAATGACTGCCAATACCAACATATAAACGTGCTTTTAAAGTATCGGAATGAGCATTTTTGAGTTCTCTTTTTAAGCTGTCAATTAATGGGGATTGCTGTTTACCGCGCAAGGGCAAAACAATCGTCATAATCAACAAGCTAAAAAGCGTATATCTAACCGTGGACCTCATATTTTTGGCAAGTTAGTTTTTTTGACGAAGTGGAACAAAGCAAATAGTAAAACCCCGATTTTCAGGGAGCTTATAAAAATACATGATTTCTGCTAGTTTTTTTAGTCTGTGACATGGGCTCATTTGTACGAATGAGGAAAATACCTGAAAACAACTATTTTATGTATGCATAATAAATTATATCTTTGCAAGGTTGAATCGAGATTAGATTAAACACACATGAAAAACCGGGCAAGTGGCTTCACTTGCCTTTTTTGTAGTCTGCACATTTGCTTCGAAGACACTCGTTTGTGAAATCCCGATTTTCAGCTATTTTGCTACGCTCGCTAAAACCTTACTTTTGTGCAAGTGACAACATCCGTTGTCACATTCTTTTAATTGCAAATAATGAGAAGTAAATTAACGATCTTGCTGACGCTAACACTGGGAATGGCTTACGGACAAAGCCCCTTTATCGGTAGTTACAATGGATCACAAAGAGAGGCTGCCTTAGAGCTATACATCTTGCCGCAACATCATTTTGTTTTTGCTATGAGCTATGGTGCAATAGATAGAACAATTGTTGGAAAATGGGAGCAGAAAGGCGAAAAGATTTTCTTCCAAGAAACAAAGAGCGCCGATCGTGATGCGTTTATAGTCTATGAAGGAATTGATAAAGAACTTTTAGCGGAAAGTGAATTTGTCTTCAAAAATTTTAGCCAAAATACCGGCACTGCATTTCGGATACTTCCTGAGTTTCATCCCGATAGTATGAAGCTAATACATCTAAGAGATGAAAATACATTTAGTATGACCAATAGGCTAAGTGTTACACCCAAAGCGCATTCTTCGTTCTTCCTGAGCGCCCCCAACAATAGTGTGGAAAATGACGTGTATGAATTTAAGCCGGCAACCACTTCAAATACCCTGTATTTGTATTATAATCACGACACGAATTACGATACCTTTCAAATGGAGGCCTATCTAAAAGGGGATAGTCTTTACATGAACGACGGTGCGGGGGAAAGATTCTTTGCTGTGAAAGGTACGCTAAATTCCGACTATGAAGCTTTGTTATCCGATGCTACAGAAAATCAGCGCATTCCGCTGCAACTTGAGGTAGAAGGACTTAATGGCAAAAGAATAATCCTTCAACGTTTAAGGCCCGTAAAACAGTTTAAGTGTTTACTCCATCTAGATGAAAATTCAGCCTATTTTTCCGATCACGAGAACGGAGCAGCTCCTACATCGCCTCCGATATTACACTAACTTGCTATGCATTTGCAGTTGAGCAGTATACTAACTGCAAAAGCTCAGAAATTATCTGCTTCTGAGATAGAGAATATCGCAACACAATTAATATGCCTTACGTTAACAATCAGTTGAAGTCAATATACCGTGCCAAAAGGCTGGCGAATGTATCGTTGACACTGTCGGCCTTCGCAGCACTGTGGTTTTTTCTCTTATTTGTTGTTGAAAATACAAATTTGTGGGTATATGGTGTATTATTACCTGCACCAATTGCTTTGGTCTCAGCCATTGCATCGTTAATGATTAAAAAAAGCGACAGAGCCTGGTGGGCATTAATTGTGGCTTTAGGTTATAGCGGAATTTTAATTTTTATCGCGTACCTGCTTAACCATATGTGTGTGATTTGCTAAATAGTTAATTCCACAGGGCCGCCAATAGGATAGCCCGTGCAAGTTAGTACGTAACCTTCAGCAAGCGCATGCTCTCCTAAAACCTCGTTATAGCGCATCCACACGTTACCGGTAGAGCAGATTGCGGCGCAGGTACCGCATTGTCCGGTTTCGCAGCTATAGGGTAAGGCTTTGCCATGTTTTTTAGCGGTTTCTAAGATGGATATAGGATATTTAACCTGAATGGTGAAAGTTTCTCCCTTATAATGTATGGTAACAGGATACGCCTTCCTTTCAGGTGGTTCCGGCAGTTGATAGAGCGGAGCGTCCACAATAAAAAGTTCTTTTTTTATGTGGTCGGACCGCACACCTTCAGCACGTAACTTAATATTGATCATGCGCATATAAGCGTTCGGTCCACATAGATAAAAAAGAATATGATCATCCTTATAAAGGTTGTACTTTTGCGCCAGTTGATCCAAAACGCCTTGGCTCAGCCTACCCTCTGTCAACGGAGCTGATTCGCTAAAAAGTAATTCGAGCATAAAACGCTCTTTAAACACGTCTTTCAATCGCAAAATTTCGTTCAAAAATATGGTTGAAAACGCGTTCTTATTACTATAAATTAAAATGACACTGTTTTCTGATCCGTAAAGAATAGATTTAATCTGGGAAAATATAGGCGTAATACCACTGCCGGCAGCTAAAAAACAAAAAAGCAGATGACGGTCATAAGAATCCGGTAGAACAAAAAGGCCGCTGGCACCGATGCTATTAAGTAGATCCCCCTCTTTCGCATGGTCTACCAGCTTTCGAGAGAATTCGCCATTTGGTATTTTTTTTACCGTTATCGTGAGCGGTTCGCTCAAAAGAGGGGATGAGCTGATTGAATAACTTCTCCTTACTTCTTCACCATTGTTGTGCTTAAATAATAATGTCAAAAATTGGCCTGATTTATAAACAAGCGGCTTACTTTCCACTGATTCCAAAACGAAGGACTTCGTGTCAGGCGCTTCTGTTTTAATAGATTTTATGCGTAAAACGATCGAAAGATTGTCCATAACCTTCTTATCCACCCAAGATAGCAAATCCTTTCTGTTGAACAAAACTATTCCTTTCGAATCCTAACTTTATCCTCGATGGCCTTTATGACGGGAGTATAGAAGTCGGCATCATACAATTCACAAGCATGCACTAAACCGCCGGGGCTAAAGACATTTACTTCCATTAGCTTATCGCCCACCACATCCAAACCGGTTAGGAACATGCCGTCCTTTTTAAGCTTGGGCCCTACCAGTTCTACAATTTCTTTAATTCTCTTTGTCATCCTCGCTTTACCTGCGGTACCGCCCTGATGTATGTTACTTCTGATTTCGCCTTTTTTTTGTTGACGATGAATGGCGGCGTAGTGGCCATTTACTACAATTGGGTCACCGTCCAGCAAAAACAAACGGATATCGCCGTTTTTTGCTGCGGGAAGATATTCTTGCGCAACAACAAATCCGTCGCGACAAATGGCATCGACAATTTGATTTAAGTTTTTTACTTCTTGTTTATTGATAAGAAACACGTTCCTCCCTCCGGATCCTTGAAGTGGTTTTAGAATAATTTTATTACCGTTGGCCTTATAAAATGCCTCGATATCCGCTACACTTCTGGTTATAATAGTTTCCGGACGCACTTCCCTTGGAAAATACTGGAAGTACATTTTGTTGGATGCCTGTGACAAGCTAGTGGGGTCATTTAAGACCAAAACGCCTTGCTTTTGCGCTAATTGGCCAAATACTATGCCCGCGTTTTGTGCCCAGGGACGTTTGTCGATATCAGCGGAAGGATCATTTCTTAATAGTAGCACGTCAAGATCAGCTGCTTTTATCTGAATTTTCTCGCTCTCTTTAATGGCTTGTAAGAAGGTGTCAGGCGAACGAAATTGTTTAGAGGGTACCTTCCGCGCAAGTCCACCCATTTGCTCGTCGCTAAAATAAGCAAGATCACCCACGCCCAGATAATAAACTTCGTGCCCCATTTTATGGGCTTGTAAGGCCAATCCTGTTGTTGTGTATACAGCAGTTTCCTTCATTAGTTGGTTCACAATAAATGCGATTTTCATCAGTAATAGTTTTAAGGCATTGATTTTTTAAGATAACAGGAATGATGTTCTTTAGTTTAGCATGGTGAAAATATTTCCCCCTTTTTTAATTGTCTCAATATGCTTTAGATACGGACGACTCAAGTAGCGAGGTTTGATCGGTATTTTTGATAATAAACCTCTAAATGTCAATTCGTTAATAACGGGTATGTAATCCTGGCGAATTTTGCCAATGAGCAAAGGTGCAATGTCATTACCTTGTTTGATATACTCGATTAGATTAAGCAACCCTTTTAAATAGACGGCGTCTTTAGTGAGCCCGCCGCCGCGATATACACGCATCGTAATATGAAAAGCGGCCTCAGGAGTAAAAAGATATTTGTCGGTTAACAGAAAAAAGGTATCAACAAACGAATTCCCTGTTATCATGGAATTGACAGCTACTACGCGAGCTGCAAGAATACGCATGCGTTGATTGGTTAATCCGCCACACAAGTATTCTGAAAAGACGGCCAATCCTTCTTGCAGCTGTTCATAACCCGGCACGCCTATATAGAAGAGTTTGAGTGGTTGCGCTTTGCCGTTATAATATGTGACCACATGTGTTCCAATTTCATGCTGAATGAGGGCAAAGGCCCGTTGCTTCGAAATTTGGTAACTTTTATTGATGTTCAGTATGCCACGTGAGACCATGACTCCATCAACATCGTCGCGTACGCGTACGGCGGTTAAGATGGATGCGTCCTGTTTTTTAAGCCATATTAATTCATTTTCAGCCATTTGTGCGAATTCCCAGGCGTTTAATAAATCTTGATTCTCTTGTTCGTAATTTGGCTCGGCGGCAACAAGGATGGCGCGAGCAACATCCAAAAGATGTTCGTCTATATTGCCGAATATTTGTAAGCTACTGTGCATAAAATCCGGTTTTTCCCGCTCTAACATCATATTCAGCATCCGATCTATCTCTTTTCGTTTATCCCGGAAAAGGAAGGCGATAGTGGGATCAGAAATATCCTCAATAGGTAAGTTGTATATTTTACGCTTGATCAACTCAGGCTCTATCGGCATCGGCCGATAATGAAAAACGGGTGCTTTTAGATACTTATTTTCTGCAAAATTTTTCCATGCATCCATGGTGTTAATAGGCGTCACTAACAGGAGAAAATCAAAAAGATTACTGTATTCTGCCAACTCATTATCAATTTCCCAAACTTTGTCGTCTAACACTGTCGTGCCGAGCATTTCAAAGTGAGTTGCATTATATGAGGTATTTGTGCGAACGAACTCAAATAGGCTTTTGCGTAGCGATTTACCAAAAGCGGCTCGTAATTCGCGCATAAACAAGGGATAGGGCTTGCCGGTTTTAACATCGTTGTAAACAGGTGCTATTTCCACACCGACTAATACAATTTCAGATTGTTTAGCTACATTTTTGTCAATAAGTGGCGAACGTCCCGGGGGAGCAACAGCCGTTTTTTGTTTATCGAGTGACGCCGTGATTTTTTGATTACCTATTCGTAGTGCATTCAGTTCTTCAGTCAATTTTGTCGCCATACTCAACGTCCCTTTTTGGTTGACCCTTATTGTAAAGGCTTTATCGTCCAGTTTGGCTTGATGCCAGATCTCTACGAGCATGAAACCACCGAATTGGTCTGCTAAATATGCAGAGATGAGTTTCAAGAGCTCAGTCAGACCGCTTCCTTCATAGTCGGACGTAATTAAATAGGATGATTCGGTTTTAGCAAGGTTATAAGCAAAGTTGTCTTTGCCCTTTTTAGGAACACGGTATACCAGGAGAAAAGGAACGGGTTTGTCTATCTTGAGTATGCCTTTGTCCGGTAAGGAAAGTCTAATCGGTTCACCTTTTTTCAACTTGTCCTGAATCTGATTCAAAACCTTTTCTTGCTTTTTCTCCATATGATCATTTATCTGTTGAGGCTGTTTGGTATAACTTCTTTAGTTCGGTTTCCAGAGGCAGGATGCTGGCTTGTAAAGCGCGTTGTATGTCCATCAAATGGCTTATGTTGACGCGACCTGTCCACTCGTCCATGAAAGTCTTTTTAAACTCCACGGATAGTACACAGCCAAATTTGCTATATTGAGAGCATATCCAGTTGGAAAATGTGCCACCTTTAAACTTTATGTTCTCTCTAACGTCCGGAAAATGGTCATCAATTGTTGTTTTTGAAAGGGAATCAATAAATGTGTCTATTATCGGCCTCCATTTAGAAATGTTGTTGGCCGTTCCAATATTTATTTCCGGATTTTCGCTGGATATAGCTTCTATATAAGGATCTTTTCTTCTGTGGTTGTAGCTATGAACGTCTAGAACAATGAAATATCCGTAGCTTTGAATAAGATCAAGCAGTACCTTCTTTACCTCTGAATAAAATGTATCGTAAAAAGTTAATATTTCCTCTTCCTGTTCTTGTGTAAGCTTCGTTGCCCATACAGCTAGCCCCCAGGCATCATTAGGTGAGCGGTAGATGGCACGGTCCCTCGGCCTATTCAGGTCCACCATAAAGCGTGAATTGTCAACAACGATTCGATTAACCGGAAAATTTATCATCTCTGCGGTATAGGGGTCTTCTTCGCGCATACGTTCGTGTTCAGATAAAAGCATATTAGACCGGAGCGACGGCGCTATACTATGCCCGTCATGAATGGCTGTGGCAATGATCGGACTTTTAGCTCTGTATATATGAATTTTAGACTCCATAATAATTTAGGGAAATAACAGGTAAAAGAAAGCATTGTTTCACTTTGCTTTCTTATCGTTTAAAACCATTACCTTTAGCCTATTCCTTTAGGAACGATAGGTTGTATAAGATCCATAAAAAGAGAGAAATCATTATATGAAAATATTTGCGAATCGAGTCTATACAGGTGAAACGGTATTGACGGATCAACTGATTACTTGCGAAAAAGGTTTAATTGTAGGAATAAATCGAGGAAATGCCGGCAATGCGGACGAAAGGGTAGCGCATATAGCTCCGGGATTTTTTGATATTCAGGTAAATGGAGGGGCGAGCTACCATTTTACAGCTCATCCGAATGAGCAGTGTTTATCAGATATTGAAGAGGCGTGTTTGACTGATGGGACGGCGTTTGTATTGCCAACCCTTATTACTTCTTCCATCGATAACATCTTAGCAGGCATTGACGCTGTTAGAAAATACATAGAAAAGCATCCACAATCCGCCATTTTGGGAATGCATTTGGAAGGCCCTTTTATTAATCCGATAAAGAGAGGCGCACACCTGTTGAAATATATTAAAAAACCCGAAAGAGCGGTGGTTGAGGAAATAGTGAGATATGGAAAAGGCATTATCTTACAGATGACGATTGCACCGGAAATGTTTGACGACCATCTACTCGCTCTCTTGCAGGATTCTGAAATTGCATTGGCTTTGGGGCATAGTAATGCCTCATTTGAAGAAGCAAGAAACGCTTTTAATCTGGGAATTACCCAGGTGACGCATTTGTTTAACGCAATGTCCCCTTTCCAGCATCGGAACCCCGGACTGGTAGGAGCTGTCTTATCCGATGAACGCATCTATGCTCCCCTTGTGCTCGATGGAAAACATGTTGACTTTTCAGCAGCCACAATCGCTTATAAATTAAAGCGAGATAAACTCTTTTTGATTTCAGATGCCTTATTCCTTGGAAAAAAGAAAGCCCGTTTTCAGTGGGAAGAATTTGATGCAACATTAATTAATGGAGAATATGTAAATAGTGAAGGAAATCTTGCAGGAGCTAATATATCTCTCATGGATGCAGTCCAAAATGCAATTAAAGAGCTGGGTGTATCTGTACAAGAAGCTATTGAAATGGCAAGCCGTCGCCCTGCGGAAGCTATAGGCCTTCATGATCGTATTGGAAAAATAGCGCTCGGTTACCCTGCTCGATTTACGTGTTTTGATGCTGAATTAAAAAATGCCCGGGTTTTAAAAGGCTAAAATTCGGGAAAGCAAGATATTTTATAGATATTATTTTTAATAAATCTAAATAACATTATCTTTGAGCTCTTAATCAATTAAAATGAGCACAAAGGTAAGGAAATCCGCATCACGATCACTTTTTTACAGAATAGCAGCCTGGCTTCATCTTTGGTTAGGGCTTATCACGGGTATTGTGATGATAATTGTATGCCTAACCGGTTGCATTTGGGTTTTCCAGGATGAGATAACGACTTATATCCTTGAACCGGAAACGCGCGTTACTCACCAAGCAGCTCCTGTGCTGACTCCGTCTCAGATTCAACGCATAGCCACAGCAAAGTTTCCGGATAAAAGGGTCTCCTATGCAACTTATCAGCAAGGCCGAGCCATTTATGTAGGGATGGGAGAGGGGCGTCGCGGGGGTACGTCCCTGCGTTTGAACCCTTATACCGGTAAAATTATCAGCGTAAGTGAAAGAAAAGAGGGGGAAGTTGATTTCTTTCGATTTATATTAAATGGTCACCGCTTTTTGTGGTTACCTTATGAAATTGGTCGCCCAATTGTGAATTACAGTACATTGGTATTCGTTATTACTCTTATAACGGGGATGGTACTTTGGTGGCCGGCGAAATGGACAAAGAGCGCACGAGCGAAGAGCTTTTTTATTAAATGGAAAGGTTCGTTTAAACGGGTTAACTATGATTTACACAATGTACTGGGCTTTTATTCATTGTTAATTGTTTTCGCAATCGCTTGTACCGGCATGGTGTACGGTATACAATGGTTTAGCAAAGGCTTGTATTGGACAACTTCAGGAGGAAATTCGTTACCCGATTTTGCGCGTCTTGAGTCGGACTCTCTTCAGATGGGGAAACATTTTACAGGAAAAAATGCAATGGATATTGTATGGAGCAAAGTGATTAGTGAACATTCGCGAGCGGAAGGATTTTATTATAGCTTTCCGGATTCAACAAAACCTAAATCTACCATTAATGTGACTATTTATCCGAGTGCAGGGCAGTACTATAACCATATTGCCTATAGCTTTGACCAGCACACATTAAAACAGCTTCCCCGGCATGAGGTATACGGAGCAAACTTCGCTACGTCCTCGTTTGGCGTAAAACTTCGCAAAATGAATTATGATATCCATGTCGGCTCTATTTTGGGATTGACAGGAAAAGTCATTGCCTTCTTTGCATCCCTGATCGGCGCTAGTCTGCCAATTACAGGCTTTATCATTTGGTGGGGAAAGCGAAAAAAGAAAACGAAGAAGCGAATACCGCGTGAAATACAGAGGTCTATTTCAAGCATCGAACTAAGTGAGAAGCTTATGCCCGAACGGGGTCAAAAGCGACCTATTCCCAGACCTTATAAGCCGGCGTTGAATATCAATAAAGGATCTAAATACTGAGGTACGTTATTGATTAGCGGGAAAATAAATTTTCGTCACTGCACAACTTTTACTAAAAAATTAATGGAGTTTTTAAAACACTGATACTAAAGCATTTGTTGCTAGGAAAGCAATGAAGAAAAAAATGGGTATAAATCGCTAATCGTTATTTTATATCCATATGTGTATATTTGTTTTCTATATGGAAAATACCATGCAACCGATACACGAGGGATCGAGAAAAGAAGTAATGACCTATCTTGAGCCGTTTATGCTCAACGAAATGAGTGAATATTTGAAGCCCGTTGAGGAAATGTGGCAGCCGGCTGATTTTTTACCCGACGCATCGCGAGATACTTTTTTTCAAGAAGTTAAGGATCTACAAGATAGCGCAAAGGAACTACCTTATGATTTAGTTGCCGTTTTAATTGGTGATACAGTTACAGAGGAGGCTTTGCCAACCTACGAATCATGGTTGACTATGGTGGAAGATGTTGAAAAACACGAGCAGGGTGGGTGGATGAAATGGGTTCGGGCATGGACAGCAGAGGAAAACAGGCATGGGGATCTCCTGAACAAATATATATACTTATCCGGAAGAGTCGACATGAAACAATTCGAGATTTCGGTTCAATATCTGTTACAGGATGGCTTTGATATTGGTACCGGTCGGGATCCTTATAGAAACTTTATTTATACCTCGTTTCAGGAGCTGGCCACCAACGTCTCGCATCGAAGAGTGGCCGGTTTAGCGAAACAAGCAGGCGATAAACTACTGGCAAAGATGTGTGGTGTTATTGCTTCGGACGAGGCGCGCCATGCAAAAGCTTATATGTCATTTATTTCCAAAGCAGCTGAGGTTGATGCCAGTGAAGTATTGGTTGCATTTGAAGATATGATGAAAAAGAAAATTGTGATGCCGGCGCATTTCCTAAGAGAGGCGGGGGAGCCACAAGGAGAACTTTTTTCGCATTTTTCCGATGCAGCACAGCGTTTGGGAGTCTACACAGCGATTGATTATGTTGATATTTTAAAAGACCTGTTGAACGAGTGGAAAGTAGATACGATGACCAATTTGAATGAAGCCGGCGAAAAAGCTCGGGATTACCTTATGCGTTTACCCGATCGATTGCTTCGTATTGCCGAACGGATGAAAAATCCGGTGAAACAATACAATTTTAAGTGGATTCATGGCGATAGGTAAATGAAAGAGTAAAATATGGGATGGGGATCTAAGAAGTGATACTTTTAGATCCCCTTTTATTTGTTGAAATTGGGCAATCGATTGCGTTTATTTTTGGTATTTATAAACTTTGTTTGTTAATATTAAAACATTAGTTTAGTCGTTCGAATTATATAAAATATTCAGATGAAGAAACTAATCATTTTAACGCATCTATTGTTCTCTGTATTTGCGCTGAATGCGCAAGTGAAACAAGCCAAACATATTATTCTTATCGGATGTGATGGATTTGGAGCATATGCCCTACCGGAAGCAGATATGCCGAATCTTAAAAAGCTCATGGAAACAGGAGCTTGGACATTAAAAGCCAGGTCAGTATTGCCTTCTTCGAGCGCGGTCAATTGGGCTTCTATGTTAATGGGAGCAGGGCCAACATTACATGGCTATACGGAGTGGGGAAGCAAAACACCGGAAATCCCTTCAATTTATACCACACGCTATAAACTATTCCCAAGTATTTTCAGCATCATTCGAGATCAACGGCCTAATGAATATACCGCTGCTGTATATAGCTGGCCGGGAATTGGTTATTTGATTGAAAAGGCTGCCATAAGCAAGGCGTTTCCTGCGAACGACGACGAAGAACTTTGTTTGAAAGAAGCCGTAAAGACAATTACGGAAAACAAGCCCCTATTTACCTTTATTCATTTTGACGAACCGGATCACACGGGACATAATATAGGCCATCGCACACCGGCTTATTACAAAGCGCTTCATAAGGTAGATGAGCGAATAGGAGCTATTGTAACGGCGGTACAGAAAGCTGGTATTGCTGATGAAACGATTATAATAGTTTCTGCAGACCACGGCGGTAAAGATAAGGGACATGGTGGAAAATCATTGGATGAGGTTCAAATACCTTGGATCATTCATGGTGTAGGCGTTAAAAAAGGACACGAGTTATCTAGTCCCATCATAACCTACGACACGGCCTCAACCATAGCCTGGATACTTGGACTGGAGGAGCCTGCTGTTTGGCGTGGGAAAGCCGTCAAGGAAGCATTTGACTAGTAGTCCAACGGGTTTTCGTATATAAATTGGTAGTTTAAATCAGAGATTAATTTTGCGGGAGAAATGACCTTTTTATCAAATGAAACGTTTTCGAACGAACTCGGAGGTGCGAAGCCATATTTCTCCGCCATTTGTAGTGTGATTTCTTTTTTACTTGGATGGAGTGGTGAGACTGCATTAAAGAGTTGGCCTTCGATACGTTGATGATACAAGCATAAAATGATTGCCATGATATCATCTAGGTGGATATAATTTGCAAATTGGTTGCCAACTTCGCATACTTTAGCGCTGAAGTGTTTGCCGGGAATGCGGTTATCGCCAAATATACCGCCTAGGCGCAAAATATTCAGCTTATTAACCCGCATCGCGAGCGTCTGCTCTGTTTGGAACAATTTGGGATCGAGTGATGAATTTAGAATATTTGTCTCATTGATGAGATAAGGTGCACTCGGATAAATACCAACAGAGCTTAAATAAATGATCGATTTTGCTTGGATCTTTTGAAGAAACTTAGCCAGGCGCTCAAATTTCATTAGACAAGTCTGCTGATGCTCACGTTTTTTAGCGGGCACACTTACGAGTACAAGATCATAATGTAGACTACTAATAACAGCTACTGTTTCTGAATCAGTTTCGAAATTAAAATCTAGCAGTAGGGGCGAAATACCTTCAGCCTCCAACGCATTTATTTTGTGCTCAGAGGTTGTGGTGGCGGTTACTTCAAAATTTAATGTCAGTAGCTTTTGGGCAAACCGAAATCCAACCCATCCACAACCGATGATGAGCGCTTTCTTTCTTCGGAACATATAACGTATTTGAAACTTTATTAATACCTTGTCGGTAAAAGTAAAAATAAAGGTTCAAAGTAATGATCTTATCGAATCATATCGTTGTCAGTTCTTGTTTTTCTCATTATCCGTTCGGGCGCCTGAATCGGCCGAGCGGGCGCCTGCGTTTGGCAAGCCTTGATGACGTTTTAATACTTTTTGATCTTTGAAAGACTTGTCAGCTGTTGTCGTTCCTACAAATGGGGTCTTTTGCGTGGCTGATTTTTGTCCTGACTTCATGTTAAGCTCCTTTCTTTTGACGTTTAACCTGATTTGTTTTTAAGTAACAGGCAGCCGGTATAATTGTTTATTACAAAGTGAAATATCCGAGAAAGGCTGCCCCGTATTATGAAAAGTTTAGATTGTTGACATTTCCTTTCCAGGATCGAGGTCTGATAGAAAAACGATTTATTTACACATGAAATAACTACCTTTGCGTTTATTATGGGAACTCTATTAGATTCGGGAATAAAGCCTTACAATCATTATGGCGCATATCTTAAAAAGAAATATGATGATAAGCGCGTTTTTAAAATTATCGTCGACGGTAATTTTACTTGCCCTAATCGTGATGGGAGTAAAGGATTTGGTGGTTGTTCTTATTGCAATGTTGATTCCTTTACCCCGGAAAGCGCCCGAAAGATGCCGACAATTCGCGAGCAGGTAGAACAAGGGATTGAACGGGCCATCAAGGGTTACGGCGCTGAGAAATTTGTCATTTATTTTCAGCCGAATACAAATACCTACGCCCCTGTTCATTATTTGAAAGCCATGTATGATGAAGCTTTGAGTATTGCACCGGAAAATGTAGTAGGATTATCGGTAGGTACGCGGCCGGATTGCATAGATTTTGA
Source organism: Olivibacter sp. EAT-5 (assembly GCF_044784325.1). Lineage (NCBI taxonomy): Bacteria > Pseudomonadati > Bacteroidota > Sphingobacteriia > Sphingobacteriales > Sphingobacteriaceae > Olivibacter > Olivibacter sp. EAT-5. The sequence goes on along the minus strand of NZ_CP173028.1, from coordinate 5,201,046 downwards.
GAAGGTTGCATTGTTGGAAAGTTATACCGATAGGTTTGATGTGGATTTAGAGATGGGCATGGAATCGATCTATAATGATACATTAAACCGAATCAATCGGGGATGTTCGCATGAAGAGCTCGAAGTGGCACTCAATCTGGTACAAAATAGCCCACTTGATATTTGCGTTCACACCATCTTTGGTTTTCCCTGGGAATCAAAAGAGATGATGCTAAAGTATGCTGACGAAATTAACCGGTTTCCGCAAATCAAATTTGTGAAATTACATCACCTGCACATTGTGGAAGGATCCATTATGGGTGTTCAGTATAAACGCAACCCCTTTCCACTCTTTAGCTTGGAATCTTACACCGATTTTCTCTGTGAATTTATTCCGCTATTGCGTCCTGATATTATTATACAGCGCCTTTTTGGGCTGGCTGATCAAGAGCTGCTTATTGCGCCTAATTGGGGACTTGGTAAATCAAGTATCCAGACCTACATCGACAAACAGCTGGAAAAAAGGGAGGCGGTACAGGGATCTCGATTCATACCTGTTCAAAACACTGCTAATACGTTTTAAATCGATTTATTCGCATTAATTCAATTGTTTTTAAAATCCAAAAATGTATATTCGTAGCATACTTTCAATGCGTATTGGAAAAAAACTATATTAAACGTACTATTCATGAGTAATATCCAAACCCCTTCCTCCGGCCAGCGCTATGTGGTGCCACTGATTACATTAACGATATTATTTTTTATGTGGGGATTTATAACCTGCATGAATGATATCTTAATACCCTATTTAAAGCAGTTGTTTAGCTTGAGTTTTTTTGAATCCATGCTGGTGCAATTCTGTTTTTTTGGTGCTTATTTTATTGGCTCATTGATTTATTTTGTCGTGTCTTCCAAGTGGGGTGATCCGGTGAACAAAATCGGTTATAAAAAATCTATTATCGCCGGCATTATCTTGTCTGCGGTAGGCTGTGTATTGTTTTGGCCCGCAGCTACTACCTCGTTATATGGATTGTTTTTAACGGCGCTCTTTGTATTGGGTTTGGGTTTTACTATATTACAGATTACCGCGAATGCGTATGTTTCTTTGTTAGGCCCCGAAGATGGTGCTTCTAGCAGACTCAATATGACACAGGCTTTTAATGCGCTGGGGACTACCATTGCCCCTGTATTAGGAGGACATCTTATATTTGAGTTTTTTGCAGATGGTGACTCCATTAGTCCGCAAGCTACTCGTATTCCTTACCTTATTTTCGCTATAATTTTATTATTGGTAGCCGTCTTTATCTCGACCGTTAAGCTGCCTTCTTTTGAGTCAAGTGATGAAGAAAAAGATGTTAAAGGATTAGGTGCATTAAAATTTACACATTTGCGTTTAGGTGTCCTCGGAATTTTTTGTTATGTAGGTGCGGAGGTAGCCATCGGCAGTTTTATCATCAGTTTCCTTGAGCAAGAGCAGATTATGGGCTTTACCGAATCTATAAGTAAAAACTATCTTTCACTTTATTGGGGAGGGGCGATGATTGGCCGATTCTTAGGCGCTATCTATCTTAATCACAATATCGATTTCGGCAAGAAACTTATTTATATGGTAGGAATGGCAACGCTTGTATTTCTGTTAATTTTTAGTTTAGTCGATCTGACCTTTTCGCAAGTAAGCTTCTTCCTCGTATTCATAGTGTTGAATTTGCTTGGTTTTTTAATTGGAAAGGCAGCGCCGGCACGTACTTTAGCTATATTCGCCGGCATTAATGTTTTGTTGCTGATTTCCAGTATTGTAAATACAGGCGCTTATGCGATGTATTCGATTTTAGGAATTGGTATATTCAATTCGATCATGTTCTCTAATATATATACCTTATCAATCGCGGGCCTTGGTAAATATATAAGCCAAGGGTCTTCGCTATTGGTTATGGCTATTTTAGGTGGTGCCATTGTTCCTGTAATTCAAGGCGCATTAGCAGACCAATTAGGTGTTCAACTTTCATTGATTTTACCGGTCGTTTGTTATGTTTACATTTTTGGTTTCGGTATCTACTGTTCAAAAAAGCTTAAGCATGTCGAGCAAACAGGGCCTGTGGCAGGTGGGCATTAACCGATTGAATCGTCTAATAAAGTCGTTGAGTAGGGGAGTAGTTGAGTAGTGAATTAGTAGCAGCAGCGGTACAGGCCTAGTTGAATGGTCATGATCTTAATGTCTGACCATTTAACTACTTAACGTATTACCGACTTTATGATGACGTCCTTATGGCAAGAAGAAACGACGAGTAGTCTTTAACTTCTCAACAACCTGACTATTTAACTACTTAACGTATTACCGACTTTATGATGACGTTTTTACGTCCTTACGGCAAGAAGAAACGACGAGTAGTCTTTAATTTCTCAACTACCTGACTACTTAACTACTTAACTACTTAACGTATTACCGACTTTACGATGACATTCCTACGTCCTTACGGCAAGAAGAAACGACGAGTAGTCTTTAATTTCTCAACTACCTGACTATTTAACTACTTAACGTATTACCGACTTAACTTACTCACAAATCGGTTTATTGTTCATCGTTAATTTCTATCCAATGCCCGTCCGGATCCTGAAAATATATCTGATGGATACCATCTACCCTCGTTGTAACTTTGCCTTTGTTTCCGGGCCAGTCGAAATAACTGATTTGATGACTTTCCAGGTTGCGAATAAATTTGTCTATATCATTTGTACTAAAACATAGGTGATCATTCTTTTCTCGTTCCACGCCTCCTTTAGCACCTTGAATAAGATGTAAACTTCCGGCTTGGCCTAAGGTAAACCAAGTATGTAGGCCATCATGGAAGGGTTCAGGAATCTCGGTAAGTTGCAAGACATTTTTATAGAAAGCAGTACTCTTTTGTAGGTTCTCTACGTATACCGCGATATGATTCAACTTTAGCGTGTTCTTTTCTTGGGCTTGCAACATACCTGTCCCAAAAAACAAAAAGCTTGTCAATAGAATTCCAGTAATTTTCATGTTAATTTTCTAAATGCAAGGCCAAAAATTCGTTAGTAAATAGCCTTCAATGTATAGAGCGAGTCGGACCCCGCTCACTCATCGAAGGTAATTAGCATAAATTCATTTTATTGCCTTGCGGTAATTACATTATAAAGTGGTTTGTCGATCTATCGTTATAACCGGGCGGCAATATAAGGAAATTTATGCAAACTGGTTTCTATGTTTTCGTTCAATCAGATGTTTCGCAAAAAAATAATTACTGTTGTTGTTTTGCTATTTTTTTTAGTAAATTGCCTGCTGAAAGAATTTGATATGAGAGGAGGACAGGCAGATTTGCCCTTACATTATGGGCATGTTCCCAAATGGTTAGCGCAACGGATGAGTCTTTTAGGCGGTGCGATTGCGGAAGCCATTGTAGTGGAATACGGACGAGATATGTTTCTTCGTAAATTGAGTGACCCCTGTTGGTTTCAATCGCTGGGTTGTGTATTGGGGATGGACTGGCACTCTTCCGGCATTACGACTTCCGTTATGGGAGCATTAAAAGCTTCTATAAACAAAAGAGCACAAGAGTTAGGCATCTACATCTGTGGTGGGAGGGGCAAACATTCTTTGAAAACACCGGATGAGCTTCTCCGCATTGCGTCTGCAACCGGTTTGGATGGCACCAAGCTTGTACAGCATAGCAAGCTTGCTGCAAAGGTCGACAATACAGCCATTCAAGACGGCTTTCAGCTGTATTTACATTCTTTTGTACTAAGTATTGATGGAAGCTGGGCAATTGTTCAGCAAGGAATGAATACCGAAACTCGATTGGCTCGACGTTATCATTGGCATGCTCCGCAGGTTCATTCTTTTATCGAGGAGCCGCATACTTTCATTTATGGAGATAACCAAGGTCAAATATTAAATCTGACCGACCGAAATGCCGCATTGACAAGGGAAGCAATACTGGCGATTACAAAGGAGCGCCCGAATTATATTCTACAGGAGGCTAGAAAAATTATCATGCCTTCTCATCATGATGTAAGGAAAGAAGATGTAAACCTAAAGCGTCTAGGTACTGTGCTGGCATTGGCTGAGGAGCAAGCCGTGCAGACGATGGAAGAGTTGCTTTTGTTGGAAGGACTCGGGCCCAGAACACTGCAATCGCTCACATTAATCAGTGAAATTATTCATGGTACAGCTAGTCGTTTTGAAGACCCGGCACGTTTTTCTTTCGCTCATGGTGGTAAAGATGGGCATCCTTTTCCTGTACCGACAAAAATATACGACGAATCCATAGCCATTCTTCAACAGGCATTGGAGAAGGCAAAAATCGGATTCAAAGCGCGTTCAGAAGCCATTAAGAATTTGTCGAAAGTAGCCTTGCAAAAAGAAAAAGACTTTATACCTAACCATCAATTGGATCAGCTAGTAGCTAAAGAGAAGGCTGTTTCTTGGCAATATGACGGACGAACCGTTTATGGAAGAGAACAGAAACCAAAACAAACAAAGATTCAGTTAAGTCTGTTTTAGATACCTATGAATAACAAACAATTGGATTATACCAACATAACCATATCCGAAGCAACTGCCATGCAAAAGGAATTACAGAATTCCTTGGTACATTCACCCTTGGAGCAGGAGATAAAAACGATTGCCGGTGCTGACATATCACTTAACCGCTTCAGTGATATTATTTATGCAGGAATTGTCACGCTTGATTTTAACACGTTAAAGCCTTTAGCTTACTCGTTGGTAAAGAGCAAAACTTCGTTTCCTTATGTTCCCGGTTTTCTGGCCTTTAGGGAGGTTCCTGCTTTAGTGGAGGCTTTTCTTCAAATGACCGTGAAGCCTGATGTCATCATGGTGGACGGTCATGGCATTGCCCATCCCAGAAGATTGGGCATTGCAGCGCATTTAGGCGCTTTAATTAACATTCCCACGCTTGGTTGTGCCAAGAAGAAACTATATGGAAATTTCGAGGAGCCCTCGGCCGTGAAGTATAGCTTTAGTCCACTTAAGCATAAGGAGGAACTGTTGGGGTATGTATTAAGAACCAAAAACTACGTTAAACCGGTGTATATTTCGCCGGGTAACCATCTCAGTATAGAAGACAGCTTGCACATCGCCATGCATTGTATAGGCACTTATCGACTTCCTGAACCAACAAGGAAAGCGCATGAATTTGTCAACTTATTTAGAACGGGTCAATTGAAAGAAGGATTCTTTCAATTGACGACAAATGACACTTTATTTTAAAAGTTATGAAGGCAGTTTAAAGGCCTGTCTGGCAAATAACTTCCAATTTCCACTTTGCTTCTGAAAAACCAGTAATACGCCGATTCTTACGGTGCCGGGTTTACCGCCGTCGTTCGTTTCTCCGCTCAAGATGTGGTGAACGGTAGCCACGTCCCCTGATATATTGATTGTTTGTTCGCTTAAATTAATGCTTAAAAAATCCGATTTTCCTGATGTGAGACTCTCTATAAAAGCCGCCTTATCTTCATGTTTGCCGCTTGAATGCCAATAATTTAGCTTGTCGGCAGCTATCGCGTCGAGCGCCTGCCGGTTACCACTGATCATGGCTAAACGAAGATCTTCTACGGCTTTTAAAAGCTGTTTTTCCTCGGCAGTTTGACCATAGGCCAATGTACCTGATACAATCATAGTTAAGAATAGGAGAATTTTTGGTCTTAGCATAAGTGCTTGTTTTTTTAACAAACATATGCAATTTTACTTTTTTATTCAACCTAAAATATGGCCATCGCTATTTAGCAAGCCCGGGATGATCCTCTCGAAGTATGTCGGGTCTGACAGCCGAACCTGCGGGATTAGCACCTGTAATGTCATCTTCCAGGTTGTGTCCGGTAATAGCGGAGCGATTGGTTTCTGGCGGATTGCTTTTTTCTTGCCGCTTTTTGTGCGCTTTTTGTTGTTTACTCACCTTTCTTTTATTCAAATTGTCCATATTACAAAGTATTATGCCTGTCTTTACTAGTAACATAATTATATCTCCCCGGTTTGTTCTTTTATCATTATTTCTTCCATTGGCAGAAATAGGAAGATAAGCAATGCCTGTTCGTAGAGAAAATTATCCTGTTGGTAGAAAAGACCATAAAAAACGAGAAATTCCTGCAACGTTTCTACATCAAAAGCGTCTTATATACAAAAAGCGTAACAGCTTAGAGGGGTGATAAAGATTATTAAAACGCTTAATATGCCCGGCCGGCAAATATATTTTACCATTAAATAACAGGAATGAAAATCGTTCGGTCATGAACGTTAAAAAATTAAAATCAGTAAAATGAAAACATTATTAATCGTAGCGCTATTGGGTACTTCTGTACTGAGCGCGCAGGCCAGTGCTTTAGTTTTAAGCGATGTATCGCATGTCGGTAAAATCGAAGAAAAAAAGAGTGAAGCAGAAGAACTGAAGCAAAAAGTGGAAGTACAACTTTATAACCTAAATATGCTGAATAAACAATTTAAAATGGCACAGGAAGCCATTAAGAATTCAAAAGGAAGCCATAAAGATATCGATAAAGATTTTGAGTATTTTCACAGTTTATTATTGGAAGATTCAAAAACACAGGATAACGCAAAGGAGATCGATGAATCCGTGCAACGCCTTAAGAAAGAATATGCACGCAAACATAAAAATAGAGCTGCGTATGAACTTAAAGAACAAAAGAGCTTAGCTACGAGCATGCAAAAAGAATTGAATAGCCATATTCGTGAATGCAAATCTTTGAAGGCCAAGTACAAAAAGTACTTAGATGGAAATGTAAGCCCTGAATTGCGAGACCTGGAAACTAAGCTGGAAGAGACGGAAAAGATACTAAAGGAGAGCACCGAAAGTAATATTCAAAATGCGACATACTATGATCGGAAGCTTGAAGATATCAAGAAGGTGTAATGTGTTAAAAACTCAAAAAAGGAAATCACAGCGGCTCCCTTTTTGTAACAATAGCCACCTTTCTACATCTAACTAGAAAAAAGCCATGCTAATAACAACAACACCTAATGTAGAAGGTAAAAAAATAGTAAAATATATCGGCTTGGTAAGTGGCGAAACCATTATAGGTGCTAACTTTTTTAGGGATATATTTGCGGGAATAAGGGATTTTGTAGGAGGCAGATCCAATTCATATGAAAAAGTGTTAAGGGAAGCAAAAGATACCGCAGTTTTTGAAATGCAACAGTACGCCGCATCCATTGGAGCAAACGCAATCGTAGGTGTGGATCTTGACTATGAAACGGTGGGAAACGGAGGAAGTATGCTTATGGTTACTGCGAGCGGAACAGCTGTTGTAATAGAATAAGAAGCAAAGAAATGTTAAAATTTTGTTAAAGTCGCAAGGCTTTTTGTCATCGTGTCCAAAATCGGTTATCTTTGTATCATCATAATTTAGGTTTATAATTGGTTAATGAAAGTCCTTAATCTCCCCGGTTAAGGACTTTTTTTTTTGAATACAATACGGGCCGGAATCGCATCATTCGTTTATGTTTGCTGATTTTTGATATGCTGTAGTAGGATATTCGCCCGATTTTCGACGCTAAGTTTTGGTATAGTAATAAGTTTATAACCGCATGAGGTATAGATACTTCGCATCATGCGATACGTTTCCATTGCTAATGAAAAGCTCTGCTTTCGCTCAGCATCTTGATGATAGATGGCCCGCCAGGGGGGGAGGATAAATACAAAGGCATTATATCGAAAGGAATTAACACTCTGTTCTAAACAAGGAAAGGGATCTAAGTGACATAGTTTAACATAGCCCAGGATATCCGGTATTCCACGATCAAAAATGACGGGTGCTTGTGTTGGTAGATTTTCTCGATAATTTTTCATATCAATTTCCAGCATTTTTTTAGCGAAGTGTAATTTATTCTTCCAAGGCAGTGCATCGCCGTCTATTTTTTTCTGTTCCTGAATGATGCGTCTACCGGATTCGTTTATAGTTAGAAACCCCTCTTTATGTAGCTGCTGTATTAATGACGTTTTGCCCGAACCAGGGCCACCTGTTAAGACAAAGAAGTTCGTCTTGTTATATATTAATGGTTTCATTTAATAGTTTATTGAATTTAACATTATGTTCAGCAGGGATAGCCTTCATAAGCCGATCTTTGCCAAGTACTTTAAAACTAGGGGAGGGATTAATTTGTGCAGGTAAAATTAGGCACGATAGAAGAGATATGGGCTATAATAAAAAAGAGAGGTTAATGAGGTAAAGGTTCACTTATTAAGTCCAACTGGGATGATTATACCAAAGACTCCGCAAGATACAAATTTTTCTATTTTTGTTATGTTTTAGGCGACTGAAAAAGAATATTTACAGGGTGTCCTCGGTGCTTGCTGCGCTATTTAGAATGATTTTAGCGGTTACCAATGCTTGTCCGACATGACGTTGCGCATGCTCTACTGCGTGAAAAAGCAAACCGATGAGTGTGGTTGGGATTTTTTTTCTTCCAATACCCCTTGCTTCTGTTAGTGAGGCAGGATCTATCTTTCTCAGCTCCTGAATAGCATTTGAAATGCGATTATCAAGTTGCTTCAATAATTGATGGGTATCAATCGATTCTTTTTTTTGCCCTTCGTTTTGGAGGTAAACAAATTGTTCGTCTGATAAGGCCCGCTGTTGCGCGTAAGTGAACATACGATCAATTACTCCCGTAATGTGTTGTAAATGAAAGGCAACAGAAGCGATGTTTGCGGGTCTTTCCCAAAGTTTTTCTCTGGGAAAATCAGCTAGCAAGCTTGTCAATTCTTCCTTTACCTGAAGCAATGCATGTGCTACCGGTTGCAATAAAGGAGGAACACCGTCAATGGGTCCCCGCATCCAAACCTCTAACGTTGATTCCATTTTATGTTATTGTTACTATGTTTGACGTTTTTGGGCACACCTTCTGTGCTTACCTGACAAAAATCATGTAAAGCTGCCAACGTTCTTTGCCTTCCTATTTCGATAAGATAATCCGCCTTATGGTAATCCCAAACACCTACTACATTCCGAGGTATATGAACGACAATATCCGGTTTATATAGGTCAATGGAAAGTTCTGTAATCTTTCCAAGCATGGTCAATATTGCTTTTTGTGTAATAGTGAGGTAGCCACCGTATTTACTATTAGCCTTTGCCAATGAAAAAGTTGTTTCCTCCGGCGCATTTAGGTTTATGGCTACCACCAGCGCGTCTCCCTGATTAGGAAGATGATTGAGTGGTAATGGATTTATCAAGCCCCCATCTACAAGGATATTGTCCATATGATTAACCGGCGTAAAAACACCTGGGATAGCGATAGAGGCTCTTACGGCGTCAAAGAAGCTCCCTTGTGTAAAGGTTATTTCTTTTTGATGAAGTATATCAGTAGATACAGCAATGAAAGGAATGGGCATGTCTTCAATATACATATCGGGAATAAAGCTCTTAATTTTGTTAAAAACGCGTTCCCCTTTCATGACACCTGAACTACTCCACGTGAAATCCATTAAGTTAAAGACATCCCGTCGCTTTAATGTTTTTAGCCATGAGGTGAAATCGTCCAATCTGCCCATGGCGTATAATCCGCCAATAAGGCTGCCAATAGATGAGCCTGCAATGGATTTTACGGTGAACCCTTGTTCTTCTAATACCTTAATTGCTCCAATTTGAGCTATGCCACGCGCTCCACCGCTAGATAATACCAATGAGATTGAAGTTTTCATTCAAAGCTAATATATAGATAATGTTTAAAAGACAGGAAGAAATTACATAACTTAATGTATAGAAAAAATATTTACGAGTGGAAATTTTTGATCGATTGGTAATTTGTTCTATATTGCGGCTAACTGACTAATAACTAACACTAATGACTTATTGGAAGAAATTAATAGACGCTGATAACCAGCGTTTAGCGGGGCTTGATCATTTGCGGGCGCTTGCTATTGTTCTGGTTTTTTTATGTCATTACCGAGCTTATGTCAGACCCGAATGGGTTGACCTCATCGGGAGTTTTGGTTGGACAGGTGTTGACCTTTTTTTTGTGCTGAGTGGTTTTTTGATAGGAAACCAATTAATTCGTCAAATGATATCTCTTGGACGTATAAACTTTCAGGAGTTTTACATTAGCAGAAGTTTTCGGATCTTACCTGTTTATTTCTTCGTTGTCTCGTTATATTTTTTGTTTCCTATGATTCGCGAACGCGAAGGAATCGCTCCTTGGTGGCAGTTTCTCACGTTTACGCAGAATTTTGATTTGGATTTCGGTACGGAAGGTAGCTTTTCGCATGCCTGGTCTTTATGTATCGAAGAGCAGTTCTATTTGGCACTCCCTTTCTATATAAGTGCTTTTTGGGATGAGACGCGCCCCGGTAAAGCTTTTTGGCTGTTACTGGGATTTTTTTTGCTCAGCGTTTTATCGAGGGCCCTGAACTGGTTTTATTTTGTGGAACCGTTTTATGCAAATAATATAACTGATGGAAGATTTGTAGCTTATAATAAATGGGTGTATTATCCCACTTATAATCGTTTCGACGGTTTGCTGGTAGGAGTGGGGATTGCGGCCTTGGTAAACTTTTTCCCAACATGGATAAAACGAATTGAAAAGCATGCAAATGCCTTATTCATAATAGGTGCATTGTTGATTTCCGTTGCCTATTTACTATTAAAAGAGGATCGGCTCGGTTTTTGGCCTACCGTTCTCGGTTTTCCGTTGATTTCTGTTGCCTTTGGTTTTATGGTGTTAAGTGCCATTTTGCCTGCAAGTTTTTTATATCGGTTTAAATGGCGGACTAGCGCGTTAATCGCTACTTTATCGTATAGTATTTATTTGTGCCACAAGTTTGTTAATCATCTACTTCAGGCTCCTCTTAACGCATTAGATATCCCAATTGATAGCAACTGGCGTGTTGCTGTCTGCGCCTTAATGTGTATACTGATTGCACTTCTTTTAAATCGGGTTATTGAGTATCCATTTATGAAACTAAAGAGCACGATCCTAAAAAAGCGGCGACAAAGGACCAAGAACCCTTTGTTAGTCACTTAAACGCAGCGTGTATATACCACCAATTAGTTTTTCAGAATGAGCTGTTGGGATTGCATTTTCCATAAATGTGCATAAAGCGAATCCGTGCTTAGTAGTAATTCTTGATGTGTTCCCTGTTCGATGACCTTACCTTTATCGAGGACGATGATTTTGTCGGCACTATAAAGTGTGCTTAGGCGATGTGCTATGACAATAATGGTTTTATTTTCTTTTTTCAGATGTTCGATGGTGTTCAATACAAATTTCTCTGAAGCGGAGTCGAGTGAAGATGTTGCTTCATCAAGGATTAAAATCTCCGGATTTCGATATAAGGCTCGGGCTATAGCGATCCGTTGGCGTTGCCCACCGGAAAGTGACAAACCATTTTCCCCTATAGAGGTGTAGAAGCCTTGGGGTAACGATTCAATAAAATCTATAATTCCGAGCTGAGTGGTAATATCGATGATCCGCTGCATATCAGGGGTATAGTCTCCCAGCGCAATATTACTTACTACATTGCCCGAAAACAAATCAATATGTTGAGGTACAACAGAAATCGTTTGGCGAAGAGAGGTGTTTTTTATGTGCTTTAAATCGTATTTGCCAATGGTAATAGTTCCACTTTGAACGGGATAAAGATTTTGCAAGATAGAAATGAGGGTCGACTTGCCGGATCCACTTTCACCAACGATGGCGGTAAACTTCGCCTTGGGAATTGTTAAGCTTAATTCGTCAAAGACGTTATCTCGTGTTCCATACCTAAAGGATACGTTCTTAATTTGGATGTCGCCTATATTTTCTTTCGTTAATTCGAGGTCACTGCTGTCTTTTTCGCGCTCCAAATCGAGTATTTCAAAAAGACGGTCGGTAGCGATCATGGCATCCTGGACTGTTTTGTTCATGGTGATTAGCGACGTGACGGGCCCCGTAAAATAACCGATGAGCGCATAAAATGAAAGGAGTTCGCCCGGCGTAATTTGGTTGCTCAAGACATACGTGGCTCCTACCCATAAAAGAACAATTGTAATCAGTCTTGAAATCAATTCCGAGGAGGTAGTAGAAAACACCCCATTCAAATTGGAACGGTATCCTGTTTTCAACAACTTTACGAATCTTGTTTCGGTTTTTTCATTGGCGTAGCTTTCGGCGCCGAACTGTTTAATGGTCCGAATAGAATTTAGGCTCTCAACAAGTTGAGATTCGAGTTCAGCAGAATCCTCCATTAATGTTCTTTGGGCCTTTTTATTCAGTTTATTACTTATAAAATAGACTACTAGATACATTGGAATCACGGTAAGTATAAGTAAGCCCAGTTTCCAGTAGTAGGTAAACATCATTAAAAAAGAAAAAGTTACAATGAAAATGTTTACCAAAAAGTTAACGCTTACTTCATTGAGAAATATCCTGATTTTTACAGCATCATTGATTCTTGAAATAACCTCACCGACTCGCATGGTGTCAAAGAATTTTTGAGGCAATGTTAACAGGTGCTTATAGTAACCAAGTATAAGTTGAGCATCAATAATTTGTCCCATTTTTAGTGTGAAAATGGTTTTTGTGGCACCAATAAATAGTTGAAATCCGAGCAAAACCAGCATCATTGTACTCATGAGATTCAACAGGTTGACATTTCTGTCAACCAAAACGAAATCTACGATTTTCTGTACAAATATGGCCGTAGATAACCCCAAAATAGTATATACGAGGGCTCCCATCAATATTTGGATCAGCGTTCCGGTTTGTGGCTTTACAAGATTCCAGAAACGGTAAGAGGCACTAGCTGTTTTCCTGCCTTTTTCGAATGATTCCGAAGGAATCAATAAGACAAGGGCACCGGTCCATATCTTTTTAAAGTCTTCGTGCGATTTCTTATGAAATTGGCCATCCAGTGGATCCATGACCTCAATCCAGTGCTTCGTCACTTTATATATGACAACATAGTGCTGCAGCACTCCCTCCACTACGATATGAGCAATGGCCGGTTTAGGAATTTTAAAAAGGCTTTCAAAGGGTCCCCTAACTCCTTTTGCCTCAAAGCCTAACAATTGGGCCGCTTCTAAGATGCCGAGTACCGTGGTTCCTTTTTTATCCGTCCCTGCCATCTGCCTTACATTCGCTACGGAAATTGCCAATTTATAGTGAGCGGCAACAGATGCAATACAAGCAGCCCCACAGTCGGTTATATCACGTTGTTTTACTCTCTTAGTCATAAACTTCTTTCTAATTTGCGATCTCGTACACAGCACTTTGCTACAGGCTACGATGCCGCCTTTATATTGGGATTTAACCAGTTGTCCACTTTATCATATAGTAATTGAAACAGCGTTCTTTCGGTAACAGAAAATCTTGCCGTAAAACTCATGCCCTTCTTTACGTAGCCTTTATAGCCGTTTTTCAATGTAAGATGATCATTATTCAAAGCGCAACGCACCTTAAAAACCGGTTGTTTGTCGTTCAACATGACGATGTCGTCAGAAATATCAATTACCCGCCCTGTTAACAGCCCCCATTGATTATAATTGAAAGCATCTATTTGAAAGCGAACTTCTTGTTCTTTTTTTATTAAACCAATATCGGAAGGATTTATATAGCAGAAAGCCAGTAGGGTGGTGTCGGGAGAAATTTCAGCTACCTTTTGGTTTGCGAAAACATAAGTTCCCTTCTGCATGCCCACTAAATTTTGCACCGAACCGTCAATAGGGGCCGTTACCACAAACTGTTTTCTTTGTTCATTGATATCAATTTGCTGACTTAATAATTGACGCAGTTCGTTTTGTAATTGATTGACCTCTGTTTGCCACTGAGCCTTATATTTTCTTGAAACCATTGCTAAAGCGGCAGACGCTTGCTTATACTCAAAATCGTATTTGTCATATTCTGCTGAAGATAGCATCTTCTTTTTATATAGCTTACTATAGCGATTAAATGTGTTTTCCGCTTGCTCTTTGGCAATTCGGGCGTTTTCAACTTCTTGTATATATTGTTGCCAGATGGCAAAGTATTGTCCTGATTGAAGATTGGGAGGGCTGAAATCTTCGGCATTAGCCTGCCTGATTAAGGTATGAAGATCTTTAACAAATAAAGAGATTTCTTGTTGCCTTCCCTTTACCAAGAGGTCTTGTTTATTGGACGAGCTTCCGTCGATGATCAACAGTGTGTCGCCTAATGTCATTTTTTGATTGTCTTTTAAATTGAAATATACCAATCTTCCGTTAACAGGAATGCTAACGTCTGTTTTTTCAATTGAAGACTGCAATAGGCCGCTGCCCTTTACGCTTATATTTATTGTTACTAATGGGAGAGAAGCAAATGCCAATATAAATAATAATAAAATGCCGAGATAAATAATCTGTGTTGTTTTTTTGACACGTGCAGTATAAACAATGGATGTATTACTGATTGTTTCTACTGAATAGATAGGCATTGACATAATCCTGAGACTTGGTTGTTGATTGCTCGCTTACCGATCATCCCAAATTGCGCCAAAACATAAATGAGTTGCGGAGCTTTGGGCTGCCGATAATATTTGCCGGACTGGTTAAACATTAACAGTCGCCTTCGTTAAAGGCTACCGTTAATGTTGTTATTAGAACTGTAATCTATAGAGAGAAAATAGTCTGAAGAAGGGTTGTTGCAGTTTTGCCTACATACTCAAAAGTATCTTTAAGGATTGTACGAGTACCGCCTACAACAATACCTAATAAGTCATTAACAGGACCTCCTCCTTCTACAGTTCTTAATTCAGAAGCGTTCATTTCTTCAACACCAAAGTTGTTCAAATTTAAATTTTTCATAACAAAGAGATTTTTGCTTATTGTCCTTACTCTTTTAAGGCCTTTCAGGATACGCCTATGCTGGCCAGCATGTAACAAATATATATAATTAATAAGCTAATAGGAGCTGCGGTTGGAAGGGTGGCCCGTTTAGGATTATTAAGTTGTCAGTGCTAAAACACGTAGTTTTCTTGCTGAAATATAATGCGTTAGCCGTTTTTTTTATCTGAAGGTTGTTGATTAAATGATCCTTGCCTTTTTGTTCAGTTTTTTTTAAGCATGAACTTGCGCCTGTTGTATAAAATGATTTCATAGTTAACAGTTGCCGCTAAAGGAGGAAAGGGTTGAGGCGGACGTGCCGCCATGTTATAAGCCTAACAGTTATCCTTTTGGGGATAACTGTTAGTGGCTTTTTAAACACTTTGTCTTATAATGAAGAAAGTGTTTGGAAAATAGTCACCAATGTTTTGTTTACGAATTTGAATGTATCGTTAAGGACTGTGCCAACACCGCCTACAAGAATATTCAATAAATCGTTAACAGGACCGCCACCTTCTACGGTTCTTAATTCGGTAGCGTTCATTTCTTCTACGCCTAGGTTGTTTAAATCTAATTTTTTCATAACAAAGAGATTTTTGTCGTTGTCCTTACTCTATCACGGCTTTTCAGGATACGCCTGCGCTGGCCAGCACGTAACAAATATATATAATTAAGTAAATTAGGGCTTCACCGAAGCAATGAAAGCAGAACAACGCTTAATCCTTATTCACTCATGAAAAAAGTGGATTTTTACTTAATTGAAGGCATTTTTAATCTGTTTTTTTAAAAAATCTATGTCTTATTAAGTGTTTGGTCTTTTTGTTCATTTTTTATAATGTGATTTATCGGCTTTTAACGGAGTAACAGCAGTAGTTTTGATTTAGTTACAAAAGAAGAACAAACAACTTCGGGAAACAGTATGTAAAGAGGCAGGAAGAAAATACTAGAGAAAATTAAGCTTCTCTATACCAACTTTAGAAAAATACTATTTAAAATTGCCATTTTTAAAGATCAAAAAATACAAGGAAACATGAAGGTAAGAAAATACTCGGGGGAATTAGTTGATTTTGATTTACAGCGATTGAAAGGTTCGTTGACAAAATCCGGGGCTTCGAATGAGACCGTTGAACTCGTTTGGGAAAAGATGAACAAAACGATATTTGATGGTATGTCTACTAAACAGTTATATCGGTTAGCTTTTCAACTATTAAAGCAGCAGCGAAATTCGTTAGCTGCTCGTTACAGCCTTAAGAAGGCACTTCGTGACCTAGGGCCCACAGGCTATCTTTTTGAAAAATGGGTGGCAAGATTATTTGAACATACAAATCATCACACGTTGACGAGTCTCATACTTGAAGGAAATGCGGTAAGTCATGAAGTTGATGTAATTGCCCAAAAAGATAATGATTTATTATTGATCGAATGTAAATTCAGAAATACGGTTGATGCGAAGGTTAGCGTTACAAACCCCATGTATTTTCTCTCACGATTTGTTGATCTCAGCGATAAAGAATTCAACTTCTTTGATCGCCCCATTAAATTTACACAAGCCTGGCTTGTTACGAATGCGTATTTAACGAAAGATGCAATCGAATTCGCAAATTATTATAAGCTGAATTTGCTCTCCTGGGATTATCCCAATGGTTTGAGCATAAAAAACCGAGTTGATAGCGCCGGCCTATATCCCTTAACTTGCCTGACTTCCATTAATACACAGGAGAAAGATAAGTTGCTTTCTTTAAATTATATGCTTGTGAAAGACATTCTGGATGAGCCTCGAATACTTGAACATTTAAATACCACCACCTATCGCAGAAAGAAAATTTACCAGGAAGCTAATGAGCTTGTATACGGTTTTCCCGTGAATCCGGAATAAATAAGGACAAAGGCTAGCTTGCTTTTGCGTTTTAAAAAATATTCGGTATCTTGCAATGAAGATAGATAATTCTTTAAATTAAGTGCCGTTAATGTTTGAAATTCTTGTTGTTAAGGTGTTCATTGGAGCGATTAACTAAGACGTTTCATTTATTTCAGTTTACCTTTTCATCCTTCTTCATAAAATCGAGAACTATGGAAATAGGAGTGATTAAGTGGTTCAATAATTCGAAAGGTTTCGGTGTAGCAGATACAGTGAGCGGTCAGGTATTCGTTCATATTAAGAGTTTTAAGTTGAAACCGACCAATTTATCTTCAAGAGATGCCATTCTGTTTAAAAGACGTGTCGATCCAAAGAGCCACAACGCGGTAGCAATCCATTCACGTTTAGTTGGTGATGTGCACGACTGGGAATTGATCGCTTCGCTGGCGTTAAAGGGGAGTAATGCAACTAAAGAACTAAGCGAACGATCGACTATGCCAAAAAGCAATCACCTGTCACTTGCTGAATTGGCTGCTTATCAATACCTCAATGGGAAATCACGCGAGCAAATTTTTCAAGAGGTTACCACATACTTTACAAGCAAGTTACCGGACGATAAATTTTTGTTTTATGGGGAGTTTCTTGAAAAAGTATTTACAAGAAGTATGGGATTGGAAAAGAGAAATGAGCTACTGACGCGAATTTTTAATTTCTTCGGAGAAAACGTCAACGCACGTAAGCTTTTTCTTGTGTGGAAGTCTACGAAATTTCGGTATATCGGACACGTTGAGGCTGACGATTTCGAAATTCCTGAAGATATTCTTGTACTTTTTGCTGATGAATTAAGCGTTTCTGAACTGATGCGCATCCATACCTATAGCTACGGGAATATATTTTGCAATGAATTGATCGCCAAAAAGCTTGAAGATACCAACGATCTTAGTACCGAAGAAATCAAAAAGTTGGAAATGATCAGCCATGTTAAATTTTTTAAAGAATAGGTCTCATCCTAAACTACCTACATCTTATACTATGGTGCGCATTCTGCGTAATCTCTAAAAGACGTAAGCCATAATAGCTGTTATGGAATCGATTCGTTTTTGGCATCTAATATAAAAGTTATTACTAATCAATTACGTCATGGCGGAATTAATACGCGGTAAGATGCAACCAAGGGTTGACCTTACACCAATGGTGGATTTAGCCTTCTTGCTAATAACCTTCTTTATGTTAACAACGAGCTTGGCCAAACCGAAGATGATGGACATTGCACTGCCGGATAAAGTAGATTTAGGGAAGGCCACCGGTTTTTCTGACAAACGCACGATGACGATATTGCTTGGTGCCAATCATCAAGCGGCATGGTATTGGGGGCTTCAGAAAACTCCGATCGAAGGCCCAAAAGTAACTGATTTTGGAAGGAATGGAATAAGAGCGGAGCTAAAAGATAAGATGACAAAGATAAAGAGTCAGCAAGTCGGCTCCACCAAGCCTTTAATGGTTATTATTCGCCCAAGCAACCTGTCGAGTTATAGCGATCTGGTGAATATACTCGATGAAATGAAAATTAATGGGATTACGCAATATGCTATTGGCGATATTAGCAGGGAGGAAGTTCAACTTCTCATAAAGTTGGGACTTTACCGACGAATTTGATGAAGTAGCAAAAAAAAATAAAAAAAAATTAAAAGGATATAATAATCTCGATATCGTACCGTTATTTTATCAATAGGTTTAGGTTGATAAAAACGTATGTTTTTACCCGGTATCCCAAATACCGGGTTTTTTATTTACCGGCTACCCGCGATATTTATCGTGTAGCCCAACTCCCTTGATAATCATCGGAATGATTTTTTCCATACGATTTTTTTTAGTCGTTTCTTGTTTGGCCGATTCAATGTATTCCGTGAATTCCCGTCGCTGAGTCTTTTTCAGTTGATCAAAACACTCCTTTAGCTCGGGATTTTTGTCAAAAACGGAGTTCAGTTCTTGAGGCACTATAATTGGTTTGTTTCTATCCGCTTTGATTGCAATTCCCTTTTCCTGATTGCTCATCGCTTCCAGCACGTAAGTTCGTATAATGCCTAAATCGGCCTCTTCGAGCGTTGTGAAACGCATTTGGCGTAACGCTTTTGTAGTGCCGTTTTGAGCATTAATGAGTAAATGGTGCGGATCCTTCAAAAAGACGCCCTGATAGAACCAGATACCAAAATAAGATTTAAATCCCGCTAAGCCTACTATGTTCTTGCCATTATGCGTATAAACGGGACCGCCCCATTTGAGTTCTTCTTTTAGACCCGTAGATACTATGAGCTTTCTTAATTCATAGAGCTCGTCGCGCCATTGTTGCTGAGCCCTATAGAAATCGTCTGAACTTTTAAAACTTTCCATATTCAAATAATGAAGTAGTTCGAAGATACGACTATTTGCGAAAGCGGAATAGCGACAATATGAAATACAAGTTGGCGCTATAACCGGTGATTGCGTACTTTTTTAAATAAATGATTAAATTTTGTTTTTAAATTGTTATACTCCTCCTTACTTTTGGCCTAAATTTAGATCGCATAAAATGGTTAAGAAAGATAAAGATATTTCAACGGAAGAAAAAATAAAAGAAGCTGCAAGAATTGTTTTTACAAGAAAAGGGTTTGCAGCTACTCGCACAAGGGATATTGCAGATGAAGCTGGCTTGAATCTAGCTTTATTAAATTACTATTTTAGGAGTAAAGAGAAATTGTTCCACATCATTATGGAAGAGAAGTTTGAACAATTTTTTGGGATGATTGTGAGGCTTCTCAACGATGAAGACAGTTCATTGGAGCAAAAGGTGCAGGCAGTTGCGAATGATTATATTGATATGCTTCTACACAATCCGGATCTACCTATATTTGTATTGAGCGAGATAAAAAACAATCCCAAGTTGTTTAGTAGCCGAATATCAGGGAAGCTGATGACTTCTAAATTTTATGAACAATTAAACGAGCTCCGTCCTGATATTAACGTGTTTCACTTAATCTTGAATTTATTGAGCATGATCATTTTTCCTATACTTGCTCAACCCGTTATTACACAAACAGACGCATTTAGAAGCGGCGAGTTCAAAAAATTTATTCTAGAACGGAAAAAAATGATCCCGTTATGGTTCAATAGCATTTTACGTACGGAAATATAAACACTGTCAATCAATTGGCGAAGAAACTTTTTTGATCTTTATTTTTAATCAAATGATTAGAAATATTTTTTAAACAAAAAAATACCTCTACCTTTGCCGTGATTGAAGAATGTTAGTTGGAGAACAAATTTTTTTGGTTTGCAACTAATCAAATGATTAAAAAGTATGACCAATGTTATTACTTGAAGTATTTAGAATAATGACAATTAGAAAATCTTTTGTCACTATTAGCAGACGAAGATTAGAAAAAACAACAAGCAATGAGAAGTAAGGCACTATGGATAGGGCTGATATTAATCGTATTCAGTCCAGAGCTTTATGGACAATTAAGTCTCACTTTAGATGATTGTCAAAATCAGGCACAAGTTAATTACCCGCTTATTAAGAAGCGCGACTTAGTGGAAAGAAGTAAGGCGTACGCCATTGAAAAGGCGGCAAAGGGTTATTTGCCTCAGTTTATTATTAATGCACAAGCAACGTATCAGTCGGCCGTTACTGAAATTCCTATTCAAATGCAGGGTATTGAAATCCCGCAGTTGACCAAAGATCAGTATAAGTTCTATGGCGAGCTAAATCAAACGATTTATGACGGGGGAAACATTAAGCAAAAGATTGAGCTACATCGGTCTACATCGGCGATTGAAGAGCAAAGTCTTTCAGTAGCGCTTTATCAACTAAAGGACCGGATAAACCAGCTTTTTTTCAGCATCTTAATGATAGAAGAGCAATTAAACCAGAATCAACTGTTAATGAAGGATATCCAGCTAGGGCTGGATAAAGTCGAAGCGGCAGTTACCAATGGGACTGCCCTGGAGGCGGATCTTAACGTTTTGAAGGCCGAATTGTTAAAAGCAGCGCAGCACGCGGTTGATTTGAAGGCGAATCGAACGGCCTATTTGGAGGTGCTCGGTTTATTTCTTAATAAAACTTTAGATGCCAGTACAAAACTGATTAAGCCGGAATTACCTATACTACCGAAGACGATTCAACGACCGGAACTTGCTTTGTATGATGATCAACTTACGAATATTGCGGTACAGGAAGAATTGATTAATGTGAGAAATAGGCCTCGACTTGATTTCTTTTTTCAGGGTGGTTACGGCAGGCCGGCTCTTAATATTCTAAAACCTCGTTTTGATGCTTATTACATCGGTGGCTTGCGCTTAAGTTGGAATTTAGGGGGGCTGTACACCCAAAAAAAGGAAAAAGCAATTTTGGAAATTAATCGATTGGCAATAGGAGTCGAAAAAGAAACATTTCTATTCAATACACATTCGCAAGCCAAGCGGGAATCAGTGACAATACGACGCTACCAAGATTTATTGCAATCCGACAACGAGATTATCGCATTGCGCGAAAAAGTAAAAAAAACCGCGGTTACTCAATTAGAACATGGTGTAATCACCACAAATGACTATTTGCGGGAAGTAAATGCAGAGGATCAGGCTAGATTAAATAAAATCATACACGAGATTCAATTGCTTGCTTCACAATACGATTATTTATACATAACAGGAGATACCTATTGATATACCAAAGAAGAAAAATGAAAACAGTTATATTATACACGAATTTGCTGGCTTTTTCTATCGTATCTTGTAAAACGAACGATATAAATTACGACGCATCGGGTGCTTTTGAAACCGTAGAGACCATCGTACCTGCGGAAGCAAACGGCATTATAAGGGAGCTTTTATTGGAAGAAGGGCAAACTATTCCAGCAGGGAAAGTAATTGGTTATATTGATACGCTTCAGCTGTTTCTCAAGAAGAAGCAATTAGAAGCACAAGCAGGTGCCATACTGAGTAAACGTCCTAATATCGCCACAGAGATTGCAGCTTTACAGGAAGAGCTTCGGTATGCTAAAAACGAGCAAGAACGGTTGACCAACCTGGTTAAGGCTGATGCGGCAACCCCAAAGGAATTGGATGCGGCAACCGCACAGGTAAATATCATTCGTAAACGTATTGAAGGTCAACAATCATCATTAGGTATTGCATCGGTCAGTTTGCAAGAAGAGACAGCTCCGTTGCATGCACAGATTGAACAGTTGGACGACCAACTTCGGAAAAGCAAGATTGTCAATCCCGTTACAGGAACCGTTCTCGCTAAATATGTAGAGGCGAATGAAATGGCAACCATTGGAAAACCCCTATATCGTATAGCTAACACCAAAAAAATGATCCTGCGTGCTTATATTACCGGTGAAAAATTTGCGGATGTTAAAATAGGACAGCGCGTTCGGGTGCAGGTTGATAAAGGTAAGGCTGCATTCAAGGATTATCCCGGCGTGGTTGAGTGGATAAGTGATCAGGCGGAGTTTACACCAAAGACCATCCAAACAAAGGATGAAAGAGCTAATTTGGTATATGCAATGAAGGTTAAGGTGGAAAATGATGGATATTTAAAAATCGGGATGTACGGACAAGTGATTTTAGCAACGCAGAAAAATGGAAAAAGGTAGAATGGAAGCAGTAAAACTCCACCATATTTTCAAAAGCTATGATAAGGGAAGAGTTGTAGCTGTGAATGATGTATCCTTTTCTGTTGACGAAGGTGAATTGTTTGGATTGATTGGCCCGGATGGCGCGGGCAAAACGTCCGTATTCCGTATACTAACTACGCTTCTACTTGCTGATCAGGGAATGGCAAGTGTTGTCGGTCTCGACGTAATAAAAGACTATAAGGCGATTCGTAATCTGGTTGGATATATGCCCGGGAAATTTTCACTGTATCAAGACTTAACTGTACTCGAGAACCTCCGTTTTTTTGCTACGGTATTCGGCACTAATATCCAACAGAATTATGGCCTCATAAAAGATATTTACGAGCAAATAAAACCGTTTAACCATCGGCGGGCCGGAAAGCTATCAGGCGGGATGAGACAAAAGTTAGCCTTATGTTGCGCACTGATCCATAAGCCCAAGGTTCTTTTACTAGATGAGCCAACCACAGGGGTGGACGTCGTTTCGCGACGCGAATTTTGGGATATGCTAAAAGCACTCAAACAACAGGGTATAACCATATTAGTCTCCACCCCTTATATGGATGAAGCTATTCTTTGCGACCGGATTGCATTAATCCAGCAAGGGAAAATTTTAAGCGTCGATCCACCTGCAGATATAATCAAGCGATATCCAACAAAATTATATGCCGCTAAATCAGCCGATATTTATCGACTTTTAAAAGATTATAGACAAAACGAAGCGATAGAGAGCAGCTACGCTTTTGGTGAATACATCCATGTTACATTACGATATCCCGAAAGAGATGGATTATCTACGTTGCAAGATTTAACCACAAACTTGGGGCACAGGGACATCATTGTAAAAGAGATTGAGCCAGGGATAGAAGATAGCTTTATTCGTTTAATGGAACGAATAGAATTTACGGGCCGTGTAGAATAAAGACGATGGAAAATGTAATAATGTGCCGCAATTTAACCAAACGATTTGGCGGTTTTGTGGCAGTTGACGGTATTTCTTTTGACGTTGCTAAAGGAGAAATTTTTGGATTTTTGGGTGCAAATGGCGCCGGCAAAACCACTGCGATGCGCATGCTCTGTGGTTTATCTTTTCCCTCATCCGGTGAAGCAGAGGTAGCAGGTTATGATGTTTATAAGCAACAGGAAAAAATAAAAAAGCATATCGGCTATATGAGCCAAAAGTTTTCTTTATATGAGAACCTGTCGGTTTCGGAGAATATCGAATTTTTTGGTGGCGTTTACGGTGTAAACAAAAAAGAGATCAATAAAAGAGGACAGGAACTGATACGAGCTTTGGGCTTGACGCAAGAAGCGAATAAAATGGTCGGCGAGTTGCCCCTTGGATGGAAACAGAAATTGGCGTTCTCGGTTGCCATTTTTCATCAACCAAAGATCGTCTTTTTGGATGAACCTACCGGAGGTGTAGATCCGGTAACCCGCCGACAGTTCTGGGATATGATTTACAGTGCGGCAAATGCCGGAATTACTGTTTTCGTCACGACTCATTATATGGATGAGGCAGAATATTGTAATAGAGTGTCTATCATGGTGGACGGCAAGGTAGTAGCACTTGATTCACCGACTAACCTGAAATTAGCCTATAACGCTAACTCAATGGACGAAGTCTTTTATCAATTGGCAAGAGGAGCCAAACGAAACGACAATTAACTCAGTATGGTCAAAGGTTTCGATCTCATCAAAATCATGAAAAATGAAGCAGCTGTTAGTTTTTATTAGGAAAGAATTTTACCACGTCTTTAGAGATCGCCGGACCCTGTTGATCATGTTCGGCTTACCCATTGTACAGATCATTTTATTTGGGTTCGCTCTATCGAGTGAGGTGAAGAATATTCGGATGATAGTGGCTGATTATGCGAAAGATTTTCAAAGCCAAAGATTAATTGAAAAAATTAAGACATCAGATTATTTCGTTGTAGAGCAGGCAAATGTTCATTATACACAGATTGAGGATGCGTTTAAAAAAGGAGACATAAAGGCCGCTCTTATTATTCCGTCTAATTTTAGCAGCGATCAACTGCATCTTGGCCAGTCACCGGTACAGCTTATTACCGACGGTTCTGATCCTAATATTTCGAAAACCGTGACAAATTATTTGACGTCAATTTTTATGGATTTTGGGCGTGAATTTAACACCCCTTCGATCAATCCGTTGTTTTTACAAATACAACCGGAATTGAGAATGCTTTACAATGAAGAAGGGAATGGTTCCCTGAATTTTATTCCAGGGGTTATGGCGTTAATTTTGATGATTGTATGCACTGCTTTAACATCTGTTTCAGTTGTTAAAGAAAAGGAGATGGGAACCATGGAAATACTACTCGTATCTCCCTTTAAGCCCGTTTTCGTACTTATTGCAAAGGCAATTCCTTATTTATTGCTTTCGCTTGCAAATTTTACGTTGATTTTGTTGTTAACCGCCTTTGCTCTTGATGTCGAAATTCGAGGAAGCATCTTGTTGCTCTATTTTGAGAGTACGTTATTTATTGTTACTTGTCTTTCTTTAGGGTTACTAATATCAAATATAACCAATTCGCAGCAAACAGCTCTGTTAAGATCGCTTATGGGAATGATGTTGCCAACCTTGATTTTCACCGGTTTTATTATGCCATTGGAAAATATGCCTGGCTTTTTTCAAGTGCTCTCTCATATTGTTCCGTCCAGATGGTATTATCTTGCAGTTAAATCGGTTATGTTAAAGGGCTTGGGTTTGACCTATGTTTGGAAGGAGACACTGGTTCTGACTTTGATGACAATTATACTGCTCAGTTTAGCCTTGAGACGTTTTAAAGTAAGACTTTAATAGTTTTCTAAACCATACGGCGCTAAAGATGAAAATTTTAAGATTTATATTGCAAAAGGAGTTTCGTCAAATATTTCGGGATAAGTCTATCTTGGCTATGATGTTCGCTATGCCGATCGTTCAATTGGTTGTTTTACCGCTAGCCATGGACTTTGATGTAAAGCACATTAATCTTTCTGTTGTTGATATGGACAACAGTTCTTTTTCACAGCGCTTAATTCACAAAATTTACGCTTCAGGGTATTTCATTCCTATTAGTTCTAACACCAGTTATAACGGTGCCATTCATCATATTGAAAAAGAAGAAGTGGACATAATTTTGGAAATCCCGCTAAATTTTGAACGAAATCTGATAAGAGAGGGGAAGGAGCGGGTAGGAGTTTATGCTGACGCTATTAACGGGACAAAATCAGGCATTGGTACAGCCTACTTGAATCGGATTATTTCAGATTTCAGTTCAGAATTGGAATGGAACGCGGAATCGAGGCCAAGGGGAAGTATCGAAATTCTACAAAGAAGCTGGTATAATCCCTTGGAGGCCTATAAATTTAATGTTGTTCCAGCGGTGTTGGTATTGCTGCTAACATTAATAGGTGGTTTTATGACTGCATTAAATATTGTAAAGGAAAAAGAAATTGGTACGATTGAGCAAATCAATGTAAGCCCGATTAAAAAGTGGCAGTTTATATTAGGTAAAATGATCCCGTTCTGGGTAATAGGGATTATTATTTTTACCTTGGGATTGATGATTTGTTTTTTTGTTTATGGAATTGCATTACAAGGAAGTTTGTGGCTTTTATACTTATTTGCGGCCGTTTATTTGGTGGCCGTGTTGGGTTTCGGCTTGCTTATTTCTACCTATAGCGATAATCAGGTGCAAGCCATGTTTATAGCCTTCTTTTTTATGATGATCTTTATGCTCATGAGCGGCTTTTTTACGTCTACCGATAGCATGCCGCGGTGGGCTCGAACCTTATCTGATCTAACGCCGGTAACTCACTTCGTAAAAGTAGTAAGAATGATTATCTTAAAAGGCAGCGACTTTAGTGACGTACAATTGGAATTTTTATATTTAATTGTTTTTGCAATCATATTAAACGTCTGGGCCATTTGGAATTATCGGAAAACGAGCTAATCGTTCGAATTACCAGCTTGTTTAATTCGTTGATGCGTCCATTCGTTGTCTTGTTTTACGTTTGCGCCACCAACGTCGAGCAAAAAACATGGCTATTACCATCAGCAATAAAAATGGCCAAATATTAATGAGGCCTACCGTAAACCATACGAAGTTTTGCCAACCGTTGGAAAGTCCCTGTTTGAACTTTTGACCAAAAGCAATTTGCTTAGGAACAGCTTTATAATAAGTAATCGACAAGGTAGAATAAGTCGATTGATTCGCCAGATATCGTAAACGCCCTTCAACCGATTCGATTTCGGCCCGAACTTCTGCTAATTGCTTTTCGATTTCGAGAATTTCAGTAACCTTAGCTGCACGTTGGAGTAATGTGCGATAGCGTTGTTCCAGCTCTTTTTTTGTTTTTAACCTAGCCTGTATATCAACAAATTCCTCGGTAACATCTTTTACTTGTATGTTTTTTGTTTCAAAATGATTGACGCCTTTAGCCACATCTCCAATAAAGGCGTCAAATTGCTTAGCATTTACGCGAACAACGATGGTTCTGTTGAGGCTTTCCGAATAATTATTCTCGGTTTCTGATGCTATATAAGCATTATATTTTTTTATTGCTTGTCCAATTAGTTTGGCCGTTTCCGATAAATCGTTTGTTTCAAAAGAGATAGTTCCTTCTTTAATTAGCCTTCGTTCTAATGGTATAGTTTGTATAGGTTCCGGTTCATTAAGTGCAATCGCTTCCGCTGTAGCTGCGCTGCCAATGGCATGCTGTTGATCTATCCCGTTATGGCAAGCAAATAGCAGGAATGAAAAAATTATTAGAAGAGGATGCGCTAGGTGATCGATAACCTGGGTTTTCTTTTTCATCTACAAATAATTAGCTCGTTTATCTTTATTCTTTTGCACGTATGAACCGCATCACAACTTTCAGTCCATCATGATATGGACTTTGATTTTTTCATAAGATGTTTTCTTCAATCAAATTCCATAACCTTTCATTCCTTTTTTCTGCCAAAGGTAACCTATACGCAGGCTTGTTTCTGTTTTAAAAGGAATAACCAACCGTAAACGCCCAAGCTCTGTTCCGTTGCTCATACCGCGAGCTGGTTGATAAGTCGGCCAATCCCAGTAAGTAACCTGCAGAAAGATTATATCCTTTTTTTAACTGGTAACCAAAATGGAGATTCACGCCGTAATCAAACCTTTTCTGGCTTCCTGAATCGCCGAATGTGAAATCTTCCCGATTTCCCGTATAGTTTGAAGCAAAGCTGTTTGATCCCATAAGTCCAAATCCCCCGTATGGCCCCATGCTTAAAAAGAAATAGCTGCTATCCTTCAATGGAAGCTTTCCTACAAAATTAACAGGAAGCTGAAGCCAGAAGGTGTGCTGTTTGACTGGTGTATTGCCAAACTCAGAATAATCTAGCTGTGAACCGAGTTGTTGGAAGGAGATACCGGACTGGATGGCAAAGTAACGAGCTGTTGATGCTTCGACTAAACCGGTAACGGTAAAACCCACCTTTTTGGACGCTACACGAGAAGTATTATTGTTTATATTGGACAATGCGTAATAAGGCAAATTGCCTCCCAGTCTTACACTATATCGAATATTCCATTGTTGGGCTGATAAAGATTTATCCATCAAGCCGAGTAAAATACAAATAAAAATAGTTTTTTTCATATTGCTAATTTTAAATCAAAACTAGCTAATGAAGTGTTAAGAAGTTTTAAGGTTTGGTTCAGTTAACCTTAAAAAATGTTAAAAGATTAGGTGTCGCGAAGGCATGCCTTGTTGAAATACCTATTAGCTAGAAATATGCTTGCGGTACAACTTGTCCTTAAGCTGTTGGAGGGCATTCAGTTTATTGATTTTTACATCTTTTAAGATAAGCTCCTTTTTATAGGCCGGAATGTGGTGGCCGTGCTTATCCGACCATAAACCAATTTCAATGATCATAGGAACCAAATCGATCGCTTTTTCGGTTAAGCTATATACTATTTTCTGTTTATGATCGGGTGCCTTTTTCTTTTTTATGAACCCGTTTTTTTCGAGCATGAGCAATCTGTTTGCTAAAATGTTGGTTGATATCTTTTCCTCAGAAAGTAAAAATTCCTGATAGTATCGCTTATCAAAGAATACCATGTCCCGGATAATCAATAAAGACCACTTGTCACCAAATAGCTCAAGAGCGTAGTTTAAAGGGCAATCAGATCTCATATTTACATGGAAATTTATACACTTGCAAATATAAGGCGGTTTGCTTTATATTTGCAAGTGCTTGTTAAATGCAAGTAGTTGTTGTGAGGCCGTTGCTTCACCTAAATTTAAAATCATGAATCGAATCGTTATAACCGGGCTTGGAGCCTTAACGCCAATCGGCGAAAATGTTGAGACTTTTTGGCAGAACTTGATAAAAGGTGTTTCGGGTGCCACGAGAATCACAAAATTTAACGCCAATAAATTTCGAACACAAATTGCTTGCGAGCTTAAAGATTATGATCCTTCCCGATGGCTTGATAGAGGTGAGATCAAGCGTACAGACCCCTTTACACAATATGCACTTATAGCCGCTGATCAGGCGATTAGTGATGCACAATTAAACTTCGCGGACATGGATCCCTACGATATAGGTGTCATATGGGGGTCTGGGCAAGGGGGGATGCTTACTTTTGAGGAGCAGGTAAAGGAATATGTGTCTGAAAACTTTACACCGCGGTTTAGTCCGTTTTTTGTTCCGAAGCTAATCGCTAACATGGCTTCGGGATTGATTTCTATAAGACATGGGCTGAAAGGGATCAATTATACGACGGTGTCGGCATGCGCAACATCCAATACGGCTATTATGGATGCTTTTAATTATATAAGATGGGGGAAGGCAAAAGTGATGATTACCGGAGGTTCAGAAGCGCCTATTACGGAAGCGTCAATAGGTGGGTTTTGTGCAATGAAGGCAATGACTACGCTAAATGGAGAACCCACGTTAGCTTGCCGGCCTTTTGACCAAGGTCGCGATGGATTCTTGATGGGTGAAGGAGCGGGGGCTTTGGTATTAGAAGAATATGAGCACGCGCGTGCACGAGGAGCTAAAATTTATGCCGAGATAGTTGGTGCAGCGATGACGGCAGACGCTTATCACATGACCGCCACCCATCCTGAAGGCGAAGGAGCTTATATGGCAATGAAGCTAGCCCTAAAGGATGCCAATATTGAAGCTCAACAAGTAGATTATCTGAATGCGCACGCGACTTCTACCCCTGTTGGCGATATGAGTGAACTAAAGGCAATCCATAAACTATTCGAGAGCAGTTTTGATCGTTTGCATGTGAGCGCAACGAAGTCTATGACCGGTCATTTGTTAGGTGCTGCGGGTGCCATTGAAGCCATTGCCTGTGTTCTATCAATTCGTGATTCGATTATACCTCCCACAATTAATTTAACCAATCCGGACGAAGCAATACCTGAAGGTCTTCAACTTGTAAAATTAAATGCACTAAAACATGATGTTAAAGTAGCAATGAGTAACACTTTTGGTTTCGGGGGCCATAACGGCATCGCTGTTTTTAAGAAATTAAGTTAGCGATTAAAAAATGTAGTGTATTAATAGTATGTGCAATGTGTTAACTTTGCATTACTAATATAATAGATATGCTAAATTTGGAATGGTTTCGCACTTTTAAGGCTATTTATGAAACCGGAACACTTACCGGTGCTGCGCAGATGTTATTTATATCACAACCAGGGGTGAGCTTACATTTAAATTCGCTGGAGACTTATACCGGTTATAAGCTGTTTGATCGCTCTGCAAAGCGGATGGTCCCCACGGAACGAGGCAAGGTATTATATAACTTCATTCTTGAACCCTTAACGAAATTAGAAACTTCTGAACAGCTTTTTCACCGAAGTTCTAAAATCGATCGCGCAACCGTGAGTATCGGTATGTGCTTTGAAACTTTTCAATTTACGCTGGAAAGACATATATCATCCCTGCCATTTAATGTAATTATTAAATTTGGGGAGTATCCGCAGATGATTCACGATTTAGATAAAGGTTTATTAGATCTGATTATTACGCCTCAGAAAGGTCTGGAAAAAAACCTGGAATTTAGCCCATTTTCTAAAGAACGGATCGTCTTGGTAGCCGGTGCGGAAACAGATACGAAAATTGTGGAAGAGCTCATTGTAAAGGGCGATTTGATGGCTGCAGAGAAATGGCTTAAGGAACAAGTATGGTATAGTACCGCCGCTGATATGGAGAACTTAAAAAGATTCTGGTATCTGAACTTCAGGCACCATCCGGATTTTAAACCGAACTATATCGTCCCTAATATATGCTCTATTGTCCGATGCTTAAGCGAGGGGGTTGGTTTTTCAATCATTCCGGATTTTTTGTGCAAGAACGAAATAGAGTCCAAAAAGCTTCATCTTATATGGACCGGTGACCCGGTTATGGAAAACACGCTGTATTTCGGTACCAGGAAAAAAACTATGTATGAAAGGGAAATCAACTTAGTAAAAAAGATCTTTGTAGAAGAGGGTATATGATTAAGAATTAGGGGACACCCTAAAGAAAATAACAAACAGAAAATGCTAAAATCATTTGTCTTTCTCTCGCTCATTTTTTTCTCCTTTTTTGTTCAAGCTCAAAAGATTGCTTTTGAGTTAGATGATAAACATAATCGTACTGCTACTTACGAAGAAGTACTGGCATTTTATCGCCATTTGGATAGTAGTTATGTGCAGGCTAAACTCTTTTCTTTTGGTACAACTGATGTTGGTAAGGCACTTCAGCTGATGGTTTTGTCCAAGGATGGTGATTTCGATCCCCTTAGCCTAAGAAAGAAAAATAAAAGCATCATATTGTTCAACAACGGAATCCATCCCGGAGAACCCGAGGGTATTGACGCATCCATGATGCTAATTCGGGATTTGTTAATAAAAGATGCTGTTCCGGACAATGTTGTGCTTTGCTTCATCCCTGTATACAATATTGATGGTATGTTAAATCGCGGGGTATCGAGAGTTAATCAAAACGGCCCGGAACAATATGGGTTTAGGGGGAACAGACAGAATTTAGATCTCAATCGTGATTTTATTAAGACAGACAGTCGTAATTCTCAGACTTTCCAGGAAATATTTAATCGCTGGGACCCCGATGTTTTTATCGATAACCACGCAAGTAACGGTGCTGATTATCAGTATGTGATGACGCTTATCGATACGCAACCGGACAAATTGAACACTATTTTAGCTGATTATATGTTGAAAAATTATACGCAGGAGCTATATAATCGAATGGAAGGAGAGGGGTACCGACTGGTGCCTTATGT
This sequence comes from Olivibacter sp. EAT-5, assembly GCF_044784325.1. Lineage (NCBI taxonomy): Bacteria > Pseudomonadati > Bacteroidota > Sphingobacteriia > Sphingobacteriales > Sphingobacteriaceae > Olivibacter > Olivibacter sp. EAT-5. The sequence continues at coordinate 5,169,466 of NZ_CP173028.1, read as the reverse complement.
AGATTCGCGCGGAGAGACGCCGGAATCCGGTATCGTGTCTTTTTTGGAAAATCCCAGATATTCCACTGGATATGCTGCATTGCATAATACCATAGCTTATATGCCCGAAACTCATATGTGGAAACCTTTTGCGCAGCGAGTAAATGCAACTTATGCGCTGATGAAACATTTAATAGACATTACCCATGAGCAAGGAAGCCAATTGCTGGCAGTTAGAAAAAAAGCGAAGCAATCTGTAAAGGATCAGCAGGTTTTTCCGCTGGCATGGGAACTGGATACGCTTAATTATAGGCAAATTGACTTTTATGGGTATGAGGCTATGCACAAGCCAAGTGAGGTAAGTGGACAGGATCGATTATATTACGATAGAAACAAACCTTTTACCCGAAAGATAAAACTTTATAATCGATACAAGCCAAAATTAACTGTGAAAAAGCCATCGGCTTATATCATTCCCCAAGCTTATGAAAAAGTTGTTAAACTTTTAGCGTTAAATGGAGTGAAGCTGGAAACGCTCGAGCGAGACACAACCCTATTGCTTGACATGTACTATATTAAGCGATTCAAAAGTCTAGAAAAACCATTCGAAGGTCATTATTTGCATAGGGAGGTAGAGCTTGTAACGAAAAAAATGGAGGTTCCGTTTTATGCAGGAGACGTGATAGTAAAAACGGATCAAGAGAAAAACAGGTATATTATAGAGACACTTGAGCCTCAAGCGGTGGACTCATATTTCTGTTGGAATTTTTTTGACGCAATTTTAGGACAGAAAGAATACTTTGCCTCTTACATTTTTGAAGAAGAAGCTGAGAGGTTATTAAAAGAAAACCGAGCATTGGCACATGCCTTTGAAAAAGCTAAACAGGCTGATTCATCGCTTATGAAAAGTGGCCAAGCACAGCTCGATTGGATTTATAAACATTCTTCTTATTACGAGAAGACACACTTGCTTTATCCTATTGGACGTTTGACGGACTAAACACGTTTAGCGATCAGCATTTGCGTTTCGACGTGTTTTAAATACGAAAACTAAGTCTAAGGAGTAACATGCGGCCTCTTAAATCGTATTGACTGTATCCAAACTGATTGGAAGAAAGCGTGTATAGTTCGTAAGACCTAATGTCTGTAAGGTTACTTGCATCCAACTCTATATCAGTCTTCCATTTGTCTATTTTATAACGGAAGTTGAGGTCTGTAAAAAGGTATTTTACATTTTCCGCATTTTTTTGCGTGGTTAAAAGTTGTCGGCCACTCAGCTTAAAAAAAGCATTTTCAAATGGTCGGAATGTTAGGTCAAGAGATTGATCAAAAAATTGAATTTGTCTGTCGGGAAAATCAATTCCTGCGGTTGCACCGATCATTTTACTGGTGGTCCAATTTCCCTTTCCGGCGTATTTTAAAAATAGGAAATTCAATAAGCGAGTTTCAAAATAAGGGCTAAAACTGAAGGTTAGGTTATTAAAAGGAAGTAATTGGTTGTTTAAAAACTGATTATAACGGGTGTTATTCCAAGAGGCATTAGCACCAATATTGACGTCGATATCGAATAAATATTTGCTAATGCCAGCCGCGATGCTTAAATCATGGCTTTTATTGCTAAAAGGTAAAAGAACGGTTTGAAAGAGATTATTGCTTACTATATGAGAAAGAATTGTATTGGAACGAACCTTACTGTAATTAATAGATGCATTCATAAAAAACATTTGAAGGTTTCGCTGATAATTGTAGCGTAGACCGATATTGTGGAGATTTCTTTCCTGGAGGCTTGCATTGTTAGATTGAAGGCTTCGGTAATTGGTAAGAATAGCCCCGCGATAGAGATCGCTTATATTACCTATTTGGTTGTTGTAACTGTAGTTGACAGCAAGATAATCTTCACTATTTAGGTTATAGGTTAAGTTCCATGCAGGGTTGAAAAGCCATTTGCTGAAATTTTCTCTAAATGTAAATCCGACATCTTCATAATTTATACTTTGTATCGAAAGTGGAAACGAAACGAGACTTTCCCAAGGACCTTTTTCGTATTCAAAAGATGGATTTATGTTTATTCTATGTCGCTTCCAATATAAATCATTATCTAAACTATTTCCATAAGGAGTCCAGTCTCCGTTTGCCTGCCTTAATTCTAAATTAGAAGTCAGGTGTTGCCATTCACTTACGAGGCCAACTAGATAATGCTGTTTAATACGACCTTTTGGGATCCGATAGCTCAATGACAAATTACTAAACCAAGTTGGTAAATTAGTAATCTGATTGACGGCTTGAAAGGGAATGCTATCATTAAGTGCTCCGTCATTGATGCCTGGGTTTATTGTTAGCGTCTGTGGCTTATTAAAGTAATTAAGATACCAATTAAAGCTCAGGATATGTTGGTTCTTTAAGGAAGGGAGGTAGGATATTTTATTTGAAAAGTCATACTGCCCTGTTTTTAGTTGCTGACTAAAGTCAAAGGAGTTGCTTTGAAGATCAGACACGCTTTTTTCGTTGCTAAAGTTGACCTGAAGCATGTTGTTGAAATAATACTTTTTATTGTTGTTTTTAAGACTCACTGAGAAATCTGCCATTAAAGGTTTGTTTTCTATGTTTTGTACCTCGCTATAACGAATCGTATCATTGTTTACATACATATTTGTCAAGCTGTTGTAGTTCATATCGTTGCGGTTATATAACAGATTTATCGTCGATTTTAACTGAAAACTGTTTTTCAAATTCGTTAGATTATTTGCGCTAACTAAGGCTGAGTGATTGAAATTGTAACGTTCCTTCGGAAGATTTGGTTCCGATACGGTACCTGAAGAAAGTATTTCGGATGGTCGTTGATTATTCATAGACTGTAATTGGTTTTCGGCGTTAAAGGCAGTTAGCTCCCTTGATAAATCGACGCCAATATCGTTCGCTTTAGCAACATTAAGCATTTTGTGTTTATCATTGAATAATAGGCTATTTAGTTCAGCTTCGTATAAATTCGGAATTCCGCCACCCATTTTTATCTGTCCTGTCAGCTTAAGCTTGGCGTCTTCTTTTATTTTTAAGTTAATTGCCACATCATCACTATAGCTTTTATCTCGTAGCACTTCAATGGGTTGATGGTTTTGTAATACTTCAACATCTTTTACCATGTCTTGTGGAATCGCTCTTGTTCCGATATTATAACGGTCGTTTAATAAGTCATCTCCATCGATATAAAAGTTTGATATATTCTTGCCATTATATTTTATTTGTCCGCTTTCTTCAACCTCTATTCCAGGCATACGTTTTAACACATCGCCTATGGTACGATCCTCTGATTTAGCAAAAGATTCAACGTCATAACTTAAGGTGTCGTTATTTGAACGTATGGGAGGGCTCTTAACTTCCACTTCCGCTAAATCAATCGATTGTTCTTCGAGCATGATCAGGTACTCCATTTTACCATTTATTACGGATGTCCTGAACTTTTTATATCCTAAGTGGTTTACTTCTAACCAATGTGCAGTAGTAGTAGTATCGTTTAATGTGAAGCTGAAATAGCCTTCAATGTTACTGGTGGTATAGGCAATAATTGTTTGCTGCGCACTTTTTAATGTGATGTTGGCGTATGGAATACCTTTACCGTCAATTGTTTTTAATTGACCACTAATTTTCAATTCTTGGCAATGAACTACCAATATAGAGAAGAAAGAAAGAAACGGTACGATGAATCTCATTTACTTATGGATGAGGCTTGTTATTTATTAAGCTCTAATGGATTATTTATCGGGTTTTTTTCGTTCGCCCGAGACTCCATCATTTCTTTGAACTCGTTCTCAGATAATTGGCGCCCGGATTGATCCTTAAGGACGATTCTCGTATTAGCATTCCCCGGTGCGAGGGCTTTTTGATTGAACATTAAATTCTTTTCAAAAGCGGCTTTCGCCTTCATAAAATCCTTTAGTGTTGTTTGCGGAGCATTGTCGGGAAGTGCTATAGAAACTTTGCTGTCTAGCTCTTTCTTAAATCCTCCATAATTAAACTGAACATCGTTTTTAGCATCGGATGCTTGCAGGATTAGTCCCGGTAGGCCATGAAGTTTCCATGGACCATAAGGAAATGGTATTTCGGGGGTAAACCAAACGGTATAGAGTCTACCGCCAAATTCTCCAAAGGCCTGCTGGCAATTATATCCACCAATAATTTTTGTTTGATTGGTTATCTTCCAATTGATAATCGGATAGTCTTCAGGGATTTGGTATGCCGTGGGACCAATTTTATCTACCCTAATTAATTTCTGCTTTTGAGGATTTAGAAAAAGCTCATCGTTGGATACATTGGGCGAATTAAAGGAGAAAAGTTTTCTTTTATTTCCATTGTCGTTTTCTTCCCCCATCTCCTTTCTAATTTCTTCTAGCTTTAAAGCGAGTGTTTTACTTTTATAGGCGCTCATGAATTTACCTAAATAGAGGATCATACTTTCTTTTTTGGGGTTTTCTCTCTTGTTTGTATCTGTCACATGAATAAAGTCATAGACAACACTGGCGAGTGCTTGATCTTTTTCTTGAGCAAATGCAGAAAATGCGAGACCGATAGTGCCAAAAAACGCGAGGCTTCTTTTCAGAAAAAAAAATGTTTTCATTTCGCTTATATTTTAATAGTTAATGGATGCTTTTATCAATGGATCAACACGTTTTGTTAGATTAAAGCATTATTGTATCATCGAAAGTATATAGGTTAGTCGATTTATTGATTTTTATTACTGTTAAACACTGTTAAACATAAGGGTGAATGTTAATTACTGTTAATTTCTGCTAAGTTCTGTTAACGGTTTAAGGCTTGCATTCAATTAAATGTAGATTTGTAGTATGTTATTGCAACGAATTCGTTTTACAGTAATCATTGTGTCATTTGCCTTGGCCGGTGTTTTTCTGTTACAAGGCTACTGGCTATACAATTCTTATCAACTGAGTGCTGAACAATTTGATAAGGATATATTAAAGCTATTGCAAACGCTTCAGCAAAAACATATCCAGCGTGATATGAAGACGTTGGGTATTCCATTGGATAGCTTGCGGAGCGGTAAGCGTCTTATTATAGGTAAGGGCGAGAAAATGAATGCCTTTTTTCAAACATTTAGCGATGTGACGGGGGGACAACCGGAGCTTCCGTTACTTGAACCCGATGATTCAACAAAAGGGCCTTTTAAATTGTCGGTGATCACGCAGATAAACGCAGGCAAAACGGATATAAAAGGCCGCTCAAAAGTTCAACAAACGAAAATTGTTAACATAACCGATGTTTTCCATGACAAATCTGAGCTACAAAAGCTATCCGGCCCTTTAGCTTTAGAAATTGATTCTTTACTACACACGCATAATATATATACGTCTTATGCATTAAAATTGTCCAATATAAGTGGTAGAGGTCAACCTTATTATACGGATAGTATACGCTTTGAGCAGTTCTCACGTAAAATAACGCGTTTAAAATTCGGCATATTACAGCCTTACTTTGTCGATTTTTCTTTAGACAATAATCTGCTCTTTATCGTAAAAAAAATGCAATGGATATTACTTATTTCAATCGCTATTATAGGAGCAACGGCCTGGGCATTTTTGTATATGTTGCGTACTATTTTTCAGCAAAAAAAAATGTCGGATATAAAAAATGACTTTTTTAATAATATGACCCATGAATTCAAAACGCCCATAGCAACTATATCCTTGGCTGTCGAAGCGCTTAAAAATAGGGAAGTAAATAGTAATTCGCAACGATTGTCAGAATACCTAACTATCTGTCAACTTGAACTCAATCGTATATCGAGTATGGTTGATAAGGTGTTAAGAATGGCTGCTTTTGAAAAGAACGAAGTTAGTCTATACTTTCAAACAACCAATGTTCTTTTACTAATTAATAAGGTTATCTCAACTATGCAGCCGCAATTATCAAGAAAAAATGCAGTAATACACGTTAACGAAGGGCAAGAATTACTGCCGATGTTGGAGCTGGATCAAGACCATATAGCGAATGTCTTTTATAATCTAATAGAAAATAGCCTAAAATATTCAAGACGTTTACCTGTGATTAAGATTGACCTGCGTTATGAGCAAGCGTTTGTGAAGATTTCGATAGAAGATAATGGTATTGGAATTCCTACCGCTTATCAGGATCGTGTGTTTGACAATTTTTTCCGGGTTCCAACAGGCGACCTTCATGATGTAAAAGGCTTCGGTATGGGACTGAGTTACGTTGCAAGTATTGTCAGGATGCATCACGGAGAGATCAGCGTAAGCAGTAGATTAGGAGAGGGAAGTGTATTTACTATTTGTTTACCTTTTAAATGATATTGTGTTGTTTTTATTTATATTAACTTGATTACATAAAATTTTACTTTATATGGAAGCTGTGAAAATATTGATAGCAGAAGACGAGCCTTTTCTTGGTAAGATCGTTAAGGAGAGCTTAGAACTTAGCGGGTTTAACGTGATTTTAGTCCAAGATGGAGTAAAGGCCTATGCCACGTTCAGAGCTTGGCAACCGACTGTTTGCATATTTGATATTATGATGCCCGTGAAAGATGGTTTTAGTCTTATAGAAGACGTTAGAAGGATAGATCAGCAGGTTCCGATTATATTTCTCACAGCAAAATCTCTAACCAACGATGTGGTAAAGGGTTTCGAACTGGGTTGCAATGATTACTTAAAGAAACCATTTAGTATGGAAGAGTTAATTGTTCGAATAAATGCGCTTTTATCCCGTCCATCAATAAAAAACAAAAATGAGATAAAAGAGATCTTTGAGATAGGCGATTTTTTGTTCAACAGCAAAAATCAGGAACTGAACAAGCCAAACGGAACGATCAAACTCTCGTTCAGAGAGTCGGTACTTCTGAAGTTACTTGCCGAAAATAAAAACGAGGTGCTCAATCGTAAATTGGCGCTTGAAGTTGTATGGGGAGAAGATAATTTCTTTAACGCCAGAAGTATGGACGTCTTTATTACAAAGCTTAGAAAACACCTGAGAGAGGACAGCCGTATTGAGATTGTTAATATACGGGGTATTGGTTACAAATTAATCATCAATGAATAAGTCGAGTTCATTATCTCATTCTTAATCTTTTTACTTCGGTGTATATGTGGGACCTGTCTCTCAAGTAACTGGCGATATATCGCGTAAATGGCTCCGCAGGGCTTAAAAGTGAAAAACGACCTTTAGTACTTGATGGAGGGATCTAGATCATATTTCATAGCCTCGTAACCTAGAACTCGCCGCATAAGGCCTAACTGCCCGAACAAATATTCTTCTCTGTCAAGACACATTCCGATTGCATTTAAATAGTTTTCTTCGATAAAGGGTGTTTCCATTCCAATAGCATAGGGCTGAAGAAGCTCATCGTCAATTATGTTGCAAAGTCTGTCAAAAAGCTTTGGTGAAATCTTATGCCACTCACCTATAAGTGCCGTCAGGTTAGGATAATTTAGGTTTTCATCTAAAGCTTTGGCATCTGAAAATAAATCTGCATGCGGGTCTTTGTATGGAAGTCCCAATGCTTCTCCGAGCCAATAGCGGCAGTTTACTAAATTGCCAGCCATCCACAATATGTGATTGGTGCGACCGTTTACCCTATGTTTAGCATCTGTTTCATTTATGTTGGCCAGCACGTTATTAAATAGTTGACTACGCATTCTGTAGGCAGGGATGACAATTTTTAAGAAATTACTTTTGATCTTAGTTTCCATAATATGATAAATTAATTTTCGAAAGGAGTTGATGATGTTCATTTGAAATTGCAGGCTGCTTTTCATAAACATTTAATGTTACCCCATTACTGAAAGACTCGCTTTTCGCTTGTTCCCATGTTATTCGTCCGTGTACGTGTTGAAACATGGTTTGCCCACTACCCAGTATAATCGGATTGATGAAAAGGTGCAATTCATCCACTAAATCCAAATTCAACAGTTGCGAAGCAATACTTCCACTTCCCAAGATGAGGATGTCTCCATGAGTCTCTTGTTTTAGGCGGTGTATATCCTCTTGCTTAAGTTCACTTTTAACAATGCTGTTTTTCCAACTGATCGCTTTTAAGCTGCTTGTAAAAACGATTTTATGTATGTTGTTCATCAATTTGGTTATTTGTTTATTCTCATGAGCAGCTGCGTTTGTTGGCCAGTAATTTGCCATTATATCATAAGTAGTTCTGCCAAATAACATTAATTTTACCCCTTGTAGTATAGTAAGTTGGTGATGCTCGATTTCATCATTCCAATAAAACCAGTCGGTTTCGCCATTGTGACCGGAAAAAAAACCGTCTAGGGATAGCCAATTACATACGATAATTTTTTTCATTAGAATAAACTTCTTAATAACAAGAACGCTTGCTGCCTACCGCTGGCAGGTGTTCTTTCTAAAGCTACGGCTCGTGCCGGATTCACTGGAATAATTTGTTTTCAATGGCCAAATATTGTCATTGTTAAGTACAAACTTAATTCAAAAAATCAACAGGTAATATGTGTAGAAGCGACAATAATGGGGTGTGATGCGACGCTTATAAGAATAGCTCTATATCAAATAAAATGAAAAGGCCAGACTATATGCCTGGCTTTTCTATTTGGGTTGATTAGTTGCTATGTGCTTTATTCTAAAACTATTATGCTGGCGATAAAGATAGTTAAAAATAAAGAAGGTACTAGAAAAAGTGAAAAAAGATTTAGTCTTATTGTTTGCATACAAATAGCTTGTCTTGTTGCATGTTAATTGCTACTTTTGTTTAATAGTATAGACTAGTACAGATTTGTAAATTAACCGATAATAAATGCAAAGAACAATCGTATTTATGAAACACTGCTGTTTCGTCTTAATTGCCATGTGCTGTTATCTTATTGCAGGAGCGCAGCAAAAAGAGCTTACCAACCAAGTAAAAGAGCAACTTATTTTAGAGGGTAGCGAACAAGCCATTGTTTTACAAGTGGAAATCAATGGCGATCTCAATATGGTTTATTTGGGCCCTAAATTGCTACATTCTTCTGACTACCGCCGACTGGCTTCTCAATATAAACAAGCTGACGATTATACCGGGATGTACCGCGCGGCCTATACAGGGTCGGGAAGTCGTAACTTGCTGGAACCTGCGATCAGTGTGCGACACGCAGACGGTAATCAATCGCTGGATTTAAAATATCTGAACCATGAATTTATCACTGTAAACCATAACATCGGTGAGTTACGGGTGCTTCTAAAAGATGCTCTATATCCTTTTGAAGTTGATTTACATTATCGGATCTATCAAAAAGAAAATGTTATCGAGCAATGGGCTACCATTCGTCATCATGAGAAGGGAGCTGTGGAGTTGGTTAAGTATTCGTCCGCCAATTTAAACTTAAAAGCGGACAATTTTTGGTTAAAGCATTATCACGGCGATTGGATCAAGGAAATGCAGCCCGAGGAAGAGAAGTTAACGCACGGAATAAAAACGATTGACAGCAAATTGGGAACGCGAGCAAACCTTTTTCAGCATTCTTCCTTTTTGCTGTCTTTTAATGGTCCTGCCAAAGAAGATGAGGGGTCTGTGCTTATAGGCGGTTTAGCATGGAGCGGTAATTTCAAAATTGATTTCGAGAAGGATCCGCAAGACAACCTACGTATACTAGCCGGAATAAACAATTACGCCTCTACTTATATACTGCAAAAAAATGAAGAATTCATAACGCCTAAGTTTGTCTATACGATTTCTGATCAAGGCATAGGGAATGCGAGTAGAAATCTTCATAATTGGGCACGGAGGTATCAATTGCTTGATGGCGGAGGCAGTAGATTAACCTTATTGAACAATTGGGAAGCCACTTATTTCGATTTTAATGAAGACAAACTTTCTTCTCTGCTAAAAGATACAAAAAAGTTAGGGGTTGATTTGTTTCTTTTAGATGATGGCTGGTTCGGAAATAAATATCCAAGAAACAGCGATACAGCGGCTTTAGGCGATTGGGAAGAGAATAGGGAGAAATTACCCAATGGCCTTGTTTCTTTAGTAAAGGAGGCTGCGTCCAATGGGGTTAAATTTGGTATTTGGGTGGAACCTGAGATGGTAAGTCCTAAAAGCGAGTTATATGAAAAACATCCGGATTGGGTGGTAAAGCAAGAGGGACGTCCTGAATATTATTTTAGAAATCAGTTGGTGTTGGACTTGTCAAACCCTAAAGTACAGGATTTTGTTTTCAAGACGTTGGATGATTTGTTTGTAAAAAATCCGGGCCTCGCCTATGTGAAATGGGATTGCAATGCTGTTATTTACAACGCCTATTCCCCTTATCTCAAAAGCCAGGGAAATTTCTATGTAGACTATGTGAAAGGGTTATATGCGGTTCTGGAACGGATCAGGGCCAAGTATCCAAGAATACCGATGATGCTTTGCTCGGGGGGAGGAGGACGGGTTGATTACGGGGCCCTTCGCTATTTCACTGAATATTGGCCGAGTGATAATACAGACCCTTTGGAACGTATTTTCATGCAGTATGAATATTCTTTTTTTTATCCGGCTTTGGCCAGTGCTAATCATGTAACTGACTGGGGAGACCAGCCCATTAAATTTAAGGTTGACGTTGCTATGATGGGTAAATTAGGATTTGATATTGTGGTCAGTAAACTACCAAAAGAAGATTTGGCATTTTGTCAGCAAGCGCTGAAAACCTACGATGAATTAAAACCGATTATTTGGCAAGGCGATCAATTTCGATTGGCAAACCCTCGAGAAAAGGATTATGCTTCTATTCTATATGTCAATGAAAATAGGGATTCAGGGGTAATATTTAATTACTTGGTAAATTATCGTCAAAATACAGGTACGCCGGCCCCCATAAAGTTCAAAGGATTAGATCCGGTTAAAAGCTACCGGTTGGAAGAGATAAATCTTTATAACGGAGAATCATCTCTGATTAATCCCGGGGAAACTTATACGGGCGACTTTTTGATGAAGGTAGGTTTTAACCCCTATTTGTCTAGTAAGCGAAAGAGCGTCGTGTTGAAGCTTACCGCGGTGTCATAGTTAAAAAGTTTGCTTTGCTCCCCAAGCAGCTGGAAAATAGCTGCTTGGAGGGGGCACTTACACTAAAGACGCTTCTAATGTTATGTCAGTATTCAATAACTTAGAGATAGGACAGATTTCTTTTGCTTTTTGCGCAATTTCCTTAAATTCTTGCTCGGAAATGTTATCTACCTCTCCGGTTAAGATTAATTTGATATGTGTAATTGAGCCGTCCTCAAACGTTATCTGGGCTTCGGTATCTAGATTTCCCGGTGTATAATCTTTTTCGCTCAACAGGAAACTTAGTTGCATGGTAAAGCAGCCCGCGTGCCCTGCTGCGACCAACTCCTCGGGGTTAGTGCCGACGCCTTGTTCAAAGCGGGTTTTGAATGAGAGTTGGGCGTTATCCAATGTCTTACTTTGTGTACTGATTGTACCCTTTCCTTCCATGCCTGTGCCTTTCCAATTGGCATTTGCTTTTCTTGTGAATTTCATAATCTTATTTATTAACTTTTACGAAGCTAGTGAAAATACAGGTTAAAGTAACTATATCCGGAAGCTTTTTTAATGCATTGTGATCGTAGGTGGCGCGGTAGTAATCAAGTTGGGGAAGATTATTTGAAGGTAAATAGAATTGATTCTCGAATAATTCTGTATACTATTTTATTTAGTATATTTGCTAATAAATTTAGTTTGTTTTGAGCAGGATTATAGAGAAGTTAGAAATTTTGGCTGATGCAGCCAAATATGATGTAAGTTGTTCCTCGAGTGGAAGCAATCGACAAAATAAGAACAAAGGCATTGGGAATACGGGCGCCGGTATCTGCCATACCTATACGGAAGACGGTCGTTGTGTTTCTTTATTGAAAATCTTATTGACGAACTTTTGTATTTATGACTGCGCCTATTGTGTTACGCGAAAAAGCAATGATATTAAACGGGTGGCTTTTACAGTTCAGGAAGTCGTAGATCTTACCATCAACTTTTATCGACGCAACTACATTGAAGGCTTGTTTCTCAGTAGCGGTATTTTTAAAAATGCAGATTATACCATGGAGCGGTTGATACTTGTTGCAAAAAAACTGAGAATGGATCACAATTTTAATGGCTATATTCATTTGAAGACGATTCCGGGAGTTAGTAATGACCTGATGTACGAAGCGGGGCTATACGCTGATAGGTTAAGCGTGAATATTGAAATTCCGATTGAATCAGGTTTAAAGTTGTTAGCACCGGAAAAGAATAGGCAAGATATGATCCGACCGATGGATTACCTCAAGCAGAAAATCATGGAGGTAAAAGAAGAAAAAGAAAAATTCAAATATACTCCTTCGTTTACACCGGCAGGTCAAAGTACCCAAATGATAATTGGCGCAAGTGGCGAAACGGATGCTCAAATTATAAAGGTTGCACAAAATCTCTATGACAAATTTAACCTTAAACGCGTATATTATTCCGGATATGTTCCGATAAGTGATGATATGCGTTTACCGGGGATTGGTTCGGCAATACCTTTCCTTCGGGAAAATAGGCTTTATCAAACCGATTGGCTCATGAGGTTTTACGGCTTTAAATCATCCGAGCTGGTGAATGAGCAACATCCTGTATTAGATTTAGACATTGACCCGAAACTTAGTTGGGCATTGAGAAATCCCGGATTTTTTCCTGTTGATATCAATAATGCGGATCTCCATCTTATACTAAGAGTACCGGGTATCGGGCTGACTTCGGCCCATAAAATAGTCAATGCGCGAAAGCATGGTCATCTTGATATAGAACAATTGAAAAAAATAGGTGTTTCGCTCAATAGAGCTAAGTATTTCATTATATGTAGAGGATATAAGCAAATTTTCTGTGATAAGCCTGAGCAGCTTATTAAATCATATATTTTGAATGCTTCGAAAAGTAAATATTCAAGAAGCAACTTTTATCAAACAAGCCTCTTCTAGAAATGTGTGTAATAATTTATGATGGAACATGGGAAGGCTGGTTAACTTTGGTTTTTGAGATGTTCGAATTCAAGGTCTCGGTAACCGCCATTTACCGGAATGAACAACCGTTACAACAAGATATTTTCGTGCCGTGGAAAAGAGTGACAACCGATAAATCAAAAGCCCAGCGCGTTTGGAAAGGTTTACAATTGCGGATACCAAAATATGCTCAGGAAAACTTGTTCTGCGCGTTTCTGTCTGAGCTTCCCCAAATAGAGGCGACCTTGTGCTCGGCTGTCTGTTTTTATTTTTCGACCGTTGAAGAGGGGCACTTAGCATTTGGACGGAATGACGTGCTAACAATACATCAGACTGCAAAGATGGTGAACAGAGAACGACATCGCATGAAAGCCTTTACGCGTTTTAAAAAGCAAAAAAATGGTTTATACTTTGCCGTGATTGAACCGGACTTTAATGTGCTTCCGCTTATTAACGAGCATTTTATGCGCCGTTATGCGGATCAACGTTGGTTAATATATGATACAAAACGCGACTACGGCATCTATTACGATTTAAACCTTGTTTCGGAAGTAAAATTAACAAATGAGACAGTCCTGTTGGATGATATGGTACAGCTTGAAGAAGACGAGATTCTGTATGCCGATTTGTGGCAACAGTATTTTAAATCCACCAATATAAAGGAAAGAAAAAACGTGAGATTGCATGTTCAACATGTGCCCAAGAGGTACTGGAAATACTTGACTGAAAAAAGCATTTAAAAGCAGTAAGTCACTGGAACTGAACTTCCACCATTCGGTGTTTAATAAGTCCTTGGTCGAAATGACAAATAAATTACAATTAATTTATCAATATAGTGTATTAAGTACACTATCTTTGTGTCATCATAATTTAGGTTTATAATTGGTTAGTTAAAGTCTTCAATCTCCCCGGTTGAAGACTTTTTTTATTCCAATTTTTAAATCTTAACGGTTTATCCAATCACGGCAGTGATCAATCTTCTTTGCTTTCGGGATGTAATTTGCCTAAGTTTGGAAATTGGAATTAAGGTAGATGAAAATTTATACGATCGTATTTTTGTTTTTTTGTACTTCTAATCTTTTTGGGCAGTCGACAGTTGATCAAATTGATCTACGCATTTTGGAAAATTTAGCCGCCAAGAGGAGCGAGCAAGAAACGAAGGCAATGCGTATCATTTCTGATGCAAACAACTATGTCAACGCCGCCATACCTGCCGGATTGTTTGTCGCCGGTGTAATTGATGGAAACAAAGAGATGCGGCAGAACGCAGTTTATATAGCTAGTAGTACAGCAATTACCGCCTTGCTAAATTTTGGATTGAAGAAAATATTTAAAAGACCACGTCCCTTCATCGCACATAGTGGGTTTAAAGCTGTTTATCAGCCGTCTAGTTATTCTTTCCCGTCAGGTCATACGTCCGCTTCATTCAGTACGGCCACGGCCTTGTCGCGCGCTTATCCTAAATGGTATATAATTGCGCCATCGTTCATTTGGGCAGGAACTGTAGGTTACTCTCGCATGTATTTAGGTGTTCATAATCCATCAGATGTTGCGGCAGGAGCTATTTTAGGTGCTGGATCCGCCTTTGGTATGGGGTTTATAAGGCCCTGATCGAGCAGAGTTTACGATTAGAGTGGGAAGCAATTGTTTTTATTTTATCAAAAGCAACCTCTATTTAGACGAATATTCCGCATTACTGAAGATAAATTTTATAAGCACACCTTCTTGCCCCGGCAAGAATATGATCTATCCGTTCAACGGATACATTTTCTCCTAAAACATTTTGGAACGTATTAAGCTCTGAACGGCAAAAGCCCTGACAAGTCTGTGCTGCTGCGCAAATCGGACAATGATTTTCGATGAGTAAATAAACATCACCCTGCTTTTGGCATTCGGCCATATAGCCTTCTTGATTCCGAATCTCGGCCAATTTATTGACTCGTTCTTCCAATTCATTAACACCCTTTAAGTGTTCATTGTATTTTATTATGCCTGCCTTTTCGTTTTCGGAAATGATGGTTTCCATGGCTTGTTCGCCTAAGCTTTGACGAATTAAGTCAATAAGCTTTACGGTAAGATCTGCGTGCGAGTCTGGAAACCGCGCGTGTCCTGCACGGGTTAACGACCAAATCTGTTGTGGCCTTCCCCGTCCTTTTACTCGCGTGCTGGAGGTAACCAACTCATCGTTGGCAAGTTTTTGTAGCTTGAAACGCGCGCCCTCCGTGGTGATTTTAAGCTCATTAGCGACCTCAATGAGCGTTTGAGGACCCTTTTTTTTCAGCAACCAAAGAGCGCTGTCGTAATCGTTTATATGATGATTCATAAACAAAGTATCCGCTTGGTTTAATGCGTAAAAATACTAACTTTGATCGGTAATCAGAAATAAGAACGAAGGAATAATAATTAGGAGGGGAGGGCGTTAGATGTTCTTGTTATCTATAACCATTTAATAAATTTATATATGGTTGATTTAAAAGCATATTTAGAGCGAATTCATTATACGCAGCGACCGGATACCAACCTGGAAACGTTGATGGAGATACATCGACTACATCCAAAATACATTCCCTTTGAAAATTTGAATCCGCTTACCGGAAGACCGATAAGTCTAGGCATTGAGGATATTTTCGATAAATTAATACTGTCACATAGAGGAGGGTATTGCTTTGAACATAATACGTTGTTTAAGCAGGTATTGATACAACTAGGTTTTCAGGTAAGTGGATTTTGGGCAAGAGTGATTTGGAATATAGATCCAACCCAGATAACGGCGAGAACTCATATGTTATTACATATAGTTTACGAAGGCCAAGCTTATATAGCCGATGTTGGGTTTGGGGCTATGACCTTAACGGCTCCCTTACTTTTTGCTCCTGACATTGTGCAGGAAACGCAACATGGAATCTTTCGCATTATACAAAAGGAAAAATTTTATATCCTGCAGGTATTGCAAGAGAATGAGTGGCGGTCGATCTACCAGTTTTACACAGAGGTTTTGGAGTCGATAGACTATGAAGTGGCCAACTGGTATGTCTCAACACATCCCAATTCACACTTTACAAAACAGCTTATTGTGGCGAAAGTAGATGATGATGGCCGTTATACGTTACATGATAATGTGTTGAATATTCGATATGATAGCGGAAGAAAAGAGTCGTTTCTTTTTAGTACTGCTTGTGAGGTTATTGAAGCCCTGCAGCACACTTTTAACATTCGTACTAGAGGGTTGGATAATTTGGAAGAGGTACTGTCTGCCATAATAAGTACAAAGCAAGTAAGTTAAAAAAGAGAAAACCTATAAGGAAAAGGCCGGTAGAAAAGCTATTGTAGATAACGTTACAATAGCTTTTATTGCCTTATTGTATTAATTTTACAGGCGCACTTACGGGTTCCTTATCTCGTATTTCTTCTGTCGCCAATCTAACGAGTTGTGTAGATTCATTAAGGGGTCCAAAAACTTCTGATTTTCCGTCCGCTTGACGGCCGAGATTGACGGGGATCCATTTCGTACTATCGTGTTCTACTTTAATCACAAAAGTTCCTAGGGTTGAATTGAGAACCGCTTCTGTAGGCACTACAAAAGTATGCTCGGCGCCGGTAAGCGGAATTTCAACTTCTGTAATCATGCCCGGTAGCAATTGTTTATTACTATTATTAACATCCATTTCGATACGTTGTGAACGAAGACGGGGATCCAATGCGCCTGCTAACCTCGCGACTTTGGCCGTAAAAGATTCACTTGGTAAAGCTTTAACCGAAAACTTGATTTCATTTTGGCGATTCAAATAGGCTGAATATAGTTCGGGCACACTGACCACTAAACGGAGCTTGTCCTGCTGCTGTAAGGTAAAAATAGGGGCCTCAGAACCTTTACCGGAAGGACCAACATAAGCACCTGCGCTGACATTCCGCGCAGTTATAATACCCGAAAAAGGTGCCCTTATTTCAAGATAATTTTTTGTGTCGCCGACCTCGCGATAGGCAGCCTGTGCCGCTTTAAATTGCGCAAGATCTGAATTCTGTTTAGCCAATGCTAAATCGAGATCGTTTTGTGATACCGTCCCCGGTGTTTTGCTGGTTTCCAGTAACCGTTGATAAGTAGCTTTACTTGCTAGATAAACAGCTTCTTGCGATTTCAGGCGGGATTCAGCTCCTGCTAGTTGTGAATTCAATTCGGGCGCTTCCATTGTAGCGAGTATTTGCCCTGCAGATACGACACTGCCGACATCCACATTTAGCTTTTTTACGAAACTACTAACTTTGGCGTATAAATCCACTTGTTGATAGGCAATAAGCTCTCCGGGAATTTTAATAGAAGAAGAAAGTTGGCCTTTGCTCAATTTAAATATTTCCAATGGAGCCGACTCCTCCTTTGCTTTTTGATTTTCGGCCTCCGCTTTTTGTATAGGTGAGGTGCACCGAGCCAACATGCAGGTTATGCTCAATAAACCGCTGGTCAATAAAACAAATCTGTAAGAGTTCATATTTGAATTTTTTTAATTTTTAGTAATAGATGGAATGTAATGAATACTTTCTTCGTCTTCCGGATCAAGAGACACACTTTGTGTGCTGGCTTTACCTTGCCCCCAGGCGAATACCAAAGGCAGGATAAAAAGTGCCGCAAAAGTCGACGCCACAAGGCCCCCGATCACAGCTCTACCCAAAGGAGAGGATTGGTCACCGGCCTCTCCCAATCCGCTGGCCATCGGAATCATACCAACCACCATGGCCAATGCCGTCATTACAATAGGTCTTAATCTGAGTGAGGCAGCCCCTGTTGCCGAATAAATAGCATTTCCTGTCGTCTTCCGTATCTCTTCAGCATTGGTAATCAGCAAAACGGCATTGGATATTGATACGCCCACCGACATGATCATACCCATATAAGATTGCAAATTTAAGGTAGATCCTGTTAATAATAGAAGACCGATAGAACCTAAAATAACTGCAGGGACGGTTGCTAAAACAATTCCAGAAACTTTAAACGATTGGAAGTTAGCGGCAAGCATTAAGAATATGACCACAATAGCCACTAATAGACCGCTTTCTAAACTGTCCATAGTTTCGGTTAGCGTATTGCTTAAACCGATCAATTCTACTTCCAAACCGCGAGGCAGTTCACCCAGTGAGGAAATCGCCTTTTCTACTTCTTTAGACGCGGTACCTAAATCCTGCTGATTAATGTTAGCCGTTACAGATAACATGGGCATCGCTCCTAAATTGTCAGTTTCACCGTAGGTTATACCCGAAGTTATGGTAGCAACATCTCCCAGTACGGGTCTGGATGAATTTTTCAATAAAGGTATTTCATTGATTTCATTGATACTGTTCATTTTATTTTCCGGAATCTGTACTTGAACACTGTAACTGTTGCCAATGCGTTGGTCGATCCAAATATTTTTATCGGTATACCGCGAAGAAGACGTAGAGGCAATCAAAGATCGGGAAACGTCATTCATATCAACGCCCAATTGTGCGGCTCTTGTTCTATCTACATTAATATTGATTGATGGGTATTTGGTAGACTGCCCCAATTGAACATCTCTTAGGTAATCTATTTTTTTAAGTTTAGTAATAAGCTTTTGCGCAAATGCCTCGCTCACCTTTTTATTTCTTCCGGAGAATCGGACTTCTATTGGAGTAGGCGAACCTTGACTTAGAATTTTATCCGTTAATTCTATCGGTTCAAAGGAGGTTGTTACTTCCGGTAAATCTTTAGCAAATGCAGATCGAATGTTCTCTTTGAGTTTATCGAGGTCAGTTTTATAGTGTTCACTCAATGCTACTTGAATGACGGATTCATGTGGGCCCGCCATCCATAGGTAAATAGGACTTGTGGAGAAAAGAGATGGATGCAAACCTACATAGGCAGAGGTGATCGACACGTTCTCCGGACCTACTAACTTCTTGATAGCTTCAATGGCTTTGTTTGTCTTGCGCTCGGTTTCTTCAATTCTGGTGCCGTCGGGGGCGCGTAGGCGTACTTGGAATTGACTTCCATTTACTTTTGGTAATACGTCTCGGCCGATTTGCATCATCAATATACTTGCCAATCCACAAATAATTAAAAGATAGGCAACAACAATTGCTTTGCGATAAGGCATAATGCGTTCGATAAAACGTAAATAGCGCATTCGTATCTTCTCAAAAACGCCAATCTTTTCATTATGATTTCTGTCGGCAGCTCTGGCAGCAGCAATTTTTTGTTCGATCTGTGCGTGATGATCGTCGGTAGAAAGGCCGGCCAATTCGAGTTCTTCAGCATCGGTTAAATTCGATCCATCTGCTTTTTTGTGATGCTTTACCTTCATAATCCAGTTAGCCATAATAGGAACAAAGGTTTGTGCCAGAAAATAGGATACAATCATACTGAAGCCGATAGCCAAAGCTAGCGGTAGAAAAAGCGATCCAGGTATGCCCCCCATTGTAAAGGCTGGCGCAAACACGGCCAAAATACAAAAGAGAATTAAGAGCTTAGGAAAGGCAATTTCTTTACAGGCATCCCAAATCGCTAAAGCTTTTGGTTTTCCCATATCAAAATGCTGGTGAATGTTCTCAATGGTTACCGTACTTTCATCCACCAGAATTCCGATTGCCAAAGCCAAACCACTCAGTGTCATTATATTGATGGTTTGCCCGAATAAATTAAGAAATAGGACCCCTGATATAATGGATGTTGGGATGGTAAGGATAACAATCAAAGCGCCACGTAGGTCGCCTAAGAATAGAATAACCATCAATCCCGTGAGTATAGCACCTATGGCACCTTCCGTTAATAAGCTTTTTACCGAATTCATAACATAAACCGATTGGTCGAATTCGTAGCTTACTTGAACATCCTCCGGCAGTTGACTTTGAATTTTTGGAACTGCGGCCTTCAGTTTTTTTACTACTTCCCAAGTGGAGGCATCAGCACTTTTTGCAACATTTAAATAGACTGAGCGTTTACCATTTACCAAGGCATAACCAGAAGTAATGTCAGCGGCATCTTCGACAGTTGCTACATCTCTCAGATAAAGGTTTTGGACACCACTTTTGAAAAGTGGTATATTTTCAAAATCTTTAACATCTTTAATCGTTGTATTAGTAGGTGTGATGTAATTTTTGTCGCCAACTCTTACATTTCCCGACGGGGCGGTTTGATTATTGATTTTCAAGGCCTCTACTAATTGGTCTGGCGTCATATTGTGGGATCGAAGTAATGCAGGGTCGGCTTTGATAACAATGGTCCTGACATTTCCGCCAAAAGGAGGGGGAGCGACTAGCCCGCTTATTGACGTAAAAGAAGAACGGACATAGGTGTTAGCTAAATCTGCCAACTCATTATTGCTTCTCGTTTTGCTACTCAATACAAGTTGGCCAACGGGCAATGTTGAGGCATCAAAACGTATAATGAAGGGTGGGTTTGATCCGGGAGGGAATATCGCTTGGATACGATTTGTGAAAGAGGCAAGCTCGGCCGCTGCCTGCGCCATATTGGTCCCTGGATAAAAGTTCAATTTCATTAGGGTTAATCCCTGTATATTCTTTGTCTCTATACTTTTTAGCCCATTCGTATAGAGGAGTATGTTTACATATTGTTTAGCAAAGAAAGACTCCATCTGCTCGGGCGTATAACCTGTAAAAGGGTGGGAAATATAAATTACAGGCATATCTAGTTTTGGGAAGATATCGATCTTAATGGAAGTAACTGCTTTTATTCCAAAGAAAAATAGCCCTGCTACTATGACCATTATGGTTATCGGTTTACGTAATGCAAAGCGAATCAAATTCATGATAGTTTATTTAGATTCTTTTTAACTGTTTTTTTTGCAGCAATAAATGCTAAGGTTCTATTTTGTTAACAAATAAGCTGAAATCGCCGGAAGCAGCAGCTTTGTATAATAAAGCCTGCCAAACGTTGTTGTAGGCGATATCACGATCCGTCTCTGCCCGTATGAGCGCATACAGGGCTTGTGTGACATCCACTAAATTGGTTAACCCATTTTTATAGAGTACCGATTTCTGCAAAAACGCGTCCGAGGCGGCTTTAACTTGGGTTGGCACTTCTCTATAATTGCTTAATGCATTTTCAATTTTCGTATCCGCTAAAACTAATTGGGCCCGGATTTGCTGATTCGCCAATTCAAATTCATCTGTTAAAGCCTGGTTCGTAAAGGTTTGTCCTTTTACTTGTTTCGAAATCCGAAGTGGTTGGGTTAAATTCCAAGTCAAACCGATCCCAATGAGATAATTTGAACGACTTGGCTTAATACCGTCGAAATAATTTTGTGTAAAAGCTTGTTGATTACTCGCGTAGTCACTTCGAAAACCTGAACCCCTGGTCTGAAAGATTCCCACAAGTGATAAGGAAGGGTAATAAAGTGTTTTTAGATACTTTTTTTGTTCTTTCCCCACATTAATACGGGATTGATACCATCTCAAAGTAGGGTGGTTTGCAATATCACTGTCGGTCGACTGTTCCATACCTGCCGGTACATGCGAAATAAAAAAACTATCTAAGGTAAATTCGGTTGGAGGAATACCCATTAATTGCGCCAGCTTGTTACTCTGTTCCTGTTCAAAATCTTTTGCTTTGGTCAATGCTATTTTAGCGTTAGATACCTCCGCATTTGCCAAGGAAGAATCTACGCCGGCAATGAGCCCATTCAATGCTCTGGTGACAACCACTTGGCGGAATGTATCGGCCCGAAAGAGATTCTTCTTATACGAAAGCGTGAGTTTTTGTGCAGCCAGAAGATTCAAATAAGCCGCTGACACTTTTACCTGATGATTGAACAGCTCCTGTTGCAAATCCATATTGTCTCGTTCGGCAACTTCTCGTGCTACTTTGATCCGCTCCTTAGCTTTTCCAAAGGAGAAGAATTCCCAATTGACATTGGCTAAATAAAGCGATCCAAACGCGGCATTCCAGTTCTGGTTTGGAAGCGGTAGCCCCGAAGAGGCTACACCGTATCCACCAAAACCATAGAGAGGTCCGTTCTGACCATTGACTGTTCCATAATCTTGTTGCGCGGATAAGACCAAGTTAGGAAGATAATCTCGTTTAGCTTGCTCAACGGAAGAAAAAGAAGCCTTGGCATAATTCGCTTTAGCCTTGACACTGCCGTAGTTGTTAATTGCTAATTCGAGGGCTTCCTTTAGAGACAATTTTTGCTGTGTCCAAGCATGTTGTGTTAACATTAATGATAATAGGCTTGAAATGCAATACCTTATTATCCAACGGAATGAATATTTCACAAAAAATAAAAGTATTAGTAGTATCTTTTGTGAAATTGGGGAATGATTTTGAAGAGAATTTGAAGGAAGTGATCAAAATGTGATTATTTTGTTATCCTAATGTAACAATTTGATTGTCCTGCCCCAAAACCGAAATACCTTCCTCTCGATCAGTCTCCGTAAGCCCAGCTCTTGGAAAATCAACGGTTAGCATATGCAACCTGTTTTCGTAAGTGTATTGAACATCAAAGTTATTCAATTCACAAATTCGTTTAACAATAGCAAGACCCAAACCTACACTGTTGCTGCACTGATTGCTTTTCTTAAAGCGTTGGAATAACTCCTCTGTTGGGAAAATCGGTTCGGGGCCGGTATTTTTTATTAAAATTCCCTTTTTATTTATTTCTAGGAAAATGGTTCCATTCTTTACATTATGCCTGATTGCATTGCTAAGCAGATTATCGAACAACATGTCCGCTAAGGCCGGATTAATTCTGACGGTAATATCAGGATCGATGTGTTGCGTTACCTTTAGCTCTTTAATTGCTATCCTATCTTCATAAATCGTGAGTAACTCAAGAACCTGTTTAGTGAAGTTTATTTCTTTGGTCGCTTCAAATTCCTGATTTTCCAGTTTCGTGAGTAAAAGGAGCGAGTGATTGATTCTTGACAACTTCTCGATCGCGTTTTGCATGTCTGCGATAAGCGATGCCTGATTTTGCTGTATGTCCGTTTCCGTAAGTAGCTCCAATTTGCTTCGTAGAACAGC
The DNA here is from genome assembly GCF_044784325.1 of Olivibacter sp. EAT-5. Taxonomy (NCBI): domain Bacteria; kingdom Pseudomonadati; phylum Bacteroidota; class Sphingobacteriia; order Sphingobacteriales; family Sphingobacteriaceae; genus Olivibacter; species Olivibacter sp. EAT-5. Next base: position 5,146,539 of record NZ_CP173028.1, on the reverse strand, counting down.
TAGTGGAGTTTGCAGTTCATGCGATGCATTTTCGCTAAATTCTTTTACCAAACTATATTCTTTGATTGCCTTGTCCGTCATCTTTTTCAGAAATCGGTTCAGTTCTTGGAATTCCTTCGTATTAGTATGATTAAGCGTTAACGGCTGCTTTTTTTTAATGCTAAATTTCTGTATACTTTTCAGTGTTTGATTAAATGGAGAAAGAATCTTTTTGGATACCAAACGGACGGTTAAGAGAACCACTAAAGCGATCAATACAGTTTTCAAAATGGCCGTTAAGAGCATCCCTTTTAAAATCTGTTTTGATTGCGTTACGTAATTATAGGAAGATACTTGATAATTGATGCCATTTATGGTATAATAACAACTGACCGTTATTCGGCATTCATCGGTAACGGAAGCGGTACTGTCACATTGTTGTTTTTGTACTTGTACCCTGTTTTGGGGTAAGGCGCTGTTTATCTTCAATATAGCGATTGGTCTTCCCTGCGAATACTGATCGGGCGCAATTCCTGCTTTCAACTGCTCGGCTACTTCATTGTTGACAGCTTTTAAGCGCTCTATTTCTGAATTATCGATACGATTGCGTATGTTACTTAATGTCGTGAACATACTGATAGGCGTTACAAGTAATATTATCGCCAAAAACCACAGTGTAAATTTGTCCGCTAATTTCATTATCTGGAATTTATATCAACTCTTGTTTGTGTTGAACTTATATCCTAAACCATAAATCGTGTCAATGTAATCGTCGCCACCCGCCATATTGATTTTTTTTCGGAGATTCTTAACGTGCTGGTAAACAAAGTCTACATTGCTAAGATTATCCGTGTAATCGCCCCAAAGGTGGTTGGCAATAGCTTGTCGTGATAAAACTCTATTTTTGTTTACCAGAAAATAAAGAAGAAGCTCAAACTCCTTTCTGGTCGCATCTAGTGCTTTTCCATGTATTTTTAATTCAAAGGTATTAGTATTTAACGTGATTTCCTTAAAAGAGATGATATTATTGCCGTCTAGATTTTTTCTTCGATGTATGGCTCTCAGACGTGCATGAAGTTCCGGCAAGTGAAAAGGTTTGGTAAGATAATCATCGGCTCCTTCTTCTAGGCCCTTTATTTTATCATCTAGCGCTCCTTTGGCAGAAATAATCAATATAGAACCGTTGATGTGTTCTTCTTTTACCAAGTTGAGCAACTCGAGCCCGTTTCCATCCGGAAGCATAATATCAAGAATTATACAGTCGTAGGTAAAGAAGAGCAATTTTTCGCGCGCTTCGGTTGCGCTAAAAGCCAGCTCACAGATATAATTTTCTCCAGCTAGGTAATCATGAATACTGCTAGCGAGTTCTTTATTGTCTTCTATTACCAAAATTTTCATTTACGACTAGTTTTACATCTGATGAGCAAACCGGATGCGGGGACTTAAAAATATACTTTATAGCCAATTATCGCTTAAACTTATCGGTTTCCACAGAATAAATTAACAAAACGCTAAATAGAGCACAAGATAGAGACTAATTTTGAAAAAAATTTGAAGTGCCCTTGCCCAAAAAAAGGCGTTGCTTATTGCGTTAAGCTTTCATCACTTTATTTAAAGCAAGGGGGATATGCAGGAGATCGTAGTCGTTTGAGTAGATTAAATACTTAGTGTGCCATGTGGGATTATATTTGTCTTTAAACTCTCTTAAGCCTTTGTAATGTTTGAATTGTTGCAGTTTTTCGTAGGCGAACTTAATGGTCCGTTGTGGTATATCCGTCGGTGAGTCAATACCGGAAAAAGGAGCTAAGCCCATGTTCAAAGATTTGAACCCTTGTTGTTGAGCATACTCTATTAGTTTTATAAGAATACAATCCATATTTCCGCTAGGGGCGTCGGCTGTTTTTCTAATAAGATCATAAGTAGTCTCACCGGGCATATAATCCGGTATAATATTTAGAAAGCTCACGACCTTTTCATCCGTATTCTCTAAGGTAATAATGGTGTGCTGTTTCAATTCTGTCTCATTAAAAGCCCCCTGAGAGAAAACCATTTCTTCCCGATTGAGCATAATCAGCCATTCGTCTGAGACCGACTTTAATTTTTGGAGCAAGCCATCTTTTATTGGTGGCGTGTAAATCTTCGTAATAAAACCCTTCTTTTCGATATTATTCAAGGCATTTCTTAAGGATTTGTTGCTTTTACCTTCCAGGTTAAATCGGCTTAAGTCGACAATTGCCTCTTGCCCGATAGGAAGTGCTTTTTTCTTAATTGATCTATAGAATTCTAAATTATCCTCATCCACACGATAATAAATGGCTTTTAGACTATTTTGCTGGCAGAATCTTTCAAATGCATAAATTGTTTGCTCCTTAACTAGTGGTGAGTCAAAGCATACCGGTTCATGTAAGACAACAGCGAAGCTATTGGCTATTTTATACGCGATCATGGAATCTATATCCGCAGGAAAGAAGAATAGCTTGTCATTGGCAAGCTTAAAATGATCAACCGCTGATTTTCCGTAATTGGTAATCACTGCATGTGCTCTAATCAATTCTTCTTCGTTTCTTTTAGTTTTAAAAATATAGGGTTGGATGAATGAATAGAATAACATTAAGATGGCAAGAGCACCGAATAAATTAATGGAATAAACAAATAGTCTGGCAAATTCCGTATGTGGATTTAGATAAGTGGTGTCTACTAGAATAAGACAAGCCAGGGTGTTAACAAACGAGTCAAGAATTGAAAAATTTTCATGAAAGTGATTGGCTTTTAAAAGATAAAAGCCTATTGTTCCATAGATTAATACAGCACAAATAACGATGAGGGAGGTAGTGATACTAAATGTTTGAAGCTTCTTATCACCTTTGATGTAATATTGTTTATAGGTAACAGATAACGTGACGATTGTGAACAGTGCCAAAGAGGCCTCTTCATAGTCGATCGCCTTGGTAAGATGACCGATAAAAGATAAAGAACTAAGTAGTAGTGCAATTAGCCAAGCATTTCTTAACCCTTTAATTAAAAATGCCGAGCAGATAAGCAGCAGTAGTCCGATCAGCAAAACCATGTAGTTAGAGAAGTGAATCGTATCATTTGGAATGAAGCGATGCAGTGTTTTAACTCTACTCGCTATAGCAGGCGTTAATACAGAAGCGATATTGACGATTCCCAGTGTGAAAAGTAGTACAGACGGAAAAATGCGTAAAATTAAATTACCCTTTTGAAAAACGAAGCTAAAAACACCCAGTAGAAGCGGTAGCCAAAATTCAAAAAGACGATATAGAAAAGTAATGGAAAGTGACTCTGTAGTACTAAAATCGAATCGGTTGAGCACCACTACTAAAGATACTTCGACGGCTCCAAGCCCCCTTAAAAAAGGTGAAATACAAAGGAACAAGGTTGCAATTACATAGCCGAGTATAGCAGCCGATACATCGTATTGTAAATGGAGAGCTTTCATAGCCAATAGTAAATGGATTATTCCAACCAGTTCAATCAATATGGAATAGAGCAATGTTAAACCTAGTTGTTGTTTGCTGAAATGTCCGTTTTTAAGTTCTAAAACAACTGCCTCAAGTGCGGGGAAGCGCGGTAATAGCCATCTATAGAAGCTGCCTTCAACATAAATATCATAACTGATATAACCGATCAAAAATAGCAGCAAACAGAGAGCCAATAAGGTTTCCCATTCACCTCCATAGCGTTGATTTGTAAAAGAAATGTATAGGATAACCGGAAAGGCGAATAAGACAACTGATATGATTCCGATAACACCGTATATATAGGAAGCAAAATTTATCTTTGTTTTACTGATGCCCGTTCGTTCAATTTCTTTCGTAAAAAAAGCTAAGGATGTCACGCCGCCTCCCGGGAGGAATACACTTAATAAGTTTCTTTTGAGGAACAGCTGCGTGGCTAGTCGGATAGATAATGTTTTTCCAACCGTTTTGAAACTATGGACATACATGAGAGCTTGGAGTAGGATATATAGAAGTACACCGATGATGCCAATTAGTACCCATAAAGGGTCGCTTTGAACGGTCGTTTCTTTTACTTTGATCAGCTCTTCACGCTGCTGTTTTAAAAAGTAAATGCCAAATAGGACAAAAAGGAGACCTATGATTTCCTTTACGTAATAGTTATGTTGTTTAAAACGATTTATTAAGCTGCTCATTTAGGTTCAAATCTTGTTAAACTTAATAAACTTCATTTTAAGATAATACTAAGTTTGTGTTTTGGATACGTGGCGACATACTTTTGTCAATAGGCTGATAATAGAGATTTTCCGTAACAAGTACCACCTTCATTTAACTTTTTCAAGCAGCCATCCATGAAAATCTTTAACGTCATAAAACATAAAGTCGGGTGCTAAGGCTCGTAGTTTATCAGCCTCTGCAGTCTCTGCCCAAGCCGCCGCTACAATGGGAATGCCAACGTCCTTACAGGCTGTTATATCGCTGGGAGCATCGCCAACATAAATGACCTCGGTTTTCTTAAAATCAGGCATATGATTTAGTACAGCTTGAATACCCTCAACTTTTCTTGGCCCTTTCGGCGACCCGGTTTCGATCAACTTAAAAAAAGAAAGAAGATCAAAACGCTTTAGGGAAATGGCGGTGCTCAGTGCTCCTTTTCCTGTCACAAGAGCCGTTTCAACCTGATGCTTTTTTAGGTCAGCCAGCATTTCACGTATACCTTCAAACGGTTGCGGACATATTTCATGTAATACTTCGTAATTACTTAAATAGTTGGAAACGCCTTGTTGATAATGCGCCGGAGCCAGGGCCATAATAGTCCCTTCTTCTGAAGGGCCGAAAGTAGAGATGATTTCCTGATCCGAAATTGATTGGCCAATTAGTGGCTCTATAGACTCACGGAAAGCTCGAATGCAAAGTGGAAGCGTATTAGCGATCGTTCCATCAAGATCAAAAATAACTGCTTTTATTTTTTTTATCATGGCTGGTGAAATACTTGAAAATGGCTATTTATTAATCAATTTGACTAAGTTAGTTTTGTGGTGATTAAATACCAAATCTATTTGCTCTAATGAAGAATAGGAAGATTTTCTTAAAAGTAATATGCCTGGTTGGTACAATGTTGTTTATAGCCGTATCATTTGCCCAAGAGATAAGAATCTTAAATGCTGCCGAAATAGACGAAATTGCTTATGAAGGTGATTTAGATATGCCTGTATTCCGTGGCTTTGAATATAGAGATGGAGGTGGTTTATGGGATATGTTGCTTTTGGAAAATAATTATGTGGCTGGGAGTGACACAGCTACTAATTCATCCATTAAGGGGATTTTATACTTACAGGATCACGGCGGGTATTTAAAAAAAACAGAATTTAAGGACTTTATAAAGGAGGAAGAAGGAGATATTCGTTTCTGGACATCCTATTGTTCTTTTACAGATTTAGATGGCGATGGGTATATCGATCCTGTAGTCGTTTATGCTTCTTATAAAGGGAAGGATAAATCGGATGAAGAACCGCTACGAGTCAAGATATTTGTTTTTTATAAAACCGCGAAGATTGGCGTTCGTGCGCAGGAATGCGCGTTGGATGCCTGCCGTACGTTGAAATTTGATAAGAGCTACGCTGCACTGCCTTTAAGTATTCGTCGGCATGTTCTTCAATTAATGGAAATCATGAGAACGGAGCGGGGAGTGATTCTGAAAGACGGCTGACATTTTATAATAGAATTTGACTTAAAGCTTACAGCGGTAACTCACCTTAAAGGCTACATTTGTTGAACTATGACAGAACAAATTCCTTTATCAGCTCTAGAGCTGGCAGTAGTAGTGGAAGGGGGGGATGCAGGAACAGCAATAGAAAGCAGCGTAAGAGTAGCCCAGCACATCGAAGAATTAGGTTATCGTCGAATTTGGCTAGCGGAGCACCACAATATGGAACATATAGCCAGTTCCGCTACAGCCGTATTAATTGGCCACGTCGCTGGTCGTACTAAGACAATTAGGGTGGGATCCGGTGGAGTTATGCTACCCAATCATACGCCGTTGATTGTTGCAGAACAGTTCGGAACCTTAGAAACACTATATCCTGGACGTATCGACTTAGGTTTGGGGCGAGCACCTGGCACAGATCAGCTGACAGCCATGGCTTTGCGGAAAAATAATATGCACGCCGCTTTTCAGTTTCCCGATGATGTCAAAGAGTTGCAACAGTTTTTAAGTGGAGATAATGTGGACAGCAAGGTTCGAGCATTTCCCGGTGAAGGACTTGATATTCCAATATGGATATTGGGCTCAAGCACGGATAGTGCACATTTAGCAGCGCGTTTAGGCTTACCTTATGCCTTTGCATCCCATTTTGCACCCGCTCAATTTCGAGCAGCCGTTTCCATATATAAACGAGAATTCCGTCCTTCAGAACATCTGAACGAACCCTATGTTATGGCTTGTGTTAATGTTATTGGAGCAGATACGGACGAGGAGGCGGAGTTTCTTTCCTCCAGTTTGTATCGGATGTTTATTGGCATTTTGACGGATCAACGGCAGCCATTGCAACCACCGAATCCTTCTTTGGCCCTGGCATGGAGCCCCGAGGTCCAGCAAGCGGTAAATAATATGACTGCTTGTACTTTTGTGGGTAGCAAAGATACCTTGAGCCGACAATTATCGGCCTTTATTGCCGAGATGGGTATCAATGAGTTGATGGCCACTAGTTATATCTATGATCTGAATAAAAGGCTTGCCTCTTTTACCATACTGAAAGAAGCGTTACAGGGCATATAAGAATAATGCTAAATGACTTGACTAATAAATAAAAACAGATGGTTGCTCAAATTTTTGGCGCTGCTTTTGGCCTCCTTGCCGTAATATTGGGAGCCTTTGGTGCTCATGCTTTGAAAAAGAAATTTACGGTTGACCAACAGCAAAGTTTTGAAACCGGTGTAAGATACCAAATGTACCATGCAATTGTTTTGATAGGTATAGGTGAACTATACAAAGATGTGGCACTATTTCAAACAATTAGTATACTATTTATTGTTGGTGTCATCTTGTTTTCATTCAGTATTTATGGTTTGTGTCTCAGCTCTGCGTTCGGTCGTAAACTACGTTTTTTAGGGCCCATCACCCCTCTTGGTGGACTTTTCTTGGTAATTGGATGGGCTTTATTGCTCTATCAGGTTCTTTCAAAGTAACTATAAACTTTCCATGTTACTTTGAAAGAATCTTATCTTACTGTCGAATAGTTAATGCCTGACTGTTATTTGTGTGTACTGACTTTTTTAAAACGATATAGATATTTACCGTTGGACGCTTGAAAAAGACTGTCTTGTTGTTGTTGCGCCTGTTGTGAGCTTAATTTAATTACGTCATAAGAAACAAACTCTTCTTTGGGTTCATCGGAGATGCGAACATTATTAATGTATTTATAGGAAGGCGTTATGCGATATAATTCGCGATTCCACGTATATATATCCGTTTCTGTCTCTATTTCAAAGTTATCCTTGCTACAGGAGCATAAGGCTAAGGCGATCAAACAATTTATTATCAATTTCATCAGTTAGATTGTTAAAAATCTTTCCGCGATTCTATGTGCCCTTAGGCAAAAAACATTCCAAGGAATATGTAGAAAGCTTAGCAATAGCGAACTTTAACATTTATTAACTAAACCGATCGCTAATAAGGGCAGATAAGCAAGAAGTTGGTGATGGCTATACAATAAGGGGGGATAGTACGCTGAAATGTATGAGATTTAGTACATTTTTATAGGACAGCATTTTTAGTACCCTTTCGCCCCGGTCACCAAATTCACATTAGCCGAAAAATACATTTTTATTTTGGCAAATACGCCAAAACTCCTATTTTTGCAGTCCTTCAAGGTAAGGGATAAACGGAGAGTTGTCCGAGTGGTTTAAGGAGCACGCCTGGAAAGTGTGTATACCTCAAAAGGGTATCGAGAGTTCGAATCTCTCACTCTCCGCGGAAACAGGCCCGACTAGTTATCGGGCTTTTCTTTTTACCGGAAACCAACCTATTATGATTACTACTATTCCGTCAATTTGATAATCGGGGCTAACAATCTGTGAAATGAGATGCTAAGCTAAAGCGGGTATAAGCTCTTTAGTGTGCGAATACGCTTGTTATGTACCGAAATTTCTTTATAGTGCTTGTCTTTTTGTATTTGAACAAGGTAAATAACGGTACCCGGAATCTGAATTTCTCGTGCACGTAAAACAGAATAACCATCAAATTTTGAACGAATAATTTTTTTTAGATCTTCTGGAGTAGCGGATTCATTCAGGTATTTAATCGTGTGTTTCCATATACCTGTTGCACTATAACTTACCGTATAGGGAATGGTTTCCTGTTTAAACTTGGTAACCAGGCCATCATTTACTTTGTACCATCGAGCGTCAGAAATATTATAAAAATGCTTATTAAAATGTTTCAGTACAAGCCTTGAGTTAGACGATCCAATTGAGGTGAGTACGGTATTAAGTGGGGCGTCTAAATCTTCTCCTATTTCCGATCCGTTTTGCGCAACAAGCATTTGTGCCCTGCCATCGGTCGTACCGATGATCACGATAACCATTACCATAAAAGTTATCGCCGTTTTTAATAATAAACTTTTCATGATCAAATAGCGTTGATTTAAAACAAAAGAAAGGTATCATTTATAGATCAGCAATTTTTTTTAGATATACGACATGTTTTTAGCCTAAATGATAATATGTCTTGATATAAGTCGTTTGTCGTTCGAAAACTGTTGTATGACAAAAAAAATGGCGTTCGACGGATATATTAGGTAACTTAGATTTAAAATGACTAGTTCCATAACCGGTGATGAAAAAGTTAAATAACCAATACATTTTTATTATTCTTTTCTGGACATTATATTTTCTATACGAATGGCTAAGTGTTCCATCCATGAGCGGAGAGTATAGGCGATATTTTATTTCAGCTTGTGTAATGGTACCTACCACCTTTATTGCGGCCATCCTAACGGTACATGTCTATTTCGCTAAATTCTATCTGAAGAGCCGCAAACGCTTGTTTTGGATTGCCTCTATGCTAACCATGTTCGTGCTGCTGATGATAAGAAGGTTATTTTATTACTATCACACATATCCACTATACTACCCCGAAGGGATGTTATTGCCTTTTTTCTATGTACCTAAGCTTATTATCGATTTTGTTAATATGTACCTTATTGTTGGTTTATATTCACTTATCTATTTTTTTCGTTCTTATTACGAACAACAAAAACTCAATGCAACCCTTCAGAAAGAAATGATCAGGTCTGAATTGGAGTTGCTTAAGCTACAGGTTCATCCTCATTTTATTTTTAATACCTTAAATAATATTTACTCATTCTCCATTCAGCAAAAACCGAAGGCGGCAGATCTTATTCATCGCCTTTCGTCTTTTTTAGATTATAATTTATACCAGGCAAAGGAAAACACTGTACCACTCATTAACGAAATAGAATACATACAGCATTATATCGAATTAGAGAAAATTCGTTTTGGCGATCGACTAGATATCTCTATAAATATCCTCTCGGAAATAGAGCATTTTTATATAAGTCCGATGTTATTGTTGCCTCTGGTAGAAAATGCGTTTAAACATGGTGCAGGCAAATTGCAAAAAGATGCTTGGATACGTATGGATATCTCGATGAAACGCGACATCTTAACCGTTAAGATTGAGAATAATTATGCTGAGCAAACAACCCAATCGGAACGCCCCGGTATTGGTTTAGACAATGTAAAAAGAAGACTGGAAATTCTCTATGAAGGAGCTCACGAAATAAGTATAATGAAGGAATCCGGTACTTTCCTAGTTGTTCTAAAAATTAAAAATGGAATCACTGCATAAAATAAAATGTATAGCGGTGGACGATGAACCGCCTGCATTACAATTATTAATTTCTTATATCGAAAAAATTCAATCACTCGAATTGGTGTTTTCTAGCAGCGACGCGCTGGAAGCTTTTAATTTTATACAACATCATGAGGTCGATATTTTATTTATTGATATACAGATGCCGGGTCTTAATGGTTTAGAATTTGTTCGTGCGTTGTTTTATCGACCGGCAGTAATCATGACTACCGCATATCGTGAGCATGCGGCAGAGGGGTTTGATTTAGATGTTTTAGATTATTTAGTTAAACCCTTTCGATTTGAACGCTTTTTAAGAGCAGTATCAAAATATTCGCAAACGAGCGGTTCTAGTTTGGAGTTCGTTCATAAAGTTCAAAAACAAGAAGATGTTTACATGTACTTTAATGTTAACAAAGAATTGATCAAAGTTTTTTTGAAAGACATTCTTTATATAGAAAGTGTTAGAGATTATATCAAAATTGTTATGGCTGCTAAAACTATTATAACGTATCAGCGAATCAGTTATATGGAAGAAAAGTTGCCGGAGGATAACTTTATTAGAATGCACAAATCGTTTATTGTAAACCTACACCAGATTAAGGCGTATAAATGCGATCGATTGAGGGTGGGAAACGAGGTCCTGCCCGTTGGGCGATTCTATAAGAAAAGGCTGATTGAGCGATTGAACGCGGATCAATTTGGTTCTTAGAGACGGCATTGCTTGTTTCTGTAGATTTCGGGAGACGTATTACATTTCGTATTTTGCAGCGCGAAAGAAACGCAATTATTCAGTTTTATGTGCGTTATAAGGTCATGAAAAGTATGAACAGCTGTGGATTGAAGAGAGGTGTGAAATAATTCACCTCTCACGTGGATGACCAGCTGAATTTTATTGCCACTTAAAGAGAATTTCTAATGGAAGAAAACAAAACGAGCGAGCTTAGAATCTTATTTGCCGAGGACAATGAGGTCAATCGGTTTTATCTTCGGTCTCTCTTCGAACAGCACTTTAAAGGTATGCTGATTTTGGAAGCCAAAAATGGTAGAGAAGCTGTTGAAATATATGAAGCGTATAGGCCGAATTTAGTGCTGCTTGATTTAAATATGCCGATTATGGGAGGAAATGAGGCCGCCGTAACAATTAAGCAATTAGCAGAAACAAACGGGGACAAACCTCGGATAATTGCATTGACAGGGAATTCACTCAATGTCGATGATGAGGCTCATAATCAGGAGGCGATTGATGATTATATCATCAAACCGTTTACTGCAGAAGCTCTGTTGACACTGCTATCGCCGGTTATTGTAGATGGGAAAAATATAGAAGAAAGCACGGATAACTTGGAGATTACAATAGAAGGCGACATATTACACGATAAACGGCATTTTAATTATGAGGAACTGGAGCGATCTTTAGCTAATGACAGACAATTGATCAATGAAGTTTTAACTTATGTGCTAAATAGTCTGGACACCTTCTTGCCGAGGTTTAGAAACTTAATAACTGAAGGAAATCAAGAGCAAATACAAAAACTTGCACATGAACTTCGAGGAACCGCACTCAACGCTCGCTTGCCGCTGCTAAGTGAATATGCATTATTGCTAGAAAACCAAGCGAGTTTTGATGAAGATTTTCTTCTTGAACATTTAAAAAGAATAGATGAAGAAATTAAAGATGTAAAGCCTTTGCTTGCGGCCATGCTTGACTAGAAGTAATGGATATCATTTAGATCTATTAGCAAATTTTGAGGACGTCAAAATATAGGACAAGCACGGTCCACAACTTGTTCTTTAATAGGCTCCCCATAAAATATGGGGAGTTATCGTTAAGCACCTATTAGGGTATATTCAAATCTCCGACCTATTTTTCTACCTTCAATAAAGCCATTTTTAAGAAGATAGGACAGCCTTACCGCAACTACTTTTTCCAGTTTATATGGATCCAATTCGGGTTGTGCCTGTTGTAGAACATCCAAAATATCCTCTTTGAATCCTTGTCCTACATTTGTCAATGCATAGCTGATCTTATAGTCTAGTTTGGAATGGGGATCAAAATTTTCTACCGGTTTGAGTACCTTTTTATTGGCTTTACTTTCAAGGGTATAACCGGCAGAGGAAGGGATCAGACTGGCAAGGCTATTGCTTTTATTGCCCGTAATGCCCTCAATAGTTTTGTCGATGCTTTTTATTTCCTGTAAAAGCGCTTCCCGCATTTCTTTCAAGTATTCGATTACTTGTTTTTCTTGAACTTGAGCTTTCATGTAATGTTAGTGATTGGTTTTTACAAACTTATATAATTTAAATAAATTATACAATTCGAAGGACTAAGATTGATGCATTGTTGTGGTAGAGACATCAAAAATCGTATGCTTTGTTTTTTTAAATTGTTTGTTCTGTGATAAAAGAAAGCGAATACGGATAGGCGTTTGTCGCATTTTCCTTATAAATTTCTCATAGAGCGACTGCTGTTTTTTTTATTGATCATGTAGATTCGTATCGTTACAATTTTGTGATAGAGTTTACTGCAAATTGCAGCGGAGATGGTTTAGCTTTTTTTTCAATTAACTATAGAAGAATCATTTGGCTGGTGTGAAGACTAATTTTAACAAATAATGATAAAAATACAATGAAAAGAGACGTTATATCACAAAGAATTACGACAAACTTGTGTTCGAAAAAGAAGCAGAAGAGGCGGTTCGCTTTTATACCTCGATATTCAAGAATAGTAAAATTGAAAGTATCGCTCGTTATACCGAAGAGGGCTTTGAGCATCACCGAGAACCGGCAGGGTCCATGATGACCATTGAATTTACCCTTGATGGCCAAGAGTTTTTGGCATTAAATGCTGGGCCAATATTCAACGAAGCGATATCGCTCATTGTGAATTGTGAAGATCAGAACGAAGTTGATTATTATTGGAAACGTCTTTGCGAGGGCGGTGACGAAAAAGCACAAGTATGCGGGTGGCTTAAAGATAAATTTGGTGTATCATGGCAAGTTGCTTCGCTTGTGCTAAACGAAATGATTTTGGATCCGGATGTCGTTAAGGTTAATCGTGTTTTAAAAGCGATGTTTCAAATGAAAAAAATCAACATCGCTGAGTTGGAGGCAGCCTATGGCAAGTAATCAACATAAGAGAAAAACCTATATAATTGTTATATTTGCTAATATATTTAGTGTTTTGTCGTTTATGGTTTCTATTAAACATAGAGAGCTCGAATATTTGCTCGTGTTGCCGTTGCCCAAGGAGGTACAACAACACGTTATGTATTTTAAGAATGTCTTTAAGGATACATATGATTTTCCAAACGCCTTAAACACATATCCTCACCTTACACTATTGAAGTTTATGCAGTTTGAAAACTATGAAGGAGCTATTATAAATAAGCTGATCCAATTAGCTTGTTATGTTAGCCCATTTCAAGTAATTTTAAACGGCTTTAGATTTTTCGAACGGGTCTTTTACATTGACGTGGCAACGGGAAGCGCTATTTTGGATATCGTATACAATCAACGGTCTTCGCTGCTACCACTATTACGTGCAGGTAAGAATCGCTATCATTTTACTCGCAACGCACATGTAACGATTGCAAGGGGGCTTTTACAACTACAGTGTCTGGAAATCAGTCGAAGTTGGAAGATTCCTTCATATCAAGCAGCTTTCATAGCATCCCAAATGTTATTACTAAAGAGGACGACGGCTTATAGCCCATATAAACAGGTTAATACGATTCGTTTCATAGGAAATAAGTCTTATCCAAAACAAGGTGATTTATTTTAGTGCGTTATTCTTTATCAACGCAAGCTATCGAAAGAAGGAGGAAGCTTAAAGACGCACTAACCGCACGTACGAAATTAAAGCGCACCCAGGTTGTTTGAAAAATTTCTTTTTGATTCATTAATTCTTGCTGGTTTGTCTGTTGTAAATGAAGCTTATTTAACCCTTCGTTCATGGGGACATTTACGCTCATTGTGATAATAAAGACACCTAACACATATATCAATGTAGCGAAAACAAGCAGATAGATTTTAAGCTGAGATTCTTGTCGATAAGCAAAAAAGACCTTTAGCGGTAACAATAGTAAGGGAGCCAGAAAAACGATAATAAACCAAGGATTAAGTATGACCCGATTGAACGATTGCAATGCCAACAATGACTCAAAAGCTGGTAACCTCCTCAAACCCGGCATGATGGCGTTACTCCAAGTAAAAAAAAGCCCAGACATGATCGCTGTTGCTAAGAGTGCGCATAAAGTTAATAACTGATTCATAATCTATATTTTAATGTTTATTGATGTACATGTAAAAATAAATTGTAACTGCCTCACAGAATAGAATAAATACGACAATTTTAGGTACTTAGGGAATAAAACGAATCATTATCGCTATTTTTAAAAAATAGTGTAATTTTAGACTTTACTCAATAATGGTTTTCCCTTAAGCAAATACAAAATGAAGCGTTGTTTTTTTGTTTTATATCTAATTCTACTAAAATTATCTGCGAATGCGCAAGTCGTTCAATATAATACGAAAGCTAACGTGTCTTATTACGAGGAGGGCTCCCGATTGGATAGCTACAAGAAGGAGCGATGCACGCTGGATATTTATTATCCCGAAAATAAAAGCGACTTTGCTACCGTTATCTGGTTTCATGGAGGTGGTTTGACAGGAGGCGAGAAGGAAGTGCCGGAAGCGCTAAAAAATCAAGGAATTGCTGTTGTTGGTGTCAGTTATAGGCTTTCTCCGAAAGTTAAAGGAAGTGACGTGATTGAGGACGCCTCAGCAGCAACAGCTTGGGTATTTAAGCATATCAAAGAGTTTGGGGGGAATGAGAAACTAATTTTCGTGTCCGGACATTCGGCGGGAGGGTACCTCGGAATGATGCTGACCCTTAATAAAGCTTACTTAAAAAAATATAATATCGACGCCAATCAAGTTGCCGGTGTGATACCATTTAGTGGTCATACCATTACTCATTTCACGATAAGGAAAGAAAGAGGAATCCGTGATGTACAGGCAGTGGTTGACGAATTTGCTCCTTTGTTTTATGTACGAGCCGATGCGCCGCCACTATTACTCATAACTGGGGACAGGGATTTAGAGCTTTTGGGAAGATACGAAGAAAATGCCTACATGGCGCGAATGATGAAGTTAGCAGGGCATAATGCGACGTCCCTTATTGAACTAGGCGGATATGGACATAATATGACTTTTCCCGCATTTCCCTTGCTGCTTAAGGAAGTCAATCGTAGGACAGAAGAGATTGTCAATCGTTTAAACTGATCCATTCCCGCCTGGCGACCATTTTCTATAGATTATGAAACCAATTAATAATTGTACCCGTTTTGTTTTGATTGTCTGTTGTTTATTTCTTTATAATCAGGAAGTGAATGGCTCCGCAACACCGGTAGCTGATAGTAGCGAAATAGTCCTTGCTGGTGAGCAGTTACAACTCGTGGGAGATGGTTTTGCTTTTACTGAAGGGCCCGCTGCTGATCGTGATGGTAATGTATATTTTACTGACCAACCTAATAACCGTATCTGGAAATATGACTTACAGGGAAAACTCAGCATTTTTATGGAGAATGCAGGAAGGGCAAATGGGTTGTATTTCGACAAGGAAGGGGCGCTGATTGCTTGTGCTGATGAACAGAACCAGCTTTGGCGAATTGAGAACGGCGTGGTTGAGAAGTTAGTGAGGCATTATCAAGATACACTTCTCAATGGTCCAAATGACGTTTGGGTAGCACCTAACGGCTTCATTTACTTTACGGATCCTTATTACCAGAGAGATTATTGGAAGAGAAAGGCCCCTGATTTAAAAGTGCAAGCATTGTATTTGTACAAAAAAGACGGGCACTTGGTTCGATTGGACGATCGATTCAAAAGACCCAACGGAATTGTTGGAACGCCTGATGGCCATTATTTATACGTAGCAGATATCGGAGATGATAAAACCTATCGTTATACCTTAAAAAAGAATGGGAAGCTCGCAAAAAAGCGGCTCTTTATTCATAAGGGCTCTGATGGAATGACAATTGATACTCAAGGGAACCTTTATTTAACAGGTAAAGGAGTCACCGTCTATGATAAGCAGGGGAAGGAGATTGCACATATCTCAGTGCCGACAAAATGGACCGCGAACGTATGTTTCGGAGGCCGTGATGGAAATATTCTTTTTATTACCGCTAGTGATAAGGTGTTTACGCTAAAAATGCGCACAAAGGGTTATAGTAAGAAGCGATAATCACTCCCACGATAGTTTTAAGTTGCTTATTTTTTTACCGGTTTCCTATTCTCTATTATCAATTTTTCAAGAATTTGCTTCACATGCTCTTCACAGGAACTACCTGCGGATATTGTTTTTGAGGGCCTTGGAACGAAGGCGAAAAATTTTAAAAAAAATTGAAATATTTCATTGACCCACTCGTCTATACAGATAAGTTAAAGAGATGGATCAGTTATCAATAGCAAAAGGCATGTCAGAAGATAAGCAGAGCAAAATCTTAACCACCATAACATCTTATGGGAAGGGGTTGCTAAGCTTTATTAGGAAGCGTGTCAAAAGTGATGCAGATGCAGAGGATATTTTGCAAGATGTGTGGTTTCAGCTAACAGCAGTCATTAATTCGGAGCCGGTAGAACAGGTAGGTGGGTGGCTTTACCGAGTGGCAAGAAACCGTATTATCGATAAATACAGAAAGAAGACAGAAACTTCTTACGATGATACCATGGAAGATGACAATGAACAATCTGTATCATTTAGTGAGTTACTTTTAGGTGTTAACGACAGTCCGGAAAAAACTTATCAAGATCGGTTGATGTGGAAAACGTTATTCAGCTCACTGGAAGAATTGCCTGCAGCACAACGTGATGTTTTTGTATGGCATGAGTTAGACCATATCCCTTTTGCGGAAATTGCGGAACGTACCGGAGAGTCCGTGAATACATTGATTTCTAGGAAGCGTTATGCTGTGCTACATTTAAGGAAACGCTTACTTGTCTTTTATAAAGAGTTGGATAAATAAATGAATCGGTAAAATTGATAAAAACATAAAGTGATGAAACGGATATTCAGAAGTAAATTTAGATTTATTGCCATACCTATACTAGCGGTTACTTTCCTATTCTTGGTAAGTTATATCGTTATGCTATTATGGAATTTCAGTATTGCAGCAATCTTTAATATACATAGCATAAATCTTTGGCAGGCAATGGCATTATTTGTTCTTTCCAAGGTTCTTTTTGGCTTTGGCAAAGGAGGGCGAAGAGGAGGTGCACCTTGGAGCAAACGGTCAATGCGCGATAAATTTGAAAAAACGAGTGAAATGGATACAGAAAAAATGAGAACCTACATGCGCGAGCGGTGGTGTGATTGGAGGAGCTTTCAAGAGGAAAAATAGAATGGAAATCAACAAAAATTAAGGAAGTATCATGAACCAAGTGTTAATTTTTAAAACGAGTGTTAATGCTCAAAAACATGTACAGCAAGTAGCTGCCTTGTTTAAATCCATTAAGTTAATCAAACAGTGGAGTTTTGATTTAGACGATTGTGATCGAGTCCTACGGGTGGTATCGTTAAATGTCCGTCCCGAAATGATTGAAAATTTATTGAGAACAGAAGGTATATATTGCGAACATATGGAGTATGAGTTGTAAATTTGACGAAGGCCAATTGCTTTTATAGGTATTCACAGATTGCATATAAAAGCAATTACTTTCTCTTTTTTTCTACAGCGTTCGCGAATGACGAGCATTTTGTCTAAGTTTGGAATTTATTTCCAATATTATGCATAATCCACTTTTGAAGCCATTCAATACCCCCTTTAATAGTTTTCCATTTGAAAATATAAATCAAGAAGATTTTAAGCCTGCAATTTTAGACGGTATAGCACAGGCGAAGCAGGAGATCGCACAAATAGTTGACAATCCAGCCGATCCGACGTTTGAGAATACTATAATAGCACTTGAAAAAGCAGGGAAACCATTGCATGTTATCGCTGAAGGTTTTTTTAATATCAATTCTGCTGAAACCAATGACTACCTTCAAAATTTAGCGCAGGAACTTTCCCCTTTACTTGCAGCATACGGAAACGATATAACCCTTAATGAAAGTCTTTTTCAAAGGATAAAGAAAGTATTTAACGATACACCTAAATCAAGTTTGTCTGAAGAAGAATATAGACTGTTAGATAAGACTTATAAAAGTTTTACAAGAAATGGTGCATTACTTGACGCTGTCCAAAAAGAAAGGCTACGGTATATTGATAAAGAGCTTTCAACATTGAAAGTTAAATTCTCACAAAACGTTTTGCATGAAACGAATGCCTACACTTTGCATATTACAAGCGAGCAGGATATGGACGGACTTCCGGAGTCTGTAAAAAGTGTAGCAAAGGAAGAGGCAGAGAAAAGAGGAGTGGAAGGCTGGATCTTTACCTTGCAGTTTCCAAGCATGATGCCATTTATGAAGTATGCAAAAAAACGGAATTTAAGAAAGGAACTTTATTTAGCTTCTTCTAAAAAGGCTTTCAACAAAAACGAATACGATAATGAAGAATGTGTTAGAAAAATAGTTGCTTTGAGACAAGAACGCGCCGAGCTACTGGGTTATGAAACACATGCTCACTTTATTTTGGAAGAAAGAATGGCGGCCGAACCCAAACAAGTTGAGGATTTTCTCCATAATTTGTTGATCAAGGCTAAACCTTTTGCGCAAAAGGAAATTGATCAGTTAAGGCATATTGCATCGGCAGACGATATAGACGAATTGATGCCATATGATCACGCATACTATGTGGAAAAATTAAGGGAAGCTAAGTACAATTTTTCTGAAGAAGCTTTAAAACCATATTTCCCGCTTGAAAGCGTAATCAAAGCTGCATTTGATGTAGCGAATAGGCTATATGGATTGACATTTGACAGGCGGAATGATATTCAGAAATACCATCAGGAGGTCGACGTTTTTGAAGTGTCGGAGAATGGTAAACATAAGGCATTGCTTTACGTTGATTGGTTTCCTAGGGAAGGTAAGCGTGCGGGGGCGTGGATGACGAGTTATCGTGGGCAATCAAAGTTTGAGGGTCAAAACATAAGACCTCATATTTCTATCGTTTGTAATTTTTCGCGTCCCTATGAAGATATCCCATCGCTACTGACGTTTAATGAAGTGACTACTTTATTTCATGAATTTGGTCATGCCTTGCATGGAATAATGGCGGATACTGTATATGAAAGTCTTTCCGGTACCAATGTATATTGGGATTTTGTTGAACTTCCTTCACAGTTCATGGAAAACTATTGCTATGATAAAACATTTTTATCTAGTTTTGCAAAACATTATAAAACAGGCGAGCCGCTTCCTTTAGTAGAAATTGATAAGATCGTTGCGTCTGCAAATTTCATGGAAGCTTATCAAACTTTACGACAATTGAGTTTCGGTTTGTTGGATTTAGCCTATCACACAAATCAGTTAAGGCCAGATGATGCAATAGCAGAATTCGAGCGGCGCATTGTAGCCGAAACGCAACTTTATCCGGCAGTCGAGGGCACCGCTATGAGTCCATCCTTTTCCCACATATTTCCCGGTGGGTATTCTGCAGGATATTATTCCTACAAATGGGCTGAAGTTCTTGATGCAGATGCATACGCATATTTTCGAGAAAAAGGTATCTTTAATAGGGAAATCGCTGAAAAGTTTAAGGTTCTACTCAGTAAAGGCGGTACCGTTGATCCAATGCAGCTTTATAAAGACTTTCGCGGGAGGAAGCCTTCAATTGATGCATTGTTAAAACGAGCGGGATTAATCAGTAACTAGGCCAGCCTGTTTGATTTAATTTACGTTTTCCATAGGGCGCTGACCGAGGAAATGTGTCAAATAGTATTCGATGAAAATGAACTTCAATAAAACTCTTATTCTAGTATATTTCGTTTTTGGAATAGCTGAATGTTTTGCTCAAGATATCTTGCGAATCGATTCAAGTTTTTCCAAGGCTGTGAGGAAAGGCACGCGTACCTTGAATGGAATACCTGGTAATAAATACTGGCAAAATACAGCAGACTATAAGCTTAAGGTAAAATTTGAACCAAAAACCCGCCTATTGATAGGAACAGCAGAAATAGATTATCGCAATAACAGTCCGGACACCTTACGTGAAATATGGTTTAAATTATATGCCAATATTTATAAGAAAGGTGTGAACAGGAAATCCAAAATCGAAAAGAAAGATTTAGGAGACGGTTTGACGCTTAAAAAAATTGTGGTTGATAAACACGCGATTGAAAATCATGATGTCATTATTGACGGCACCAACATGAAATTACAGAATGCTGAAGTGCTGCCTCACAGCTCTGCGCATTTTCGAATAGATTATGAATATACCTTGAACGAAGGGTCGCACTTGCGCACAGGAAAAATAGATAATGGTGCCTATTTTATTGCCTATTTTTTTCCTAGAGTTGCCGTATACGATGATATAGATGGTTGGAATAAGTATCCTTATACAGGCGAGGAAGAATTTTATAATGATTTCTGCAATTTTGAAGCAGCAATCGAAGTGCCCGATGGTTACGCCTTATGGGCTACCGGCGATTTAAAGAATGGGAAGAAAATATATCAAAAGCCAATAAACGATCGGGTTGAATATGCAGGTATATCCGACACGATTGTCAATGTCATCGATGAACAGGACATCAAATCCAATGCGGTTACAAAAAGAAAATCTTTTAATACTTTTAAGTTTGAGGCGAAACAGGTAACTGATTTCGCTTTTGCTTTGAGTAATCACTACGTTTGGAAATCCGTCAGTTTAGTTGTTGATTCACTTACTGGCCGGAGAACACGGGTTGATGCTGTTTATAACCCCATACACGAGGATTATAATGAAGTAATCGATTTTGCGGCAAAAACAGTGGAAGGGATGAGCTTTCATTTTCCGGCTTGGCCTTTTCCCTATAGTCATATGACTGTTTTTGACGGACTCGATCAAATGGAATACCCAATGATGGCTAATGATAATCCTACAAAAACGAGAGAAGATGCTATTACTCTAACTAATCATGAGATATTCCATACGATGTTTCCCTTCTATATGGGAACAAATGAAACAAAGTACGGTTGGATGGATGAAGGATGGGCAACTATAGGAGAATGGAAGCTTTCTAATTATGTTGACAGTAGCTATGTGGACGATTATGGAATACAAGCTACGGCTAAAAGTTCCGGCGATCGGAACGATACACCAATCATGACGTTGACTACCGACTTGAAGGGTGGTGGAGCCTTTACAAATTCTTACCCAAAACCGGCGTTAGGGTATCTCTATTTAGAAGGCTATTTGGGAAAGGAATTGTTTCGAAACGCGTTACATCACTATATCAAAACATGGCAAGGAAAGCATCCACAGCCCTTGGATTTTTTTCGTGCTATGAATGCAGGAAGTGGAGAGAATTTGGATTGGTTTTGGAATCGGTGGTTTTACGAAGAGGGCATGCTGGATTTAGCCATTCAGCGTGTCGTAAAACAGGAAAATGATGAATACCTAATAACCGTTAAAAATAAGAGTAATAAACCACTGCCTATCTATCTCACGGTCTATTATTCAGATGGGTCGACAGAAAAGATAAATCGATCGATTGGCATATGGAAGGATGGCGGAAGAACCGTGTCTTTGTTCTTAAACACTCAGAAAAAAATTAAGTCGGTTGCGCTCGGCAATACTTATGTGCCGGATAAGAATAATCAAGACAATGTCTTCTACGTTAATTAGTCATCTTGAATTTTATTATGCATCTTTAAAAACCTTCCCGGTTCGGCGCAATAGTTTATGTTCTAAGTAATTCAGACTGGCATTTGCCGGATGAAAATGCTGCCTAAAAGAAGCCTGATCCTCATACTTTAATATTATGTTAATTAATGTTAAAACTTTTGATCTTTTAGTTGGAGTGTAGATATTTTTAATATTTTAGAGGCCGATTGCCTAAAAATTTATGAAAAGATTAACCTTTATCTTGCTTTTACTTATCTCTTGTTTTAGTTCGCACGCTCAAAACGGATTTTTAATTAAAGGAACAGTAATAGATACTGCTTCCAATATAAAACTTAGCAATACTACCATTAGTATTTTACATGCGCGGGATTCCATGCTTTATAAATTTACAAGAGCTGATCAGATGGGCAATTTTAAATTGGAGGGATTGGAGAAAGGTAAATATATTTTGCTTGTTACTTATCCTAAATACGCTGATTACGTTGAAAATTTCACACTCGATTCGTTAAATGAAATTAACTTCGGATCGATCGATATGATTTTAAAATCTCAGCTTTTAGCAGAGGTGGTTATTACCGGGCGGCAACCGATAACCATTAAGGGCGATACGACTGAGTATGATGCCGCAAGTTTTAAGCTGCAGCCAAATGCTAAAGTAGAAGATTTGTTAAAGCAACTTCCGGGTATACAGGTGGATAAAGATGGTAAGATTACCGCGCAAGGACAAACGGTTAATAAGGTACTGGTAGATGGCGAGGAATTTTTTGGAGACGATCCTACTTTAGTTACAAAAAACATTCGAAGTGATATGGTCGATAAGGTGCAGCTATATGATAAGCAAAGTGACCAAGCCGCCTTTACAGGAGTTGATGATGGGCAAAAAACCAAGACGATCAATATTCAGTTAAAGGAAGACAGTAAAAGGGGGTACTTTGGTAAATTGGAAGCGGCAGCGGGAAATGACGAATTTTATCAGGCACAGGGTATGATCAATAAGTTTAAAGGGAAAGAAAAAATGTCTGCCTACGGAACCATCGGGAATACGGGGAAAGTAGGGCTTGGTTGGCAGGATGCAAATAGATACGGTACAACGTCCAATAACATGGAATTTACGGACGATGGCGGCATGATGTTTTATGGGGGAGGGGGAGACGACTTGGAATCGTTCAACGGGCAATATGATGGACAAGGCATTCCTTTGGCACGTACAGGTGGTTTACACTATGATAACAAGTGGGATGGCGATAAACAATCAATCAATACCAACTATAAAATAGGTACATTGGATGTGGACGGTACTCGAAATAATTTGACGCAACGCAACTTACCCACGGGAGTTATCAATGATCGTTCAGACGAGACGTTTAATAACCATATGTTCCGCCATAAACTGGATGCACGATATGACATTAAATTAGATTCGACTACGAACCTGCGTATTTCAGTAGATGGAACCCTGAGAAACAGTGACACCGAAAACAATTATACTTCCGAAAGTAGGAACGGTTCCGGCGGATTATTGAACCAAAGTCAAAGAAGGCTAACCAACAAGGCAGACGATCGGATTTTTAATGCAAGTGCTTTGTTCACAAAGAAATTTAAAAAGATGGGGCGGTCTTTTTCCCTGAATCTGAATCAATCATCCAACACAAACAAAACGGACGGGTTTTTAGATGCAGAAAACGTATTTTATAGTAGTGCCGGCGTGGAAGATAGCGTTTCTAACATCAATCAATACAAAACTAACGATATAGTAAATAACTCTTTTCGATCTAATGTAACCTACTCAGAACCTCTTTTTAAGAACTTCGCTGTGGTATTGAATTATGGACTTAGTATTAATAGTGGCCATTCTAATAGGCGGTCCTTTAATCAATCGGCAACGGGAGCTTATGACGTATTGGATAGTTTATACAGTAATGATTATAAATTGGATCAAACATCCAACCAGGTTGGGGCCATTTTCAATTATAAGACGGAGAAAACCAACTTGAATTTTGGAGCAAAGGTAAGTGACGTGCGGTTCAAACAACTTGATAGGTACACAGACGATTTGTTTACAAGAAATTTCACGAATTTCAATCCACAGTTGAATTACCAATATAAATTTTCGCAGCAAAAATCCTTACGCGTTGGATATAATGGTAACAATACACAGCCTACAATCAATCAGATACAACCTGTTAGGGTAAACACAGATCCACTCAATATCGTATTGGGTAATCCGGATCTAAAGCCTTCTTTTACCAATCGCTTTAATTTGAGTTATTATTCCTACAAAGTGCTCAGCAATCAGTATGTTAATTTTTATGGTAGCTATTCGTTTACCACAAACCCTATCGTAAGTAATACAGTAACGGATTCCGTTGGAAAAAGCACCTATCAATCCGCTAACCTAAAAGATCGAAACACCTCTAATTTTTACGGTGGTATGTATGCAGGTAAGAAAATAAAGAAATTGGATATGCAGATAGGGCTTGATTTGAGTACGAATGGTAATACGTACTATAATTTAACCAATGATAACCTCAATGAGACGAAGTCATACACTTATTCGAGCCGATTATCTTTATCAAAGTATAAGGAGAAGAAATATGATTTTAATGTGAATTTTGGGCCAAGTTACAATACTTCTGAATCATCGCTGCAGCCTGAATTCAACAACAACGGATGGGGCATGAGCGGAGATGCGGGGTTCAATATATATTTGCCTGGTAAGATTCAAATAGGATCTGACGGAAGTTATACTTATACGCAAGCGACACAGTCTTTCGATGAAAATTTTGAGCGATTTATACTGAACGCTTATATCACCAAAAAGTTTTTTAAAGAAGAAAACCTTCGTTTTACTATTTCCGGAAATGATCTGTTGAACCAGAACGTAGGCTTTAATCGAAATGCTTTTAATAATACCATTAATCAGAGTAGTTATACAACCATTCGTCGTTATTTTATGTTCTCGGTTACTTGGGAATTTAGCAAAATGGGGGCAAAACCATAGGTTAACCCAGATGTAAATATTGTGTTTATAAAGTTATTAAGGGAAATGAAAAAAGGAATAAAACTCGCAACCTCCATTGTTCTGTTATTAATAATCAGTCATTTAGTATATGGCCAAAACGTTCGTTTTGTTAATAGCGGAACTATAGAATACGAAAAGAGAGTGAATATGTACGCTAAATTAGCAAAACGCATTACAAAGAGAAATTCAAGCTGGATGCAACAAATTTACGATCAGTACAAAAAGACACAGCCACAGTTCAACTCAGTAAAGGCTACTTTATCCTTTTCGCAAACCGCGTCCTTATATAAACCGATAGAAACCAACATGCCGTCAACTAATAGTTTTTTTAGCAATGATCCTACGATCGATTTGAAAAAAACTATTTATACAGACTTTAAAAATGGTATTTCCGTCAGTGAAAAGAAACTGTACGAAGAGATCTTTCTCGTGGAAGACAGCGTAAGAAAAATTAAATGGAAGATTACCGATGAAACCAGGGAGATCGCCGGATATGATTGCAGAAGAGCAAACGCATTGGTAATGGACTCAATCTATGTCGTCGCTTTTTATACGGATCAAATACCTGTTTCGGGCGGACCGGAATCCTTTACCGGGTTACCCGGTATGATTTTGGGTCTTGCGCTACCGCACGATAATACAACCTGGTTTGCCACTAAAGTTAGTGATGTTTCTATACAGCCCAGTCCTATTACGCCCGCAAAAAAGGCGAAAAAAGTTAATAATGCAGGTTTGTTAAGCACCTTAAAAGAGAGTATGGAAGACTGGGGAGAATATGCACAAGAAGTGTTCAAGGCAATGATGCTTTAGGGTATCAATAATTTTTGTTAAGTTTATTCCCATATTCGGGATAAATGCTATGCCTTCGATCGACTGGTTCCTTGTTGCAGAAATTACCTATATCCTTCTTGTTATTGGTGTCTGTCTGCGGATTATATATGAAACCCGATCAAGTACAAAAACACTGGCTTATTTACTATTAACGATATTTGTTCCAATAGCGGGTATCATCCTTTACTTTTCGATAGGAATAAATTATCGGAATAGGAGCATGTATAGTAAAAAGCTACTTTCTGATCAAAAACTGCAAGAACGACTTAAAATACAAATCTATAAATCGTCATTCGATGCCTTACATAGTGTGGGCGATTATGGTCTGAGCTATAAAGGACTTGCTCATATGATTTTGAAAGACATGATGAGTCCGCTGACCACAAGTAATGAGGTTAAGATTTTGATTAATGGAGAGCAAACATTCGACGCAATTTTACAGGCAATTAGCCAGGCAAAAGACCATATACATCTCGAGTACTATACGTTTGAAAACGATGCCATCGGCAATACGATTAAAGATGCACTTATCAGAAAGGCGAAGGAGGGGGTAGAAGTCCGTTTTATTTACGATCATTTCGGCAGCCGATCGATTGATGGGAGCTTTTCTGATGAGTTGGCTGCTGCAGGAGTAGAAGTGTACCCCTTTCATAAAATTACATTTCTTTTATTAGCCAATAGATTAAACTATAGGAATCACCGAAAAATCATTGTGATAGATGGTTATACATCGTTCGTTGGCGGAATTAATGTAGCTGATCGATATGTGAATGATGAAAGACAAGAGCAGCAAATCTTTTGGAGAGATACTCACGTTCGCATAAAAGGACAGGGCTCTTTATACCTTCAGTATATTTTTCTATGTGATTGGAACTTTTGTAGCCCAAATAAGCTCCATCCGGAGCCGCGTTTTTTCAGCGAGCTATCCAGTGAAGAGGGGGGAAGCTTGGTTCAGATCGTGTCAAGCGGACCAGACTCGGTTTCTCCCTCTATTTTATACACCTTGTTGAAGGCCATAGCTACCGCGAAGGAGGAAATTCTTATTACAACGCCTTACTTTATTCCCGGTGAAAGTTTAATGGATGCGCTCATCATTGCTTCGTTAAGTGGTGTCAACGTTAAGCTGTTAGTACCTTATATTTCTGATTCTAAAATTGTAAATGCGGCAGCACATTCATACTACGATGATTTATTAAAAGCAGGGGTACGTATTTTTCGCTATAAAAAAGGATTTATTCATGCTAAGACGATCGTGTTTGACAGTAAATTAGCAATTATAGGAACAGCGAATATGGATCAGCGCAGTTTCGATCTTAATTTTGAAGTTATGTCTCTTATACTGGATCCAAAAGTAGCGGAAGAATTACGCGAAATTTTCAATGAAGACTTATTAAATGCAGAAGAAATAGACGCGGAACGGTGGGAACATCGTGCCAAATGGCGTAAACTACTGGAAAAGTCGGCTAGAATGATATCTCCATTGCTATAAAATATTATTGTTTTATTAACGAAAAGTTAATAAAAGTTCGTTAACTTGGTGAGAGTGAACGCTTAATTTTAACAAATATGAGAGTCAAACATAATTTCACCTTGTACCATTATTTTTTGTGGACACTTATTTTTGTCTTTAAAAAGATATGGCATATCTTAACCTATTGGTTAAAATAAAGATAGGCATTGTTAAAAGTACTGTTTCATCCCTTTCATTATGCAGATGAAAAGGGATTCCTTTCCCTGTTTTTTAAGAATTGCTATCCGTGTTGTTAGTTATGATATGTATGTCTCGCTGAGGGTAAGGCATACTTATGTTATGTTGATCTAGAGCTTCTTTAATTTTCTGATAATTGGCATGATAAACCGGCCAAAACTCTTTGTTATTAACCCATCCTCTTATAACTAGCACTACGGCGTTGTCACCTAAAGAATCTACCAATACAGCTGGTTTCGGATCTTTTAGAATTTGTTCATCGTTCTCCAATACATTAAGAATTATTTTTCGTGCCGTATCAATATTATTATTATAGGAGATGCCTATTTTGTATTCCGCCATCCGAGTAGGATTGTCGGACACATTATTAATAACAGCGTTAGCCAAGGGACCATTTGGCGCATATATAGTCGTGCCGTTTCCTGCTTTTAGCGTAGTATATAAAATATCTATTTTTAATACCGTTCCTGAGACATTGTTATTGGTCGTTATAAAATGGCCGACACGAAAAGGTTTAAAGAGCAGGATTAAAACACCTCCTGCAAAATTAGATAAGCTGCCTTGCAGCGCAAGACCAACGGCCAATCCCGCAGCACCTAGCATGGTAACAAAAGACGTCGTTTGGATACCTAAGGTGGAAGCAACACTCAAGAACAATAGAACGTAGAGCAAAACACGTATAATGCTGGTCAAGAATTCAGCAAGTGAAATATCGATTTTTCCACTCGTAAACCGTTTATGTAAAAAACGAACTAATACCTTAATTAGCCAAATACCTAAAACCAATGTGATTATAGCCAGTAAAAGCGAGGGAAGTTTGTCAATAAAAGAATCGATCAAATTTTCAATGGTTCTTTCTACTCTGTTATTCATTGTTATTTGTTTTTTTGCACTTTGTCGGAATACTAATGATATAACCCGCAAAAGCAATTACAGTTTCGAAAATTATTTTTTCAATTTAAAAGCCTACTTTAGGCTTTTTTCTTATGTTAGATCTGTTTAAAATGATCAAATTATTGAATTGTGATAGAATAACCAGCTTCAAATACGTGACCTGGGGCTAAGGATACGATGCCTTCTTTCTTTTCTATAGTGGAAGTGCCGGCCTCACTATCTGCGTATCCCAGCCAAGGCTCAATACAAACGAAAGGTGCACCCGGTTTCGCCCAAATACCTAAAGATTTAAAATCAGAATAACTGATGAGCAGCGCGTGAGGGTGATTTTTACTTCGAATAGCTACATGTTTACTTAGCAATGTTTTAAAAACAAGAGCATCGGTATCAAAAAGGTTTTCATTTAATTGCAGCTTTCTATTGTCAAGTAAAATCGTTGATTCCTCGCCGTTAAAATAACCGGCGTCAGAAAGGTGATGGCGTATCAAGGGCTCATCTTTTTCAAACTCCAGGTAATAATCATTATAACGTTCATAGGAAAAAAAAGGCACATTGAAGGCGGGATGGGCTCCTACTGAAAAATAAATCGGCTTCGTCTCTAGATTGATGACTTTGTAAATGCACTTAAGGGATTCGTTTTCCAGATGGTAAATAACCTGAAACTCAAAATGGTATGGATAAACACGTAATGTTTCCTGATTATAACGTAATGAAAAGATTGCATGTGTGCCCGATGACTCAATAACTTGAAAGTTGGTATGTCTTGCAAAACCGTGTCTGGCTAATTCATAGATTTGGCCATCAACAGCTAGGTGGTTATCTTTTAAGCCGCCAACAATGGGGAAAAGATTAGGGGCATGCCATGGCCAAAAGCTTGGATCTCCTTGCCAAATATATTCATGAGCCATGTTCTTGTTATAAATTGAAGAAAGCTCTGCGCCCTTTTTTTTAATATTTACGCGGATATATTCGTTGCTTAATTGAATCATGTAAACAGGAAAGAATAATTGTTATCTGGTAAAGATAATAAAGCTTCTGTTGCTAAACAAGTTTGGGATAATTGAACCAAACTAAATTGCCGGTTCCTATACTTACCTCACTCCAGTGCTCTATGTTAAAAGACAGAAAGCCTATTGCACAAGTGGGGAAATCGATGGCTGCATCATCGCAAAGATACTCCGCCAACAAACTAACGCCCGGATTGTGTCCAAAGATTGCTACGCAATCCGCTTCAGCTTGGAATGAATTGATAACCTTCAGTAAGGTAGGAACATCGGCTTCATATATGGCTGCTTCTTCCTGTATATCGGCCTCAGAAAATTTTAACTCTTTAGCAAAAATTTTAGCGGTAGAAATGGCACGATTGGCAGGGCTGCTCACCAACCGATCCGGGCGTAGATTTTGCAAATTTAACCGTTTAGCCATTATAGGGGCGTCTCTCAATCCGCGCTTATTTAACGGTCTATCAAAGTCCGGGAGATCAAAGTTCCAGTCCGACTTGGCATGACGAATCAGGTATAAATATTTAGCCATAGCTTAATGTTTTTTCAATTTTTGTGACGATTTGTTCAGGACTAATGCGTTCAATACACGGAATCCCATCACATAAACAGGGTTTATTGCCGTATATGGAGCTAGGTCTTGCGGGGTGGTGAAACTGTATGCAGTCATCTTCTTTTTGGCCAAAGCCCAAAAAACCAGCATAGGGATGCGTTGGCCCCCAAACGGATATTACTCGAGTGCCTACCAAAGAAGCCATGTGCATGCCGGAGGAGTCCATACTGAGCATAAGATCTAAGTTAGCTATTAAATCAAGCTCGTGGGTTAAGTCTACCACACCTATTACATTGGTAACATGCGCGTATTTTTTCTCCCATTTTGTCGCCATTTCTTGTTCCGTTTCGCCTCCACCGAATATAAACAGTTCGTGATTACGACTTAAAACAGCGATTACTTCCTCCATTTTATCAAGCGGATATACTTTATACCGATGTTGCGCGAAGGGAGCGATACCTATTCGCCTCAGCGCAGAAGAACTATTAAATTGACGCAAGAATGCAGCAGGAAGCGGCCTGGTCTTTTTTACTAATTTATTTGTTAGCCGAATAGAGAATCCAAGCGACTGAAACACTTCTGCATAACGCTCAAAAGTCGATTTAAGAGGGATTAAATGCTTGTTCTGAATGCGCGTTAGAGCTCTTTTTTCAGCTCTTCCTTTGTCTATTCTTTTTATTGGAATAGTAGTTAGTCTAAAGAATGTAGAAAGAATACGACTTCTGAGGCTGTCATGAAGATCTGCTATTGCATCTATCTTATAATTTCGCAGCTCTTTGAACAATCTATACAAGCCTCTTAGGCCCCGGTGCTGTTCTTTTGGATAAATAGGATGAAAGCGTATCTGGGGATTTGTATCAAAAAAAGGTTTGAAAAAAGGCCTACTTACCAGAATTATGATGACTTGGGGATGTTGTTCACATAGCTGTTCTATAACGGGTGAAATCATAGCGACATCGCCCATTGCTGAAAAACGAAAAACCAAAATGCTCCTTTTATTCATGTGTTATTCAGCCCCTAACGTATTCAGAGGTTTCTTATTTCTTTTCGCCTGTATATAAAACCGGATTCAGCGAGGGATCATTATACATCTTCATCTGTTTGTATACTTTCATATATTTTTTTCCCATTTTAATATCTTCGAGTAACTCATCGATGCTATTGGAAAGATCTTCCCGCTGCTCTAATAATATACGAAGCTTTTGACCACACTGATCGCGATGTTCAGGCGTGGCATCACGACGTTCAGCCTCAATTTGCATGTGATAAATTTTCAATGCCAGGATAGAAAGCCTATCAATAGCCCAGGCAGGACTCTCCGTATTTATCCTAGCATCCGGTAGAGGCTTTACATCTTTGAATGCATTTAGATAGTAACTATCTATGTATTCAACCGTATCTGTACGGTCTTGATTGGACTGATCGATCCTCCTTTTCCATTTTAGCCCTTCCACCGGAGCGATATTGGGATCACGTACTTCGTCTTCCATATGCCACTGTACCGTGTCTATCCAACATTTAAGATATAGTAAATGTTCCAGCGTATGAGCTTCATAAGGATTCTTTATAGGATGGTCTATATTATTAAGAACATGGTAATCGTGAATAGCTTGACTGAATATTTTATTAGCGTGTTGTGCGATCATTCTCAAAGGTAATTATTTTATACTTGTTTTACGAGAGCTAAAGTAGCTGTCCAATTTTTCCAGATCAAAACAATTGAGGCATTGCGAGGCTGTAAGTCCTCCTTTTCTTGCCACTAAAGTTCCATAACGCATATCGTGAAATCCTTCTACGCGATGGGCGTCGGGATTGATGGAAAGATAGACACCCTTCTCAATCGCATAACGGTGCCAGCGCCAATCTAAATCTAATCTTAACGGGTTTGCATTGACTTCGATGGCTACCCCATTGGCAGCACAGGCATCGATTACCTTTTTATAATCAATGGGATATCCCTTTCTGCTTAACAGAAGGCGCCCGGTTGGATGCCCTAAAATGGTCGTATAAGGATTTTCAATAGCTTTGATTAAACGTAGGGTAGCTTTTTCCTCGTCCATTTTCAGGTTGGCATGCACAGAAGCAACTACAAAATCAAATTCTCTTAATAACTCATCCGGATAGTCCAAAGAGCCGTCTCCCAAAATATCCGACTCAATACCTTTAAAAATCTTAAAAGGATATAATGTTTGATTTAACGAATCTATTTCTTCCCATTGCAATCTTACCCGGTCCTCTTTTAAGCCATTTGCATAAACTGCTGTCCGAGAGTGATCACATATCCCTAAATATTGTAACTGAAGAACGTCTTTGCAATATAGAGCCATCTCTTTCAGTGAATGAACGCCGTCGCTATAGGTGCTATGATTATGCAAAGTGCCTTTTATATCGTCATAAGTTATAAGGTTAGGAAGTGTATGGTCGTGGGCTTTTTGGACTTCATCCAAGCCTTCACGCAATTCAGGTTCAATAAAGTCTAAGTTTAATTGACGGTAAATTTCCTCTTCACTTTCCGCATTAGGAACTCCTTTTTCATAAAGTTGTTCGAGTAACGCGATGTGCTGTTGATTACCTGTGGTGATTAATAGGTGCTGAGAGAATTCATTTACGTTGCTTAAAATAAAATGTATAGGAAGACCGCTTTCGTGAACTGTCCGAATTTTATTTTCCTGATAATCAAATTGGATAAGTCGCTTATCTTTTTCAATATATATCAATATTTCCTCGGCACTGGCAGTTGTAATCAATTCGACCGATGATAGTAATTCCAATTTGCGCCTGAAATCACCTGTATAACTCAAGAGATGTTGGTCGGAAAGCATCTCTTTGAGTGTATCAAAAATTGAACTGGCTAACTTCTCTGCCTGGGAATATAAAAATAAACCTTGACTGGCCATATTAAACTCAATGGCCATCTTGATTTCTTCTTGTGTTTTTAGCCCGAACCCCTTTGCTTCGATCAGTCGATTTTCGTTACACGCATAGTAAAGCTCTCCTAACGTTTCGATTGCAAGCGTATTCCATATGATCAAGATTTTTTTTGGCCCCAAACCTTTTATTGTTAGCATCTCTAAAATGCCTTCAGGTGTTTTAGCGAGTAATGCCTCTAGATCCTCTATACAGCCCGTATGGATAAGCTCCCAAACTTTTGATGCTATGCTTTTGCCGATACCTTGCTCTGCACTTAATTCTTGTTCCGTTTTATCAATAATTTTAAAAGGTAGCTTATCTAGCTTAAAAGCTGCATTAGCTATCGCTTTAGTTTTGAAGGAATTCTCGCCATGTAATTCCATCAATTGCGAAAGCAATCTAAATTTGCGGGATATAATTTTATTTTCCATTTCGATGTATTGTTAACGGGCTTCGAAGCTTTGCCAATATAACGGGCAAACTTACGTATATAGACGATATATAACAAAATGTGCGCAACCAAAAAAGGGCACTCCGAAAGGAGTGCCCTTTTTTGGTTGCAGCACGGTAAGATTTAATGAATATTAATCATATACGGTAATCTTGCCTGTATACCGCTTTGTTGCATAACCTGCTTTGCTTGTTCGTAAAGAAGGTAGCCTTCATTCATTTCTTTCTTCATTATCCAAGTCTTCAGCTTATCGCTGGAAGAACCGAGAAAAGCTTCTAAAGGATCTTTCATGGCAGGGTAGCTCACCAGTTTATAGTCTTTCAATTTGGCTTTACGAGCTGCAGCTGTAATAGCTTCATTGAAACTGGCTAAACGATCAACTAAACCAATTTTTGCCGCTTGTGCACCTGTCCATACCCGTCCTTGACCGATACTATCTACTTGGCCTTGACTTATTTTTCTACCGTTAGCTACTTTTTTTGTAAAGGTATCGTACGTCTTGTTTACTTCTTGTTGAATAAGGTCGCGCTCGTCCGCTGTAAGTGGTCTATTAACACTCATTAGGTCAGCATATTTTCCTGTTTTTACTTCATCAAACGTAATTCCCAATTTGTTGTTAAAAAAGTTCTGTAAATTTGGAATAATACCAAACACACCGATTGAACCTGTAATGGTATTCGGTTGAGCAAAAATGGAATCGGCGGCGCAGGCAATATAGTAACCACCCGAAGCTGCAACGTCGCCCATTGACACGATAATAGGTTTTACCTTTTTTGTCAGTTCAACTTCTTTCCAAATAACATCAGAAGCCAACGAGCTTCCACCCGGAGAGTTGATACGAAGCACAACTGCTTTAACTTTATCATCTTCACGTACTGTCCTAATCGCTCTCGAAATTCTTTCCGAACCAATTTGCTCATCAGAACCCTCACCTGAAACGATATCACCTACTGCGTAGACTACAGCTAGCCGATTTTGCGATCCGTTTTCTTCTGTTTTTGGAGAAGTATAATCTTCAATATTTATTGACTTGATCCTCTTCTTCTTATCAATACCCAACTTAACTTTTAGTTCATCTATTATTTCATTTTTATATTTCAACCCGTCAACTAATTTTGTGTTCAGCGCCTTCTCGGCATCTCTTCCACTGTAGTTGTCGGCAATGTTCCGCAAGGAATCCATAGGTATATTCCGTGATTTGGACACATTGCCAAGGTAATAGTCGTATAA
Source organism: Olivibacter sp. EAT-5 (assembly GCF_044784325.1). NCBI lineage: Bacteria > Pseudomonadati > Bacteroidota > Sphingobacteriia > Sphingobacteriales > Sphingobacteriaceae > Olivibacter > Olivibacter sp. EAT-5. The sequence goes on along the minus strand of NZ_CP173028.1, from coordinate 5,112,337 downwards.
AGAATTAAGATAGGAGTTGACTTGTTCTTTGTTTGCCGGGCTCATTTTATCTAATATAAAAGGCTCTACCGCACTCTTGTAAGTACCTACTTTCACTACCTGTGCTTCGATGCCCAGTTTTTCAAGTGTGCCTTTAAAGAATGGAAGCTGCGCTGCCAGTCCGCGGAAGTCGACCGACCCTTCCGGGTTCAAATAAACCTTATCAGCTGTTGAAGCTAGGTAGTATCCCTTCATTGAATACCCCTCACTGTAAGCTAATATGAATTTTTTTGATTCTTTAAATTTGAGCAATGCATCTCTAATCTCTTGAAGTGTGGCAAAACTTGCACCGATACCGTCCATATCGAGTACAATACCTTTTATTCGATTGTCATTTTTTGCCGCATCAATTCGAAGCAATATCTCATCTAAACCAATATATTTTTCCGAATTCATAGACGGAAGGCTAACATTGTTAAAGGGACTTCTATCTGTACGTTCTTTAATGGCGTAATTTAAAGACACGCGTAGAATGGAGTTTTCACTTATTTCTACTGCCTTGTCTGAACTGGCAGCACTTATTATCGCGGCCATAATGGCAATAGCAACGAAAAAAAAGATGATCGTTGATAAAAATACTCCAAGCATGGAGGCAAATACAAATTTGAAAAATTGCTTCATGTATGTTTTCTATGTCTGAAATTTAAATGTTTACACTGCTATAAGACAAATAAGGTGCTGTATTGTTACATGAAATGCAAAATAAGTAATCATTGGTATGGAAGCTCAATCGATCATCGGAGCACCGTCAAAACCATAATTGGATATCAATGTCATTTTGATTAAGTTTGTTTATGCACACAGTTTATCTGATATTGGGTTCAAATTTAGGAGACAGCAGACAGCAATTAACTAAAGCCATTCAATTAATTGAAAGTAGAGTAGGAAACGTTATTGATCAATCCGCAATTTATGAGACAGTTGCTTGGGGGGTAAACAACCAACCGAATTACCTAAATCAGGCACTCAAAGTCAATACGATTTTAACCCCTGAACAAACGCTAAAAGAAATTCTCGCGATTGAGGAGACGCTTGGAAGGAAAAGAAATACAAAGTGGGAGGCTCGACTAATCGATATTGACATTTTATTTTATGATGCAATCATCTTAGATACCCTTAATTTGAAAATCCCTCATCCGTTGCTTCATTTACGGAGGTTTGTACTAACTCCTCTCGTTGAAATAGCACCTGGCCTAATGCACCCTTCCTATAGAATGGGAATAGCCGACTTATATGAAAAATTAGATGATAACCTGTCGGTAAGGCGGCTTGAAAAATAGACTTTACCATTAAACTTCATCAAATCTGAGCAAAGATAAATTGAAAATCGAGTCGTTTTTCAATTTATAACTCTTGAGTAAGCTTATTATATTGCATAAGCGACAATACCAAGTAGAAAATAATGATGAACGGAATGGCCGTTAGTTGAAATAAAAAAAGCAATATTACACTGACCAAAAGAAGGATATAGCGATGAAGGTTGGTGCGCAATTGTAAATCTTTAAATTTTAGCGACATGAGCGGGATTTCCGCCACCAATAAAAAACTTAAAGCAAGTATTAAAGCAAGCAAAATAACCGGATGCTGCACATAGGCACTGATTATCGGATCTTTGCTTAAGGCGATATGTGGAAGCGATAGGATGAACAATGCACAGGCAGGAGTAGGAAGACCTATGAAAATAGAAGTTTGCCTGCTATCTAAATTGAATTTCGCTAAACGTAGCGCAGAAAAAACGGCTAACAAAAAAGCCGAATATTTGATCCACGAACCGCCGTATTCTATCGCCGGGTTTGTCTCCAGCATCATAAAGACAATAACAGACGGTAAAAAACCGAAGCTAATCATATCAGCAAGTGAATCCAACTCTTTACCTACCGGAGAGTTTACTTTCAATAGACGAGCCGCCATGCCATCGAGGAAATCAAAAATTGCGGCTATGATAATAGCGTACCCCGCATTTATCAACTGTCCTTCAAAAGCTAGTACGACACCTATGCACCCACTGAACAGATTAAAACTTGTAATCGTATTAGGTATATGTTGTTTCATGCGTCATTTCTTTCACTCCCGTCAAATGCTTAGAAAAAATATGATTTTGGCAGTGTCTTCATAAAGTGTTACAAAAAAGCTTTCCTACCTATTATAAAGTAAGAAAGCTTTGTTTATCAATTAATTGTACGATTACCCGTTTCTAGCCGTTCATGCTGATAAGAAACTCTTCATTTGATCTTGTTCCACGCATTTGAGCTAGCAAGAATTCCATAGCTTCTGTGGAGTTCATATCCGCTAAGTGATTTCTAAGCACCCATATACGTTGAAGTGTTTCCTTGTCGTTTAACAAATCGTCTCTACGTGTACTCGATGCAGTAATATCAATAGCCGGGAATATACGCTTATTAGCCAACTTCCGATCGAGTTGTAATTCCATGTTACCTGTACCCTTGAACTCTTCAAAAATTACTTCGTCCATTTTGGAGCCGGTATCAGTCAAGGCAGTAGCTAAGATAGTAAGCGAGCCGCCATGTTCAATATTACGAGCTGCTCCAAAGAACCTTTTCGGTTTATGCAAGGCATTAGCGTCCACACCTCCCGATAAAATTTTTCCGGAAGCAGGAGCAACTGTGTTATAAGCGCGAGCCAGCCTGGTAATCGAATCTAACAGAATGACAACATCATGACCGCATTCGACCATACGCTTTGCTTTTTCGAGCACGATATTGGCGATTTTAACATGTCGTTCAGCCGGTTCGTCAAAAGTAGAAGACACCACCTCTGCCCGAACACTTCTAGCCATGTCAGTCACCTCTTCCGGACGTTCGTCGATTAATAAAATGATCAAATAAACCTCTGGGTGATTTTTTGCTATGGCATTTGCCACCTCTTTCAATAAAACTGTCTTACCGGTTTTTGGTTGCGCTACAATTAAGCCGCGTTGCCCTTTTCCAATAGGCGTAAACAAATCCATGATGCGGGTCGAATTGTTTCCTGCATCGGTATAGAGCTTCAAACGCTCAGTAGGGAATAGCGGTGTCAAATAATCAAACGGAACCCGATCCCTTACCTCTGCGGGAATTTGGCCATTAATGGCTTCTACACGCACCAAAGGAAAATATTTTTCGCCTTCCTTCGGAGGGCGAATACTTCCTCTGACGGTATCGCCTGTTTTAAGCCCGAAAAGCTTTATCTGTGATTGTGAGACATAAATGTCGTCGGGTGATGTCAGGTAGTTATAGTCAGACGAGCGTAAAAAGCCATAGCCATCAGGCATGATTTCTAATACGCCTTCGTTGACGATCACATTGTCAAAATCAAGATTAGAAGCGGGTGTCGATGCCGGAGCAGTTTCCGTTTTTGTTTGAGGTGGGGTTGTAGAGGAGGGAGTTGAGCTGCTCGCTCTGCGATCAGTGCGCTGTGGACGGTTTTCAGATGAAGCAAGTTTTTCTTTGCTAGGTTCATCTTTTATAGCCGTAGCCAAGACAGGCTCTTTCTCTACTTTTTTTCTTATCTCTATAGGCTCGGCCTGTTTTACAGAGGTCCTGACCCGTTTACGATGTTTCGTTTCACCGGATTCTTCCTCTTTTTCAAGAATGTCCGCCATCGCTTCTTCTTCTGCAGGCTTTTCATTGTCTGTAGCAATAATTTTGTTGATCAACTCTTGTTTTCTCAACTTTTCAGCATCTGCAATACCGATTAATTTTGCAATTTCACGTAGCTCAGACACGAGCTTAGCGTTCAATTCATTAATATTCATCAAATGTCGTTATGTGTAATAAGGATTTTTATGCTTGTGTTTAACAGAAATTTACCCATATAAAAACTCGATTGATAAGTTTAAATTTTTCGCTGAAGGACTAATGATTCTCCTTTAACGGATAGGTAAATTTTGAGATTCCGCTGCAATTGTATGCATAAGAATTGAAAATTCAAAAAAAAAAACGAAAAAAAATAAAAATAGAGATCAATATGTCTTGTTAAAATTGTTCAATTTAGTACCCTTTTATATTGAACACCATTAAAAAAGTGATAAGGTCTCAATTGCAAAGTCTTTTGTATATGCCGACAAATATAGCTAAATTTGTCGTGTTTTTTTACTTGTTCCTAATAATTTTTCCCCTTATATGACTCGTAAGCAATTAATAGAGCAGATTAAACTGAAACGCTCTTTTTTGTGTGTTGGCTTAGATACGGATATCAAGAAAATACCAAGTTGCCTATTGGACTTGGAAGATCCCATTTTTGAATTTAATAAGCGTATTATTGAGGCAACTGCTGATCTATGTGTCGCTTATAAACCCAATATTGCTTTTTATGAGAGCAGGGGCGCTCAGGGTTGGCGGAGCCTACAGCGTACGTGTGAGATCATTCCGAAAAGTTGCTTAAATATTGCAGATGCCAAACGTGGCGATATAGGAAACACAGCAGATATGTATGCTAAGACGTTCTTTTCAAAGGAGGTGTCCGGTCTGGAATTCGACGCGGTAACTGTTGCACCTTATATGGGAGAAGATTCGATTAGCCCTTTTTTGGAGTATCCGGGTAAATGGTCGGTCGTGCTGGCCTTAACATCAAATAAAGGAAGCTTGGACTTCCAGTTTTTGGCCGATTTAAGTGGTAAAAGGTTGTTTGAACATGTTATTGAAAAGGTTAATGCTCTGGGAAGCAGTGAACAGGTAATGTATGTCGTAGGAGCCACCAGAGGGGAATATTTTAAGGATATACGACGGATAGCACCCGACCATTTTCTGCTAGTACCGGGGATCGGTGCTCAAGGCGGCAGTTTGCAAGAAGTGTGTGCGTTTGGAATGAATAAGGAATGTGGTTTGTTGGTAAATGCTACCAGATCAATTATTTACGCGAGCAAGGGTAGTGATTTCGCTGAAAGGGCAAGAGAGGAGGCCCAAAAATTGCAAATTGAAATGGAACAGGAATTACAAAAAATCGGCATACTAATTTAAAGAAAGTAAAAAGCTGCGAAGGAAAAATGACGACCGTCATTAATTTACATTGAGATTATTTATTTGCCGTAAAAGAGCCGGTAAATGCTCGAATAATTGCTCTTCAAATTGTAACTTTGCAAATTAATTAATGGCAATCGCTTCTAAAGGAGAAGAGAAGTACGAAGCGAAATCGATAATGAAATGAGTACGAAAGACGATAATATATTGCAAGAACTCGCGGTAGAGGAGTACAAATATGGTTTTACTACCAATATCGAGATGGATATCGCTAAAAAGGGTCTATCCGAAGAAACAGTACGCTTCATTTCTGCAAAAAAAGGTGAGCCTGCTTGGCTCCTTGACTGGAGGTTAAAGGCCTTAAGGCATTTTGAAAAAATGACAATGCCTAAGTGGCAAAACTTTGAGCATCCCAAAGTTGATTTTCAGGATATATCTTACTATGCTGCGCCAAAGGAAAAACCGAAGGTAAACAGCATGGATGAGGTTGACCCCGAATTGTTGGATACTTTCGCAAAATTGGGAATTCCCCTAGATGAACAGAAGGTGTTGGCAGGTGTTGTTGCTGTAGATGCTGTTTTTGATAGTGTATCAGTAAAGACAACCTTTAGGGAAAAATTGAAAGAATATGGCGTCATATTCTGTTCTTTCGGAGAAGCGGTAAAAGAACATCCCGATTTGGTAAAGCAGTACCTGGGAACAGTAGTGCCACAAACCGATAATATTTATGCGGCTTTAAACGCCGCTGTATTTTCCGACGGATCTTTTGTCTATATACCAAAGGGTGTAAATTGTCCAATGGAGCTTTCCACCTACTTTAGGATTAATGCGCAGAACACAGGGCAATTTGAACGTACGCTAATAATTGCCGATGAAGGAAGTTATGTGAGTTACCTGGAAGGATGTACCGCCCCAATGCGGGATGAAAACCAGTTGCACGCTGCCGTTGTAGAATTAATTGCACTTGAAAACGCAGAGATAAAATATAGCACTGTACAAAACTGGTATCCCGGAGATAAAGAAGGCCGGGGAGGTATCTACAACTTTGTAACCAAGAGAGGAATTTGTAAAGGTGATAATAGCAAGATCTCTTGGACACAGGTTGAGACCGGTTCATCGATTACATGGAAATATCCAAGTGTAATTTTGAAGGGCGATAATTCTGTAGGAGAATTTTATTCCGTTGCTTTGACAAGAAACCATCAGATAGCAGATACCGGAAGTAAAATGTATCATATCGGTAAAAACACACGCAGTAAAATTGTTTCTAAAGGCATTTCCGCCGGTGTTAGTCAAAATAGTTACCGAGGCCTGGTTCAAATAGGTAAAGGTGCCGAAAAAGCTCGAAACTTTACGCAGTGTGATTCTTTATTAATTGGCGATAAATGTGGAGCTCATACGTTTCCTTACATTGAAGCAAAGAATAAAACAGCGAAATTGGAACACGAGGCTACTACCTCAAAAATCGGAGAAGATCAGATATTCTATCTTACACAACGAGGTATTGATCCGGAAAAAGCCGTTGGACTGATTGTTAATGGTTATGCTAAGGAGGTACTTAACCAATTACCGATGGAATTTGCCGTGGAGGCGCAAAAGTTGCTGGCAATTTCACTGGAGGGTAGTGTTGGATAAAGAGTATTGTAAATATTGTTAATATAAAAAACAAATAGCAAATCGCGAGATTTGAATTGATGAAGATATGTTAAGTATAAAGAACCTACAGGCATCTGTAGATGATAAAGAGATTTTAAAGGGATTAAATTTAGAAGTTAAAGCGGGTGAAGTGCATGCTATTATGGGGCCGAATGGCTCGGGTAAAAGCACGTTGGCTTCGGTTTTAGCCGGTAAGGAAGCTTATGAGGTAACCGGCGGGGAAGTTAGGTTAGATAACAAGGATTTACTGGAGCTATCTCCCGAGGATCGAGCACGGGAAGGGCTTTTTCTGGCTTTTCAGTATCCGGTTGAGATTCCAGGTGTCTCTAATATCAACTTTTTAAAAACGGCCGTTAACGAAATCAGGGCCTATAAGGGACTAGCCCCAATGGAAGCGAAAGAATTTTTAAAGTTGGTTAAAGAAAAGCAAAAGCTTGTTGAATTTGATGCTAAATTGGCGAATCGGTCGTTAAATGAAGGATTTTCAGGTGGAGAGAAAAAGCGTAACGAAATTTTTCAACTTGCCATGCTGGAACCAAAGCTGGCTATTTTGGACGAAACAGATTCAGGCTTAGACATTGACGCGCTTCGCATTGTGGCGAACGGTGTTAATCATTTGCGTTCAGAGAATAATGCTTTTATTGTTATTACGCACTATCAACGCCTTTTGGACTATATAGTGCCTGATTTTGTACATGTACTATATAAAGGAAAAATCGTAAAATCCGGAACGAAAGAACTAGCACTCGAGCTGGAGGAGAAGGGTTACGACTGGTTAAAAGAAAGTGTGGATGCAGAAGAGAATGCTGCCATTTAGGTTATAGCGATTATTTTCTCATCCTTTTATGATAATTAACAAATGATTACACAAGTTTCAAGTTCATTATATCATCAATTAGTTACTTTTTTTGAAGAGAGGCTAACCTTAAAGGGATACCAGGAGCCGCAAGTCTCTCTACGTAAGGAGGCTTTTGCCCGTTTTAAGGATTGGGGCTTTCCTACGCTGAAGGCGGAAGATTGGAAGTACACGAATCTGCAACCTTTAATCAATCAGCATTATCTATTAAATGACGCCATTCCGGGAAAAAATGTAGATACGAGTCAAGCGATTATAAAAGGTTTGGACGCTTATCGACTCATATTAGTGAATGGGCGCTATCGCAAAGACCTTTCTGATGTTATTACAGAACCAGGCATATTTGTGAGTGCTATTGAAGATGTAGCGAATAATGAATTATTCGCTGCGCATTTTGCAAAATACGCAGATAAAACAGATAATCCACTAGTTGCGCTCAATACAGCTCTTCATGAGGGGGGACTCTATATCCATATAGGTCAAAATATTGCTTTAAAAAAGAGCATTCAAATTATTCATGTTGCATCTTCAAGTGAAGCTATTTTTAACCAAACAAGGAATTTATTTGTTTTAGACCCAAACGCTGAAGCAGAGATTATCGAATCCTTTATTGCAAATGGTAGCACGATAAGTCTGAACAATACAGTATCCGAACTTGTTTTGAACGAGAATGCTCATCTCCAACATTATTATTTACAGACTTCCGGCGAAAAGTCTCGATACCTTAACCATACAGAGGTTAAACAAGCTAAGCATAGCTTGTACAACAACTATAATTGTTCATTTCCTGGATCTTCATTCGTTCGAAACAATATTAATGTCCGTTTAGACGATACATCGGTAGAAAGTCATTTATACGGGGTAACGCTTACCGCTAAAGATCAACTGGTGGATAATCATACTATTGTTGACCATCGAATGCCTCATTGTGAAAGCTATGAATGGTACAAGAATATTGCACAAGATACCTCAACGGCAGTATTCAATGGCAAGATTTTTGTACAACCCGACGCTCAGAAAACCAATGCTTTTCAACAGAATAACAACATGTTAATTGGTGATAAAGCAAGTATTCTGACCAAACCGCAATTAGAAATATTTGCAGATGATGTAAAATGTAGTCACGGTTGTACCATGGGACAATTCGATGACGAAGCTTTATTTTACCTTAAAGCAAGAGGTATTGGTGAAGCGAGTGCACGGGTGCTCTTGGTTCATGCTTTTGCCTTTGATGTAACGGAAAAGTTCAGCAATGATAATGTAAGAGCTTACGTTGATCATCTAATCGAACAGGGCCTAATTATTGAGTAATAAGTTTTCGGTCTTACTTTAAATTTCTGATTTTGACACATTACGATATTCATAGTATAAGAGCTGATTTTCCTATATTAAAAACGAAGGTAAATGGGTACCCCTTGGTTTATCTGGATAACGGAGCGACTACGCAGAAGCCACAATCGGTAATTAATGCTATTACTGATTATTATACACAAATCAATAGTAATGTGCACCGGGGTGTTCATCACTTAAGTCAACTGGCAACAGATGCTTATGAGGTCACACGGAGAAAGCTTTCTGAATTTATAAATGCAGCGCAAGATTATGAGGTTATTTTAACCAATGGGACTACGCACAGCATCAACTTGGTTGCGCATTGTTATGGAAAGCAATTTGTAAAAGAAGGGGACGAGATTATTATTTCGGCCATGGAACACCATAGCAATATTGTGCCTTGGCAAATGTTATGCGAAGAGCAGGGCGCGAAGCTACGTGTAGTTCCCATAAATGATGAAGGAGAATTGGATATGGGCGCTTATCACGCTATGCTCAACGAAAGAGTAAAGCTTGTTTCCATAACCTACGTATCAAATACGCTCGGAACTTTAAACCCAATAAAAGAGATTACAAAACTGGCGCATGATCATGGCATTCCCGTGCTGGTTGATGGTGCGCAGGCCATACAACATTTACATGTGGATGTACAAGCTTTAGATGTTGATTTTTTCGCTTTTTCAGGACACAAGATGTACGGTCCAACCGGCGTGGGGGTCTTGTACGGAAAGGAAAAATGGTTGGATCAGATGCCGCCTTATCAAGGAGGGGGTGATATGATTAAAGAGGTTAGGTTTGAAAAGACGATTTATAACGAACTACCATTTAAATTTGAGGCGGGTACACCCAATATCGAAGCGGGAATATGTTTGGGGGCAGCCGTAGATTATATAAAGACGATTGGCTTGAGTCAGATTGCGCTTTATGAAACGGAACTGCTTAAATATGCGACTAAAGCTTTGTCGGAAATTGATCAAATCCGGTTTATAGGTACGGCGAAAGAGAAATCCAGCGTGATATCTTTTCTGGTGAATGGTGCGCATCCGTACGATGTGGGCGTTATCTTAGACAAGTTGGGCATTGCTGTTCGTACTGGTCATCATTGCACACAACCTTTAATGGAGCGGTTTGGGATTCCTGGCACGGTGCGTGCCTCCATTGCAATGTACAATACAAAGGAAGAAATAGATCTGTTGGTAAGCGCTGTAAAAAGAGCCGCTTCTATGTTGCTATAACGATGGTTGATATGACAATTAAGGAAATACAGGACGAATTGATAGAAGATTTCTCTTTTTTCGAGGATTGGATGGCTAAATATGAATATATTATTCAATTGGGGAAGGAGCTGCCTTTAATCGACGAGTCCCATAAAGTTGACGATTTATTGATTAAAGGATGCCAGTCTCGCGTTTGGTTGCATGCACAGTATGTAGACGACAAAGTCTTTTTTACGGCCGATAGTGATGCAATCATTACTAAGGGACTTGTTAGCTTAATGATCAAAGTTTTATCCGGACAGCGTGCAGAAGATATTGTGAGTGCCGATCTTTATTTTATAGATGAAATCGGATTAAAAGAACATTTGTCACCTACTCGTGCTAACGGGTTGGTGGCGATGGTAAAGCAAATGAAATTGTACGCGCTTGCCCTAAATGCTAAACGTTAATTGGCACTCATTTTCCATCGTATTAAATGTACTATTGAATACCTAATCTTTGAAATAAAAAAATCAATATTGTAAAATTTTATTTGGTTATTTGTTAACTTTACGCTAAAACTGTTAGCCATGGCTTTTGAACCAGATAGAATTGATTTAAAGATTATTAAATTACTCCAAGAAAACGGTAGAATAACCAACTTACAACTTTCTTCCAATATCGGTTTGTCACCGGCACCAACACTGGAAAGGGTTCGAAAACTTGAAAATGCGGGCTATATCAAAAGCTACCATGCCTTGGTGGATGAAGAGCTTCTAGGCTTGGGCATTAAATCCTTTATACAAATACAATTGGATTTTCATACACACAATTCAATCCCTGAATTTGTTGAAGCGATCAAAAGTATACCTGAAGTGACCGAATGCCATCACGTCACCGGGCAATGTGATTTTATTTTAAAGGTTTATGTCAAGGACATTAAATCTTACGAGCGGTTGATTATGGAAAAGATTAGTCGGATACCATGTGTGAAAACCTTTCAAACGATGATGATTATGTCAACGTCTAAAAAAGAACCGATCGTACCAATGGAATACTAAGATCGATTTTTTGCATAACAATCTACTAGGTCTACACCTGCCAGTCAATTGGCGTTTTTCCGTGTTTTTCTAAATAGTCATTGGTTTTTGAGAAGGGTTTACTGCCAAAAAATCCATTGTGTGCAGATAGCGGCGAAGGGTGGGCTGATGTTATAATCAAATGTTTGGAGGAATCGATCAGTTTCACTTTCTGTTTAGCGTAATTTCCCCATAATATAAAAACAATTCCTTCTCTTCGTTGTGCGAGTTCCTTAATTACGGTATCCGTAAAAACTTCCCATCCTTTTTTTTGATGAGATGCTGCCATGTGTGCTCGCACCGTCAGTACCGCATTAAGGAGCAGTACACCCTGATCAGCCCATTTGGTCAGTGTACCGTGATTGGGAATCTTAAAACCTGGAATATCATTACTTAATTCGATATACATATTCCGTAGCGATGGAGGGATTGCAATGCCTGGTTGAACCGAAAAAGACAATCCATGTGCTTGTCCGATATTATGATAAGGATCTTGCCCCAAGATAACGGCTTTCACTTCATAAAAGGGTGTGTGTTCAAAGGCATTGAATATAAGTTTATTGGGCGGAAATACCTGATATTGTGCTTGCTCTGTCCTCAAAAAATTTCGTAACTCGCTCATATAGGTTTTGGAAAATTCCGGTTCTAAAATTTCTTTCCAGCTTTTTTCAAGGGCTATACTCATGCTCAAACTTAGCTAAAATTGACATTATATACAATACAATAGTCGTTTGCACGTCCTATAGACCGGATTTAACAACAGATTTTAACGGATAATTTTTTGTTAAAACCCATAAATTAACGGATATTTGCAGCATTATAATGAATACATTCATAAAGTAAAGATATGCCAAATTTCATTCGTATTATTATAGCTTTCCTTTTGTTGGGAGCAGCTGTCAGTCTATTTGTATTTGGCCACTGGCCGTGGGGAGTATTAGCACTTCTTTTGGCTATAGTTGTTTTTGTCACTTTCTTTTTTAACGAAAATATGCTGATTGCGCAATTTTACTTACGAAAGGAAAATATGGACAAAGCAAAAACTTGGCTAAATAAAATCACTAATTATGAGAAACAGTTGATTCGTGCTCAGCATGGGTATTATCATTTACTCATTGGACTAATTGAGTCGCGATCCGCTCCATTACAGTCAGAAAAATATTTCAAGAAGGCACTTAGCTTAGGCATGCAGATGGATCATAACGTAGCATTGGCTAAATTAAGCCTGGCGGGCATCGCCATGGCCAAGCGAAATAAGCGGGAAGCTACACAATTACTTCAAGAGGCTAAAAAAGCTGATAAAAATAAATTGCTAGCCGATCAGATTAAAATGATGAAAGATCAAATGGGTATGCTTGACAAGCAGCAGATGCGATTCCGTTAGTAAACAAGACGCCAGATACCCAAGCGAATTAAGAGCAGCTACTGTTGGTTAAACTTCTTCCTCCAGTAGCTGTTTTTCGTATAGCTCAAAGTAACTGCCTTTAGCAGCCAGAAGTTCTGTGTGTTTACCTTCTTCTATTATCTGACCGTTTTCCATTACCAAGATATGATCTGCGTTCTTGATGGTAGAAACACGATGCGCAATAAATATGGCGCTTCTGTCACGCATAACCGTACCTAAATTCTGAAGAATTTTTTCCTCTGTTTTGGTGTCTACCGCTGATAGGCAGTCATCAAAAATTAGTATTTTAGGGTTTATTGTAATTGCTCTTGCTATCGAAACACGCTGTTTCTGTCCTCCCGAAAGGGTGATTCCTCTTTCTCCGATAGCTGTCTCAAAACCTTTTTCGAACTCCATGATATTGTCATACACGGCTGCTTTTTTTGTTGCCTCCTCTACCTTCGCCATATCCAGTTGATCCAGCCCAAAAGCGACGTTCTTTGCTATCGTATCTGAAAAAAGGAAAACGTCTTGCGGAACAAAACCTATTGTGCTCCGATAGCTGTTTAGGTTTAAGTCCTGTATGGGTATCCCATCGACAAGAATAGTACCGGAAGAAGTATCATACATACGCATTAAAAGTCGTGCAATGGTGGATTTTCCCGATCCTGTTTTGCCAATGATCGCTAAAATTTTTCCTGGATTAACCTTAAAAGATATTTCTTTTAGTGCAGTAATTCCTGTATCCGGATAGGTGAAAGATACGTTTCTAAATTCAATATCTCCTCTAAACTCCTCTTTCCCGCCGGTTTGCGATTTTATACGAGGAGAAGTATCTAAAAATTCATTGATCCGTTTTTGCGAAGCTGCCGCTCGCTGCACCAATGAAGTCACCCAGGCAAGTGACATTGCAGGAAATGTTAATTGATTAACATAAACAATAAATTCTGCAATGTTTCCGGATGATATGCTACCACGCATGACCTCGATACCTCCAATATAAATAGTTATAATCGTACTTAAACCAATGAGAAGTAAGATAAGCGGAAAAAATACAGCCTGAACTTTCACTAACGATAAGGAGACAGTTTTGTAATCGTTGCTTTCTTTTGCAAAGCTGTTTTTCTTATCCTGCTCACGACTGTATGTTTTAATAACACGGATCCCTGAGAAAGTCTCTTGTACAAAAGAGCTCAACGCGGATAGCTGCTCCTGTATTTTTTCACTTCTTTTATTGATGAGCTTATTAATAAAAAGTATGACCGCTGATAGAACGGGTATAGGAGCTAATGCGTAAATAGCTAGCTTGGCGTTCACGGTAAACATAGAACTAATGACCATTATTGACAGCACAACCGTGTTAATAGAGTACATAATGGCCGGACCCAAGTAAGCTCGGACACGACTTACATCTTCGGTTACACGATTGATTAAATCTCCCGTGTTGTTTCGTTTAAAGAAAGCCATATCCAATTGTTGGTAGTGATCATAAATTTCATTCTTTAGATCATATTCGATATGACGTGAAGTCAGGATGATTGTTTGTCTCATAAGAAAGAGGAACAGTCCCCTTATCAGTGCTAAGACCAAAACAAGCGTACCAAATAAAAGAAGACTATGTCCAAATATCTCATAAATCAACGACTGACGTTCAAAGCCATCGAATAGCTGAAAAAGAGCTATATTATCTTTAACCAGATCAAAGGCAATACGAATTACTTGAGCCGGTATAATGCCGAAGTAGTTTGATACTACCACGAATATAAAACCGGGAATCATTCGCCAACGATATTTATAGAAAAATTTATTAAGATAAGCTAAGTGCTTCATGAAGACTAAAATTAAACCTATCGTACAAAAGTACGTATCCTGATAAAACTATTGCTATACTGAGTGCATTTAACTAATATTAAAATTAAATGGCAATGCAAACAATTATTTACTGAATGAAATGATTTTAAATTCGTAAAAAGATACCGATAAAATTAGTACTTTTGCGCAGAATTGCCGATACTAAAATAATAGTAAAATATGTCTTCCGAAACGCCATACCCCCAAATGTTTGATTTGTTACGACAATTTGAACATCAAAAGATTGTATTTTGCCAAGATCATACAATAGGATTAAAGGCTATCATCGCTATTCATGACACTACACTTGGTCCCGCTATCGGTGGAGTACGTATGTTGCCATATAAAACCGAATTGGAAGCGATAGACGACGTCTTAAGATTGTCTCGGGCGATGACATATAAATCGGCAATAAGTGGTGTCAATTTAGGGGGTGGAACTGCGGTAATTATTGGCGATCACCGTACCCAGAAATCGGAAGTTATCTTAAGGAGGCTCGGGCAGTTTGTAGAAGAGATGAATGGTTCATTTATCGCTTCATTGGATATGGGAACTACTTCCAAGGATATGGAATTTATCCACATGGAAACCAACCATGTGGTTGGCTTGCCGAAATCTTTGGGTGGAAGCGGCGATACGGCTCCCTTCACCGCGAAAGGCGTGTTTTATGGTATAAAGGCAGCCGTCAAAGAACTTTATGGTACAGATAGTATGGCTGGGCGGACGGTGGCCGTGCAGGGAACGGGAAAAGTGGGGGAACATCTTGTTTCATTACTTCGGGAAGAGAATGCGAAGGTATATGTAAGTGATATTGTTGAAGATCGAATGATTCAGGTTTCTAACAAATACGGTGCAGAAGCCATCGCGCATAATAACCTCTTCGATATGGATTTGGATGTTTATGCGCCTTGTGCATTAGGAGGGACAGTTAATAATTACACGATTGAGCGTATGAAATGCAAAATTATTGCGGGTTCTGCTAACAATCAGTTGGCCAACGATCGTGAACATGGCGCTAAGCTTCTGGAAAAAGGCATTATTTACGCGCCTGATTTTTTAATAAATGCTGGAGGCCTTTTGAGCTGCTATGCTGAAATTGCTGGATATAATGTCTTAAGAAGTGCCGCATTAACCGAAAATATCTATGAAGCAACGCGCTCGGTGATTCAAAAATCGTTGAAAGAAAAAATTCCAACGCATCAGGCTGCTATGCAAATTGCTGAAGACCGGATTGCGCTTATAAAAAAAATAAAACAAAACTAGTCATAGGGCTAGCATGACTATATAATCGTTCTTTATAAATAATATGTTAAATAGAAGGCACCTGAGGGTTAAAGTATTACAAACAATCTATGCATTCCAGCAATCGGATGATAAGAATATAAACAATTTTGAAAAGGCATTGCTGAAAAGTGTTGATCAGGTTTATGAGATGTATATTTGGGTGCTCGCACTCGCGTCAGAGGTGGCTGAATATGCGTTGGTAGATGCGGAAGACCGGGCAAATAAATTTTTACCTACTGAACACGATCTCAATGCCAATACACGATTGGCGAATAACACCTTTATTGAACTGCTACAACAAAATGAGGAGTTTGTGGATCTGTGTAAAAAATATAAGGTAGATGCCGTTTTTGATATGGAAACGGTGAAAAGTATTTTCCACATTTTAAAACAATCTCCCGAGTATGTTGCTTATTTAGAGAATGAAGATCGATCGCTCAAGGCTGAGAAGGATATTATAAAGTTTATCTTTAAAAAAATTATATTGAAATCACCGGCTATTGAACAGATATTCGATGAGCATTTTATTAATTGGACGACTGATAAAGATGTGTTACAAGCGCTGTTAGCTAAAACTTTGAAAAATTTCAACAGCGAAGATCCAGAGAAAAATAAGTTAGCGCAATTGTGTCCAAATTGGGTTGATGATAAAGAATTTATTGTTGACTTGTTTCGATTGACAACTCGGCATGGAGAGGATTATCAGATATATATTTCGGGGAAAACAAAAAACTGGGAAGCTGACAGAATAGCGTTAATTGATACCTTACTGATGAGAATGGCGATCACCGAATTATTGAATTTTTCTTCTATACCTGTTAAGGTTACAATTAATGAGTATATTGAAATTTCTAAGGAATTTAGTACACCGAAGAGCAATTCGTTTATCAATGGCATCCTCGATAAAATTTTGATCGAACTTCAAAAGGAGGGCAAAATCAGAAAATTCGGAAGGGGACTTATTGGATGAGATGTTTCTATAAACCCTTAGTCGATAAGCTAGTGCATGGCTGATCTACATCAAATAACCAACAATTATAAGTATATGAAAAATAAAATTTTGTTACTATCATTAGCAGTTTTGGCGCTAAGCGCTTGCAATGGATCTAAACAAAAGGAGAAAAGTGCTGGAGAGGATATTATCGAAAGTGTAAATACGACTGATAATACCGGGGTGAATAAGCAGATTCCGGATTCCGCCGATGTAGCGGATGCTCCCGTGCTAAAATTTAAGAATGATACATATGACTTCTCCAAGATCAAAGAAGGGGAGAAGGTAAATCACGTTTTTGAATTTACTAATACAGGGAAATCACCTTTAATAATAAGCGACGTGCAGGCAGGATGTGGCTGTACTACTCCCAAATTTGATAAAAAACCGATTAAACCCGGAGAGCAAGGCAGCATTGAAGTTGGTTTTAATAGTGCAGGACAACGCGGTGCACAGCATAAAATTATTACCGTATATAGTAACGCGCAACCCGCACAATTAATGCTACACTTAAAAGGTGAAGTACAATAGTTAACAATTTTAAATCACAGTAATTTACATGACAACAGCAGCAATTTTATTACAAGCAGGATCAGGCGGAATGTCATCCCTCATTATGATGGGATTAATTGTGGTAGTATTCTATTTTTTCATGATACGCCCACAGATGAAGAAACAGAAAGATCATAAAAAATATATAGAAGATTTAAAGGTGAATGATAAAGTGGTAACTACCGCAGGCATTCACGGTCGTATCGTTGAGATAGGCGAAAGCACATTTATCATTGACGTAGGTTCCGGTACACGTATCAAATTCGATAAAGCTGCGATTTCATTGGATGCTTCCAAACTTGCCAATACACCAAAGCAAGGGACAGTAACTACAACAACGGACGAAAAGAAATAGACTTTGTCGGCTAGACGAGGTGCTATAAAACGCCTGACAAAATTGATTTGACCGACAAAGGTTGTTATTTTTGTTAGGCGTTTTGTTCGTTTATAAAGGGTAGGTATGTTTAATCTCAATAAGAAGCAACAAAAGAAACTAAGCTTATTTGCTATTTGTCTCTTTATCTCCTTTCTGGTGTGGAGCCTCTTTGCTTTATCAAACCGTTACATTTATACGGTAAAGGCCTCTCTAAATTATGTAAATGTTCCGCCGAAAAGGGCATTTCACCCACTTCAGTCAGATACCGTCGCTATGCAGGTCGAAGGAACGGGCTGGCAGGTGTTATTTTCTAATCTTCGACTTAAACCTCAAGATATACATGTTGACTTAAGCGGTTTAAAAACACGTGATTGGATACTATTTTCCAATCAAATGGGATATATAAATCGGCAATTTAGTGCAAATCAACGTATTGTTTCCATTTCTCCCGATACACTTTTCTTTAATTTTTCTAAGCAAGATGTTAAAAAAGTAACCGTTAATTTGTCCAAAGACATTAAGTTTAGAAAGCAATATGATATCACAGGCGATATTCAGATTGAACCGAAGTTTGTGACGGTTACAGGGCCTTTGGAAGACCTGGTATTGATTGATGGCTGGGCGACAGATACATTAAGGAGAAATAATGTTGACAATACCATTACTGCCAAAGTTACTTTATCAAAAAGTCAGAAAGCAAATATTAATGTACACCCCTCATCGGTTGATGTTACCATACCGGTAGGTGAAGTGACGGAAAAGATTATAGAGGTACCTATTAGGGCAGAGAATAGTAGAGCCTTTAGAACGGTGAAAGTGCTACCTGAGAAAGTAAGATTAACAACCATTGTGTCTTTAGAAAAATACGAAGATATAGATCGGGATATGTTCGAAGCAGTTATTAATTTGAACGACTGGCGAAGTAATCACATCAAGAATTTGCCGGTTATTATCACGAAGCAGCCGGATTTCGTGAAAATTATTAAGGCAGAACCGCAAAATGTAGAATTTTTATTGTGGAAATAAATAAAGATAAACTACGCATTGGCGTAACTGGAGGAATTGGTACTGGTAAAACCACCGTTTGTAAAATATTTGAAGCTATGGGATATCCGGTGTTTTATGCGGATACCGAAGCTAAGAATGTGATGGTAGACAATAAGGATTTAGTGGAAGATATCAAAGGAATATTCGGAGCGGAAGTCTATTCAAAAGAAGGTAAACTTGACCGGGTCTATCTCTCGAGGATTGTTTTCCAAGACCGTGATAAATTAGATAAGCTTAACGCCCTGGTTCATCCAGCTACAATAAAAGCCTATGAAAACTGGGAAAGGCAACAACAAGCAGAGCTAACATTTAAAGAGGCTGCGTTACTTTTCGAAACAGGAACCTATAAATTATCAGACTATAATATTTTAATAGTTGCCCCGCAGGAACTTCGAATCAAGCGCGTGATGGAAAGGGACCAGCTAACAAGAGAGGCGGTGTTAGCAAGAATAGATAAACAAATGATTGATGAAGAAAAACGCAAGCTCGCTGATTTTGTGATAGATAATGACGAGATTCACGCTCTTATTCCGCAAGTTTTAAAAGTCAGGGCTCGCTTGCTAGCGCAGCTGAAAGCAAGATGATTTTAGATGATTTTTTGACAGTCAATTCCAAGGGTATTTATTGTGCTTATGGCGACTTTTTTATAGATGCCCGGGAAGCGGTGAGAGTTTCGGTGGTGTCTCACGGCCACGGTGATCACATAACATCAGGCTGCTTTACTGTATTCTGTACGGCTCCAACAAAGTCATTTATGGAGCTGCGTTATAACAAGGGCGCTGCACGCGACTTCCAAGTTTATGATTATGGCGTGCCTTTTACGTTAGGAGGTGTGACGGTTACGTTTCTTTCTGCAGGTCATATTTTGGGTTCGTCTTTAATATTGATGGAATTCAAAGGAGTACGTTATTTATATACCGGCGATTATAAGTTGCAAGCAGATCCAACCTGTACTCCCATCTCGCTTGTTAAGGCGGACGTTTTGATTACAGAAAGCACTTTTGCGAATCCGATTGTAAAACATCCGGACCCTTCGGTGGAACTTGATAAGCTAAATAGTACAACCTATCCGATTATGCTTGGTGCTTATGCGTTAGGCAAAGCACAACGTTTGACGGCGATGATCAATCAATATTGCCCGGAAAAAAAAGTACTTCTCCATCATGCAGTGCTTCCTTTTCATCGGATTTATGAACAATATGGCTATGCTGGTTGGCACTATATACCTTATGGTCGTAAAATTATTAAAGAGCAGCCTGAGAATATCATTTACCTTGTGCCACCATTAACTTTTAATAGCTATTTTAGAGCTAAAAACCTTATAAAGGTCTTTGCCTCCGGTTGGAAATATCTGCAAAACAGAAATGATATGGAATTGTTTATTTCAGATCATGTTGATTGGGGGGATATTTTAAAGACAATTGATGTTGTTGATCCCCGGGAGATATGGACACTTCATGGTGATGGCAGTTTTCTTGTAGATCATTATAGAGGCAGTCGTTATGTGAAAATTTTATAATCGTCGATTACACGATATTATACAGAATGTAGTTGCAAGACATCTTTATTTTTTAGATCAGATTTTAAGCTATATATTAGTGCTCCAATTCTAAATTAGGTATATGAAGATAGAAGAAGTACTCGTCACTAATAAATTCGAAAACGAATACCATAAGGCTGCTCTAAACGTCATATATACAAGCAACTTCATTCAAAGTCTTTTAAAAGAGCGGACCGACAAAGAGAAAATAACGCTTCAACAATACAATGTGTTGAGAATTTTGCGGGGTCAAAACGCAAAACCGGCTACCGTTAACATGTTAAAGGAGCGTTTGTTGGATAGAATGTCGGATGTGAGTAGAATTATCGATCGTTTGGTGCAAAAGGGACTGGTTTCGCGGTGTATGAGCCATAAAGATAGACGTGCTGTTGATATTTTCATTACCCATGATGGTATGACAATTTTGGAACGTTTAGATAAAAAAATGTCTATCTTGAGCGTCTTGGATGAAAACCTTTCTGAAGAAGAATGCAAGCAACTTAATTACCTTCTTGATAAGTTGCGTGGTTAAATTTATTAGACAAACCAGTAGCTTAATGCACCAGAAAATTAAATAGGGAAAGAGTGACCCCGGTAATCACTGCTAAGAGCTTTCTTTTATTAAAGTGATGATGATCTGCTGAAGAAGATTCAAACAGAATCGTTGTAGAGATGTGAAGAAATATACCGATGACAATCGCCATCATTTTATCAAAGTATTGGTTGATTTCGCCAATACCTCCTAAACTAATCATATTACTCAATGTAAAACCTATTGGCGACATTAAAGCAAAAATAAAAAGAGATAGGATAATGGTGCGTTGCCTAACAGTTGACTGAATGAGTAAACTGCCTAAAGCGAAGGCAGCAGGAATATGATGAATGGCAATGCCGAATAACAGCTCTCTCTGATGTCCCTTTGCTAGTGGCATCCCTTCTAAAAAAGCATGTAAGCATAAGCTGGTCATAACGCCTATCGGGAAATGTCCGTGGTGGCCATGCTTATGAATGTGACCATGTTCTATACCTTCTGAAAATCTCTCTAATAATAACTGAAATAAAAAACCGCCAAGTACATATAAGCCTAAATAATGATCGTCGTTATGCGCGTAGATCTCAGGGATAAGATGCAATACAGTGATCGAAAATAAATACGCACCGCTAAAAGAAAGTACGAGCCTTAATAAATCGGTATTATCTCTTTTTACAAAGAATACAGCCAAACCGCCCAAGAGAGCCGAAAGAAATAAAGTAACTATTATAAGAAGTGTCATGGTTGTGCTATCTGCCGAGTTGTTTCGGGCTGAATATAAAGAAATAACGTTGCCATAGAATAGCCAATGATACTACCAAATAGGGCGCCGGCAGTTACGTCAAGAGGATAGTGCACGCCTACATAGACTTGAGCAAAACTAATAGCGAAAGCCCATAACAAAGCAAACCATAATATGGCGCTCCAACGCTTCCTATAGACCATAATAAGAAATAGAGCCATGGCAAAATGATTACTTGCATGGGACGACGGAAAACTGTATCCGCTGCCGCATCGTACCCGGCTTACCATTTCCCCCTGTAGGGTAAGTTCATTACAGGGTCTTATCCTTTTTACTATGGGTTTAATAACCGAGGCAGATAAAAAGTCAGCTATTCCAAAGCTAAGCACCAGAAATAACATCATGATTACTCCTCGTTTTTTATAAGTACGTATCGAAAAAATTAAGATGAACAAGTATAAGGGGGCCCACGTATATGGATTCCGTAAGTAAGGCATTAGCCAATCAAAGACAACATTGGCCATATCCTGATTTATTATCAGGAAAAGATCTATATCAAATTGTATGATAGAAGCAAACATGTGTTTTTATGAAATAAGATTTTAATCTTTTTTACCCCCAAAGCGATCTGTATATAAATTACCATTGAAATGTAATATGCCTTTCTGTGTCGCTAAATTCAATAAGGTTGCAAATATACAGTTTACAAACGTATCCGGATTTATAATTGCGTCATAAAAATAAAAAATTATTTTATTAAGCAATCGGTTGCTTCTACAGATGGTGACAGAAGCGTTAGAATATTCTAATGAAAATGCTATTTTTACCACCTACTTAATAAATTCGAGTATAAAATGACATTGATAAAATCTATTTCGGGTATTCGCGGAACCATAGGTGGAAAACCTGGCGAAGGCCTGACTCCTATTGACATTGTAAAATTTACCGCTGCTTTTGGAAAATACATTACCGAAAAAGCCGGCAATAAAAAAATAGTAATAGGTCGAGATGCACGGCTTTCAGGAGAAATGGTAAGTAATATTGTAACAGGTACACTCCAAAGTCTCGGCATTGAGGTGATTGATCTCGGTCTGTCTACTACGCCTACCGTTGAAATAGCCGTGCCCGAGGAGGATGCGGCAGGTGGTATCATCTTGACAGCTAGCCATAATCCGACAGAATGGAATGCATTGAAGTTGCTTAATCAGCAAGGAGAGTTTATTAATGATTACGAGGGAAAAGAAGTATTGGCTTTAGCCGATGAATTGAGTTTTGATTTTTCTGAAGTACACGCACTTGGACGGGTCATAAAAAAGGACACCTACCTGGAAAGGCATATTGAGAAGATCTTAGCGCTGGAAACAGTTGATAGAGACGCAATTGCACAGGCTAATTTTTCAATTGCTGTAGATGCTGTTAACTCAACGGGGGGACGCTTTGTACCAGCTTTATTGAAAGCACTAGGGGTATCAACCGTATATGAATTGTATTGTGAGCCAAATGGCCTCTTTCCGCATAATCCTGAGCCCTTGGCCGAAAATCTAAAGGATTTATCTGCCCTTGTAAAAGAAAAGCAAGCCGATCTCGGAATTGCGGTTGATCCAGATGTCGATCGGTTGTGTTTCGTCATGGAAAATGGAGAAATGTTTGGAGAGGAATATACATTAGTAGCCGTTGCAGATTATATCCTCCGGCAAAAGAAAGGGAATACGGTATCTAACTTATCCTCCACACGGGCCCTTAAGGATATAACAGAGAAACACGGCGGTACTTATTACGCAGCAGCGGTTGGGGAGGTGAATGTAGTGACCAAAATGAAAGAGGTAAATGCAGTGATAGGAGGCGAGGGGAACGGAGGTGTAATTTACCCGGCTACCCATTATGGTAGGGACGCTTTGGCAGGTATCGGTATTTTCTTGACACATCTTGCTAAAAGCGGTCAAAAAGTGTCCGCTTTGCGCAACAGTTATCCTTCCTATTTTATGGCGAAGAAAAAGATCACGCTCACTCCTGGATTGGATATTGATCAGCTTTTAAAATCGATGGAGGAAAAATATAAGGATACCCCCCATAGCACCATTGATGGTTTGAAAATAGATTTTGAGGAAGAATGGGTTCATCTACGGAAGTCGAACACTGAACCGATCATCCGTATTTACACAGAATCGCCAACACAGAATCGCGCCGACTTATTGGCTGATAAGATTATTGGCGAAATAGAAGCCATTTTATCTTGATCACCTAGAAGTAAAAGTATAAAAGAATAAAATTCTGTTAATGGATTACTTAGTAGATTTGTAGCATGCGCGTATATTTAGATAATGCGGCAACCACTGCAATAGATGAACAAGTATTGCAAGAGATGATGGTTGTTATGCGAGACGATTATGGGAACCCTTCATCCATTCATGCGGATGGTAGAAAGGTTAGAACAATTATCGAAAAAGCCCGAAAAAAAGTCGCTGCTTTATTAAATACTTCTCCAGCGGAGATTTTTTTTACATCAGGAGGAACAGAAGCCGACAATACGGCAATTCGAAGGGGAATTTTAGATCATCAATTAAGTCACGCAATCAGTTCACCGCTCGAACACCATGCGGTTTTGCATACCTTACAAGAACTGGAAAAAGAAGGGAGCATTAAGCTAACACTGCTTGACGTTGATGCGAAGGGACATGTGGATTTATCGCAACTGGAAAGAGTTTTGCAAAATAGTCCACCTAGTTTCGTCTCATTGATGCATGCAAATAATGAAATAGGCACAATAACCGATATACAAAGGGTATCCGATATCTGTCAGACCTATAACGCATTATTTCATACCGACACGGTCCAGACAATGGGACACTTTGTGCATGACCTAAGTGCTCTGAAAGTAAGCTTTTTGGCGGGAGCAGCGCACAAATTCCACGGCCCGAAAGGAGCAGGCTTCCTATATGTTAATCATGAAGTAAAAATAAAGCCGTTCATCCATGGCGGTGCGCAAGAACGAAATATGCGAGGGGGCACGGAGAATGTCTATGGCATTGTTGGCTTGGCCAAGGCACTCGAGATTGCTTATGAACATATGGCCGAACATAGGGCTTATATACAGGGGCTGAAAGATTACATGAGAGCGCAACTTATTCAGCATATTCCCGGTGTAAGCTTTAACGGCGAGTTGGAAGCCGATCAAAGCTTGTATACGGTATTAAATGTGTCGTTTCCACCTACAGATTTAGCTGACATGTTACTCTTTAACTTAGATATTGCGGGTATTTCCGCTTCGGGCGGCAGTGCATGCAGTTCGGGATCAAATATCGGATCTCATGTTTTAACCGCGATTGGCGTGGATGCCAAACGGCCGTCTGTTCGATTTTCTTTTAGTAAATTCAATACGAAAGAAGAAATCGATTTCGTTGTTTCTAAATTGAAGGAAGTATGTCCGGAGAACGTATAACGTAACTTTCGTGATATTTATCCAACAAAATGGGTTTGGACTTGTTAATCAATTACCAACCCGTTTTTTGTTTATTTAATTAAGAGGAGGTTATTATGCGTGATGAATTGAAAGATAGAAAAAGTGACAAAGAAATCATAAAGGAAAAAGATGGAAAGAAAAAAGTCGTTGAGGTGAATCAAGGCAGTTTTTCCGAGAGAGACCATCATAGAAAAAACGAAGGTCCTGCTTTTACTGCAGACTCACCTACCACAAGAGAACGGAAATAGTGTAAAAAAAGCCTGATTTTAAATCAGGCTTTTTTTACACTATAAAATATTTCTTAGGAATGTTGCTATTTTATGCTTCATTTCCCTTCGATCAACAATAAAATCTAAAAAGCCATGTTCAAGCACAAATTCAGCTGTTTGAAATCCCTTTGGCAAATCTTTTTTGATCGTTTCTTTAATGACACGAGGCCCTGCAAATCCGATCAATGCACCCGGCTCCGCAATGTTGATATCACCGAGCATGGCATATGAGGCTGTTACGCCTCCTGTCGTAGGGTCTGTTAAAAGGGATATATAGGGAAGCTTCGCCTGACTGAGAAGCGCTAGCTTAGCCGATGTCTTGGCCATTTGCATAAGCGAAAACGCTGCTTCCATCATCCTGGCACCACCCGATTTTGAGATAAGTAAAAAAGGTAGACGGTGCTGTATGCAATAGTCGATCGATCTTGCAATTTTCTCTCCCACTACGGAGCCCATTGAACCACCGATAAAAGTAAAATCCATGCAGGCTATGACTAGATCAAGCCCTTCGATCTTGCCGTGCCCGGCACGTATTGCATCGTTTAAACCCGTTTTAGCATGGCTTTCCGCAATTCGTTCCGTGTATTTTTTTGTGTCTTCGAAGTTAAGGGGGTCTGCTGAACGTAGACTGCCAAACAGCTCAGTGAATTGATTGTCGTCAAATAGTACTGAAAAGTATTCTGCTGAGCCTATCCTCAAATGATAGCCGCAATATTGACATACATATTTGTTTTCAACTTGCTCTGATTTCAAGAGTGGTTTTTTACAGGACGGACATTTATTCCATAACCCGTCGGGAGCTTCTTTTTTATTTTCTGTTGCCGTGTTAATACCGGCACGATCTCGTTTAAACCAAGCCATTCAAAAAAATATTAGAGGTACAAAGAAACAAAAAAAATGTATAAAACGTGACCTTTTGTGTAACCTTATCACTTTATATCCTATTTTACTAAAAACTACCCTAAACGGCTCCTGCTGTTGAAAGAAAAATGAAAGGGAAAGTAGCTTATTTTAAATAAAATACCTACTTTCGGGAATCAAAAATTAAACAACGTATTACAAATGAGTTTAAAAGGTTATAAAGGTGTTCTGCATGGAGATGCTGTACAAGAGCTATTTGAGATCGCTAAAAAACATCGATTCGCTCTCCCCGCAGTAAATACCATTGGAACAAATTCTATCAACGCAGTGATGGAAACTGCAAAAGCAGTTAATTCACCGGTAATCATTCAATTGTCAAATGGCGGTGCGCAATTCTATGCTGGTAAAACGCTGGATAATAGTAAATTGCAAGCATGTATACTAGGTGCTGTATCTGCTGCAAAACACGTGCATTTACTGGCCGAACATTATGGTGTAGCGGTTATCCTACATACAGATCATGCAGCTAAAAAATTACTACCTTGGATAGACGGTTTGTTAGATCACGGCGAAGCGTTTTTTGCCCAACATGGTAAGCCTTTATTTTCTTCTCATATGCTTGATTTATCAGAAGAACCTATTGAAGAAAATATAGAAATCTCTAAAAAGTATTTAGAGCGCATGAAGCCGCTTGGAATGACTGTTGAAATTGAATTGGGAGTAACTGGCGGAGAAGAAGATGGAGTGGATAATAGCGATGTTGATAGCTCAAAACTTTATACACAACCGGCCGAAGTAGCTTATGCTTTTGAAGAACTCAGTAAAGTAAGCGATAAGTTCACCGTGGCGGCAGCATTTGGAAATGTGCATGGCGTTTACAAACCGGGAAATGTTAAACTTCAACCGGTTATCCTCAAGAATTCTCAGGACTATATTAAAGAAAAGTTTGGACTAAGCGCTGAAAAACCCGTGAATTTTGTTTTTCATGGTGGATCAGGTTCGTCTCCGGCCGAAATTGAGGAAGCGATCTCTTATGGAGCCATTAAAATGAATATTGATACCGATATGCAATGGGCGTTTTGGGAGGGGATAAAAGATTACTACAAAGCAAATGAAGGCTATCTTCAGAGTCAAATTGGTAACCCTGACGGAGAGGATGCTCCTAATAAGAAGTATTATGACCCTCGCGTTTGGTTAAGGAAGGGAGAAGAGAGCTTTGTGAAACGTTTAAAACAGGCTTTCGAAGAACTTAATTGCGTTGATGTGAACGATAAATTATAAAAAAGGTATTTTTGCCATAGTAAAGGGAAACAAGTTGTTTCCCTTTTTTTATGTTCAAAATTTTCTAAACATCCTCTCGTAGTCTTCCGATTCCCTTTCTTTTGACTAATATAAAAAATGTAAAACAAAATAGCTTTTAAAAGCTTTATTATGGCAAGAAATAAATAGGCAGTTACAGCGCAATGAAATGTGCCTGCCTGAACTAATTATTAATCGAATTGTTATGGGAAATCTATTGTATTTAATCGCTGTTGTTCTGGTAATTATCTGGGCCATCAGTTTTTTCGGGGGATACACCAGTAGCGGTATTATCCATGTTCTGTTGGTAATTGCAATCATTGCGGTATTGCTTAGAATTATCAGAGGAGCTGCCTAGTCGTTGGCTAACGACTTCATTATGACCTCTGCAAAGAGTAAATCTTCCGAAAAAGTGATTTTAATATTACGGGTATCCCCAGGTAGAATCTGAATCGGATACCCTTTTTTTTCCACAACAGAAGCGTCGTCTGTAAATGTATCACTATAGGTTTGCTCATAAGCTTCAAATAAAATCTCCGCGGAGAAAAATTGAGGCGTTTGAACGAGGAAAACGGTGCTTCTATCAACCGCTCTAGAGGTATCTCCCGACTCTTTAATGCGTACAGAGTCCTTGCTGCTGACAGCTGTTATTAGTGCTCGGTGCCGACCTATTTGTTGAAAGCCGTAATCAATGATTTCTTTAGATACAAGTGGACGTACCCCGTCGTGAACCGCGATGTAAGTTGGCTTTATTGGTTCACTTAACTGCTTTATGTGGTTTAATCCATTCTGTACGGAGTGAAATCTGGTATCTCCACCTTCAACAATTATATGGGGTACATCAAAACTATACTTAATACAAAGCTGTTCCCATTCTGATTTCAGTCGGTTATTCAATACTAATATAATCGTTGGTCTGGTGTTACTTTGTGAAAAAGCAGTCAGCGTGTGCATTAGTACCGGAAGACCATTTAATAGCATAAATTGTTTCGGAATTGCGCTTTGCATGCGCGTTCCCGATCCGCCGCCAACAATTATTACGTAGTTTTTCATCATTCCAATACCAAGAAAAATAGGCTACCCTTATTAGATAGCCTATTCGTTAAGAGTATTCCCCCTTATATGATTAACATCGCGTCACCGTAGCTATAAAAACGGTATTTCTCTTTTACGGCGATCTCGTAAGCATTCATCACATGTTCATAACCGCCAAAAGCACAAATCATCATTAAAAGGGTGGATTCCGGTGTGTGGAAATTAGTGATCATACTATTTGCAATACTGAAATCATAAGGCGGGAATATAAACTTGCTGGTCCAATCGTTTGCCGCTTTCAAGGTCCGGTTGGCCGAAACCGCTGACTCGATAGAACGCATGCTTGTTGTACCAACTGCGCATACTCTTCGCTTTTCAGCAATCGCTTTATTGACAATATCAGCATCTTTTTGTTCAATAATAAATTGCTCCGAATCCATTTTATGTTTCGTTAGGTCTTCTACCTCTACCTGACGGAATGTTCCAAGACCAACATGTAAAGTAACCTCTGCAAACTCAACACCCTTTAATTCCAAGCGCTTCATCAATTCTCTGCTAAAGTGTAAACCAGCTGTAGGTGCCGCTACAGCGCCTTCGTTCTTAGCAAAAATAGTTTGATATCTAAACTTATCTTCCGGCGTAGGCTTTCTTTTGATATACTTGGGAAGTGGTGTTTCTCCTAAGATTTCAATGTTTCTCCTAAACTCTTCATCAGACCCATCAAACAGGAAACGAATGGTTCTACCACGCGATGTCGTATTGTCTACAACTTCAGCAACCAATAAGTCGTTGTCGCCAAAATATAATTTATTCCCGACCCGGATTTTTCTGGCGGGATCAACCAGTACATCCCAAAGACGCAATTCCTTATTCAATTCACGGAGTAAGAAGACTTCTATCGTGGCGCCTGTTTTTTCCTTATTGCCATATAAACGAGCGGGGAAAACTTTTGTGTTATTGAGGATCATCACATCATGTTCTTCAAAATAGTTCAATACATCCTTGAAAATTTTGTGTTCAATTGCACCGGTTTTGCGATCAAGCACCATTAAACGCGCCTCGTCCCTCGTTTCTGCGGGTTCATGAGCAATTAACGAATCAGGTAGATTAAACTTAAATTGAGATAACTTCATGTTTTGTGAATTTTATATATCTTATTTCTTAATAATAAATAGGTCAGTCAACCTAAATATGGTAATAACAAAAACGGGGCATAATTTGTTCCCCTCTTTTATTAGCTGATAAATTAGCGCGCAAATTTACAAAAAAAAGTTTTAAAAACGTAAGCCTTAAAGGCTATATATTAGGTGATTGTTGGATAAAAACATCCGCCTATAAAAAAGTACCGAAACTTGTAACCTTTCCCTGTTTTACGTGTCTTAAGAGCGTATGATTTTTATCAAGCTATTTTTTGAGAGTTTCCGGTTTGCATTTTCAGCGTTAAGGGAAAATAAGACGCGTACTTTCCTTTCACTATTAGGTGTAACGATCGGTATTATGACGATTATTGGTATTTTCTCTGCCGTTAATACACTCCGAGCGAATTTAGAAAGTAGCGTTGAAAAATTGGGAAGTCGATCAATTTACATTCAAAAGTGGCCCTGGGGTGGTGGAGGTGATTACCCTTGGTGGAAATATGTGAACAGACCCGAGCCTACTGTCCGTGATTTTGATCAATTAAAACAACGGGCAACACTTGCTGATGGTATCGCACTTGAAGTCGGAATGTCGGACAAAACGCTCAAATTTTTGAATAACAATGTGGAGAAGGTGTACATCAGTGCAGTTTCAAATGATTACTATAAAATACGAAATCTCGAATTTCAGACAGGACGATATTTTACCGAAAGTGAATCAGAGAGAGGTACCGCTGTTGTCATTATTGGATCAACGATAGCTAAAGGTTTATTTCCGCATACGGATCCCATAGGAAAGACTATACAGGCGCTCGGGCGCCGATTAAAAGTAATAGGTGTTTTCAAGGAAGAGGGGGAAGGCATGTTAATTGATGTTTCGCTGGATAATATTGCAGTGGTACCGTTGAATTTTGCCAGAAACGTAATTAATGTGAGAAATTTCGGACCGTCGATTATTGTTAACGCAAAAAGTGGTGTTTCCTTGGATGAAGCGGAAAGCGAATTGAGAGGGCTCATGCGTTCCATTCATCGGCTTAGCCCTAAACAGGAGGACGATTTTGCACTTAATCAAACAACCATTATTACCGCGCAGCTCGATACCATGTTCCAAATTGTAAATACAGCAGGCTTTTGTATAGGCATTCTTTCTGTATTAGTTGGGGGATTTGGAATTGCCAATATTATGTTTGTATCCGTTAAAGAGCGTACCCATATTATTGGCATTCAAAAATCGCTTGGTGCAAAGAACTATTTTATACTTTGGCAATTTTTGATCGAATCAGTCGCTTTATGCATTTTTGGCGGTTTAATGGGTTTATTTGTGGTATACACCTTGGCGTTTTTATTAAAAATCATCGCTGGTATAGGCGTTGTCGTACACCTTGATGAAGTGTTGTTGGCTATTTTTATTTCCACTACTATTGGGCTCATTTCCGGAATTATACCCGCTATAATTGCTAGTAAACTGGATCCTGTTGAGGCTATAAGAAGCAAATAATCTGCCCACCGTCGCGAAAAAATTACGATATCGTTTTCGTAAATAATACATCCTTTCCAACCTTAGTATTGGGAATATTTACTAATATTGAACGTTGGGACAAAGATCCGATTGTAGGCTGTTAAATGATAGATAGCCTGCAAGGGGTGCAGTCTACAGCGTTTCAATTGATAAATATCCAATGATAACCGACTCGCTAGCAATGTTAAATTTTGTCCCGCTTAAAAATCACTCGCACATATTGAAGAAGCTTCGCTAGCCATTAAAATGTATATTATTAAACCAATATAGGGATACTAAAACATGAGAAAAATAAGTTTAATTGCTTTGAGCGCCATTGGGGTCTGTGTTTTTTCAGCCTTTTATACTCAGAAAAGCACTTGGCAGGATTTATTCGACGGAAAGTCGTTAAAAGGCTGGAAACAAGTTGCAGGGGATGCCCCTTATACCGTAGAAAACGGAATGATTGTTGGAACTACCGTTAAAAATACCGGGAATACCTTTCTGGTAACGGAAAAGGAATATGGGGATTTTATTTTGGAACTGGATGCGAAAATAGAAGGAGATCACAATAATTCAGGCATTCAAACGAGAAGTCATATCGATCAACAGGCAAATAATGGTAAAGGGCGGGTATATGGAAGACAGGTTGAAATCGATCCGACTCCACGTAGTTGGACAGGTGGCATTTATGACGAGGCGAGAAGAAATTGGCTTTATCCTTTAGATCTCAATCCGACAAGTAAATCAGCATTCAAAAAAGGAGAATTTAATCATTTTCGGATTGAATGCATTGGCAACACAACCAAAACTTGGATTAATGACATCCCTGTCTCTTATGTCGTTGATACCCTAGACAAGACCGGGTTTATCGGTTTACAGGTTCATAGCGTCGGCAAAAATGGCGAGGAGGGCAAAAAAGTCTATTTCAAAAATATTAAAATACAAACGAATAATTTACAACCCAAAAGGATAGGAAAGGAAATTTATGTTGTGAATTTAGAGCCCAACACACTTTCGTCCCATGAACGCGAGCGCGGATATAAACTGCTTTATGATGGTAAAACAACAAATAATTGGGTCAGCTCAAATAAAAATGTCTTTCCTGAAAAGGGATGGTCGTACGATCAAGGAGAATTGCGCGTGCATGCTACTGAAGGAACAGATATACCCCGTGCCGGTGATATTGTAACTAAAGAGCTTTTTAGTGCTTTCGACTTATCCTTTGAATTTAAGCTAACACCCGGTGCTAATAGTGGACTTAAATATTTCGTCGTAATCGATGACAAAAACAAAGATTGGCCTTTGGGTCTAGAATACCAGGTACTTGATGATGTAAAACATCCGGACGCAAAAATGGGACGTGATGGCAATCGGACGCTCGCTTCGCTATACGATCTATTGACTGCCGAAAAGCAGCCAAGGTTTTTAAGGCCAATAGGTTCCTGGAATAATGCACGAATCGTTGTGTATCCGGATAATAAGGTAGAGCATTACTTAAATGGTGTAAAGGTTCTTGAGTATGTAAGGGGCTCTGATGAATTCAAAAAAATGGTATCTTTAAGTAAATTTAAAGATAAACCTGGATTTGGTGAGGCAAAAGAGGGTCGTATTTTACTACAAGATCACGGGAATGAGGTGAGCTTTAGAAGCATTAAAATAAGGGAATTGTAAAAGAATGGACAGAAGAAGTTTTTTACAACAAGGCAGTTTGTTAGGGGGGAGTCTACTTATGTTTGATGAGCTGTTGGCGAAAACGAACTGGCTGAATGATAAGCCAATTAACATTGGGATGATTGGTTGTGGTGATCGGGGAAAGGGCGTGTTATCTGTCATAAAGTCGTTGCCCCAGTTATTCAGAATCAGAAGTTACTGTGATGTCTTGGACTTTAGATTAGATGAGGCAAATCATCTTCTGAAAGACAATAAGATTATTAAATTCAAATCGCATCAGTCAATGCTTGACGACAAGGATCTTGATGCTGTCTTTATTGCAGTGCCCTTGAGTGCGCATTTTAGTATTGCTAAGGACGCAATTGAAGCAGGTAAACACGTTTACGTAGAGAAAACGATGACATACTCGATTGATGAAGCAAAGCAATTAGTGAGGTTAGCTGATCAACACCCTAAACAAACGGTTCAAGTAGGTTATCAATACCGGTATTCACCCCTATATTTCAAAGTGAAAGATATGATTAGTAGCGGCTTCCTTGGCAAAGTTAGTCAGGTTGACTGCAGGTGGGATAGAAATGGCACTTGGAGAAGGGCAGTACCCGAACCTGGGCTGGAAAGGCAAATTAATTGGCGCATGTATAAAGAATTTTCCGGTGGCTTAGCAGCAGAATTGTTGTCACATCAGATCGATTTTATAAACTGGGCCTTTGATACGCACCCGGATGAAGTTTATGGTACCGGCGGTATTGATATTTATCCTGATGGTAGGGAAACGTTTGATAATATCCAAGTCATGTTTAGGTACAAAAAGGAGGGGATGATCGGTAATTTTGGTGCCACTTGCGGAAATGCGCGAGATGGTTATCTATTTAAGATCAAGGGTACCAAAGGAACTGTTTCCTTGTTGACAAACACAGGGCTGTTTTATCCTGAAAAAGAAGCAAAGGAGGCTTTAAGTACAGTAGATGGGGTAAGTGGTGCAACGAAAATTGTTTGGAACAAAGATGGCGGAACACCGATTTTAGATGAACCGACTAAAGATGGTACTTGGTATGCACTACAGGAGTTTTACAAAGCTATAAAGACCAATACGATGCCTTCGTCAAACGTAAAACGTGGTGCTAGCGCTGCTATTTGTGTCGCCATGGCTAATAACGCCATTTATAACAATCGGCCTGAGTATTGGAAGGCGGACTATGATATATAAAAAATACCCGTATTTGCTCCGGAGCAAATACGGGTATACGGAATACGTTTAAACTAATTTTTCAAGCGCAATTTTAATGCGTCGCAATGCTTCCGTTAGTTGCTCGTCCGAAGCAGCGTAGGACAAACGGATGCAGTCATTGTTGCCAAATGAATCTCCTCCTACAGTTGCCACATGCGCTTCATTCAATAGGTAAAGTGCCAGATCGGATGAATTAGCAATCGTGTTACCATTTCCATCCTTTCGTCCGAAGAAGGCACTTACATCAGGGAAGAAGTAAAAAGCTCCTTCGGGTAGATTAACCTTTACGTCCTTAATTTCTTTCAGCGCGTTATATACCAACTCGCGCCGACGCTCAAAGGCCTTTTTCATTTCATTTACCGATTCTAGTCCGCCTTCATAGGCCGCAATTCCTGCGCGTTGCGCAATTGAGCAAGTTCCGGATGTGGTTTGTCCTTGAAGTTTGTCATTTGCGGCTGCTATTTCTTTACTAGCTGCAAGATAACCCAAACGCCAACCTGTCATAGCATAAGATTTGGAGAATCCGTTGATCAATATCACACGGTCCTTTACGCTTTCAAATTGGGCAATTGATTCGTGTTGACTTTTAAAATTAATATGCTCATAAATCTCATCAGATATAATATAGATCTGAGGATGCTTTTCAAACACTTCCACTAAAGCAGCGAGTTCATCCTTGCTATAAACGCTACCTGTTGGATTGCAAGGAGAAGAGAACATGAATAATTTCGTTTTATCTGTTATCGCAGCTTCTAATTCTTTTGGAGTGATTTTGAAGTCACTTTCAATGCTGGTATTAATGAAAACCGATTTTCCTTCCGCCAAATTAACCATTTCTGAATAAGACACCCAGTAAGGAGTCGGAATGATAACCTCATCTCCCGGATTAATCACACAAAGTATAGCGTTAGATAGTGATTGCTTGGCACCGGTTGAAACGACAATCTGCGAAATATCATAATCTAAACCGTTTTCTTCCTTTAACTTCTTTACAATGGCTTTTCTTAGTTCGGGATATCCGGGAACGGGAGAATAACGCGTATAGTTTTCGTCCAACGCCTTCTTCGCCGCTTCCTTTATATGATCCGGTGTATTAAAATCAGGTTCACCTACACTAAGGCTAATAATGTTGGCGCCCTGGGCTGCCAACTCCCTACCTAATTTGGTCATTTTTAGTGTGGCCGATTCAGATAGGTTATTGATTCTTTCAGATAATATTGATAGTGTTTCCATTAGATTACAAACCTAAGCAAAATTCTACTATTTTAAATTTTATAACAATCTTTTTGATAAAAAAGTTATGAACTGTGATTTAGAATAGCATATTCGCAACAAAGTGCAATTAAGTCGACTAATTCTTTCAATATGCCTTGAGGCCTTCATTCAATTCACATTGTTATGATTTTTTAATTTTTACCTTTGCACTTTAAGCAGTCTGCGCGTGCAAGAACAGAAAAGGATTATATTATACTCGCTGAGTACCGGTATCATTTTAATGCTGTTTAAATTCACAGCTTACCTCATAACGCACTCTAATGCGATTCTGACCGATGCTGTTGAAAGCATCGTTAACGTAATAGCGAGCGGCTTTGCCTTCTATAGCATTCACCTTTCTTCGCAGCCCAAGGATGAAAATCACCCTTATGGTCACGGCAAGGTAGAGTTCTTTTCGGTCTTTCTGGAAGGCGGTTTGATATTTATCGCCGGACTTTTAATTGTCGGCAAGGCTGTTTATAATATTTTCTTTCCAGAGCAAATTAGTAATTTGCTAGAGGGAATGGGCATGCTGGCTTTTACGGGTTTGGTTAATTTCGCGTTGGGCACTTACATGATAAAAAAAGGTAAGAGCTTGTATTCGCTCACTATTATGGCCGACGGCAAGCATCTACAAGTTGACTCATACAGCACCTTAGGCTTATTGGTAGGATTACTTCTGCTCTATATGACAGGTGTACAGCAAATTGACATAGTGCTTTCCTTAGGATTAGGCTTTTACATTTTATTTAGTGGTTACAAATTATTAAGGAAGTCGATCGGTGGCTTAATGGATGAGTCCGACTTCGAATTAATAAACCAGGTTGTGCAAATATTGGAAGAAAATCGGAAGGACAGCTGGATCGATGTTCATAATTTACGGGTTCAACGCTACGGACACGAACTCCATATCGATTGCCATATGACTTTACCCAACTATTTTGATTTGATAAAAGTGCACGAGGAAGTGTCTCAAGTTGACGCCCTTATCAATAAGAAAGTACATATAGATACCGAACTCTTTATTCACGCAGACCCATGTTTGCCCGCATGCTGTCACTATTGTAATATGAAGAATTGCCCTATTAGGAGTGAGGAAAAAAAAGTGGATATCGTTTGGGATGCGCCACTTGTTATGAGAAATAAAAAGCATTTTGATGTCTAGCGCTCTTACGAAAAACAAATTGAATGGTTAAGGAGTTTACCTAATAAAGCACCTTAACGATGAATAAGTTTTTTAGAGCACTAATTGCAGGATTTACCGCCAAAAAATTGGGAGGTGGATGTTTATCGACTATAATAATTTTTATAATCGTTTATTACGCGCTTGGACATTGCAATTGATAACGAAATAGTGTCTGTTAACTCTATTTTGAATATCCTAAAATCGCGCCATTTTCTTTGTGTCTATGTGAGTGGATTTTTCTTTCTATTGAAAAATATTTCAAAATTCTAATTTATCCTTCAAAATTCTTTAAAATTAGGCCTCAATTCCCGACCTAGGCGAGCACCATTTTATGATTCCCATTTGTGTATTTTAACAACATATTCAGATAATATTTACTTTGTTGATATTTTTTTTGAAGAAATATTAGGAAATTTCGAAAAAATATGATGATTTTTACGGCATAATCTCTAAACAAAGACAAAAAAATAATAAAATCAACACAAAAGCATGTCAAATCTCAGGTTTAGCGCAGTTGAAGCTGCAATTTCTCGTGACAAAAGACCAGCAGTGATAGCCGCTGGAGAAAAAGCTTCCTCATACTTTGGTAAAAATGTTTTTACCGTGAAGAAGATGAAAGAGTATTTGCCGAAAAATGTATTCGCGAAATTAACAAGTGTAATCGAAGCCGGCGAGGCGATCGATTTTGATTTAGCGGAGCATATCTCTCAGGCTATGAAAAGTTGGGCGATCAGCAATGGGGTAAGCCATTACACTCACTGGTTCCAGCCTTTAACGGGCGCAACTGCAGAAAAGCATGATGCCTTTTTTGAGCCTGGCGGTGATGGTGTAGCCATTGAGAAATTTACAGCTGATGCGTTAGTGCAACAGGAGCCGGATGCGTCCAGCTTTCCGAATGGTGGTATTCGTAATACCTTCGAAGCAAGAGGCTATACCGGCTGGGACCCCTCTTCACCTGCATTTATTTATGAAACAGGAGGCAGCAAGACACTTTGTATTCCAACAGTCTTCTTGTCATATACAGGTGAAGCATTAGACTATAAAGCTCCTTTGTTAAAAACCCTAAACGCGTTAGATAAGGCGGCTGTTGATGTTGCACAATATTTTGATAAAGGCGTTGAAAAAGTTTTTGCTTCTTTAGGTATCGAACAAGAATATTTCTTGGTTGATTTAGCCTTATTTAACGGTCGCCCTGATTTGCAATTAACGGGAAGGACTTTATTTGGTCATATGTCTGCTAAAGGTCAACAATTGGAAGATCATTACTTCGGTGCTATTCCTGAGCGGGTACTAGCTTTTATGGTTGACCTGGAGCAAGAAGCGTTGAAACTGGGTATTCCATTGAAGACACGCCACAACGAGGTAGCCCCTTCACAGTTCGAATGCGCTCCGATGTTTGAGGAAATCAATTTAGCAATTGATCACAACCAATTGTTAATGAACTTGATGGATCAAGTGGCTTTGCGTCATAACTTCAAAGTTCTTTTACACGAAAAACCGTATGCTGATATTAACGGATCGGGCAAACACAACAACTGGTCGTTGATTACCAATACCGGCATCAATTTGCTGTCTCCGGGGAAAACCCCTAAAAATAACCTGATGTTTTTGACATTCTTCGTGAATGTTATTCGTGCGGTATATGAGCATTCCGATTTGTTAAGAGCTTCTATCGCTACAGCCAGCAACGATCACCGTTTAGGTGCGAACGAAGCTCCTCCTGCTATTATCTCTATTTTCTTGGGCAGCCAATTAAATGCTGTGTTGGACGAAGTTGAAACGGCACGTGTTGCGAAGAAAGTGAAAGCGGATAGTCAATTGTGGCATGGAATTCCTAAAATCCCTACCTTACAATTAGATAATACAGACCGTAATCGGACTTCTCCTTTTGCATTTACAGGAAATAAGTTTGAGTTCCGTGCTGTAGGTTCTTCTGCAAACTCAGCCAGTCCGATGACGGTATTAAATGCGATCGTTGCAGAGCAGTTGATTAAGTTCAAGGTTGAAGTAGACAAACAAATAAAGAAGGGAACGAAGAAAGATCTAGCGATCTTAAACGTTGTTCGTAAGTATATTAAAGAATCAAAGGCTATCCGCTTCGAAGGTAATGGATATAGCAAAGAGTGGGAAGACGAGGCAGCGAAACGCGGATTGTCTAATATCAAAACAACACCAAGAGCTTTAGATGTTTACGTGAGCGAAAAAACCGAAAAGATGTTCGAATCTTTAGGGATCATGACTAAGCGTGAAGGTGAAGCTCGCCATGAGATCTTATTGGAAAACTACTTCAAAAAGATTCAAATTGAAGCCCGTGTAATAGGCGAAATCGTTAACAGTTCACTTGTTCCTGCGGCTATTACCTATCAGAATGAGCTGATAGAAAACGTTAAAGGCTTAAAAGACCTCGGTGTAAAAGCTTCTGCTTATAAATCGCAATCTGAATTATTGGAGCGTATCGGTGAGCATATCAATATAATACTTGAAGAAGCTGAAGCTATGAGACAAGAGCGTAAGAAAGCCAATGTTTTGGAAGACGTTCGTGACAAAGCTATCGCTTATGACGAAAATGTGAAACCGTATTTTGATAAGATTCGTTATCATCTCAATAAACTTGAGCAGATTGTTGACGATCGCAAATGGCCTCTTCCAAAATTGAGAGAACTTCTGTTTGTAAGATAAAAGAGGCGGCCAAAAAATACATCCTCAAGGGTTTCCCTTGGGGATTTTTTATTTTTACCCCATCGTATTATATTTATATTAAGGTGTCTAAAATATCATTAGGATTAGTTACTTTTGCAGCCGTATGTCAGATTTAAAGTACAACCAACGCGGTGTTTCGGCCGGTAAAGAAGATGTGCATAATGCCATTAAAAACATTGACAAGGGCTTATTTCCAAAAGCGTTTTGTAAGATAATACCGGATATTTTAGGCGGGGCGGATGATTGGTGTAACATTATGCATGCCGATGGTGCAGGCACCAAGTCCTCATTGGCCTATGTTTACTGGAAAGAAACCGGTGATTTATCGGTATGGAGAGGTATTGCACAAGATGCAATCGTCATGAACATCGATGATCTGCTTTGTGTTGGAGCCTTAGATAATATATTAATTTCGTCCACCATAGGAAGAAATAAGAGTCTAATCCCCGGAGAAGTAATCGCAGAAATCATTAATGGAACGGAAGAAATCCTTCAAGAACTGAGAGATCTGGGGATAGGCATCTATTCGACCGGGGGAGAAACGGCGGATGTCGGCGATTTGGTTAGAACAATTATCGTCGACAGTACAGTTACCTGCCGCATGAAGAGAGCTGACGTGATTTCAAATCATAAGATAGAGGCAGGAGATGTTATTGTAGGGCTTTCCTCTTACGGAAAAGCTGTGTATGAGTCTGAATACAATGGCGGAATGGGATCAAACGGCTTGACATCCGCCCGTCACGATGTGTTCAATAAGTCAGTCGCTGAAAAATATAAAGAAAGTTACGACCCCGCAATTCCTCATGAGCTTGTTTTTTCGGGAAGCAAAGCGCTTACCG
Source organism: Olivibacter sp. EAT-5 (assembly GCF_044784325.1). NCBI lineage: Bacteria > Pseudomonadati > Bacteroidota > Sphingobacteriia > Sphingobacteriales > Sphingobacteriaceae > Olivibacter > Olivibacter sp. EAT-5. The sequence goes on along the minus strand of NZ_CP173028.1, from coordinate 5,072,483 downwards.
ATACGATTACTATTGACGGCGAGGAGATTACAATCGGAAAATTGGTCCTTTCGCCAACCCGTACTTATGCGCCCGTTATGAAGGAAGTGCTCGATCATTATCGCCAAGATATACACGGCATGGTTCATTGCAGTGGTGGAGCACAAACAAAGGTTCTGCATTTTATTGATCGTTTCCATATTATTAAAGATAACCTTTTTCCGATCCCTCCCTTGTTCAGACTGATACAAACGGAGTCAAAGACTGATTGGCAGGAGATGTATAAAGTCTTTAATATGGGACATAGAATGGAGTTATACGTTCCGGAGGCGAGAGCAGTCGATATCATTCGCATCGCAGAAAAATTTGGCATTGAGGCTAAAATAGTAGGAAGAGTTGAAGATAGTGAACAAAAGAAGGTAACCGTCCATTCCGAAGTTGGGGAATTTGTTTACTATTAATTATCTTACGCATACATTATAGTTGAGAAATTAGTTAATATTATGAAGATTATCGGCTGGAAGGAGACTGTCGATTTTATAGATTTTAAACTTTATAATGTTCCAGCCAAAATAGATACGGGAGCCAAAACATCCGTATTACATTGTAAGTTCATCGAACTGGTTAAAGTAAAGCGAAAAAATTTTGTTCGTTTCATCCCCTTGGACGACAATTTTGGGGGAAATGGAACAGTTTATATGCTTCCATACCATAAAGAGCGAAAGGTTAAAAACTCGTTTGGGAGTGAAGAAAATAGATTCATAGTAAAAACAGCAATCTCTATATTTAATGAAAATCACGAGATTGAAATTTCGCTTCGTGATCGGTCGGGTATGGAATTTCCGATGTTACTTGGAAGAAGTTTTATCCGGAAGAAATTTCTGGTCGACGTCTCCAAGTCAAATTTATCAAAAAAAGAAAGCAAAACCAAATAGAAACCTAATAACGAAAGAATCACAACTGACCTCTCGAAACAAAACATGATCAGCTGCTGTTGAAACACATGTTTATCGTTGCGTTCAATTTATTTATACATATTGTGAAGATTGCAGTACTGTCAACCAATAAAAATTTGTATTCTACCAAGCGTTTGGTAGAGGCGGCCCTAAAAAGAGGGCATGAATGTGTTGTGCTAGATCATAGGCAGTGTTATGTAGGCATAAAACAGGGGGAGCCCAGTATACATTACAAAGGGCAGGATGTGTCCAATATCGATGCAATCATCCCCAGAATAGGTGCTTCGGTAACCTTTTACGGCTCGGCTATTGTGAGGCAATTTGAAATTATGGGAGTAGCGTCCGCTAATCCAAGTCAGGCTATTACGCGATCCAGAGATAAATTACGATGTATGCAGATTTTATCCGGTGCCGGTATTGGTATGCCGATAACGGGATTTGCACGACAAACAAATGATGTCGATGATTTAATAAAGATGGTAGGAGGGGCGCCTCTTGTGATCAAACTATTAGAAGGAACACAGGGTATTGGCGTTGTTCTTGCCGAAACCAGAAAGGCTGCCAGCTCGGTGATCGAAGCATTCTATGGGCTTGGAAACAACATTTTGATACAGGAATATATTAAAGAGTCGAGAGGCGCAGACATCAGGGTGTTGGTAGTAGATGGTAAAGTGGTAGGCGCAATGAAGCGCACTGCTAAAGAAGGCGAATTCCGATCGAATCTTCACCGAGGTGGATCTGCTACCGTCATCAAGTTAACGAAAGCCGAAAAAGAAACCGCTTTACGAGCTTCCGCTGAGCTTGGCCTAACCGTTTGTGGAGTAGATATGTTGCAATCTGATAGAGGTCCGCTTGTTTTGGAAGTGAACTCTTCACCGGGTTTAGAAGGTATAGAAAAGGTTACCGGAAAGGACATTGCTACCCACATTATCGAATTTTTGGAAAAGAAACACCAGCTAAAGAAAGAGCCAAAGGAAAGGAAAAAGAAGAGTAAGGTGGGGCAGACACTTTAGTGTCCCGGTCAATCTTTCTTTTACAATCGATTATGCTTTGATTATCAAATTCTTTTTCATATTTTTGCGGACTTTAATAGAAATAGGACAAAAAGCAAATTAAAAAACAGTAAATGCCTACTATTCAACAATTAGTTAGAAAAGGTAGAGTAGCTCTGGTTGATAAGAGTAAATCACCAGCGTTGGACAGCTGTCCACAGCGAAGAGGTGTGTGTACACGTGTATACACCACTACCCCTAAAAAACCAAACTCAGCCATGCGTAAAGTTGCTCGTGTACGTTTAACCAATGGAAAAGAGGTGAACGCCTATATCCCTGGTGAAGGACACAATTTACAAGAGCACTCGATTGTATTGATCCGCGGAGGTCGTGTAAAAGACTTACCAGGTGTGCGTTATCACATCATTCGCGGTGCCTTAGATACTTCCGGTGTTGCCGGTCGTAATCAACGTCGCTCTAAGTATGGAACAAAACGTCCAAAACCAGGACAAGCTGCTGCAGCTCCTGCAAAAGGTAAAAAGAAATAGTTAAACGGAGGAAATTAAGATGAGAAAGTCAAAACCAAAGAAAAGAATCATTTTACCTGATCCAAAGTTTAACGATATTCAGGTTACACGTTTTGTAAATAACATGATGTACGATGGAAAGAAATCCATTGCATACTCAATTTTCTACAATGCTGTTGATTTGGTTGAACAAAAAACCAATGAAAATGGCTTGGAAACATGGAAAAAAGCACTAAACAATGTGATGCCTTCAGTTGAAGTAAAATCACGTCGTGTAGGCGGTGCTAACTTTCAAGTACCAACAGAGGTTCGTCCGGAACGTAAGATTGCCTTGGGAATGAAGTGGCTGATCAGCTATGCTCGTAAACGTGGTGAAAAAACTATGTACGAGAAATTAGCCGGTGAGATAATTTCAGCTTCTAAAGGTGAAGGTGCTGCTGTTAAGAAAAAAGAAGATACCCATAAGATGGCGGAAGCTAACAAAGCTTTCTCTCACTTTAGGTTCTAATCCAATTACAATGACACAGATTAAATTGAATAACACAATAGCATGTAACAAACTAGTGTGTGTCAATTTAATCTGTGTCGTTTTTTGCCGAAGTATAAAGCAAAGTGGATTTACCAATAGTAGATTCACATTTATATAAGAGTTTAAATACACCTTTAGGGAATATAAAAAAGATGTCAAGAGACTTAAAATTCACAAGGAATATCGGTATTGCCGCACACATCGATGCTGGTAAAACCACTACTACCGAGCGTATCTTATACTACGCCGGAGTTAACCACAAAATTGGGGAAGTGCATGAGGGAGCTTCAACCATGGACTGGATGGTCCAGGAAGCTGAGCGCGGTATTACCATTACTTCCGCTGCTACCACTGTATTCTGGAACTATCGAGGAAGTAAATATCAGGTAAATATTATAGATACACCGGGACACGTTGACTTTACCGTTGAGGTAAATCGTTCTTTACGTGTACTGGACGGATTGGTATTTTTGTTCTCTGCAGTTGACGGTGTAGAACCTCAATCCGAAACTAACTGGCGCTTGGCAGATAACTATAAAGTTTCACGTATCGGCTTCGTTAATAAGATGGACCGTTCAGGTGCTGACTTTTTAAAGGTAGTTAAGCAAGTAAAAGATATGTTAGGTGCTGATGCAATTCCTTTGCAATTACCAATCGGTGCTGAGGATAACTTCAAAGGAGTTGTTGATTTGATCAATAACCGTGGGATCGTTTGGAATGAAGAAGATAAGGGTATGACCTTTACTGAAGTGCCTATCCCTGAGGATATGGTTGACGAAGTTGCCGAGTGGAGAGAGAAGCTATTGGAATCGGTAGCGGGTTACGATGAATCGTTGATGGAGAAATTCTTTGAAGATCCTAACTCGATCTCAGAACGTGAAATCTTAACAGCACTTCGTAAAGCGGTAATTGACAATGCTATTGTGCCAATGGTTTGTGGATCGTCCTTTAAAAATAAAGGGGTTCAAACCATGTTGGATTTAGTAATGGAGTTGTTACCGTCCCCGCTAGATCAAGAAGCGGTAAAAGGAACAGATCCTCGGACTGATGCAGAAATTATTCGTAAACCTTCTGTTGACGAACCATTTGCTGCACTAGGTTTCAAAATTGCAACGGATCCATTTGTGGGCCGCTTATGCTTCATTCGTGTTTATTCGGGCATATTGGAAGCAGGTTCCTATGTTTATAATACACGCTCAGGCAATAAGGAGCGTATATCTCGTATCTTCCAAATGCACGCGAATAAGCAAAATCCTATTCCAAATATCGGAGCAGGTGATATCGGTGCAGTTGTTGGTTTCAAAGATATCAAAACCGGGGATACCCTTTGCGATGAAAAACATCCAATTGTTTTAGAATCCATGACTTTCCCCGAACCGGTAATTGGTTTGGCGATTGAGCCTAAGACGCAAGCCGATGTTGACAAGCTGGGTGTTGCTTTGGGTAAATTAGCTGAAGAAGATCCTACCTTCGTGGTACAAAGTGATGAAGAAACAGGCCAAACGGTTATCAAAGGTATGGGTGAGCTACACTTAGATATCTTAATTGATCGTTTGAAGCGCGAATTTAAAGTAGAAGTAAATCAAGGCGCTCCGCAAGTGGCTTATAAAGAGGCGATTACGGCAGAAGCTGCGCACCGCGAAGTATACAAAAAGCAAACCGGTGGTCGTGGTAAGTTTGCGGATATACAAGTAGTTATTTCTCCAATCGATAAAGATTACGAGAAAGGCGGCTTACAATTTGTGAATGAAATCGTAGGTGGAGCAATTCCACGTGAATTTATTCCTTCAGTACAGAAAGGTTTTGAAGCAGCCATGGTAAATGGTGTGTTAGCGGGCTTCCCGGTAACGGATATGAAAGTTCGATTGGTAGATGGATCTTTCCACGCGGTCGACTCCGATGCACTGTCTTTCGAGATTGCCGCTCGTACTGCCTTCCGTGAAGCACTACCGAAATGTCGCCCCGTGTTAATGGAGCCGATCATGAAAATTGAGGTGCTTACACCGGAAGAAAACATGGGAGATGTAATGGGTGACTTAAACCGTCGCCGCGGACAGCTTCAAGGTATGGATACACGTAACGGATCTCAAGTAATTAAAGCACTTGTGCCACTTTCTGAAATGTTCGGTTATGTGACTCAATTGAGAACAATTACATCCGGTCGCGCTACTTCTACCATGGAGTTTGATCACTATGCAGAAGCACCTAAAAACGTTCAGGACGAGGTGATTGCAAAAGCAAAGGGTAAAGTTAAAGCCTAATTTTTAAATCTGATGTTCCGTTATAAATAGCTCTAACGGAACATCATTAATATAACATATAATGAGCCAAAGAATCAGAATTAAATTAAAATCGTACGATTACAATTTGGTTGACAAATCAGCCGAAAAGATTGTAAAAACTGTAAAACCTACAGGAGCTGTAGTAAGCGGTCCAATTCCACTTCCTACTGAAAAGAAAATTTACACCGTTTTACGTTCACCACACGTGAATAAAAAAGCGCGTGAACAATTTCAGTTGTGCTCTTATAAAAGATTGTTAGATATTTACAGCTCTAACTCAAAAACAGTTGACGCTCTGATGAAACTTGAATTGCCTAGTGGTGTAGAAGTTGAAATCAAAGTTTAATGATTTTAGTTTTCTTTAGAACAAGAAGCGAGGGCCAAACCCCTCGCTTTTTTTGTTTAGGGACATGATATAAGCCATAAAATGTGTATTTTAGCAATTAACGCTTTTTTATTTAATAAGTATGGCCAATAAAATCTTAGTTATCGAGGATCAGTCGAAATTAGCATCGTTAATTCAAAGGGGACTCAGCGCAGATGGTTATGACGTTCGGATTGCTTCCGATGGAGAATTGGGCTTGGACATGATATACCACAACGCATTTGACCTTATTGTTTTGGATGTCATGTTGCCTGGAATTAGTGGAATTGAAGTTTGCCAACTGTTGCGTAAAGAAAATAACCCCGTTCCTATTCTAATGCTAACCGCATTAAGTGCAACAAACAATGTTGTAACCGGATTGGATTCAGGAGCGGACGATTACATGGTTAAACCTTTTAAATTCGAGGAACTGAAAGCTCGCATTCGCACATTGGTGAGAAGGGCAAATGGCACTAACGGTCAGCAGAATCCAGCTTCGTCTACTATTCGAATTATGGACTTAGTATTAGATATGGATGCGCGGATCGCTACTCGAGGTGGTAAAGAAATTGCCTTAACGGCAACCGAATACCGTTTGCTGGAATTTATGATGAAAAACAAAAATAAAGTACTAACGAGAATCGAGATTTTAGAACATGTCTGGGACATCAATTTTAATATGGGAACCAACGTGGTAGACGTTTACGTAAACTATCTTAGGAAGAAGGTAGACAAAGGTTTTGACGTAAAATTGATTCATACGATGATAGGAGTCGGTTACTCGATCAAAGAAGCTTAAATATTGAGACTGTCGAAACAAGTGCGGTATAAGCTTCTCTGATGATAAAGAATATGTTGACTTAGATGAAAATCCAAAGTAAGTTTGTCCTTCTTTTCTTCTGTGTTGCGCTCGGATTAATTTCCATTTTAATGGGAGCTATCTTCTTTTTTACGCAGCAGTATGCTTTTGAAGATTTCTATAAGCGCTTGGAGGCAAGGGTGAATATCGGTGCTGAGGTATATATGCAGGAAGACGAACTGACCATTTACTATTACCGACGGATACGAAATCGTTATCTCGAAAGATTGCCGGCAGAAAGCGATTTCTTCTTTCGTGTTGAACATGGAAAGGTAATTCCAAAAAAGGGAGCGCCGCAACTGCCGAAGAGCTTTTTTACGGAAATACTAAAAAAAGGCCGTAGTCGATATAATAACCGGAACGATTTTTTTGCCGGTCGATTTTTTAAGTCGGAGAAAGGTGATTTCATTGTAGTGGTTTACGCCAAAGACCCTTCCGGTTTCCGTGAACTGGCCATGCTTCAAAAAATATTGATCATCGGTTTTTTTATATCTATTCTGGTTGTTTATTTCATCGGCAAGGTTTTTTCTCAACAAATTTTCAAACCTTTTTCGCAAATTATTAAAAAAGTGCAGGAAATAACGGCTGATAACCTACATCTACGCTTGCCTGGACGTAAAGGAACGGATGAGCTGGCTGAAATTACCACAACATTTAATGATATGCTGGATCGATTGGAAACTGCATTTGATACACAGAGTAATTTCATCAGTAATGCTTCTCACGAGCTACGAACTCCCATCAGCATTATATCCGGGGAAGCAGAATTGGCTATGGGTAGCGGTGAATTGCCAGAATCACATAAACAATCCTTGTCGGTCATTATTAGCGAAGCGGATAAATTACAGGAGATTATCAGTGGCTTACTTTACCTTGCCAAAACGTCTGCAGATAAAAGTAAGCAGCCAAAAGAACGGGTGCGAATGGATCAGCTTTTAATGAATATTAAAAAGATCACCGATCAGGTGAATCCCGATTGTGAATTGAGGTTAACCTTTGAAGACTTGCCGGAGGAGGAAGATGAACTTACGGTGATGGGATATGAACATTTGTTACAGCTGGCTTTATCTAATATTGTGACAAATGCCTGCAAATACTCCGACAACAAACCAGTACGAATTCATTTAAAAACTTCTAATAAACATATTCTCATTAATGTTTTAGACGAAGGGATAGGTATCCCCGAACAAGAAAAGAAATACATCTTCGAACCATTTTTCAGGGCATCCAACACTCATTTTTATGAAGGACATGGTGTAGGGTTACCTTTAGCCTTAAAAATAATTCGCTTACACAGAGGCACAATCGATATTAGAACCCAAGTAAATTCCGGAACAGATATCACTGTTTTATTGCCAAGCGTTGCCAATCACAAATAAGGTCATAGCTTGATTTTACCTAAAACTCTAATCCTATTTTAATTTTATCCTTAATCTTCTTTAATGAGTTTCTTATTTCTTTGTAAAGTTAGGTAAAATGAGCAATTGTTTGTGGGAGCTTTAACAATGTTCTTTTTTATTGATTTTTAAGCTAAAAGGAGACATTTTATGAAGAAAATTCTTATTCCGACTGATTTTTCAGGCCAATCATTGGATATTCTGACCGATTATCTTTTGTCTTGCAATGAAAAAGAGGTATCTGTTTTATTCTTTAGCGTAGTGAAACTTTCTGATTCTATAACTGATTTGTTGCTTTTGTCGAAAAGGACTAAAGAAATAGAATTGATCCCAAGATCGTTCGAAAATTATTGTAGATGTATACAGGATGAGTTCGAAAGGATTAAAGATGTAAGATTTGAATACTTTTACGGGAATACAATTGCACTTTTTAGAAACTTTTTGGATGCAAACCGTATCGATGAAATTGTTTACGATCCTTCTATTGAATTACAGATGATTACCAAGGAGAGTTCCGATCCCATTGATCTAATTGAAAGGTGTAAATGGAACAAATGGGTTCCATCAAGAAAGCAGATGGGCAGTAAATTAACCGAGGAGGAGAAAGCAATTTATGCTCGGGAATTAGAAAGAGCGCTCCTATAAATCAAAAAACTTAAAGAATTTACTTATGCTACTGAAAAACAATATACCCATAGGATACGTGCTTGGTAAAGTAAAATACGACAGCGCGCTGGTTGCCATATATGCCATTGTTGTGACGGTTTCACACCAACTGAACATATTTAATTTTGACATTCCAATAGGAGGTGTGCCTGCGATTCTTGGAACGGTTATTTCCTTATTACTGGCTTTTCGTTCAAATCAAGCTTATGATCGTTGGTGGGAGGCCCGCATCGTTTGGGGAGCTATCGTAAATGATTCAAGAAGTTTCGCAAGGCAGGTTATTACATTTATTGGAAATCTTTACGATTCAGGAAGCACCGGCGAATTGAAAGAAAGACTGATTAAACGTCAAATCGCATGGAATTATGCGTTAACGAAGTCGTTGCGGAAACAAGATCCGTATAAAGATATCAAAAGGTTATTATCCGAATCTGATTTTGAGTTTGTCAAGGCTTATGACAATGTACCTAATGCTTTACTTAAGTTGCAAGGCATGGACATTAATAGGGCGACAAATGAGGGGCTTTTAAACCAGTTTCAACAGATTGAATTAGAGAGAACCTTAATGAAGCTGACTGATTCGATGGGGAAATGCGAACGCATAAAAAGTACGGTATTTCCTGAAACGTATACACTATATATACGTTTGGCAATTTATCTATTCATTACAGTGCTGCCATTCAGCCTTTTCGGTTTGTTCGGATATATATCTATTCCTTTGGTTATCGCCATCGGTACGTTGTTCCTTTTAATAGAAAAGATGGCTGTACATTTGCAAGATCCATTTGAGAATAAGCCGACGGATACGCCTATGTCTACCATTTCCGCAAAAATCGAGCGGGATTTAATGCAAATGTGGCTCGATGATCGAATGGAAGATCAGCGAGATGAAGCGAAAAATGCAGATCGAAAAATGTTCTATATACTTTAATTAACCTAACCTTTATCCGTTAAAAAAGCCGGTAGAGATTATCTCTACCGGCTTTTTAACTATAATCGCCATAGCCTATTATTTATAAGCGAAGACATCATCCAATTGGGTGCTTTCTGTAAAAGTTAAGTCAAGGTCAATCAACCTGCCTGTTTCCAGTTCAATAACCATACCGTGAACAGCTAAATCGTCCCTTTCCTTCCAGGCGTTTTGGATGATGGTTGAGGTGCAGAGATTAAATACCTGTTCTGCAACATTCAGTTCAACCAAGCGATTCACCTTAGCAGTAGAGTCGGTAATAGCATCGATTTCGCCTTTATGTAAGCGATAAACGTCTTTAATATGGCAAAGCCAGTTGTCAATTAAGCCAAACTGCTTTTGACTAAGAGCAGCAGCCACGCCGCCGCAACCATAGTGCCCTGCAACGATAACATGTTTAACCTTTAATACATTTACTGCATAGTCCAATACACTCAACATATTCATATCCGAATGAATACACATATTTGCAATATTTCTATGCACAAAAACGTCTCCCGGTCTTGTATGCGTGATTTGATTTGCCGGTACACGACTATCTGCGCAGCCGATCCAAAGAATCTCAGGACGTTGTCCCTTGGCTAATTCTTTAAATAAGCCCGTTGTATCGCTTGCTACTTCATTAACCCATGCGTCATTTCCTGCCTTAATTCTATTAAATGTTTCTTCTAAAATGGGATTCTTAAAAGCTTTGTTCGACATATTAAATTTGTTTTATTGGTTTAATCTTTTTTTTTCTTGTTCTTGGTTGTATTTTCTTAAATAAATGATGGATATTCGGCGCTTCTCGTTTATCATACACATCGATCAATTCGACGCGTTTTCCCGAACTGAGCGCATTTTGTTCAAAGTCTTTGATTACTTGAACAACATCTTTGTCTATGAAACGGCTACCGGTTCCGTCCACGATAATATGCGTTACATCTTTCGGCAAATTATATAATGATTGTTGAATAGCTGCCTTATTTAGAAAGGACACTTCTTCAGATAAGTATACTTTTATTTTTTTATTTCCATTGCTTTCTTCCAGGTCATATCCAAAAGGATTGCGCATATTGTTACGTAAGATATAGAATATAGCCACTACCATGCCAATACCGACCCCTTTTAATAAATCAGTAAAAACAATTGCTAATATCGTAACAACGAACGGAATAAATTGATCGAGCCCTCTTCGGTACATGCGGGTAAATAGGGGGATTTTGGCTAATTTGTATCCGGTAACCAATAGTATGGCCGCTAAGCAGGCGAGCGGTATCATATTAATAATGGCAGGAATAATTAATAGTGCCAATAGCAACCAGAAGCCATGAAACATCGCGCTTTGCCTGGTCTTTCCGCCGGCATTAACATTCGCGGAAGACCTCACAATTACGGAAGTCATTGGAAGGCCACCTAACATACCGGTTGTCATATTTCCAATTCCTTGCGCAACCAACTCCCGATTAGTAGGAGATACACGCTTATAGGGATCTAGTTTATCAACCGCTTCAATGCAGAGAAGTGTTTCCAAACTCGCAACAATAGCAATTGTAAATGCAACTATCCAAACATCATAGTTTACGATCGCAGTGAAATCAGGGAACTGAAATAAGCCTAAAAATTCATTAAAAGAGTTAACAACCGGTATCTCTACTAAATGTTTTGGGTCAATTTCGAGCTTGCTGCCCTTAAAGGCGATATTAAGCAATACGGCGAAAACAACGACCATAAGAGGCGCCGGCACTATACTCAGCTTTTTAAGTTTTGGCCAGTAGATTAATACTAGGAGGGATAAAGCCGTTATAATAGTAGCACCTAAATGGATCGCTCCGAAAGCGGCTTTAATAGCTAATAACGTGTTGTCTCCGTCTAATTGCTTGAAGCTTTCATCTCCAAAAAAATCAGCGTCATATCCCAATGCATGGGGTAACTGTTTAAGGATGATGGTTATACCGATGGCAGCTAACATACCTTCGATAACTGCTGAAGGGAAATAGTTGCCGATGGTTCCTGCTTTAATCATACCAAGAACTAGTTGTATCATGCCCGCCAAGACTACAGCTAATAAAAAAACATGATACGAACCTAACGACTGAATAGCACCGAAAACAATAACCGTTAAGCCGGCGGCAGGGCCACTTACACTTAATTGCGAACCACTAATAGAGGCTACTACGAGTCCTCCGACAATTCCTGTCAATAGACCTGCAAATAAAGGTGCTCCCGATGCCATTGCTATCCCCAAACAAAGGGGGAGGGCAACTAGGAAGACGACCACACTTGCGGGTAAGTCGTACTTTAAGTCTCTTTTGGCAACTTTAAAAAATGCTGAAAAACGTGTGCCTAGCATAAAATTTTAATGTGTTAGATAAATGATAATTATTTGTTGTTTTAAGCAAGTATATGTTATCCCTACAATACAGCACCGAATCTTTATTATTGGTTATACGATTATAAAGAGCTGATTGTGGGAGTATATCAGTCCTTTACTAGCTCGCATAACCAATAAGGTATGTGGGTGCTATAGCTTTAGGAAAAATTAATTTGGGAATTACTTGTTTAACAATTTGGAGGCGGCGTCGGGACAGAAGGGTAGAATGACTTTACGCTGATGTCATCATCTGTAACATATTGCTTAATAGCTAAATAACGCAAAGGAGTCATGAAAATGTCCCAATTAATTACCGTTGCGAATTCTTTGCTGAAATTTTCAATATTGGTGTCGCCACAATTAGATTTACCGGAGTGGTTTTCAATCTCTAATTGCAAGATAACTGCCATTACATGTTTGCTATCGTATAAAGAAGCATATATAGGTGCGATTGAAATAGCCATCTTCAAAAAGAAGATAGAAAGAAAAAGAGCGCTATATACTTTTCTGATCCTTTTCGTTCTCATGCTATTTTAAGTTGGTAATTTCATATCATACCTGTCGCTAAAATAAACAAAAAACATTTATATATGATTTTAATGAATAAAAAAATTACGAAAGTCAGACAAAGTTGGGGAGTTTAAAAACTAAACCAGACAGGCTTTGTTTTTCAGTCGTGATCTTCATATGATCGATATTAATAAGACACGAGAATCATCGGCCAAAGCAAAATAGCTGGATGATAAAGGCTTTTGAACGCAAGCTCCTATGTCAGTACTTAAAGCGAGGGCAATGAAAATGAGCTTTATGAAGCATTAAGGGTAAATTTATTTTAGGTGAAATGTATAAATTACCTTGAGATTATTCAATAAAAAAGGCGACTTTTGCAGCAAATAGAATTTTTATGTAAAAACTTTACTTGAGGGCTTTTGTATGGAGAATAACCTGGACACTCTGGTAGAACAAATAGAATTATTGATTGCCGAAGGTGATAAGGAACAGCTACAAGAATATCTGGATAGCCTAAATATATCCGAGGTAGAAGATCTCATCGACGAACTGCCCGAATATGGTTCTACATTTATTGAGACGCTCAGTATCAATAGAGCGGTTAATGTCTTTAGGATTTTAGATTTCCCTACGCAAGAGCGGATTATAAAGAAACTATCCGGTGCAAAAATAACTGAACTGATCAACGAGTTGCCCCCGGATGATCGAACAGCTTTCTTTAGCGAACTTCACGGCGACGCTGTGAAGAAGATGATCATATTAATGCCGCCTGAGGATAGAAAGGAGGCTCTGACATTATTGGGTTATCCCGAGGATAGTGTAGGTCGGTTGATGACACCGGACTACGTAACGGTGAAACAAGACTTTACCGTGGCGCAAGCACTGGAACACATACGTAAATATGGGAAAGACTCCGAAACCATTGACGTCATTTACGTGATAGACGATAAAGGCGTGTTACTTGACGATATCCGAATCCGCGAAATACTTTTGTCCGCTCCCGATGTAAAGGTTGCCGATCTAATGGATAATCGATTAATCGCCCTTAATGCTTTCGATCCACAAGAAGAAGCTATTAATATATTTAGGATGAACAACCGGGTAGCTCTACCCGTAACTGATAAGCAGGGCATTATGTTGGGAATCGTGACGGTGGACGATGTGTTGTGGATAGCTAATGAAGAGTATACTGAGGACATACAACGAATGGGGGGGTCCGAAGCGCTGGACGAGCCTTATTTGGACGTATCAATTTGGCATCTGGTAAAAAAACGGGCTCCATGGTTAATGGTGTTGTTTATCGGTCAGCTATTTACAGCTACCGTTATTGAAAAATATGAGGTACAATTGGCGACAGCCGTTGTATTAATGACCTTTGTTCCTTTGATTACTTCAAGTGGAGGGAATACCGGTTCGCAAGCTTCTGCTCTTATTATCCAGGCGATGGCTATGGGAGAGGTTAATCTATCTGATTGGTTTAGAGTCTTTAAAAGGGAATTGATATCCGGTGTCATATTAGGCGTTATCTTAGGTGTGCTTGGCTTATTGCGGATATTCGGTTATCATCTTTTCGGCGAATATGGGCAAGACTGGTTTTTAATCAGTATGGTCGTAGGCCTATCCCTGGTAGGAGTGATATTATGGGGTTCTTTGGTTGGCTCCATGCTTCCCTTCATTTTAAGAAAATTGGGAGCCGATCCCGCCACGTCATCGGCTCCTTTTGTTGCTACTTTAGTGGATGTTACGGGGTTGGTCATCTATTTCACCGTGGCGACATCGATTCTAAAGGGTACGCTGCTTTAATCGATTATTACTTTTTCTTTTTATAGGCCAGGTAAAATACCTGTGGTAAAACAACAAGGCTCAGTATCATGCAGATTAAGAGCCCCCCAACGATCATGATGGCTAAGGGTTTCTGTATTTCAGAACCCATTCCCTGAGAAAGGGCAGCTGGTAATAAACCTAATGATCCCATAATAGCAATCATAAACACCGGTCTAATTCGGTCATATACTCCTTCCGAAATAGCATTTGATAGATCTTTGCCCTTGATTAAATTACTTTTCATAACCGAAATAAGAATAATTCCATCAATTGTTCCTACACCGAACAAAATAATGAAACCAATACCGGCAGAAATACCAAAAATAGTTCCTGTTAACCATAAAGATATGAAGCCACCAATAAAGGCAAAAGGAATGGTTATTAACGAAATGAGTGTATCCTTTAAGTTGCCAAAGTTTAAGTACAAAAGAAAGGCTATTAGCAGCAGCGACACAGGCACTATAACGGCCAGTCTACTTAAAGCGCGTTGTTGGTTTTCAAAATCACCCGCCCACTCTAATCTGTAGGATGAGGGGAGAGACACTTGTTTCGTTACCTTATCCTGTGCTTCTTTAATTGCGCTGCCCAGGTCACGCCCCCTGACTGAAAAGCCGACGGCAATATAGCGCGAGTTCCCTTGCCGATAAATAAAGGCAGGGCCTGAATGATACCCGATGTCAGCAATTTCGTAGAGCGGAATTTTAGCATTGTCGATTGAGGGAACTAAAATATTTTTAATCTGTTCTTCTGTATCCCGAAAGGGCTTATCATAGCGTACGCGAATATCAAACATCTTTTCTCCGTCATAAAAGGTAGACGCCGCCTTTCCGCCAATAGCCATTTCAACAACGGCTTGTGCGTCACGCATGGAAACACCGTATCGTGCCATTCTGGCCTCACTCAAGCGTATTCTTAATTCCGGTAAGCCAATATTTCTAAAAACTAATAGATCTTCAATCCCCTTTACCTGATTCAGGCTTTTGGCTATACTATCCGCAATTTGTTCTAATTTGTATAGATCATCACCGTATACTTTTGCCACTAAAGAACTCTTAACACCGGCAACATACTCCTCCACATTATCCATAATGGGTTGGCTAAAGCCGAAATTAATTCCCGGATAAACATTAAGCGTTGCTTCCATCTCTTCCAGGAGGTCTTCTTTCGTTATGTTTTTTCGCCATTCGTTGTCGTCCTTTAGCTGTACGTGAAATTCTATATTAAAGAAACCAGTTGGGTCAGTTCCATCGTTAGGTCGTCCTGTTTGTGTCAGTATAAACTTCACTTCCTGAAATCTTCTCAATTTTTCTTTCATTTCTTTGGTTAAACGTACCGATTCGTCGAGATTTACGCTATTTGGTAGGGTTGCTCGTATATAGATGGCACCCTCATTCAATTCAGGTATGAATTCTGTACCAATTTTGGTAAAGCCGATGCTGCAAATTGTTAAAAGCAAAGCAAATAAGAACAAGGTTGTTTTGATATGCCTGTGGGCAAATTGATAGCAATTGAAAATGAGCCGACGAAAGAACTCGGCAACGGGATTGTGCCGATCCACCACATGGGTATTCAATAAGAGCTTGCACATGGCCGGAACGTAGGTGAGCGATAATAAAAGCGATCCTAAAAGTGCATAACCCAAAGTGAAAGCTAAGGGTGCAAACATCTTGCCTTCAACTTTCTGGAAAGTGAAAATCGGCATCAGTGCGATGATCAATATAATTTGGGCAAAAAGGATAGATTTTGCGACGCCCTTTGCGTTTTTTCTTATAATGCCTCCTTTAGCAATTTTGTTGAAGCGTTCCATTCCCAATAGCTTCGCCTTTTTGTCGAGACTTACATATACGTGCTCTACAATAACCATCGTACCTTCCAAAAGTAATCCGAAATCAATAGCACCAATTGAAATTAAATTGGCGGGTAAACCCTGGATTCTCAACATCAAAATTGCGAACAGAAACGCCAGTGGGATGACGGAAGCAACGATTACGGTTGTACGCCAGTTAAATAGAAATAAGAATATGACAACAGATACCAGTACAATACCTTCAATCAAGTTATGCGTTACAGTATCTACCGTTTTCTCCACAAGATGCGTGCGATCGTGAAAAGCTTCAATCTTAACACCTTTCGGCAATATACGATCGTTTAAATCCTGTATACGTTCTTTCAATCGTTCAATAACTTCACTTGGGTTTTCGCCCCGTAACATCACGACGATGCCTTCGATCAGGTCGTCTTGTTCATTTAATCCGGCCTGACCTAATCTTGGTTTACTGCTAATCTGGACGTCGGCCACATTCTTTACCAGTACGGGTACCCCGTTTACATTTTTTATCAATATACTGGCGATATCACTTACCTTGTCAAGTAAACCAACGCCCCGAACCACATAGGCTTGATCGCCCCTTTGAATGACATCGCCTCCCACATTAATATTGCTCTTTTCTACCGCATCATACACATCAAGCGCCGTCAAATTATAGTTTGCTAACTCAGCGGGATTAACTCTTATTTCAAATATCTTTTCCTCACCACCGAAACTAACAATGTCTGCCACGCCATCTACGGATAAAAGTTCTCTTTCAATAACCCAGTTTTGCAATGCAGATAACTCTCTAATCGGAATCTTTTTTTCACTTTTAATTACATACCTAAAAATCTCGCCGGTTGCCCCATAGGGCGGCTCTATTTCTGCTTCAGCCCCTTCGGGTAGATCAACAGCACGCAACCGGTTGGCTGTATACTGTTGGGCGTAAAAGTCTTCTATATGATCTTTGAAATTGACAGTGATCACAGATAGGCCAAAAAGTGATATGGAGCGGACTTCTGTTTTACCGGGAATGGTGTTCATTTCCTTGCTTATCGGCAAAGTAATGAACTTTTCTATTTCTTCGGCGCTTCTCCCGGGCCATTGCGTGATGATCCGTGCACGTGTATTGGTAACATCAGGAAAGGCTTCTATAGGAGTATGTTTATACGCATAGACGCCGGCGGCTATCAAGAGGGCCACAAAAAAGAAAACAATCAGTTGATTCTTCAGTGAAAAACCAACAATCTTCTCTACAAGTTTAATCATTTGAAATAAAGTATGAGTAGGGGATAGCGCTTAAAATAACTTAGAACAAATTGTTATCTTCCGATCAATCGGTTATAGATTAATAAACTGTTTTTACCAATAATACGATCACCGTCATGAAGGTGGTCATCAGACACATAATAATAATGATTGTCTTCATAGCTAGGTGTAAAATCCACCACCTCTAAATCACAATCGTTATTGTATTTAATAAGATGATACGCTTCATTATCAAAAATAACGGCGTTATGTGGAATGGCCATGCTGTGAACTTGATGATCTAAGTAAACATCAATAGTAGCCATCATTTCCGGTCTTAATAGTAAGTCTTGATTGTCTAGCTCAATAATGGCTTTCAGAACACGTTCGTTTGGGTCCACTACATTGGAAATACGATTAATAACCCCATTAAAATGCTTGTTTGGATAGGCTGTTGTTTCTATATTGACAGATTGTCCCCTTCGTACACTACTAATATTGCCGGTATACACGTTAGCTTTTACCCAAACCCTACTCAAATCGCCAATTACAAACAGCGGTTCTCCTCCCGCTTCTATCTGTTGACCATTTACAATATTTTTCTCCACGATGTACCCATCATTCTTTGAGCGGATAACCAGTACTCCTTTTTCAATATTGCCACCAAAGATGTCTAAGCTTGCTTTGGTCTTTTTAATTTCGGATTGTGCATTGCTTACATCAGCCTGTGCCTCTAAAATTTCTTTATCCGAAGCTACGCCATCGGCATATAAATTTTGGGTTGCGCTTAATTGTCTTTGTGCAATTTTTAATTTTAGTTCGGCTTCATTCAAACCGGCAACCATATCATTCAGGTCTGTGCTGCTTATTTCAAGTAATATCTGACCTTTCTTCACATAGTCGCCAAGGCTGAATCCCACATGTTGCACCACACCGCTTAATAGCGGTACAAATTTGTAAACTTTATCTTCGTCATAGCTAACACTTCCGGTAAGTTTGAGAATTTCCTTGTTTTCAACGCTTGTTCGGATCGTCTCGGTTGATATTATTTTTTTAAGATCATCGTTCAAACAGGTTTTTTTTATGTTTTCTTCTTCTTGACCTCCATTGCTTTCTTTACTTGAATTACAAGAGCTTACACCTAAGGCTATAATGAACGAAATAAATATTATACTTTTTCTCATTAGAATGAATTTGTTTATGTATCACCTGTTTAAGGTACTAATCTATAAATGCTATTTTCAGCGCCGAAGCGCTTTGAATAAACTTGGTTAATATGTTAGTTGAAGCTTACTTTCTTATACCTATTCAATTTTTCCTATCCAGCTACAGATCCTTGCCAATTATATAGGTCAGTTCGCAAGCCTGTAATTGAATATCCCTTTTCGTTTTGTAGTACAATTGTTTATTGCTTTTAAATGAATCGAAGAGATCAAGAAATTCAAGCAGGCTTAGGTTGCGGCCGAGTAGATTATTGGCGATAGATGATTGCATTTTTTCTAACTGAACAAGGTAATTGGCATCGAAACTTCTATAAAGCTGAATCCGCTGGCGGATGTTTTTGTAGGCCTCGTCCAGCTGATTGCGAATGGCGTTTCTCTTTTCCTCCGTCAACTGCTCCTGCTTTTTCATCTCAATTGTGGCATACTTAATATTGCCTTTGTTTCTATCAAACAAGGGTAAATCGAACGAAATACCGGCACCGAAAAAATTGAACATCGTAGAACCATTGCGATCATAGTTTAAATTAACAGTCAGGTCTGGAATCCTTTTTGCTTTTTCAACAGCCAATGTAGATGATGAAACTTCTTTTAGACTATTGGCAATCTTAAGTTGACTGTTATGATGATCAGCCATTTCAAGCAATGCCGTATAGGGCATATCGGACCATTTATTAATCGTCTTTTCGTTAAGTTTATTGTCATTTAGTACAATGAAGGTAGAACCACTAATGGCCATAAGCGTTTTTAGATTTGATTGCAACTTATTGCGTTCTTCGCTAGTTTCATTAAGCTCACTGAGCAGCTCAATTCCAAGCGCCTTTAGGCGTAGATAGCTGGCTTGCGATATATTTCCTTCCTGCAGTTGCGCCTCCTGTGCCTTTACTAGCTTGTTAACGAGCTGTGCTTGTCGTTCCAGATCCGAAAAAGTTTCCTGATTAAATAATAAATTAGCCAGAAGCGCCCTAAACTCTACTTTTAATGATTGTAAAAAGTCGATGAACGTATTTTCCGCTAATTGTTTATTGCTAACTTCAAGGCTTATGTTTTTCTTTCTTTTCCTAGCCGTTAAGATCAATTGTTCGAGTTGTACGGTAAATTGTTGATTGCGCGCAAAGCTTCCGAATAGGGGCGGAATGGATTCGGATGTAGAATTGCGATTCAAGTTGATTTCATCAATACTCAAGTTTGGGTTTGGCCAAACTTTCGCTTGCAGTATCAAAGCATTTGCCTGATCGATATTTAATCGTTCGGCTATCAATGATAAGTTATTGCGAAGAAATAGCTGTTCCGCTTCTTCGGGATATATGCGGAGCGTATCCGGTTTTATCTGTCCGTAAGAGACGCTACAAATGGAAGAAAGAAAAAATATAACCAATAGAATAGGTGTCTTTGCCGTCATTATCATTCATTATAATGCAGCAAAGATGAGGCACGCCTTATTAGGAATACTTTATAAGTATATTAGAGTTAGATTAAAGTTGTGGGCCTTTTGAACTTTCCCTTACGATTAGTAAGGGGTCAAGCTTGATTCTTTGCGGGGCCATTTTATAAAAACTTCCCTCTTTTAACATCGTCAAAAATAACTGTGCTGTCTCTTGTCCCATCAAATGCGTTTGTTGATCAATGGTTGAAAGAGATGGCGTAACCAGACTGCCGAAAGCTTCGTTGGCAAAGCCTATTACACCTACTTCTTCCGGTATTCTGATCTGTTGTGATTTTAACTGCTGTATAACTCCCATAGCAGTAAAGTCTTCTAGTGTAAAAATAGCATCAAAGTCGATGCCTCTGCTTGTCAACTCCTTTACACAGTCTTTACCGAAATTCAGCGATAAGTTGCCCTTAAGAATTAAATCCTCGTTAACGGGAATATTATAGGCTTTCAAAGCATCTAAATAACCTTTTAGACGTTCCTTAAAAATGGATAGATCCCTTGTTTCTGTAATGTGGACGATCTTTTTGTACCCAGATTGGATGAGGTGTTCTGTTGCCATATAGCCACCTTTGTAATCGTCTATAGTAACGGACGGTGCATTCAATTGATATAACGCACGATCGAAAAACGTAAGCGGAATATTTTTCGAGATAATTTCCTCAAAGATGGTACTATCTTCACGGTCGATAGCAAATGAGGTAATGATGCCATCAACACGCGAATTAAGCAGCGTTTCAATACCTTTGTCCTCTTTTTTATAGGATTCCTGCGATTGGTATAAAAGTATCGAATATCCATGTTGGTTCATAATAGATTCAATACCATGTACCACTGAGCTGAAGAAACTAACGTCCAACGAAGGGACGAGGACACCGATGATATTACTTTTGCCCGAACGTAGCGAAGAGGCAATCTTGTTTTTACTATACCCTAGTTTCTCGGCTGTCTTCTTTACAGCTTCTTTTGTTGATTTACTAATAGCAGGATGATCATTTAAGGCCCTTGCAACAGTTGAAAATGTGATGTTCAGTTCTTTGGCAATATCCAGTATAGTGACTTTCTTCATTCGGTAATATAATATTTAAACTTGGGTTGCCGGAACTAGACCACCAAAGCAAAGATCCACGGCTATTATAGAAAATATACGAAATAATTTATCAAACATAGAAAAAATGAAGGTGATATGCAATTTTGCTATATAGCAGCGGGCGATATCATTGTGAAGCCAAAAACAATAAAATAATACGCTGCCTATTGCAATTTTCATTCTTTAGTTCTATTTTTATGCCAACGTTAGCATTAACCTAAGTAAACTGAAGATCTATGTTATTATTAGGAATAGATATTGGAACATCTGCTATTAAGATATCAGTGGTAGACGCTGACAAGCAAAGCTGTGTCGCCTCGTTAAGATATCCCGAAGAAGAGGAGACAGCGATTTTAACTCCCGAGGCAGGCTGGGCGGAGCAATCACCCGATATGTGGTGGGAGCATGTTCAACAAGCGATCCGCTCATTAAACAATCAAAAATGTTATAACCCGCAAGATATTAAGGCTATTGGTATTGCTTATCAAATGCATGGATTGGTCATGGTTGACAAAGCGTTAAATAATCTTCGTAACGTGATTATCTGGTGTGACAGTCGGGCTGTTTCAATAGGAGAGAAGGCTTTTCGTGCATTAGGAGAAGAAGCCGCTCTTGCTAGCTTGCTCAATTCTCCCGGAAATTTCACCGCTGCTAAATTGGGATGGATAAAAGAATATGAACCAGTTCTATATGATAGCGTATATAAAGTAATGCTTCCAGGCGATTATATTGCCATGAAATTAACAGGAACCATTACGACAAGTATTTCAGCTCTTTCTGAAGGGATATTTTGGGATTTTCGGAACAAGCGATTATCCAAAGAACTTATGGACTATTTTGGCTTTAGAGAAGATCTAATACCAACAGTGGCACCCCTTTTCGGGGAACACGGCAGGCTTAGCAAGGAGATAGCCGATAAATTGGGTCTTGCTGCCGGTATTCCTATAAGTTATAAGGCAGGAGACCAGCCTAATAATGCATTATCCTTAAATGTTTTAAATCCGGGAGAGGTGGCCGCAACGGCAGGCACATCCGGCGTTATTTATGGTGTAAGTGACCAACTTGTTTATGATCGCCTCTCGCGTGTGAATACATTTGCTCACGTCAATTACGGGTTAGATGACCCGAAGGTTGGTGTATTGCTTTGTATAAACGGCACAGGGATTTTAAATAGATGGGTTAAAGAACAATTCGGAAAGGGACTTGATTATGAGGATATGAATAGGCTGGCTTCGACAGTTTCCTTAGGAAGCGATGGACTTAAGATACTGCCATTTGGAAATGGTGCCGAACGGATTTTGGAAAACCGTATACTTGGTGCGCACTTAGCCAATCTGGATTTAAATAAGCATCAGCGTGAACATGTATTTAGAGCTAGCCAGGAGGGAATTGCCTTTGCTTTTCGATATGGTCTTGATATTATGAGAGAGAACGGTATGTCTCCCGAGGTGATACGTGCGGGTAAAGCTAATTTATTTTTAAGTGACCTATTCACACAGATTTTTGTGAACGTAACGGATACCCCCGTCGAACTTTACAATAACGATGGCAGTGTTGGAGCTGCGCTTGGAGCAGGTATTGGTGCCGGCGTTTTTAATTCATCGAAAGAGGCTTTTCAAAACGCAAAAGCACTTAGGGTAATTGAACCAAATCCCAACTGGAACTATGAGGAGGAATATGGTCAATGGCTGCATCTATTAGAGAATCAAATGAAATAATGTATTATAATAAACTAATAAATAGATATCATATGTCAATTATTATTGGAGAACGCGAGTATTTTAAAGGAATCGGACAAATAAAGTATGAAGGTCCGGAAAGTGATAACCCATTAGCTTATCGTTGGTACGATCCTAACCGGGTAGTAGGAGGTAAAACCATGAAAGAGCATCTTCGCTTTGCTGTAGCCTATTGGCACTCATTCAACGGAACGGGTTCGGATCCTTTTGGTGGTCAAACGCATGTGTTTCCGTGGGATGAGCACGCAGACGTAATTCAGCGGGCAAAAGACAAAATGGATGCCGCATTTGAGTTCTTTACCAAAATTGACATGCCATACTATTGCTTCCATGATGTAGATGTAGTGGATTATGGAGATAATGTTATGGAAAATGAAGAACGTCTACAAAAATTAGTCGCTTATGCAAAAGAAAAACAACAGGCTAGTGGCGTAAAATTGCTATGGGGGACGGCTAATCTCTTCAGTCATAAACGCTATATGAACGGCGCTGCAACGAATCCTGATTTCCATGTAGTGGCACACGCGGGCGCACAAATCAAAGCGGCGCTCGACGCAACAATCGCTTTAGGTGGTGAAAATTATGTCTTCTGGGGTGGTAGGGAAGGTTATATGACCTTGCTGAACACGGACATGAAGAGGGAACAGGAGCATTTGGCGAAGATGTTACATATAGCAAAAGACTATGCACGTTCGCAAGGTTTCAAGGGCACCTTCTTCATTGAACCCAAACCTTGTGAACCTACAAAACATCAATATGACTACGATGCCGCGACTGTTATAGGTTTTCTACGTCAATATGACTTGTTAAATGATTTTAAGCTAAATCTGGAAGTGAACCACGCTACCTTAGCAGGACATACTTTCCAGCATGAGCTACAAGTAGCTGCGGATGCGGGATTATTAGGTTCCATTGACGCTAACCGTGGCGATTACCAAAATGGATGGGATACGGATCAGTTTCCGAATAATATCAACGAACTGGTGGAATCCCTGTTGATCATTTTAGAGGCGGGTGGTTTTGCTGGAGGCGGTATTAACTTTGACGCTAAAATTAGACGAAACTCAACCGATCCGGCCGATTTATTCTACGCACATATCGGTGGCGCAGATACTTTTGCACGTGCTTTATTAGTGGCAGACAAAATTTTAAAAAACTCTGACTATACTAAAATAAGAAGAGAGCGCTACCTTTCTTTCGATAGCGGTGATGGCAAAGCCTATGAGGAAGGAAAGCTATCGTTAGCGGATCTTCGAAACCTGGCGATTTCGCTTGGTGAACCGAAAGCAATCAGTGGTAAACAAGAATATTTGGAGAATCTGATTAATCGGTATATTTAAAAATGTACTCGGAAACCCTGCCCCATAAGCAGGGTTTTTGGTTTGCTCAAAAAAATGTAATATATTGAACCCTCAGTATTAGAAAAGCCAACAAAAAGTAAAATTTGGAATGAAACCGAGACGTAAATAATATTGACACATAGAGCAATATTATTTACGCGAGCTCTCATCAGCAATTAAAAAAAATAATAGATGAAAACAATTAAAGGACCAGGCATTTTTTTAGCACAATTTATTGGAGAAAATCCACCATTTAATACCCTAGATTCTATTTGTAAGTGGGCTAAAGATTTAGGGTTCAAAGGTATACAAATTCCCACATGGGCGACTTCTTATTTCGACTTGCAAAAAGCCGCTGAAAGCAAGACCTATGCTGATGAAATAAAAGGGCTTGTAAATAGTTACGGTTTAGAGATTACGGAGTTATCAACCCATTTACAAGGACAACTGGTAGCAGTGAATCCCGCATATGATAAATTGTTTGACGGCTTTGCTCCGGAGAAGTATCATAATAACCCGAAAGCTCGTACCGAATGGGCGGTTCAGCAGCTCAAATATGCAGCGAAAGCCTCACAGCATCTTGGCCTTACCGAGCATGCTACTTTTAGCGGTGCCTTGCTGTGGCATACCGTGTATCCTTGGCCGCAACGCCCTGCGGGTCTAGTGGAAGAAGGCTTTAAAGAGTTGGCTAATCGATGGTTACCCATCTTAAATACATTTGACGAAGCTGGTGTTGATTTATGTTACGAAATTCATCCGGGGGAAGACCTACATGATGGTATTAGCTACGAGATGTTTCTAGATAAAGTCGATAACCACAAAAGAGCTTGTCTTTTATATGATCCATCTCACTTTGTACTTCAATGCTTGGATTACCTAGCCTATATAGATCATTACCATGAGCGTATTAGAATGTTTCATGTAAAAGATGCCGAATTTAATCCAACAGGTAAACAAGGTGTTTATGGAGGATATCAGGGTTGGGTTGAACGTGCGGGTCGATTCAGGTCGTTAGGCGATGGTCAGGTAGACTTTAAGTCAGTGTTTAGTAAACTCACCGCGTACGATTTTAGCGGATGGGCTGTTATGGAATGGGAGTGCGCACTAAAACACCCCGAAGATGGTGCTAAAGAAGGGGCTAAGTTTATTAGTGAACATATTATTCGAGTAACGGATAAAACATTCGATGATTTTGCTTCTACCGGGGTGAATGAGAAACTCAATAAAGAGATACTAGGAATCCGCTAGATCAAAGAGTAGGAGGTCGTCTAGAAAGTAGTTTCCGGACGACCTCTTACTTAGATTTAGAAACTGCAATTAAATCCGAGATTAAACCACCGTCCCGGCAGCGGAATAGCTGATGCTTCAATATAGCTCGTATCGAATATATTATTGGCGTCTAAGAACAGTCTGTACTTCTTCCAGTTATAGCTCAGTTTTACATCTGTTAAAAAATAATTTTTATAACTTATCCGCTCAACAAAACGTTCTGATATACTGAATGATATAGGTTCTGATCTAAAGCTTAATTGCAGTGCTGCTTGATGCCTTAAACTCTCAATGGCGTATTTGGACATAACAGGATCCCGGTAAACTGCCTTTACCTTGGGATCTAGGTAATTATAGGCAAGACAGAGATACCAGTTACTATTAGCGAGGGTGCTCAATTGCCAATTGGCATTTACATTAAAACCCTGCACTTGATTTTGCATAAAATTGGAAGCACGCCAACTTTCATCGGTGTTAGCCCTTGTCCAATCAATAAAATCAGTTATTTTCCTGTAAAAATAACTGATGTTTACAAAACTACGCTCATTGTTATATTTTAATCCCCCTTCTGTATACCAAGCATTTTCGGAATTTAAATCGGGATTACCAACGTTGCCTCCACCATTGGTGTAAAGATCGGTAAAAGAAGGAATTCGCTGTCCCGAACCCGTGTTGATATAGAGACGCCAATGAGGAGCTAATTTATAGCCCAAGTCTAAGCCAGGGTATACCTGCCAGCCGAAATGTGTGTTATAATTCAAATAGGCGCCGATATTAGCTGTTAATCGTTCCGAAAATTCAGTTTCATACTCGGCGTACAGGCCATAGTTATTTCGTTGTCGATCACCCATATTCGTACTGATGAGAAATTCATTTCGCAACTCTATGCCTAATCCTAATACACCTCTTCCTGTGCCATAGGTAGCATTGAACTCTGTGTTAACTACATGAGAGTGGTGTAAATTTCTGAACAAGCTTAAATTATATTGGTTGTAACGATAGTCGTCATAATTATATCGATAACTCAGTCGCGGTGAAAACTTCCATCGATTTAAAGTGCTGCTGGTAAACCCAAGCGAAAAAAGGGCGGTTTGTACAATCTCCTTTGCTTCTTTGTCATTTGGCGGAGCGTAGAAAGCATTGGCTCCAAAATTATTATAGGTATAGCCTCCCATGAGGTTCCACAGTCCCTCATGATGGTTTTTTATCTTTCCTTGATAAAAAATCTTGCTGTTATTGTAGGGCGTATTATAACGATATCCATTTCCGGAATCATGACTTCCATATACGAGATGCGTCGCAGTACTACCTGCGAATCCGGTGCCCAATTGGATAGTGCGTCCGTTATAAAGGCCGCTGCCTTCTTCCTTGCTTTTTAAACTGGAAGCGAGTTGGACAGTTCCCTCGTAGAAATCGTTATCAGGTGTTCGGGTGACGATGTTAATGGCTCCGGTTAAACTATTTATACCATAGACACGAGCCGCTGGCCCACGGATAACTTCCACTCGTTCTATGGCTCCGATAGGAATTGGGATATTCATGGAATGGTGTGCGGTTTGTGGATCATTTACTTTAATACCATTGATCAAAATCATCGTTTGCTCGAAAGTACCCCCATCAATACTGATATCCGCTTGTGCACCCCACGGACCTCGCTGTCGAACATCCACACCGGGTATAAAGCTGAGCAACTCACTAACCGAACGCGCAGGTAAATTTTTTATTTGCTCTTTCGTTAGGATATTGATATTTCTGTTTTGTTCCGAAAAAGGTGTCTGAAGGCGATTTTCATTAATAATCACTTCATTTAGTGAAGTAGTCACGGTATCCGTGTCAATAGATGATAGGGGCGATTGTGCTAATAGGGCCTTTGTAAAGAGGCAAAAGACTATAAACGTAAAAACTCTCATGACAGCTAGGTGTTTTTAAAAGTGCTTCTTCCGGTTTCTCATAGTAGAAACCGGTGCAAATTAAACAGCTATTACGTTAGATTAGGTAGTCCGGTTTTAATATTAGAGGTAGTCCGGATTACTTATTGCCATTCTTCCCTGCCAAAGGCTTTACCATTAGGGGGGATGCTATCTTTTTCGGGATTAACCAGGTGGCGGCTATCAATTTTTAAAAGATTTTCCAGATCGGGCTGCCCGGCATCGATCCATGCCGAATACCAGAAACTGCCGGTAGCTAAGATTGATTTCCTCATCTGTCTTTCTACCATTCCGCCCAATGATCGATGATAAGCTGTTGAGTAAGAACGGGAATAGACCCTTTCCAATGTACGTAGTCGGTTTTCATAGGTGTATTTTTTTTCCTTGGGATGCCGATCGTTAAGCGTAGATTCCAAAGTCAACACGCTGTCGACGAGTAAAAAACTTTGCTGGACGATTCTCCAAGCCTCATCTAGCGGATCTGCAACATACCGGGCACGGCCGACAATAAAATTATATTGATGAGCAAACAATTCAGGAAGACGGCTTTCCCAGAACGCGTGGATTCCGACTTGATTGGTCAATTGACCATTGTAATTGTGCGTCGTATGAAGTGGAACATGTGCGTCGGCAATATAGTGCCCCAAGTCAGCAGAATATCGTAGAATCTTCGATAGTTCACCATCGCTAAAGGCTTTTGTTAAAAGACGGTAGGTTCGATCGATCTGCCAAGGCACAATACCATGGCTGTTGAGTGTATCCTCGCCGTACTTTGAGACAGCTTCCGACCAATGCTTCGGTAAACTATCAAATGGATGGCTTCCATAAGCATCGATGTCAATATAGTGTCGGGCCGCCTCGTATTCATTGGCATATCTTCTTTTGTCAGCATCCACCGCGTGTTCACTTAAATACAACAGATGTTTTTTGTAAAAAGGAGCCAATTGGCTTGGTAAGGTGAAAACGGCTAAGCGATTGATCTCTGTGTGGGCATAAAAGCCCCAAGAACTTAAGAAAAATATGGTTGTACAGGCTAATAAAAATGTCAGGATACGATTCATAAGCAAGATTCGTTTCAAACTCTTTTTAAAACTTTTTTGTAATATCCAAATCTTAATTCTATATTTGCAGTCCGAAAAAAAACATTAAGGATTAAAGGCTAAAAAATGGCAAACCATAAATCTTCAATTAAAAGAATTAGAGCTAACGCTGCGAAGCGTTTAAGAAATCGTTACCAAGCAAAAACAACGCGTAACGCTATTAAGAAATTACGTGCGACAACTTCGAAAGAGGAAGCTGCTACTTTATTACCTCGTGTAATATCAATGCTAGATCGTTTAGCAAAGAAAAACGTGATTCATAAAAACAAAGCATCTAACAATAAGTCTAAATTGACGAAGTTCGTTAACGGTTTAGCTTAAGATATATAGTTTAAGATTTTTGGGGTTGGGATTTTTTCCACAACCCCTTTTATTATTTGGTGGCCCTTTCACGAATTTCCTTCAATATACCATCCAACTTTTTTGGATCTTTAGCATAAGGTTCTAAATCAATAATAGCAACTTTTCTAAATTCTATTGGATGGCTTTCGCTTTGCAGGGAAAAATATCCGCTGCTCAGCAATTTCCCATCTTGTTTCACTTTAGGGTCGTAATTGCTAACGCCACCACCATTTATCGTCGGCTTGGTATAAACCATTACGGTATCACGATTGATGATATGTTTGATAATGGAATCACCGAGCACTAGCACATCCGCAGTAACCCATTGATCACCGGCATAGGTCTTTGAATTAGAGTTCAAACAATGAGGCGTATATTGCTCATTTTTATAAACGACCTCGGTACCCGGCGTGCATAAATTTCCGGTGCTTCTTTCTTCTTTTCCATTCCCGCCAAGAAGTTGTGCTTCAAGAGAAATCGGAAAGTCTTGATCTTTTAACATAGTATGAGGTTCCTGCCCATGAAGCATAATACCGCTGTTTCTCCAGGCCCAACCTTCACCGCCTTTTGCTTGCTCACCAACAAATCGATATTCAACTCTTAACAAATAATAAGAATACGGTTTATTATAAAAAATATGTCCGTACTGTTGGTCGAACTGATCATATCCTTCGTAGCCTACCTTGATAACGCCATTTTCCACCCGAAACGTGTTAGCATAATTTTCGCCAACCTCATGTTTGGCAATCTTTACCGTCCAATCATCAAGGTTTTTTCCGTTGAATAAATCAACCCAAGACGGTGTTTCCATTTTTGCTTCTTTCGATTGAATGTGTTGACAAGCCGATAGCGTTCCGCCGATCAATGCGCACATTCCTAGCTGTAGTAATTTGTTCATTGCTTATAATTGCGTAAATTAAGGCCTAAAATAGTAAACTTAGATGAATTTGCTACTATAAGATTTGGGTTTTAGCTATCGGGAGGAGGAGAGAGGATTTCCAACCGAAATTTGCTATCTTAGTCCTATAAATTTCACTGAACCTGAAAATCTTTTTTAAACCTTAGAATTAAAATTATGCAGGAAACCTACACCAAAAGAATGCGTTTAAAACAATGGGCAGAACAAGACAGACCAAGAGAAAAGTTATTATTAAATGGCCGTCGTTTACTCAGTGACGCTGAACTGATAGCCATTTTAATAGGCAGCGGATCAAAAGAGGAAACCGCTGTTGAGCTCAGTAAGCGTATTTTAAGTGATGTGGAAAACAACCTGAGTGACTTAGCGCGATTAACCCTTGCAGATTTATGCAATTATAAGGGAATAGGAGAGGCGAAAGCTATTGCCATCATTGCTGCTTTGGAGCTGGGACGACGGAGAAAAGAGAATGCCTCGGTACTAAAGCCTCAAATTGAGAGTAGCGAAGATGCCTATCAGGTGTTGCAATCGGTTTATGCTGATCTATCTCATGAGGAATTCTGGATTCTGTTATTAAATACAAATAATAGGGTAATTGCAAAGGAATTAATAAGCAAAGGTGGGAGCGGTGTGGTGGCTGTTGATGCCAAGGGTGTGTTTCAAGCGGTATTGCAGGCAAAGGCAACGGGTTTGATCTTAAGCCATAACCATCCTTCCGGCTCGCTGAGGCCAAGCATGGCAGACAAACAGCTGACGAAGAAAATTGTTGAGGGAGGGAAACTGCTTGACGTTAGGGTACTGGATCATCTCATCATTTCCGATGAAGGCTATTACAGCTTTTTAGATCATGGGGATATCTAGTAACCGAATTCAAGTTAATATTCGTGATCTATCTTATCTCAAAGTACGATAAAAATAAAAAATATGCTAAGTTTGCAACAATTTTTAGCGTTGCAACCGGTGGGACGATTAACAGGTAGCCTGTTTATTGCAGCCTCCGTATTGAGTCTGGATTTAATAAACTTTTATTGGCGATATTTATTTAATCTGTCACCCAAGCAACGTCGAAATAAAAAAGCAAAGAAAACAGACTATTTCCATGAAGATATCGTACAACTGGCTCAAACAATTTATATCTACTGATAAAAACCCGAACGAACTTTCACAAATATTAACAGATATTGGTTTAGAAGTTGAAGGTGTTGAAGAAATCCAGGGCATTCCTGGGGGTTTGACAGGTTTAGTGATCGGAGAGGTGAAAACTTGCCAGCAACACCCAAATGCTGATAGACTGCGTATTACTACGGTCGATGTCGGGGAAGCTTCTTTATTACACATTGTCTGCGGGGCCCCAAATGTCGCTGCCGGCCAGAAAGTAGTAGTAGCAACCGTTGGTACAACGGTTTACCCATTGGAGGGTGAACCTTTTAAAATCAATAAATCGAAAATAAGGGGAGAAGTTTCCGAAGGGATGATCTGCGCGGAGGATGAAATAGGTTTGGGCAAATCGCACGAAGGAATTATGGTATTGCCCGCTGACGCACCCGTTGGAAGTTTGGCTAAAGATTTTTTCGGCGTAAAAGACGATTATTGCTTCGAAATCGGGCTGACGCCGAATCGTGCTGATGCCGCCTCTCATTTAGGGGTTGCTAGGGATGTAGCGGCTGTTTTGAGACAGGAAGTAAAGTTGCCGGATATTAGCTCCTTCAAAGCGGGATCGGGTCGTTTGATGCCTGTCACTGTGGATAACACCAATGCTTGTAAGCGTTATTCTTCCCTGAGTATTAGTGGCGTAAAAGTTGCCGACTCACCTGAGTGGTTACAGGAAAAACTAAGGGCAATTGGCTTAAGACCCATTAATAATATTGTTGACGTCACCAATTATGTCCTTCACGAGCTAGGGCAACCACTGCATGCATTTGATGCAGATAAGGTAGCAGGTAGTCACATTATCGTTCGCAACGCGAAAGAAGGCGAGGCTTTTGTTACATTAGACGAGGTAGAACGTAAGCTATCTGCGGAAGATCTTATGATTTGTGACGAGGAGAAGCCCCTATGCATTGCTGGCGTATTTGGCGGACTAAATTCAGGTGTTACCGGAACGACTATGAATGTGTTTTTGGAAAGCGCCTATTTTGATGCCGTTTCTATTAGAAAGTCGTCAAAGCGACATAACTTGAAAACAGATGCTTCGTTCCGATTTGAACGTGGTACAGATCCCGATATGACCGTTTATGCGCTTAAACGGGCTGCGTTGCTAATGGTGGAAGTCGCAGGTGGAGAAATATCTTCCGAGATATCAGATATTTATCCTGCTCCGGTAAAACCTTTTGTTTTTGAGGTCAATCCGGACAACGTTCGACGTTTGATCGGTAAAAATATCACTGACGAAAATATTGTTGATATTTTACAGGCATTGCAAATACAGATAGCAAGCAAAGACGCAGGCGTTTTGACGGTTTATGTTCCGCCCTATAAAGTTGATGTGACGCGGGAGGTTGACATTACCGAAGAAGTTTTGCGCATTTACGGTTATAATAATATCGAGATGAAGCAGCAAATCAAGGCTTCATTGAATACTTCTGCAAAACCAGACAAAGAAGTGATTCAGAACCTCGTTGCGGATACTTTAATAGCCAATGGATTTATTGAGATTTTATCCAACTCGCTTACTAAATTAGCCTATGCCGATAATGAAGAGACAGTGGTTAAGATACTAAATCCCTTAAGCAGTGATTTGGACGTCATGCGACAAAACTTGCTCTTTTCCGCATTAGAAGCTGTTGCATATAATCAAAAGCGAAAAAATCCCGATTTGAAATTATTTGAGTTCGGGAAGACTTATCATATGGTAGACGGCGTTTACGAAGAAGAACAGCAATTAAGTTTAACCATTACGGGCGCTCAACATACCCAGCAATGGAACCAACAGTCGCAGCCCGTTTCTTTTTACGATATAAAAGCAGCAGTTGATGCCTTAGTGAAGCGTCTTAACATTCGCGATCTCAAAACGGAAGACTTGGAGAGCGCGCATTTTTCATATGGCCTACAATATGTTAAAGGACAAAAGACCTTAGTGAAATTTGGCGCAGTTTCTACAAAGGCTTTAAAAAAAGCCGATGTGAACGGCACGGTATATTATGCGGTATTCAATTGGGAATTACTACTAAAGGCCATCCGTAAAAATAAAATCACCTATAAGGAAGTAGCCAAATTTCCTGCGGTAAGAAGAGATTTATCGCTATTGATTGATCAGCAAGTAACCTTCGACGCTTTAAAGAATATAGCCGAACGAACCGAACGTAAACTTCTCAAATCAGTAGGTGTTTTTGATGTTTATGTAGGTGACAAGTTGCCGGCGGGAAAGAAGTCCTACGCTTTGAGCTTTGAGTTGCAAGACGAGGAAAAAACCTTAACAGATAAACAAATTGATTCGGTGATACAAAAATTAATACTTAACTTTGAAAAAGAAGTAGGTGCAGAAATTAGAAAGGGATAGAGGCTAACTAAAAATGCTAAATAGAGATGTCAACGGTTTCAGCGCAATTAGATAATGTCGTAGAGAAAACAGCAAAACTGATTGAATTATGTTTATCTTTACAAGAAGAAAACGACATGCTTAAATTGGAGAATCAATCCATTAAAGTAGCATTTGAAGCGTCCAAAGATAAAAATAAGGATCTGGAGGAGAAACTGAAGGCGCTAACTGTTGCCCGTTCTTTGGAAGGCGCACCGGTAGAAAAGGAAGTCATTAATGAAAAAACACTTGACATCAAGCAAAAAATTAACGATTTTGTGCGAGAAATAGATAAATGTATTGAGTTACTAAAATAGAGTAACCCAAATTATATAGTGAATCAAGCTCATTCTATGGGAGATATTTCCATAAAAATAAATATTGCAGACAGGATATATCCTTTACGGATAGAGATGGAAGAAGAAGAGATTATCCGTCATGCAGCGAAATTAATTAACGACCGTATAAAAGATCTACAGGAGAATTATGCGGTAAGAGATAAGCAAGATCTGCTTTCGATGGCTGTATTGCATTATGCTACAGCAGCCTTAAAGGCAGAAAAAAAGGTGAGAGAAGAGGATACAAGCGTATCCGATAAAGTTTACCAATTAGATCAATTGCTATCGGAGTTTTTTAAAGATTGATTCGTTCTTTTGAAATATAGAGCTATAAGATTTAACCGCAGTTAATTCGGGTTTCACTATTTTTAAACTTAACACTTCAATATAAAGAAGCGTAAATAGACATACTCCATTTTGCTTTCGCCACCTGGAGATAGTTAGTACGCTAAACCTGTATATAGAAGTTTAAAATAATTGGAACCTATTTTTAACTGCGGTTTTTTTTTGCGTAAACCTTCCTGACCTTATGGGAAAGGTGTTGGTTTTGCACGATGATTAAGCAATCAACGGTTCTAGAAACGGGGATAGTATGATCCCCCGGTTCTATTATCAACTAAATATATATATAAACAACATGGAAATAGTAATTTATGTGTTATTAGGTTTGGCTATTGGCGTATTGATCGGACGCTTTTTACTCCGTAGCTTACTTAAGAAGCAAGAAATTGCAGCACAGAATAAGGTTAAACGTATCTTAAAAGAGGCTGAACAAGAGGCGGAGATGCTGAAGAAAAATCGTTTATTGGAAGCAAAAGAAAAGTTTCTTCATTTAAAGGCCGAACATGAACGGGAGGTTAACCAAAAAAATAATGCGATCAATCAAAAGGAGAACTCACTTCGCCAAAAAGAACAATCACTTAATTCCAAATTAGAGCAAGTTAATCGGGAAAAGCAAGAGCTTGATAACGTTAAGAAAAATCTGGAACGTCAGATTGAGCTGAACAACAAAAAACAGGATGAGGTGGAGCATTTGAAAATGCAGCACATTAAGCAGTTAGAAACAATTGCGGGTTTATCGGCGGAAGAAGCGAAAGAACAACTGGTAAATAACCTAAGAGAAGAGGCACGGTCGAAAGCAATGATCCAGATAAAAGACATTGTAGATGAGGCCAAACTCACTGCCAGTAAAGAAGCAAAAAAGGTGGTCATTCAAACTATACAGCGTACGGCTACCGAAAGCGCTATCGAAAATACGGTTTCCATCTTTAACATAGAAAATGATGAAATCAAAGGACGCGTTATCGGTCGTGAAGGACGTAATATCCGTGCATTGGAAGCAGCTACTGGCGTAGAGATCATCGTTGACGACACGCCTGAGGCGATTATCTTGTCCGGGTTTGATCCGGTAAGAAGAGAGATTGCGCGGCTTGCTTTGCACCGATTGGTTACAGATGGACGTATTCACCCCGCCCGCATTGAAGAAGTTGTAGCGAAAACCAAAAAGCAGATAGAAGACGAAATTGTAGAGATTGGCGAACGTACTGTTATTGATTTGGGCATCCATGGTTTACATCCGGAGTTGATCCGGATGGTTGGCAGAATGCGTTATCGTTCCTCGTATGGGCAAAACTTGTTGCAGCACTCGCGCGAAGTGGCTAATTTTTGTGCAACCATGGCGGCTGAATTGGGATTAAACGTAAAACTCGCAAAACGTGCCGGCTTATTGCATGATATCGGTAAAGTGCCTGACGATAATCCTGAATTACCTCATGCGATTTTAGGTATGCAATTGGCCGAGAAATACAAAGAACACCCTGAAGTTTGCAATGCTATCGGAGCTCACCACGATGAAATTGAAATGACTTCGCTTATTTCTCCAATCGTACAAGCATGTGACGCGATCTCCGGTGCAAGGCCTGGAGCGAGGAGAGAAGTTGTTGAAAGTTATATCAAGCGTTTAAAGGAGTTGGAAGAGCTAGCACTTTCTTATCCAGGCGTGGAAAAAACGTTTGCGATACAAGCCGGTAGGGAATTGCGTGTGGTGGTAGAAAGTGAAAAAGTTACTGATGCCCAGGCAGAAATATTAGCGGCAGATATATCCAATCGTATACAAACCGAAATGACATATCCCGGGCAGATTAAGGTTACGGTTATCCGCGAAACCCGATCAGTGGCCTTTGCAAAATAAATAATACAAGGAGGTTGTTTAAAAAGGCCTTTTCTTGACATTTTTTCGATTGCTTGCTCATCGCTGGTAGGCAATCGAAATAAGTTGAGATATGAGTACACGGTCGAATGAACATCGGGAAAGCTTTTAGGCATCCTCTAAATTCTTACTCTTATGTCAAAACAGCTTAAGTCGGCGAAGCAGATACAGACAAAGAAACGCCCTATTGATCTTTATTTTGAGCAATATGCTGAACACCACCAACATTCAAGCAACAAACTGATTCATTGGATCTGTGTTCCACTTATAACCTTTAGTATTTCCGGGCTTATCTGGTTCATCCCTTTTCCACATCTTGAATTCTTAGGGCGTTATAATGGTTTTATTAACTGGTTTACCATCGCAATGGCACTGGTGGTTTACTACTATCTCCGTTTAGCTCCTACGTTATCTTATGCGATGCTTTTTAGCTTTGGGGTTTTCAGCTATATTATCGTACAACTGGAGTATTGGGAAAAAGCAGGAGGGCCTGCACCCTGGTTGATATGCCTGATCATTTTTGTTATAGCCTGGATCGGACAATTTATAGGTCACAAAATTGAAGGTAAGAAACCCTCGTTTTTGACAGATATCAAGTTTCTTTTAATCGGTCCGGTTTGGTTATGGCATTTTATTTTCAAAAGGCTAGGAATACCGTATTAAGGTTTAAGGTCTTAGGTATTAGCTGTTAGGTCTTCAATCCTAACAACCAATAACCGGTAACCAACAACAAACAAACAATTTTGGTTACAAATAATTAACTTTAACCTAACCAAAAGATTAAGTATAGTACTTATCATTATCAAATGAAGATATTGTATGCTGTACAGGGAACAGGTAACGGACATTTAAGCCGGGCGATGGATGTGATCCCTTGTTTAAAAAAACGGGCAGAGGTAGACATTCTCGTGAGCGGTATCCAAGCCGATTTAGATTTGCCTTTTGAGGTCAAATATCGTAAGCACGGGCTTAGCTTTATCTTTGGAAAAGCAGGCGGTGTCGACCTCTGGCGAACTTTTATGAGTAATAAAGTTCGAGATATCGTAAAAGAGGTAAATGAAACGCCTGTTGAGGATTATGATCTCGTGATTAACGATTTTGAGCCCGTAACTGCCTGGGCTTGTCATTTACGCGAGCATCCTTGCATCGGCATGAGTCATCAATCAGCTGTTTTGGATTCCAAATCGCCAAAGCCTGAAGAAGTGGACATGATGGGTAAGTTTATTTTAAAGCATTATGCCCCGGTAGATGTAAGTTACGGTTTCCATTTTCAACCTTACAGTCCCTCTATATTTACACCGGTTATCAGAAAGCAAATCCGGGAGCAGGAAATCAGTGATAAGGGGCACTATACGGTGTACCTACCGGCCTATGATGACGCACGTCTATTAAAAAGCCTGCTACGCTTTGATCAAGTTCAATGGGACGTGTTCTCTAAGCATAATCGAGTGCCCTTTTCACTCAAGAATGTGAACGTTCAGCCTATTAATAATCAGAAATTTGTGGAAAGTATGGCCTCTTGCCATGGTATTTTATGCGGGGCGGGCTTTGAGACGCCTGCTGAAGCGCTTTTTTTGGGTAAGAAGTTAATGGTTGTTCCGATGAAAAATCAATATGAGCAACATTTAAATGCGGCGGCGTTAATGCAAATGGGCATACCGGTTATCAAAAATCTCAAATCAAAGAATGATGAAGCTATTGAGCGCTGGATAAATACCGATCAGGGGGTAAAAGTTAGTTACCCCGACAATACACAAGAAATTGTAGATAAGATTTTAGCCACGCATCTCCATATATGAATCGCAGCTTATTTGGTGAAGAGTTTATCTGGGGCGTATCTACGGCCGCTTATCAGAT
Source organism: Olivibacter sp. EAT-5 (assembly GCF_044784325.1). NCBI lineage: Bacteria > Pseudomonadati > Bacteroidota > Sphingobacteriia > Sphingobacteriales > Sphingobacteriaceae > Olivibacter > Olivibacter sp. EAT-5. Next base: position 5,034,920 of record NZ_CP173028.1, on the reverse strand, counting down.
AGAAGGGGGGCATAATGCTGACGGGAAAGGCCCATCCATATGGGATGTTTTTAGTAAAAAGAAAGGAAAAATCAGAAACGGGCATCATGCGGAAGTTGCGTGCGATTTTTACAATCGGTATGAAGACGATATTTTACTAATGAAACAGCTGAATATCCCGCATTTTCGCTTTTCCATTGCTTGGACACGTATACTGCCGGAAGGTGTGGGAGAAATTAATCGCGAGGGTATCAACTTTTATAACCGGGTCATTGATACGTGTATCCAACATGGAATTACACCTTGGGTAACCTTATATCATTGGGATCTTCCGCAAGCACTGGAAAACAAAGGTGGCTGGACCAACCGTTCCATTTTAGAATGGTTTGAGACCTATGTCCGTTTATGTGTTGATTCTTTTGGCGATCGTGTAAAGCATTGGATGGTTATGAACGAGCCGGTTGCCTTCGTTGGTGCGGGCTATTTTTTCGGAAAGCACGCGCCGGGACGGTGGGGCCTCCGCTATTTCCTTCCGGCGGTGCACCATGCTACGCTTAGCATGGCCCGAGGGGCCAAAATTATAAAAGAGCGTTATCCTACGGCAATGGTAGGCACTACTTTTTCACATTCGGTGCTCGAGCCCATATCCCTTAAGACGAGACATATCCATGCACTTAGAAGGGCAGATGCAATTATGAATCGCCTTTTTTTAGAACCTATCTTAGGGATGGGATATCCCATCGACGCTGTCAAAGCACTTAAAAATTTAAAGAAATATATACTTCCAGGCGACGAAGAGAATATCGGTTTTAATTTCGATTTTATAGGACTTCAAACTTATACACGAGAGGTTATCCAATTTTCAATGCTGATGCCTTATGTGTGGGCTAACATTGTTGAACCTCGCAAAAGGGGGGTAAAACACACGACGGCGATGGATTGGGAAATTTACCCGCCGTCTATCTATGAGGCACTTAAGCGGTTCCAGAGCTATCCTAACATGCCTCCCATCATTATTACCGAAAATGGAGCAGCATTTAAAGACGAGGTGATCGGTGATCGTGTCTATGATGCGGAACGGACAAAATATTTACAAGATCACATTCAGCAGGTCTTGCGCGCTAAAGTGGAGGGAGTAGATGTGCGTGGCTATTTTGTATGGACCTTTACCGATAATTTTGAATGGGCGGAAGGATACCATCCGCGCTTCGGTCTGGTGCATGTCGACTTTGAAACGCAAAAACGTATCGTTAAAGAAAGCGGGAAATGGTATGGAGAGTGGTTAAGTCGTTGATTTGTTAAGTAGGGTCTTAAGTGATGAATGTTGAATGTTGAATGTTGAATGTTGAATGTTGAATGATGAATAATGAATGATGAATTTTTGCGTAGAGTAGAATAGTTCATGCCTATAGCTTAATATAGACATAGGATGTAAGACAGGAAGTGTTGATACTTGATACCTCCTAAGACATAGGAAGGGAAGAAAACGCGCAACCCACAACTCGCAACTTAAAACTACTCCCTTAACTATTTTCCCACTAACTATTTTCCCACTAACTATTTCCCCACTCAACTAATTTTTTTATGTTTGCCTATCATGATCAAACCATTAATTATCGCGGGTCTTGTAGCTGTGTCGGCACTTCCTACATTCGCGCAGCAAAAAACGAAACAAAAAATAATACCCAAGCAAAATAAAGTTACACCCATGTTCGAAAGTAAAATCGACTCAGCTTCTTATGCCTTTGGTTTAAGTATGGCAAGAGATTTAAAGAAGAGAGGATTGAAAAATCTAAACGGAAAATTAGTAGCACAGGCTATCGAGGACTATTTTTCAGAGAGTCCTATCCGTATAAAAGAAGAAGATGAATATAAGGCTATCAGCGACGTGTTAACAGCGGCAGCAGAAGATTTAAAGAAAGAGCAAACAGCTGCGGGTGATTCCTTCTTAGCACAAAACAAAACGAAAGCAGGGGTTCATACTACAACGAGTGGTTTGCAATATGAAATTATTCGGGACGCTGTCGGACCGAAACCATTGGCGACAGATTCCGTTACCGTAAACTATAAGGGTGCACTTTTAAGTGGAAAAGTATTTGATAGCTCTTACGATCGGGGCGAACCGATTTCATTTCAATTAAATCGCGTTATTCAGGGATGGCAGGAAGGCTTGCAGCTAATGCCTGTTGGGTCGCACTATCGCTTCTATATACCCTATCAATTAGGATATGGAGAGCGCGGTGCCGGAAACGATATTCCTCCATTTAGCGTTTTGGTATTTGATGTTGAGCTGCTTAAAATAGGAGGCTAGTATTCATGAATGCGCTTGGAAAATCCGATTTAAAAGTTAGCGAAATCAGCTTTGGCTGTATGTCCTTAGGAGAAAACCAATCGCATGCAAGTCACTTATTACGTAAAGCTTTTGACAATGGCATTAACTTTTTCGATACGGCCGATCTCTACGATAAAGGGATGAACGAAACCTATGTTGGCGAAGCGCTGAAATCGGTCAGAAAAGAGATTGTTCTTGCCACAAAAGTTGGAAATCAATGGCGACCAGATGGAAATGGCTGGGAGTGGAATCCTTCGAAAGAGTACATTCTCAAAGCGGTAGAGCAAAGCCTTCGACGTTTGCAGACGGACTATATCGATCTGTACCAGCTTCATGGCGGTACCATAGAAGATCCAATAGATGAGACGATTGAGGCCTTCGAACTATTGAAGCAACAGGGTAAAATTAGGTGGTATGGAATTTCATCGATTCGACCAAATGTCATTCGCGAATATATTAAGCGATCTAGTATTGTGTCGGTGATGATGCAATACAGTCTGTTGGATCATCGTCCGGAAGAGGAGATACTGAAGTTGTTAGCTGATCACCATATTAGTGTAATCAGTAGAGGAGCTTTGGCTCAAGGAAGATTGCTTGGAAAGAAAGAAGGAGATTATTTGCAATTCAGTTCGAGTGAGGTACTCAAAGCCGCTAAAGCCATTCATAAACTAGCCGGAAAGTTGGATACATCGGATACTGCTGTGGCATTAGCCTATGTACTCGAAAATCGGGCAGTAGCTTCGGCCGTAACAGGCTTTCGTACAGAAGAGCAGTTGGATCAAGGGTTAAGCATTCTGAAAAACCGGCCGAAACTATCACCTGATGAACTGCAGGTGTTAAGAACGCAAGTCCGAAGCTTTACCTACGATAGCCATAGATAGAATAAACCCACAAACCAAATAAAATCAAGATGAACTATAAACAACATGTATGGAGTAGCCTGATTGCTATCGTAGCAATCGTTTTTACAACAAGCGTTTTAAAAGCGCAAGATAGGCCGGAAGAAAAATTAGGTTGGAAATTAGGCGCCCAGGCCTATAGTTTTAACCGATTTACTTTCGCCGAGGCAATTGCTAAAGTAGATAGCTGTAAATTGAAGTATATTGAAGCTTATCCGGGTCAAACTATTGGTGGTGGGATAGAAGGTAAAATGGATTTCGCCATGAGCAAAGAAAAAAGAGCGCAGGTTTTGCAATTGTTGAAAGACAAAGGAATTACCTTGGTTGCTTTCGGTGTTGTAAGCGCCGATTCGCCGGAAGCTTGGCGTCAACTTTTTGAGTTTGCCAAAGCCATGGGTATTAAAAATATCAATACTGAGCCTAAGCAAGAAGATCTTCCTTTAATCGGAAAGTTGGCTACTGAGTTTAAAATCAAAGTATCCATTCACAACCATCCGAATCCAACCCACTACTGGAGCCCTGAAATTGTGTTAAATGCTATCCAACTGGCAAACAGTAAATATGTAGGCGCCTGTGCCGATATTGGCCACTGGGTACGTTCCGGTTTAGATCCCATAGAATGTCTACAAAAGTATAAAGGACATATCAACCATTTACATTTTAAAGATTTGAACGAAAAATCCAGAGATGCACATGACGTACACTGGGGTACCGGTGTAGGAAATATAAAAGGGGTGATGCAAGAATTAAAAAACCAAAAGTTTAAAGGGATGCTTTCAGCGGAATACGAATACAATTGGTTAGCCAATTCTGTAGATATCGCGGCTAGTGCTGAAAACTTCCGCAAATTAGTGAAAGACTTAGAGTAGGATAAGTTTAAGCTATACGTTGTAAGTTATACCGTATAGAATGGAGCCATTGCACACTGCAGTGGCTTTTTTATTTACAAATCAACGTAAAATTTTTTTTGAAGCTATCGTGTCACAGCAAGGCGGGGCTTTCGTTTATTTATTACAAACATTTCCACTGATTTTAAATACATCAAGAATTTATTATATTCGCCTTAATTATCATATATTCTTATGAATAAACAATTTTCCTCAAATACGCCCCCTCCGGTAGCCTAAAGGCTAAATAACCGGATTTATCATTTTCATGTTCTCACTTTTTCAGTGAGGGGATATTGTCTACATTTTCATGTGACCATTCAAGGTTGTTTGGCCTCTAAGCAGGTATTAACGTAATTATTTTCTAACAATCTTGAAATGACAAATTTAAAATACATCATAATGGTCTTAATGGGAGGCATCATGTATGGTACGATGTCCTCGTTCGTAAAGTTATTCTATTCACGCGGGTACCATGCCGCTGAACTATCCTTTTCACAAGCATTCTTGGCAGCAGTATTTCTCGGGACAGCCCAATTCCTTTTCCGTAAGGGAAAAGTACGCCTCGCACGGAATGAATTTATATCTCTCTTAGCAACAGGCGGAGCGATTGGTCTCACCAATTATTTATACTATCAGTCCGTAAGCTATATTTCCGCATCACTTGCTATCGTAATTCTTATGCAGTTTACATGGTTCAGTCTATTACTGGATTGGACTGTGTTCGGTAAAAAGCCAAATAAGTCGGAATTGCTGACGGTTGTTTTCATTCTTATCGGCACGGTTATGGCCGCAAACCTTTTCGGAGAAGATGTCCAATCCCTCTCGTGGATCGGTATTGCCTTGGCACTTTGTTCATCGTTGACCTATGCCATCTATATCGTTGCGAATAGTAGGGTTGGCCACGCGGTGGGCTGGTTGCCTAAAAGCATGGTAATCATGACGGGTTCTGCATTGACTATTTTTATCATCAATGTAAAAACCATTTTGGTGGGAAGCTATTTCAGCTATGAATTTGCAATGATGGCAGTTTTTCTTGCCATCATCGGAACGACCATTCCCACGGCGCTTTTTGCAACCGCTATTCCGAAGGTCGGGGCAGGCATCAGCTCCATACTAATGACGATCGAGCTTCCCGTTGCCGTCCTTTGCGCAAGCATCGTTCTGAATGAACAACTAGGGTTCGTGCAGATTGTAGGCATACTTGTGATGCTGGCAGCAATATCGACAATGAATTATTATAAATCACTAAAAAACAAAAAAGAAAAACAATCAGGTTCTGCATTGTCTCCATAATTTAAGCATTATATGTACCTGGTTTAGCCTTTTATCTATTTTAGTATGCTTTTACTGAATTGATTTGGGACGCGGTTGTTGCAAGCACTTAGATCCGACCTTGAGCCGTGCTCCATCCGTGTCCCATTCGCCCTATATCCCAGTGATATCCTTATATGGTACGTAAAAAGGCCCAAAACACGGCTTTTTAAGCAATACCTATCGGACTCCTATCGAACTAAGCTATAGATGCGATCAAGCATGAACAAAGATCGTGTGAAAGAAGTTTGGGCCCCTCGCTTGTACCTCTTTTGGAGATGGCTTCGGTGGTTCGATTCACCTTGGTCGGAGCTCAATGGGGACTCGTGGCGAGATCCTTGGGGAAACGCTCCATTAAGTGCGCCTTCAACCCCGCTCAAGTTAGCTCGCTGGGGAGAGGATGGGGAGGAGCGAGGGAGTAACTAGATAGCTTTTCAGATCTTATCTTCGACAGGTGCTTAAATAGTATCTACGACGTTCTGTCTTATGCCTGACGATTCATCGAATCCACGTGGTAATCCCTTTTTATTCCATTCAATTACCCCTTAACTCCGTACCAAATTCGTAAGTTTATTAGGTGCTGTTCAGGTTTTACCAGATTTTAGTCAGGTTTATCTGATAAAAAGCTGATAGGATCTGGTAAATATCTGATGAAATCTCGAATTTGGCACGAATTTAACCTGAAGTTGGTTATGCCTTTTAGACTTTGGCATGCTAAGCAGCGCAGCTTCAGGCAGTGTATATGTGCTTAGTCTTACATTTAAATACAAGTAGGTAGCTGTCTCCGTTATCTTTTTTGAACTGTTGATGATTTATAACATCACTTCGAGGGGGTGTTTTTTATGAACGAACACGAAATGATCCATTTACGAGTTCCGAAATCATGAAGATTTTATTTAAGTTATTTTTATAGTCTCGAATTGCGAAAGCAATATTATAAAGAGGTTATGAAAGTGTTAAGCGTTATATAAAATGCTGATTTTATGCTTAATATTCCAATGACAAGGTATGTCTAACAATTCAATCCTTGTTTAGTCTTAACACTATATTAACAATAGATATATATAAGAATAATACGAACTTAACATTCTGTTTACCTGTTCTTGCGTCCTTTGTAGCGGAATATTACAAGTTACATGAAAGTCAAGACCCTAATCTTTTTAACTCTATTATTTAGCGGTTCAATTACTTTTGCTCAACAAAAGGGAATCGTTAGTGGTGTTGTGGTAGATGCTTCATTAAATAATGAAACCATGCCCGCGGTGTCCGTCGCCGTGCAAGGTACCAAGTTGGGTGCCAATACAGATATCGACGGAAAATTCAAATTAGAACTTAATCCTGGAACTCATATCCTCGTGTTTAGTTATGTAGGTTACCAAACTTTACGGGATACAGTCACTGTAAAAGCAGGAAACAACATTAATCTTAATGTCGCCATGGCCTCCGATGCACAGATGCTCGATGATGTAGTGATTGTTGGTGAAGTAAGAAAGGATACTGAATCGGCTTTGTTAAGAAAGCAGATGAACTCGGCTGTGATTACGCAAAGCATTGGCTCACAGGAAATGAGCCGAAAAGGTATCAGTAATGCAGCCGTTGCTATTACGAAAGTAACTGGTATTGCGAAACAAGAAGGGACAACGGGTGTATTTGTTCGTGGTTTAGGAGATCGTTATAATAATACCTTGTTAAATGGTTTGCCGTTGCCATCGAATGAGCCAACAAGTAAGAACATCTCGTTAGATTTATTTGGAACGGATGTTATTCAATCAATTGGCATTAGTAAAACATATACTGCAGAGGACTATGGTGATGTTGGAGGTGCTACTGTTAACATTCTTTCGAAAGAACACGTTGGTAATCCTACATTAAGCGTAGAAATTGGTGGTGGTTTAAACACAAATGCTTTTCGGTCTGATTTTAAAAGAGCAGATAACTGGAAGCGCTTTGGTTTCTATAATATCAAGCCACCTACTACGCTGCAACAATATACTTTCGGGAGTAAATGGTCGCCTAATACTGTTGATAAGCCTTTTAATTATGACTTTTCTATTCAAGGGGGAAAAAGTTTTCAGATAGGCCAAGAAGGGAGATTAAATGTTTTTGCAACTGTCTCTCATAAAAACAATTATCAGTTTAGAGAAGGTTCTGAGAAAGTAATGGGTTCAAGGGTTGATATCGTCAATGCCGATTACTTCAACATAGAGAAGAATGTTTACGAGACGAATACCACTGGTATGTTCAACCTAGATTATCGAGTTAATTCAAAAAACCGATTAAGGTGGAATAGCATATTCATTAATGGCTCTTCTAGTGCTGTGAATGATTATGATGTGGCTCCATTAGATGAACCAATACAATTTACACGACAAACATTGACCCAGCAAAACCAATTATTCTTGAATCAGTTGCTCGGAGAACATCAATTAAAAGAACGTTTATCTTTAGACTGGGGAGCATCTTATGGTATCGTCAATGCTGATATGCCTGATCGGATTACTAGTACCTTATCAACTAGTAACAGTGGAGGTTTTGAGTTCAACAATTCTCAGGTAAATAATCAGAATAGGTATTTTCAATATATTAATGAGAAAGAAGTCGCAGGGAGATTTGCTTTTAATTATAAGCTGTTTGAAAATGAAGCAGGGGAATACGACGGAAAACTAAGTGTGGGTTACACCGGACGGTATAAAAAACGGGATTTCGAAGCTACTCAAATTAACGCTCGCATCCAACAGTCCGGCATAGCAGCTGATCCTAACAATCTAGATGCATTTTTGAATGCAGATAACTTTACAACTGCTACTGGTACAGGTCCAACGTTTCGCTTTGAAACCGCAAGAGTTTTAAGTTTGGTTCCCCAAACATACGACGCTAATTTAAATATACATGGTGGCTTCGCCCTTTTTGAGCATAGTCCAAACAAAAAACTTACCTATACATTGGGGTTAAGAGCAGACAAGGTCTTACAAAAAATGACATGGGACGTAAATATTCTGCAACCCATAGTAGATTTTGATCAAGCGGACATTGATAAAATTTTTATATTACCTGAAGCTACTCTTAAATATGCTTTGTCGGAAAATCAAAACTTACGAGTAGCAGCTAGTAAATCTTATACGCTTCCTCAATTCTTAGAAAAAGCCCCTTTTCAATACGAAGATGTGACATCTTTGACCTTCGGAAACGGAGCGTTAAAGCCCGCAGACAATTATAATTTAGATATCAAATGGGAGCAGTTTCCAAGTTCTGATGAATTATTTTCGGCAGGAATCTTTGGTAAATATATCAAAGATCCGATTAGCCAAACATTAATCACGTCAGCGGCATCGAACTTGTTTTCATTTCTAAATGCTGGAGATTATGCTTACGTATTTGGTGCCGAAGTAGAGATGAGAAAGAACATTGCTGGCGGTTTTTCGGGAGGGATGAACGTAACTTATATGTATAGTCGCCAAGAGTTGGATCCCGAGAAAGTTGCGGAAGAGACCGACTACACAATGAGTGTTAATTTTAATGGTGATCATGATCGCCTACAAGGAGCCTCGCCTTTGTTGGTGAATGCAGACTTGACTTATAAGTTAAATACTGGAAAAATCAGGCCAACTGTTGCTGTCGTAGGAAATTACTTCTATGATCGAATTTTTTCATTGGGAGCTTTCGGTAGAGGGAACACAGTAGAAAAAGGCTACCCTACTTTGAATTTTATTTCAAACACTGCAATAAATGAAAGATGGGAGGTAGGATTGAAAATTAATAACTTATTAAATAATGAAGTGCGTATGGAACAGGAAAATACCGATCAAAGTGTAGAGGTATATAACTACAGGAGAGGATTGGACTTTAGTTTAGGTATTAAATACAAGATTTTTTAGACAAAAATAAAAACAGAAAACAACAGAGTTATTCATTCAAAATGACAATTATGAAAAAATTATTCTTAAGCATGATGGTTATCGCAACTATGTTTGCAAGCTGTAGCAGCGATGATGATAATAATCCAGGCCCTGATGGTGGAGAAATTACTTTTGAGGATGGTATTATTAGTGGAAATATCGATAGAAACGCTCGTGTAACCGCGGGGAGAACATATACTTTGCGTGGTCCGGTCTATGTTAAGTCAGGAGCAACCTTAACAATTGAACCAGGTGTGCGTATTGAAGCGGAATATTCAGAGAATGTAACAAATGTAGCTTTTTTAGCTGTTGAACGAGGTGCTATGATCAATGCTGCCGGAACAGCGGAAAATCCAATAGTATTTACTTCAGGCGCTGCTACACCTGCTGCTGGGCAATGGGGTGGCATTGTTATTTGCGGAAATGCTGGCACTAATAAAGGTGCAAATGCACAAGCAGAAGTGGCTGGTTTGATATATGGCGGTAATAATAATACTGATAATTCAGGTGTCTTATCACACATCATTATTGAGTATTCAGGCAATAAAATTAATGACGAATCTGAATTCAATGCGCTTACGTTATACGCTGTTGGTAACGGGACTACTGTAAACAATATATTTATCAATCAAGTTTCCGATGACGGTGTAGAATGGTTTGGAGGTTCGGTAAATGCTGAAAATTTGACAGTGATCGGGTCGCAAGATGATTCCTTTGACTGGGCTGAAGGCTGGAATGGTAGAGTGACGAACTTGTATGCTGATCAATCTGCAGCTACAACTTATTCTTCAGATAGCCGTGGCATTGAAGCGGACAGCAACCAGGATAATCCAACTTTAGCTCCTGTTTCAAGTCCGACGTTAACAAATTTAACATTAATAGGTCGTAATAGCACCTCTGTAACTTCGGAAGCGGGAATGATGTTGCGTCGTGGTACATTAGGCTCAATCACCAATGTTTATCTAAAAGATTTTATCGCTGGAGAAGGCGTTGTTGCAAGTGGTGCAGAATCTTTAGCTCATTTTCAAGCTAATAAAGTGAAACAAGTTCGTTTTGATAACGTACCAAATAAAGGTACTGCTGGAACGTACGAAGAAGATCCTAACGCTACGGGCGCTGGTAACGGTGCTGCTCGTCCTAATTGGTCAACTTGGGCTGAGTCGCATTTAACTGCCAACTAGTCTATTGTTAACATAAATGCTTTAAAGCGGCTATCTAACAGGATAGCCGCTTTTTTGTTATCTATACTTGGATGTTTGATATAGGATGACTGTTAGGTTTAACTAAAACCTCACTTCAAAGACGTTCGTCCTTATAGCAAACACTATTGGCTTTATAATAAACACATTCAGATTTAATTTAAAGTTGTTTGCCTTTATCTTGTTTCCGTACAACTTTGCCTTAATTCCGGTCGTCTTTACTTCAAAGTCGGTTGGGTTTATGATGAATCCTTTTGGGTTTATTTCATTGCTGTACGACTTTGTAGCAAAGTTGATCGACCTTATATGAAGGACGTTTCCATCTATAATAAAGTCATATGGGTTTATAGTAAAAACCGTTGACTTTACTATAAAGACAATTGGGATTACGTTAAAGTCAATTGGAATTGAGGTAATTCCGTACTTCTTTAAAGCAAAGCTAATTGCCGTTACATTTATGTTGATCGGCTTTATAATAAAGGTGATCAAATTTGTATTAAATATGGTTGTCTTTATGACGATCCCGGTTGACTTTACGTCAATACTAGTTAGGCTTGTTTTAATGTCATTAGGGATTGGTTTGAGGCTGGAGGGAGTATTGAGTAGTTAATAGGGAGCAGTTAGTAGTGAGTAGTTAATAGTGAATGGGGTAGGACTTAAATGAGGACGTAAGGCATGTTCCCAACTACCAGGTTCCCTTGTTCACTGGAAGGAGATGAATAGGAAGTAGTGAGTAGTTAATAGTGAATGGAGTAGGAGTTAAATGAGGACGTAGGGCCTATTCCCAACTAACAGGGTCCCTTGTTCACTGAGGGGATATAGCGTACTGCCTATAGTCTAAAAAAAAATAACATTCCTTTAACATTTAAACGACGTTCTGTTTAACTCTCGATACTAGTTTTATGCCAGGAAAGCCTTACTTTTATGGAACTTATTCTTCGTCGTAAACTAAGCAGAAAGTGGATGAACTTCTTCTTTATTACCTGTCTTTTGTTTTTGGTTGTGAAGCGATATTTTCAAGTTTGTCGTGTTCCTACACAAAGTCATTCGTTTATTAGCTTCAATACCCATCCTCCTGAAGAATTGCCCATCAATTATGAGGGTGAATTTTCCGTCATAACTTATAATATTGCGGGTTTGCCACAGCTTATTTGCAGCGCTGTTACCGAGCGTTCGTCAAGTATTGCAGAAATTGGGCGTCGATTGAATGATTATGATATTGTTCATGTGCAGGAAGACTTTAACTATAATAGCTTCTTGTACTATAGTGGTAATGAGCATCCTTATAAAACCAAAACGAAAGGAGGCGTACCTTTTGGTGATGGTTTGAATACACTCTCAAAATATCGTATTACGGAAATACACCGCATTCCTTGGAATAATTGCACAGGGGCGGACTGTTTGACACCTAAGGGTTTTACGTTTAGTAAGATTGAAGTAGGGAAGGGCGTATTTATCGATTTTTATAATGTACACGCAAATGCGGCGGATGATCCGGCCGCTGCTGCCGCGAGACGGAAGAATATGATTCAACTGTCCAATTATATTAAAGAGCACTCAGGCGATCGAGCGGTCATCGTTATGGGTGATTTAAATGCGCACTTCTGCTATGAACATGACAATATTCGCGATCTGCTTGCCCAAAATGGTTTGAAAGATGCATGGGTAACGCTCAAGGCTAAGGATAGCTTCCCCGCTTTCAAAAAATTTGTGAAAGAGGATATTTTGAAGTTGACTGACGACTGTGAGTCTATCGATAAGATACTCTTTCGAAGCAGTGCTGATCTGTTGCTGACTCCAAATGCCTACCGTTTCGAGAACGAGAAATTCAATAATAAAGAAGGAATACCGCTCTCGGACCATTGCCCCGTGAGTTTATCGTTTAGTTGGCAGCAACGTAGTTATTAGTTGTTGGTTATTAGTTATTGGTTATTAGTTGTTGGTTATTAGTTGTTGGTTATTGGTTGTGGGTTATTGGTTGTGGGTTGTGGGTGTGAGTTTTCTTCCTGTCTTTATGTTCTAGCAGGTATCAAGTATCAAGACACCAGCCTACCGGCAGGCAGGTAAGTATCAGGACATAAGTATCACGACTTTCCGTTCTATGTCAACTATTTTCCTGTTCAACTACTCAACAACTTAACTACTTAACAACTCGGCGACTTAACTACTCAACTAACCCCAAAAATGCCTCATAATAAGCTTTGACCATTTTCTTCCAACCGAAGTGTCTTTTTGTATAATTAACCGACGCTGTCTTTTTCTCCTCGTCGCTAGGTTTCTTCATAAACTCGTTTAGTGTCGTAATCCATTCTTCTGCTTGTTCTGATGGTAACAGATAACCGTTCTTCCCGTGTTTTACAGCGTCCGAAATACCTCCTGTGTGGGAGGCAAAAACAGTTGTTCCACATAAGGCAGCTTCCAAACAAACCAGGCCAAAGCCCTCCATATCACCCTCTACTTCGATATTGGGCATAATAAAGGCACTTGCATGATACAGGATGTTCAGAATTTCATCGAACGGCAATCGTCCCAAGTGTTTGGCTCTTTTTCTTATTTCAGGCTTGCTTAATAACTGACGCAATTTCGGCTCATCGGTGGCCGCACCTAGAAATAACGCAAGTTTGTTTCGGAAAAAGGGTGGAAGGAATTTAAAGAAGCGTTCTTGTTTGGTTGCTTTCCAATGAAACGGCCCTATAAAGAGCAATAAATAATCATGTTGCAAATGAGGCATTACGCGTTCGACAAACCAAGAAAATCCCTTTCTCTTAACGGGCCTGCCCATGGCTACCAATAATTGTTTTCCACGAATATCCAAACGGTACCTTGCTTGGAAATCGTCATGGAAATTTAATGAGAATTTATGTTTAGGTATTTTTTCATCGACACCGTTTGAAATGACTCGTAGCTTTCCCGTAGCGATCCCCACGCTTTGTGCGGCTTGGGCCGTAGCCTTGCTTACTGCCACGATAAGATCAAAGCGATTCAGTTTTGGGAGAATAAATTTCCTATATAAAAAACTCGGAAAGACGACGTCTAAACCATGTATGGTAACCGTGTGTTTAATGTGCGGATTGAATCGACAGCACAATAAATAATAGGAGGCAATCAATGCATCATTAAAATGGATAAGTTTAATATTGGGATGCTGATTGATAAGATGTCTTATGTTTTTTCCGAGTGCTAGAAAAAAGCTCAGCCGGCTACCGATGCCTTTGTATATTAACTCGTGCACCGTACACCATTTTCTCATACCCACTACCAGTTCATAGCTTTGCTTTTCCATACCGCCGGTAGTAGGGGGATATTTATGACTTACAAATAGAACTTCCATGAATAATTATACTGCTTGCAGTTGCGGGGCCTTTCTATGATATACAACATAACTGATACCGCCAAAAAGTAACCAAACGAGTTGTCGAGCCCGCCGGACAACGGAGACGCTAAGCCATAGGCTACCCGTTATACCAATAAATTCTAACATAAATTGATTGCCATACTCTTCAATACCGATTTGCCCGGGAATTATTGCGCCTGCTGATTTAAAAAAAATAACGCCCATATCCATGGCTAAACTTTCAATTACGTCAATATTGATATCCAGCGAATGCAAGATGAGCAGGAATTCCAGGGAACCGACAAACCAATGGAGCGAGAAAAAGAGAAACGACAGCCATAGCGCCTTTTTCTCTTGGTGATAGTATAACTTTGTTTCGGATAGGGTAGTTGTTAGACTTAGTTTGAGTTGACTAAAACGGGTTGTAAGTTTCTTATGCAACGATTTAGTAAGGCGAAATATTAAGAAAATAAGCAGACTGATGACTGAAAAAACAATCACAAAATAAGGGAAAAAAGACGCTACTTGTCGATTAAAACTATCGTTGCTGCTCTGCTTAAGTAGAATAGCTACCGCTAGTGCCGACAACAGAAGCTGCGAGGCGATCATCAGAAAGCGTGAAACGATAACCGATCTAATAGCCGATTTTCTTTCGATCATATAGGGTTTCAACAATTCGGCCTTTAGAAAATCGCCTCCAATAATGCTACTGGGATTAAAAAGGCTGACCGTTTCACCAATAAGTCTGATCCAAAACAATTGATAAATGTTGATTCGCTTTCGCTGGTCTCCCAAGCAATAAGCCCAGGCCAGGGTGCCTAGGAGATACGCGAGGCAGGTAAGGATCAAAAACCAGCAAAAACCCCAGCCGATATGTGCTAACGACTGGGTTACCTGCGTAAGGTCTGTATGAGCAATGTAGATTCCTAAAGAAATAGTAACAGATAAGAATAGTATAATTTTAATAAATCGAAGCATTCCGGTACTAAGAGGTTAGTTTGTAAATGCTGGGAACTTTGCCCAACTGCTCAATATCGTTAAAGTAAATGTCCGCTAGCCGCTCCCAGTTCCGTTTTGTGCTTTCTTGTATGCCCAGCATGCTGAATTGCCGGTGAATCGTTTTTTTATTCAATAACGTTTCTATACGGTCTACAAATTCTCCCT
Organism: Olivibacter sp. EAT-5; assembly: GCF_044784325.1. Lineage (NCBI taxonomy): Bacteria > Pseudomonadati > Bacteroidota > Sphingobacteriia > Sphingobacteriales > Sphingobacteriaceae > Olivibacter > Olivibacter sp. EAT-5. The sequence goes on along the minus strand of NZ_CP173028.1, from coordinate 5,019,916 downwards.
CACTGTTAGGATTGCAAGCAAAGCCATTAACACCATTTTCTATTAGATCTTTGGAACCCCCACCGTCAGCAATGACACAAGGCAGGCCGGAGGCCTGTGCTTCTAAAATAACATTGCCATAAGTTTCACTAACAGATGGGAAGACAAAAATGGAACTCGATGCATAAAGACTTGCTAATTCGTCGTGACCAACATGGCCTAAAAAGATTGCTCCAGGCATATTGCTTTCGCATGCTTTTCTTGCGGATCCATCTCCTACAACTAAAAAATTACATGCAATTCCTCGTATTTTAATTAATCGATAAATTTTAAAGAGCATTTCCAGGTTTTTTTCCCATACCAAGCGGCTTACAAACAAGAGTGTAGGTTGTTGGTTCCCGGTTATTTTTTCAAGCTTTGCCAGATCCTTTTTCAGCGGATTAAACAATGTATTGTCAATTCCTCTTTCCCATAGCAACATCTTCGATGCTTGAATGCCGTAATTGATTAGTTCCTGTTTAATGGTTCTTGTTGGAACATAAATGCAATCACATTGATTATAAAATAATTTTTTCTTCGACGAAACATATCGCTTAACCGGGCCGATAAGAAAAGGCAAATGTTTCAAGTAGTAGTCTATATATGAAATAAAGTGGGTGTGATAAATGCTGACGACCGGGATATGCCGCTTGCTGGCGTAAGTGACCGCAAAATGCCCCAAAAGAGAAGGGGTAGCGATGTGTACGATATCCGGACCGAATGTATCTAGTTTACGGATTAATCTTCTTTTTATTAAGGAAGGAATCGATAACGTATAATTCTTATTGGAAGGAATGGTGATGGTTGGAACTTTAAGCGAAGGAAAGTCTAACAGCTGATCAGGGCCATCACCATAAATAAATATGAATTCAAAACGATCGAACGGAATCCTCTTAATAAGCTGAAACATCGTTCGGGATGCCCCATCTTTATCTTCATGCAAGATTTCCGCAAAAAACGCTACTTTAATTTTTCGCATAGCATATACTTCGTACTTATAAAGCTATCGGTTTAAATTAATAATAGCATTAATCAATTGTTATGAATTCATCATGTAATGAAGAAAACCTAGCCGATAGCCTTGTTTTTTTCACAAAGGCATAATGCTTTTTTAAAATAGGCTTAACGCGGATAGCTTAGATTTGTATCAGAGTTAAATAGTAATTGATTCATGTAAATTAGGTTTGGTTAAAATTGGGAAAAGGCTCGCTGTGAAGCGCGCCTTTTTTTGTTGTTATTAGTTGTTAGTTATTAGTTGTTAGTTATTGGTTGTTTTGTTAGTTATTGGTTGTTAGTTATTGGTTGTTAGTTAGTTATTGGTTGTTAGTTATTGGTTGTTAGTTGTTAGGTGCTATTATTAAACTCTATTCCTTCATGCTAAGTGTCAGGGTCATTTTTCCATAGTCAATGATACCTTGATATTGGGTGAGTATATCGCCGCCAATAACGCCGATTACAGGCTCGACTGAAAGATTCTCGTAGGCGAAATTAATAGAAGACAAATCCAGCACGGCCACTTCAAAATTTTTAAGGTGGAAAGTGCCGATTTGAAAATCAGGAAGTTGCCAAGTGAAACTTTCCATATTAGTCGTACCCAAACCGGTAGATACGCGGTCACTGCTTTTAAGTTGCTCATTACCTATGTGACGTTCTACGATTGTTTTGTCGAATACAGTTTTGGACGCACCCGTATCCAATACAGCTTTAAAGCTATGTTCGAAAACAACGACTTCCACCAATAAGTGGAAGCCGTCATCTTGAAGATTTAATAATGCTAGTGGTATTTTAATCATTAACGATATTAGTTTTTTAGATGATTTTACTCTCAGAAAGCACGTTATTCATGCTTCTCACGGCTTCGGCACTTTGTCTGAATTTAGCCTTGTCTTCTTCGTCCAATTGAAGAGCAATTATTTTTTCGGCGCCGTTTTTACCGATAATAACAGGAACTCCTAACGTGATGTCCTGCTCGCCATATTCGCCTTCTAAGTAAACAGAAGCCGTGAATAGTTTTTTCTGATTTCTGACAATACTTTCCACCATCCCGGCGATAGCTGCACCCGGCGCATACCAAGCAGAGGTGCCTATAAGTTTCGTTAAAGTGGCTCCACCTACCATCGTGTCGGCTACTACTTGTTCCTGTTGCTGTGCAGATAAAAACTGTGTCACTGGAATACTGTTCCAAGTGGCGTGTTTTATCAACGGAATCATCGTAGTATCACCGTGCCCGCCTATGACAATGGCGTTTAAATCGGAAGGAGAGGCTCCGGTATGCTGACTGATCTGGTATTTAAATCGGGAAGAGTCCAATGCGCCACCCATACCGATAACTCTGTTTTTAGGTAAGCCAGTGGCTTTAAGGGTAAGGTAGGTCATGGTGTCCATGGGGTTAGAAACCACTAGAATAATCACCTCAGGCGAATATTTTAGCAGATTCTCGGCAACCGATTTAACAATATTTGCATTTGTTCCGATCAATTCCTCACGTGTCATTCCCGGTTTACGCGGTATACCGGAAGTAATAACAGCAACGCTTGATCCGGCAGTTTTTTCATAATCATTTGTCACCCCCGTGATTTTAGTGTCAAATCCTAAAAGGGCTGCGGTTTGCGAAATATCCTGCGCCTTGCCTTCGGCAACTCCTTCTTTGATATCCAGCAGTATAACTTCTTCTGCAAGTTCTTTCCTTGTGATATTATCTGCAGCGGTTGCGCCTACGGCACCGGCGCCAATAACGGTGATTTTCATAAATTTCCGGAATTAAATGATTCGTTAAAATTATTGTTTTTTACCTCAGTTCCGCACGATGGTAAAATAGTAAAAAGGAATGGGAATGGCAAAACAAGTCGTAAGTTATAAGTCATAAGTTGTAAGCTATCACTTGTATGGGGTAAATCGTGTTACCGTTGCTACTAACAACTTAAAAACTTAAAACCTAAAACTTATAACGTATAACTAAAACGGATAACCAATAGCCAAGTTGAAGACCAAGTTATCACGTCGCCAATCAGGGTCTCTAAAATTAATTTTATTGAAAACCCAGCGCTGGCCATCCGGTAAATAAGGGATACGGAGTGGAATAGCAAGATCCGTTCTTAAAATGAGGAAAGTCAGATCAAAGCGGAGCCCTACGCCGCCGCCAACCGCTAATTCCTTAAAGAAATTCTTGGAAAATTTGCCACCTTGAAATACCGTATCTGCATTTTGTAACCAAATGTTACCGGCGTCGATAAAGGCCGCCCAATCTAATATACTAACAATCTTAGACCGATACTCTAAATTGAATTCCATGCGGATATCACCGGTCATATCCGGAACGAAATTGTCGTTTCCAAATCGCTCGGGGTTATAAGATCCCGGACCAATTGCCCGGGCTCTAAAAGCACGTAAACTGTTAGGCCCACCCGCAAAGAACTGCTTCACATAGGGAAGTCGGGTCGAATTGCCATAGGAATAACCATAACCAAACAAAGCACGAGCGGCAAGCGTCCGATTTTGCCCCAGCTTCATATAATGACGGTACTCAATTTCGGTTTTAATATATTGCGAAAATGCAGCGTTAAAAATACTGTCTTGCTTCCCTTTTTTTACGTTTGATCCCAAAATCAAACCAACGGTATTGGCGGAAAGATCCAAACCACCGGAAAAGTAAAAGGTATGTTTCCTATCGGTTTCCATGGTATTGGTATAGGTAAATTTGTAGTTCGGACCAAAGGTGAACTGTCGGTCGATCGCTCTTTGTAAATAGGGAAACTCTGTAGCTAAGCTATCGTAAAAGCGGGTTACATTTACCGGTTGCACGTAGGCAACGTCTAATACGTTCAGTTGATGTGTTTTTTTTGCGGATTCCTGCCAGTTATAGCCCCATGCAAAACGTAACGAATTCAAACGGTAGGCCTGTCGTCTATTTAGAAATTCGTAGCCTACCAGCGTGGTAGTATGCGGGACGAACCGACGCGTAGGCTCCCAACCAAAAGGAGCAATGATACGTGGCCAAGTTAAGGAGGCTTCTAAACCATAACGGTAAAAATTCGAGTTGATATTGATACCACCACCTGATTGCACTTCGTAGCCGCCATAAGCAGTTAAACGTAAAAGTTCAGCTCCTTTGAACGCATTTCGATGACTCCAGCTGACGTTAACCTCGGAACCATTGTAAACAGCAGCTGTTTTACCAAGCAATTCAACACGTACGGCCTTTTTTTGTTGTGGCGTAAGGTAGTAATGGACATCTAATTTATTGCTTTTTCCACGATCGGCCAACATAAAGTTATTTTTGACAAAGCGGAAAGTTCCCATTCCGACAAGCTGACTAATCGTTTGATTTTGCCGATCTCGGTTATAGAGATCGCCTTTATGGAAAAACATCGTTCTGGCGAGTGCAAACTTTCGAAAGGTCCGATGTGGATCTATAAAATAAAAGCCTTTGTATTCTTCGGCATCTTTGGGAGTAGCCACTTCATAATTACCCTGAACTAGTGAATATTCCGGATAAATGAAAATGTTGTTGATCGTATAAGGTTGTTTCGCATTTTTTGGTGTTTCCTCTTTTAGTTTGACATTCATATCTACCATGTGATTGCCAATCATACTGTCTACTTGTACCAGAAGGTGATCAGGGCTGAAAAAATAATAACCTTTATCCTTGAGGATATTATCAATCCGCTCGCGTTCCGCAATGATCCTATCCAAGTTATAAGGTCTACCGGGCACCAAAAGCGATCCTTCCTGCGCTAATTTTAACTCCCTTCCAATCTGTGTAGTTGTGTCAGCTTCATACGTTACTTTATTGATACGGTAAATTTTATTGGTCGTAGCTACATAGTTCAGCGTCGCCTTTCTGTTTTCAATAGTCGTATCTGTCGTTACATAAGCATTAAAGAAGCCGATGTTTTCCAACCTATTCCTGACGAGATTTTCATTGTACGGAACATTTACATCTTGGAGCAATACCGGAGGTTCACCTACTTTATTTTTCAACCAGTGTTTAAAACCTTTGTTTTTCTTGGGCTGACCGGCAATGTTATAGAAATAGAGTTTGGTACGTAAGCCTAAAAACTTCTTATTCGGACGCGGCCGTAGCACCCCCTCCAGTCGTTCGGTTAGCGGTCCTCTATACTGGTCCGGAATCGAATCGTTATTCAATTCCACCTCACCTTTCACATACAAGTTTTCACCTTCCTTTAAATACTTGATATTACTACAGGAAGCAAAAAGTACTGAAATCGCTATATATGTGTATATTTTAATTCTCATCGTTGCTCTTCTCTGATGATTCTTGCTCTGTAAATTCATCCTCATTCCGGTAGGCTTTGTTTAACTTTTCGACGTGATCCGCAGGTATGTCTTCTTGCTTTTCTTCGGCCACCCCATCTTCTTTCTTCGTCTCCTTAGGTTGATGGTCATTGCGGCGCTCCACACTATCCTGGCCGTTTTCATCCTCCTCATCATTTTTTTCCAAATGCTCTTTCATTTCCTCTGCTCGTTCTTCATTAAGCTTTTGAATGCGCTTAGCGCTCATAAACAGCTCCCTGAATTCATCGTAATTCATATTGATAATGAAACCCAGCCCTGTCTCAATAAATTGGCCCTGTAGGGTTACCTGATATTGATTTTTTCGATATACACGGGCGATATAACGACCGTCTCTTGATAATTGGTATTCAACCGAGATATCACCCGCAATATTCGTAGCCTTTTGACCAGGTTGCGTAGCTCCTTCTAATTCAAAATTGGAGCCGACGGTCACTTTCAACCGATCATCTAACATTCGTTTTGAAACCCCGACGTTTAGATCTGTCCGATTTTGCGCTTGCCCGGTGCTATAGTCATCAGCAGTAGATTGTAGATCAAAATTCAATTCTACACCGGCAATTAGATCACCGGCCATTTTATTTAGCTGACTTGTTAACAAACTACTAACGCTGGATCGTACCATCGTTTCAGTGCTGGATCCGCCTGCACTGGAGAAAGGATTCTCAGCGATAAACCTACCTAATACAATCAGAGCAAAGGTCTGCTTGTTCATCTCCGAAGGGTTGTCTCGTAGTTGTGCCAGTTTTGCTTCTACATTTTGGGTCACATCCTGCGATACCGTATTGGCATTTCCGCCGGTTCCCAAATCAATGTCAAAAGAAATCTCGGGTTTTAACATTTTGCCCCCTATATGAAGATTGACATTGAAAGGAAGGCGTTGTCGATAATAATTTGCTTGCGTGCCGGTAACCTGTACCAAATCAATCGGTTGTGCTTGCAAGGTATAAACTGCCGTCATATTAAGATCAGCGTCCATAATGTCGCCACCCCAAGTGATTGTACTTCCTTTTTTAAAGTCAAATCTTCTTTTGATCATATTAAAGGATAGGGAATAGTTACCTTCTTCCACTTCGTAAGTTCCGGCAAGGGTCATTTCGCCGCCCGGATTGATACCGAAGTTAAGTAGAGCCTGGCCTTTGACAAATAATTTATCGCCGGTTCCGGGATCAACGATCACAGTAAAGGCCGCGTTTCTATCCACATCGATATTTAAGGATATGTTCATCCCGGTAATGGTATTGCCCGTCGTTTCGGTTGTATCGTAAACCGCTAAGATCTCCGTGCTATCTCGAGGACTCAAACTAGTAAATTCTACAATGCCCTCACGTTCCACTAAACCGGGATCCGTTTCCGGCATGGTCAGTGTCATGTCGGTATTTTCATTGACTCTTAAGGTACCATTCACAGACGGACTCATGGCTGCGCCACGGATACGCAGGTCGGTATCGATGTTCAGTTTTCCATAGAATAAGTTGTTATCGACCTCTGTAGAATTTAAAACCTGGAAATCATCAGCTTTTACGTCCATACCCAAAGCAAATTCGGTATACGTCTTTGTTCTGATATTGCCATTGATAATCGCTTTATTACCAACACTATCAGTCAAGGTAAATTGTTTAAAGCTGATGCCTCGATCATTGAAATTAATCCGCTGCTGATCCATGTTAAACGTAGCGTTTAGCATGGAAATATTCATTCTGGCTCGGTTAAAGATCAAATCGCCGTTGATGATCGGTGCATCTAAACTTCCCGTTAAATCAAGCTTTCCGGAAATGCTTCCGGATGAGCGCCTTAAATTGCCGAAACTAAAGGCTTCGATGGTACTCATATTAAGATTATTAACCAACAAATCAAAATCCATCGTAGATTCGGCGTCAAGCGGTGTAATATAGTCGCCACTTAATTGAATATCGTTTCCTTTTCCTTGAATAGTAATATTCGCATTGTAGGTGTTTTCCTTCGCATTATTTATTTGAAGGCCAATATCTCCAATAGTGTCTTTGCCAAAGTAGAAGTCGTTGATGGTTATATCGGATGTAAAAACGGGGTAGCCATCGAGTCGATCGACTAAGGCATTACCGTTTATTCCGCCACCTAAGTCTAAATTTGCACTTTCCACCATATTAGCAAACGTTTCAATACGAAAGTTTTTGAAATTAACGGCTAAAGGTGAATTGGGTACGGAGTCTTGCGATGCAATAGTCATTTCTTGCCCATTTTGGCTGAGATCGAAGTGAGAAGCCAATAAACCTTTTGCGCCAAAGCTAATAGTGTTTTGGGGATTAACGGACCATTTGTCATAATTTAACATAAGGCCGTTTTCCTTTAAGGAAAAGAGAAAGTCTTCGGCACGGGCCTGTAGATTAGCGCCCAAATGATATTGCTCTTTACCTTTCTTATCTTTGATCCACAAACCCGCATCAATAGAACTGTTCTTTACGGTACCGCTTAAAAGTGTATTCATGATTTCGATACCGGATACTTTAATGTTATTAATAAGTGCAGCGTAGTAGAGTGTACTATCTAAAGTGTTGACATCAAAGCTAACATTTTGTATATCGGTGCCTGCATATACCGCCTTCGGTGCAACACCCTTAATGTTGATCGATTTGGTTTCGCTATTGAAGTTGCCGTCTAAAGTAATAGGTTGCATTTCGGTTAGTTCCGGCATTACACGGATGATGAGTGGTGACCTTCTGAAAGTTGCACCAAATTCGATTTGTGCAGGACTATATGCAGGAATGGTGTCCGGTAGGCCTGTCTTTTTATTAATGGCCGGATTGGGATTATAATACGTGTTTAGTACATCCTGAAAAGCATAGGATAAAGAAGTTAGTTTATAAGATCCAATCATATGTGCATTGAGAAACTCAGAACGTAATTGTAAGAGATTTTGACTACTGTCAGTCTGCGCAATCAAACTGATCGTGTCTAATACGTATCGATCAGTATTATAAGCGATAATAGCATTTGTTAAATCCAGCTTTCCATTGAGATAATCTGGATCGGCTGAATCAAAATTAGCAAGCAATTTGCCATGAAACCGGATATTGTCGTTGGTCAGGTTTAAATTTTTGGTGTTGATACTATCCACTAGTAGATCCATGTTAAACGTTGGGTATCGCTCTTTCAAGTTTGCAAATGCCTGCATTTCCAGGCTTATGTTTGGATCTTTACTGCTAAGCGATGCTTTTACATCGCCACTATTGGCTGTGGCCGCTAAGTTTATATTGGTATAGGTATAACCCATAGCCTCCGCACGTATCAGCTTGGCTTTGGCATCTGCTACTAGTTTAGATGGATCAAGACCTTTCCCTTTGATTTGTGCAGCAAATGATATCTTTCCAAGTGTTGAATCCATCTTCATCAGATGACCTACATTCACATCTTGGATTGTAATATCTGCATCATAACTCGTATCCCTTTGGGCGGCATAGTTTGCTCGGAGATTTGCATTTCCCATAGATGATCGAAGATGCATGTTGGTAGTAAATTGATTAAGCCCTCCTTTGAACGTACCGTTCAAGTTCAGCTGTTTTGGCAATTCGATGCTATCAGGCAGCATGCTCTTCGCTACCAAGCGATCCAGGTCTCGCTTTCCGGTCTGTAGATCTTTTAATTGTAAATCGATATAGAATTTGTCGATGTCAGGTAATCCTTTTATATGTGCGCTAGCTTGCAAGCGGGTTTGATCTAAGGTTGTAAATGTCAAATTAGCTATGCGAAGATCATCAACACGCCCCTTTACGTTTCCGTCCACAAAAAAGGTATGGCCGAGTAGCGGCTTCATTACTTCCATCGTGTCTAAATCCGGAACTAACAAGAGTACATCCTTCATTCCAATTTTACTCTTTTGGATATTAGCATTCAATTGAATTTCGCCAATGCGCTCCGTAATTTGTTCCAGCGAGGGATAGTTTACCCGGGCATAGTTTCGAATAAGGGTGTTAGGGGTTTCAATGTATAAGTCTTTTGCCTCCGCGCCTTTTTCTGTATAGACGAAATCAGCTTCCGCTTTCGTGATGGTAAAGCCACTTCTATCCTTGAAATTCAATTGGTTTAGCTTCCCACTTATCGAATCAATCGAAAAGAAAAAGTCAGACATTTTCAGGTCTACGCCCGTCATATCAAGATTTCCATAATCCATGCCCTTGGACACTTTTGGCTGATTTGCGTCAAAATAAGCAAGTTTATTCTTTCCAATAATTAAGTCGGAGATATTTACTTGCCATTTTATAGGTGCGGTTTCGCCGGTATCAAGCGTAGAGGTGCTAGGGGTTGGTTTTTGTATCCTTCCAAAGGATACCTTTGCCGTATTGTTTTCTAATACGGCCTGTTTTATATCTATTCGCTCGCCACTCAAATCGATGTCTTTAAAATCAACCAAAAGTCGATCAAACAGAACTTGCGCATTTAAAGCACTTGCTTCGTCCACGTATTGTGCTTTGATATCTTCTAAGCTGACACTGCCAAGTTGAATGTCGGGGAGGGGAGCCTCTTCTCCAACGGCTGCTTCCACTCCTAAGTTTTTGCTAGATGGGATCGCTGTGGAGTCTGCTACCGTCCATTGTCTGATAGCTGTATTGACTCCTTGGATGTTGATCTTTGGAATCTCGAAACGCATTTTGTTCAGGTCGAAAGTCTTAATCCGTGTATCTAAATGGCCTAAATTGAAATCGGCATTGGTACCAATAACTTCGTCTTCATAAACGAGTCGAATACGGTTGAGATTAATCTTATCAATCGAAAACTCCATGCTGGAGGTTGTATCTTCCGGCTTAGGCTGCGTTTGCTCTTCACTAACAAATGCTCGCATAATGTAATCGAAGTTGAAGCTACTGTCAGGTAAAGTGCGGTCAATCTTGACGGTAATGCCTCTTAAATCGATTTCGTTTATTTCCACTTTGTTTTTTAGGAGCTTAAGTAGACTTATATCGACTTTTAATTGCTCTCCTGCGAGCAATGTATCTTTCTTTTGGTCTTCGAAATAAACACCTTCCAATACCAATAATTTAGGTAAATCGAGCGATACCCTTTCAATTTTAACCGGCGTTTCGATTTTTTTCTCCAGATAGGATACTACTTGTTGGACCAAAATATTTTGAACGGCTGGAATACGAATTAAAATAAAAATCAGGAGTACTAAACCAATGATACTACCAACGACCCATAAAATGGTCTTGAGTGCAATTCTTCCAACTTTATTCAAAATAATATATTCTTAAAAGTGTTCCCAAATTCATGTGTTTTCGAAGCCCTAACGAATGCTGTCTCTCTTTTGCTTTTCACCTGTTTGTGTTAATGACCATCTTCCCCGGTAAACCTTCAGCACTCAAATAGTTGTGCAGAATAGAAAAAACAAAGGTATCAAACTTTGATAAAAGACAGGGCCGATCTTGTTTTAAATAACGTTTTTTTTGTTTTTTATACTTGATATTATTGGCAACTTTACTGCTTAGGTAAGCATCCACACAATGATCAGAATAACGACAATCAGCGCCAGTATCAAAAATAAAAATCTTCCTGAACCTCTGTCTGTTTTTTCGAATGCTTCCGGTGCGGGTCCTGGATTTTCTTTATGTGCCACATAATCCTCTTCAGCCTTCGTTTTACTGCTGTTTTTATCATTATCTACCATTTTCTCTCTTCCTGTCATTTTATTAATGCGTCCATCTGAGCTGTTTTTACATTCTTAACTCTAAACACGCTTTTGGACAAAAGGTTTAGCCTAATTCATCCTTTATCTCAGATAAAATCAACAACAAAGCGCTTGTTAAATTGTATTAATAGGGAAGAAGCTTTTTGATATGCATACAGATAAAGAGATTAAGGACTGGGTTTGCAGTCACATTCACCAACTTATTCAGGAAAATGAGGCCTCAAGTGAAACTGAATTCAAAACGAGTGTCGATATAGAAGGGGAGGATGGCCGTGTACATACTTATACTGTTTTTCTGGAAAGAAGCAATATAAATGACAGGGAAGAATGGATTGTCCGTAACATTGTTAGACCGGAGCAATTGCAATAATTAGGATACAATGGCTTTTTGTTTGCCTGAATCACTACCTTTAGCCTGACAGAATAGCCATACACTCATGAATCTATTATTTAAAGTAACGCTTGCTATTGTTTTGCTTATGCCTAACCATCTATTCAGTAGGGAGGTATTAAAAGTTGCCGTGGCTGGCCTAAACCATGATCATGTACATCTTTTGCTGAATTTGTATGAGCAACGGAAAGTTGATATAGTAGGAATAGCTGAATCAGATGAACAGTTAGTGCGAAGAATGCAAACAAGGTATAAAATTCCGGGCAATCTGTTTTACAAAGATCTTGCTACCTTATTACAACATGTAAAGCCAACCGTTGTACTCGCGTACAATCCCACGAATGAGCATGTACAGGTTGCTGAATTATGCATGCCGCTCAAAATACCCGTCATGGTAGAAAAGCCTTTAGCGACCAATACGGGGGAAGCTGCACGGATTGCTCAATTAGCAGAAGAGAATGCCACGCTATTTTTAACTAATTACGAAACTACCTGGTATAGAAGTAACCAACGTCTCAAAGCTTTGCTTCGTGAACAAGCAGCTGGAACTATTAGGAAAATGATGGTGAAAGATGGTCATGAAGGCCCTAAAGAAATAGGATGTAGCGAAGATTTCCTTAATTGGTTAACTGATCCGGTAAAGAATGGGGGCGGTGCTTTAATGGATTTCGGGTGTTATGGAGCTAATTTGATGACTTGGCTTAAAAACGGAGAAAGACCGAAGGCCGTTATGGCTATCACCAAACAGCTCAAACCCATGATTTATCCGAAAGTAGAGGATGATGCTACCCTTGTTCTTGAATATGCGGATGGCAGCACGGGGATTATCCAAGCTTCCTGGTGCTGGCCTTATAGCGTTAAGGATTTACAGGTGTTTACTACGAAAGAGCAGTGGCACGCAGTAAATGGGACCACGCTCCTGAAGTATACTTCGCATCAGAAACCAGAATCGATTTCGCTTACAAACGAGTATTACGAAAATCATGTAGCCTATCTAGAAGCCCTTTTAAAAGGTGAGGTGCGAGCAGACGACGATTTGTCTTCTTTAAACAATAATGTGATTGTTGTAGAAATTTTAGAAGCTGCAAAAAAATCAGCTATGGAAGGTAAGCGTGTTGAGTTGTAAAATAGAAAGCAGGCTTCATACGAAGCCTGCTTTCTATTTTTACTTATTTTGACTTTCAGCAAAGTCTTTAGCTATAAAATTGTATACCAATAGCGCTAAGCCTTCACCGTCGACATCCTTATCACGGTAAACCCCTAATCGCAGCGTGTTTTCATCAAGGGCTAAAATTTCGTAGGTAGTCCAATTAGATACACCGGTAATACCGTTTTTAGCCGGCTTATATCCTCTGAGTATCGTTCCTCCGTTTATCGTTAAGGTTTTGTCGGCTATATTTAGCATATAGGTGCCTTTTTCTTGAACGTTATTTTCCATCCTCTTGATGTTCCGGAAATCGGGACTTGTTAAGAGCGAGAAGGTCATTTCACCATAATCTCCTCGTGCCATATTGTCGGGATAAATTCCTTGCCCGGCATCCCACCAAATAGTCGAGAAATTATTGGGATCAACAAAAGTCATCGGACCCTCAAAAAAAAGGCCGTCGGTGTCGAGCACCCAAGTTTTTTCATGACCGGCGCCACCGGATATATAGGTCCACATAGGATCGCTAACATAATTGAGATTATTCTCAGTAACTGTGATTTTCACAGAATCAACCTCAACAATACCACCACCTGTCATAGCCGAAAACTTAATCGTGTAATCGCCTTTAAATGCATAATGAATGGTATCTTGTTGTCGGGTTGATTTTCCGGTTTGATAATCCCATATGGATACTGTACTAGCTGTGTTATTTTTCAATATAACCGTATTACCACCTGCATCGGCATTGAAATCTTGCACAACTTCGAACTGGATTTGGGACTTATCCAAAGGTTCATCCAATTGATAGTCTTTTTTCTGACAGGAGCTTATCAGTATAGTGATACAAGTCACGATCAGTGCTATATTTATTTTCTTTGCTTTCATTTTTAATAGCTTTAGTATGTTACCACCCTGCATTTTGAACCAGTACACCATTAGACAGGGTTATTTGATTGTTCGGAATTTGTTGTAATCCGTTTGTTTCATTGATTTTCCCGGCACTGATCGTTTTACGCACTTCTTGGCCCCCGTTTAATACGGTGGTGCTTTCAGCGATTGTTGAAGCAGCTACGTCTACGCCTTGGCGTAGTAAATCCCAGTAACGAATTCCTTCTAACGCAAATTCAAGCTTGCGCTCATTCATAATGGCCGACTGACTAACCGGTTGAGCGGAAAAATTAGTGCCAAAAGCACGCCTGCGTACGGCATCAAAATAAGTTTGGGCGTTAGGGCTTCCAAGTTCTGCTGCCATTAAAAGCACATCCGCATAACGAATGGATACATAATCTTGGAATTGGCCAATTTGAAAGTTGACCCCTCCTTTGTTTACGGCAATGCTGTTTCCGTTTTCATCTACCAATGGGCTGTACTTTTTGTTGTAATAGCCGGTATACTCTCTTTGCTTACTTTGATTGGTGAAGTTGATGCCCTCTTCTGCGATGGCGATGATGGAAGCTGTTCTGCGACTATCATTTCTATTATAAGCATTCCATAACTTTGGATTGACAGTTGCGCCACCCCATCCGTTGCCATAAGGAAAACTCCATTGCTCGCGCATGCCAAACATAACCATCCAATGATTACCATCCGTATTTCCATCATAGTCGCTTGTAAAGGTATACTTGATAGCAAAAACGGTTTCTTTATTATCCTCTCCCACATAGTTTTCTAAGGAGGCTGGCCATAGATGAGCAAAATTCTCTACCAACGAAAAGCCTCCGTTATTGATAACGTCTTCCAAGTAGTTGAGTGCAGCATTACGGTCAACCACGCCTACCAAGTCGGTTTGCTTGTAGTAACCTGTATAATAAAGGAACACCCGGCCCATTAAACTTTCAGCTGCCCATTTTGTAACCCGCCCGTAAGTGGCGGTTGGCTGGCTTGCGTAAGATGTTGCCGGCAAATTTTCTATAGCGAACTTAAGATCATTGGCTATAACCGTATAAACTTCATTAGGATCGGCTTGCGGTATATTTTCATTGCTCGGCTCCGTTAATAAAGGAACGTGCCCCCATAACCGGATCATATCAAAATACAAATAGGCACGGATAAAACGTGTTTCTGCTTCGTATACAGGACGCAGATCGGCTTTGTTTCCCCATTCTATACCGTCCAATTTTCCTAAGAGCATATTGCACCGATAGATTGCCTTATAATAGGCGATCCAATTATCAACAAATAAATTTTGGTCAGCGGGTGAACGTAGCCGATCAAATTCGTCCAACATTTGATAACCAAAGCCGTCCGAATTACCCGTACCCCCAAAGCAGTTATCAGATAGGATCTCAGTGGCAACTGGTAAGCTAACGCCACCGGCCCAAACGATCTGTAAACCATCGTAACAGCCGACAAGAGCTTTATATGCATCGTCCGTGGTACGATAAAAGTTTTCATCCGTCAATTCGGTTATTGGCTCTGTATCTAAAAATCCTTTCGTGCACGATCCTAATGTTAACGTGCTCGCTAAAAGCGTATAGAGAATGAAATTTTTCATTTTTTCAATAGATAATTGGTTAAAAAGTAATGTTGGTTCCAATCATAAAAGTTCTTGGGCGTGGATAATAACCTAGGTCGACACCACTGGCAAATCCTTCGGCATATCCTATTTCCGGATCCATACCGTCATATTTCGTAAAAGTGAAGGCGTTCAATACAGAAGCAAATAGGCGAACTTTTCTTAAATAATTCCTTTTAATGATTTTTCCGAAATCATAACCCAATGTAATGGTACTTATACGAAGGAAATCACCGTCATGAATGTATAGGTCAGAAAAGTTAGTCCAGTTACGTGCATCTTCGGTAATGCGAGGAGTGGTATTCGATGATCCCGGCCCGTGCCAACGGTCAAGTATGGCGGTTGTGTAATTGGAATATGGATCCGTATGATTGCGGTACGATTGCACTAATTGATTACCTGCCACGCCCGAAGCCTGAATTGCTAAATCGAAACCTTTATAATTAGCTGTAATACTGAAACCATAGGTAAAGTCGGGGTTTGGGTTGCCAATCATGGTTTTATCCGTTTCGCCGATCTGTCCGTCACCGTTTACATCAACATAACGAACATCACCCGGTTGTGCACTGGGTTGTATAAGTGTACCATTGGCATTGCGGTAGCTGTTAACCTCGTCTTCAGTCTGGAAAATCCCATTTGTTTTATATCCCCAGAAATAGCCAATGGGAAAGCCGTTTTGTGCACGATAAAACTCACCGGAGTTAGCAAACAGTAAATTGTTGGCACCATGGATAATTCCGTCTGCAGTGGGTATACTGCCTACTTTATTTTTATTGTAAGTACCATTAAGGCCTACACTGTAGTTAAACTCACCAATATGATCATGATAATTCAATGCAAGTTCTACACCGGTGTTTTTCACATCACCGCCATTTATAAATGGTCCGTCTGCTCCCGCTGTTGCCAACACGGGAACCTGGATTAACCAATCTTTTGTGATTTTATCATACCAATCAAAGGTAATGTCCAGCCGATTTTGTAACAATCGGGCATCGAAGCCGATGTTTGTCTGTTGCGAAGTTTCCCATTTCAGGTTAACATTGCTTAAGCGACTTGGATAGGCGCCCGGTGTAAGCACACCTTCTTGATTTCCAAAGATGTAATTGGTATTCAGGAATGTTACCGGCGACATAAATTGAAAGGCATCTATTCTTTGATTGCCAACCTGTCCCCAGCTCGCCCTTAGTTTAAAGAAATCCAACCAGTTTTTGGTGCTTTCTGCAAAAGCCTCGTTGGAGATAACCCAACCGGCAGAAATGGACGGAAAATATCCCCAACGATTACCGCGCGCAAATCGCGATGAACCATCCGCTCTAAAGGTCGCATTTAATAAATACGTGCCTTTATAGTTATAGTTAAGCCGTCCAAAATAGGACATGCGCTTATCCGCATCATCGGGTGCACCCCTTAAGGTCATCTGTGCTGCATCATTAGCGTTGGTGGCATTAGATAACCAGGCGTGCTCTAGATCGTTGAAGACCGCATTTATATTGGCTCCCCAGATACTCGATCCATCGTATTGAAAGGCCGAAGATCCAACCATGGCCTCAAAGTGGTGATCGTCTTTTATATCGAACGTATAACTAAGTAAATTATCCCATAGGAGGGATTTATTCTTTCCCATATTTTGATTAATTCTGGAAAAATCATTGAAAGAATAAGCAGAAAGCCTATATATGGGGGTAAAAGATCTACTTTCATTAACATTATAGTCCAGCCCTAAGCTGGTTCTAAAACGTAGGCCTTTAATAGGTTCTACTATTAAATAAACATCGCCAAATAAACGCTGACTATTGCGATCATTTTGATTGCTATAATACATGGTTGCATAAGGGTTTGCCTCACCTGTGTTCCAAGAGGAATTGGTGTTGTCATAGAAATTCCCCTCTTCATCGTACATTGGCACCAAAGGACTGGTATTGAAAGCCCCCCTTAACGAGTTGTTGTATTGATTACCTACCCCAATCCCGTTACTGTTCAAATAGGTAAATGTGAGATGTTCTCCTAACCGTATAATGTCATTGTATAAGTTGTGTTCTGAATTGATGCGATAATTGAAACGCTCATAGTTGGATAAACTTTTACCTCCTACAATTCCCTCCTGCGACGTATACGCAAAGGAAGTCGAATAGGTTGATTTTGTACTGCCCCCTTGTGCACTTAGCGAATAATTTTGCGTTAATGCATTATCCTTGAACATTTCGTCCATCCACATGGTCCCTTCTCCGAGATTGGTTATCTCTTCATTCGTAAAATAAGGCACTTTTCCGGCGTTAATAGCTCCTTCGTTCATAATAATGGCGTATTGTTTGGCATTGAGCATATCGATTTTCCTTGCCAATTTTTGTAAGCCGGTATAAGTGTCCACGGAAATTTGTGCGGGCTGATCCGATTTACCTGTTTTAGTAGTAACGAGTATCACGCCATTGGCGGCCTGTGAGCCATAAATAGCCGCAGAAGCAGCATCCTTTAGCACATCTATGGAGGCGATGTCGTTGGGATTCAGGTAACTGATGTCGTTTGTTAAAACACCGTCTACTACGTAAAGTGGACTGGCATTGGCGATTGTTCCGACACCCCGGATGATGACACGCATGCTTTCTCCCGGCTGTCCGGAGGTTGAACTAATCTGAACCCCCGGTGTTTGTCCTTGTAAAGCTTGCAGTGCATTGGTTGTGCTTTGCTTTTGAATGTCATCGCCTTTTACTTGAACAGAGGCACCGGTTATCAACTTTTTCTGCTGCACGCCATAGCCTACCACTACTACCTCGTCTAGATTTCCTGTTGTTGGCTCGAGCGCGACGTTAATAGGTGCAGCGGATGTCAATTTTACTTCCTTTTCTTGCATACCGATATAGGAAAATATCAATGACTGGCCAACGTTGGCATTAATGGAGAAATTACCGTTTTCGTCGGTTGATATACCCTGAGCGGTCCCTTTGATTTTTACACTTACTCCTGGAATAGGAAGTCGGTCTTCCGTAGAGACCACCTTCCCTCTAATTGCTTGTTGGGCGAATGTCAATTGTACTGAAAATAGCAGTAAAAGAGCCCATAATTCAAGCTGTTTAATGGTTTTTTTGAATGTTAGCATATTCATGTTTTTAGGTCTTACCGTTGCTGGCTTGTTTATTTAATTGTTTGTTAGTTTTACCTTGATACTATTGCCCTTATAGCTCACGCTTGTGTTGGGTTTAGCTTGGCTATCTATACCGCTAGGTCGTTGCTTGCTGACAAAAACGATGTTAAACATCCGACTTTTAGGCGCGGCCGTGTAGTTTCCTGTTCTTTTTGAAAAGGTGACTGTTTTTGTTTGATCGTCGTATTCAATTTGAATGTAGTTAAAACCTCCTTTTTCATAGTTATAGGTGAGTCCATCGTCTTCATACAAGGTGAAATCGCCATTTCCGCCTTCGAAAACATACAACGTAGTGGCTTGATCATTTTTTTCGTCAGTATACTGTAAGGAGGGGCCCAACGGTAGAATGGAGCCCGCTTTAACAAAAACAGGTATACGCTCGAAGGGAGCAGGTGCATCGATTTGTTGGCCTCCTTGGACCTGTTCACCGGTGTAAAAGTTATACCAGGAAGTTCCGGTCGGTAAATAGAGGGTGCGACTGTTGGCTCCTTTACGGGTGACCGGGTTGACAAGCAAGGACGGACCCAACATAAACTGGTCGTTGATATTGTAAGTTTTAGTATCGCCGGTGAAGTCCATAGCCAATCCCCGTAGTATACTATAGTCATCGTGATAGGTTTTACAGGCTAAGCTATACAGATAGGGAAGCAACCGATAACGTAGGCGTATATAGTATACCATGCTATTGTAGGCCGGATGTCCTTCAGGAGCGATGTTAAAGGGCTCTCGGAACGGGAACTGCCCGTGTGCCCTAAAAATAGGCGTAAAAGCGCCAAACTGGTGCCATCTGCTATTTAGTTCGCGCCATTCTTCCTGATCGGCAGCTTGAGGTTGGTAATATCTTTTTTCAACTAAAAAGCCGCCAACATCCATTGTCCAATAGGGAAGTCCGGACATTGAGAAATTCACACCAGCTGCTATCTGGTCTTTCATATCATTCCAGGTAGAAGCAATATCTCCACTCCATGTGGCAGCGGCGTAGCGCTGCTGCCCGGAAAACCCTGAACGTGTAAGCATAAAAATTCGTTTATTAGGATCTTCCGCTCGCTGACCTTCATAAATTCCTTTGGCATTTTGCAATGGGAAGGCATTATAATAACGTGTCGAAGATCCGATAGACGGTTGAAACACGTCTTTCCTTTCCTGAACACTTATATTCGAATGAATATCCGGTTCGCTAGCATCCATCCAGAAAGCATCAACACCTTTTTGATAGAGCTTTTTATTGAGCAAGTCCCAGAATCCGCGTCTTGCCTCGGCATTGAAAGGATCGTAAAACGTAGAAGTGTATCCTTTTCCTATCCAATCTTTCCTGCCATCCGCAATGTTTCGTCTATATAGCCAACCATTTTCCATGAATTGAGAATAGGTGGTAGCTTCTTGGTTAAATTTAGGCCATACGGAAATCATGAGTTTGAAATGGTCTTTATGCAGTTGAGAGATCATTCCTGTTGCATCAGGGAAGCGTGCAGCATCAAAATTTTGGCCTCCCCAATCTTTTTCGGGCCAATATGACCAATCGAGTACAAGATTATCAATTGGAATGCGGCGCCGCCTAAATTCTTTGGCTACTTCTAGGATTTCAGCTTGCGTTTTATAGCGCTCGCGACTTTGCCAATAACCAAACACCCATTTGGGCATTACGGGTGCCTTTCCGGTAAGCGTACGATACCCACTGATTACGTGGTCCATATTACTTCCTTTAATAAAGTAGTAGTCAATGCCATCACCCGCTTCTGAATCGAAGCCAAAGATTCGTCGCCCTGCTTGTGGAATGGGGCGTTGCCAATTTATTCCTAAATACGACTGGGCGCCTTCCGGTTTCCAATCGATTTGTATGGCGTGTTTCTCATTGGCCTCCGTGGCGAATTCCAATTCGAAGCTTCCGGCATTCCATGATTCCCTCCACCGGTCCTGTAAAAGTTTGCCGTCGATCCAAACCTTGATATAGCCTGCATACTTAAAGTGTAGACGTTGTTTGCCGGTTAAAGGAGAGCTAAAGTGACCCTCGTAACGAACTAAACACTTGGAGAGGTCAATTCCTTGAGGAAATTTATATAAATCACTCAGATCATTGTAATCGATATCCGATTCGGCGCGCGTTGTAAAAACCTCTTTTTCGTTTTCTTTATTTACATAGCTCGCTGTTAACCAGCCTTGTTGACCATCTTTTGCATACAATGCTAAACTGGATAAAGGCAATAGTTCGCGCGTGTCTCCGACTTTAGTAATAGCGTAATTATTCCATAAGAGCCCATAGTTTTTTGTAGACAATAACATTGGTACGGCAACATCGGTGTTGTATTGCAAAAGGGTGACTTGCTTGCCCTGGTAATTCATAATACCGTTTTGATGTTGGCCAAGTCCGTATAAGCCTTCGTCTTCACTTATTTTAAAATCTTGCTTTATTTTGTAAAACACATCACCGTTGGCAACGCCTGGAGTAAATGCTTGGGCATTTCTTGGCATTTCGTATAAGATGGTATCACCATTAGGATTTAAGAAGGCTATCTGGCCTGTCAGCAGGGAAATACTAAGTTGAAGCACTTTGTTTTTGAGGTGAATGGTATTCCCGGTTTCCTCAATAGCGTGTGGCGTCGACTTACTTTGAAGTGTATCGGTGATGGAAAGTTGGGCCGACTGCTTTACCGAGTTGTTTAAGGGGGTTGACCTGATATGTACAATGCTGTCACGAATGAATTCAATTGCTAGATTTTGATCAATCGTTCCGGGAGCATTTCTAAATGTCAACGAAATTCCGTTTTCAGTTTTTCGATAATCAGCTTTCTGTGCATTTACCAGTAGTGGTAAACTGCAACAAAGTAGGGCAAAAAGAGTAGGTAATTTTGGCATGTTTTGTTACAAAAAAAATTCTTGTTTTACAAGTTTTGGTTAGTTTGTTTTGGTTAGTCCTGTAAAACTTGTGAGACAAAACTACGCGTACACCCAATATGGGAGGGGACGGAAATGTTTATAAATAGGGGTATTTTGGTTAACAATATAGATGTGGATGCTTGCTTTATCGCGTTTTTTCGTCGCAAAAGGTATAGAAAATCTACTGATTCTGTTTATACACAGAAGGCAATACCGCATACATTGCCTTAAAATATTTGCTGAATTGTTTAGGATTATTGAAACCGACTTGATAAGCTACCTCTGCAACACTTAGATTGGATTTTACCAGGAGTTGAGCGGCTTTGCGCAATCGAATATTACGAATAAACTCGGAGGGCGTATGGCCATTTAATGCTAAAAGGCGTTTGTATAAACCTACGCGACTAATGTTTAGGGCTGCCGCTAAATCTTCTACTGAAAATGTCGTGTTGGCTATATTATCTTCCACGATTTTGGCTGCACGCCGTAGAAATTTTTCGTCCTCAGATTCAATGGCGGTGATAGAAGGAATAACTTCAAGTTGTTTTTTATAAGTTCTTTCCAATAATGTCTTTTGCTTTAATAGGTTGTCGATTTTTGCTATTAGCAACTGGAAATGAAAAGGTTTGATGATATAATCTGACGCGCCGGAATCAGTAGCTTTTAGCTGTATCGCTTCATCGCTATAGGCTGTCAATAACATAACGGGTATATGACGGGTTCGGGAATCGTCTTTTATCTTTTTGCATAAGTCAATACCCGAATCGCCGGGCATCTGTATATCCGAAATGATTAAGTCGGGATGTTGCCCAAGTGCTTTTACCCACGCTGATTGTGCATCAAAAGCATAATCCAGTTGAAACTTATACTTTAAGTTTTCATATAGGTAAAAAATCAAATCTTCATCATTATCAACCAAAAGTATTGATGGAAGCTTTTTCCCTTGCTCCCTTTTGTGTTTTTGTGGATGGAGATCGGGTCCAACTTCAGCTAGTGCAGATAGGGCATCGCTGTTTTTTTCAACATTAACAGGTAATGGTAGATCAATTGTAAAGGTGCTACCCACGTTCTCTTGGCTATTGAGTGTAATTGTTCCACCTAGCAGTTGCACGTAATCATGTGTAATTGATAATCCAATACCGTATCCTTGATTGTAAAGGTTCTTGGTGTCAACATGTTGAAAATAACGTTCAAAGATTTTTTCTTGCTGATCTGCGGGTATACCTATTCCTGTATCTTTCACTTTTATTTCTAAGTAATGTGAATTTGCAGCATCTTTTACTGTAAGTATTACCTCCACTTTACCATTTTTGTCGGTGAATTTCAACGCATTACTTAATAAATTAAATGTAATACGTTCGATTTTTTCTTGATCGAAATAGGCGTAAAAGCTGCCTTTATTTGAGATGAATGAGAGTGTTATATGTTTTACGGCCGCCAGATCCATAAAAGAATCAACATGTTCTCTGATGTGCGAGATGATATCACCTAAAGTTAAGTCTATCTTTAGCTTGTTGCTGTCAACCTTTTTTAAATCAAGAAGTTGATTGACTAAATTCAATAACCTTTTGGCATTGCGCTTCATGGTTTGCAACTGAGTCTTTTGTCCCTCATTTAGCTTTTCATCCAGTAATCGATCAATTGGTGCTAGGATGAGACTTAATGGTGTGCGAAATTCATGACTTATGTTAGTGAAAAATTGTGTTTTAGTTCTGTCTAGCTCAACTGCCTGTTTAAAAGCTTCGCGCTCCTGTTGCAGTCGAAATCGGCTTTTTTGTCGTTTCCTTTCAATATGTCGGATCAGTAAAAGCGAGGCACCAAGCAACAGAATGTAAGAGACATAGGCCAGAGGTGTTTTCCAAATGGGGGGAGCAATTTCAATGCGGAGCAAGGTATAGGGATCGCTCCATTGTCCATTATCGAGCGACGCTTTTACCTTGAATTCGTAAACACCCGGATCCAAATTCGTAAAGGTTATTTTGTGATCGCCCTGGTCAGGTAACCAATTGTCATTAAAACCTTCAAGCTGATAGAGAAACCGTCGATGCTCCTTCGTTATATATTCAAGCGGCGAGAAGGTAATTGTAAAAATATTCTGATCATAATTTAGGGATATGTTTTTGGTATAGGTAGGGGAATTGATTAAAATGGAACGACCATGATATTCTTTATCGATTTCCAATGTCTCGTTGAATAATGAGAAGGCTGTTATTACCGGTTTAAATGGCGCTTTTAATTTAGGAATATCCTTTGGGACGATGATGTTAAAACCAGCTGGCCCACCGAAAATAAGCTCTCCCGCTTTTGTTTTGTATACTGCATTTTCATTAAAAGAAAGGCCCTGAAGACCATCTTGGGTATGGTAATTTTTGATATCCGGTAATTCGTTATCGCTTTCCCGATAGTGTATGCATGATAGGCCTTTTAAGGTGCTTACCCAAAGTCTGCCCTGTGCGTCTTCTAATAAATTCAGCGCAAAATTATCAGGTAGGCCATTTGTATTCCGAAAAACTTGAAAGCTATTTGATCCAGGTTTATACAAGTTTAGACCATCTTGTGTAGCAATCCAAATACGGCCATGTTTATCTTGCAATAAATCCGAGATATAGTTATTGCTCAAGCTGTCTTTCCCGGTTCCGGCCGTAAACTTGTAAATGATTTCGTTAGATCGATTCAATATCACAATTCCCTGCGCACCTCCGACCCATAGATGTCCGTTTTTATCTTCCATTATGGCTGATATGTATTTCGGTATGCCTGCATTGTTCACACTGACAAACCGATCGTATTCCGCTTCATAGTAATAAAGCCCGTTTGATAGCGTTCCTACCCATATCCGGCCTCTGCTATCCTGATAGATTTCCCATATATTATTATCATGAGGGTATCCATCTCGATCTGATTCAAGCGGGTATTGCTTAAACGTCTTGCCGTCGAACATATTTAGGCCGCCGTGGTAAGTGCCAACCCAAAGTCTATCTTTTGTATCGAGCAGCATGCTGACAATGATATTGCTACTTAGGTCGTTGGGTAAGTCGGTTTGCTTATAAGTTTTGAACTGATTCTTGGCGCGGTCGAAATACAAAAGACCACCGCCATTTGTACCTATCCATAAATTGCCCTGACGATCTTCTGCAAATCGATTTACATCTTCAAAGGGTAACCCTGTTTGCTTGTTTACCAGCGGGAACATAAAAAGTTGCTTATGATAATAGCTTAGCCCTTGTTTATATGTTCCAACCCATATGATTTGCTGGTCATCCTTATAGAGTGAAATGGTGCTGTTCTGTGCTATCGTGGAAGCATTGGCATCATGATGAAGAATATAGGACACGGAGAAATCCTTTTTGTGTAATAGATTAATTCCACCATGATCAGTTGCTAACCAGATATTGTTGTTTTCATCCTCGGTAATATGGGTAACTACATCCGTATTCAGCGCAGCAGGTTTGCTGTTTTTATGCAGGTGTCTGGCGTCTGTTTTTCCCTTTTGGAGGTAGTAAACACCAAGCGGAACATCTGTTGAGTAAACCCAAAGGTTGTCATGCCGATCACAAAATAGTTTAAAGATTGCACTAGACAAACCATCAACCGCTTTTGTGATCGCTTGAAGACGTTTTCTGCACACGAGGGTTTGAATATCTATAGTCTCTATCAATCCATTTGCGTAAATTGTATGCAATGTTCCATTGCTTTGCGAAAGTGCTATACCGGTTATGTTTTGTCCATTGAGGCTTTGAAGGCGGACGCTCGTTTTTTTTACAGGATTATATCGATATAAGCCATTTCCAACAGTTAGAAACCAAAAATTCCCCTGACTATCTCGCTCTATTTGAATAATGTCTGTAGGTGGTAGTCCATAGGTTTTTAATACGCTATCTACATTCCTGACGAAATTTTCGTGTTTGTCCTGATAGATGTTTAAGCCTTTTTTACTTTTTATCCACAGTTTGTTTTCAGGGCCGATAAACAGATCGATGATATTATTGTCCTTTATGCTGGTAATATTTGCGTTAGAGTGGCGGTAAACCTTGATTTGACGGCCATCGTACCGGTTTAAGCCCGCTGAAGTACCGAACCAAAGAAAACCGGTTGAATCTTTAATAATGGCGCTTATGTGGTTATTGGATAAGCCATGCTGCTCGTTCAACTGGTAGAATCGAATATTACCTATACGTTGTGCTAACGTTGTCATTATGCTAAACAGCATCAAAATCAGGGTATATAGGGTAACTCGTCGCACGGTTAAGCAATTTATTTCAGTGGATCGACAATAGATGATTAGATCAAAACTGTTGGTTATTGTTAGTTTTTGTTCCACCAAACCTATAGAAAATTGGCGTGATTTCCAATTTGCTAAATAACCTTAACTGAAATAAGCGTTCTTTTAACACTATAATATACCGTTAAAAAGCGCAATCTCTGATAGTTTGAACAGAATAGCGGTAGCGGAAAAAAACTTGCTTTCTCTACGGTATAATTTCTGACATATGTGGATACTTTTGTGATCAGGTGGCAAGCGGATACGTTTAATTTTCTGTAGTTTTGTGTCATCTTATTGCTCAATCCATTTAATAGCTATGTACTTAATTTTTGATACTGAAACGACAGGATTACCGAAACGTTGGGATGCACCCATTACCGATACAGATAATTGGCCGCGCTGTGTGCAGATAGCTTGGCAATTACATGACGATATGGGCCGTTTGATTGAGCATCAGGACTATCTGGTTAAGCCGGACGGTTTCAATATTCCTTATGATGCTGAACGGGTCCATGGTATCTCTACCGAGCTAGCTTTAGAACAGGGAATTGATCTGGTCGAAGTGTTGGAAAAGTTCAATATTGCTTTGGATAAAGCCAAGTTTATTGTCGGACAGAATATCGGTTTTGACATCAATATTATGGGTTGTGAGTTTCATCGGATGGGAATTGCCACAACCATGGGCGAGAAGGCGGTATTGGATACCTGTACAGAGGTCACGGCAAATTTGTTACAGCTACCGGGAGGTAGGGGTGGTAAATTTAAACTTCCCAATCTGACAGAGCTGCATGCATATTTATTTGGAGTACCCTTCGCTGAAGCACATAATGCAACCGCCGATGTTGAAGCTACGACACGCTGTTTTCTAGAGCTGATCAAGAAGAATATTTTCACTGCGGCTGAGTTACAAGTTCAGGAAGATTATTTTGAGGTTTTTCGAACGAATAATCCAGATCCTATCGCGGCAGTTGGTTTACAGCATGTTAATCTGAAAGCAGCCTCTGATTCAATTAGGCGACGTTTAAAGGCTGATCAAGATAGCATTTCACAAAAAGAGCTTGACGCCAACAGAGAGGAGCTTAAAGAAGTCGATTACGTACACCTTCATAACCATACGCAATTTTCCATTTTGCAATCGACCATTTCTGTTTCCGATTTAGTGAAGGCCGCCGCTAAGCATAGAATGCCTGCTGTAGCAATTACTGATCATGCAAATATGATGGGCGCTTTTCACTTTGTCAGCAACGTGCTGAATCATAACAAGGCGGCAGAAGCCAAAAATAAAACAGCCGTGGAGAATGGAGAGGAGCCGAGCGAAGTGATCATTAAGCCTATCGTGGGCTGCGAATTTTTTGTTTGTGATAATCATGCGGATAAGACGAGAAAGGACAATGGTTACCAGATTGTAATGTTAGCAAAGAACAAGACAGGCTACCATAACTTGGCCAAGATGTCTTCGTTAGCTTATACTGATGGATTTTATTATGTACCTCGTATCGATAGGAAGATAATTGAGCAATATAAAGAAAACATTATCGTCCTTTCAGGAAACTTATATGGTGAAATACCGAATAAGTTACTCAATATGGGAGAAAACCAGGCGGAGGAAGCTTTGATATGGTGGAAGGAGACTTTCGGTGAGGACTTCTATATCGAATTGATGCGACATGGCCAGGAAGATGAAAATCGTATCAATGCCAGTTTAGTTGAACTGGCAAGGAAACACGGGGTAAAACTTATTGCAACTAACAATACGTACTATATAAACAAGGAAGATGCGCATTCACATGACATTCTTTTATGTGTTCGGGATGCGGAGAAACTAGCGACACCTAAAGGGCGCGGTCGAGGCTTCCGTTACGGACTGCCCAATGAGGAGTACTACTTCAAATCGGGCGAAGAGATGAAGAAACTCTTTACCGACATCCCTGAAGCGATTGCAAACATCCAGGAGATTGTAGACAAGGTAGAGGTTTACTCACTTTATCGTAATGTACTTTTGCCAAAGTTTGATATTCCTGAAGAATTCCAGGTAGCAGAAGATCAGCTGGACGGCGGTAAAAGAGGAGAGAATAAATACCTTCGACATTTAACTTATGTAGGTGCTGCTAAGCGTTATAGCGAGATTACACCGGAGATAAGAGAGCGGCTTGATTTTGAGTTACAAACAATCGAAAAAACCGGTTACCCAGGCTACTTCCTGATTGTACAAGACTTTATTGCGGCGGCTAGAGAAATCGGCGTGTCCGTTGGGCCGGGTCGTGGCTCGGCTGCAGGCTCCGCGGTCGCTTATTGCTTGGGAATTACAAACATCGATCCAATTGCATATGATTTACTTTTTGAGCGTTTCCTAAATCCCGATCGTGTCTCCATGCCGGATATTGACATCGATTTTGATGATGAAGGCCGGGGACGGGTAATGGACTACGTTATAAATAAATATGGCGCCAATCAGGTAGCACAGATTATTACCTATGGTACAATGGCCGCCAAATCTTCTATTCGAGATACGGCAAGGGTGTTGGACTTACCATTATTTGAAGCGGACAAAATTGCGAAACTCGTACCAAACTTAAAGCTCAACAAGCTATTTAATATGGATGCACAGGCCTTGAAGAGCGCTTTAAGAACAGAAGAGCTTGAGAGTGTCCGCGAATTAATCAATTTGGCAAATGGTAATGATCTCGGAGCTGAAACAATCAGGCAGGCGAAAGCATTAGAAGGGTCTGTGAGAAATACAGGAATACATGCCTGTGGCGTAATCATTACGCCGGATGATATTACCAATTTCGTTCCTGTATCCACGGCGAAAGATTCCGAGCTTTACGTAACGCAGTTTGATAACTCGGTGGTTGAAAGCGCAGGTTTATTAAAAATGGACTTTCTGGGTTTGAAAACCTTAACCTTGATTAAGGACACGGTCAGCTTGGTGAAACATACGAAGGGGGTTGAACTAAATCCTGACTTTTTTCCGATTGACGATGTGAAGACCTACGAGCTTTTCCAGCGCGGTGAAACGGTAGGTATTTTCCAATACGAATCGCCCGGCATGCAGAAGTATATGAAGGAGCTAAAGCCGACCGTTTTTGGTGACCTGATTGCTATGAACGCTCTTTATAGACCCGGGCCATTGGAATATATCCCCAGTTTTATCCGACGAAAAAATGGAGAGGAACCCATTACCTACGATTTGGAAGCTTGTGAAGAGTACTTAAAAGAGACCTACGGTATCACCGTTTATCAAGAGCAGGTGATGCTTCTCTCCCAGAAGCTAGCCGGTTTTACCAAAGGTGAAGCGGACGTTTTGCGTAAGGCTATGGGTAAAAAGCAGCGCGATGTACTGGATAAAATGAAACCGAAGTTTGTGCAACAAGCAGCGGAAAAAGGACATGATGAAAAGGTTTTGGAGAAGATATGGAAAGATTGGGAGGCCTTTGCAAGTTATGCCTTTAATAAATCGCACTCCACTTGTTATGCGTGGGTGGCCTACCAAACAGCCTACTTGAAGGCTCATTATCCTGCCGAATATATGGCCGCTGTATTATCCAATAATATGAACGATATCAAGCAAATATCGTTCTTTATGGAAGAGTGTAAACGAATGGGATTAACGGTTTTGGGTCCGGATGTAAATGAATCATTCTACAAGTTTACGGTGAACGACCAGGGAGCTATACGCTTTGGTATTGGTGCAGTAAAAGGAGTTGGAGCCGGCGCTGTAGACACCATTGTGAGCAATAGGGATGAAGGTAAGTATCTATCCATTGCCGACTTTGCCCGGCGCAGTAATCCACGTACAATCAATAAGAAGGTATACGAAAGTTTGGTGTATAGTGGGGCTTTTGACTGTTTTGGTATAAACAGGGCGCAATTCTTCCATGTGCCTGAGGGGCTAAGCCAAAATGGGATAGAGCGTCTAATAAAATATACGAATGATTACCAGTACAACAAAAATAATGCAGCTATGTCATTGTTCGGAGGAACCAGTGATGCGGATATTCCCGAACCATCCTTACCGCCATGCCCTGAATGGGGATTGATGGAGAAGCTGCGTTACGAAAAAAACGTTGTTAGTATGTATATAACCGGGCATCCAATGGATGACTATCGTTTGGAATTGGAGTATTTTTGTCAACACAAGGTGAGTCAACTCCACTTGATTGACAAAATGAAAGCCGGTGCAGGGAAAGATGCTGATAACGGACAGGACGCAGGACTAGAATCTCCAGAGGAAGGAGTAGAAGATGTCAAAACGGAATTTGCTAAGATAAAAAATAAGGATTTAGTAGTAGGAGGGATGGTCACCGCAGTTTACCATGGCATGACCAAAACGGGCAAACCCTATGGACGTATGACCTTTGAGGATTACAGCGATTCGTATGAAATGGCACTTTTTGGTGAAGATTATGTTAAATTTAAAGGGTTTATGAACGAAAACTACTTTTTGCAGATTAGGGGCACAGTTAGTGAACGTTTTCGACAACAAGATAATTGGGAGTTTAAAATCACTTCGATTCAACTATTGTCTGAGCTTCGGGATAAAATGGCGAAATCGATCAGTATTCAGGTACCGCTGCATGAACTGAACAATAAGTTTGTAGATAATCTGCAACAAATTATTCATAAGAATCAGCAGGAACAGGAAATTAGAAATTGTCAATTGAAGTTTGTATTGTTAGACTATGAAAATAAGGTAAGCTTAGAGATGCCTGCAAAGGGCATGAAAGTACATCTAAGTAATGAGTTTTTACAAGATTTGCGAGCTTTAACGGGCGATAGGGGCTATAAGTTAAATTAGTGTCAGATTGTCAGATACTATACTTTGGCAAAGCTTTTGAAAG
This sequence comes from Olivibacter sp. EAT-5, assembly GCF_044784325.1. NCBI lineage: Bacteria > Pseudomonadati > Bacteroidota > Sphingobacteriia > Sphingobacteriales > Sphingobacteriaceae > Olivibacter > Olivibacter sp. EAT-5. The sequence continues at coordinate 4,989,752 of NZ_CP173028.1, read as the reverse complement.
TTATCTTTGTAATATCAATTCTAGGATGTAGGAAAATCTTGGATATAAATAATAAGCATATAAAATAAAAAGATAATGGCATTAGAAATCACAGATAGCAACTTTGATGAAGTTGTTTTGAAATCAGACAAACCCGTGTTGGTGGATTTTTGGGCAGAGTGGTGCGGACCATGCCGTATGGTAGGACCTGTTGTTGAAGAATTAGCAAAAGATTACGACGGTAAAGTTGTTGTAGGAAAAGTGAACGTGGATCACAACGCCGAAATTTCTACTAAATACGGAATTAGAAATATCCCGGCTTTATTGTTCTTTAAAAACGGTGAGATTGTGGACAAACAAATCGGTGCCGTGCCTAAGTCGGTTTTGGCTAGTAAGTTAGAAGCACAGTTAGCTTAGGTTTTCGCTGTTAGGTATTAGCTGTTAGCAAATTAGCTAATGGCTAAAGCCTAATAGCTATGCTGATAAACGATCCAAACCCTGTTTAATAACCGTACAAGCTGCTATTATTTCTTCCTCTTTAATAATTAATGGCGGAGAAACGCGCAAAGCCGTTTCGTGATGTAAAAACCAATCGATCATGACGCCATTTTCTGCACAGTATTTACTAACAGCTTCGACTTGCTGAAAAGACGTTAGCTGAATGCACATCATGAGGCCAATGCCTCTTACTTCTTTTATGAGTGGGTGCTTCAAATGAGCTTTGAATATTTCATGTTTCTGTGGAACAGTATCCATTAATTTCTCTTCCAAAATAACCGTTAAGGACGCCAGCGCTGCAGCACACGATACAGGATGTCCGCCGAAGGTGGTAATATGACCTAAGATCGGATTTTCTTTAATAACATCCATTATTTCTCTTCTAGCAATAAATGCCCCTATAGGCATACCTCCACCTAAGCCTTTTGCAGTTAATAATATATCCGGGACAATACCATAATGCTCAAAAGCGAAAAGTTTTCCAGTTCGTCCCAGCCCTGTCTGTATTTCATCTAGTATAAGAAGAGCTCCCGTCTCATTGCAACGTTTACGTAGCTGTTGCATATAATTTATATCCGGCACACGGATGCCAGCCTCTCCCTGTACGGCCTCAAGCACTACGCCAGCGGTATCTGTGGTGATTTTTGAGAGATCGTTGAGTTCGTTATAGTTGATATAAGTTATATTAGGAAGCAAAGGCTCATATGGTATTTTATATTTTTCATCTCCCATTAAACTGAGAGCACCTTGCGTACTTCCATGATAGGCCTTCTTCGCAGCAATAAACGCGGAGCGTCCGGTGTATTTTTTAGCTATTTTCATCGCTCCTTCAGTTGCTTCGGCGCCCGAATTTACGAAATAGATGTTGTTCAGGGTAGAAGGGAGTTGCTCTAACAACTTAGTAGCCAAGGCCACCTGAGGTGCTTGAATAAATTCGCCATATACGGTAACGTGGAGATATTTTTCCAGTTGATCGCGAATAGCCGTTAAAACTCGAGGATGCCGATGTCCGATATTACTAACAGCGAAGCCTGATACTAGATCCATATACTTTTGGCCGTCGGGCCCATAAAGGTAAAGCCCTTCTGCTTTTTCAATTTCTATTAATCGTGGGCTTGTAGACGTTTGTGCGGTATTCAATAAAAAAAGTTGGCGATTACTTAACATAGAAATCCTTTCAATTCACTCTGTGCGTCGAAGGTACAGATTTAAAATAGTATAGAGGTACGGGCGATAAAGATCTTTTACTCGTTTCGCCGGTCTTTCAACTCCTGCAATAGTTGCTCCCTAAATTCTCGCTCCGCTTCAAAGAATTTAGCGGTTCGTTGTGCATTTATTATAGGAATAAAAGCGTCACGATAACGCATCTTCAAAGCTAAGACCTCCGAGTCATAGTCTAATTCACTTCTCTTTTTTCCAGTTTTAGTTCGCCGTTGATGAATCAGTGCCCGCATTTCCCGCTGGTATTGATTATATAAGGGGAAAAAACGTTCAGCATCAGCCGGACTTAAGGAAAGTTCTTTGGTTATGTAAGCTATCTTGGCAGCTTCAATCTGCTTAAATCGATTCTGCTGATCTCTATCTTGAGCCTTCAGCGTGAAGATAGAAGCAACCAACAGTATATATGTAAAAAGTAATTTCTTCATTTCAAGTTAGATACTGTAATCCAAATAGGCTTCTATATCTTCTTCTGAAAATTTGGGTTTATCCATTTGAATGACACCATCAAATTGAGCTTCAAGAAAAGCAGCGTCTCCCGGTTCACTATAATACTCCAGATAGTTCACAATTTCATTATCGGGAATGCTTTTCAAAGTACGTTCAAAATTGTTGGATTGATACTGAAAGAAACCGTAAACACCTAAGCCGATTGCTATGCAAGCCGCTGCCGCATAGCCGATCCAGGTTAGATTCCGATTTTTCCTTCTTATTGGAAATGCAATCTCCCTTGTCTTTTCGTTTTTAGCTGTGGAAACTATCGCTTGATTGATTTTTTTATCTAATTGATCAAAATAATTTTGCGGTGTGACAAAACCCGAGGTCGTAACTTTTTCCCTTAGTTTTTCGATGAAAGGGTGATATTCAGTATCTTCAAACGTAGAATTTGCCAGTGTCAGGTTGTCTTCCTTTTCTATTTTGGCAATGATATGGTCACTAAGTGATTCAAAATACCCCTTTGGTAAAGTGAAGCTTTTCTCCATATCGGAAATGATGGAGACACGTTGCATGATGTTAGCTTCCAATCGATCAAAGTAATCCGTAGGCACAATAAATGGCGTATCCTTTGGATTAGGCGGCACCCCTTGTATGCCAGCTAAATCATCTTGATAATTACGTTCATTGTCCATAGTGCTCATAGTAACTCTTAGATATAGATTACGCTAAAAGGTTTAATCGTTATCACTAAAAAATTGTTCAATTTTTTTTACGGCTAAATGATAGGATGCTTTTAGCGCACCAACACTTGTTCCCAGGATTTCAGAAATTTCGTCATATTTTAGATCATCGAAATATTTCATATTAAAAACCAGTCGCTGTTTCTCCGGTAAGGTTAATAAAGCTTGCTGTAATTTTAGTTGAGCTTGGTTTCCGTTGAAGTAACTTGAGGTAGTGAGGGTGTCCGACAAATAGGAAGCAGAATCATCATCTAAGGATATACTTTGATACTGCTTCTTTTTATTTAAAAATGTAATACACTCATTGGTTGCGATACGATAAAGCCATGTGTATAGCTGCGCATCGGCTCTAAAGTTCTCCAGATTTTTCCAAACTTTTACAAAAATATCCTGCACCAAATCATCCGCGTCATCGTGATCTACTACCAGTCTACGGACATGCCAGTAAATCCGCTGCTGGTATTTTTTTAGCAATAAATTAAAAGCCTCATTTCGAGTTCTTTCGTTAGAGAATTTTTCAATTATTATTGAATCTTCCATTAGAGAGCTTGATGGTTGATAACAACGGAAGGAAACCTGTTACCTTCCGTTGCTAACCTAAACCATTTATTTTCTTTTGATAACTTTCTGAGCGGCGCTAACAATACTCGCAGCATTTAGTCCGTATTTCTCCATTAATTGTGCAGGTGTGCCACTTTCTCCGAAGCTGTCGTTAACAGCAACATATTCTTGGGGAGCTGGATGGTTTTTAACCAACACTTGGGATACGCTATCACCTAAGCCGCCAAGACGGTTGTGCTCTTCTGCTGTCACCACACAGCCGGTTTTAGCCACAGACTTTAAGATTGCTTCTTCGTCCAAAGGTTTAATGGTATGAATATTTATAATTTCAGCGTCTATTCCCAATGCAGCAAGCTGTTCTCCTGCTTGAATAGCTTCCCAAACTAAGTGACCGGTTGCAATAATCGTAACATCGGAACCCTCGTTTACCATCCAAGCTTTGCCGATTTCAAATTTTTGATCCGGGTCGGTAAAGATTGGTACGACAGGGCGGCCGAAACGAAGATAAACAGGACCATCGTAGTCGGCGATCGCGATCGCTGCGGCTTTTGTCTGGTTATAATCGCAAGGATTAATCACCGTCATACCGGGCAACATTTTCATTAAACCGATATCTTCCAATATCTGATGGGTAGCGCCATCTTCGCCTAATGTTAGACCGGCATGTGAGGCACATATTTTAACATTTTTTCCGGAGTAAGCGATAGACTGGCGGATTTGATCATAAACTCTTCCCGTGGAGAAGTTTGCGAAGGTTCCGGTGTAGGGGATTTTTCCGCCAATGGTTAAACCGGAAGCAATTCCCATCATATTAGCTTCAGCAATTCCTATCTGGAAGAATCTTTCCGGAAAATCTTTGATGAATGCATCCATTTTTAATGATCCAACTAAATCGGCACACAGTGCAACGACATTACTGTTTTTTTTGCCTACTTCATGTAAACCAGCTCCAAAGCCCGAACGCGTGTCTTTCTTGTCCGTATATGTATATTTCTTCATTTCGTAATATTGAATAGTGTATGACCAAGTCAGGTCAATTAATAATCTCCTAAAGTTTCTTCAAGCTGTGCTAGTGCTGTAGCTAGCTGTTCATCATTGGGTGCTACACCATGCCATTTATGAGATCCCATCATAAAATCAACGCCATATCCCATTTCGGTATGCATAAGAATCATAACCGGTTTTCCTTTTCCGGTACGGCTTTTCGCTTCCGTTAAGGTTTCGATGAGCTGCGCCATATCGTTACCTTTTGCCTCCAAAACATCCCATCCGAAAGCCTCCCATTTGGCTTTTAAATTACCTAAAGAAAGTACACGTTCGGTTGGGCCATCGATTTGTTGACCGTTTAAATCAATCGTTGCGATAAGGTTATCCACTTTATTATGTGGTGCATACATGGCAGCTTCCCATACTTGGCCTTCTTGCAATTCACCATCGCCCATTAAAACATAAACCAATTTATCATCCGCATTTAATTTTTTCGCACGGGAAGCTCCGATTGCCACGGAAAGTCCTTGACCAAGAGAGCCAGAAGCAACACGCACACCCGGCAAATGTTCATGTGTTGTTGGATGCCCTTGCAGCCTGGAATCAATCTTTCTAAAAGTTGCTAGTTCACTTTTGTCGAAGTATCCGGCACGTGCCAAGGTGCTGTAAAATACGGGAGATATATGTCCATTGGACAAAAAGAAAATGTCTTCTCCAATACCATCCAAGTTGAACGTGGGATTGTGTTCCATTTGATGGAAATAGAGAGCTACGAAAAAGTCTGCACATCCCAGTGATCCTCCCGGATGGCCGGACTGGCAACCATGTACCATGCGTACGATATCTCGACGTACTTGCTTTGCTATGTTTTCAAGTTTTGCTATGTCTGCACTCATTATAATTTGTGTTAAACGATATTAAGATGCTAAGATAAATATTTTTAGTTATTAGCCGTTAATTAATAGTTGTTAATTTGACACTTATATTGGTTGGTCTTTTAAATAAATGGTCTATTTTACCAAATCCCGTATCTGGCGGGAAGCATTTTTATTATCGACCTTTCTGATGATATGTTCAATGATTCCCTTTTCATTGATCACAAAGGTAGTTCTGGCTGTTCCCATGTATTTTCTACCATACATATTTTTCTCCACCCAAACACCGTAGTCCTCAACTATCTTTTTATCCTCATCAGCCAATAAGTTGAAAGGGAGTTCATACTTGCTGATAAACTTTTGATGCGATTGTTCACTGTCAATACTCACTCCTAATACCTCATATCCATCTTGAAGGAGAGACTGATAATTATCTCTAAAGTTACAGGCTTCGGTGGTGCAGCCCGGTGTATTATCTTTCGGGTAAAAGTATAAAATCACTTTTTTACCTAAATAGTCTTTCAGTTCTACGGTTTCACCTTTTTGATTTTTGGCCTTAATCGCCGGTGCTTTATCACCTTCTTTTAGTTCTTTCATTTTTTTAGTTATTAGATTTTAGCCGTTAGCTAATGACTAATAGCCAATGGCTGACAGCTTATTTCACAAAATCCGCCTCAAATACTTTTTCGTTGTCTTTCCAGTCTTTTACACGCAATTTGAACCGATGCCTTCCTTTAGGGAGGTTGTCGTCAAAGGTATGTCGGAGAGATGCACTTTTGGGATCATATTCCATTAATATCCATTGATCATCTATGTAGCCCTCAAATGACTGAATTCCTGACAAATTATCGGATATTTTGAAGTTAATCCGACTGTAGGCACTCATATTTTTGTTTGCAGAGAGATTAAGCGAACGGATAATGGGAGCGACGGTATCAACGGTGATATAAAAACTTCCCAGGGTTCTTGCAGTCGTCATAACAAAACCATCTTTATAAATGCCTCCTTGCGAATCGCCTTGCGCATTTACAATAAGAGCTTTGGATTGCAAGTTGCGGGGCACGTCCTGCGCATTAATTGCCAAGCTATATCCCTGATGCACCGGAACCATGCGGTTATGGATGTGCTGTAGATGCGAATAAGCACCTTTTGGACGCGTGCCTTGATCGTATCTAAAATATAAATCGCTGTATAGGCTGCCTTTAGGCAAGCTAATCTTTATCGCGTCATTTTCAAATTGGTTATCTTGCCCATAATAAAAGAAAGTCGTTCCTTCGTGATTCTTTTTTGCTATCGTATACTGAGGATCGTTTCTGACTTCGAATGATAAAGTACTCACATTGCCCATTATATCTTTTACTTTATAAAGAAGCCGATGACTCTGTTGATCTTTAATATGGATGATACCCCGATTATGAAGATTGTGGTAAATTTCTAGTTTGTTCCCTTGTTCCACGAAGCTCTTTTGTATTCTTCTTTTATGTAATATATAAGACGCATAATCAATATGTGCATTAATGGCTCGACTATTGTCAAAAGAAAAGCTTTCCCAGGCCGCTGTATAAATGTTCTTTCCATCCAAGAAAAGTTCAATGGAGTATACGCCGTTTCGATTGGCCGATGCAGAATTGAGGTCGGAAGCTACAATTCCAAAAGCGGTTGGTCCGTTGATGATGATCGTTTTTGTCGGGGTGATTTTATATTCACCACCGGTCCCCGAAACCTGAAAGTGTTCTCTTTCTGTGTTTTCGTCGTATGTATCGCTTCCGAATCGATATACCGTTAAAGCGCTAATAGTAGGGGGGACCCTGTCGGGAATTGTCAGTCCAAAAAGTTGAGCGTTAATGGTATGCTCGGTCTTAGTATCTCTAAGTTCAAAATGCAAATGGGGTCCTGCGGACCCACCGGTATTCCCCGAGAATGCGATGATGTCTCCCTTCTTCACCGGAATCATCGTGGCAGTCAACGGAAAATCTACATCAAATCTTTTTTCATTGTATTGCTTATCTTTTACAAGTGTGGCGATTTTTGCATTGAATTGTTGTAGATGCATATAAACGCTGGTATAACCATTTGGATGATCTATATAAAGCGCATTTCCGCCACCGCCTATTTGGACGCGGGCACGAGAAATAAAGCCATCAGCTACGGCGTAAATCGGATAACCCTCTCGCTGATTCGTCCTATAGTCTGTTCCAGAATGAAAATGGTTTGACCTCAATTCACCAAAGCTTCCGGCTGCCTGCGGCGCTAGGTCTAGCGGAGGACGAAAATAGTTCTGCGGGTATTGTTTTTGCTGAACGCGCGAATCTTGAGCTTCTACTGGAAGCATGAAATGGAGAAATAGCGCGGTAATATAGAGAAGTTTCATCCGCAATTTACTTTATATTGAAATCAAGTAGCTTTTGGTCTTCAATATAACCTTCCAAATGATCGCCGATAGCCACAGGGCCTACGCCGGCAGGTGTTCCTGTAAAGATTAGATCGCCCTTACGGAGTGTAATGTATTCGCTTACAAAGGATATAATGCTCTCAAAAGAAAAGATCAAATTGTTTGTATTCCCTATCTGAACTTCTTCTCCGTTTTTCTTTAAACAAAAATTAATGTTATAGATATCTGCAAAAGTGTTTTTTGGAATCAAAGTACTAACGGGCGCCGATTGATCAAAGGCTTTTGCCAGTTCCCAGGGTAGACCTTTTTGTTTATGTTCTGCTTGAAGATCGCGTGCTGTAAAATCGATTCCCAAACCGATGGAATCATAATAGGTATCAGCAAATTTTCGCTGAACATGCTTTCCCTCTTTGCAAATTCGGATCACTATCTCAATTTCGTGATGGACTTCCTTTGAAAAATCAGGTAGATAAAAATCTTTATTGTCTTTAAGTATTGCTGTATCCGGTTTCAAAAAAATTACAGGCTTTTCCGGTACAGGATTGTTTAATTCGTGGGCATGGGCTACATAGTTTCTACCGATTGCTATAATTTTCATTTAATAATTTGTTTTAAAGTGGCAATGAAGCTTGCCTGCTTACCGCAGGCAGGTTTCTGTAAATATACCCCCAAACCTACTACAAAAAAAAATTGCAACGAATTTTTTGATTGTTAATTTAAATAAAAAAACCATCCGTTTCCAATTGGAGCGGATGGTTTCGAATCAGAAAAGTAATTAGTTTTTATCTAGAGCACTTCAATTCGCTTAACAATAGTTTCTGTACCGGCAACAACACGGATAAAGTAAAATCCCTGGTTAAGCTTACTACCCAAGTTAAAAGTGTTGCTTTGTTCTCCCGCAGACAGACGTTGTGAAAGCAAAGTAGTTACTTCATTTCCCAACGCATCCATCACTTTGATGGACACATTACTATCTTTGTTTAGTTTAAAGGACAAACTCAGTTGATCTGAAATTTGGTTTGGAAAAACCTTCACATTACTGAGCAGCTTTTCATTTTCGGTCCCCTCCATCTTTTGTGCCCCCATTAAGGGAGAAAAGGGTTTGAATCCAAAGTGCAGATCGCTGACCTTATAGGCTTTGTGATCGGAAATTCGACTCTTCTGCATGGGTGTTTGCTGCTTTCTCGATGCGGAATCCATTTCTAGACTGAGAGAAGCCGCTGCATGCGTGTCTATTTTTGCTAGCGTAAAGACTACACTTAAAATAAAAAGATATAGAATAGAAAAGTATTTATATGCCATAGGTGTCGCTTCAAATAGTTATTGCAAAAAAAGAGAAGTGGATCGTCACAAAGGGAAACACTTCACCAGTTAGCTTGACTACAAAAATACAATAAATATATTTCAATTTTTAGAACAAAGCAAAAAAAAGATAGTTTTTAACAATTTTTAACAACTTTTTTCGTTTGCTCTGTTTTTGAATTGATTGGAAATGAGACATGCTTTCAAATATCAATATATTAGCTACATTTGCCTCGTAAATTAGAAAAATTAATCAGTGGAAAAATCAAAAGATTTACACAAGTTAAGCGCTGCGGGTTTATTGGTTAGTTTGGGGGTGATATACGGCGACATAGGAACCTCTCCTTTATATGTATTCAAAGCCATTATAGGTGACGATGTTATCACATCTGAGTTGATTTATGGGGGATTATCCTGTATTTTTTGGACTTTGACTTTACAAACTACCATAAAATACGTTATCATCACGTTAAAGGCCGATAATAAGGGAGAGGGTGGGATTCTGTCTCTATTCTCGCTAGTCAAACGGAGAGCTAAGTGGTTAATATTTCCGGCCATGGTTGGAGCTGCCGCTATGCTTGCTGACGGGATGATTACGCCACCAATCACCGTATCTTCCGCAATTGAAGGGTTGAAAATCTATAACAAAGATTTGCCCACTGTTCCCATTGTGATCGGCATCATTTCTGTTTTATTTGTTATTCAACGATTTGGAACATCGGTGGTGGGAAGAGTGTTTGGTCCGCTGATGTTTGTTTGGTTTACGATGATGGGGGTTTTAGGCTTACGTTACTTGGTTGATATGCCCGAAATTATTGCAGCTATCAACCCGTATTATGCCATTAAACTTCTAATTAATTATCCGAATGCATGGTTGATTTTAGGAGCGGTATTCTTGTGTACTACAGGTGCTGAAGCACTTTATTCAGATTTGGGCCATTGTGGGCGCGCGAATGTTAGAATAAGCTGGATTTACGTAAAAACCTGCCTGTTAATGAATTATTTTGGTCAAGGCATTTGGTTAGCACAGCATCAAGGTGCCTATCTAAACGATCAGAATCCTTTCTACCTCTTGATGCCGGAGTGGTTTTTGACGATTGGCATTACCATTGCAACGATAGCAGCTATTATCGCATCGCAAGCTATGATATCGGGATCGTTTACCCTGATTGCTGAGGCGGTGCGACTTAATATCTGGCCGAAAGTGAAAATTAACTATCCAAGTAATCAAAAAGGCCAGTTGTACGTGCCATCTGTAAATTTACTTTTATGGATCGGCTGTATGGTCGTAATTTTAATATTCAAAGAGTCGCGCAATATGGAAGCGGCCTACGGATTAGCCATCAATACCACCTTTCTAGCAACAACTGTCTTAATGGTAGCGTATCTTTTCAAAAAGCATACACCACGGTATTTGATTGCGCTTTTTTTCATCATTTACATGGGGATAGAACTGGCTTTTTTAGCGGCAAACGGCGCCAAAATTGCTCATGGTGGATGGCTGACGCTGCTTTTGGCGAGTGTGCTTTTTGCTGTTATGCTTTGTTGGTGGTGGGCTCGAAAGATAAAGAATAATTTTGTACGCTATGTTGATATAGAGGATTATTATCCTATATTAAGTGAATTGACAGAAGATGAAACAGTGCCTCGCTATGCTTCTCAACTTGTATACCTGACCAGCGCCAATTTTAGATCGGAAATAGAGTCGAAAATTGTTTATTCTATTCTTCAGAAGAAACCAAAACGCGCTGATGTATACTGGCTGGTTCATGTTGATGTGACCGATGAACCCTATACAAATGAATATAAAGTGGATCACCTAGTTAAGGGCAAGTTGATACGAATTGATTTTCGTTTAGGATTTAGAGTCGAACAACGTATTAGCCTGTTATTCCGAAAGGTAGTAGAAGAGTTAGTGAAAAACCAGGAGGTAGAGATTACAAGTAGGTATAAAACCTTGAAGAAATATAATATGGTGGGTGACTTTCGATTTGTGGTACTCGAAAAAGTGGTTTCAAGGTCTAATAATCTAGGGTTCATGGAACGTATCGTAATGGATGCCTATAATCTGCTGAGGCATTTCAGTTTATCAGAAGAAAGAGGTTTCGGCTTAGATTCCAGCTTCGTGACCATTGAACGTGTACCACTTGTCATTTCGGGTACAAAAGAAATTAACATCAAACGAAGTTATTGGAAGCAGTAGGTTCGGTTAATTAGCCAATTAGTTAATTAGCCAATTAGCCAATTATTCGTAAGTGTTTGCTTTTTCGGCACTCATGAGCTCCCTACGGTCGGTTAGACAATGTGATAATAGCGGGGTTAGGTGATAGTTGAGTTGTTAAATTGTTAAGTAGTTTACTTAGTCGATGAGCCAATTATTCGTAAATGTTTGTTTTTTCGGCACTCATGGGCTCCCAACGGTCGGTTAGCCAATGTAATGGTGGTGGGTTAGGTGGTTGTGGCAGTTGTACTTACATACCGACAGGGTAACTAAAGCTTAAAGCTTATCGCCTAAAGCCTATGGTTAACATTCAATTTTGACTTTCTATAGCCGTAAATGAAGTAGATGATAAGACCTATAACGAGCCAACCAATAAATATAATCCAGTTGCTTGCGCCAAGTTCAGTCATGAGGTAAAGATTTACCAAAATACCGGCTACCGGGAGTGTCGAGAAGTTGTATTTGTAGCTGAGAACAGTGAGTATGACCCAAGTAAGCCAGAAGATTATTGTGAGCGATTTATGTTCGATTAATTCCACGGCAGAGAGATCAACCCATTCTTTTATCGTTGCTTTACCATAAATGAACAGACCTAGCACTGTTATTAAGAGGGCTAAACCGACTATATATTTGCCGTTGACGTAAGGAACCCGGAACTTTGATTGTTTTGAGATCCCTTGATGATCTAAATATAAAACACCACCACAAACCAATATAAAGGCAAAGAAGGTACCTACACTGGTTAAGTCTACAAAGAAATCCATTCTAAAGAATAGCGCAGGAATCGTAACCACGATACCGGCAATAATGGTGGCAAAGCCAGGTGTTTTATACTTGGGATGAATACTGGCAAATTTTTTCCATAATAGACCATCTCGGCTCATCGTCATCCAAATGCGTGGTTGACCCAATTGAAAAACCAATAAGGCACTGGTAATAGCTATAACAGAGCTAATGGAGATGACTCCTGCCATAAAATCTAATCCTGTTGATTGAAATACAAAGGCTAAGGGATCATTCACGTTCAATTCTTTATAGTTCACCATTCCTGTTAGCACAAGCGTTATTAATACATATAAAACGGTACAGATTAAAAGGCAGTAGATCATAGCACGTGGGAGGTCACGTTGTGGATTCTTACATTCCTCCGCTGTAGTTGAAATGGAGTCAAAACCGATGAACGCAAAGAACACAGCTGCAACACCACTTAAAATTCCTTGAATTCCATTAGGTGCGAAAGGACTCCAGTTTGCCGGTTTAACATAAAAAGCACCCCCGATAATAACAAAAAGCACCACGCTGACTTTAAGAATGACCATGATGTTGCTTGCAGTTCTTGATTCTTTAATGCCAATATAGACCAGCCACGTCACCAAAATCGTAATAAGGCCAGCCGGAAGGTTGCAAACAAGGGCAATATTACCTAAGTGGGGAGCTTGTTCATAGGCCGCTGCTGCAATTTTTTCAGAAGAACTGAGAGCTTCGGAACCCGCTTGTTGTAGTTTGTGGAAAGCTTCATAGGCGCCTTCGGAAGAAGTTGTAAGCCACAGTGGAAGTCGGATGCCGAAGCCCTTTAGCATGCTTACAAAGTATTCAGACCACGAGATGGCAACCACCATGTTGGACACTGCATATTCCAAAATAAGTGCCCATCCGATTATCCATGCGAATATTTCACCGAATGCAACATAGGCATAAGTATAGGCACTTCCGGAAACCGGGACGGTGCTTGCAAATTGCGCATAAGAAAGCGCAGTAAATACACATGCTATCGCTGTAAAAACGAATAAAAGCGAAACTGCCGGACCACCGTTATAGCTTGCTAATCCTATTGTACTAAAGATACCCGCCCCAACAATAGCCGCTATACCGAGCGAAACTAGATCTTTTACGCCTAGGACTTTTGCTAATCCTCCGCTTCCTTGATGATACGTGTCTTTTTGGATTTGCTCAACGGTTTTTTTGCGGAAGAGTTTATGAGCCATACGATGTTTGGTTGTTAAACAGCAATTAAAATTAAGGCCCAAACATAAAAAAAATATTTTATTCCGTTGTTATGGACACCAAATAAAGCTGCATCCATTCTTTGGTGAGCCTAATTGTAGTATTTGCTTAAATAATCGGCAATTTCGTTAAAGATCACTTTATAATTGTATGCTAATTCTCTTTCATATACATTTAAGGCATCAGTCAGCTGAAGTTTTTTATCTTCATTTAAGCCTTGCGGCCAAAATTTTTTACAAACTTGGTCTAGAGCGTAGGTAACTTTGGCCATCTCACGATAGGTTCCTAAATATCGATCATTGATAAAAGCATTAAAAAATGTAAGGAATAGTGTGGTATCTTGTAAGCCGGAAAGTTCCAAAAAACGGGATAAGCTTTGACGATCTACATCTTGGAGTTGCCCGTAGAAGTCGTTTTCATGTAGCCAACTATCCTTGAGAAGTAAGCGATCAAGGAGGAGCTCGAGGGCAATGTGAGAAAGAAATGAAGCGCGGATGGGTGTATTTGCAACAACAGGTGACAAATGCGCTTTCAATTGTCTCGTTTTTTCCAAAAAAAACACATTGTTGTGGAAGAACCGGTCTGTAGCCAAGTGGCGGCACCAGCCTTTCAATATCCGAGAAATACGCTGATCATCGATAAACAATGCAACATTCTTCTCGGGAAAAACACGGATATCTCTATCCATATTTCGTAAAAGATCAGGCAGCACAGATCCAAGTGCGCGATGAGGGTCATTTACTTTTCGTTCAAAATAAAAATGAGATAGGAAATTCATGGTACTCAGTTTAAAGTCCTCATCTTTGTCCAATTCTGTTATGTGCAAACTTCCTGTGAATATACATTTTTTATGCCAGTTTTCAAATAGGAGCTTTCGAGGTAAGAACTCCAGGTATTAAATGGAGAAAAAATTACATCGATGAAAAAATAATGCTAAGTTTGCACATTTCATGGGAAAAATAGATAGTTAAATAAATAGATACAGAGATGAATTTTGTTGACGAGCTGCGTTGGAGGGGCATGCTACAGGACATTATGCCCGGAACAGAAGAACAATTAGAAAAAGGAGTAACTTCCGGTTATATCGGCTTTGATCCAACAGGCGATTCGTTGCATGTAGGTCACTTAACGCAAATAATGACACTCATTCATTTTCAGCGAGCGGGACATAGACCGATCGCTTTGGTGGGCGGAGCCACCGGGATGATCGGAGATCCATCATTCAAATCGGCGGAAAGGAACTTGTTGGACGAGGAAACGCTTCGCCATAATGTTTCATGCTTGGAAAAGCAGTTGAGAAAATTCTTAGATTTTGACAACCGAAGTGGAAAAGGCAATGGAGCCATAATGGTCAATAACTATGATTGGTTCAAAGATTTTAAGTTTTTAGATTTCATACGTGATGTCGGAAAGCTTATCACTGTCAATTATATGATGGCAAAAGATTCAGTAAAAAAGCGATTAGAAGGTGAAAATGGCTTATCATTTACGGAGTTTTCTTACCAGCTTATCCAAGGCTATGATTTTTACTATCTATGGAAACATAAAGGTTGTATGATCCAAATGGGCGGATCGGATCAATGGGGTAATATCGTAACCGGTTCGGAGTTTATTAGAAGGCAGGAAGGAGGAAGTGCCTTTGGTTTAACAACTCAGTTAATAAAGAAGACAGACGGCACAAAATTTGGAAAAACTGAAAGTGGTGCCGTGTGGTTGGATCCTAAAAAAACGTCGCCCTATAAATATTATCAATTCTGGCTTAATGCAAGTGACGAAGACGCAAAAAATTGGATCAAAATTTTTACCCTTAAAGATAAGGCCGAAATCGATTCGATTATCGCTGAACATGATGCTGCTCCACATTTACGAATTGTTCAAAAGGCGCTAGCCGAGGATATTACGATAAGAACACATTCGGTATCTGCTTACCAAATGGCCGTAAAGACTTCTGAGTTTTTATTTGGAAGCGGTTCTTTGGACTTTCTAAGTGGCATGGACGATGCAGATGTATTGGACGTCTTCGATGGTGTGCCACAGTCTGTAATTAGAAAAGAGGAGTTGAAAAACGGAATCAATGTTGTCGATCTCCTCTCTACCTACGCATCTGTTTTCCCTTCAAAAGGTGAAGCTCGGAAAATGATACAAGGTGGGGGCGTATCCATTAATAGGGAAAAAGTTGGATCGGTTGATCAAACGATTGACCTTTCAAACTTGATTAATAACAAATATATAATTGCACAAAAAGGTAAAAAGAACTATTTTTTACTCATTGCACAGTAAGCCCCTATTTGAATGTCGGTTACCGGTTGTAGCTCAGCAGCCGGTAACAATAATAGCTATGAGCGAGTGATTACTGGACCAATAGATTACAACCTCGGATATCACTTTGATCGAAGCGGCCCAATATTTCAAAATGATTATTACTTGAAACGCGACCGAGATCTTGTGTGGCAATAAAAGAGCAACTATTAAGATTAGCCAAGTCAATTATATTGACGCCTCCCGTTAATCCCTTCGGCAATTTGGTAAGTGGATCATTTACATCTCTTATTAATACTTTCATCCAAGGAGGACAGGCGAAAACGCCCTTTGCCTCAGAATAGGCTTGAGACAAAAGCTCAGTCATTCCATATTCGGAATGTATGGCGGTGACGCCGAAACCGGTGCACAATATATTATGCAATTCATCTCGGATCATTTCCTTCCGCTTACCTTTCATTCCACCGGTTTCCATAACGATCAACTCTTTAAAAGAAATGTTATAGTTTTCGACAAAATCAAGCAAAGCATAGGTGACGCCGATTAGCATGGTTGGAATTTTCAGGTTTTGAAGCTCCTTCAACCGTTCATATAAGGCCCGATGGTCATAAAGGAAATAACCGCTATATTGTGGATTGGAATCCTTAATCAGATCATCTACCATATAAATTAGTGAAGATCCTTCGCGTTCCAAATAAGAAGGAAGAAGGGCCAATAGGGCCATGTTTTTTATATCGCCATAAAAAAGCCTGAAAGCTCTTCTGAAACTCTCTTCGTACAAGTTCAAGTCGCTAACCAAATGCCTGCTTGGTTGCATACCGGTAGTTCCCGAGCTTGAAAAAATAACTTGACTGATTTGATTATCCAGTATGACTTCTTTTGTTTTAAAAAATTCAATAGGCAGAAATGGAATTTCTTCTGTATGAGAAATATTGTTAGGATTACAGTTGAGATAGTGCAGGTATTCCTTATACACCGCATTCTCCAATGCTTGCTTCTTAAAAATTTGCAATGCAACTTGCTCAAATTGTTCCGATGAGCGTATTTGAAAAATTGCCCTTTTATCGATGTTTACCATATTTACTGAAAACAAAGATACGTGAAAATATTAAAATGCTTTTCTAATGTATTGTCCCGACAAGCCGGCAAAACCCGCTACTAGGCCACCTAGTATACCACTGATCAGCGTCATCCAGATCCAATTGAAAGAGCTTTCAGGTAAGCCCAGTAATAGGCCGATACGGTTAGCTAGTATGTGCCCGTTTAAATAACTTAGATAAAGGCTGTACAAAGCCCAAACACAATAGATTGCAGCAAAGCAAATGATGAAAGCTTTCCATGGCTTTTCGTTGAAAAGATAGGATACAATGACAGAGATTGGTATAATGATCCACCAAGGCAATACTAATTGAGCCGTGAAGATGGTTA
Organism: Olivibacter sp. EAT-5; assembly: GCF_044784325.1. NCBI lineage: Bacteria > Pseudomonadati > Bacteroidota > Sphingobacteriia > Sphingobacteriales > Sphingobacteriaceae > Olivibacter > Olivibacter sp. EAT-5. The sequence goes on along the minus strand of NZ_CP173028.1, from coordinate 4,972,850 downwards.
CACAAAGTACGATAAACATTTTCATTATAATAGTATTTTAAAAAACACGAAGTTTGCCATTCACTCGCGAAAGACAGAAGCTGATTTAGTTGGTAAGCGTAATTTTACTTACAATTCTGTTTTGCAGCTCATTTTTTTCACCTGTCAGGAATAGTAGTTCTTTGAGCTCTCCCTGAAGCCAGGCTTTCAACTGATTGTCATAATAAATGCTACCCGGATTTCCTGACGAGCCACCCGGTAATATGCCATAAGCCTTCGGCCTATGACCAAGTTCGACCACCATTCTCCAGGAAGGGCCGCTCTTTTCCTTGATTGCATTTATTGTACGCCCCGAACCATTGACGGGAAACTTAAAAGATGCCAATCCTTTTATACTCGCCAAGTGAAGAACACGTCGTTCATTGACCGTTCCCCACGCCCAAGTTTCATCGAGCGCACCATATTTTTCTTCCAGGTTCTGTAGGGCGTCGTGAAGTGATTTGGCGAACAGGGTAGCTCGAGGGCTTAGGGTGCCCGTCTTTTCCTTTCCATACCATATTGAATTAGGTTCATTGAGTAGGAGCTCGACGGTACGATCGCGATTGGGATAACGCATTTTCGCCGATTTTTTATCAAACCATTTGCTCCATAATGCATTTTCAATTTCTTTATACCATTGTTCAAAAATGGTTGCAGCAATAGAAGTTGCTTCATAACAATGATTCCAATTTCGCAATAAGGCAAGTGCTTTTCGATCAATGTCATTTAATTCCTGCACCCCTTCAGTAACAGACACCAAGGTATCCAGGATATCGTCCGCCAATATGCTTCTGTTATCGAGCTGAAGTAATCGAAGTGAATCTGCCGTTGCGTGTTCCAGTTTTGCTAGTCGTTCATTTATTCGATGCCCGCGATCATAGGGCGCATACTCCCAATTCAAATAATAAGGATAACTTTGATCAACCGGGGATTGATTTGCCGAACTGACAAAACCGCGTGATGGATTTTTAACGCTTGGGTTCTGCTCTGCAGGAATTCTGTCCGACCAATCGTTCTTGCTGTATTTTCCATCGAGTATAAATTTTCCATGTTCAAATGATTTTAATGGAAAATAGCCGTTTGGTGTAATAGCAATGTTATCCTGATTGTCAGCGAAAATAAAGTTCTGAGCCGGGGCAGTAAAAAATACCAGTGCTTTTCTGTAGTCATCATAGTTCTTGGCTCGATTCAACTCATAAAAGGTTCGCAAATCATTAGAGGGCAAATGGGCAACCCATTTCAAAGCTGCACCCGTTGGTATGTTGTTTGCTAGGTTGCTATCGCTATTCAGCGGTTCTTCGGTGACGCTAATAGGACCGTGATGGGTGTAGTATACCGTATCGAATACAGTAGCACCTGATCTTACGTTGATTTTTTCTATTCTTTTCGTAGTTTTCTTCCATTCATCATCAACTAAATAGAAGTCTCTTTTTTTATCTTTAAAGGTAATTTGGTACCAGTCTAGTACATCCGATCCGACATTAGTTACGCCCCAGGCGATATGCTGATTGAAGCCAATAATTACGCAAGGAGCACCTGGGATAGAAACACCGCAAGTGTTGCTGGTGGAACTTTGAAGCTGTACCTGATACCAAATGCTCGGAAGTGTAAGGCTAAGATGTGGATCATTTGCCAGTATTGGATAGCCCGTGCTGCTTTTTTGCGAAGATATTGCCCAATTATTGCTGCCTAAACCCTCTTCCTTGTTTCCTGCCAGTAAATTATTTTGATCAATAAACTTCATTGAAGAGAGTGACTCTTTGGGTTGTTCTACAGGTGTCTGAATTTTATTTGCAATGTTTGTTCCGTGTACCACCTTAAATGGCCAAGGCGTTCCCTGTGGGATAATCGGATCTTCTCTAAAAGGATAGTTTGGAAATAAGTTGTCTGTTATTTCTTTTCCATGTGTCTTCAGGATGTTCGTCATATGAAGTTCATCGGTACTACCGGCGAGTGTAGCAGACATTAATTTCAGCAATAAGGCTGAATTTATAGGTTGCCAAGGTTCAGGTGCATAATCTAACAGTTTGAATTCCAAAGGGTAATCAGCAGGAGAGAGATCGGCGATATAAGCGTTTACACCATCGGCATAGGCTTCAAGGATAAGTTTACTAATAGGATCTTTCATACTTTCAGCTAGCATTCGCTCAGCACCCAACATCATACCCATTCTTCGTTGATACCGATCTAACGGAACTGCTTTTGCACCTACTACTTCCGCAAGTCTACCACTTGCATATCGCGTTTGAAAGTCCATTTGCCAAAGTCGGTCTTTCGCAGTAATGTAGCCCTGCGCAAAATAGAGATCATAATCGTTTCTGGCAGAAATGTGGGGGATGCGTTGGTCGTCATAAAAAATTTCGATGGTGTCTTTTATCCCTTTTACAAAAAAGCTTTGATTTTCTGTTTGCGAAAGGGGCTCTGCATTTTTCCAAAAGCCATCAAATGGACTTAAAAACTTTCCTAGAGGAGGGATATCCCCGATTTTTTTATTTAATACGAACGCTAAACCGATACATAGAAAAATAGCTAAGGCTGCTTTTAACTTCATAAGTCTATAGAATATAATGAACGGTTGTAATAGGTCACGACATAAAAGTAACTAAAAACGTCATTTCCTGCAACGTTTTTTAAAAGAAAAGGAGGTGATCTGGAGTGTGCGATACCCAAACTAACGTGTATATTTTGCAAATTACTTTTGTAATTCTTAAGAATAACTTTAATTTTACCGCACTCATCGGGAACGTTTTCATTACGTGTAGTGTTTCCTGAGGCCAATATAAACAGATTGTGTGTTGTCATGAAAGACGTTGACAATTGCCAATCTTAACAAAAGGTATCACCAATAAAATTAAAGTAAATTATGAATTTTTATCCAACGCCCGTTCCTTAAGCTTATCTAGCGATGTATGTATGTAAATGGCCAAATAAATTGGCCCAACAAGCTTCATTATAACCATTAAAACCAATCGAATGAAAAAGAATCATGTTGTCAGTTTTCTGGCGTATTTCATTTTTATGCTAAGCTCTCTCGTTTCTATGGCACAAAGTGGCAGTATAGCGGGAAAAGTTTTAGACGAAAACAACCAACCTTTACCAAGTGCTTCTATACAACTAAAAGAATTAAACAAATCCGTAGGAACGAATGTCGACGGGAATTTTAACATGGCTAATATTCCGAATGGAAGGTACACATTAGTTGCCTCGTTTGTCGGCTATATGCCGCAAGAAAAATCTGTCACGGTTTCAGGCCAGGCAGTTACGGTGACCTTTACCATGCAACCCGATGCGCAGGGTTTGGATGAAGTGGTGGTGGTAGGGTATGGTACCCAACGCAGAAGTGATTTAACGGGAGCTGTTGCTTCCGTTGGCGCCAAGGATTTCAACAAAGGCCCATTAGTTGCAGCCGATCAATTAATTCAGGGTAAGGTGTCCGGTGTGCAGATGATCAATAATAGCGGACAACCAGGGGGCGCTACTACCGTACGTATTCGTGGTAATTCGGCTGTTACAGGTACCGGGCAACCACTGTACGTAGTGGATGGCGTTGCTTTGGACGGGCGTTCAGCCAGACCGAGTCAAAGTGGCGGGATAGGTACGAGCCCGGCAGGAAATCCCTTGAGTTTTATTAATCCGGCGGACATTGCCTCGATGGAAATCTTAAAAGACGCGTCCGCAACGGCAATCTATGGTTCAAGAGCTGCTTACGGTGTCGTTTTAATCACAACAAAACGTGGTCAGGAGGGCGGCCTGAAGGTAGATGTCAACTCTTCCGGTGGGATAAGTAATATTATGAGAAGAATCGACATTCTTGACGGCAACCAATATCGAGACGCTTTAAACAAATATGGACTAACAACGGGTGATTTTGGCGATAATGTCGATGCTTTGGATGCGATATTGCGAACCGCTTACAATCAAAATCACAGCCTTTCATTAAGCGGAGGGAACGCTGATAATAAGTACAGAGCATCTTTTGGATATCAGGATCAGCAGGGTATTATCGAAAAAACCGGATTTAAAAGATACAGCGGTTCGTTTAATGGAAATTTCAAAATGCTTAAAAGTAAAAAATTGGGATTGGATGTGAGTTTAATAGCCAGCCAGACCAACGAAAATATAGCACCCCTGGCAACAGACGCAGGAGCGTCAGGTAGTTTACTAACACACGCTTTAGCCTGGAACCCAACTCGGCCATTGCGGAACCCGGATGGCAGTTTGCTGGTAGAACGTGGTAATATTGTTAATCCGCTAGCCATGTCTGAAGCTTATAACGATCGTTCTAATGTATCTACCATATTGGCAAGCTTGTCACCTTATTATAAGTTTAACGATTGGTTGGAGTATCGGATGTTGTTGAGTATTAACTATAACCGGGGAGAACGTCGATCATCCACGCGGAGTTTTATTAATCTTCCAAGTATTCAGGCGGAGCCCGCCAATAATTTCCCTGGGGGATATGCTAGTGTTGCTAATAATGAGCTCATAACTAAACAATTGACTCATACACTCTCATTTAATAGAGAAATTGCCTCCGACCTTAATCTAAACGCGGTGATAGGTTATGAATACATGGATTTCATCAATCGGGGCACCGACATGAATGCACGTGGTTTCGGCGATATTCCTGTAGATTATACCGATGTTATGCAAGCCACTGCACCTGGAAATAGAAATTTGAACTCTTTTAACGATCCTACTACGCAACTACAATCTTATTTCGGAAGGGCTACCTTTAATTTTAAAGATCGTTATCTATTGACTGCTACGGTTCGTATTGACGGTTCTACTCGATTTGGAGAAAATAACCGTTATGGAACCTTTCCTTCATTCGCGGGTGCTTGGAACCTGAAAAATGAAGACTTTATGGCGGATGTTGCTTGGTTGAATCAATTGAAGTTACGTGCCGGTTGGGGTAAAACAGGTAATCAAGAGTTTCCGTCGGGTTCATCACAACGTAGATATTCAATCGGATATGGAGGTGGTGGCCAAACCAGACCTATAAATAATAACGAGAATCCAGACTTACGTTGGCAATCGGATGAACAGATGAATGTGGGGCTGGATTTTGGTTTATTTAACGGCCGCTTGAGTGGTACGGTGGATTATTTTAATAAGAAAACAACGGATTTACTTTTTCCGCAAACACCACAATATCCTGCATCACCGGATGCATCTATTACTTGGATAAATTTGCCGGGAGAAGTAATTAACAAAGGGATCGAACTGAACCTAAATGGTGTAATCGTTGAAAATGATAATTTTCGATGGGATTTAGGGGCGAATGCAACGTTTGTAAGCAATAAGGTACGCAATTTAGGAGAAAATGAAATCATTAGAACCGGTAGCTTAAGCGGACAAGGGCTCAGTGATGTAACGGTGCAAGTAATTCAAAATAATTATCCGCTTTTTGCCTTCGTGACAAGGGAATATTTAGGATTGGATCAAGAAGGGTTTTCACAATATACAGACGACGGTTTTGTGTTTTATCGTGTGGGAAATCCAAATCCAAAAGTGTTATTAGGTATTAGTACAGCGTTAGATTATAAAAAATTCTCTTTCTCTGCAAACTTTAATGGAGCCCTCGGACAAGATATTTATAATAATACCGCTAATGCTGTATTACCTATATCTAATTTAGGGTCTAGAAACATTGCTTCGGAACTAGTAAATTCAAGCATATTAGAGTCGCCAGCCAATCCAATTGCAGCCTCATCACGTTATATTGAAAATGGAAGCTATTTAAAACTTGCCAACGCTACATTAAGTTACCGGGTAGGAGATGTTGGTAACTCCATTAAAAATTTAGGCATTTTTGTTAACGGGCAAAATTTATTTGTGATCACTAAATATAAAGGATTTGATCCTGAGGTGAATGTCAATAAATCGGTAAACAGCGTGCCTTCGGCGGGCATAGATAATGTGACCTATCCAACAGCCAGAACATTTAATTTAGGCGTCAACTTTTCATTATAAATTTTAGCGGAAGAATCATGAGAAATAAATATATAAAGGTCCTTTTACTTGCATTAGTTGCATTTACAGGATGTACAAAACTGGAAGAAGATCTTCATGGGCAAGTAGGTTCCGGTGGCGTTGGCAGCGATGATGTACCAGCGTTGTTAAATGCGGCCTATATTGCTATGCGCAATCCGTACTATGGTCCGTATGGTTGGTGGGCGCTACAGGAATTTCCTACCGATGAAGCTATAGTTCCTACGAGAGGCGGCGACTGGGACGATAACGGTGCTTGGCGAGCGCTTCATTTGCATCGATGGCAATCAGATCATACACGCGTTCACAGTGTGTTTAAAGATGTACTAGGAGTTAGCTATGCGGCAACGGATATTTTGCAGTATAATCCTACTCCCTCGCAAGAAGCCCAAGCTCGATTTCTCCGGGCTTTTGCCGAATTTTCCATTTTAGATGGTTGGGGACAGGTACCTTACCGTGACCCCGGAGAAAATGTTACGCAAAATCCGAGGGTCAGAACTGCGCAAGAAGAAATTGACTACCTGATTTCTGAAGTGACAGAAGTGTTAGACGATTTACCTACGGACAGAATTGATCGTGCTTCACAAGATGCAGCTAAAATTCTGTTGATGAAAATTTATTTAAATAAGGGAGCCTTTTTGAACCGCCAAGCGCCGACTTTTGCCAATGAAGATATGCAGGAAGTCGTTCGGTTGGCGGATGAGATTATCAATAGTGGAGAATACGCCTTAATTGATAATTATTATTTAAATTTCGCGCCAAATAATGGGCAATCGACAACCGAAAATATCTTTACAGGTGAAAATATCGGTGGAGAAAGTTCTGCTACCGGTATGACGAATATGTGGGTAGCTACATTACACTATAATCAAAATCCCCCGGGAAATAATGGTTTCTCTACTTTATCGGACTTCTATAATAAATTTGAAGAAAGTGACGTCCGGAGAGGCGGTGAATATCCCGGTGTAACTAATGTGAGTGGTGTAAGAGTTGGCTTTTTGGTGGGACAGCAAGTAAATCAAAATGGTGAAAACTTAACCGATAGACGAGGAAACCCTTTAGCCTTTACTCCAGAAGTTAGCATTATAGAAAGAGATCAGAATCATTTGGAAGTAGCTGGTATACGTGTTATTAAGTATCCAATTGACTATGCGAACGGTTCTACGAGCTTGTTAAATAATGATTGGGTATTCTACCGTTATTCGGATGTTTTATTAATGAAGGCCGAGGCGTTATTACGGTTGGGACAAACCGGCGAAGCCCTTAACTTAGTCAATCAAGTACGGACAAAGCGCGGTGCCAGCAGTTTTACCGAATTGAACGAACAGCTATTATTGGATGAATTAGGCCGGGAATTCTTTTGGGAAGGACATCGGAGAACTGATCTCATCCGTTTTGGCAGATTTCTGGAAGCCTGGCAAGAAAAACCGGCATCAGACGCGAAAAATCTGTTGTTCCCGATTCCTTTGAACCAATTGGGAAACCCAAATTATACACAAAATCCAGGATATTAGTATTCAAGCCGGGCAGTAGCTGCCCGGCTTGAATATTATTTAGTATTGTTGATTTCTTGCTGTTCCCTTAGTCGAGCCACATTGTTTTTTTCACCAAAATCACTGGTTTTTGAAGTGAAGTCTTCCATTAAACTTGTGACTGCATCCAGGTTATCTGCTGTGCGCTGATGGATTTCGGGAAGAATCTGTTCAAGACTTTTATCATCTACTTCAATGTTCTCTACTTCAATGTTACTTATTTTTTCAAGAATAGCCTGTTGGCTATTTCGCAAATCTTCTAATTGACGGACAATCTTTTCCATCAATTCAAACTTTTTTAGTTTATCCATATCTCAAGCTCTTGTTTTCCTAATCACTAACAAGAAATAAAATTAATTTGTTTGTCCAAGTAACATATTATAAGAAGATAGATTAGCAAAGCAGTTGGTTTACAATGCTTTGTAAGCTTGGAATAACGATCAGCTTTATCTAAGTTTGTTAATAGAATTATAAATAATGAGCCAAATAAACATCAAAAAATTAGCAGCCGCTTTGGGTTTATCTACCTCGACTGTTTCCCGAGCCTTTCGAAATAATAGCGATATCAATCCGCTTACTAAAGAGCGTATTTTACGCATGGCCGATGAATTAGGTTATTCACCTAACCTTTATGCTAGTAATCTGCGCGAATCAAAGAGTAAAACAATCGCCATCATCATTCCGGAATTTGATAATAACTTTTTCTCGCAAGCGATCAAAGGTATTGAGCAACAAGCGAGACGTAATGGCTACCATACATTGATTTATGTTACAGAAGATGATGTAAAACAGGAGGCCACATTTATCCGATCGTTATGCAATGGAAGGGTAGAGGGGGTGGTTATGTCAGCGTCAGGAGAGGGGTTAAAACATGTTCACTTAAATATGTTGAAAGAAAGGGGGATTCCATTAGTTTTTTTTGACCGCTGCTATGAAGACGTAGAAGCTACTTGTGTAACGGGAAACGACTATGAGAGCAGCTATGAAGCAACACTCCATTTAATCATGAACGGATGTAAGCGGATTGCTTACCTAGTGGTAAATAAGAATGTATCTATCGGGAAGATCAGGATGCAGGGTTATTTAGACGCGCTAAAGAGTGCCGGTTTACCATGTGAGGACGAGTTGATTATTGAATGCACAAACGATAAGGAAGAAATATATAAATCTATTAAACGATCTTTTGAGAAAATGAAACCCGATGGTGCTTTCGCCTCTGTTGAGCGGTTAGCAATGACTACTTTGCGATATTGCGCAGATGTAAAATTGGAGATTCCTTCAGATTTTAAACTGGTTTGCTTTTCTTGCTTGGAAATTGCCGATATGCTGAACCCTCCTTTAAGTACTATTAAGCAACCAGCTTTCGAGATGGGCAAACGCGCCGCAGAAATTTTATTTGAGGCTTTATGCAATAAGGAGTCCGTAACGGAAAAGCAGGTTATTCTTCTTCCTTCGACTATTATTCCCCGAAAATCAACTGCCGTTGTTAATAATACTAAAGCAATCGGTCTTTAAAAAGAGCCAAACTGCCTAGTTTGCGTTACCCTAGCATGAATCAACTAACTAAACCACGTCTCAGCACTTTGCAAGTATTTAATATGAGCTTAGGCTTCTTAGGAATCCAAATAGGTTTTGCGCTTCAGAACGGAAACGCTTCCAGAATATTGCAAACCTTTGGTGCTGATGTCGAACATTTGTCTTTATTCTGGTTAGCCGCACCTTTAACCGGCATGATTGTGCAACCACTCGTAGGGCATTACAGCGATCGGACGTGGGGCAGGCTCGGCAGAAGGCGTCCTTACTTTCTAACCGGGGCGTTATTAACGGCTATTGCCCTATTATTGATGCCAAACGCCGCGGTTTTAACAACAATTCTACCTCCATTGATAATAGGAGCGGGTATGTTAATGGTCATGGATGCTTCCATCAATGTGACGATGGAACCGTTCAGGGCGTTGGTTGCCGATAATTTGCCCAATGAGCAAAGGAGTAAAGGCTTTTCTGTGCAAAGTTTTCTTATTGGAGTCGGCGCAGTTGTTGGTTCCTGGTTACCCTATGTGTTAGCAGAGTTCTTGGGTGTTTCTAAATTAGCAGCGGAAGGGCATCTTCCCGACAATGTAGTCTTTTCGTTCTATATAGGTGCTTTCATCCTGATGATGAGCGTAATGTGGACGGTGGTGACGACAAAGGAGTATACGCCGGCAGAACTGAATGCCTTCGAAAAATCCGAGAATAGAACTACTATCAATCAGAAAAACATAAGAGGTTTAACGGCTATTCTGAACGATTTAAAACAGATGCCAAAAGCAATGAAACAATTGGGCCTTGTACAATTTTTCTCTTGGTTTGCATTATTCTCTATGTGGGTTTTTAGTACACCTGCAATAGCAGAACATGTTTATAGTGTTAAAGTAGGAGATTCGTCCTCAATCGATTTTGCAAATGCCAGCAATTGGGTTGGTGTGTTATTCGGTATTTACAATGCAGTTTCAGCCCTTTATGCTTTAGTTTTACCAAGAATAGCTAAATATTTCGGACAGAGCGCTACCCATGCCATATCACTTTCGTTGGGAGGATTCGCTTTGTTGTCTATTTTTTTTATCCGCGATCCGTACCTTTTGACCCTGCCCATGCTGGGTATCGGTATTGCGTGGGCGAGCATTTTGGCTATGCCTTATGCCATTCTTTCTGCAAATTTACCAGCTAATAAAATGGGTGTATATATGGGTATTTTTAACATCTTTATCACTTTTCCACAGATTATAAACGGCCTTTGTATCGGTTATATCATAAAGTATGTGTTTAATGGAAAGGCCGTTTATGCACTTATATTGGCAGGTTTTTTTATGTTGTTTGCCGCTATTTCGGTATTAAAGATTAAAGGTAATGCACAAGATTAAGTACCTAAAAGGCACCTATCATAGGCTATTCATTCAGACGCGGTTATTCTCCCTAATGACACTAAACGCGTTACGTATTTTCCAATAATATCAAATTCCAGGTTAACCCGATCACCGACTTTTACCATATGCATAGATGTATGCTCAAACGTATAGGGTATGATTGCTACCGAAAACCTATCTTCTTTTGAATCCACTACGGTTAAGCTTATTCCATTTACCGCTATGGAGCCCTTTTCTACTGTGATATTTCCGACAGAAGGATCATATTGAAAGGTATATATCCAGCTCCCAAGCTCATCCTTAATTTGGATACAAGTGGCGGTTTGGTCTACATGCCCTTGAACGATATGTCCGTCTAAACGACTTCCAACTAATGTACACCGCTCCAAATTTAATTTGTCACCTTCTTTTACTTCATCAAAATTGCTTTTTGTTAACGTTTCCTGAATAGCAGTTACGGTGTGACGGCCAGGACTAAGAGCCACCACCGTAAGGCACACCCCGTTATGAGATACACTTTGATCTATCTTTAAATCATCTGAAATATCGGAAGCTATCGTTAGATGCAAGTTTGTGTCCTCTCGTTTTATATTTTTTACAATTCCTAATGTTTCGATAATGCCTGTAAACATGTTTCCGGTTTTTTTAACAAAGGTACATTTCCATTTGATATCCTAAAACAATTCGGTGTCATGAAGTAGCTAATTGTAAAAAGTACACTATATATTAGCATAAATATTGGGATACAAAAACAAGTTTTTAAGTACTATTAAAGCTGTTTTTATACCAATTGTATAAACGGTATAATAAAATTGTGTATTAATTTTTCTGTATTTACTTGTAATAATATCCTGAAAGGTGTATTTTGTGCCACGATTTTCAGGTTTTGCAGCGTATTTTGTTTTTGAACGCTTGCTTGAGAGAAATTTTTTAAATTAGAAAATGATATAAATCAATATTAACTAAAACCAATAACATGATCATTATTGCAGATGGCGGTTCAACCAAAACGAATTGGTGCCTGATCAATGACTCCGGTAAAAAAATCTATTTTAACACTGAAGGGTATAATCCTTATTTTGTATCGAGCGATTACATTGTAAGTTCTTTGAAAAAGGGGCTTCCAAAAGATTTGCCGTTCAGTGAAGTAAGAGAGGTCAACTATTACGGTGCGGGGGTTCACAACGAAGAAAAAGCGGCTATTGTTGCAATGGCTATCAAACAAGTATTTAGTCGATCGGAAGTATTTGTAGGACACGATTTGTTAGCAGCTGCCAGGGCTTTGTTAAAAGACAAAGCTGGATTTGCTGCCATTTTAGGAACAGGAACCAATACCTGTATTTATGATGGAAAAGACATCGTTCAGAATATTGATTCTGCAGCCTATATATTGGGTGATGAGGGCAGCGGATGCTATATTGGAAAAAAACTTTTAACAGATTATGTACGTGGCTACATGCCAAGTGATGTAAGAGAAGTTTTTTGGGAAACATTTAAGCTTACGCCGGATGATGTAATGGACGCTGTTTACACCAAGCCACTGGCGAATCGATTCTGCGCGAGCTTTAGTAAGTTCGTTTACGATATCATGATCAATATCGAATATTCACGAGGATTGGTAAAGAGCTCTTTTGAAGATTTCTTTAAGAATTTAGTTGTTCATTATCCTGACTATCAAAAATATTCATTTAACTGTATCGGCTCCGTAGCTTATAACTTCCGGAATGTCTTGGAGGAGACGGCACATGAGTTTGGTATGGAGTTTGGCAGAATTGTTCGGTCACCGATCGATGACCTGGTGAAGTTTCATCAAGAGAAAATTAATGCTTAGTTAAACTTGGCATAGTCTATAAAAAGTAAAGGGTTTCTAAAGACCCTTTACTTTTTTAAGAAAAGTTCAACTCATTTTTAAAGATCTTATTGTATTTTCGCTTATCAAATTTGTACAGTTTGGCGGCACGATAGGAAACCCCTTTTTGCTTTTCATCCAATTCTTTTAAGACATTGTATTTAAGCATCTTCTTTCTGAAATTTCTTTTATCTAGTTTTTTGTCCCAAATAGCTTCATACAGTTGTTGCAATTGGGTAAGCGTGAATTTTTCAGGAAGCAGTTCAAAAGCTATCGGACTGTGACTGACTTTACGCCGTATTTTTTCTATGCTTTTTTCTATTATATTTCGGTGGTCGAAAGCAAGTTCAGGCAGGTTGTTAAGGGGGTGCCACTGCGCTTTTCTCACGTAGTTGGTGGACGGCTTCAGATTGAGGTTGACAGCTTCCAATCGCAACATAGCATAGTATGCCACCGTTATGATTCTTCCTTGAGGGTGTCTTTTTAGGTCACCGAAGGTATAGAGCTGTTCCATATATATTCCCTTTAACCCCGTGTGTTCCAGTAAAATACGTTTAACTGCATCATCGATCGTTTCATTGTGTTCAACAAAAAAACCCGGAAGTCCCCACCAATCTTTGAAAGGATATTCATTTCTTTCAATTAAAAGGACTTTCAGCTCACCTTCGTTAAAACCAAAAATAACACAGTCAGCCGTAAATATAGATTGTAGATGTGGTAAGTTTGATTGCAAAATTCTGTTTTTTAAGGTTCAATTAAATATCCAATTCTCAGTTCCATAGACGCCCATAAAATTGAGCAATTGATTGCTAATTTCAAAACGTTAGGTACTTTAGGCAAATAAACTCAAAATTATGGAAGAAAACTATAAAAGCAAAAAACTTATCCACTTCCGCTACGTTTTTAGTATTTTTAGAATGTTCGTAACGAAAGAATAAAAGCTGATGCGAAAAAGTAAAAAAAAATACAAATAAATAGCAATAGTGTAAGAAATACACCTTATATTCGTGCTTTGATGTGAAGTGAAGCAACCTAATACGCACGCTAACGCTATATTTTAATGAGCAATGCGGATGTGTTTCTTCAATTCATAATGAAAGTTAAATTCAAGTGAAACCTATATAGATTATTTACAGTGGACAATTCAATCAAACGTATAGGCGTATTTACTTCAGGGGGAGATGCTCCAGGGATGAACGCATGTATTCGGGCGGTAGTTCGTACCGCCATTTATGAAGGCAAAAAAGTAAGTGGTATATTGCATGGATATCAAGGAATGATCGATGGGAATATCATCGATATGAATAGTCGTTCGGTCAGTAATATTCTTCAACTGGGAGGTACTATTTTAAAAACAGCACGTTGCTTGGACTTTAGAACACCTGAAGGACGTAAAAAGGCCTATGATAATATAAGAGCACAGGGAATTGATGCTTTGGTAGCTATTGGAGGAGATGGAACTTTTACCGGGGCCGAAGTGTTCTCCAGGGAGTATGATATTCCGGTTGTTGGCGTACCAGGTACTATAGACAATGATTTATACGGATCCGACTTTACCTTGGGATATGATACAGCTAACAACACGGTGATTGATGCAATAGATAAGATCCGTGATACAGCGGCTTCTCATGATCGTTTGTTTTTTATTGAGGTAATGGGACGCGATTCGGGCTGCATTGCCTTAAACTGCGGTATTGCAGGAGGTGCTGAGGCCATTTTGTTACCTGAGAAGGAAACAGGTATTGACGAGCTTATTCAAAAATTGGAAAATGCTGCGAAAGACAAGAAAACTTCTACCATTGTAATTGTTGCTGAAGGTGATAAAAATGGAGGGGCATATAATGTAGCTAAAAGGGTTCAGGAAAAGTTCGATTTTTATGATACCAAAGTTACCATATTAGGCCATTTGCAAAGGGGCGGCTCTCCGAGCAGCTTTGACCGTGTATTGGCCAGCCGGCTGGGCTTTGCAGCCGTTAAAAGGCTATTAAGAGGTGAGACAAGGATAATGGTTGGTTTGCGGGGAAATGATATTGTGACAACCCCTTTGGAGGTTGCGCTCCGAAGCAAGGAATTTAAATTAGCCGATGATATGATCGAAATGATGAATGTTTTAGCGATTTAGTCAATTAAGATGATTGCCGTAGTGTACAGTGGTTCGAGATTTGCTGATTGGCGATTAGCCGATAAGGGTAAGGTTGTTGCCGGGTTTAAAACTATGGGTATTAATCCTTATCATAATGATGAGCGGTACATAAGCCAGGTTTTGAACAAGAACAACAGTCTGATAAACTACGCTGAAAAAATAAAGAAGATTTATTTCTTCGGTGCAGGTGCCTCTTCTGATGAGCGTAAGGAGACGGTTTACAATGCCTTTAAGGAATTTTTCCGCTATAGCAAAGTGCTTGTTGAGCACGATATGCTGGCAGCTGCCCTCGCTACGGGAGGCAATGAGCAGGCGCTTGTAGGGATATTAGGCAGTGGCTCCAATGCTGCCTATTATGATGGCAAAAGAATTTACGAGACTAACTACGGGCTAGGCTATATTTTGGCAGACGAGGGTTCGGCAAATTGGATGGGCAGATATCTTCTGCGAAATTATTTATCCGAAACTTTACCCATTGATCTCGAGAATAAGTTCACCAGCTATTATCCTCTTGATCGGAAGCAAATTATGGATAAAGTTTACAGGAATCCAAATGCTGCATTATTTCTAAGCTCCTTTGCCGACTTTGTTGCAGAACAAAAAAGTCATGAATTCGTTCATAATATGGTGATGGAGGGTTTCAATTTATTGTTTGAAACGTATTTTGTTCCGTTGAAAGAGCGGTATCATTATCCGAAAATAAATTTTACCGGAAGTGTGGCTGCCGGTTATGAGCCCTGGTTAAGGCAAGTAGCTAATAATCATGGCATGGAAGTGGGAGTGGTTATCAAAGAGCCGATTCAGAATCTTTTAAATTATTATTTAAATAAAAATTAGTTAAAATGAAAATTGGAATTAATGGATTTGGACGTATAGGACGTCTTGCATTTAGGGCTGCTATAAACCGTGAAGGTATAGAAGTTGTTGGTATCAACGATTTAGTTGATCCGGAATACATGGCCTATATGTTAAAATACGATTCTACACATGGTCGTTTTGATGGAACGGTAGAGGCAAAAGATGGAAATTTAATCGTTAATGGAAAAACTATTCGTGTAACAGCCGAAAAAGATCCTGCAAATTTGAAATGGGGAGATGTAGGCGCCGAGGTAATTGTTGAATCAACAGGTTTGTTCCTAACGCAAGAAACTGCTCAAAAACATATTGATGCCGGTGCTAAGAAAGTGGTAATGTCAGCTCCCGCTAAAGACGACACGCCTACATTTGTCATGGGTGTAAATCATAAAGAACTAAGACCTGATCAACATATCGTTTCAAACGCGTCTTGTACTACCAATTGTTTGGCTCCGCTTGTAAAAGTGTTGCACGACAAATGGGGAATCGTTGAAGGTTTGATGAGCACCGTACATGCTGTAACAGCTACCCAAAAAACGGTGGATGGCCCTTCCGTAAAAGACTGGAGAGGAGGACGTGGTGCTTATCAGAATATCATCCCTTCTTCAACAGGTGCTGCTAAGGCGGTAGGCTTGGTTATCCCTTCAATCAAAGGTAAATTAACGGGTATGTCTTTCCGCGTTCCTGTTCCTGATGTATCGGTAGTGGATTTAACAGCTCGTTTAGAGAAACCAGCTACATACGAAGAAATTAAGCAAGCTTTCAAAGACGCATCAGAGGGCGAATTAAAAGGTATTCTAGGATACACTGAAGATGACGTTGTTTCAGAAGACTTTAAAGGGGATGCAAGAACCTCTATTTTCGATGCAAAAGCAGGTATTGCTTTGAACGATAATTTTGTAAAAGTCGTTTCCTGGTACGATAATGAATGGGGATATTCCAATAAACTGATCGACTTGGTTCAGGAAATTGGCAAATTGTAAAATTGTTAAGTAGTTAAGTAGGTAAATAGTTAAATCAACTATATGCCTACTTAACGTTTTAGCTATTTAACATCGCTACTATCTTCCTAATTTTATGCTCATTACTTACCTCGATCGTATCGCCCATATTGGTTATTGCCATGTTGTGATAGATCATTTTACTTGGAATAGGTTCTTTTGCTGATGTATGGAATTCTTTAGCATTGGTCGATTTTTTTAATTCTGTAATGTTTTGTTCATTAATGCCCGAACCAGGCATAATGACGATTCTATCACCTGCCTTTTCAACTAAGGTCTTTAAGAATGCAGTTCCTTCTGTCGCAGTATTTTCCATACCCGATGTCAATATACGTTCGCAGCCACATTCTATAATATCTTCTAGCGCTTTTAAACCATCATTGCTGCAGTCGAAGGCGCGATGGAAGGTAACACCCATTGGAGAGGCTAGTTTAACCAATTCTTTCGTTCGCTCGATGTCTACATTCCCATCTTGATCTAGTAGACCAATCACTATACCATCGCAGCCAAGCTGTTTGCATATAGCGATATCTTCTTTCATGACGGTAAATTCATCATCAGAATAAAAGAAGTCTCCTGCACGTGGTCTAACCAGTACATATACCTTTATTTTAAGCAGCTTGCGAACGCTTTTTATGGTTCCATAGGAAGGTGTTGTTCCGCCTTCATTTAAATTCTCACAAAGCTCGATGCGTTGGGCACCGCCAAGTTGCGCGGACAAAGCGGATGCAAGTGAGTTTGCACATATTTCGAGTGTCATATGTAGTTGTTGGTTATTAGTCATCAGTTGTTGGCGGAAGAAGCTAGGCTTCAAAACTCATAACACGAAAACGTTATTTAGTATATACTTTTCCCTTTAATAAGTAAGTCTTGTTGTTCTTCATTACACACGGCAAACGAAAATCCTTGTTGTAGGGCATAGGCGCCATATTCACCTTGCTTATTCATGGCTAAGAAGCCAACTTGGATTTCCTTCGCTTTCGCGGGTTTTTTCTTTACAATGCGCTGAACGGCTTCCTTGCAGGCATCTTCCGGTGAATAACCTTGGCGCATTAATTCAACAACCAGAAAGCTTCCAACGGTTCTGACCACTTCTTCACCCACGCCCGTAGAAGTAGCAGCACCTATTTCGTTATCTACATACAAGCCGGCGCCAATAATGGGACTGTCACCCACCCGGCCATGCATTTTAAAAGCCATTCCACTTGTGGTGCAGGCACCGCTAAGGTTGCCACGGTTATCCAAAGCTAGCATACCAATTGTGTCGTGATTATATTGATTACCTGGTAATTTATTTGGCGAAAAATGCTGATTTTCAATATTCATAATCGGCTTGTACTCAGCTTTTTTTAACCATTCTTTCCAAGCTTTCTCTGATTCTTTTGTCAAAAGGTTTTCCTTCTTAAAACCGTTTTCCAATGCAAATTGAAGCGCACCATCACCTGCAAGCATTACATGTGGAGTCTTTTCCATTACCAACCTGGCGACTGAAATGGCGTGTGTAATATGCTCCATAGCTAACACGGCCCCGCAATTGCCATTCTCATCCATAATGCATGCGTCTAATGTCACGTGTCCATCGCGATCAGGATAACCGCCTTTGCCAACGGTAACATTTTTAAGATCGGCTTCCGGCACTTTTACACCAGCTTCGACGGCATCTAATGCACGTCCTCCTTCTTTTAATATTTGCCATGCAGCTTGATTGGCTGCAATCCCAAAATCCCAGGTGGAGATGACAATAGGCTTGGAAGATTTTGCGGAAAACGAGAGTGGATGTCCATATGTTTCGTTCTTAATTCCCAAGGCAACAGTTCCGATAATGCCTTGACGAATGAACTTTCTTCGATTGATCATTCTAGTTTATTTATATCGATGCAAACATAAAAAAACTCTTTAGAAAAACGGCAAGTAAGTGACATGCAAAAGAAATCGTTGCGCAAAATGCGTTATTTTGCATTTTTATATAAAAATTATGCAAAGATAATTTGCTCTTCTTGACATATACGTTAATTTAGTACCCAATACCTCCATCTGAATTATATGAAAAGGATCACAATTCTTGTTCTATTCGCTTTAGGGCTTTGTTCGCGGTTAAATGCACAGCAGAATTTGCCCCTAGAAGAAAGAATTGTACACTTAATAGAGCTCACACGCAGTAAATATGCATTGGATAAAAGGACAGTTGTTTTTGAAGCTTATACCGATTCTTTAGGAAGATGTGTACTTGAAACGAGCAGCAATGTAGCAGCCGCCTATTTTCGTGAACAATACCAAACTGCCAATATAAACCAGCCTTTGTTCATTAATACTTTGCCGGACGCGGCGCTGGAAGATACTACTTTCGGTGTAATAAATGTTTCTGTAGGTAATATGCGTACGTTCCCCAAAAACGCTGCGGAAATGGCCAGTCAAGCACTGCTCGGTTGGCCTGTTGATGTATTGAGAAAGAAGGAGGGGTACTATCTAGTGCGAACGATCGATAGTTATATTAGCTGGCTAGATGAAGCGGCTATTTCGTTAAAAACAAAACCTGAAATAGATGATTGGAATAGAAAGGAAAAAGTAATAGTTGTAGGCGACTACGGGCATGTCTACAGTGATCTGGATAAAAGGTCTTTACGAGTTTCTGATATAGTGATGGGAAATATATTGGTAAAAGAGGGTGAGTTCGAGGATTTTTTTAAAGTCATTTTTCCCGACGGCAGACGTGGTTATATCGATAAAGCAATAGCGCTGGATTATGAAGATTGGAGACACGGGCTTAACCCGTCAGCAGATGCAGTTCTGGGAATTGCAAAAACAATGATTGGTGTGCCTTATCTATGGGGAGGAACATCGATAAAAGGAGTTGATTGCAGTGGATTTACAAAGACAGCCTATTTAATGAATGGTTTTATCATTCCGAGAGACGCTTCACAACAAGTCTTAGTAGGAGAGCCCATTAATATTTTAACGAATGATAAACTTGATTTATCCAAAGCACTTAACAATTTAAAACCAGGCGATCTCCTATTTTTTGCTGGAGGAAAGCATAGAAGCGCAAATGCCAAGGTAACCCATGTGGCATTATATATAGGCAATGGCAGCTTCATCCACGCCGCAGGCAAGGTGAGGATCAACAGTATGGTGCCCGGAGCCTCCAATTATGATGATTTTGAAAGTCGAACGGTAGTAGCAGCGCGTCGCTATTTAGCAAACCGGGAAATAGAGGGCATAAAGAAGGTGAAATAGTTCGATTGACACCTCGTTTCTTCCAGTCTGTTTCCTCATTATTGAATATAATTTTTAAAGTTTTCATCCAGCTCTTTCGACAAGTCAACCAAATAACCATTTACAATGGCATACTTAGGTTCATCCTCTTTAGCAAGAAAAAAATTCGCCTGACTTCCTAGCGTTGGACTGTTGCCATAAATTGTTCCGTTACCGGTTAAAAGAAGCGGCCATTTATAGTGTTTATTATTCGCTACGTTTTTAACTTGAACAGCAATGTAACCTGCTCGCAATAATCCGATAACCTTTTCCTTTGTGAGTTCGTTGAGATGATTTATTGCTGTCGGATACAATTTCCCTTTCATAAAACTAAGCCCTTTCGCATCCAACTCCTCATAGCCATAACTATCTTTCAGGTCACCTACATCGTCAATTCTACCTCGTATATAAAATGCACTGTCCGGTGCATTCAATTCGTCTCTTTTAATCGCTAGATCAATCGGATAGGTTACCGAGTCTCGTTCAGCTTGGATATTCCTTATTAATAGATCACATAGTTTAGTCGCATTTTCAGGAATATCTTGATAAGCCTTTTGTTCATACTGGGTATAACTTTCTTGTGCGATCTCAATCAAGGCGTTTAAAATAATCAAAAAGTTTAGCTTTCGGATATATTGCTTTTCGGGATCATTCTTATAACCTCCCGATTCGATGAGCACCGTGCTGGCTCCCCATTTCTGAAAATTGTCGCCGAAACCGCGGGGTTCATGTGTGTCATCGTATTTAGCCACACCATTGGGGATGTATTGCTGTAAGATTTTATTCATTCCCACAATAAGTTGCATCGCTCGGCCCCTTACATCATTAATGTCTTTTTCATGATTATAAGCTGGTGCCAAGAACGATATTGTCGCTGGATTTGGCGTGCCCGGAACGTTGTAATAAATATGTTGATCATGCAAATTAAAGCCGAATGCCGGTTTGTTAACTTCGGCAGCATGTTTTAGTATGCGAGCCTCCGGGCTCGCGGTTTCGCGGGCATCTCGATTTAAATCGATGTCCAACGCATTTCTGCGGTTAAAAATTTGAGCACCATCGGGATTGATCATGGGTAGAAAGTACAATGTTGTTTCTTTGTTTAGCAGATTTCGAACGGAATCAAATTGGTCATTTCTACCCTCCAAAAAATTAAAGAGATCAAATAGCGCCATGGTAGCGGTACTTTCGTTACCGTGCATTTGTGACCATAGCATCACTCGTTTATTTCCTGAGCCATATTTCAGCTGATAAAGCGTTCTTTTTTGTACGGATTGGCCTAACTTACTTATTTCAAAAAGCTTACTCTCTCCTCGTTTTAATATCAAAGGCTCTATATCTGCGTGTTTAAATCGACGATGCGTAAGATCTTTTTCTTTAAAAGTTTCAAAAGCAGTTGCTAACATAGCGGTATCGGGACTATAGTTTTTTTTGTTGTTAAAGCTGGATTTTTCGCGCTGACAGGCGCTTATTGTAAGTAAAGCAAAGAATACGATTTTAATTAACTTCATATTGCACGGGATTGTGAGAAATAACCACAGACCTAATTCATTTTAAGAAACCATCTTCCCTTCAACAAGAAATGTGCCTTCATTTGCGTTCATCGTAACTTCTGCGCCGACAGGAAGAATAAACTGCTCGCGAATATGACCAATTAGTGCACCCTGATAAGCGGGTATACGAAGTGGTTTAATATAATCTTCTAAAATTTGATCGAGTGTCAATGAGCCATAACCACCACTAGGCGAGCAATCTGTGCATTTTCCAAAAATAAAACCTCTGATTTTATCGAGTGTACCGTTTAGCTTCAGCTGACAAAACATGCGTTCAACTCGATATGGTTCTTCTGATACATCTTCCAAAAATAAAATGCTATTATCAAAATCTGGATAATATTTTGAACCGGCAATACTGGTCAAAACGGTAAGATTTCCACCTAATAATTTGCCTTTGGCAATACCGGGGACAATTGTTTGGATACGGTTTTGCCTTGGAATAAGATCGTCACCTTTGTTCAATGGATTGCGGTAGAGTGGGGGGATGCCGTTAAAGAAAATATCTCGGAATTGCTCCACGACTAGGGTCGGCCAGGAACTCGATCCTACCGGGCCATGAAAAGTTATCAAACCTGTTTGACTGTGTATAGCAGCGTGTAAAGCTGTAATGTCACTATATCCCAAAAATATTTTAGGATGGTGTCTTATTAGATTGTAATCTATTTTATCTAACAACCTCGCAGCGCCTGAACCTCCACGCATGCAAACTATAGCTTTAACCCGCGTATCTTCGAACATATCATGCAAGTCATCCAATTTTTGTTTATCATTCCCTGCAAGATGGCCGAAGCGATCATGGGTATGTTTACCCCATTTAACTTTAAATCCCAGGGCTTCGAATGTCTCTTGTGCTAGCATAAATGGCAAGTTTCCATCAATAGCCGACGAGGGAGAAATGATACCAATAGTATCGCCCGGTTTTAATTTTTCAGGATAAATCGGGGCGATCTTAGGCATGTTTTTCTTGGCAGCCTGCACCGTAGGCAGGTTCAAATTCGCCGATGTGACATATGCTATGCCAGTTCCCATGAAACGCAAAAGAGTTCGTCTATCCATTGCCTAATGGTTGTGATTGAATTTACCTGAATTAGCTAATCTCTTTCAAATAATAGGCGTTTCCCCGGTTCGTTGCTCACAATTTTTTCATTTTCAAAAGCCAGATTTCCGGAGACAATCGTATGTGTAATCGAGGATTTAAATGTATATCCATCAAACGGCGACCAGCCACATTTTGATAGGATGTTGGATGAACTTACAGTATATGGTTTGTTCAGATCAACTAATACAAGATCTGCGAAATAACCTTCACGAATAAAACCTCTATTTTCAACCTGGAAACAAATTGCCGTATTATGAGCGGTTTTCCAAGCAATATCTGTTAGCGTTAGCTTTCCTTCATGGTATAAGTCAAGGAGGGCTTGGAGTGCATGCTGTACTAAAGGTCCTCCTGATGGCGCGTCGATATACGGCTTGGATTTTTCTTCCAGCGTATGTGGCGCATGATCGGTAGCTATTACGTCTAATCTTCCGTCCAACACCGCTCGTAGAATTTCTCTTTGGTCTTCCTTCGTTTTTACCGCAGGGTTCCATTTGATGAAATTGCCCTTCGTTTTATAGTCCTGATCGTTAAACCACAAATGATGAATGCATGCTTCTGCCGTTATTCTTTTTTCTTTAAGCGGTATATCGTTTCTAAACAGGTGCGTTTCCCTTGCGGTCGAAATATGTAAAATATGTAATCGAGTACCAAACTTCTCCGCAAGTGCTACTGCGCTTGAAGATGATAAATAACAAGCTTCGGCAGATCGTATCAAAGGATGCATATCCGGCGTAAGTTTATCGCCATACTGATTCTTGAAATTTGTTAAATTTTGCCGTATTGTAGCTTCATCTTCGCAATGTGTTGCAATAAGGATAGGTGCATTTCTAAAGATAGCCTCTAAGGTCTTTTGGTTATCAACAAGCATATTTCCGGTTGATGATCCCATAAAGACTTTGATACCACAGACATCTTTGGGATTGGTTTTTAATACTTCCTCCAAATTGTCATTAGCAGCTCCCATAAAAAAGGAATAATTTGCCAACGAGTTTTTTGATGCTATTCTATATTTGTCTGCTAACAACCCCTGAGTCAACGTATTTGGAACCGTGTTGGGCATTTCCATAAAGCTGGTAGTACCACCGGCAACGGCGGCCCTGCTTTCATGCCATATATCTGCTTTGTGTGTCAAACCAGGTTCTCGAAAATGGACTTGATCGTCGATTAGGCCCGGAAAAAGATGTAGACCCTCCGCACGAATTATGTGATCGGCCGGGTGGTTAATCTCTGACGAAATCATTTCTATTATACCATGGTTTATATATAAATCAGCGATCTGAGTAGTTCCTTCGTTTACAATGGTAGCGGCCTTGATTAAAATGGATGACATAGTATTTTGTTCAGTATGATAAGTCAAACTTAGGCAAAATTGGCTTCATAAACAATTTTATTCAATCCAATCAATTCTCTATCTTTGCAGGCTATGCACAAATCATTTGAGGACTTTAAGTTTAACAGGCAAATACTGAACGCAATAGCTGACGCGGAATATAAAGAGCCTACGGCTATTCAACAAAAGGCGATTACTCCAATACTTGCCGGGCAGGACGTGATGGGTATTGCTCAAACGGGTACAGGAAAGACGGCCGCTTACGTATTGCCCATAATTATGAAGCTCAAATATGCCCAGGGATCAGACCCGAGAGCATTGATCTTATCGCCGACAAGGGAATTAGCAATGCAAATTGAAGAGAATATACAATTGTTCGCTAAGTATACGGATTTGCGTACCGTAGTTCTTTACGGTGGACTAGGGCCTAAGCAGCAAATAGAAGCACTTGAGAAAGGGGTGGATATTCTTGTGGCTACTCCGGGAAGGTTTTTGGATCTATACCTAGCTGAGCACATTAATACGAAGCAAATCAAGTTGCTCGTGATGGATGAAGCGGACAAAATGATGGATATGGGATTTATCGGAAAAATCCATAGGATTCTTGAAGTTGTTCCTAGAAAAAGACAAAATTTGCTCTTTTCTGCAACAATGAGTGAGCTAGTTCATAAAATTGCCGGTGATTTCTTGGCTTTTCCAACTATAGTAGAGGTGTCGCCACAAGCTACGCCGGCAAACACGGTAAGCCAGCAATTATACTTTGTGCCGAATACAAAAACGAAAATTAATCTCTTGCAATATTTACTAAAAAATGATGAAGATTTTCACCGGCTCATCATCTTCAGTAAAACGAAAACGATCGCTGACAATATATATCATTTTTTATCTAGAAAATATGGCGAAGACGAAGTGCGGGTGATTCATGCCAATAAGGGACAAAATACGCGAATCAACTCTATCAACGCCTTCAAAGAGGGATCTGTAAGAATACTTGTTGCGACAGATGTAGCTGCCAGAGGGTTGGATGTAAGCGATGTAAGCCACGTTATTAATTTTGATATCCCAATTGTTATAGAGGACTATGTACATCGCATTGGTCGTACAGGCCGAGCAACGAAATCGGGCATTGCCATTAGTATGTGTACGCCAGCGGAAGCGTACTATATTGCGAAGATTGAAAAACTTATTCGCCAGCAAATTCCTGTATTTGAACTACCCGCCGAGGTGCTTATAGAAAAGACTCCTTTTGAGGAAAAACAAGCTCAGGCTAGGGAAATTGATATGCAAAAGCGGAAAGAGAATCCCGAATTCAAAGGGGCGTTCCACGAAAAGAAAGCGGCGAACAAAAAGGTGAATAAAGCCGGTAAAAGCAAAACGGCAAGTAAAAGGGCAACAAAAGGCAATATGAAACGTAAAAGATGAAGAATCTCCGTTTGACTCCGCTCAATATTGTATGTGCCTTGCTCGCTGTTTCGGGGGTGTGGAGTGTAATTGTTGATCAATTGGCTTGGAAGAGAATTGCGCTTGGCATACTATTAATTGTTATACTGATCATTGCGGACCAGTTCTTTCGTCTTTTTTTTCAACGAATCAGACGTATTTGGCTTGTTGAAATGGGCTTTGTTGTTTTTACCATCTTGGTGATATGGCTAATAGAAAATCAAGGCTCTTTTTGATGTAGAGCTATTAATAGATAATGAATAAACTAAAATAATATAAAGTGAGAAAAGCAGAAATAAAATTAACAATTGAATTAGATGACGCTAATATTCCTGAAAATATAACCTGGGAGTCGACAGAAGGAGAAAACAAAGAAGCATTACCAACCAAGGCAATGTTTCTAGCACTTTGGGACCATCATTACAAAAATGCGCTACGTATTGATTTGTGGACAAAGGACATGCCTCTTGATGAAATGAAACGTTTCTTTTATGAAACCTTGCATACTATGGGCGACTCATTTTTGAGAGCTGCGGGCAGCGATCCTTTAGCGGAAGCCGTAATAGGAGATTTACGCGACTATTGCGCCCATTTTGCTGAAAAAATGGAAGTAGTACAAGCTCAAAAATAACGTTTTCAAAAAGAAACAACTAGTTCAATAAAGTGAACTAGTTGTTTCTCTTTCTCTACAAAGTATCCTTCTCATTCCACATGCCATAATTATGTAAGCAATATTGGCTGTCTTCAATTGCAAATTTCTGATTAAATAATCAAATTGTGTATTTGACGCTTCAGCTTTTCATAAATAGCGTTTTTAACCCTCATTGCTATAAAAGAAAGGCTGATGAGCCGTTAGTAATATGCTACGACTCCTTAGAGTGGACAGACAATTGTTACATACCCTGCATTATTAATCGTTATTTATTAAGCCTTCTGTTATGGTGGTTAGACTCTTATTTTATTTAATGCAATCGTTTAAATACATCAGTATACTGATTGCTTTTTTGTTAGTTGCCGATGTGTTATTTATAAAGCTGTCTCAAGCACAAGAGATTCCAACTCCGACCATTCCCGGCGATACGACCAACACAAAAACACAAGACACGATAACCGGAATTGTGAGGGATGAACAAGGAAATGCACTTCCGGGCGTTTCGGTAATGGTAAAGGGAAAACCCAACACCGGCACCACAACCGATCCGAACGGCCGCTACAAAGCCACTGTTGGCGGTAATACGATACTTGTGTTTTCTTACACCGGTTACGGAAGTAAGGAAGAACGCATTGGAAAGAGAAAAGAAGTTGATGTTGTCCTTAGAGCAGAGCAGGAAGCGTTGGAAGAGGTAGTTGTTATTGGTTATGGTTCGGTAAAAAAACGAGATTTGACCGGTTCCGTGGCGCAAGTAAAAGCTACTGAAATCAATGCTTTTCCAACAAGTAATGCATTGCAATCGTTATCAGGCCGGGCACCTGGCGTGCAAGTTTATCAGGGTTCCGGCGCACCCGGGCCTGCTATGTCCGTACGTATTAGGGGGGCCAATTCCATCTTAGGAAGCAACGAGCCCTTATACGTCGTGGATGGTTTTCCCTTATCGGGGAGTAATCCGACTATCCTAAATAACGCCGACATAGAAAGTATGGAAATACTGAAAGATGCATCCGCGACAGCAATATATGGTTCGCGGGGGGCCAACGGTGTAGTAATTATCACAACAAAACAAGGCGGAGTTGAAGGTACGGGAAGTGCAACACAGGTAGATTTTGAAGCTAATTACGGCATACAGCAAATCCGAAAAAAACTGGATTTGATGACCGGACCTGAATACGCCACGTTTTATAACCTACGTGCTGCAAATGATGGAGTTACCCCTTATTTTACGCAAGAACAAATTAATAATTTACCATCGTTCGATTGGCAAGATTTTATTTTCCGTTCAGCACCGATAAAAAGCACCTCACTCAATATTGGCGGTGGAAATGAACGTACGCAATTTTCAGTCGGTGGTAGTGTGCTTGCACAAGACGGAATTATCAAAGGAAGCGATTATGATCGATATTCTTTACGCGGAAGTATTCAACATCAGATTAGTGACAAGCTAACAGTTGATGCTAATGCTACGTTAAGTAGATTAATCACGGGAAGAAAAGACAGTAATGGTGGAGCAAGGGGTAATTCATTGATATCATCAATTTTAGGGGCACCTCCTGCATTAACGCCATACGACGATAATGGGGGGTACAGATTGCTCTCAAACGCCTTCAATATCGCAGCACCGGATATTATAAATCCATTGAATTGGATAAACGAAGAAACAAACAAAACGGAAGCAAATTTAGTGCTTGCAAATGCAGCCGTTACTTACAAACCTATATCAGACATCAATATTAAACTCTTAACCGGTATTGAGAACCGAGATGATCGCGAAAATATGTATCGCACAAACCGGTATCAAGGCTCAACGGGTGAAGCAAAAATTACGGCTAATAATGAACAAAGTAGATTGGTTGAACTAACCGCAAATTATAATAAGATTTGGAATGAGCGACACAATTTCTCCGCGTTAGCTGGTGTAACTTATCAGGATTTTATAAATAGCTACGTGATGGGAAGCGGCCAGGGATTCATTAGTAATGTAAGCGGATGGGATAATTTAGGCGGCGCATTGGTGCCTTTAGTGCCTGCATCAGGTTATAATAAATCAACTTTGCTGTCTTATTTGGCAAGAGTAAACTACACATTGGATGATAAGTATCTTTTTACGGTAAGCTTTCGTGCCGATGGGTCGTCTCGGTACCGTACGGACAGTCGCTGGGGTTATTTCCCGTCCGGCGCTTTTGCATGGCGAGTCTCGCAGGAGGATTTTATGAAAGATCACAATTGGATATCTGACCTTAAATTGCGGGTAAGCTGGGGTAAAACAGGTACACAGATTGAAGATTTTTATCCGACGTTTAATCCATTAGCTGGCGGATATACTGTTTTCGGACAAGATTTGCACTTAGCTTTTGCGCCTGAGACTGATCTTCCAAATAGGGATTTAAAATGGGAAACGACTGAGCAGATCGATGCGGGACTTGATTTTGGTGTTTTAGATAATCGGCTTGTTTTTACGGCAGATTACTACCGCAAAACCACAAAAGATTTATTAAATGCTGTTCCACTGCCCACCTCAATGGGATACGCAACAACCTTTCAGAATGTGGGACAGATACGTAATAGCGGTGTTGAATTAGGTCTGAATGCTAACATTTTCAAGGGCGATTTTAAATGGGATGTTACTGCTAATATTGCATTTAACAGAAGCAAAGTCTTAAAATTATATGCAGGAGCCGATATATTTGGCGATGAACTGAAGATGAATGTGGTAAGTGATTCCAGAACCATTTTACGCGAGGGTTTACAAAGGGGCTTGTTTTTCGGTTATCTAGAAGACGGGTATGATGAAGAAGGCCAGATAAAGTATAAAGATTTAAATGGTGACGGGTCGATCAGTAACGCAGACCGAACGGTAATAGGCAACCCGAATCCGGATTTTATTTATGGGTTGAACTCCTCCATGTCTTATAAAAACTTTGATTTTACCTTTTTTATACAAGGGATGACCGGTAATGACATTTTCAACGCCAGCTCAATTGGCAGCACTGTGGATTATGTTTCCGGACTGAATATGGTGCGTGATGTGCTGAATAATCATTGGACTCCCGAGAATCCAAACGCAAAGTATCCGGTAATCAGCAATACCGTTAATGCACGCGTGTCTGATAGATGGATTGAAGACGGTTCCTTCTTACGATTAAGGAATATCCAGCTAGCTTATAATTTACCTGTAGAGAAGTTTAATCTCGGGTGGCTTAAGCGTTTACAGGTTTACGTGAGTGGGCAAAATCTGCTCACATTAACCAATTATTCATGGTATGACCCGGAGATGCCTTCCAGTGGTTCTGATTACCTAAGTTATCCGATCGCTAAAACCTATACATTCGGTGTGAAAGCTGGTTTCTAACAAAAAAGACTTTAAGAATATGATACACAAAGCTCAATTAATATATACGATGAAGCATCACAGCCTGGGGATATGGCTAATAGTCGTATTTTTTACGCTATCGAGTTGCAGCAAAGAATTGGATCAGGAACCACGGTCGATCTTGGAAGAAACCTTTTATAATACAGCTGCCGAGGCCGAGGCAGCCGTCAATGCGATTTTCCCCCCAATTCGTTTAGGAGCGCAGGGCATCGCTTCTTATAATGCTACCTTGGAGTGCCATAGCGATTATGCCTACGGAAGAGGAAGTTGGGCGCAGTTTAATGATTTTAGTGGCTTAGATGCTACGAATACCAATCGAGTAGGCGATTTTTGGAATTCATTTTATCTGGCCATCCGAAATGCCAATCTTGTCATTAGACACGTACCGGAAGGTAATGCAATGAATGATGAAGAAAAGAACAGGTATGTTGCAGAAGCAAAGTTCATGCGTGCCTGGTGCTATTTTCATTTAGTTCGTAATTGGGGAGGCGTACCGTTACGTATTGAAAGTAATATGGAAGAAAAGGATGTGCCAAGAAGCTCGGTTGAGGAAGTTTATGCTTTGATTGATGCTGATTTACGGTTTGCAGAAAGTTACCTCCCTGAAGATAATGCTGCACAGCCGGGAAGGCCTACTAAATGGATGGCAAAGACGGTGCTAAGTGATTACCTATTAACCAACAATAAATATCAGGAGGCAAGAGATAAAGCATTGGAGCTTGTGCAATCCGGCCTTTTCTCCCTTGTTCCTATACAACAAGTTGATGACTTCGAACGTATTTTTGGAGCAGGAGTAGGCGTAACAGATGAAGAAGTTTTTCATTTCAAATATACACGAGAAGGTCAGGGAAATTATTATCCATTTATTATCAACCATCCGGAAACAGGGTATTTCATGAAAGGGGGTGGAAAAGGTGCTTATGCCCAATATTCCAATGTTAATAATAATTTTTATAAGGAATGGAGTGACTTGGATTTACGTAAACAATTGTGGTATCCAATGAATATCGGTCTAGGAGAAGGAACCGTTCTTCAAAAAAAGTTCATTGACCCCGCAGCTGCAAATGAATACGGGGCAATTAATGATTTTCCCGTATATCGTTATGCTGAAGTATTACTGTTATTTGCTGAAGCAGAGGCACGGGTGAATGGTGTCACAGCCGAGGCGCTGGATGCATTAAATCAAGTTAAAAGACGTGCTTATGGAAGAGAAATAAATACAGCTTCTGACATCGATTATCAAATTGGGTCATTTTCTCCTGAAACGTTGATAGACTCCATCCTACAAGAAAGGGCCTATGAATTTCAGTTTGAGGGAAAGCGTTGGTTTGATTTGAAACGCACAGGTAAAGCAGCAGAGATACTTCAAAAGAATAAAGGTGTGGCCATTGCTGATAAACATTATTTATGGCCGATTCCATTAGCTGAATTAAACTACAATCAGGGTATAACGGAAAATAACCCCGGGTATTGACAGTTGCTCGTCTATTTGTCTTACTATCTTGTTGGGCAAGTATAACACTTGTTATTACAGTAAACCAAAGTCTGGGAGCGATCCTAGACTTTTGGTTTACATGGCGTAATAGTTCTAAAAAAGAATCCATGTAGTAGTAATGTAAAAAAATCCTTAATTTGGCCTACTTTAGCAGAGTTGGTACACGCATGGAAAGAAAAAAGAAAGTAGCCGTAATAGGAGGGGGTAGCTGGGCGACAGCCATCATTAAGATGTTAAGCGATAACGAAGTGGAAAAAGACATTTTCTGGTGGATGCGAAACAAGGACGCTGCATCCTACATTAGAGAATACCATCATAATCCAAATTACCTTAGTGCTGTAGAAATTAAAATCCCTTCGGACCAGATAACAACCAAATTGTCTGCTGTTATCAAATCTTGCGATCTCTTGATCTTAAGTATACCTGCAGCGTTCCTGAAGGATGCACTTTCGACAGTTTCAGCAGAGCTATTGCAAGGTAAATATATTATAAGCGCGATCAAAGGCATTGTTCCGGAAGAAAATCAGATAATTGGCGACTATTTACAGAGTCGATTCGACGTTCCCTTGGATCGCATTGCTGTCATTAGCGGACCCTGTCATGCGGAGGAAGTCTCCTTGGAAAAGCTTTCTTATCTAACTATTGCCTCTGCGTCTCCACATACGGCTTCTGTTTTTTCGTCTATGCTCAATACGCGTTATATTAAGACGATTCAATCCGATGATATATATGGAACCGAGTATGGAGCTGTTTTGAAAAATATTTATGCCGTTGCCAGTGGCATATGTCATGGCGTGGGGTACGGTGATAATTTCCAAGCGGTTCTTATTTCCAACGCTATTCGTGAGATGGCTCGCTTTTTGGCAAAAGTACATCCGATTAACCGAGATATCAATGAATCCGCTTATTTGGGTGACTTGCTTGTAACGGCATACTCACAATTCAGCCGAAACAGAACTTTTGGGAATATGATTGGAAAGGGCTATACTGTTAGATCTGCTCAACTGGAGATGAACATGGTGGCAGAAGGATATTATGCATCAAAATGTATTCACCAAATTAATAAAACATATCAGGTAGATATGCCCATTTGTAGAGCCGTATATGCCATTTTGTATGAAAAACATTCACCTCATATCGAAATGAGACTTTTATCTGAACAATTAACCTAATTATTAACCAATCATATAAGACTTATTATGAACACCTATTTACGATCAATCGGCAGATTCAGTTGTTTGTTGCTGTGCTTTTTACTTCCAACCCATCATATTGTCGTTGCACAGGATGCAGTTTCAGGATATAGGAATGGTATGGTAGTTTCTGCTCACCCGATAGCTTCAGAAGTTGGTTTGAATATACTGAAGAAAGGTGGAAACGCGGTTGATGCTGCCATTGCAGTACAATTTGCCCTAGCCGTCGTTTACCCCAATGCCGGGAATATCGGTGGAGGCGGGTTTATGGTGTATCGTTCTGCCAAAAACGAATTTGCCGCTTTGGATTTTAGGGAAACAGCTCCCGGCAAAGCGACACGAGATATGTATTTAGACCCCGAAGGCAATCCAATCGAGCGTTTAAGTTTAGATGGACAGTTATCAGTAGGGGTTCCGGGAACCGTGGATGGAATGGTTAAAGCCCACGAAAAATATGCTAAATTGGCTTGGAAGGATTTGCTTCAGCCAGCAATAGATTTAGCGAGAAAAGGTTTCCCCCTTACAGCTATGCAAGCGGAGGAGCTGAATGCAAGAAAGGAAGCTTTTCAGCGGTTCAATCCAATGGGAACGGCGCTTATTAATAAAAAAAGCGAATGGAAAGGAGGCGATCTTTTAGTGCAAAAGGATTTAGCCCGGACACTTACCGCAATTAAGGAGAAAGGTCGTTCTGGTTTTTACGAGGGTCGGACGGCTTTTTTGATTTTGGAGGAAATGAAGCGCGGTAACGGAATTATTAGTTATGAGGATTTAAAACGCTATCAAGCTAAATGGCGCGAACCGATTATAGGAAATTATAAAGGTTACCAAGTTGTGTCGATGCCGCCTTCATCTAGTGGCGGTATTGCTTTAGTGTCCTTGCTCAAATCAGTTGAACCCTATCCGTTGAGCAGGTGGGGCTTCCAACAAGATTCGACAATTCAAGTGATGGTGGAAGCTGAGCGGAGGGTTTATGCGGACCGCGCGGAACATTTAGGAGACATCGA
The DNA here is from genome assembly GCF_044784325.1 of Olivibacter sp. EAT-5. NCBI lineage: Bacteria > Pseudomonadati > Bacteroidota > Sphingobacteriia > Sphingobacteriales > Sphingobacteriaceae > Olivibacter > Olivibacter sp. EAT-5. Next base: position 4,940,164 of record NZ_CP173028.1, on the reverse strand, counting down.
TTTTTACCCAGTACCAATTAAGGGGCTGTTGGATTCCAATTATCAGCTTGGAAGAATGCGAGACATGAATTTTAATCGGGCTACCCCTAGCAGCGCCATCAAAGCAGGAAGCCCTCAACATCATGAGAGTGAACAAACGACGCACTTTTCAATTGTTGACAAAGAAGGGAACGCGGTATCCATAACGACTACCCTGAATAATGCCTATGGCTCACAGGTGGTGGTGCAAAAAGGAGGGTTTTTATTAAATGATGAAATGGATGATTTCTCAATTAAACCAGGTGTGCCCAATTTATATGGACTTCTTGGTGGAAAGGCAAATGCAATAGAACCGGGAAAGCGAATGTTAAGTGCAATGAGTCCGACAATCTTAACCAAAGATAACAAGCTTTTTATGGTTCTTGGTACACCTGGCGGATCAACTATTATAACGTCGGTATTTCAAACGATCTTAAACGTCATAGAATTCAATAAAACAATGCAGCAGGCTGTTGATGCACCCCGTTTTCATCATCAATGGATGCCGGACGAGGTATTTGTAGAAGAGAACGCGATAACAGACGCTGTCCGAACTCGTTTGGAGCAGAAAGGATATAAGTTTACGCCTAGAGGTAGCATTGGTAGGGTGGATGCAATTTTGGTAGGTTCGGATGGCTCATTGATGGGAGGCGCCGATTCAAGAGGAGACGATAAGGCCGTTGGATATTAACTTAAAAATAAGAAACAATTGGTATAAAAAAAGCCCCTACTAAATAGGGGCTTAAGGGTTACCATTTTTTTCGTTCACCTTTTCTCTCGCGACGTTTTCCCGAAAAATCACGAAAACCTCCGCCATTACCACTATCTCTTTCACGATCGCGTCCTCCACGTCCACTACTTCTTGAAGAGCGCCCACTCCGACTGCTTCCACTTCTAGAAGGGCCTGCGTCTCGGTCGCCGGCTAATTCAACACGTACGGAACGTCCGTTGAAATCCGCTCGCTGAAATCCGCTCATGATTTTGTCAACTACATCATTTTCTACTTCAAAGAAAGTATACACACCTTTTAGGTCTATCTTACCGATGCTTTTACCGCTTATCTGTGCATTGTTACAGATGTATCCCAACATATCTCCTCTGGTAAAATCATCCACCGAACCAAGATTAATAAATAAGCGAGTAAAGTCAGATTTGTAGCCTGTACGGCCAAAACGATCTGCTTTTCCTCCCTTTTCTGATCGGGAGTCAGTTGCCGCAGATACATTCAGATCAGGTGCATTCTCGTAATAATCCAAGAAGCGATTGAACTCCAAGCTAGCAAAGTGCTTAATGACATCTTCTTTAGAAAAATCACTAAACTCGTCCATGATACGTGGAAGGTATTGACCGATTTGGTCATCATTCACTTCAACGGCTTTTACTTTATGAACAAGTGCAAACAATTGTTTCTCGCATACATCAAAACCATTAGGAATCTCTGCTTTTACGAATTGCTTGCCGATTACACGTTCAATCTGTCTTATTTTCCCTAGTTCTTTAGAGGTAACCAACGAAATAGAAACTCCCGTTTTACCTGCACGAGCAGTACGACCACTTCTGTGCGTATAATTCTCGATCTCGTCCGGTAAAGAGAAGTTAATAACGTGTGTTACATTATTAACATCGATACCACGCGCAGCAACATCAGTTGCGATGAGCAGTTGCAAGCTACGTTCGCGGTAACGTTTCATTACTTTGTCGCGTTGTTGTTGCGAAAGATCACCATGTAGAGAATCGGCATTATAACCATCCTTTATCAAGGCTTCCGCAATTTCTTGCGTTTCAATTTTCGTGCGGCAAAAAACAATACCGAAAATTTCAGGATTAAAATCTACAATGCGTTTAAAAGCCGCGTATTTATCGCGCGGTCTCACGATGTAGTATTCGTGATCGATATTTGCGTTACCTGTATTCTTTGTTCCTACGGTAAGTTCAAACGGATCGGTCATGTAATTTTTTGCGATCCGACGTACTTCTGCCGGCATAGTGGCTGAAAATAACCACGTTTTCTTTTCATCGGGAGTAGTTGAAAGGATATCGTTAATGTCCTCTTGAAAGCCCATATTGAGCATTTCATCCGCTTCATCCAAAACTACATACCGTACTCCCGAAAAATCTATGGCCTTTCTGCCGATAATATCGAGCATACGGCCAGGTGTCGCAACCACAATTTGTACACCACGTCTAATCTGGCGCAGCTGATCGCTAATATTAGCGCCACCATACACAGCTACAACGTGTACATTGTCTAGATTTTTAGAAAAATTTTTTAAATCATTAGTAATCTGTAAACACAGTTCACGCGTAGGACAAAGCACTAATGCTTGAGGCGTGTTTTGTGAGAAGTCTAATAATTCTAATAACGGCAGGCCAAATGCTGCGGTTTTACCGGTTCCTGTTTGGGCTAATCCGACAAAATCGCTGCTGCCTGTAAGAAGGGCCGGAATGGCCTGCTCCTGGATTGGTGTAGGTTTTTCAAAACCTAGCGCCGATATGGCATTAACAACATCATGACGGATTCCCAATTGACTAAATGGGTTCATGAAATTCAAAAAACGTTAGACTTTATTGTCTAAAGAAGGTGCAAAGGTAGACTTAATTATTGATATATGCAAGCTTATAACCTTTTTTATTAACTGACTACATTAATTGTAATATAGAACCTCAAACCTGTTTTAACATTAACTTGTTTTAAAAAGATCATTATCTTATTTACCTCTTAACTATTTCCCACCCGAAGTAAGAGTGAATGAAGTGTTGTGAAAAAAAGCCGCCCAAGGGGAGCGGGCGGCTGTCCATCGATTGGGATATGATGGACATCAATCAACCTAATCGTGCTTGAAGATGGAGACCTTAAGCTTTTTCGCCTCCTCTTCAGTGTCTATAAAGCCAGTAGCCAGTATAGTATAATATTGTCCTTGTTTTGGTGTAAAAGTAGCGTTCGCGATTGATACATGCGTATCATGGTTAATTACCTCCAGTGTGTAGGCTGTGTTGTCGTCCGCTTTAATATTACCAAAAGCACTATTTTGCTTAAACTTTTTATCGGACGCTAAAAGTGTATCCACCGCACTTGTCTTCAAGTCAAATTTCACGGAGTCAGGGCAAAGATTAATAAAACGAATTCTTGCCATGCCGCTGGCAGGGACATCGCTTGCATAAAAATCCCGCATACCTAACAGTTCCAATGAATCAAGGCGATCTACCGCAAAAATGGAATAGCATACCCCACCCTCTAAACTCCAATTTTTTACATCCAATTTTTTATTGTCCGCTGACGTATTTACCTGAAATTGGTTACCCCCTGGATACACCAATTGGTAAACCGTTCTATCCAAATATTTAAATTGTTGTGTATTAACTCTATACCCGTTTATTCCTACGATTAAATCACCAGCATCCGGTGATGTATGTATAAACGATACAAGTGCTGCGGGTATGGTTCCATCTTGTCCGTTATCGTCATCTTTAAGACATGCGCTCATTGGCAACAAAAAACAAAGGCCTAGAAACGCATAGATCAATCTCTTCTTGTTATTTAACAATAAAGTATGTATGTTCATGTGAATTAATAAACGTATGTAGATAGCCTGTTGATGGCTTATCTTCTGATACCTTTAACGGGTTGGGGAGTGCGAGCGCTACAGTATTTATAAAATTTATTTAGGGCGAAGCCTTCGTCCAAAAAAATCCATAAGTTTGTACCAAAGAATTGTAGAAATTAATGTCTTTAAAAGGAAATCAGTTTAGGTCTAATACAGTAAAGGGAGAAGGGAAGATACGAAATAACGGTACCCCTAAAAGATCACGCGATGAACAATCGACGTTTGGTACCCGATTTTCGGGGCGAATAAATTTCCAGAATAGTAAAGCTGTGAAAATTGCCGGCCTATTTTTTTTGGTGCTGTCTCTTTATTTTTTCATTGCATTTACCTCTTATCTATTTACTTGGCAAAATGACCAAAGTTATATATCTGCGGCTAATGGAGGGTGGAACACACTATTTAAGACCAGGGAAGAGCTGGAAACCTTGGGATTTAAAGAGGTAGTTGTTGAAAACTGGCTTGGCAAGTTGGGTGCATTATTGGCGAATCAATTTATGTACGAGTGGTTCGGTATCGCATCCTTTTTGTTTGTAATAGCCTTTTTTGTAATGGGGTATAGGCTTCTATTTAAAGTAAGACTCATTGCTTTAGATAAGCTTTTTGGCTACGGTTTTTTTCTTTTGTTGTTCATATCGGTAACGATTGCTTATTTTCATAGCTTCATCTTAGAATATCCACATTATTTAGAAGGAGAGTTCGGCTTTTGGACCAATAAGATACTAGAAGCACAGGTTGGCACGGCAGGTGTTGGAGCCTTTTTGTTATTTATAGGCTTAACCGCTTTGATTATTGCATTTAATCTCGATTTTAAACTGCCGGAGAAAAAGAAAAAAATAGTGTTAAATGATGATGTCAACGATCTTATATCCAACGTGGAGGAAGAAGAGGATGATGACGTTCAGGAGGATGAATACACAACACCCGCCTTTCAGCGCAATCAAATAAAGAATGACCGGAGCGATCATATTGGTGGCGAGAAAGAAAATGAAACTCGTTTATCGCAGAACTTAGAAGTTAAACCTAGAAAGGTTGAATTGGACTCAGACGCAAGTTCAAATAATCCTTCATTTGAATTGGAACCGCTCATTGCAAATGAACCGGAATCCGAGCGAAATATGCCACTCAACGAGGTTAAAGAAAGTCCTGACTTACTGGTAGAGCGCGTGAAGGAGGAAAAGCCGTTGACCACCGCTGATACGCTTGTAGAGCAATTTGGTCAATATGATCCAAAATTAGATTTATCAGGCTATCAACACCCTCATTTAGACTTGTTAAAAGATTATGGTTCGGGAAAGATCGTGGTGAATAATGAAGAACTGGAAGCAAATAAAGATAAAATTGTTGAAACACTTAGCAATTATAATATTGAAATCGACAAGATCAAGGCAACTATTGGTCCTACGGTTACCTTATATGAAATTATTCCTAAGCCAGGTGTGCGTATTTCAAAAATCAAGAATTTAGAAGATGATATCGCACTTAGTTTAGCAGCCCTTGGAATACGTATTATTGCACCGATGCCGGGTAAAGGGACTATTGGTATTGAAGTTCCAAATAAAAAGCCGGAGATGGTTGCTATGAAAGCAGTTATCGCTACCGAAAAGTTTCAGCATACTGAAATGGACTTACCGATTGCTTTAGGCAAAACTATTTCGAATGAAGTATATATAGCTGACCTAGCCAAAATGCCACACTTACTAGTTGCAGGGGCAACGGGCCAGGGTAAATCAGTGGGCATTAATGCCATTATTACTTCTTTACTATATAAAAAGCATCCGGCAGAATTGAAATTTGTGATGGTAGACCCGAAGAAGGTTGAACTATCGCTTTTTAAAACTATTGAGCGACATTTTTTAGCTAAACTTCCAGGAGAAGAGGAAGCCATCATAACCGATACGAAAAAAGTTATCAATACCCTCAATTCACTTTGCATTGAAATGGATCAACGTTACGATTTGTTGAAGAATGCGCAAGTGCGAAATCTGAGAGAATATAACAACAAATTTGTTAACAGAAGGCTTAATCCTGAAGAGGGACATCGCTTTATGCCTTTCATTGTTCTGATTGTCGATGAATTTGCAGATCTGATGATGACAGCCGGAAAGGAAGTGGAGACACCTATCGCGCGACTTGCGCAATTGGCACGGGCCGTGGGAATACATTTAGTAATTGCAACGCAACGCCCTTCCGTTAATATTATTACCGGTACTATTAAAGCAAACTTTCCGGCTCGTTTAGCTTTCCGAGTTCTTTCTAAGGTGGACTCACGCACGATTTTAGATACCGGAGGTGCGGATCAACTTATTGGACGAGGTGATATGTTGCTCGCGACAGGAAGTGATTTGATCCGGATACAATGTGCTTTTGTGGACACCCCCGAAGTAGAAGAGATTTCAGAATTCATCGGGGCACAAAGAGGCTATCCTTCAGCTTTTCTGTTGCCCGAGTACGTGGATGAAAATGGAGAGGGCAGTGGTTTAAGTGATATCGATTTGGTAAACGACCGCGATGCATTATTTGAAGAAGCTGCGCGATTAATTGTTTTGCATCAGCAGGGTTCTACGTCCTTGATTCAGCGAAAACTCAAATTAGGGTATAACCGTGCAGGGCGCATTATCGATCAACTTGAAGCAGCAGGCATTGTAGGTCCTTTTGAAGGTAGCAAGGCCAGGGAAGTGCTATACCCGGATGAATACTCATTGGAACAATTTTTGGAAAGTTTAGCTAAAAAGGATTGATGGAAATCGAATACGCAATTAAACGTTTTGCAGATAAAAACGTCTATCCCATATAACCTAGCTATTGAGCCCCTACCAATCGCTGGGGAAAACGGTGGCTACAGAAGTTTATAATATGAAGAAATTTATTTCTGTGATTATTTTGCTTGCTTGCAGTTTAATGGCTTTAGGTCAAAATGATCCTGCAACAAAGAAGCTGCTAAACGACATAAGTAAAAAATACCAATCGTATAGAACGGCTAAAATTCAATTTAGCTTAAAGGCACTTAACCAACAAAAACAGACGACGGTAAATGAAAAAGGGGAGTTAACTGTAGAACCTCGAACCAATAAATACCGTATCGTTCTTGACGATCAGGTAATGATCTCGGATGGTAAACAGCAATGGCATGTACTGAAAGAAGAGCAGGAAGTTCAGATTAACGATGTAGAAGAAACACAATCGGGATCAATTACCCCGGCAAATATTTTTTCGTTCTATAATCAGGGATTTAAATATCCTGCCGCAAAAAGCGAGCAAGTAGCAGGCAAGGCCTTGTGGGTGATTGATTTGACCCCGACGGACAATAGCAAGTCTTATTTCAAAGTGCGATTACGGTTAAACAAATCAGTAAATCAGATTTACGATGTTACAGTTTTTGATAAAAGTGGAAGCCTTTATAGCTACACCATCCAAAATTTCATACCCAATGTTAAAGTTAGCCCCAAAACTTTTATATTTGACAAAGCAGATTATCCGGGGATGGAGGTTGTAGATTTGCGATAAGTTCTGCGATCGGGTCAATGATTTTTATACATAGAAAAAGTGTTACCGTTTACGCAACATAGTTTGGATAAGTTAGAGGCTCTTTTTAAGGGCATGGGCTATAAAGTTCGCTATGAAAAAGGAAACTTTAAGACAGGTTCCTGCCTTTTACAGAATAGTAAGATAATAGTTGTTAATCGCTTTTCGAATGTAGAGGTAAAGATAAATTCGTTAATTGAGCTTTTGCGTGAACTGGAACCCGATATATCCCAGCTGGATGATAAACAAAAACAACTATTATTTAATATTAAACAAACTAAATTAACACTTTGACGATTAAGTTTTTAGGTACAGGAACATCACAGGGCGTGCCTGTAATTGCATGCAGTTGTAACGTCTGTACCTCTTCTGATTATCGTGATAAACGTCTTCGTTCTTCTATTTTGCTCACGGAGAAAGGCAAAAACATTGTGATCGATACCGGCCCTGATTTTCGTTTTCAAATGCTCCGTGCGAAAGTAAATCATTTAGAAGCCGTACTTTACACGCATGCACATAAAGATCATATAGCAGGTTTGGACGATATCCGTGCCTTTAACTATTTTCAGGGGACAGCAATTGATGTTTTTGGCGATTATTTGGTTCAAGAAGCACTTAAACGGGAATTCTATTATATCTTCGCTGAGCACAAATATCCAGGTATACCTAAGATTAATTTAAGAGATGTAACCGATCAATCCTTTTTCGTGGGAAATATAGGTGTTCAACCTATTGATATTATGCATTTTAAACTACCGATAAAAGGTTATCGCTTTGGTGATTTCACTTACCTTACCGATGTGAAATCCGTTTCGGAAAGTTCCGTGAACAAAATAAAAGGTACAAAAACTTTAGTAGTAAACGCGTTGCAACGAGAGGCGCATATTTCTCATTTTACTTTAGAAGAAGCTATAAACTTTGCGAGCAGAATAGGGGCTGACCACACCTATTTGACCCATATCAGCCATCGTTTGGGCTTGCATGAGGAAGTTTCCAAAGAATTGCCTCCAGGAATCCACCTTGCTTATGATGGATTAGAAATTTCTTTGGATGATTGATCTTTTTGGCACTTCATTTTCATTAAAGCACAATCCCAGAGCTTAATGCGAGATTGTAAGGATCTTTTTACCGCTTGTATCGCATCTTGCCAAACATAGGGGTCGTCACCGCACAGGGTGCTCGTCATCTCGAGTGCAAGATTGCCATGATGATCTCCATCTACTTCAATATGTCTTTCCAAATAGTATTTAAAAATGGAAATACTTTCCGGAAATTCGCTGTCCAAATCTTTTATGATGGAAATAAACATATCAGGAATCAAGTCTTCTCTACTAAAGGTAAATACAGCTGATTGAATTGCCGGGGTTGCATGGCTTATTATATCGAAAGTGTCGCTAACAAAATCTACTGCCGCCTCCGGTGCATCTGCTATACGTAGAGCAATTTGCATTGAATTACCTTCTTTAAGTGCCTGCGTCAATTTGGTTATTGAAGTCGTGTCAGCTCCACACTGCTCCATTGCTTCCAAATACATTTCGTAATGGCTCTTTCGATTTCCCAGATGGTCAATATCAGATTCTTCACCGGTGACAATTTCGTTGATTAAATAACGTGTGTTTGCGTCGCCAATAGGATACCAAGGTATTTGAACGCAAGTTAAACTTCTTTGTAACGCTTTTAACAAGGACATAAAATCCCACACGGCAAAAATGTGATGTTCCATAAAAACTTTCAGATCATCAATACTTGTAATACTCCTATAAAGCGGGTGGTAAATGATCTCCTCCTTCTGTTGAGCGATCGCTTCTTCTAATTGTTGTATATAAGCTAACTGCATGGCCTGTAATTTTCTGCAAACATAGCTATGTGCGACGTAATTAACATAACACAGATGTCAAAAAAGCAAGTAGGAGCTACTATGAAAACCATTTCCCCGGATTTATGTAATGTCAATGTAATAGGTGTAGATCGAATCAGCTATAAGTAAAATTTGTGATGGCGGCGTTTGTTATTGTCGAAAAAAGTCGATTAATTTGATATACTTTGTATTAACTTTAAAGGAGGAAAAATAATGAGTTTACAACTAGGAGATGTTGCACCAAACTTTGATGCGGTCACAACAGAAGGAAATATTAATTTTTATGATTACGTTGGAGACAGTTGGGTAGTACTTTACTCTCACCCATCTGATTATACACCGGTATGCACAACTGAATTGGGAAAAACAGCATCCCTGAAGCATGAGTTTGACAAGCGTAACGTGAAAGTCTTGGCACTTAGTGTGGACAGCGTCGAGGATCACCATGGATGGGTAAAAGATATTAATGAAACCCAGCATGTGGAGGTAAACTTTCCGATTATTGCGGACAAAGACAGGAAAATAGCAGAAGCTTATGGAATGATTCATCCCAATGCATCTGCCACTGCGACTGTGCGCTCGGTTTATATCATCGATCCAAATAAAAAAGTACGGCTTACGATTACCTATCCTGCGTCTACAGGCAGAAATTTCCAGGAAATTTTGCGTGTGATTGATTCATTACAACTTACCGAGAATTATAGTGTTGCAACACCTGCTGATTGGAAGGATGGAGAGGATGTTATTGTAGTTCCGGCTATAAAAACAGAGGATATTCCATCAAAATTTCCGAAAGGCTATAAGGAGATCAAACCTTATTTGCGCACAACTCCACAGCCGAATAAGTAAGAGTAATCAGCTAATAACTTAATGAGCTATTAGCTGAACTTTTAACAAATCAGTGAGTAACGATGATATCAATGAAACAACTTATCATATACCGTTCAATTTTTTTGCTTGATCATTGAAAAATTGAAAATTTTATAGTAGGTTTGGTATAGTTTAAATAAATCTGTTCGGGTTCTCACCATCGCCGGTAGTAATGTGGACTATTTTTTTAAGCAAAATTACTGAGAATTAACCCTGTGTTTCCTAAATTATGATACATCAGTATTTCTATATAGGGCCACAACAATCGTACAACAACAAATTTTTTATTAATGAAAACCGGAAAAGTAAAATGGTTCAACGCGCAAAAGGGATTTGGATTTATTATTCAAGAAGACGGGACCGACATTTTTGTTCACTTTAAAGACGTAAAGGGCGGAATAGATGCAATCAAAGATAATGATCGAGTGGAGTTTGAGGTAGCCGATGGAAGAAAAGGCCAGCAGGCTGTAAATGTGAAGAAGATCTAGTGTGTATAACTTCTGCTTAAGCTTGTATTAAGAAATTCTAACAGCCCGTTATTACGGGCTGTTCTATATTATGTTACCCTTTTATTAATAATTCGTAACCTTCAATTTCGGATCGTCAGTGCTGTTCGTAAACTTCCGGGTTGACTATATGTAATAAAGGTCGTCCCTGGAACGCAGCGATAACGTTTTTAGCCGCAATACTGGCCATCCCATTTCGCGCTTCTACGGTATTTGATCCTATATGAGGGAAAACAGCTACATTAGGCATATTGAGAAGCGGGTTGTCTGCTTGCATCGGCTCAGGATTAGTTACATCTAGTCCGGCTCCCCATATTATACCTTGCTGCAAGGCTTCGATGAGATCGGGTTCATTGTGTACGCCACCTCGCGAAGGATTTATAAAAATGGCAGACGGCTTCATTTTACGGAAAACGTCTCTATTAAACTTATTTTTCGTCTCCGGTGTTAGAGAAGAGAAAGCAACTAAAACGTCACTTTGACTTACTAAGTCGTCGAAGGATACACGTTTTGCCCCCAGGTTTCTTTCGGCTTCTTTATTGTGCGAACGGTTGTGGTAAATAATAGGCATATTAAAAGCCGCCTTTGCTTTTTTTGCTAGTTCGCAACCAATATTACCTAAGCCAAATATGCCTAACGTTTTACCCTGAAGGGAAAAACCAAGATCATCTATTGGTTGGCTAAACCCCCATTCTCCTTTAATAATTTTTTTATGAAGGTACAGTGCTTTCCGCGATACAGCAAGCATTAAAAGAAAAGCGGTGTCAGCGGTGGCTTCGCTTAATACATCCGGCGTATTGCCGACAGGAATACCCCATTTGGTGGCCGCCTTAATATCAACGCGGTCATAGCCAACAGAATGGAGTGAGATGATTTTCAAATGCTTGCATGCTGCAATAAATTCACTATTGATCGGCCCCCAACCGGCAGTTATCAATGCGTTGTGTTTACTGCAGCGATCAATCAGCTCTTGCGTGCTAAGTTCTCTTCTGTCAATGTGTTGTTCATAAGTTATGCCAGCCTCATTTAAAAGATCTAGGCCGATTTGCGGGATCATGCGGTCGATAAATACGGTCATACGTAATCGTTTTATTATAATAATTATACTAACGATAAATAGTTAATCCTGCTTTAGGTGGTTCCCTTGCATTAGGTATTCCTAAATCGGAACGATGCTAATGGGCAAAACCAAAAAAAATACTAAAACAGATTATTGCGATAACAAGTAGTGTAATTCCTACATAAAGATAGTCTTTCTCTAACAAGAAAGCCACTAACGAAAATATTATACGTAGAATTGGTGTTAAAAACAAGAGTAATATTCCCAGCAGGATTACATCATCGCCTCTTCCATGTGCCACCCCAATAAGTGTTTGCTTAGATAATGTTATGATATCTACGTCTTTCTCTATAAAGGTACCGTAGTGAATTGTATCACGTTCATGATTGAACAGATAAATCAATCCACCCAAAGCGGCAACACCAAGCGCCGTCCAAACGCCGTATCGCAATAGATTTCCTATAACCAGCTGGATATCTCTATCTTTTACTTTCTCATTTTGCATTCGTTATTGAATTAGAGCTTCCTCTCATCATATTATATATTTCCGGCGGCGCCGTTATAAATCATGTTGAGTGCCAAAATAATGATGATAACGGCAAAAAACATTCTTAATTTTTTTGGGTTGGCCCTCAGTAGGACTTTAGCACCCGTCATAGCACCCAATAAAACACCTATTACCACCGGCATGCAAATATCCGGTTCGATATATCCTTTCTGCAAATAAATAACAGCACTGGCGGTAGCAGTGACTCCCATCATAAAGTTACTAGTGGTTGTTGACACCTTGAAAGGAATACGCATAATATTATCCATAGCGATTACTTTAAAGGCACCGGATCCTATTCCAAGTAATCCCGAAAGCATACCCGCCAAACCCATCATGCTAAAACCGCCTATTACGTTTTTGGTTCCATAGGAGATAATCCCGGAAGTGCTGGGATAACTTGAAGGTAACTTTAATGCTAAAGCCAAGGAGCTTGAGGATTTCACATTGTGTTCTTCCTTTTTACGCAAAGAATTTAACGCTGAAAATATAAGGGTACAACCAAATAGAATAGCGATTAAGCTGGTTGGTGCAATGGAGGCCAGCAAGGCTCCTCCCACAGCGCCTGCCGTTGTCGCTATTTCTAGAAACATTCCTAAGCGCATATTCGTGATCCCTTCTCTTACATAAGCTGCAGCTGATCCGGAAGATGTGGCAATGACCGAGACAAGAGCAGCGCCAATAGCATAATGTATATCAACACCCAATACTACTGTCAACAGCGGGATAATTACCACACCTCCACCAAGTCCGGTAAGCGATCCAATAAATCCAGCACAGCACGCCCCAAATAACAAGATGAGTGTAAAAGTTAAAACTGTCATTAATATGGTGTTTGGCTTCAAACTTAGCCAATTTGTGGGGATTATACAATTAGATAGCCTAGTGTGGACGTTATTTTTAAAGCTTTTAAAAAAAATTTCCGTTTTTTGCTTATATTAACTATAATGGACTTATGAAAATACTCCATACTGCCGATTGGCATTTAGGTAAGAGATTAGACAAGTATTCAAGGCTAGAGGAGCAGCGCGCTGTATTGGATGAGCTAATTGCCCTAGCAGATGAAGAGGAAATAGATGTTGTGTTAGTCGCCGGAGACTTATTTGACGCTTTTAACCCGGCCGCTGAAGCCGTGGAACTTTTATATAGAAGTTTGAAAAGATTGGCAAAGAATGGTGAACGAGTTGTTATCGCCATCGCTGGTAATCATGATTCGCCCGATAGAATAGATGCCCCCGATGTATTGGCTCGTGAATGCGGGATTGTGTTCGTCGGTTATCCACAGGCCACAATCGCTGTAGGTGAATTGTGTGGTGGCTTTTGTATTACTAAGAGTGAACCTGGCTTCCTCGAGATAAAGGTTCCGAAATACGATTATCCGCTTCGTTTGCTGTTAATGCCTTACGCTAACGAATATCGATTGAGAACATTTTTGGGTGTGGATAATGAGGAGAAAGAATTGAGAAGTATTTTGGAAGCCCATTGGGAGCAGCTGGCAACAAAGTATTGCGACAAATTTGGCGTAAATATATTAATGGCACACCTCTTCGTTATGAAGAGGGGAGAAGTCCCCCCCGAAGAACCCATCGATGAAAAACCTATACTGCACATTGGTGGTGCGCAGGCTGTCTATAGCGAAAATATACCGGAGAGTTTACAATATGTGGCATTAGGGCATTTACATCGATATCAGGAAATAGATAAAGCTCGCATGCCTATTGTGTATAGCAGTAGTTTATTAAGTTATAGCTTTGCTGAAGCGGGTCAACAGAAAAATGTAGTACTGATAGAAGCTGAGCCAGCCAGAGCAGTAGATTTCCGGCAATTGCCACTAAAAGCAGGAAAACCACTATATAAAAAACGTTTCGAAAGTATATCAGAGGCTCTTGAATGGTTGCACCACTGCGGTCCTGCCTGGATTGAATTGACAATGGTAAGTGAAGATTTCATGAATGCAGAAGACCGAAAGCAACTTCTACAGGCCCACGACGGCATCGTTACTATCATTCCTGAAGTAAAAACCAAAGGAAATGTAGCTGAAGAGACTAGAACAATCGATTTAAGTCAGTCAGTCGAAGAATTATTTATCCAGTATTTTAGCTTCAGGAACAAACAGCAACCAAATGAGGACTTGTTAAAACTATTTACAGAAGTAAGAGCAGAGCAGATAGACGAATGATTCCAATTTCATTAACTATAAAGGGACTTTTTTCCTATCAAAAGGAGCAAACGATTAATTTCGCTCGACTAATTGAGGGACAATTATTCGGCATTTTCGGTTCCGTGGGTTCAGGCAAATCATCGGTTTTGGAGGCGATTGCTTTTGCTTTGTACGGAGAAACCGAACGACTGAGCACCCGGGACGATAGAAACTATAACATGATGAACTTGAAATCGGATGAGTTGCTCATTGATTTTGTGTTCAGCAACTTCGACGAAAAGCAGTATCGATTTATCGTTAAAGGGAAACGTCATGGCAAGAAATTTGAGAAAGTAAATACTTTCGATCGGTCTGCTTATAAGTTTGAAAATGGTATGTGGCAACCTTTGGAGGTAACAACTGCGACACCTTTATTGGGACTTAGTTACGAGAACTTTAGACGTACCATTATTATTCCACAAGGCAAATTTCAAGAGTTCTTACAGCTGACAGATAAAGCCCGAACGGAAATGCTCAAAGATATTTTTCAGCTGGACAAATATGATTTTTTTCAACAGACCGCCTCTTTAGAGCGAAAGAACAACGAAGTGATCCAACGTCTAAAAGGACGTTTATCTGTTTTTGAAGGAATAAATGAAACCTATGTTGGTCTCGCTTTGCAAAAATTGCAAAGCTTGGCAGCAGAAGTCTCGACAATGAAGGCCGAGCTTCAACAGAGAGAAAGCGACCTAAAAGAGCAGGAGATATTGAAACGATTATTTGAGGACTTAAAAACTGCTGAAAACTCCTATAAGCAGTTGCATCTTAAGTCATCGGAATATCAGCAGTTGAAACAGCAATTGAGTGATTATGAATACTGCGAACGTTATTTTAAGGTAAATATACAACGAGCGGAAGAGCTGGCAACAGGAATAGAAAAGCGAAAAGAAAGCTTGAAAGAATATCAGTATAAGCTCAAAAACTGCGAAACATTACTGATGGAGCAACAGCAAGAACTTGCCAATATCACGTTGAAATATCAATCACTTGAGCTCCTTAATCAAAAGCGTAACGATTATCGGACTGCTTTGCAAATATTGCAGTTAAAAGAAGATATCGATCATTTAAGTGGACGAATTATCAAGGGGAAAGAATTTGTCCATAAAGCGCAGCAGGAGAAGATATATCGAGAAAAAATAGCCTTAGCGCTTCGAGAAAAACTAAAAAAGAAACGGAATGAAAAGCTGGATTTGAACACCTTATCGCAGATAAAAAATTGGTTTACTTCCCGCGAGCATTTAGAAAAAAACAAAAAAACAAGCCAATTAGCACTTGATGATATAACTGGAACTTTAAAGCAACTTGAAAGTACCATCGACGACTTACTTGTTGGGGTAACTACTCCGATCCAAAATCATAAAGAATCATTAGACACACGCATAAAGACCATTGATTTTGAGCTCGATAAGCTTTCAAATGAAATTGCGCATGCCCGGATGCAAGTTAAATTAGGTGATTTTGTCGCGGCCTTGCAGCGAGGTGAAGCTTGTCCGCTTTGTGGAGCATTGGAGCACCCTCAAGTTATGGTCTTAGAGGATGTGGAAAATCAGCTCCAACAATTAAATGCTAAATCTGTACATCTCAAGGACGAACGGAATCTCGTGCAGGGACTTATACGCCAGCTTGAAATATTAGATGGAAAAAAAGCCACCATTCTTAAGAGTCGGGACGAACTCCTTTTTAGGGCCGAGTCAGACGAACAGGCATTACAAGTACATTTCCAATCCTTTATTTGGGAATCTACTTGCGGTAGAGACGATGCCCGCACTA
This sequence comes from Olivibacter sp. EAT-5, assembly GCF_044784325.1. Lineage (NCBI taxonomy): Bacteria > Pseudomonadati > Bacteroidota > Sphingobacteriia > Sphingobacteriales > Sphingobacteriaceae > Olivibacter > Olivibacter sp. EAT-5. The sequence continues at coordinate 4,924,208 of NZ_CP173028.1, read as the reverse complement.
TTGATCGGTTACTTGAAGAACACAAAACCGCAGAAAAAGAGTTGGAACGACTGGAACTGGAGATTAATGAAAATGATGCCATTTTGAAAAAAGCAGAAATAGATAGAGATCAATATGAAATCGGAATACAAAAAATAGTAGCAGAAGAACGAGTAAAGGTTGGGGCCTTAAATATGCTCACGAAACAACTTCACAACTTATCTGAAGATGAAGTTTATCAATATGATAAAAACTATCTGGAAAACAGTATTTTAGATATAGATAGTGAAAGTAAAGCTATTGTCGATCAATACGAGCAACTTCAAGCTTTGGTACAGGAGGAGCAACAGCTAAAAGTATCGTTGGAAGCAAGATTTCAGGCAGTCAATGAAAACTTAGCTGCCGAGCAGGAACGTCTGGACTTTATTACTGATCAGTTACGAGGTTCTTTAAGTAAATCGAAGTATGGCAGTTTGAATGAAGTTAAAAATATATTAAATCTAGCAATTGCTGTAGAAGAGGTCCGAAGCAGTGTAGACCTATTCTTCCAACAATTATATAATGCGAAAGAACAATATACCAAGCTAGCTACGGAGGCTAGCGATAAAGTTTACAATGAGGAGCTGTTTCTAAGGTCATTAAGCACTTATGAAGTGCTCAGGGATCGATTCAATCAAGAACAAGAGAAATATGCTGCTGCCAAAGCAGATTACGATAGGCTTCTAAAGCAACTCGAAGAAAAACAACAACTAGAAGACGATTTGGCGCGTTTACAGCATCGAGCAGATAACCTGACTATTCTTAAAAGCCTATTTAAAGGAAGTGGCTTTGTTAGTTATATATCCACGGTTTACTTACAACAATTATGTGAGGCAGCGAACAAGCGTTTTTATAAGCTTACACAGCAGCAATTGCGACTGGAGGTAACCGATAAAAATGAATTTCAGGTAAGAGATTACTTAAATGATGGTAAAACCAGATTAGCCAAGACCTTGTCCGGCGGCCAGACTTTTCAGGCTTCATTGTCGCTAGCCTTAGCTCTTGCGGAATCTGTACAACAACAAAATCGATCCAAGCAAAATTTTTTCTTTTTAGATGAAGGCTTTGGTTCTTTAGATCGGGAATCATTGGCAGTGGCGTTTGATACGTTGAAAACATTACGAAACGAAAATAGAATTGTGGGGGTTATTTCTCACGTAGAGGAGTTACAGCAGGAAATAGATGTTTATCTAAAGGTTAAAAATGATCCTTTTACGGGCACTCAAATAAGTGGAAGTTGGGAAATTAAATAAAAAGGATCACACCGAAGCATGATCCTTTGGAGCGAAAAACGAGGTTCGAACTCGCGACCTCAACCTTGGCAAGGTTGCGCTCTACCAACTGAGCTATTTTCGCATGAGGAAACAAATATAAGATAGATAAATATTCTTTGCAAGCGGTAAGTAAAAAAATTGGGTCTTTTTACAGCATTCACTGATACAGGCCTTTATTTCTTCAGGCCTTCTGAGGATATATTATTTGGAAGGAAATAGGTGAACAATTTAAAAAACAATGCTAAGAAATCCCATATAAAGCGGTTATTATCTTGTGCACTTTCACCGCAATCTATCGATGCCGAACGTTGTAACAGGTGTTGTAGTGTTTTTGACTGATGATTAATGCCAAAAAAATGTGTCAGTTTTAGAAGGTAATACTCGAAATATAAATGACCCCAGATTTCCATAAGAAAAGATTTTCGCTTTATTTTAAGAGGATTCCCATAAATAGATTCATAATCCTGTTTTATAGCATTGGCTAACCATTCCGTTCTCTCTCTTACATTACTATCCAAAAAACGCCATAGGTTAATATTGTTTGTAATATGAATAAGTCCAGGCTCATAACCTACGCGTATGGTAAATGAGTGATAATGAAGTATTCGTTCTACCATCGTTTTATGGCGCGAGGTTTGGATAGGAGAGATATTCGGGAAGGATGATACGGACTTTCGGTGTTTTCATTACTTATTTAAATTAGAAGAAGAAAATGCACTTCTTTTTGGAAAGCTTGTGGTAAGTCCTTCGGTTTTCTCTTTCGTAGCTTTTATAGGTAACATAAAATAAAAAATTGAACCTTTCCCAGGTTCACTTTCCAGTCCGAATTTACCCTTATGATGAGAAATAATTTGTGCGCAAATAAACAGACCCATTCCTAAACCTTGGTGTTTATGCTTCTCATCACTCACTCTATAGTATTTATGAAATATATATGGTTGCTTCTCTCTGGGAATACCTTGTCCACGGTCTTTCACACATACCTTTAGCCATTTCTTATCGATAATCTCGGTATAAACAAGGACTTCGGTACTAGTAGGCGAGTATTTAAGCGCATTTGTTAAATAATTAGTCAGCACCTGTTCTAGTCTTTCCTGATCACCTTCCAGCCATACTTTTGTATTACAATTGACGTTAATCTGCCTATCAGGGTAACTATGTCTGACATTTTCTATCGTTTGCCTTAGAAAATCCCGACAATTAAACACAGCAAAATTATACTCCATTTTTCCCGCTTGTAATCTGGAAGAGTCCAGAAGGTCTTTTGCAAGACGGTTCAATTTATTGATTTGGTTCAGGCCCTTAGATAATAGCTGTATGGTTTGTTCGATGTTTTGACTGTTAGCGTTACGTAATGCCAATTGTAGGTAGGCATTTATAGAAGTAATTGGCGTACTAAGTTCATGTCCCGCAATACTGATAAATTCTTCTTTGGCGGCTTCGGTCATTTTTGTTTTCTGAAGCTCATCCTTTAAGAATCTATTATCATGGTACAATCCTGCAATATATTCTTGTCTGTCTTGAATGGATTTAATTTTAAAAATCAAGAAATCCGTACTGTAATCCCCAAAGAGACAATCCAGCCATAATCCGGTATACGTTTCGAACTTAATTTTCTGTTTGATTGATGACGGAGTAATCAACAGAACGGGAGTGTCTTTTACATTCGGGTTATTATTCATTACTCTTAAGACTTCTTGCGCGTCGCTACCCTCAAAAGCGTCCGCTCTTAGTATTAAGAGTTTATATTTATATGTGAAGATATGTTGCAGTGTTTCATCCGTCGACATAGCAGCCTGGGCAGGCAGGTTATTTGCTTCCAAAATTCTCATTAAAGAATTGTTGGCTTCAGCTAAACTATCAAAAACCAGTATCATACAATCTAATTTACAACGTTAGGTGGTTTGATCTGACTTACTAATATCAATAAATCCTATTTACTAATAAAAAAAATTACACGAAATTGCGTTTTCTGAGGACGGAATTCTTATTTACGCCACTTTATCTTTAGATTGTTGCGCATAACTCTCTAACGAACAATATCCTTGAACTACTAAAACTTTTATATTTTATACGAAACATCTAAGTCTTTCTTTTGTTCTTAGATACACAAATTAAGCAATATTATGGCAAAGTATTCAAAAAAGGCAAGTGAGAAGGTTGAAGAAACTATGCATGAAATGAAAGAAGGTAAACTGAAGAGCGGAAACGGAAAGAAAGTCACTTCAAAAAAACAGGCTGTAGCCATTGGCTTATCGGAAGCGAGAAAAGAAGGCGCTAAAGTGCCAAAGAAAAAATAAGTAAGTTTCACAACATCACTATTTAGTAGAATCCTTATTTTTTTTCAGCATGATAGTTTTTTCTCTTGCTTGCAATAGATGGTTTGTGAGTAATTGATTTAAACCCTTGTCGTTGTCAGCATCGGCTTGGCTTACAATTGCAGTCGCTTCGAAGTACTCATTATCAATATGACCGTTAATGTCTAGTTGGATTTTACCATTTTGCAATAAACGTCGAGTGTATTGCATATTTGATATAGCGGGTTGTTTTTTTTGATATGTCATAACTTTCTTCAAAAACCTGTCTTATGGAAACAACAATTCCCAACTAATTGTTGTAATTTATTGCATTATGTTTGTGATTGATCATAGGCAATTAGTTGATCAGCACATATTATTTATGACAAAAGCCGCTGTCATCTCACGACGGCAGCGGCACAAACACACATGAAAATATTTTTATTTCCCTACGCGGTTTTTCTCTGAGCTATCTAAATTTCTTTCAGATATTTTCAGCTTTTGATTCCCAAAGTTAAATGTAAAAGTCAACCGGGCCACGCGACTTTCCCACGTGTTGAAAACACGGACATTCAAATTTGAGTAGTCTGTTTTGACTGTGTTTGGTCGCGTATTAAATATATCGGTAACTGCAAATTTTACCTGCGCTTTTTTATTCCAAAATGATTTGTTAACACCGAGATCTAATCCCCATGACGTGCCGATCTGGTAAATGCTCCACCGTAGAGGAGAGCGATACTGCAGGGTAGCTTCGAAACGTAAACTCTGCGTTACATTGAATGTATGATTGCTGTTCGCTTGTACGGCGAATTGGCCGAAATCTATAGGCGCGGCAGGAATATCTGCCTTATAACCGAGATGCATGGCATTAATATTTGTGTTACTACTCCAGACTTTACCAAGTTCTAAAGGAATATTCAAATTTGCAAAATATACATTTTCGCTTGCGATATTCTCATTCGTTACATACACTATATTAGTTTCATCATCTTGGTACATCATTTCTCCAACCATATCTTTGGTTTTCTGGTATCCTGCTGTTAACGTATATTTCTTTAGAAGTGTATAGCTTAATTCGTAAGAATTTGTATATGACGGGTTCAGAAATGGATTTCCTTGTTGATAGCTGTAAGGGTCAACATAGAACAAAAACGGATTGAGGTTTCCATAATTTGGCCGATTTATTCTTCGACTGTAGGACAGGCCTATACTTTGCTTATCAGATAGTTGTTGATTTAAGCTGATGTTTGGAAAGAGACTTAGATAATTCCGTTTATTTCTCGCATTCATCGTTATCGAATTACCGTCAGAATAAGTATGTTCGGCACGTAAACCGGCTTTAATCTCGGTTTTGTTAATGGTTTGATTGTAGATCGCATAAGCAGCGCTAACCCGTTCTTTATATATAAAATGATTCGAGCGATTTTCGTTATTTTGCCAGTCACCATTTATCTGATTGTAAAAGCCCATGTTGTTGTCACTTTTCACGCTGCTGTATTTCATTCCCAGTTCGATTTTACTTTTAGAATTTAACGGATGAGTGTAATCAATCTTCGCTGTCTGTATATTGATGATTGAAGGCATATCGTTTAAGATGAATTCCGGGCTTCGTAAGTTCTCACCGTTCGATCTATAAAAATAATTGTCATAGTAGTTGGATGTTTTATCACTGAATCTAGAAACATCTACTTCAGCAACAAGTTTACGTCCATTGGTATCGATATTAAACGTGTTATTAACGTTAAAGGACAGATTGTTATACTTGTTTCGACCGCGATTTAGCGTTGTAAGTGTAGAATCCAGAGGGGCATTTAAATCTGAAATCCGGTTGTTACTGGTGGAGTGATCATTTCCTTGCAAGAAAAAGCCGGAGAATAAACCGCTTAATGTATTCCGTTCCGATGTTTTATAATCAATACCACCCCTTATACTGCTGCTCGCGCGTTCATTTTGGAAATCAGCAAATTGATCGAATACTTTTGCCGACGCGCTTTGCCCAACAATTCTATATAACTCCAGTGTGTTATTAAAATTGCTGTTAACGTAGCTATAATTTCCGAAAAGATTGACTTTACCTGTTTTGTGATTAATTTGCAATGAATTATTCGACTTATGGGTACGGCCGTATCCTCCGCTCAAACTCAATGTTCCATTGGTACCCTCCATATTATTTTTCTTCAATTTGATGTTAATAATCCCGGCAGTACCTGCTGCATCATATTTCGCGGAAGGATTGGTGTTTAATTCAATGGATTGCACGTTATTGCCGTCCATCGATTTTAACATATTAGCTAATTGTTCAGCAGATAGATAGGTTTGTTTCCCATCTATCATAACTGTTACGCCTTGACGTCCCATGAGGCTTATATTCCCATCTTTGTCAACACTTACGCCAGGTGATCGTTCTAATATATCCATTGCACTGTTACCTGCTGCTAGTGCAGTATTAGCGACATTTACAACCAAGGCGCCATCCTTACGTTCGATGGAAGGGGTACTAGCCGTAACAGTTACCTCTTTTAGTGCATTTGTCTCCGGCATTAGAACAAAAGAAGCTGCTTGTATCGTTTTTTGTCCGGATCTTATCGCAATAGGTAAATAAGTCTTGCGGAAGCCGATCATAGATGCAGATAATATATACTTCCCTTCGTCTACCGCAGGTATCTGATAGTTACCTTTCTGGTCACTGAATACTGAGCGAATATAAGATGAATCTGCGGCCCTGAGCAAAATGATTGTCGCTAAGTCAACAGGTGCACCTGTTTGGTCCTTCACGGTTCCTTGAATATTTGCTTTCTCTTGTGCCAGCACGCAGATAATGAAAGAATAGAAAAAAAATAGGGTTAGTACAGAGATTCTCAATAAAGGCATTGGTTTATAATGTTTTTTGTGTGTGTTTGGAATATTCATGGCTAAATTTCTTTTTGCCAAAAGTATTTATCATATACATGTTCTTGAAGATGAATTAGGTAAATGCATTCAAAATCTCGGTAAACGACCTGTTTTATTGGGTAAATTTTCGATTGTGCTAGAGGATTAGTTGTTACAGACTAAAAGGACGATTTAGCTTTTGACAAAGGATTGTTTTATTCTTTTGATGTTCCATTGATCAGTAAGGTTTAATTTTTTTATGCGTGTTTAATGTGCTTACTGACTTATAGACGCTGAAAATGCCAAAACGTTGCAAGTAATCACATATTTTCGAAAATAAATAATCCCTAAGCAAATGAACCCTGATAGTATGGCTTTGTGTGCCGTTAAGTATGCATCGTGAGAGAAGCGAGGGATATATTATAAGGGGAGGTCGGAAGTGGATTCGAACCACTCTGGGATCTCTTGCGGAGCTCCGCCTAACCGCTCGGCCATCCGACACGTTCTGATTTGGATCAAAAGTACTGATATCGACGGGCTTTACTTATACAATCCGATCGCAGTAAACGTGCAGTTGATGTGTAGTTAAGAACCCGTTCTTTTGTTTTCTCCTTTTTAGGTGCAATAAATATTCCGCATGATTTGTCAGTCCGTAAATATGCATTAACAAAAAGCCCGGCTGCAGAGCCGGGCTTTTTGTTAATGTTGTTCAATCCATTTCCTAGCATTGACGAACGCTTCTATCCATGGAGAAATTTCGTCATTCCTATCACTTGGATAATGAGCCCAATGCCACTTAAATAATGAACGCTCGATATGAGGCATCATTACAAGATGTCTGCCCGACTTATCACATAACATGGCGGTATTGTAATCAGAGCCATTTGGATTAGCAGGATACGTCTCATAATGGTATTTCGCCACGATATGATATTGGTCTTCGCTATATGGAAGTTGAAATTTACCTTCACCATGTGAAATCCATACCCCCAAAGTCGACCCGGCCAGACTTGAAAGCATTACCGAATTATTTTCCTGTATTGTCAGTGCTGTAAATCCGCTCTCGTGTTTATGGCTGTCATTATGTAACATTTTGGGTTTAGATTCATGGTCGGGATTAATAAGGCCAAGTTCAATAAAGAGTTGGCATCCATTACAAATACCAACAGACAGTGTATCAGGACGTTTAAAGAAGTTTTCGAGTGCAACTCGGGCTTTTTCGTTATACATAAACGCTCCCGCCCAGCCCTTTGCCGATCCCAAAACATCTGAATTGGAGAAACCTCCGACAGCACCAATAAATTGGATGTCTTCCAAATTTTCCCGCCCGGAAATTAAGTCGGTCATATGAACATCTTTTACATCAAAACCAGCTAGATACATGGCGTTAGCCAATTCTCTTTCCGAGTTACTTCCCTTTTCACGAATCACTGCAGCTTTTGGTCTAGGTTTGGTATTATCAATTTGTGGTTTTTTACCATCAAAATGCTTGGGAAACGAATATTTCAGTATATGGTTTTTATAGTTTTTGAAACGCTCGGTAGCCTTTTGCTCACCACTTTGTTTTTGATCAAGCAGATAAGAAGTTCTAAACCAGACATCTCGCAGTTCATCTATGTCAAAGGACCATTTCGAACCGTTGTTTGTTAATTCTAAGACCGCTTGATCGCTTACCTGACCGATCTTATGGAAGGTCACCCCTTTATTGTTCAACTCGAGTTCAATAGACTCATCCGCTTGAAAAACTACACCCACATTCTCTGCAAACAGAAGTTTGATACTATCTTGTTCTTCTAAAGCGGATAAATCAATTTGAGCTCCAAGGTGACGATCGGCAAAGCACATCTCCAACAGCGTGGTGATCAAGCCGCCACTTCCAATGTCATGCCCTGCATGTATCTTTCCGGATTTTATAAGTTCCTGTACGGCATTGAATCCTTCTTTAAATGCGTTAGGATCAATTATGTCAGGTGTATCGTTACCTATACAGTTTAAAATTTGAGCGAAGGATGATCCGCCCAATTTAGGTTTATCTCCGGAAAGGTTTATATAATAAATTGCCCCTTTATTTTTTTGCAATACAGGTTCTACGACGGCAGTGATGTCAACGCAATGCGCAGCTGCAGATATGATAACTGTTCCAGGTGCTATTACTTCGCCATTCGAGTATTTTTGCTTCATAGAAAGCGAATCCTTTCCTGTCGGTATGTTGATACCTAAATCAATAGCAAAATCAGAGCAAGCTTTGACAGCTTCATACAAACGAGCATCTTCACCATCATTTTTACATGGCCACATCCAGTTTGCGGACAACGAAACACTTTGTAGCCCATCCTTTAGCGGTGCCCAAATTATATTGGATAATGATTCAGCTACCGCATTACGACTGCCTGCCGCTGCATTGATTAGCGCAGATAGGGGAGCATGGCCCACCGATGTTGCCACACCGTCTTTTCCTTGGTAGTCAAGGGCCATGACGCCGCAGTTGTTTAAAGGTAATTGAAGAGGACCCGCACATTGCTGTTTAGCCACTCGTCCACCGACACATCTGTCTACTTTGTTTGTTAACCAATCTTTGCAGGCCACTGCTTCGAGTTGTAATAACTGATGGAGGTATTGGTCCAAATGAGTCTCGCTGTAGGAAAGATCCCGATATACCCTTTTTGCGGTTTTATCTTCCATAATTGTTTTTGGCGAACTACCGAACATATCGTTTAAAGCTAAATCCATCGGTTTGGATCCATTGCTTGAAGAAGCGATGGTAAAACGGTGATCGCCTGTGACCTGACCTACTGTATAGATTGGTGAACGTTCGCGGTCGGCAATTTTCTTTAGCATTTGCAGATGTTCTTCAGCAATAACCAAGCCCATACGTTCCTGTGATTCGTTGCCGATAATTTCCTTTGCAGACAAAGTAGGATCGCCCACAGGAAGTTGATCTAGATCAATTTGTCCTCCCGTACTTTCAATTAACTCGGAAAGACAATTTAAGTGACCACCGGCACCGTGATCATGTATAGAAACAATGGTGTTATGATCGCTCTCAACTAAGCCACGAATTGCGTTTGCAGCTCTCTTTTGCATTTCCGGGTTGGATCGTTGAATAGCATTTAATTCAATACCGGAGCCAAAAGCCCCTGTATCAGCTGAAGAAACTGCTGCACCGCCCATTCCGATACGATAGTTTTCGCCACCTAGTACAACAATTTTATCACCTGGGCTAGGCTGCATTTTTTTTGATTGTTCTTCTTTACCATATCCAACTCCCCCAGCCAGCATAATTACTTTATCGAAACCTAGCTTACGAGCATCCTCCTCATGTTCAAAAGTAAGAACAGAACCCGCGATAAGAGGCTGGCCGAATTTATTTCCGAAATCAGATGCGCCATTGGATGCTTTTATTAAGATATCCATTGGCGTTTGATAAAGCCAATCCCGCTCTTCCATGGCTTTTTCCCAAGGTCTATTCTCCTCCAAACGCGAGAACGCAGTCATATATACAGCAGTTCCGGCCAACGGCAAAGAACCCTGTCCTCCTGCGAGACGGTCTCTTATTTCGCCTCCAGAGCCTGTTGCTGCTCCATTGAAAGGTTCAACGGTTGTGGGGAAGTTATGAGTCTCCGCTTTAAGGGAAATGACTGAGTTGAACTCTTTGATGGCGTAATAGTCAGGTTGATCAGCTCGTAGCGGGGCGAATTGTTGTAATTTAGGCCCCTTTATAAAAGCCACGTTATCCTTATAAGCAGAAACGATATCATTTGGGTTCTTCTCAGAGGTTTTTCTGATCAACTTAAATAAAGAAGTCGGTTGTTCTACGCCGTCAATTATAAAAGTACCATTAAATATTTTATGTCGACAGTGTTCCGAGTTAACTTGAGAAAAACCAAACACTTCAGAATCCGTAAGTTTTCTGCCGAGTTTTTTAGCCAACGCATTAAGGTAGTCAACCTCCTCATCACTTAAAGAAAGGCCCTCCTTTTGATTATAGGCTGCTATATCTTCTACTTCTAATATAGGTTCGGGTTTTAAACGAACCGTGAAGATGTCTTGACTTAATCCATTATATTTTTGCAATAGCATGTGGTCAAAGTCAGTAAAATCAGGGCTAACCTCCTTAAATTCCTCTATTCGAAGAATATCGGAAATTCCCATATTTTGCGTTATCTCCACTGCATTCGTACTCCAAGGCGTTATCATGGTAGCTCGAGGGCCGATAAAAGAACCTTCCAGACTTTCGCCTGTATGTAATTCAGCTCCACCAAAAAGCCATATTAGTTTAGCTGTTTCATTGGCTGTTATTGGCCGTTCTATTTGTAAAGCAAAAATGGTGTGGTGAGGGTTTTTGAAGAAGTAAATCATGATGTTTTATACGTGCCGCAAAATTAGGCAAAATTGCTTTTAAATGCAATGTAAGAAAGAGATAGCAAACCGTATCCCGCAAGTATTCCACCCTGAAAAAGTTCTAATAGAAATAAAATCATCAAGTTAAAGGAAATTAAACATGAATTTGTCCGTTTTTACTTTTGTAAGTAAAATGTAAAATGATAAGAAATTCACTTTTACATCTACAGTCGCGGTTCCATGCAATATTGCTTTTAGTTATTCACCTGATTTTTTCGGGAAATAGAATATATTAGCCTTTTATTTGTGTATTTTGAAACTCATGATAACCGATACAATATATTTGGTTTCCACTATAGGTTTAGCCATTTTGCTACTGGCATCCATTATTGTATTATTGTTTTTGTGGAAAAACCAGGAGCAATTAAAGGAGGAAAATTTGAGGTTAAAGACGAAGTATGAAGAAATTGAAAAAAAATACACAGGCGTTCATGCAGAGCAGCTTCGGTATAAGCTGAATCCTCATCTATTCAGAAATGCTCTGAATGCGATCCAATCACATGCTTACCAAAGCTACTATGCCTTGGATAAGCTATCAGGCGTGTTAGACTATATTTTATATGACACCGACGGACGTTTAGTAACGATAAAGGAAGAGATAGCGTTTGCACGCAATTTTATTGAGATAAATCGATTAAAAACGAGTCCGTTGTTCGATATACGCATAAAGAATAGAATAGACGAGGGAGATCCCCGTTGCAACCAAGCTGTAATCGCACCACTGACATTTATAAATCCTATAGAAAATGCTTTTAAACATGCCGATCTTCAAAGTGACAACGCCTTTATAAGCGTCAGCTTCTCTTTTGAAAATGATTCCTGGTTTGTACTGCAGGTAGCTAATAAAATCAATGATTTGCCGGTACCGTTAAATACGAAGGGAGGATTAGGAAATACGATCTATTTAGATCGGCTTTCTTCTGTTTACGGCGAAGGAGGGTATTCTTGTAAGGAATCGATAAATAATGGAATTTTCATTACCGAACTAAGAATAAAAATACTGTGAAGGAATTAAGGTGTATTTTATTGGATGATGAGCTGCCCGCACTTCGGTACTTGCGATCGATTTGCGAAGGGTTTAGTAATGTTGAAGTTGTCAAGGCATTTAATAACCCTTTGCGAATGCTAGAAGAGGTTGATCAGCTGGATTTTAATGTATGCGTCCTCGATATTGAAATGCCGCAAATGAACGGAATGGAGTTGGCCGGTAAACTGGAAGGAAAAGCCATCATATTTACTACCGCTTATAAAGAATTTGCCGCCGAAGCCTATGAATTGGATGCTGTAGACTACATTATAAAACCTATTCAGTTTGATCGATTAAAAAAAGCTTTTGATAAATCATATAATTTCCTCCAACGGGAAGAGCTTCCCCAGTACGTCCAGTTGAACAGCAATAAAGGGAAAATACTATTACACTTTGCAATGATTACATTTATTGTGGTCTCTGAAGTTGATAAAAGAGACAAGAGGGTGATCTATGACGACGGAAGGGAAGTAACGTTAAAAAATATTTCATTTGAACAACTCGTTAAGCTTCTTCCGCGAGACGCTTTTGTGCGCATCAACCGACAGACAATTATTGCCACTCGGTGTGTACATGCCTTTACCCATAATCAGGTTACCCTATTAGTAGGATCCAAGTCTTTTGTCTTCTCCTTGAATGAACATTATCGTAAAGATTTTCTTGCGATGTTCGGCGCTTAACTTTATTACATTTTATTTCTCGTTGGTTACAGAATAGACTGTCAGCGCTTTCATAAAGGATACCTAAGTTCTAAATTCGTAAAAGTACTTTAAAAATTTTCATAATGAGGCGATATAAAGATTTCGTATTTTACGTGGTGAGTATTGGGGGCTTTTCTCTGTTCATCTACTTGCTGATCATTCAAGGTGCTAACTTAGAATTTGAAAAAAATGTAAAAGTGGAACAGATAGGAGTTTCAGGCTCAGCCTGGAGTCACTTTATCGATTCATTAAAATATAACTTTTCTTATCCGTTAGCCACTTTATTATTACAGATCATCGCCATTATACTGGTTGCTCGATGCTTTGGCTATATGTGTAGAAAAATTGGTCAGCCGAGCGTAATTGGTGAAATAATCGCCGGGATCGTATTAGGACCTTCATTGTTAGGCGCCTATTTTCCAGATTTTTCAGCGGTTCTTTTTCCCGCAAGCTCACTGGGGAATCTAGGTATTATGAGCCAGATTGGTCTTATACTTTTTATGTTTGTTGTGGGGATGGAACTTGATTTAGGCATTTTAAGAAACAAAGCGCATGAAGCTGTAGTAGTGAGTCACGCCAGTATAATTTTTCCTTTCGCCCTCGGCGTTGCGTTGGCCTATTTCATTTATCAGGAAACAGCACCTGAGGGTGTCAATTTCATTTCTTATGCACTGTTTATTGGTATCTCCATGAGCATTACTGCTTTCCCCGTATTAGCTCGGATTGTGCAAGAGCGTGGACTTTCAAAAACCAAATTAGGTGCTATGGCCATTACATGTGCCGCAGCTGATGATATAACGGCCTGGTGTATACTCGCGGCTGTAATTGCTATTGTGAAGGCAGGTTCCCTTGCTAGCGCCCTTTACACTATTTTATTATCTGTAGCTTATGTAGCACTCATGCTAAAATTTGTTAGACCTTTTTTAAAGAGAATAGGAGATCTTTATTCCACTAAAGAGAGTTTAAGCAAGCCAATCGTAGGTATCTTTTTCGTAATCTTACTGTTATCCTCTTGGAGCACAGAAGTGATCGGCATCCATGCCCTATTTGGAGCCTTTATGGCAGGCGTAATCATGCCCGCTAATATAAATTTCAGAAACATCTTTATTGAAAAGGTAGAGGACTTAGCCCTTGTCCTCTTGCTACCTCTTTTTTTCGTTTTTACCGGTTTGCGTACGCAAATAGGACTGTTAAATGAACCCGAGCTATGGGGGTTGTGCCTTGTTTTCATTTTAGTAGCTGTAGTAGGGAAGTTTGCGGGAAGCGCAATAGCCGCAAGATTTGTAGGGCAAAGTTGGAAAGGAAGCCTGACAATAGGTGCATTAATGAATACGCGTGGATTAATGGAGCTTGTAGCACTTAATATTGGATATGATCTTGGCGTGCTTTCTCCGGAAGTTTTTGCTATGTTGGTACTTATGGCCCTGGTTACTACCTTTATGACAGGCCCTTCTCTAGCATTTATTAACTATTTTTTTAAGGATAAGCAGGAGGAGAATTCACTTCCGGCATTACAGGTTGATAAATACAATATTCTGATCGCCTTTGGTAATCCACTAACAGGTCGTCTGCTCGTACGTCTAGCCAATAGTCTAACTAGAAAAACAAAAGATACGGTAAGTGTTACAGCATTACATCTTTCCATTGCAAACGAATTGAATCAATTCAACGCATTCGAATATGAAAAAGAAAGCTTTGCGCCAATAGAATCTGAGTCAAAGGAGTTAGGGCAGTCCGTTGTTTCACTGTTCAAGCCTTCAGATAATATCGATGATGATATTATAGAAACAGCCAACAAAGGCGAATTTGATCTACTCTTAGTTGGTGTTGGCAAATCTGTATTTGAAGGCACATTGTTAGGTCGGATATTGGGGCTCACCTCTACCGTTGTAAATCCCGAAAGGTTATATGAGACGTTTAAAACGAAAGGTAACTTTTTTTCTTTTGGTGTATTCGACGAACGAACCAAGTATATATTGAAGCACTCGAAAATTCCTACAGGCATATTGATTGACAAACAATTAAGGGAATTAAAAGAAGTGATCGTGCCAATATTCTCCTTGAGTGATAGCTTCCTATTGATTTATATTCAGAAACTTATACAGAATGGCGGCGTCAAGATTTATATCATGGACATTGCAGGTGTCATTAAACAGAATATTGAGTTTAAAGAAGCTATCAGAGCGATTGATGTGGTAGCATCAAATCACCTGTCAGTAATAGACGAAAGAACCATGAATAAGGCATTATTGGACCAGAAAGATTTGCTGCTCGTTAGTCTGGATAGCTGGAAGAAGGCAGTTGAATCAAGAAGTGTCTGGTTGGCTGAAACTCCTTCTGTACTTATTCTAAAACCCTAGCTCGTAAATAAGCATTTGGTAACATAAATTTTAATTATGGAGACTTTAATATTCAAGACTGATATTCAAACGCCTCTTATTAAGAACAAACTGCTGAGCGCGTTAGAAAATATTAAAGGCCTAAATCATTGGAGGCTCGATATCGAATCCATTTATAAACTGTTAATAATAAACGGTATTGGCATAAATTATCTGGAAGTCATCAATGAATTAGGGAAGATTGGTATTCACGCTATTCGTATGTACGAAGAATAGCTGTTTTTAACCTGATAATCAAAAAATCCCGGATATAATACCGGGATTTTAAGGTTGGTTGGTGATATAAAAAATATTAGGCAGATGTTAAGTTGTTGTAAAACTCCATTTTCGTGACTTCTATAACATGTTTATCACAAGAGTAGGTAATAATAAAACTATGAAAATGATTGTCAACCGTACTTTCATTTCCATAAAATAATACATCCATATAACGTACATATTCATAGTCTGACGTCAGGCGCTTGTCTATCCAAGCGTTTTGAAAAGGTTTAACTTCCAGATTCTTTATATCTATTCCTTTCGGCAATCTTTCCGGGTGTTGTAGAAAAAACCTTTTAAGATGATCAGCAAAGTCATTGAGTGCGACAAAGTTTCCCATAATACTTTATTGTTATGGGTAAAACTAGGTATTAACAACAATAGCTGTATATACATAAAGTACACAGAAAAGCGTAAAAAAATGCGCAAAAGGTTATCACGACCTTTTGCGTTGACTTTCTACATTCGGGAGAAAACCTGTTATAATTCCTATTAGCGGCAAAAAGGCACATATTTTAAATACATAATTGATACTTGTATGATCGGCTAACCACCCTAATAAAGCCGATCCTACACCGCCCATCCCGAAGGCAAATCCGAAAAAAAGACCTGCAATCATACCAACTTTGTCAGGAACTAAGTCTGTAGCATAGACTAAAATTGCCGAAAAAGCCGATGATATAATTACCCCTATAAGTACGGCTAAAATACCTGTCCAGAATAAATTTGCAAAAGGTAGAAGCAGCGTAAAGGGAGCAGCCCCTAATATGGATATCCAGATAATATACTTTCTTCCAAAGCGATCTCCCAAGGGCCCTCCAATCATTGTACCAGCTGCTACAGATGCTAGAAAAGCAAATAAGTACAGTTGAGATTGTTGTACACTAAGATGAAATTTCTCAATTAGGTAGAACGTAAAATAACTGGTCATACTAGCCATGTAGAAATATTTAGAGAATATTAAGACAAGCAGGATCCCGAGCGCTGTGAGAATACGTTTCTTAGAAAAAACCGGTGTGCTTATTGTTGTTTTATCCGATTTGACGCTTTTTAGATACAGATGTTCTTTATACCATTTTCCGATTTGCAAAAGAACTATGATAGCCAAAATAGCCGCCAAGGCAAACCAAATAATATTAAGTTGTCCATAAGGAACTACTATTAAGGCAGCCAACAATGGACCAATGGCACTGCCGGCATTACCGCCCAGTTGAAAAATAGATTGCGCCAATCCTTTTTTTCCACCAGACGCTAAGTGTGCCACTCTGGAAGATTCAGGATGAAATACAGAAGATCCCATTCCAATTAAACTTACTGCTATTAGTATGGGAATGAATCCGTTAGCTGTTGATAATAATATCAGGCCAAACAGCGTAAACGCCATGCCGATTGCAAGCGAATAAGGACGTGGAGTTCGATCGGTGTAATAGCCTACAAAAGGTTGCAATAGCGAAGCGGTTAGCTGAAATGTAAAAGTTATCATTCCGATTTGTGTAAATGATAAATGGAAATTGCTCTTTATTAATGGATAGATTGCAGGGATTACCGACTGGATCATATCATTTAATAAATGCGTGAAACTAATGGTAAAGAGGATTGAATAAACTGTTTTTCTTACGTCAGAATCAAGCGTGCTATTGGTAAGCGTTTTCATTTTTTTAGATTGGAGAATTAGAGATTTTTGATTATTGTGAAATGTGTCCGATTATTTTTGCTGCTGTGTTCCAAGCTTTTTTGGCGTTGCCTGCAATTATATCTTTTAGAAGCTGCTCGTGGAGTTGCTGTGTGTTCCTAAAAACAGAAGTATCCGAATATATACTATGGAACCAATTTTTTAAATGAATCGAAACTATTTTATATAAGTCCGTTAAAATCTCATTTTGTGACGCCTCTGCAATGGAAATATGAAAGTTAACGTCGGCGTCAATGCAGTTTTCCAGCGAATCAGCATCAGCAGCTTTTTTACGAGCATATAGATGAGTTTGTATCTGAATAATATCTCGTTCTGTTCGGTTAATTGCGGCTTTCTCCGCAATCTTCATTTCCAACAATTGCCTAACCTCATCCAGTTCTTTAAAGTCTGCCCGTTTAAATCGCTGTTCGATAGGCTCCTTATGAATATGATTATTTTCCACAAAAGTACCGATACCTTGTTGTACTCGCAATAAACCGGAATTAACTAAGATTTTAACGGCTTCCCTAATAGTAGAACGACCAACTCCAAAAGACTTCATTAACTCCGATTCGATCGGAAGCTTCTCATGTAATTTATAATTTCCGTTAAGAATTTGTTTTTGAAGTTTAGATGCCACTTCGTCGGCAAGTGATTTTCGCTGTATTACTGTTTTCATTATACTACTTTATTCATCATATCATCAGATGAATGTACAAATGTAATAAATGATTTATAAAATCAAAGCCCATCGAGAGCTTGTTGTACATTATTCTTCTTAGTATTGTGTTTTATATTGTTTACCTCATTTAATCCATCAACATGAAGGTGCCTTGCGATGAACTGCAAAAAATATTTTTTTTAGTGTTTAATGGAAAAGAAAGTGTTTTTTTGTAAAAAATAGAAGACTGATATGAACGTATATTGGATAGATCATTTTAAGTTAATCGCCTGACATCAAAAATGAGGTTGACTCGGGTATTACACTCAATTAGATTTGGCCTATATTATAGATCATAAGAATCATAGTAGCGATATATTATAATAACTAGACCATCATTTTTTTTAAACTTGTATATGGATTCCCCGCATATTAATCGTCAATTTGAAAATATACAATCTATTTTTTCAGGTGAGTTATATTACAATGACAGCCCTGAGCATCATGCCGTGCGACTCGCGTATTCTACCGATGCTTCTGTATACCAAGAGTTGCCCATAGCCGTAGCTGTTCCGAAGAACGAAAACGACTTAAGGGTGTTAATAGATTTTGCTAAACAAACGGGAATCACCTTGATACCGAGAACTGCCGGAACCTCATTAGCAGGGCAGGTTGTTGGGAAGGGCATTATTATCGATGTATCTAAGCACTTTAACAAGATTTTAGAAATAAATCAGGAAGAGCGTTGGGTAAGAGTACAGCCAGGCGTAATAAGAGATGATTTAAATGCGTTCTTAAAAGACTACGGCCTAATGTTTGGCCCGGAAACTTCCACTGCAAGCCGAGCCATGATCGGCGGGATGATTGGGAATAATTCGAGTGGTTTGCATTCAATCGTTTGGGGTGATACACGGAGCCATCTATTGGCGATGAAAGTCTTATTGGATGATGGTAGTTCTGCTATTTTTGAAGCACTCGATGAGCCAAGTCTTTTTAGTAAGCTAAAGCAAAACGATAGGGAAGGTGAAATATACAGAGCGGTTAATGCCCTGTTAAGTGACAAAGGAAACCAAGCGACCATCAGACAGGGCTATCCTAAACATTCAATTACAAGACGCAATACAGGATATGCTTTGGATCTATTGGCAAAGCCCAACGAAGCCTTTAATTTTTGTAAATTGATAGCTGGTTCCGAAGGTACTTTAGCACTGGTTACCGAAGCTAAATTAAACGTTATCTCGCTACCACCACAGGAGGTAGGAATACTCTGTATACATTGCCATTCGCTTATTGAATCTTTGCATGCCAATATTACAGCCCTAGCACACCACCCTGAAGCGTCCGAACTAGTGGACAAATACATTCTTGATTTCACGAAAGATCATCCCACTTACCGGTATAATCGTTTCTTTATTGAAGGTGATCCGGCCGCTTTATTAATGGTCGAGTTCCGGGACCATGATGTAGAAGGTGTAGTCAATAAAGCAAATACATTAAAATCGGCCTTAGCGTCCAACAATATAGGCTATGCTTATCCGCTTATTACAGGTAGTCGCACCAATTTGGTTTGGGACGTTCGTAAAGCTGGATTAGGACTGATCCGTAATTTACCGGGAGACACACAGCCTGTGAACCTAATTGAAGATTGTGCTGTTTCACCTGAAGATCTTCCTTCTTATATAGAAGAAGTTCAGGCTATATTAACCAAATACGATACAAAGGCGTCCTATTATGCACATGCGGGAGCCGGCGAGCTACACGTTGAACCTTTGATTAATCTAAAAACAGCCGACGGAAGGCATAAATTCAGAGCGATATTAGCCGAAACGGCTGTTTTGGTAAAAAAATACAATGGATCGCTAAGCGGAGAGCATGGTGATGGTCGTTTGCGGGGAGAATTTATAAAGACGGTGTTAGGAGAGGAGGTTTATCTGCTTTTAGAAAAAATCAAATCTATTTTCGACGCTTCTTCTATTTTTAATGCGAATAAAATTGTCCGCACACCGCCGATGGACAAATTTCTACGATACGAAACAGACACCTCTGCTATTCACATAAATACAATTTTTGACTATCAAAAACAAGAGAATATTCTTCGTTTAGCCGAAAAGTGTTCAGGTTCCGGAGACTGTAGAAAATCACATATAACAGGAGGCACGATGTGTCCCTCTTATATGGCAACTCGTGAGGAGAAAGATACAACAAGAGCACGTGCTAACATGCTTCGGCAGTTTTTAACCCATTCCACTAAAGAGAATCGCTTTGATCATGCAGAAATCAAAGAAGTGATGGATCTGTGTCTAAGTTGCAAGGCCTGTAAAACGGAATGTCCTTCTGCGGTTGATGTAACAAAAATGAAGGCAGAGTTTTTGCAACATTACTACGATGCGAATGGGACGCCCTTTAGAACATGGCTCATCGCAAATTTCACCAAGTCTCAAAAGATAGGGAGTTATGCGCCCCGTCTGTATAATGCTGTTATCAAGAACCGTGTTTTATCGTCATTAGTAAAAGGTGCCATTGGCTTCGCTCCGGAACGATCCTTGCCTGAAATTGGCAACACAACCCTTCGAAAGTGGATACAACGACAAAAGCCGCAAGATCTAGCTGTTGGGCAAACGGTGTATCTCTTTTGCGATGAATTTACCGATTACAACGACACGGGGATCGGACAAACAGCTTTTAAACTGTTGAGTGCATTGGGGTACCAAGTAAAATTAATTAATCATAAAGAGAGTGGCCGCACATACTTGTCGAAAGGTCTACTACGAAAGGCAAAAAAAATAGCCAATCAAAATGTTTTGGCATTCAAAGATGTAGTTTCTGATAAAAGCCCATTGATAGGTATCGAACCTTCGGCGATTCTCACTTTTAGAGATGAATATTTAGATTTAGTTGATAAAGATCTGGTATCCGACGCGCAGCGGATAGCAAGACATGCTTTACTAATCGATGAGTTTATTGCAGAGGAAATAGATCGTGGAAACATAAAGAAGGAGCAATTTAAAGCAATCGAAAAAAAGATCAAATTACATGGACATTGTTATCAGAAGGCATTTCACTTGGTTGCCCAAACAGAAAAAATATTGAAGTTTCCAACTGGACATGAAGTAGAGGTCATTCCCTCCGGTTGTTGTGGAATGGCAGGCTCTTTCGGCTATGAAAAGGAACACTACCATGTTTCGCAGCAAGTAGGCGAATTGGTCTTATTGCCTTCGATACGCTCGACAGATTCCAGTGAAATAATTGCCGCGCCGGGCACAAGTTGTCGACATCAAATAAAAGATGCAACCAGCCGTAAAGCATATCACCCTGTTGAGATACTCTGGGATGCATTGGTTAAATAGTCATGCATAAGCGAACGTAGGTTAAAAATATATCCAAAAAAAAAAAATTCACCCGATGGCAGGTAAATTTGCTTCAAGGATATAAAACGAATATTGGTGAATAAAGGACTGCGGTTAAAAAGGCGTAATTTATCTTGTTATACTACTGGTTATATAGTTTTGCCAATGCTCCTTTTCATCGCCATCTAATACGTCGACAAAAGATTTGGCAATCTCCATTTCGTGCGCGTTACTTAGGTCGAGGGCTTCGATGTTTGCTTCAACGATTTCAGTGCAAAAAGCAGGCCCAAAGCTGTACGCTTTAATGCGTTCTAATTCCTTATAACCAATTTCTGTTGCGTATAGGTATAAAATTTCTTCGGGAATCTCGAAGTCGCCATCAGCTTCATATCCAATATACTGAAAGCAACCGCTTTTCCAAACAAGGAAAAGTATTTCATGGTTCAAAGATTCTCCAAAAAACACGTATATCCTCTTCAGTAAGAGATCCGCAACATCACGATCAAACAGTTCGTGTAACACCGTATCTAACGTTTTAACATATTTAAGAAAGAGTGCGGAATTCAATGATTGCTGAAAATACTGGGTGATGACATCATAAATTTCGTCCTCGGTTTTGCCTTGCAAAATCTGTTTTGCCGCCAAATTTATTAGGTTATATTCTTCGTCTTTTTTTTTCCGATATCCTTTATGCTGCAAATCAAGCGTCTGGGGTAGTGTTATTTTAGCTTCTATATCTAGAAGTTGCATAGCAATATCCCAATCTTTTCTGTTTGTCGCTAAATGGCAATTATGACCGATATAACCACCTTTTTTCTTGTCTGGTTTTTTTTCACCAATGACAACATCTCCACTGTCGATTGCTAGTGGCGTCGAACTAAAGCCGCGAATATGAACGAATAAGGATTCTTCTTCAGGTAATGCGATTATCCCGAATCCTTTTTGATTATCAAACCATTTCACTGCACCGATGAACATGGCCTGGAGTTTTTGATTATGATTCAACGGCGATAAAAGTAAGCATTATTCGTTACAATACCAGTATTTTTTTTATTATTTATTGATTATCAAATTAATGTAAACAGAATCTTATGGAATATGGGTAGCTTTCACAAAAACCACCAATTACTCTCACAATTCCGGTCAATAACCTATAGCGTTTCTAAGCTTTCAAGGGCTCTATTTAAGAAGTCAGGATATCCGGAGATACATCTCAGTTATTCGTTTTGCGATATTATGCGATTTTGCATAATATTGCAAAATGAATAACACTTCAATAAATGGAATTAATCCCGCTAAAGCGCGTTCCGCAACACAATATATTTTTTTGATATGTGGATTGGGAATTTCCAGTTGGGCTCCTATGGTTCCCTATGCTAAGGAAAGACTAGGCCTTAATGATGCAGACCTAGGTTTACTGCTTCTTCTTCTGGGAGCCGGGGCCATTACAATGATGCCCTTGACGGGTGTTATGACAACGAGATATGGGAGTCGACCGGTTATTCTGTATTCAACCTTAATTATGGCCCTTAGCTTACCGATGTTGCTTTTGATGACGTCTCCTATCTTGATGGGAATCATGCTTTTTATATTTGGTGCTGCTGTCGGCACCATTGATGTAGCCATGAATGCGCACGGCGTACAGGTTCAAAATATCTTTACTAAACCTATCATGTCCTCGCTTCATGGACTATTCAGCGTGGGAGGGCTATTGGGATCTTTGGGGTTAGGATTCTTTATTAGATTCGGTCTGGAGCCAATTGTAGCCGCTATTAGTATTTCACTTTTGTTGTTACTTATCGTTTGCAGCCAATACACCAATTTGCTTTCAGCAGATTCGGAGATAAAATTACGAAAATCCAATTCCTCGGAAGTTATTGACGGGCAGGGGGGCTTCTCTTGGATGAAAGGAAGTGTTCTATTTCTAGGTGCCATGTGCTTTATCGTTTTTCTATCAGAAGGAGCTATGTTGGATTGGAGTGCCGTTTATCTCCGGGAAATTAGGTATGTAGAACCTGAATTTGCAGGTAGTGGTTATGCTGCTTTTTCAATAGCAATGGCAATTATGCGTTTAGTTGGTGATCGAATTGTGGCGCGTTTAGACGGAAAGCGGGTCGTAGTAGGTGGAAGCTTATTGGCAGCGTTTGGATTGTCATTGGTCGTTTTCGTTCCCTGGATTTCAGGTACATTATTTGGATTTGTTCTTCTCGGATTGGGAGCTGCCAATATCGTTCCGGTATTTTTTACCGAAGGAGGACGAATAAATGGCCTTTCTCCAACCGTAACGATTCCGGCTATTACGACAATGGGATATGCCGGGCAATTAATAGGGCCGGCAATTCTCGGGTTCATCGCCTATAACTTTTCGCTTCCAATAGCATTCGCATGTATCGGCTTAATGCTTTTACTGGTAGCTTTGAGTTATAGCGTTCGTAGAAACGAGCGATCTAAACTGTTGAAAAACTATTCAGAATAATTTAAGAAGAAACCGTATGCTAGATGTAAAATGCATAATATTTGATTGCGATGGTGTCCTGGTAGATACCGAGTCCATTATGATTTCCGTTTTATTGGAAATGGCAGGGGAGCCGGCTGTGATAGATTTGGAAGAAGCACTCAAACTTTTTAGTGGCCGACAAATTTTGGAAACCATCAAGATATTGGAAGAGCGGCGGGGAAAAGCTTTTCCAGAGAATTTTGAGATTGAGTTCCGTAGAAAAGCGTATGAACGGTTCAAACAAGAGGTACGGCCGATAGCCGGTGTAAGCGAACTATTGTCAACTATAAAACTTCCCTGCTGTGTCGCTTCAAGCGGACCCCGGGAGAAAATTGAATTGAATCTTCAGGTGACGGGCCTGATACGTTTCTTTGAACCTCATCGAATTTTTAGCTCTTACGAAATTGATAGCTGGAAGCCTGATCCAGGTATATTTTTATACGCTGCTAAATCAATGGGCTATAAGCCTTCTGAATGTGTGGTTATAGAAGACAGTTTAGCCGGTATAACGGCTGGCTTGGCTGGCGGTTTTCGTGTTTATGCCTTTGCAAATGGTTATGATGAAAACGAATGGATCGACGAACGCGTACAGGTGTTCCGGAAAATGAGTGAATTGCCTGCACTATTGGGTATTTAAAAGTATTAATAGCAACCTGTAAATGGTAAAAGAGCAACGATTAGATCATATTTTGACGGTCCTAAAGGGCTCAGAAATGGTCACTTATGAATTATTGGCACAGAGTCTAAAAGTATCAGAAGATACGATAAGGAGAGATATTGACATCCTTCACAAAAATGGCCTCTTATCTAAAGTAAGAGGAGGAGCAATTTTGCGATCTAGGAATCCTTTAACTTTTCAGGATCGATCGTCTTACTTAAAGAAGGGTAAAGATGTCATCGCCCTCAAAGCACAACAATTTGTTAAGAACGGTCAAACGATATTTATGGATGGAGGAACTACGATTTGTGCAGTGGCCACACAGTTTCCGTTTAATGCACATTTTCGCGTGGTAACCAACAATCAGGCATTGGTACCCATATTGGCAAAGAATAAAGGGATAGAAATCGTTGTTTTAGGCGGGGTTTATAATCGTGATACAGAAACCAACGTCGGGACCAGAACTTGTCAGGAAGTCTCGATGTATGTTGCTGATGCCTATTTGATGGGAGCTTGTGCTGCAGATCCCAATCATGGAATAACTGCCCGCATACGAGAAGACGGAGACGTAAAGCAGAGTATGATGAATGCGGCGTTGAAAACTATTGTATTAAGTAATCACGAAAAACTGAACCATCATGATTTTTTTAAAGTTTGTGATCTTGCCCCTGTTGATGTACTTGTTACAGATCTTCCCAGCGAAGATAAAAGGCTGGATCTGTTTCGTAACAAGGAAATCCTCATTGTCTGAATAATATTATATTCTTACGTCGTTATTGTCGTTAAGCTTGTAATGAAACTTTTTGTCCACTCCGACAGGCTTCATAAATCGCATCAATAATCTGTAAGTCTTTTAAGCCTTCCACTCCGTCTACAGGAACAATCGCTTTATGTCCGTCCAAAATAATACCGGCCATTTCATCCATTTGCACTGTCTGGTGCGTTTTGTGCGGTTGTGTTAATGGTCCGATGTGTGTTTTACCTTCTATTGGACCGTACCCTGTTGAAGGCTGCAGCTCAGCAAAACCTTTTTCACCATTTAAAAAGAAACGATCCAAATTATTCATATTGTACGTTGATAAGCACGATGCAACTGCACCACTTGGAAATCCCATTTGAAATTGAATCGTTTCGTCCACACCATCTTTAAATTTCTGTGGATCCGTTTTTGTCTCTTGCGCGGTGACCCAAACAGGTTCTTCACCTACCATGTAACGGGCGCCATTTATAGCGTAAATCCCTATATCCATCAAAGAGCCACCACCCGCTAGGTCTTTGTCTAATCTCCATTGATTCGGATCACCTATCTTAAAGCCGGACAGGCCCTGAAAAAATAAAATTTTCCCAAATTCGCCTTCCTTTCTCATCCGAACAATCTCCAACGTCTTGGGCTCAAAATGCATGCGATAACCCACCAAGAGCTTAACATTAGCCTCGCGGCATGCGTTTACCATGTCTTGTCCTTCCTTTGCGTTAAGAGCCATCGGTTTCTCACATATGACGTGTTTCCCTGCTTTTGCTGCCCTTATCACATGGTTGTGATGAAGCGCATTAGGCGTAATAACATAAACTGCATCGATATCGGTATTCTCTTTTATGTTATCAAAATTTTCATAGTTGTAGCAGTTTTTATCAGGTATATTATATTTCTCTTGCCAAGCTTTTATTTTCGAAGGAGTGCCACTAATAACACCTACAAGTTTGGCTCGTCTGCAAGACTGCATTGCTTCACCGACACGTGTACCGTAGCCACCCAAGCCCATAATAGCTACTCTTAGTGGACGATCGTCAAAAAAAGGAAATTTGCTTGATAAAAACGGTATACCAGCCGTTGAAATTGCTAATCTATGTATAAATTCCCGACGCGAATGCATATAAGTTTATTTAAAAATGATTTAACTTAACTAACTAACAAAATACTTAAAACAAATGTTTTACTCAATCTGTGGAAAATCAACAAACAATACACTCACGAATGGGAATATATGCCCAAGCTTCCACATGTAGATTAATATAAGGTTATTTTTTTGTGAAAAATTGTAGTTTAAACATGTATTTTATCGCTATATTACATAGCTAATATACAAAAACAGGAAATTTCCTGTATTTTTTTGTGCTTTTTCCTCTAGTGGTTACGCTAATTGTCTCGTTTCTTTGTGTAGCAAAATAAAATTACTACCAACTAATGAGAAAAACTATGGACAAGCATTATGGCGAAATTATCGAAAGAACAATTAGACGTAACGGTTATAGTATCAGTGAACTAGCCAGACTGATGAAAGTAAACCGTAGATCCATTTATAACTGGTTTAATCAACCCAAATTCAAACCGGAAATCATCTTCAAAATAGGTTGCGCTTTGAAGCACGACTTTTCAAATGAATTTCCCGAGCTGTTTTCATCAGAAGAGTTTCAGCATGCATTCAACAATAGTAAACTGTTGAACACCGCTTTACTGAGTGAAGAGCGTGAGAAAATAAACTATTGGAAAGATAAATATATCAATCTACTAGAAGAATACAATCAGATTTTGGCGATAAGCAGTAATAAGATAAATACGCTGTCCTATCCTTCTATGTAAGGTATACTATCCTATGAAAACACAAAAGACAAGGCCAACTAAAAGTTGGCCTTGTCTTTTGTGTGATTTGATGTAGTTAGGCTGGCAAACTGATTATTTCGAGAGCTTTATTTCCACTCTTCTGTTTTGCGACCTACCTTCTTCCGTTTCGTTAGTAGCCACCGGTTTGGTTGCTCCGAAGCCCTGCGCGGTTAAATTATCCGGACTTATACCTGCATTTACCAAATAAAGTTTGACGGCGTTGGCGCGATCAACCGATAGAGCCATGTTATGTTCAGCCGATCCTTCTAGAGAAGCATGCCCATTAATGGTAAACTTAACAGAGGGGTCTTTCTTCATTTCTCGTACGATTTGATCCAATACACTATAAGAAGCGGTTTTTAGCACCCCTGAATCGAACTCAAACAAAATATTTTTAAAGTTATAATTGGGTTTCTCAACGACCGGTTCTTCCTCCTTTTCTTCGACAGGCGCAGGCTCCGGTTCTTTCTCTTTTACCGGCTCTTCCTTTTTAACTGTTTCAACGACGGCATTTGGCTGCACAGCCATCTTCTTCGATTTACAAGCTTGCATACTCACAAAAACAGCAAGTAAAATAACAAATGGATAGGTTTTCTTAATATTCATCACGCATAAAATTTCTGTAAACATAAGGAATATCCAGAACATAGAAAAGATTCTCTATGTGAGTACCTCTAAAAAGGCTATCTTGAAGCTCTTTCATTAGGAACTAAAGTCAACTAAAACTTTAATGACAGCAGATGAAGTACTTGTGCAAGTTTTAAAAGCTTCATGAATGTGATCCGCTTCAAATTGATGTGTGATATATTTTTCCGGATCGACAGCCTTTTCTTTCACGTTTTTTATAACGTGCTCGAAATCTTGTATAGTGGCATTTCGACTGCTCATTAATGTAAGTTCGCGTTTATGAAAGGCAGGATGATTGAATATAATATCGCCTTTTTGAAGGCCAATCAATATATACTCGCCACCATGAGCAACATATTCAAATGCACGATTGATCGCATTTAAATTCCCGGTACAATCAAATACAGCTATTGGCATTTCTCCGTTCGTTATTGTACGCAGCGAATCCATGGAATCTTCTGCAGTAGCTAAAATCGTGTAAGGTATGTTGAGCGCCTCTTTGCAAAACTGTAAACGATTGGGATTGATATCCATAGCAATAACTATTGCACCGCGCACCTTTGCCATTTCCATGGTACCAAGACCAATTGGACCCGCGCCTATGACTAACACAAAATCGCCCGCTACGAAGTGAGCCCTAGCTACACCGTGTGCGCCAATCGCAAGAGGCTCAATTAGGGCCAGTTGTTGTATGTTAAGCTGGTTTTC
Source organism: Olivibacter sp. EAT-5 (assembly GCF_044784325.1). Lineage (NCBI taxonomy): Bacteria > Pseudomonadati > Bacteroidota > Sphingobacteriia > Sphingobacteriales > Sphingobacteriaceae > Olivibacter > Olivibacter sp. EAT-5. The sequence goes on along the minus strand of NZ_CP173028.1, from coordinate 4,896,190 downwards.
TTTAATAATCAGATGATTTGGTACACTTATATAACGGCGCATACCGCCATCAATATGCACGCCGATCACTTGCATTTGAGCGCAGCAATTTGTTTTTCCTTTTCTGCAGGCGATACATTTTCCGCAATGAAGATAAGGCATAACAGTAACCAAATCTCCTTTTTCTAAGTTTGAATCAGGAGTCGTCTCAAGTATTCTCCCCGCCAATTCATGTCCAAGGATTCTTGGATACTCGAAGTAAGGCTGAGTACCGTCAAAAGCATGTATGTCGGTGCCACATATGCCAACTTTCTCTATCTGTATGATACTATGTCCTGCCGATAGACGCGGAACCGTTGATTGAACTATCTCTAATTTACCAGGTTCTTGACATATAATTGTTTTCATTTCTCTTAAGTTTTTCGAATACAAATAAGACGCATTTTAACGATTTTTCATTTAAAACAATTAGCCTATTGTTACGGGATTTTAACTTTGTATATTCCATATTGTTCAAATAAAGAAAAATAGCCTTATTTTTATAGATTATCATATTGAATATTGTTGTTTTATGAGTTCTGGTATGAGAGCGCAGAACGGTTCATATTTTCGGCAATGAAAACTAATATAACAGTGGTTTAATGAAAGTTGAGCAAATTGTTTTACATTCAGGGCATTCGAGCTCTTTTCAGGTTCGTAAAGAGCTAAAAGCAAACATCAATAATCGATGGCATTGCCACGCCGAATTAGAACTCATACACTTTCATCAGGGAAGTGGCACTCAGTTCGTAGGAGATCATATTCAGCGATTTAAAGCTGGCGACATCGTGTTGGTCGGTTCAAATTTACCTCATTATTGGCGTTACGATGCAGAATACGACGAAAGTAATGAGCAACCTTATTCGACGGTTATACACTTCCATGAAAATTTTTTAGGCGCAGCATGGCTTAGTTTACCGGAGTTTCGCTTGTTTAAGCACTTGTTTGATTCGGCACAACGAGGAATTATGCTAAAAGGACACGAGCATCCAATTGTTGTTGATCTCATGGCAGCTATATATGAATTAGAGGGATTCAATCGGTTAATGTCTCTACTAACCTGTTTACATTATATAGCGAACATTAAGTCACCCTGTGTACTAGCCTCCGTTGGTTTTTCCTATAAACACAGTGAAAATGAAACAAATCGCCTGCATAGTATTTACAACTACACCCTTAAAAATTTTAGAAATAAAATCGAATTAGATCAGGTAGCCGCCATAGCTGATTTAGTACCCAGTTCTTTCTGCCGATATTTTAAAAATCGCACCGGGAAAACTTATACGCGGTTTTTACAGGAAGTCCGTATTGGTTATGCCTGTAAGCTTTTGGTAGAAAACAAAGGTACAATCAAGCAGATATGTTACGAAAGTGGATTTAGCAATTATACCTCATTTCACGAAATTTTTAAATCGGTAACAGGTAAAACCCCTAAAACGTATCTACAGCTACACGGAGCGGGATAAACCTATGTAATCTATAAGCATATGTTGGAATGCTAAAAAAATTAGTGTAATTTTGATTCTTTAATTCATTAGTAATAGCTTTTGATATGGATCCGACCAATGACGATAAAAATAAGCGGGACGATAGGGAAGGACAGTCGGTAGATTTGGACCGTTTGTTGGATGGTTTGCTGTTTGATACAAACATAGTAAGCTACTCCAAGCAAAAAAAAGAAGGGCTCAAAGACCTATTAAGTAAACCCCTTCAAGTTGAGAATTTTGATACGCAAATCCCTACGTATCTTCGGACATTAATGGATGCTGCAAAGCATATTGATGAGAAGCTTGTTGATATTTACCGTACTTATGATCTTTCCAATCTTAAAATCAACTATAAAAAAGAGCTAAATCCGCAGCAGTTAGCTGCAGTATGTACCCTAGATAAGCCCTTATTGGTTATTGCAGGAGCCGGTACGGGTAAGACGCGTGTTATTACTTATAAAGTAAGCTATCTAATTGAAAAGGGATTTGAACCAAACGAGATTTTGCTGCTCACTTTTACGAGGAAATCGGCTAATGAAATGCTTAACCGGGTACAAAAGTTGCTGCATGCCAAGTCTATTACGAATGTACTAGGTGGAACTTTTCACTCTTTTGCTAATTATGCATTGCGAAAGTACCATGCTTTAGTCGGCCTTCCACCAAACTTTACCATCATTGATGGCGAGGATGTGGTCGATATCATCAGCCTTCTAAAAACCGAATTAAACTTAACGCCAAAAAAAGGAAGTAAGCATTTTCCTAAATCAAGTACGATTCAGAGTATCTTCTCTAAAGCAAAGAATCATGAATTGGGTATTGAGAATGTTATTGCCGAATATTTTCCCGAATATGAGCGATTTGTAAAAGACTTTCAGCGAATTTATACTTTGCTCGCTGCATACAAGCAGCGGTCGAACTTAATGGATTACGATGACTTGATTGATATATTACGTGATAAACTAAAAACTAATACGCATTTCAGACAAGTGCTACAGGCGAAAGTAGCTTACATTTTAGTAGATGAGTATCAAGATACAAACAATATTCAACGCGAGATCGTGGAATTGTTATCACAAAAAGGAAACATAACGGTTGTCGGTGACGATGCACAAAGTATCTATTCATTCCGTGGAGCTAACTTCGAGAATATTCTTCGTTTCCCACAACATTTTGAAAATTGTGGGGTAGTAAAAATTGAGGAGAACTATCGGAGTACACAACGCATTTTGGATTTTACAAACAAGCTGATGGAAAGTGCTCGGATCGGTTTTAAAAAAGAATTATTTTCTCGATTACATAAGGGACGAAAGCCTCGCATAAATCGGTTAGTCGATACGACCGAAGAAGCGGCTTATATTGTGGACACCGTCATGACACTGAAGGAAAATGATTTAGAATATTCTGATTTCGCTATACTAAGCAGAGCGTCATGGCAATCCAATTTTGTACAAGCAGAATTGATGAAGAGGAATATTCCATTCATTGTAGTAGGAGGAATAAAATTCGGTGAAAGAAGACATGTCAAGGACATGGTGTCCTTCCTAAAAATTATGATGAATCCGATGGACGCCGTGGCCTGGCATCGTATTCTAAAGTTGCTCGAAGGCATTGGAGACGTACGCGCAAAAGAAATTATTGTTAAAATACATGAGCAACACGGTCGAATTGAAACTAATTTGTTTGAAGGGAAAAAGCATGGAGAACATTTAAAAGAACTTTTAGATCTATTTAATCGAATGCAGCAATTAGGTTCTGCACCCGTCGATTTAATTCCTCCGATCTATGAATTTTATAAACCGCTATTAAAACAATTGGAAGACGATTTTGACGCCAGAGAAATTGATCTTGAGATATTTGCAGAGATTGCAGCTAAATACGAAGATTTAGAGAAATTTTTAGCTGATTTTACGTTAGAGCCGCCATCCAACCGATATCAGGATAAGACTATACCCTTTGATGAAAGTGACGAAAAACCTCTTACGATTTCAACAATACATTCTGCTAAAGGTTTGGAATGGCATACCGTTTTTGTTCCGTTTGCCCTTGATGGTATCTTGCCTTCGGTAAGATCAATGGCATCTTTAGAAGAAATAGAGGAGGAGCGACGTTTATTTTACGTCGCTTGTAGCAGAGCCAAGGAAAATTTGTTTATCACGATGCCAGCTTATGTTTCTTCTTGGGACGCTGTATTTACAAAACCGAGTCGATTCTTATACGGCATATCAGACAATACATACGATGTCATTAACGAATGACATATGTATTTCGGAAGATTTTGCTACTCGATTGATTAGAGACAGATTACTCTGTCGTAATCTGTCTTGTGAATACATTTATGTTGTGCCTAAATGATCCTTATGATACAGCTCTTGATTAAGATAAAAAGCCGTCAAGCTTAAATTGTTGTCTACACCTATTTTTTTCATGATAGATTTTCGTATTTCCTCGATCTTCCTTTTGGTGGTAAATAGCTGATAGGCTATTTCCCTGTTGGCATGACCGCTCATAATTAACTCCAATACGTCTCGCTCTTTTTGATTAAGCAATTCCATTTTGGATGAAAAAAGCGTTGATAAACCCAAGCTACCAAGTTTCTGAATAAACTGCAAGGATATACTGGGTGCTACATATTTGTTTCCCTTGATTATGTATTCGATAGCGAATAACAGCTCTTCTTCCGAAGCGTTATCCATAATTACACCGGCTATTTGTTGTTCGAGCGATTGCGTAACCAGGGATAAATCGCTAGACGACAAGATGGCAAGCATTCGGGACCTCAATGATAGGGATTCCATCTTTTTCAAATACCGAATATCGTCTTCATTATTCAGTTCAAACAAACAAACATCTGCCAGTTCGTCGTAAGACTCATCTCTCAACAACAATAAATTCTTCTCTTCCTTTAACATGGCTTGTAAGCCGGTTTTTAATAGTGGATTCTGAATTCTTAATTTGATATTCGCGTTCATAGCTTAAGTAATAAGGTAAATGTACTGTGTTATGATTTAACATGTTGATTTTTAAATTGTTTTTTATTTTTTTTAACATGTTAGTTACGCTCTATTTTCAGCTTCGTAGAGCGTCATCACCTTATTACTTGCCAATTTTAATTGTTGTTTGTGTTGTGAAAGAAGAAAGCGCGCATCAGAAGGGAGTTCTTCCAATTTTTCTGCATAATCATAGGCTTCGTAAATTATATTTTCGCCTTCTATGCAACTTTTAAGAATTGCTCGTCTCTTGTCTTCGCTGAACAAAGCCTTCATATCCATCCAACTTCGAAAAAACTCGCCTTCAACGGTCGCCCTATCGTTTGCCTTTCCACCGGTTCGCTCGAGCTCATCCTTTAATTCAGTAAGGAATTGATAGCTTTGCGTTATAAAATTGTGAAATTCTGATTTTAAATCAGTATCATTATCATCTAATTCCTGAATAGCATTTTCGTATCCAGCTATTCGGTCATTATTAAGCTGTATTAGGTCATTCAACAGAGGTGTTTTCGCTTCGAGATTTTCCATATGTATATTCAAGCGAAATCCATGCCGTTACGTCTTTCTATCGAGTGGCTCCGGGGATTTTGTTTAAGAGGCATATTGCCCGAATCACCAGTAATATGTAAAATTTAGTACACTTTTAAAATGTTTAGAAACACATTTAACGAAAGCAAAACAGCTACCTTGAAATAAAAACATAAAGTAAGACAAGCTATAAATAATAGCCTTAATAAACCCCATTTGTCTTTATATAGAACAGGGATAAATGGCCGGGTTGAGATGAGCTATTCGTCTGCTCCTTTTTTTTTCGACTTATTGATTCCTTTTGCATCTCCTATAGAATGTGATTGATGAATATCTGATTCCTGTTTGGCCTTATCCGCCAGCTTTTCGTAAAATTTATGGAGCATATCTAGCTCTTCCTCTGTAAAATCTTCAACGTCCACCATACGGTTACTCGCTTTTTTATTCGCGGCAACAAGTTCATTTAACTTTAGCTGGATTGCCTTTGAGTCTTTGTTTTGTGACTTTTGAATCAAAAACACCATCAAAAACGTAACAATTGTAGTTCCTGTGTTAATTACCAGCTGCCAAGTGTCAGAATATTTAAAAATCGGCCCGGAGAGCCCCCAACCGATGACAATTCCAAAGGCTATTCCGAAGGCAGTAGAACTCCCTGTCCAGCCGGTTATTTTATCGGAGAATTTTTCAAAAAAATTATTAGTTGACATATAAATCTTTTTTATGATCTGTATACAGAACACCTTATTCTGTGGGATTCTTCTTAAGAACATAGAATAGGAATTGAAAGTTTTCGAATACAAACGAATTAAGTACGGCGATAACCAAGAAATAAAAAAATGGACTGCTATGGTCAACCTTAAAAGGTAAGCGCCGCGGCGAGAAAACAGGTTTTATGCAAATTATGGACCGACCGAAATGATTGGTATGGTTTTATGTGTTGTATAGAAAAGTGGATTAGTTATTATGTCAACACGACGAAAACACTGGCATTTTTATTTTAAAAGCCTTTAAACACCAGCAAATGAAATGGGTATATTAATTGTTTCATTATAATAAAAAGTTTTTATGATGTTCAAAGTGGCAATTGCGATAGGTTCGTTATTCTTTATATTAAGCTGTAACGAACAAGAACGAAACAAATACAGAAATAGACCTTTGAGCATGGAGGATTCTATTACCAACAAAATGGAAGCTGACTCGGGAATTTTGGAGTCTGAAGATAAAGCCTTTGTGAATGCAGTTATAAGGTCTGGAATGGGAGAGATCGAAGCGGGCAAGTTGGCGAGCGAGAAGTCTAGGGATACAGCCATCCAAAGTTATGCTAAACTGTTGATTACACAACATCAACAGTTGACTAAAGACATGAAGGATATTGTAGCAGAGAGACGAGTGCAAATCCCAGAAAGTTTAGATGACGCACACACAGACAAGCTTAATCGCCTAAGAAGTAAGTCGGGGAAAGACTTTGAAAGTGCTTTTTTACAACAAATGATCGAAGACCATACAACGTCGTTAACCTTATTTGACCAAGCTGGAGCGCATGCTAAGGATGTACATATACAATCATTTGCTAACAAAAACATACCCATTATAAGAAATCACCTTCAAATTGCGAAGAAACTAAGCAGCAAGCTTAATTAACTAGCTAAATATTCAAACCCATTAAAAAGACAATGATTATGGACACCATATCGAGAGAGCAATTTCTAGGGTTGGCAAATGTAAAAAGCGATCGCTGTATCACCATCTACATGCCAACCCACCGTTCCGGTTTTGAAGTGAACGAAAAACAAGACCGGTTATTATATAAGAATATATTGAAGAATGTGGAAAAGCAGGTTCTTGATTCAGGCGGAGACAAAGCAGACATACAACAATTGCTTAAGCCAAGCTATGAATTGTTAGATGATAAGGAATTTTGGTATAAACTGGATTATGGTTTGGCGCTATTCATCACAGCAGACTCTTTTTTGGTCAAAAAACTACCCATATCAATAAAAGAGGAAGTCTATGTTAATAACACCTTTTATCTCACACCTATTTTCCCGCTACTTAATAATGATATACATTTCTATGTACTAGCCATTAGTAAAAACGCAACGGCTTTTTATAGAGGGACTGCCTTTTCTATTGAAGAACTGAGCATTGAGGGTTTACCAAGAGGTATGGATGATGTCATCCATTTTGAAGAGAAAAGTGGCCAGAGGTTGTTCAGAGCAGGAGGGAGCCCAGCAACCGGCATAGGTAGTGCTCATGGGCATGACGCTGGACTCGCAGATGAAGAAGAATATGTGGCAGCTTATTTAAAAGAAGTCGATCAAACATTATGGAAGGAAAAATTGGGAAATGAGAAAGCGCCTTTACTATTAGCCGGGGTAGCATATATGGCAGCGAAATATAGACAGATCAGTCGGTATGGAAATATTGTACCTGAATATTTAGCCGGTAATTACGAGCGGGTAGACACCCACATCATTTTTGAAAAATCGAGAAATATGATGATCCCTTTTTTGCAGAAACCGGTCAGAAGCGCGTTAGCAAACTATTATAACAATCTTGGAGGAGGGACCAGCTGCGACGACTTTTCGAAAGTCATTACAGCCAGTTTTTTCGGACAAGTAGAAAACCTTTTTGTCAAAGAACGAAGTCATGCATGGGGAAAATTTGACAAGGATCGTAATCAAGTAACGCTCCATACCGAAAAAGAATATGGTGATGAGTGTCTTGTTAATCAAGCGATCATTCATACTATTCAGAACGGTGGAAATATATATGTGTTATCCGAAGAAGAAATGCCCGACGCAAAATTGCTCGTTGCAAGCCTCCGTTATTAAGGTTGTATTTCGCCTACGCGCATAATTTGCGTAACTAAATTGAATGTCACGATCGCAGTTAATGAAAACATGATATGTGCAAAAAATAAACCTAGGTAGAAATGAGCATTTATACCAAGAGAGATTAAGTGTTTCTTTAAGGTAATTCTAACGAGCAAAATACTCGCTAATCCATGGGCGGCTCCAAATAGAAGCGCCGTTATTACATCAGATCTTCCTACGCCAAGGCGCCATAACAGATAATAAACGCCAACGAAAAAGACCCCCAACAAATAACACACAATAAAGCCTATGTATAAACGATTGGACATTCCCGTGGGCCTCGTTTCCTCCTTACGCGTTTCAATTAGTAAATAACTAAATAATTCGGTTAGCGTAATTCCCCTTTGGCTAACCGTAACGTATAGTTTTTGTACGAGTACCATCAGTATGGTTGCGCTCAATCCGGATAATATGAGTTTAATAAAAAGCATTTTATGGAATTTTATTTTGTTAAGCAATGATTATTCCTTTATGCTAAGCCAAGGGCTGTTTACCCCTGTCAGCACATTAGCAGTTGGTTGTCAAGAAGATATCTGCTTTTGCAAACAGGCTTATTTACTTTTTAGGACAGCTTGAAAACCAGACCGGTTTTGTATACCGATCTCATTATAAAATCGTCCTTATTTCTAATGTTCTGCTAATCTAACAACTACAGAGCTTTTTCTTTTTTACCCTACGTAAAACAAATTCTATTCTTTTTTTAGGTATATGTCTTGTTTCTTTATAAGAAACGAAGGTTAGAAAAATTTAATTATAAGTATTGATTGCTATCTCTTCGTCAAGCAGCATGGCGTCTGCCACGGTACAATGTTTTAATCAATTGTACTACGTAAGCAAAATAAAGATGCTGATTACAGGGAATTTCAATAGCATATTATCCAGAATAATTATGAAGAAGAGAATTGCATTTATAAGCGAACATGCCTCACCCCTTGCCATGTTAGGCGGAATAGACAGTGGAGGACAGAATGTGTATGTTACGGAGCTCGCCAGACAGCTCGCCAAAGACGGCTATGCTATTGACATTTTTACACGAAGTGATTGCGATAGACTACCTCGAATAGTGCGACTGTTTCCGGATGTAAGAGTTATCCATGTCAATGCAGGGCCACAGCAAAGCATACCAAAAGAACAATTATTTGACTTCATGGAGGTCTTTAAGGACGACATGATCACCTTTATTGAATCAGAAGGAATAGATTATGCTTTAATACACGCCAACTTTTGGATGTCGGCATGGGTTGGTCTATCCCTAAAATTGAGATATCGTATTCCATTGGTTGTGACGTTCCACGCCCTGGGTAAAGTTCGGCGATTACATTTACAGGAAGATGATAAATTTCCTCAAGAACGAGTGACTATTGAAGAAAATATCGCGAGAGAAGCCGATTGCATTATTGCTGAATGTCCACAAGATAAACAAGATTTAATTAGCATGTACAACGCTAATGCGAAACGAATAGCCGTTGTCCCTTGTGGTTTTAATCCCACGGAATTTTATCCTATCGATAAAATGTACGCACGTATGCTTTTAGGACTTCAGAATGATGAAAAAATTATTTTACAATTAGGACGCATGGTTCCGAGAAAAGGAGTGGATAACGTAATCCATGCGCTAAAATACTTGAAAGGGGATTTTAAAGTAAGACTTCTGGTTGTAGGAGGAGAAGGAAACGCTGAACAATTTATGGCCAGTGCTGAATTGAAGCGCCTTCAGAAAATCGTAGAAGAGGAAGGTGTTTCCTCATACGTCGAGTTTATTGGACCAAAGAAGCGAGAAGAATTGAAATATTATTACAGTGCAGCAGATGTTTTTGTTTCCACTCCGTGGTACGAGCCCTTTGGAATTACACCTTTGGAAGCAATGGCCTGTGGGACACCTGTAATCGGTTCAAACGTAGGAGGCATTAAATATAGCGTTGTAGATGGAGTAACCGGTTATTTAGTACCGCCTAAAAAACCTGTTGAATTGGCTAACAAGATGCAAAGGCTTTTGAAATCGGAGGGTGGCTTAATGGGATTACAGGGTATCGATAGAGTAAATCATCTTTTCACCTGGCAGAACGTCAGTAATGCGATCATGATGATATATGAGTCGCTTATTGATCCGGATTTTATTGTTTATAGAGATGAGTCGCAACTTATAGCACATGCTTTTGAAGAAGCGGCTTCCACATTTCAGTTCTCAGCCGCTCTACTTTCGCCTGCTATCCTGGAAGCTGGTAGTGTTATCTGCAAAGGCTTTTCAAAGGGCAAGAAGATGCTAATATGTGGCAACGGAGGAAGTGCGGCGGAGAGTCAACATTTCGCTGCAGAGCTTATAGGTCGTTTCGACATTGAGCGAAGGCCAGCTCTTCCAGCCATCGCGCTTACTGCCGATACGTCTACATTAACGGCATGGGCAAACGATTTTTGTTTCGAAGAAGTATTCGCAAGACAAGTCGAGGCCCTTGGTACTAAGGGCGATATCTTGTTTACAATTAGCACAAGCGGTAACTCAGAAAACATATTGCACGCAATAAAAAAGGCTAAGAAACTGGGAATGATCTGTATTAATTTACTGGGGAAGAAAGGAGGAGAAGCCTATCGTTTCGGAGATGTTAATATCATTGTCCCTTCCGATAGTACACAACGCATTCAAGAAATACAATTACATGTCATCCATTCGATCTGCACGTTGATTGAACAACGTATGTTTTCGTCGGAGGGATTGGTCCGCGAGACCGGTGAATTAAGGGCAACTACTAAGCGATTAATGAAAAACCGGGATGAACGCTTAGGATACGCGGTTTTAAACACTAACGCATATTATCTGACAAAACAACATCATGCAAGTTAATAGAAAGGCAGTGTTCTTAGATAAAGACGGAACGATCATACCAGACATTCCTTATAACGCCGACCCAAATAGAATTACCTTTGAAAAAGGGGTTGTCAGAGGTTTAAAGGAATTAGCAGCTAACGGTTTTGTCTTTATCATCATAACGAATCAGTCAGGCATCGCAAAAGGTTATTTCACGGAGGATGAGATTTTTGAGGTAAAAAAAGCATTGGCCCGACTGTTTATTGAAGAAGGATTACCACCTTTTGAAGGGTTTTATTTCTGTCCTCATCATCCTGACGGTATTGTCTCTCGTTTTTCCTATGCATGCAACTGCAGAAAACCCCAGCCTGGATTGCTGGAGCGGGCTGCCGAAGACCATCACATTTCACTAAGTCAATCTTGGATGATAGGTGATATCTTGAATGATGTTGAAGCAGGAAATCGTGCAGGATGTAAAACCATACTTATAGATAACGGCAATGAGACAGAATGGATGGTTGATGGTTATTATAGGAGACCATACTACGTTGCATCTGATTTTTTAGAAGCTGCTAATAAAATTATAACTCATTTAAGTACAGTAGATCATGAGCCAAAGATTAATAGATTTAGTCCATCAGTTTAAAGAGAAGAAAGTACTCGTTATTGGCGATTTTATTTTAGACGTTTTCATAAACGGAACGACTAGCAGGATCTCTCCTGAAGCTCCGGTTCCTGTAGTGGATGTACAAAAAAAGATGCTATGCTTGGGTGGGGCCGGAAATGTAGCTGCAAATCTTCAGGCGCTAGGAGCTACGACGCTCCTTTGCAGTGTCATTGGAGAAGACCTTTATGAATCGTCTGTAAAGCCTTTATTAAAGCGGCATAAAATTCAAGAACAATATTTGGTGCATGATAATAAAAGAAGAACGGAAGTGAAAACACGTGTTCTTGCAGATCAACATACGATTGTTCGTTTCGATGAAGGTGATCACTGTTCCCTGAGTGAATCTTCAGAATCGCTTCTGATTGACCTCTTAGCGGATGCATATCAAGCTTGCGATGCTGTAATAATTGCCGATTATGAAAAGGGCGTAATCAGTGCACGCGTAATCGCTGCATTGATTCAGCTACAGACGCGTTACCCAAGGTTCATAGCGATCGATTCCAAGCGATTGTTTTCTTTTAGCGCATTGAGGCCGACTGTGGTGAAGCCAAATTATAAACAGGCCCTTAATTTACTTAATATAGAAACTATGCCTGATAGGATTGCGCAGGTAGACCAAATTTCCAAGCAACTCATCGAAAAAACGAGGGCTAAATATGTTGCTCTTACCTTGGATTCGGATGGTGCAGTTTGGATCGAAAGAGGGCAAAAATCCTTACATCTACCGGTCGATCCCGTTTATAATCCAAATGTCTGTGGGGCAGGAGACACCTACCTGGCTACAGCAACTTTGGCACTTGTTTCCAATGCCGAGAAGATAGAAGCCGCCCAAATTGCAGCCATCGCTTCACATTGTGTAATTGAAAAGTCGGGAACCTCCGTTTGTCATGCAATAGATATTGTTGATAAAATAGTGAATAAGACAAAAATTTTAACTTCTACGTCGTTATTGACTAGCCTTACAGATCAACTTAAAGCAAAAAATAAGCGAATTATTTTCACGAATGGCTGCTTTGACATCATGCATTGCGGGCACACACACTACCTACAGGAAGCAAGAAAAATGGGCGATGTACTAATTGTTGGTGTAAATTCCGATGAAAGCGTGCGCCGTTTAAAAGGAAAAAGCAGACCGATTAATATACTGAAAGATCGAATGCATGTTTTAGCGGCATTCTCATCAATTGATTATATCATAAGTTTTGGTAATGAAAATGATGAAGATAACCCGGCAAATTTAATACGGGCATTGAAACCCGATATAGTGGTGAAGGGAGAGGACTATAGAAACAAACAAATGCCCGAATTGCAAGCTATAAATGAAGTTGGTGCCAAATTGGTGCTCTTACCTTTTACGCATGGAAAGTCAACTACCAACATAATTAGACGTATCCAGGAAAATTCATCGCCAAACCAAGTCACCAAAATGAAAGCTTAAATGACTACATGGCATGGCTGTAAAAATATACTCGTGATTCGAGCAGATAATACAGGAGACGTACTCATGTCGTCTCCTGCAATCCGAGCGCTTAAAGATAGCTTTAATTGTAGGATTACATTGTTAACATCAACAGATACATCAGAAGTCGTTTCACTGTTGCCTATGGTTGATGAAACCATTGCAGTCGATTTGCCCTGGGTTAAGTTAAAAGCCAATCATGCAACTCATATAGTAGAAAAACTAGTTTCACAATTGAAAGTGGCATCGTTTGATGCTTGCGTGATTTTTACCGTTTACAGTCAAAGTCCGTTACCCGCAGCAATGTTAGCATGGATGGCGGGAATTCCGAGACGTCTAGCATATTGTCGAGAAAATCCTTATGAGCTTTTAAATGATTGGATTCCTGAGAAGGAACCCTACGAACTTATTAAACCTCAGGTCGAACGTGATCTCGACTTAGTTGAGCGTGTTGGGGCTGTAGCAAAGGAGAAAAAAATAACAGTAGCGATTAAGGAAAATGCCATTTCAAGCGTAAGAATCAAACTCGAAGCTTTGGGAATAAATCTATCGAAACCTTTCATTGTACTACATCCAGGTGTGAGTGAAGAAAAAAGGCAGTTTCCCGAAGAAAAATGGGAAGAGCTCGCTAAAGAAATGTTAAAGCTATTAGATACACAGATTGTGTTTTCCGGCTCGGATAGTGAAAGTTCAATAACAAACCGCTTGAAAGATCGTGTGAAAGATAACTCTTTTTCAACCGGAGGCCTTTTCCGTATAGATGAGTTTGCAGCACTTCTCCAAATGTCCAAACTTGTCATATCTGTCAATACAGCTACCGTCCATTTAGCGACGGCCGTTGAGACTCCTCTAGTTGTACTTTATGCTCAAACAAATCCACAACACCATCCTTGGATGGGTAATGCACGCGTGCTTGAATATAGTATTGATGAACAGATCAAAAGCAAAAATGAAGTTATTCGCTATGTTGATCGAAAATATTACGCTGACTACTTGCCTTTACCATCGGTGAATGATATCATGCAAGCGGTATTGTCTATGTGGTGATTTTATATATTACACAACACTGTATTGTTGAAATGTTGAAGCACCTTTTCGACATTTGGCTTTCTTTGACAATCTATTATTTGCTGCCTTGTAGGAGTTAGGGGGCCCCACCGATGAGGTTCACCATCCATACTAACGACCACTGCAGGCACCTGCAGTGCATAGGCTATATGGGCTACCCCTGTGCAGTTGGATAATAATCCCCTCGCTTGTTTAAGTAAAAGGGCGATCTCATCTAAATCTGTTTGACCGACAAGAAATAATGGCGGGCGGTTCATATGTGCTGATAGTTCGTTGGCAATCGTTTCTTCCTCTTTTGTCCCCGTAATAGCGACATCATAACCCGCTTCTAAACAACGGTTGGCTATTTGCGCAAAGTACTTTGGATTCCATCTACGAGATTCGCCACGTGACCCAGGATGTATACAAACGAAATTCCCCGGCGTTAAATGGAATTTTTCGCAGATATGACGATCGTCTTTTAGAAGCGGAAATTCGAGTTGTTTACCTGCATCAGGTATGCCGAGATGATGCATCAAATATAAGTGCCGTTCAATCTCATGCAAGTGTTCAGGATAGGGAACAAAATGTTCATTGTTTGGTCGAAAGAGTGAATCCTTGAAAAAGCCAGCCAATTTATTTGCATCAAATAATGAAACGAGTGCATTAACATAGGTGCCATTTCCCTGCATTTGTATTACCAAATCAAATTTACGCCTCTGCATATCTTGTAGAAAGGCCAAAATCTTTTTCGGTTCAATGGGCTGCTCAGGCAGCCCCGGATAGCCGGGGAAGGGAATGAATTCATCAATATAATTGGCAAAACGATGTTGCAGATGTTGTGTACCCGGCAGTCCTATCCAAGCAATACGCGCATTCGGATACGCTTGTCTTAATGAGCGTATTGCCGGTATCGCACATAAAAAATCTCCTAATTGTAAGGCTCTGAAAATTGCGATTGATTTCATTTTCCGATCTTAATATTATAAACGGTTCGGTATTTAATAGAACCATACAGCTGCCAAAAAATAGATAAGTACGGTATTAGTATTGAAGTAAAAACCATTTCTGCAATATGAGAGGGTGATTTACTGGTTCCTCTCAGACGTATTAAAATAAATTTAGCGGTAAGAAACAACCAAAAACTTAGACTGGCAAAAAAGGCCCACTTCAGGTTCACATGCCATAAGAGAACCATGGAAATCAATAGCAATAAAAGACTGTAATATAAAGCATTTGTTGGATGGCCGATTCGGGCTTGATAGAGACTTGGAAATTTCTTTGCCAATAACGCATTATATATGCCTTTCTTTTGTTCTTTTATGCTAATTCCCCATTTGGCCTTTCTAGCTGGATGAATAACAACGGCTTTGTTAAGTTTTATTATTGGGATTTTTGCACGGAGAAGCTTAAAATGCAAGTCGCTGTCTTCTCTCCATGCCATTTTAAATCGTTCGTCAAAACCTCCGACATGGTATAGCGCTTGTTTCGTACAAATACAATTAGCCGTGATAAACTCTGCAACCTCCAATTGTGCCGTATTCCTTTCAAAATCTGTCGGGCTCTCGGGGGTTGGTACATATACTGATCCTGTATATACGATTTTCTCCTCACCGTTATAGGCGTCAAAAATTTCCTGAAGCCAAAGTTCATCGGGAATACAATCATCATCAGTGAACGCAACCAGGTGTCCATCAGCGTATAACCATCCTAGGTTTCGGGCTGCAGCCGGTCCTTTTTTGCATTCAGTATAAAGATAAGTTATACGATTTTCAAAAGCGGTATTAAACGTAGCTACCAGCTCTTCCGTTTCTTTGTCATAACCATCACCCACCACAATAATGTCATATAAACGCTGATTAAGTGTTTGTTTAGTCAAAGCGTCTAGACATCGTGACAATAACATCGTTCTTTGGTAAGTCGGAATTACTACAGTTATCCTAAACATATCCATACGGCACCCTAAAAACTAACAAGATTTTCGTCCAAGACCATTCTTTCAGGAACATTGACATAATCCTTCTGAATTAGAAAGGATCCTATGATAAGCGCATCGAAGGGGGATGTCCAAAAGCATTCAATAGCATCTCTTGGTGTGCATACAATTGGCTTTCCCAATGTGTTAAAAGAGGTATTTACGAGTACAGGCACTCCTGTTTTCCGTTCGAACGCCTTGATAAGTCGGTAATAAAGTGGATTTTGTTTTTCATTAACCGTTTGAATACGCGCAGTACCATCGACGTGCTTTACGGCTGGTATTTGCGTCGCTTTATCGGGAATCACATCATAGATGAACAGCATAAACGGTGACTGTTTTGCTCCCACAAACCAATTTTCGGCGTCCTCTTCCGTTACAACAGGTGCGACGGGTCGAAAGTCTTCGCGATCCTTTACCTCATTTAATTTGGCTTGCATTTCAGGACTTAACGGCGAAGCCAAGATAGAACGACTTCCTAAGGCTCTTGGGCCATATTCCATCGCACCCTGAAACCATCCGATAATTTTATCTTGAGCAAGTAACGTTGCGGTCTCTTCCACTATGTCATGCATTTTGATATAAGGAATTTTATTTCGTTCCAAAATACGTTGTATGTCACTATCGGAGTAAGAGGGGCCTAAATATACGTCCTGCATGATCGAAGTCTTTTTACTTTCTCTACGTTCTTCCCGATCTTTTAATATAGCAGCCCCTAAAGCTGTACCGGAATCACCGGCAGCAGGCTGCACCCACACATTCTTGAATGGACTTTTATCCCTGATACGGGCATTTAAAACACAATTGAGAAATACACCGCCGGCGAGACAAAGATTTTCTTCCCGCGTCACCTCATAAAACCAATTCAACAACTCCAATATACGCTCTTCTAAAACATACTGAAGCGAACGTGCAATGTTAAAATGGTGTGCGGTAAAGGGAGCGTTTCTTAAGCGCTGTGGGCCAAATCTCTCAGAAAGTCGCAGATCGCTTATTTCATATTGTCCGCTTCCTGTTAAGCGCACAATCTCTCTAAATTCATCAACAAAAACAGGCTCACCATATGAAGCTAAAGCCATTACTTTATATTCGTCAGATGATCGTAGAAATCCGAGATGCGCTGTGATATCTTCATACAACAGGCCTAGGGAATGGGGCAGCTGTACTTGTTGTATCAACTCCAAGCCATTTTGGTTTCCAACGTAATAAGAACTTGATGCTGTTTCACCCCGACCGTCCATAACGAGCACGGCTGCTGCCTCAAAAGGAGAAGGAAAAAATGCACTGGCTGCATGGGACAGATGATGATCCGTAAAATGCCAGATCCAATCGTTTGTCCTTGCATTTAAAAAGGAGGATTGCAGATGGTGTGGGTAACCATCAACCAATTGTCGTGGAGCATTAATGATAGAGGAAAGAAAAAGATTTCGCCACGGCTCGGAATCTTTATCGTGTTCTGTATTTCTAACAAAAGGAATATCTGCCCATGGCCTCTTCTCATCCCCAGGGTTAACCAATAAAAAGGGATCAAACGAATAAGCGATGTGATCAACCGCAGACAAGGTGATTCCTGCTTGCTTTAGACAAAAATCAATTGCATGATAAGGTAGTTCATAGGTCGAAAATGGAATGGGGCGTTTACCATGTTTGATTTGCGTGAATCGTTCATCTTCGGCGGCTGCAATTAGGTGTCCATTTTCGATTAAACAAGCTGCGGAGTCATGAAAAGCTGCGTTAATTCCTAAGGTATACATATCTTTCATTTATAGGGTTAAATAAGAATCGGATTCCATATACAGTGCCACTTCTCTACGCCCTCAATTTTGTGCTCAAGAACCCTTTTTCATTTAGTTATTTGTTCTTTAAAATTGAGTTATTGTTATATCTTCTCGTCGAATGGGTACAGCACTATGCACTTTTTAGGACACTAATAAAATGTTGCCAATATTGCCTTCAACGGCACCGCATTGCTTGAGCTAAGGATTTTTGCATGAAGTATACTTGTGTATGTTTATAGGTTCAATAGTTGCTTATATAGGTGGTAAATAAGGATGTCATGGGATTGAAAGAACCTATATTAAAAATCTTACGTAAAAAATACGATTGCATGTCGCTCATAGCGTGTTCTTGCAATCAATACGAACTAAGTTTTAAAACTGACGAGTCCAGCGATCCAATACAGGTCTTTTTGGAACGCAAAACGTCCAAAGGAAACGTAAAGGGGCAGGGATATATTCGATGTATGATTCATGACGCTTCGGGTAGATTAAATAAAGATTACCGGCTGCCACGCAATGAATTTAATAGATTTATTATTTAACGCAAGACGCTATGTTTGCACCTATTTTATTTGGAATTATCTTTTTGTTAGCTATCGGTATCGTATACTACTTTTATAGGAAGCACTAACGTGAAATATGATATTTCACACAATGCACAGAGGTTTGTGACTTTTTAGCACCGGCAACCTAAAATATGGTATGACGTAAACAAACGAAAATGCAAACTATCGCTTATCATGCATCTCATGAACAATTTAGCCCAACAGACCTATTAGGTTGGGCTATACTAGCGGAACAGTGCGGCTTTACGGCTATACATTGCTCTGATCATTTTCATTCTTGGAGCATAACCCAACAACACAGCGGCTATGCTTTCACTTGGCTAGGCGCTGCCATGCAATCTACCAGGCTTCCTTTTGGTTTTGTATGCGCCCCTGGGCAGCGTTATCACCCTGCTATAATTGCCCAGGCTATTGCGACGCTTGGATATATGTTTCCAGATCGGTTATGGGTATCTTTGGGTAGCGGCGAAAATATCAACGAACACATCACAGGAGACAACTGGCCCGATAAAAAATTCAGAAATGAACGTTTGAGAGAATGCGCGACCATTATTCGCGCTTTATTGGGAGGCAAGGAAGTAAGCTACGAGGGTCATGTGCGTGTAGACAGGGCCAAACTTAACACGCGACCCAACAAACCCATTCCAATTTTCGGCGCTGCTGTAAGTGTGGAGACGGCGGGTTGGGTAGGTAAGTGGGCAGATGGTTTGATTACAATTAGCAGGCCGTATAACGAATTGAAGGAGGTAGTGACTGCATTCAGGAAAAATGGCGGAGAAGGGAAACCTATGTTTTTAAAAGTGCAATTGTCGTATGCAACATCAGAGGAACTGGCCCTTGTAAATGCGTACGAACAATGGAGGAATAATTTACTAGATCCAATACTTCTAAGTGATATAGCCACGATAGAAGAATTCGATGCGCTTGGATCATCCGTTAGCTTTGAGGATATACCCAAAAAAATAAGAGTATCCAGTAATTGGCAGGATCAGCTACAGTGGTTGGAGCAAGACTTGTCTCTTGGCTTCGAACATCTTATTCTTCATAATGTCAACATCTATCAAGAAGAATTTATCCGTGATTTCGGAAAATTCGTTGTCCCAAGGCTAAAAAAGCGCTAGGTTTTGTCTTGTGTGTTATCCACTCTACCGTCAAGCCCTTCCAGAAAACTAAGTCCCAGCGCATTTATCTCGAGCATTTTATTTGGATAGGGACAATCATCAGCGATGTCTACTGTAAGAATGTAGCCGTTTTGCTCCAGTATGTAGGTTGCCTTGAGAACGCTTTCAGGGTCCAATTGCATTTCCTCTGCAAACTTACCTATGGATCCAACTGACCACCTTCTTAGTAAACGAAGAAGGCGTAGGGCGTTCGAACTTAAAAACATCATAATTTATATCATTTATAATCGTAGAAAATATTTTAACAGTCTCTTGTTTCAGCAAACGATGTTTGGAATAGGTTGGGCTTAGCTTATACTTTTTTTGCTTATCCGAAACTTTCTCTTTTATTTTACTTGTGTTCCGATTAAAAAACCATAAGACTCTAAGCCTGGTATTTGGCCGCAGATAATCTTCATGACACATAGTAGAGGGATGGCCAAAATCATACCGGCGGTTCCTACACGGCTTCACCTGCCACTAAGCCTACGATCATAAGGAGTGGATTAATATTCACTTGACGGCTTACTATTAAAACTCCAATATATGGTCTGAACGAATTGCACGATCAGGTCTACTGCGGCCGATGATGCTATGGTACGCTTCAGCCCACGTTGTTCAACCAATTGCTAACTTCAATGAACAAGGTGGCCATAATGGCTGCCAATGCTATGGGTACGAGAAAGCTGCGTCCAAAATATAAAACAATAGTGCTCAGGATAGTAAACAGTAGAATATAAACAACGTATGTTAAATTTCGCATAACTAGAATTTTTACTTAAAAACAAAAAAGCGTTTAAACTGTTATAAAATAAAAAACAAAAGCCATGTATTATTTAGTTTGTTACGATTTGGAGACGGCTGTTGCGGTGGACGATGATATTGATCCTACAAACTTGAATAGTAAGCACTGTCCTCATTTAAAAAAATTTTTGCAAAAGGTTGGAAAGAAGCCAATCAGCAAAATTGACCACAATTATCCAAGTTACCGTGCTGTTTTAGATAATTATCATATTATTGGAGAAGGAAAACGTTATTCTCACTAAGAATTAGCATCTTATTTTTGAAGAAGACGTATTTACCCTATTATGAAATTTATTTTCCTAAAAAATATATTTTTTGATTTTTATCTAGCTTTTCCTTCTTTTTGGCATAAATATTGAAAATTAATAGGTACCAAGAAAGCTCCTATTCATCAAGGGCTTCCATGTTTCGGGAAATTATTTACAGTACATATATATATTCTTTTTATCTAATGAAAAACTATGAAAAAACGGGTATAGTTTTAAGAAAACTATCCCTAAGCGAGGCACGTGAGTTTTGCCATTTACATTCTTTCCCGCAGCAGTATGGTACTTACTATCAAGATTTATACGAAAATGATGAATCGCCGGAAGAATTTACAAAGCGCTTGTTATGGCTAGCAAAGTGTGTGTATACCATTCGTTTGAAATCAGCACCTGATAAAATTATCGGGTCTTGTATGATTTACAAAGGAGGAAAGAACAGGAAAGATATGTATGTGGGTGGAACCTTACTTCCGGAATATAGAAACAAGGGTTTAATGGTGGAGGCCTTCAATCAGATGTTAGAGATGGCTAAATACTTTTATGGAGTCAATGAAGTAAAGATTTTACTTAATTCTATAAATGACCAGGTTATTCAGATCATGGATAAATTGGGCTTTATGATGGATAAGAGTAGTAATGCCAATATTTACAGTAAAATATTACAGCAATATATTCCGAGAAGAACGACCAATTTACTTTATTAATGGTTTACGTATATTTAATCGGACTTAAAATCAAGTCCGATTAATTTTTTCTACCTAATCTATCACTATCGCAGTACACATGCCGGTTTTCAGAACCATTACTTTGTTAAGGGTACACTGATATTGTAAGAAACCGTTCGGTCAAAGCAGATACTTCTTTCGAACGGTTCCGGGCAGGTACTAAAGAGTGCAAACCAACGATAAAATCGCTAAATCTAATTTTGTATGAACTCTTTATGCAGACGATAAAATATCAGACTTAAATTGTCTTTCGCCCCAGTTTTTGTGATGAGGTTTTGACGTAAATCTTCGATGTTGCGTTTTGTGGTAAATAAACGGTAAGCAATTTCTTTATTGGCGTAGCCGCATACCATTAAATCAAGCACCTCCTTTTCTTTGTCAGATAGCGCGAGATCGGTGTTCAGCGTACTAATATGATCTTCAAAGTCGCTTAGTTTATTAAAAAGTCGTACCGTTAGGCTTGGATCAACGTATTTTTTACCTTGCAAAACATAGCGGATTGCAAATAAAAGTTCTTCTTTTTGAACCGATTGCGTAATGTAGGCGTGCGCCCCCGCATGCATTGCTCGGATCGCAGGCTGTAAACCATGGTCGTTGTCTAAAATTATAATCTTTAAATTACCGGATCCTTTCAACTTAGCTATCAATTCCTTGTCGATAGAATAGTTAAGATCATTACCCCAAATCAGTACGTCGACATCCGTTAGATGCTCTTTTAAGGTTTCTAGACAGTTATTGGTGTAATTGACATCTATATTGTCCTGTTGTAATATAGCTCGGATACCATCTCGACGTATAGGATTATTGTCCGCAATCGCTAACTTGGTTTTCATAATTGAGAATTAGATAATTAACCACTAAACTTTTCTGCGCAATTCACGTCGCAGTTATGCAATCTGACTGCCAACAAAGGTCGTGATTAAAGGAAACATCAATTACGTATAAATACCCAAAATTAGCTTCGGTAAATACGGTAATATACATTATTTCAGGATACCATTTTGATAAGCGTACTTTATTAATGCAGCAGTATTTCTTACACCTGTTTTTTCAATAAGACTTTGGCGGTATCCTTCTACTGTCCGTTTACTTGTAAACAAGCGTTCTGCGATTTCCTGATTCGTAAATCCATCAGCTGTGAGGGCCAAAACTTCCATTTCACGGTTATTTATTTGTAAATCAGTAGCATTTGCACTGGCTGATGAAGGGACTACTTTCATAGCTTGTCGCAAAAGTTTAAAACTAATTTCCGCGCAAATATAGGGTTCACCCTGGGCGGCAAACCGAATCGCGAACAAGAGTTCATCACGGCTTACGTTTTTGATCAAATATGCTGTTGCACCAGCCTCAAAGGCTTGGGAAACATATTTTTCATGATCCATCATTGAGAGAACGATGATATGAATACCTGGATAAAGATTTTTAATATGCTTAGTTAAGGTTATACCATCGGTATCCGGCATATTGATATCCATAACGATCGCATCCACCGTTTGTCGCTCGTCGAGGAGGAAAAGCAGCTCTTCTTGTTGATCCGTTTCGCCAACAACGGTAATATCCGATTCAATTTCCAATAAGGTCCTAATGCCTTGTCTTACAATATGGTGGTCGTCAACTAGAATAATGTTAATCATGATATCTCATTTGGTTAATGGCCAATCGCTTATTGATTCACGATAATGTGACAGCTATTTAATAAAGTGTTTTATCATGCCTACGTGTTAATATCCTATCTGTATTTTTGTCTATTTATGTGGTACGTCTAATAGATAATAGGGCTTGGCTTGATCTTCATTTCTAAGTATTGGCAAAGCCACATTGAAGACCCGGACACCGCCCGAAGTCACACCGTCGAGCTGGCCGGCATGAGCGTGGCCGTGAAAGGCAGCATAGACCTTTCTCCTATGTAAAGGGTCTGCTAGTCTCGAAGAGCCTAAAAAAGGAAAAATTTGCTCAGGTTCTCCAATTACGGTTTCCTTAATAGGTGAATAATGTAATAAAGCGATTTTGAGAATATTAGGATTGTCTTGCTCCAATCTAGCAAGTGCACGATCCAGCTGCAACGATTCATTTACGGCCTCTTGAACAAAAGATTTCATAGACTCTTCACCAAACATAGATAGCATATATTCGTCAAAGCCACCACCAAAGCCCTTTACACCCGCAAAACCAATATTATCAATAACAATACCTTCGCCATCTAGAATGACCATATTACTGTCTTGCAGAATCTGACGAATTAATTTATGTCTACCTTTTTCGTAATCGTGATTTCCCAATACACCTATAACCGGTATATTGCATGATTTTAATTCAGCAGCCAAAACGGTCGCCTCATCTTCATCTCCTGTATCGGTAAGATCGCCACAAATTAGCAGTACGTCAGCTTTGTTAGCTATTTCCTCGAAACAATCTGCCCAGCGGCCTTTATCACTCACTCGAATGTGAATATCTGCTAGCGCAGCTATTGTGGTTTTAACTTTCTTTCCCATCATTAAATTGTTGTAATTGTAGATGACTTATAATTCCATTCTTTGATATCCACCTCATATTGCGTTTGATCAATCAAAGGACCTCTACATACCTTCTCAACGGGAGGCGGTAGCTCGTATTGCTCTTTCGCTCGCTCTATGAGTTCATCAAAAAGCCATTTAGGTACTATGTGCCGATAGTCGGCCGGATAAACGAATTGAAAAGTTATTAATTGCGCTAGTAAAATGTGCCAATGTTGATCTAGGCGATTTAAAAGATGCTTCCAATCAATATGCTTTCCATATCGTAAAAAGGTATGATTGATATCAGCACTGTCGTTTCTTTCTCGATTCCTAACATACATTTTACACCAAATCAGCTCTTCAGCGGGAATAAATTTGACTGGTACACCAACAAATTCGCCGGTACTCGCACGTACGTACCAGCTGTCGTCTACCGTACAAATGTTATTAACGGTATCGAAAATAATATCTATAAAATAATCTCCCTTAAAGACTTTGGCTAGCCACCTCGCATCGGTCAATTCGGTTCGATAACCATTCAAGGCGAAATGCTTCAGGATTTTTGGATATTCACTGCTTTTACAGAAAATATCGAGATCCTTTGTATTTCTAAAAATACCGGTATAATGAAACATGGCAAAGGCGCCACCTAGCATGTACGGACTACCGCTATCATTTAAAAGTTTTAATGCTTCTTTAAAAAATGCATTGGAAATATCTTTTTGCTCCTGTGTTTCTATCATAAGTTTAGCATTCTATAAGGTTATAACAGCATCTCCGCCTTTTTTGTTCTTTTTCCGTATTGAATATACTTCACTCATGAATAACGAGATTAAAAGGAGTTTTCCTGAACCTCCTAATCTGCTATAGCTTTCAAACCTTAACCGAATCTATTTGTTTGACAACACAATAAGGTAATATTCAAACTATTATGTCTGGAAGAAAAAAAGTATTAATACCATTGAATTTCTCAGTAAAAACCTTTTATGTTCTGCAGTTTGTATTAAAGAAAGCGAATCTCTTCGATTGGTCGGTATTCATTATTTTGTCGTTCGAAAATGACAAATCTGAGAATAAAGAGGATATTGATCAAAAGCTTGAACACTTAATGAGGCAGGCGAAAAACGATTTTCCGCTTGTCCACATTAGGGGAGAGGCAATACAAGGTGACATCTTGCAGTTCCTTTTGGATTTAAACAGAAGCGAACACTTTGATCTCATTGTGTCCGGACAGTATGCAGATATTTTACATTATGCGTCGCGCGACCTTACTGAGGGATTAGTAGAGCAGTGCTATACGCCTGTATTGGTACTTCCCGAAAGCCAGCACTTGCCAAATCTTCGTCATGTTGGCGTGATGACGAGTTTTCATGAAAACGAAATAGAAAGCATTAAACTAGTTGAACAGTTATTTGATGGGAAACTAGATATAACGGTATTTCATGTGGCAAATGAGGAAAAAAAAGAGTTGGCATACGAACGAATGCGTGAATGGGAGCTTGACATTAGGGGAAATATCGAGAAGGTTGATATTCACTTTTTAGTAGTAGAAGCAGATACCGTCCTTGAAGGAGTTAAACGGGCGATAAATGAAGAGGATATAGATGTATTAGTTGTGACTTCAATTGCCAAGACCTTTGTGAAAAAGATATTGTCTAAAAATCTTTTTAAGGAACTTACGCAAGTTCAGGTAATGCGACCAACATTATTCGTAAAATGTGACTAAGTCAAAATTATATAGCTATGCCCTCCACTGTTATAGATTCCGTTCATTACAATGCAGACACCGAAGTTCTTCAAATCGTTTTCACTACTGGCTTGCTGTATCTTTATTACAATGTTCCACCCATAATTTATGAGGAACTGATCCACGCCCGTTCGAAAGGTGCTTTTTTCAATAAAAAGATACGGGGAAACTATCCATTTAAAAAAAGAGAATCACAAATTTGAACATAATTAAAACAGGATATTACAGCCATAGCGCGCTCAAAGGATTAAAACAGAATACATAGCATGACTACATTTTTTGTCGCTGTTCTACTTGGAATAATTTATGTGCTATATGTGTGATTACCTTAATAAAAAAAAATGGCTATAAGAAAAGACAAGCGCTTATCCCCTTTAAAAAACAAAGCCTCTAAAAAGAGGGAAGAAGAGGACAAGCCCGATTTATCCTATGAAGCGGGAGTAGATCCACAGAAGGACCAGATAAATGAGGTTCCAAAAAATACAGAAGACTGGCAGAATGCAAATGATGAGGACAAACTAGGGGAGAAAAATAAAAGTTAACGGATACAAACCGATACGAAACTATTCTACAATTTCCTGCCTTTTTCATTAATAATAAGTGCCTCCTTTTCAATTGCAGGTTGCTTAATTCTGCCAGGCTTTTTGTCTGGGTTCTTTTTCTGTAGCATACCGTTCCGTTCGTCTGTCCCACCATTGTTCAGTTGCTGATTACGTTCATTTTTCTTTTTCCGATCCATATAATAGTCATTTTATCTTTCTAAACTTATAGCAAACGCCGTTCCGCTACCCTCACAATTGACCAATCGCATCTCATCTTCCGGCCTGGTTTTATAGATGTACTAATAAATGGATAAGTTGTTTATTTATCCGGAATTCTTTCAATCTCCAACGCGTCTTATTGTTAGTAATCTTCTAATAGATTTTATTTTTTTATTCATTTCAGTAAAAAAATATGCTTGGCTCGGTTTTTTAGCAATGGAAGTAAAGTTTAGTTGAATTTATAATATATCCTTATGAAAAAGTTATTGTTTACAGCTGCAGTAGCAGCATTTATTTTTATTGGATGCGGTAATCGTCAAGGCGATACAAACGATGGTATGGGAGCTGGGGATGGAACAGATACATTACAAGAACCCATGCATCCCAATGATACTTCAGGAATGGCAGCACCGGTTGATACCGCAATGGATACAACATCGATGCCTTAATTAACAATGAACCAACAAGAAAGGAAAACCCATATAATGGCACTTTCTTGTTTTCTATTAACCTTAATGAGAAAAGTAATGAGCAGTTCTAATCAAAATGTACAAGATCCGCAAAAAAAACACCCGGTACCGCCCTTCCCTCAACAAGAGCAGGAGGCACCCGGAGTTGAGCGGGAAATGGAGCCAAAGGCTGACCATGGAGAAGAAAGTTATCGAGGGACAGGTAAGTTGAAAGGAAAGAAAGCCATTATTACAGGAGGCGATTCGGGTATTGGAAAAGCAGCTGCAATCGCCTTTGCACGCGAGGGCGCTGATGTTCTCATCAGCTATTTGGCAGATGTTGAAGATGAAGATGCGAAGGACACCGCCCGATGGGTGCAAGAAGCAGGAACCAAAGCGCTCCTCGTAAAAGGTGACATAGGCGAGGCCTCCCATTGTCGATCGCTAGTTGAACAGGCGATTACCGAATTTGGACAAGTAGATATTCTTGTGAACAATGCCGCATTTCAAATGGGACGAGAAAGCTTACAGGATATACCGGAAGGAGAATGGGAACACACCTTCGCGACAAATATTCATAGTATGTATTATTTATGCAAGGCAGCGGAACCTTACATGAAAAAGGGCGCAAGTATTATTAACACCACTTCTGTAAATGCCTATTCTCCCACACCCATATTATTAGCATATGCAGCTACAAAAGGCGCGATCCAAAACTTCACGTCGAACCTAGCACAATTATTTCTAGAGCAAAAGAAGGGTATACGAGTCAATGCAGTTGCCCCGGGTCCTGTATGGACGCCTTTAATTCCTTCTACGATGCCTAATGCGGATAAGTTCGGTGAAAATACGCCAATGGGACGTCCGGCCCAACCTGCTGAAATGGCTCCGATTTACGTTTTTTTGGCGTCTGACGAAAGCAGCTATATCTCGGGGGCAACGATACCTGCTACCGGTGGACGAGTTACTATTTAGTATAGACAGATTTTAAATTTATTTCTTCTTAACAATGTACCAAGAGCAATTGTGGTGGCGTCATGGCATTATATATCAGATTTATCCTCGTTCGTTTAAAGATAGTAACGGGGATGGTATAGGCGATTTAAAAGGGATTATCCAACAGTTAGATTACCTAGAATGGTTAGGAATTAGAGCGGTATGGCTGTCACCAATTTATCCTTCGCCGATGGCTGATTTTGGCTACGATATATCAGATTATAAACAGATTCATCCTATATTCGGCGAGATGCACGATTTGGAATCACTCCTTGATGAACTTCATAGGAGAAACATGAAGTTGATATTGGATCTAGTGCCTAATCACACATCCAGCCAACATCCCTGGTTTATCGAGTCCAAGTCATCAAAAGATTCACCAAAGCGTTCTTGGTATATTTGGGAAGATGCCAAACCAGATGGCTCGGCTCCTAATAATTGGCTTAGCGTATTCGGTGGAAGCGCTTGGGAGTGGGATGAAGATACACAGCAATATTATTATCATGCATTTTTAAAAGAACAACCAGACCTTAATTGGCGAAACGAAGATGTTCAAAAAGCGATGTTGGAGGTAATGCAATTTTGGTTGGAAAAAGGCGTTGACGGGTTCCGCGTTGATGTTATGTGGCATTTAATTAAAGACAAACAACTTCGGGATAATCCGCTCAATCCTGATTTTCAAGAAAGGGATGCTAATTATAATCGTCTGCTCCCCGTATATTCTACCGATCAGCCGGAAGTGCATGAGTTAGTTGGACAAATGCGTGCGCTACTCGAACAGTATCAGGAGAAAGTGTTGATCGGTGAAATATACCTGCCAATCCAACGGCTAGTTACCTACTATGGAATTAATTCGAGTGGTGCGCATTTGCCTTTTAACTTCCAATTACTCACATTGCCGTGGGATGCCCAACAAATTGCTGTTGCCATTGATGAATACGAGGGGGCAATTCCGGAAAATGGTTGGCCCAATTGGGTTCTAAGCAATCACGATAAGCCGCGTATAGCTAGTCGTATCGGAGGCCAACAGGCAAGGGTTGCTGCATTTTTACTACTTACACTAAGGGGAACGCCAACAATTTACTATGGAGACGAGATTGGCATGTACGATGTTCCTATACCAAGCGATGAAGTGCAAGATCCCCAAGGACTAAATATGCCCGGTAAAAATTTAAGCCGGGATCCCGCCAGAACCCCCATGCAATGGAACAATGGTGAATTCGCCGGTTTTTCAACAGTTAAACCATGGCTTCGAGTCGACAAGCGTTTTAAACGGGAGAATGTAGAGATTCAGAAAGATAATCCTTATAGTATGCTTACCTTGTACCGGAAGCTTATCAAGCTGAGGAATGAAGAGCCGACATTGCAATACGGCAACTATGTTCCTATATTTAGCGATCAGCAGTTGATTATTTATAAACGAGCGCTCGAAGGATATCCTACCTTTCTTATCGCATTGAATTTAACGCCAAGACCCGCTTATTTTAAACAACAAGGCAAGACCGTTTTAAAAGGCGAGGTAATTTTAGCAACAACACCCGAGACTGAGGGTCTATCACTTGAAGAAGAAATCTATGTAGGTGGGGATGAAGCACTGGTTATTCGATTAGAAAAAAACAAAACCGTTTCTGCACCTGTTCTTAATACATGAAAGACCTATGCTCTCAACATTGGTTAAAAGAAGCTGTCATCTATTCGTTGGACGTTCGAAGCTTTAAAGATGCTGACCACAACGGATTAGGTGATATTCAAGGGCTTATATCTAAATTGGATTATCTTCAATATTTAGGTATCAATTGTATTTGGCTAGTACCTTTTTATAGCTCAGACGAAAAGGATGGGGGATATGATGTGGTTAATTACTATACAGTTGATACTCGGTTAGGAACACTGCAGGACTTTGAAGTACTGGTAAAATCGGCCGCAAAAAGAAATATTAAAATAATTATCGACTTGGTAGTTAATCATACAAGCAATCGACATCCTTGGTTCCTTGAAGCAATATCCGATAGAGGCAGCAGATTTCACGATTTTTATATATGGAAGGATGAGAAACCGGAAAATGACAAGGAAGATTTGGTATTCAAGACTGTCGAAGAAAGCAATTGGGAATATAATCACCAGGTGAATCGTTATTACTACCATACTTTTTATCACTTTCAACCCGATTTGAACGTGTCAAATCCCGCAGTTCAGGAAGAGATTCTTCGAATTTTAAACTTCTGGATGCAGTTTGGCATTTTTGGTTTTCGCATTGACGCCGTTCCACACATACTTAAAAACAAAGGCGACGAGCGTTTTGAAGGAAACCCCTATGACGTTCTAGATCGATGGAAGGAAGCTGTTCTTAAAATCAATAAAGACGCGATTCTTATTGGAGAGGCGGATGTTGAACCGGAAGACTATCCCCGTTTTTTTAACAAAGGGAAAAAACTTGATGGATTATTTAATTTCTTCCTGAATAACTATCTGTTTCTCGCTCTTGCAGAACACTGTGCTAAACCGCTAATAAACGCTTTTAAACGCTTACCCTTCTCAAATGGCCACGGTCAGTATCTGAACTTTCTTCGAAACCATGATGAATTGGATTTGGAACGATTAACAAACGATGAACGAGCCCGCGTTATGGAAGTTTTTGCACCCTGTCCATTTATGCGAATCTATGATAGGGGCATTAGAAGAAGATTGCCTCCTATGTTGAACAACAATCGAATGCATATTTGTTTAAGTATGAATCTTCTATTAACACTCCCTGGAAGCCCTGTAATTCGTTATGGTGAAGAAATCGGAATGGGAGATGATTTGGACTTGCAGGAACGACAAAGCGTGCGAACAGCTATGCAATGGGACGATACATTCAATGGTGGTTTTTCTTCCGTTTCACCACCCGAGCTTAAGTGGACAGTGATTGATGGAGGAGTTTATGGATATCAAAACATCAATGTTTCCAAAGAAATGGATGACGAATTTTCAATATTATGTCAAACAAAAAAAATAATCGCCTCTCGAAAGGAGTATAAGCTGGCTTTTTGCAGTTCGTTTCAAATCTTAAAGAATGATCATCCGCAAATATTCATTTATCGATATGATCTCAATGACTATGGAATACTTATCATTAATAACTTTTCGTATACAAATGCAGACGTGGAAATAGATCTAACGAAAGAAAAACCGGTGCTAACCTGTGTGTTGGGCAGCCCCTTATCAATGAAAGAATCTGCCGGAAAAATAAATCTCATACTCTCTCCTTACAGTTACCTTTGGTATAAGCTGTCTAAACTGGAATAGCAATTGTTTACCTATTATTAAATATATTTTTAAACAAATAAATTTTATACCTATGAGCACATCGAATCAAACAAGCAATCACAATGAAATAAAGCAATGGGCAAAAGAACGGGGTGGTGTCCCGGCCAGAGTAAAAGGAACAGGAAATGGCGAAGATGCAGGTATTTTAAGAATCCATTTTCCTGAACATAGTGAGCATAATGACGACCTGGAGGAAATAAGCTGGGAAGATTTCTTTGAAGAATTTGAAGAAAATAAACTGGATTTTCTTTTTCAGGAAAAAAAATCAGATGGCGAACAGAGTACTTTTCACAAATTCATTCAGCGAAAATAAAGGAGATGGCAACAACAGCAAAGCGAAAACCGGAAACGAAGAAGAAAGCGCTCGAAGAACCTACGTTGGAAATCGAAAAAAAAAGGCAAGCTCCCGGAAAAAAAGATCTTTCCAAATCATATAATGCCTTTAAGCAATATGGCGGCAAGCAATATACAGGAATGGCAATCGGCAGAAGTCACCATTGGGAATATGACCAGGGTGACTGGAAAGAAACAAAGATTACACCGGACCTTTGGGAGATTTTTTATGCAGTAACTAAGCGACGGAAGGGACATGCGCCAAAAGGGTCGGGTGTTCCGGTAGGAACGGAATACCATTGGTATATTTTGGCTCATCAAAACGTAAAAAAGTTAAATGCGAACGACTATTCCACGGAGATGTCCGGTTTAAAATTTAAGCTTGCTCATAAACGTGCAGATAGCGATAAGTGGAGTACTAAGGCACCCACCCAACGTAAGCACCTCGTTAAATTTCTTAAAGAAATCATTGCCCAGCTAGAAAGCGACCCTATTCCATTAACCTTCGATTACGAAGGAGTGCATTACGAAGGCGAGGGAATACCAATAACCGAAACATGTCATGAAGGCGTGTGTTACGAGTTATCCATTACCTTAAATGATAAAAATTTGGGCATTATCCGTTGCGCCAAAAGCGGTTGGAAAATGGACGGAGTTGAAAAAGGGCTTGTGAAAGCGATAGGAAATCAAATCTTTTTATATTTCGAATGAACGAGATCTCATGGCAAAAAGGAAAGGAGTAGCGTATATTGGGACCTCTGGGTGGCACTACAAACATTGGAAAGGGCCGTTTTATCCCGAAGGACTAAAAGAATCGGAACAATTAACATACTTCGTAACGAAAATTCCGACGGTAGAGCTCAATAATTCCTTTTATAGACTACCTTCTTCCGAAACGTTCAGCAATTGGTATCGCGCGGTGCCGGCGCATTTTAAATTTGCAGTAAAAGGAAGCCGATTTATAACACACTTAAAAAAACTGAAAGTACAAAAAGAGGTTGTTGACGAGTTTATTGAGCATGCGGGACACCTTAAAGACAAATTAGGGCCAATACTTTTTCAATTACCTCCAAAATGGAATATTAATGAGCAGCGGCTGATCGATTTTCTGAAACTTTTACCGAAAGATCATCGCTTTACCTTTGAATTTAGGGACGGGTCTTGGTATGAGGATCGAATTTATCATATACTTGAAAAAGCGAATTGTGCCTTTTGCATCTATGAATTAGCTGGTCATCAATCACCAATTATTGTGACTGCCGACTTTGTTTATATCCGATTGCATGGCCCGGGCGCTAAGTATCAGGGCAATTATACCGACGAACAGTTGCGCAAATGGGTTGATCGATGCCAAGAATGGCAAAACGAGGGTAGAGATGTTTATGTATATTTCGACAACGACCAATCGGGCTTTGCTGCATTAAATGCCCAAAGCATGCAAAAAATGCTTACCGAATAACTTGCCATCCAAGAATCGTATGCGGTATGACGAGCCGTCTTTATATTTTACAGAAATACCCTTAAAATATGGAAACCATGAACAGCGATGATGATAAAATAAATGTAAATACCATTGAACGAATTATTTCAGTAGGTTTCGGCGCATTGCTTTTGCGAAGTTCATTGAAAAAATTCAACCTTTTGAAGACAATTCCTAGTATCTATTTAATATATAGAGGAATTACAGGTAGGTGTTTATTATATAATGCGATTGATCTGGATAGCACTGAAAGACATAATGTTAATGTTAGGAGTTATTTTACTATTAATAAGCCTCGTGAGGAGCTTTATCAGTATTGGAGAAATCTAGAAAATCTTCCTTCATTCATGGAACATCTTCTATCGGTAAAAGTTCAGGAGAATAAATCTACCTGGACTGCTAAAATACCAGGGTATCACCGTGAGATTACATGGGATGCGGAAATTGTAAAGGATGAACCAAATGAGCTAATCGGATGGCAATCGATTCGTAATCCACTGATTTTTAACGCCGGAAAAGTGGTATTTAAAGATGCTCCAAATAATCAAGGTACCGAAATAACGGTCATCTTTAGCTATAGACCTCCCGCCGGTATTTTAGGAGAAGGGCTTGCAAAAGTACTAAATAAGCCTTTGGAGTATTTAATAGCAAATGAAGTAAGGGGCTTTAAACAAATAATGGAAACGGGAGAACGAGCGACGAACAAACTGAATAAAGAATAAGTATTTACAGCATGCTGTTGTTCGATTCAACAATCTAAGATGATGTATAAACACTCGCCGAACAGGTGACACGATAGAATTATAAATATGAAAGCATTATGTTGGAATGGCGTTAGGGACCTCAAGGTAGAACGTATACCTGATCCTACTATTGTAAATCCAAAGGACGCAATAGTTAAAGTTACGATGAGTTCGGTTTGCGGGTCCGACTTGCATCTTATAAACGGTTTTGTCCCGAGCATGAAAGCAGGCGACGTAATCGGCCATGAGTTTATAGGAGAAATCGTAGCGATCGGAAAAGAGGTAAAGGGATTACAAGTAGGCGACCGGGTGGTACCGGGTGGTGGTTGTTTCTGTTATCGGCTGTGGAGAGTGCCACTATTGTAAGCAACAAACCTGGTCGCTTTGCGACAATTCGAATCCAAATGCCGGATTACAAGAAAAGATTTATCAATATCCGACAGCAGGTATTTTTGGATATTCGCATTTATTTGGAGGATACGCAGGTAGTCATGCCGAATTTATACGCGTTCCATTTGCAGAATACGGGGCCTTTAAAATTCCGGAAGACATACCTGACACCAAGGCAGTTTTCGTTTCCGACGGTATTCCCACCGGCTTTATGGCGGCAGAAATGGCCTCCATAAAGCCAGGAGATATCGTGGCGGTTTGGGGCGCAGGAGGTGTCGGACAAATGGCAATACAGAGTGCTTACTTAATGGGCGCTGAAAAAGTTATTGCAATTGATCGATTTGACTACCGTTTGGCAGCGGCTGCCACCTATAGCCATGCAGAAGTGTTAAATTATGAAGCAACGGATATATTGGAGGCGTTGAAGGAGTCAACAGGAGGAAGGGGCCCGGACTGTTGCATCGATGCAGTCGGGATGGAGGCCCATACGACTGGGATGGAACATTATTACGATCGATCCAAGCAATTCTTAAGACTGCAATCCGATCGCCCGGCGGTGTTAAGACAAGCTATAACGGCCTGTAGAAAAGGTGGAACGGTATCAGTTGTGGGCGTATATGCCGGTTTAGTTGATAAAATCCCAATGGGTCTGTTTTTGAATAAAGGTCTGACAATGCGAGGTGGACAAATGCACGGGCAACGTTATGTCCCTCGGCTTTTTGAGCATATCCGCAACGGAAAAATAGATCCATCTTTTTTATTGACACACCCGATGTCATTGGAGGAAGGAGCGTATGCATACCGCATTTTTAATGATAAACTAGATAATTGTATGCGTGCAGTGTTCATACCTTCTCAATCATTCGTTGGCGACTAATGAAAAAATTTCCATTGAAGCAATGAACAAAGCCCTTCAAGCTCTGGAAAAACACTAAAGGCATTTACGCCCAATGTGTGTAATTCATCGCGAACGGACTCTTGACATTTTCCAGGAATCATGATTTTGAGTAACCGAGATGCAAAGTCTTCTTCCTGATGTAGGGAAAGTCTTTTTTTAATGGATTCCGTGCTTTGAACAGTAAAAACACCTGATTGATTATTGATACGTTGCTTGATGATCCGAGGTCGGAACAACCTTGTCTTATTTACCGTAAAGGGATTATGATTCTCTTTCATATTTAAATAGTGTGCTTCCGTAGCCATCAATATCCATATAGTAGCATAGGGTTGCCGGGATCGCTCCATCTTATATTGCTCGGTAGCAAACCATAGCGCTGTTAAGGCATTATTCGACCAATCTAAGAGGCGTGTAGGCAGTCCATAATGTTGACCCAGGGTGAGGTAATCCCAATCATTCATTGCTTGATGTTCCTTCACCAATAAGAAATTTGCCCTTTTAAACTCTTCAAGTAATTGTTGCTCAACTTTCAGAAGATCTCCCTTAGGGCGTAATCTAAGTAATTTCGAAACCAGAGGATAATCAGCCGCCTGGCCTCTAAAAAGAAAGTCATGGCTTTCCCTTTCGTTCTGTTTTCTCTTAAAATCTTTAATGGTATCAAGATATTCGTTGACAGAGGTAATTTCTGCTTCCATCACATGATGTTTCTGAAATATATACTAAAAACGTACCGAAGGCCGTACAGTCTGTGAAAACCGGCATGTATATCGCTTTTTATTACATAACATAAACTTGTGATATGAAACCAACAAAAGCTTTTTTTCCAAGCATTGTCGGCACCACAGCAATGACGATCTTCAGCTATGCTGTTTCCGGCTCACGAGAGGAAAACTTCAAAGAACCGAAACTTCTCGCTGAGCTAACATCAGATTTTTTTGCAAAAGAATACAAATACATAGCTAAGCCGGGTGGTTGGGGTATGCACTATGCGATGGGACTTGCAATGGCGACTGTTTTTCAAGAGTTTTGGAAACAAAGAAAGCGGAAGCCTAATGTAAAGGATAGCGCTTATGCGGGGCTAATTAGCGGTTTAACCGGTATTCTTATTTGGCAAACTCTTTTTAAGGTGAGTGCTAATTCACCAAAAGTTTCTATTAAGCGTTATTACGGCCATTTAATTTTAGCACATTTGATTTTTAGTGCCGGCGTCGCGTTAACAAGCAGATTAGTAAGCCCTTTTAAAAAATATAGGTAGATTCATTCAATCGCCATAAACTTAGTACCGTCGGGTACAACGGCAGCGCCGCTCACTTTCATTTTACTTTTCATCATTGGAAAGTGCACCTTTTCCAACCTCCGTTCTTTCTTCTTAAACAGATAATCACTTAACAAAGGAAGGCACTATAATCATATCCACAAAACAACTAATATCTAGGCCTTTAATAGATCGCCACTGTAGGTAGTTTTGGTCGGTGGGAAGTGCTGTTTTTCTACCGGTTATATCAGAAATTAGGACATAGAAAAAATCTTGCCAAATATGCATAAAAAATAATATGAAAAACGAATATCGACATCCATACAGTGGATGCTGTAATAAACACATCTTATCAGCCAATTTTAACCTCGAAGAGTTTCTGTTCTTTTTTTTACGAAACCAACCCGCTATTTAGGCACAAATCCTGTAACTCTATTATCAACTAATCTTATGAGAGATCAAAACAGAACAAGTATGGGAAAAGATAAAAATGGCAGTTTCGTGCCACCAAAAGGACGTCCTTCGGGCACAGGCCGAGAAAGTAGCGGACTACGTGATGCGTTTGCCGTTACTGGGTTAGATGAAGACAATGAACTGGCGGAAAAATATACCAGCGGTCCGGATAAGCCGGCAGCAGGTATTACAATTAGGCATCAAAATAGAAATGTCGACAAGGGACGGGATAGAGAAGAAGAGCGGTAAATTAAATAAAAATCGGTGAACATAAAACAGTAAGATTATGGCAAATTCAAAAAAAAACACAGAAGGAATGCCCAATGCGCATCTGCATGAATTATTTGTAGACGAATTGCGAGATATTCTAGGAGCCGAAAAGCAACTTTTGAAAGGTTTGAAAAAGATGGCCTCCAAAGCCAATGGTGAAACCCTAAAAAACGCATTTCAGGAACACCTATCGCAAACAGAAGAACATGTGGAGCGATTAAAAAACGTATTTGATTCCATAGGTCTAACAGCAAGGGGAAAAAAATGCAAGGCAATGGAAGGGCTGTTGAATGAGGCGGAAGAAATAATGGAAGAATTTGAAAATGGGGAAGTGTTAGATGCTGCTTTAATATCCGCAGCCCAAAAAGTGGAGCACTATGAAATTGCAAGCTATGGATGTCTGGTAACCTATGCCAAATTGATGGAACATTCGGAAGCGGAGGAATTGCTAGCCACTACTCTTAATGAGGAAAAGGAAACAGACGTGAAATTAACGGACATTGCCATGTCTGAAGCCAATGTTGCTCAATAGTTCATTAGTTTTATTTAAGTGCAAAGCCCCAGTCAGTTTTAGATTGGGGCTTTGATTTATTTCATACCCCGCATGATAGGAGCAATATATAATCGTAATCAAGTAAATTTTAGCGTATGGGCACCCCTTAAGGAAACAATGGTGCTACACATTGTATCACCTAAGGAGGCGAAATATAACATGAAACCAACTAGCGAGGGCTATTTTTGTTACAAGCTGAAAGATGCAACCGGTATCATTCGATATTTTTATCAACCTGATGATAATGAAAAGGATTATCCTGACCCGGCCTCACGTTTTCAACCAGAAGGTGTACACGGTCCCTCTCAGGTAATTGACCATGCGCGGTTTCCATGGGAGGATGCCAACTGGCGCGGCATTGCTTCCCACCAATTACTTTTATATGAGCTACACGTGGGTACCTTTTCAGATGAAGGGACATTTGAAGGGGTGTTATCGAGGCTTGACGACTTGAAAACCTTAGGCATTACCGCGCTGCAGCTGATGCCTATTTGCCAATTTCCCGGGTTGCGAAATTGGGGTTACGACGGAGTTTATCCCTTTTCGGTTCAAAATTCTTACGGTGGTCCGATGGGGCTCAAAAAACTGATTAACAAATGTCACGAAAAGGGGCTAGCTGTTTTCATTGACGTAGTCTATAATCATTTAGGCCCGGAAGGAAACTATCTTGGCGAATATGGCCCGTACTTTACTGATAAGTATATGACTCCTTGGGGCCAGGCGATCAATTTAGATGGGGAATGGAGTGACGGTGTCCGTAATTACCTTTTGGCAAATATTGCGGAGTGGTTTGTTCATTACCACGTGGACGGTTTGCGAGTTGATGCTATCCATGCCATGTTTGATAATGGATCAGTTCCTTTCTGGGAGGTGGCCTGTGCCTATGTAAAGGAGCTTGAACGTGAGTTGGGGCGCCGATTATATATGATCGCTGAAAGCGATTACAATCATCCCCGGATAATTCAGCAAGGGAGCGGAGGACTTGGTTTTGATGGACAATGGTTAGACGATTTCCATCACGCATTATATACGCTGGTCTTTCCGGAGGGGAAAAAATTTTATCAAGATTTCGGAAAGATAGAACAGCTTTCCAAAGCATATAAAGAGGGCTTTGTACACACCGGTGAGTACGTGGAAGCGAGAAAGAAAAGATTCGGTGCTTCCTCTGCCGGTATACCGGGTAGTAAATTCGTGGTCTTTAATCAAAATCATGATCAGATAGGAAATAAAGGGCAAGGCGAACGTCTATCAACCAGTTTGGACTTTGAAAGACTCAAAATAACGGCAGGCGCTGTTATTCTATCACCCTACATTCCGATGTTGTTTATGGGAGAAGAATATGGTGAAAAAAATCCATTTTCTTATTTTATTAATCACGGTGATCCACAGCTGATAAGAGCGGTAAAGGATGGTAGAAGAAAGGAATTTGGAACGTTTATGGATAAAGAGGATGTATCAGCACCGGAAGATCCCGACGTATTCGAACGCTCCAAATTAAATTGGGATAAGCGAACAATAGGAAAGCACGCAATGATATTGGATTGGTACAAAAAACTGATCAAGCTTCGGTTTTCTGATCCGGTTTTTTCTAACTTTAATAAAAAAGATATACAAGTCAATGTGATCGATAGGCTTCTTGTCCTACAACGAGTGAACGAAGGAGGAAGAGATAATACATTATGTCTTTTTAATTTCTCCGAAGACGAAACTATGTATAAGATACCTATCGGCTTCCCTTATTGGAAGGAACTACTTTTTCATGATCACTCACCGGTTTATTACCAAGGGACTTCGGTGGCTATTACACCGTGGGCGGTGTGGATATTAAAGACTCTCGAAGCGCAAGAAGAAGTATATTAAATAGCATTTGCCAATCATCTCCATACGAGTGATTATCGCATTTCTTCGAATAATATAGGATATGCGATCAATCACTAAGGGTTCTGACGGCCGACAAAGTCATTGATAATCTGTATGCTCATTTTGCTATTTTTTTCGATAGACGTAATAATCTTTTGTATATCTTCCTCGTTCAATGATTTCAATCTTTCGTTTAGCAAACGGGATAGATTTTTGATGTTGCCCAAAGGCCCACCTAAATCATGCAATAGAATATGAAGGATGGAGTCTTTTTTATCATTCAGCTCATTCAAATAGTCTATATCTTCCTTTTTAGTTGTGATGTCAGTCACATAACCTAAAAATAGTTCTTTATCTAAACTATTGTCAATACGTGCATATAGAGAAAGGATACATGTTTTCTCGTTAGGGAGTATCGTCCTGAATTCAAAATCGGTGAGCGAATTTCCCTGACGTAAAAATGGGAGATATTTTTTCAAACGCCGGACATCATCCGGATGAATAATACGAGTGAGTTTATTTATACTCTTATCGCCGGAGCGGATGCCGAAAAAAGACTCAAATGATGTGTTAGCATAGCAAAAAAGCTTATCTGTTAAACTGTATATGAAAT
This sequence comes from Olivibacter sp. EAT-5, assembly GCF_044784325.1. Taxonomy (NCBI): domain Bacteria; kingdom Pseudomonadati; phylum Bacteroidota; class Sphingobacteriia; order Sphingobacteriales; family Sphingobacteriaceae; genus Olivibacter; species Olivibacter sp. EAT-5. Next base: position 4,856,439 of record NZ_CP173028.1, on the reverse strand, counting down.
AATAGCGATTGTCTTCCGCAATAAGTGAAAGTAAAAGTTCCTCAATATTCTTCATAAAGAGTGTATTTGGAAGTTAATCGTTTGTTACCCCAATATTAAATCGGTTAAATTAACAAAAAAGAATTGCAATAGCTACAAAGTTTGTGAACATTTGGCCCCTATGTACTTCATAGTAAATCAATGACAGGCTACAATCTAACTGTTGTATAAAATTCCGTTTAATATAAACGACTGAAACAACGAGCTTGGTTTTTGATTACATAAATTCGTAGTTTTGCATTAAATTCTCTCAGTGTACATTAGTAATAATTGCGGATACATTATTGGAAACACCCTTTCAAACAGCGAAACTGGGCAACAGACCGATTATCTTCCTTAAAAAAAGAATTGAAACCTTCGATTTTAAGGTCTATACATTGTTTCTTTTTAAAATTGATCCCATTGTAGCAAAGGAGGAAATTATACAATATTGCCGAAGCTATAATGCAGATAAACTCTCTAATACGACACTTTACGCATTTATTTTTTTTGACAACGAGAAATATGCTGATTTTCCTAAACGAGCTGCTACCTACATTTATAATACGCTGGAGGATAGCCTAGCTGTCCAACATATTAAAGCTGTATACATCTCCAATGTTATTAACGGTTTTAGCAAGCTTTTTTATTATCCAACAAGTTATTTCTTTGGTCACGCGGAAGAACACTATTATCTGGATGGTTTAACAAAGAATATAAAGTAGGCATACAATAACTGTATCTCTCAAATTTACCGGAAATGTAACCCTGATCACTCGATTATTTTATCGAGATTTGACTTAGGTTAAAATCCGCTTAAATATGGCTAACGATTTACTTAAAGCTTATTTTGCCCTCGCTGTTGTTTGTATAGTATGGGGCACTACTTATTTTGCTATGCGCATTGGTGTGAATACCATTCCGCCTTTTTTATTTTCCGGATTTAGGCAGGTTGTGGCAGGAGGAATACTATTGCTTTTCCTAAAGATAACCGGCAAGTTGAACGCGCTTACCAGGACTAATTTTATACGTCAAGCAATCCCCGGAATACTGATGATTACGCTTGGTAATGGTGTTGTAGGTTGGAGCGAAAAATTTATTCCCAGTGGTTTAGCTGCATTGATTGTCTCTATCATGCCTGTGTACATCGTTGTCGTTAGTTTTGTAAGCGGGGTAGATCGTAAAATGCCAAATATAGCAATAGTCGCAGGACTAATCATGGGGACTTTGGGTATTATACTCATTTTCAACGATAATTTGAGTGATTTGTCTAATCCATCCTATTTTACGGGAATGCTCGTAGCTTTCGGTGCAGCCTTAGCCTGGGCATCAGGAAGTGTGTACACAAAATATAAACCATCAAAGGCTGATCCACTTGTTAACGCCGCTATGCAAATGCTCATCGGGGGCATAGTGCTGCTACTAATGAGCCTTTTTTTAGACGACTTTAAATTAATTCAGCCAGTTTCCAGTGATAGCTTTTGGGCTTTAGTGTATCTGATTGTGATAGGATCGCTTCTATCATATCCCTGCTTTATTTATGCTTTGGATAAATTACCAGTGGGATTAGCTTCCATCTACGCTTACATCAACCCGCTTATTGCCTTAATGCTTGGCTTCTTTTTACTAAACGAAAAATTGACGACGATGTCGCTGCTAGCGTTATTTACGACTTTAACCGGTGTCTATTTTATCAACAGAGGCTACCGTCAGAAAAATCACACGCTTCGTTTGACAAGCTCAAGAAGAGAACCGTAATTATTGGTTATTTTAAATAATTTAAACATATATGTAGCATAATTTCATCAAGATTCGTCTACTAAGTAGTAATGCGTATTACTTTTTGTTTATTATTTATTTATTTAAAAACTAACAGTTATGGAAACTAAAAATCAAATGAAGAAACCCTTCTTTGCCAGATTCTTAGAAGGACAAACAGCTCAAAATGCTAAAAATCAGGATGGTAATCAGCAATCTCCAAAGTCCGAGCTTCATCAATCGCCGGATTGGAATGTTACGTTGAAGTTCCCTTCGGACAGTGACGAGGGTCTGTAAGGTATCTGAATCTTAGCATCTACAAGGGGTTGGCGCCGACCTCTTGTCCATTTTGATTGACATGATCTTATGTATTACCCATTCCAGTGACTTTTATACTATCGACATCGTTCAAAACGCCTTAAATCGTATGGGTGTACCATCAATCCGGTTAAATGTTGATGAATTTGCGATAAATTATAAAATTCATTACGATTTTACGGATAACGGACGGCAACTTTACCGATTAAATATAAACGGGTTAACCATTGAATCTTCTCAAATCACGGCCGTTTGGTATCGCAAGTTATGGGACTTAACAGTTCCCGGCGATTTGGATCTAACTTATCGATCTGTGTTCGTGAAAGAGTACCGTACCTATTTACAGTTATTCTTTGATAGTTTGAAAGATTTATATTGGATAAATGATATGCAAGTAGACCATGCTGTTGGGGGCAACAAAATATATCAACTGAAAATTGCGAATAGCGTCGGTTTACGGGTTCCCAAAACCACTATTAGTAATGAAGCGGCAACTATCCGAGCGTTCTATAAATCCTGCGTAAACGGAACGATCATGAAGCTTCATGGTGCTTTAGAGAAAAGTATGCATGCCAAATCGTTTCTTCCAACCATAAAGCTGGCCGATGAAGACTTGAAGAACCTGGAAGAGTTATCCTACTGCCCTATGATCTTTCAAGAGTATATAGACAAGTTATATGAATTACGGATAATTTATGTTGATGGTGAGTTTTTCACCGGGAAAATTCAGCATAAAGAGATGCAGACTGACTGGAGAATCACTCGGGGGACCTCTCCATCTTGGGAGCGATATCCACTGCCAAATGAAATAAAGCATAAATTACGAAGGATGATGCAACGCTTAAATCTGGGCTTCGGAGCGATTGATATGATAAGGAATAGGGAAGGTGCTTATATCTTCCTTGAAGTTAATCCGCAGGGTGAATGGGGTATGCTCCAAAAAGAACTAAATTATAAGATCGGAGAAACACTAGCAGAAAAACTAATTGAGCACGCAAGGAAAAATGAACAATAAGAAAGTATTAATTATTACCCACGAAGGTGATAACGCCTGTGTAGCAAACGTTACAGATCATATAGAACAGATTGGTGGTAACGTAATACGATTTGATGTAGATAAGTATCCAACAACGGCCTCCTTAACAAGTTCATACAACAAACAGGGGTGGTCTGTTGAGCTAGAAGGAACAATGGCTCAATTGTTGGACGACAATCTTACCGGTGTTTGGTATCGCAGAAGCCATTACATTGGTAGAAACCTTAAAAACCTAATCCATGATGCTTATTTACCCGCGACATTGGGAGAGGTTAAACGGACGCTCTATGGAATGGTAGAATCGTTGCCCTGCTTTCAGATGGAACGTTACAGCACCTATCGACGATTAGATAGCAAAGAAGAACAATTGAAAATAGCACATAAATACGGTATGCAGATTCCTGCAACCTGCATCAGTAATTCGCCACAGAAGATAAAAGAATTTATGCAGCAAGTTGGGGGTGAGTTTGTTGCCAAGATGCAAAGCTCTTTTGCAATTGTTAAGGATAATATAGAACAAGTTGTATTTACAACTCTTTTAGATCCTGAGGATATTGAACAATTGGAAGACATTCAATATTGTCCTATGATCTTCCAAGAAAAGATAGAAAAAAAACTAGAATTGCGTGTGACCATTGTAGGCTACGAGTTTTTCGCCTTTAGCATCGATTCCCAAAAGCAGGAAGACACAAAGATTGATTGGCGTAAAGATGGACTTAGCTTGATAAACGAATGGAAATCTTTTCAGCTGCCGGAGAGAATAAAGAAAAGCCTGACACTTTTGATGGATTATTATCAATTGAACTATGGGGCCATTGATCTCATTGTAACTCCCGATGATGAATATTATTTTTTAGAAATTAATCCGGCAGGTGAATATTTTTGGCTGGACCAAATGTGCGGGCATGCCATTTCACAACAGATCGCCAAGGTACTTATAGGAGCCGCATTAAGAAGAGAGTAACAACATGCAAAAACGATCCGGTGATTTTTTTGTATTAATTGTATATTCTATTAGTCTCTATCAACAGCATAAACCAAGTGTTAGGGGCATGAATAAGAAAGTTAATATTAATAAGTGAAATGACAGCATCTTTTTTGCCTATAGACCTCAATACATGGCCGCGAAAGCCTTATTTTGATTACTTTTATTATCAATTGAAGACCAAGTACAATGTCAATCATCACTTGGAAATAACCGCGTTGCTCAATTCCATTAAAAAAAGACAGCTGAAATTTTATCCTACGTTTCTCTATCTTATAACAAAAACGGTGAATCAAAACGAAGCGTTTAGAATGGCTTTCGATGAAAATGGCATTTTGGGACTTTGGAACTTTTTAGTGCCATCATATACGATTTTTCACAAGGACGATAAAACATTTTCGGATCTATGGAGCCCTTATTACACGGGGTTTAATGACTTTTATACCACCATTTTGCACGACATGGAACAATACCGAGATATCAAAGGTATTCGTGTGAAGGCCGGACGTCCTGCTAACTTCTGTCCCATTTCTGCACTTCCATGGTTAAGCTTTACAAGTATTAGCCAAGACACTTACAGTGACTCGGATCTACTTGTTCCTATCATTAGATTTGGTAAGTACTATCAAAATATGGAAAAAACCCTACTGCCATTTTCTATATATGTACATCATGCAGTGGCCGACGGTTATCATACATCCAAATTTATTAATGAGCTGCAGGACTTATGCCGGGAAATTGATGATTGGATAGATTCGTAGATGCTAAGGGATCGAAAAGTCGCAAAACTGATCATTATTGGAAACATCTTATCAAAGAAGGGGGCACCGAAGTCGCTTGTGGCTGGCTAACAGATAAATTTGGAATAAGTTGGCAGATTATTCCAAAGAAACTGAGTGCATTAGTAGGAAATCCGGAAAAGCCCCAAGGGTGATGGCTGTTTTGATGCAAATGAAAAAAGTTGATCATTGCTGATTTGGAAAATGCATAACTGTGTTTCTGCTTTTCTATCTTCTTATGTCCACCGTATTAAACTCGTCGGGTGCCCTCTTTTTTGAGCTTATATGCGGGACCTGCTTTTACAATGTTTACAGTGACATATAAAGTATACAGATATCTACTGAATATACACATAACGGCATGCCTTAAACGGTTGATTTTCATTGTGGCCTGAGAATTGCTTATATATGCTGATCGTAAAAAGTAGACACGAATGAAGAAGTTGATTTATATTCTTGAAGATGAGTCGGATATAAGGGATATATTATCTATTTTCTTATCTGAATATGCAGAGGTAAAAACTTTTGGGAACATTAAAAGCTTTAAAGAAGCCATGCTGGCTGTTATTCCTCATCTATTTTTACTGGATATAAATCTCCCTGATGGAAATGGATTGGAACTTGCAACTGATATTTCTAAAAATCAATTGGCTAAGAACAAACCAATAGTTATTATGTCTGCCCACGCAAAAGGTGATGATTTGCAAAAAAGAAAAGAGATTAGTGCTTTTATTTCAAAACCTTTTGACTTAAGTCAGATGGAGCAAAAAGTAGTCGAATTATTAGAAGCATCTTAGTGATTTGGATAAAAGAAAAGACGGGCAATATGAAGTCACTGCCCGCCTAAAGGCGCGACCTATGGCCAGGATGTCTCAGTCATGGGAAGTACCATAATTTCCGGGATCACAGTTTCTTTTGGTAGTGATAGCACATACCGAACAGTATCGGCTACATTTTCAGGATCTTGTAGCAAATTAACATCGATGTCGGGGAAACGCTCCAGTAGAAAGGGGGTTTTCATTCCTCCGGCAATTACGGCAGTGACCTTTATACCCTCTTTACGCCCTTCCACGTGTAGGGCATGACTAAAGCCCAGCAATCCCCATTTACTCGCGTGATAGGGAGAGGCGTTAGCCCAAGCTCGTTTGCTCGCTGTCGACACGATATTCACAATATGTCCTTGTCCATTCTTTTTCAAATATGGGAAAGCGCTTTTTGAAACAATAAAGGGGCCACGAAGATTGACACTCATTACTTGGTCCCATTCATTGAGGCTTAATTCTTCCACTGATTTAGTATAATCTACTCCTGCATTGTTTATTATCACATCAAGTCGGCCAAAATGGTCTACTACTTGTTTTAGTACGTTTATCACACTGGTTTCATCACTTACGTCCATCACATATGATTGTGCATTGCATCCGGCAGCTGATATTTCCGCTGACGTATGTACCAAATCATTTTCTCTTACATCTGTTAATGCAATGCTGGCACCGTCTCTTGAAAGCCTCTTACAAATTGCTGCTCCTAGACCACGACCAGCTCCGGTAACTAAAACTACTTTATCTTGCAGTGAATTTTCCATAATATATATTGTTAATAATTTGTCTGATTAGATTGCCTCAATTGCATTGATTTTTCGATTACTAGTTCGAACGCGTCCAGCCAGTCGCGAATGAATCGATCCATTCCAAAGTTTTGTATTGCTGTCTCCCTAGCATTATCCCCCAATTTTTTGGCGTGAAGTGGATCATCGAGCAACAACTGCATTTTATTTATCAAATATGACACATCCGTATGAATGTACCCAGACTTTCCATTGTCTACGGTCATGGCCATCTCCGTAGTCGCTAAGCCTATAATTGGTAAGCCTACCATCATCGACTCACAGACTGCCAAACCTAAACTTGTGTAACGTATCGGATTAAAGAAAAAACGATACTTCGAAATGAAGGATGGTAGCTCAGGAGGCGCTATCTCTCCCAATCCACCGGCCACTTCCGATTCCATACCGATTAGATCTAAAGGAACATACTTTTGCACTTGCTTAAAAATATCGTAACCTAATCGCCTCCCTCGCTTCGCTATGCCATTGATTACTACAACTCCTTTTTCAAGCACTCCGGTATAATTGACGTCTTTAGGGATCAAAACTCCATGTTGGATCACTCTAGTAGGTGTACGATTATTGTCCCACATCAGATTGTTAAAATGGGTTACATGTATTAATAGGACCTCAGGATCATCTACTATATGCCGCGTATCGGTAGGTACCTCTCTCGGTGGATCATGTTCTAAATAAATCTTAGGTAGAACTCTTTGACGTTCATCTAAAATTTCATACTGATCTTCGAGGTAGTTCTTTCTCGACTGGAACAAAATGCAATCAAAATCCATGTCCTTTAGTTCAGAAACCGGTACCTCATATACATTGTCTCCCCATTTAAAAGTTCCGGAGCGACCGCCGTATCCTTCCGGTCTATCAGACATTACCGGTAGATAGAACTGGCACGGTACCTGAGAAAGGTAGTAAAGATAACTACCATGTATATGCCAGGTTAAAATTCTTAATGGCTTTTGCGATATTATTTGCATAACTGTCTATTTATATTTCTTCGTACATTCTTGCTTCTATTTATCATTTAATAAAATTTTCACTTCCCTTAAAACTTCACTTACTTCAATGCCTCTTACGAACGAAAAAAGGTGTTCACAATTAAGATCCCGAGGTTCAAAAGGGTAAGGTTCATTCGGAACGACACCGCACCTAGGGCATTGCATATCCCACGATATAACAAATCGGTGCTTTTTCGTAAATAGCGGTCCCCATTTAGCGAAGTTGGGTGCCCAATATATACCTACCGTTTTAGCGCCAGCAGCCCTTGCCAAATGAAGCGGTCCTGTATCGTTAGAAACGACCAATTCACTTTTGGCAAAAAGTGCTCCGAGCGTTCCCAGGGATACGTTGCGGCAGGCGTAAAAAGCCTGATTTTGCATAGTTGCAATGATTTCCTGAAGGTATTGTTCATCCTCATTGTCGCCAGTGAATAGGACAGTAACCCCGCTTTTTACAAGCTCGTCCGCCAATTGTGCAAATTTATCCGGAAGCCATCGCCTTCGAAGATCCTTAGCACCGGGATGCACAATGATGTAAGGCTGACTAATAACCAAATTTTGCAAAATCTCCTTTGCATTGGCATACTCAGCAGGAAACAGGGTAATTTCGGGCTCTAAAGTATAGAGCAATGCCCCCACTAAATCTATCAGCTCTAAATAGCGCATTACCTCGTGCTGATAATGGACAAAAGGAATGCAGTAATCTGTATCTATGGCCTCCCTGCATGTATGCCCTATTGTCACGCGGGCGTTTAATTTGCTTATAAAGGGATTGGACGCTATACCTCTGCCTTGAAAATGAATAGCTAGATCGAACTTCTCTTCTTGCATACGTTGAAAAAAATGGTCTATTTCTGCTTGATCTGCCTCTTTTCCTTCTTCATCCCGAATACCTTTATACAGGGGAACCACAACAACACGATCGATTACCGTTCGCTTTTTGACAAGAAATTCGGCGTGCCAAGGACTTCCCAGCAGTACAATCTCAGCCTCTTCATAAGCGTGTTTAAGAGCATGAATGGCTGGCAGGGTAACAAGAAAATCTCCAAGAGCGTTGGCTCTTAGAACGGCTATTTTTTTTACCTCTTTCTCTTTAATTTTATTCATCTGTTGTAGCGTCGGTTACTTCATCCGATAAGTCATTTATATATGTGCCACTATCACAAATCCCTACTAAATCAGCAAAGTCAATAATATGTTCTTTCATCAGCTCTTTGATTGTGGCAGGTTCGGTGGCTGCCGATAATTCTAAGCGTGTATCCAGTGCATATAATCTGAATACATAATGATGAATCCCTTTGAAGTATTTTGGGCAGGGGCCTTCATAGCCAAACGTATGATTATTGCACAAACCTTCAATTCCACCGGCAGGTACCTGCCCTTCTTCAATTAACGTAGTGGCAGGAGGAATATTAAAAACATGCCAATGCGTCCATGGGACTGGAGAAGCGTCTATATCTTCGATCAACAATACTAAGCTTTCGGCATCAGAAGGAACACCTTCAAATACGAACGATGGGCTAACATTTGAGCCTAAACATGTAAATCTTTTCGGAATCTCGGTACCTGGTTCAAAAATGCTTCGTATTTTCATCTGTTTTTTTTTTCTTCGTCAAACTATTCATGCATCGTAAAGCGCAAAATCTGCCACGAATACAACCTCGCTATAATCATTTTGATTATCGAAAATTCCGTATCTTAATGATTGCCAGAACCGGACAGACAAGCACAAACTCCTATCCAAAAAAGGAAAAGCTGTGAAGTAACTGCATCTAAAAAAGTCGTAAATAAGCGAAGAGAAGTGCTTTAGGTATAAAATTCAACGTAATTTCTTTTTCAATATCAGCACAACGTCAAGGAAAAATTAGAAAAGGAGAAAGCAGTTTATACAAAGAAGTGAACAACGGAGAACCTTTTTTAGGACAGTAATAAAACGTTGCCACTCCTTGATTAATCTTCATGGCTACGAAGAAGGCCACATCTACGCTCTTTTTCTCATACTGTTTGTGTAAAAGATGTATAATCATATTGTTTCATTTTAATTTAATTTTATATCGCTAAAACAAACTTATTATGGAGAATTTTAAAGCTTTATCAGCCTTCCCTGATCATTTGCAAAAGTACTTGCTTGAGCATCCCGAGGAATTGCCTACTGAAGTCAACATGACAAATTTTAAAGTGAAGCCCTTTCAAAATGCATGGACCGATATCCGGTTAAGTGCAGATTATGAATATACACGTTACATGGATGTCGTTTTTATTGATGGTGAAAAATACCCTAACAAATTACACAGTTATCTGGTTACCTACTCGAGCTCTAAAAATATTATTAATCTGAAGAGAATTATACTTTCTTAGTCCGACACTTATCTTAAGTTATTATCTTGCTGACACTTAATTGGTTTAAACCAATTAACGGTAACCATGGCGACCTTCCATTGAATTGCCCACATAAAGCATCGGCAGTAACCCATATGCAACACGGCGTTACTGCTGATAATTTCAAAATAATCACAACAAAACGCATATATCTTTTACCTTTGCTTTTTACTAAGTAAAAACTAATAGATTTTGGAAAATCTTCACGAAAACACGTCAAATCAGCAAGAACTTAAACGGGGATTATTAAATAGACATATACAGCTTATTGCTTTAGGCGGCGCCATCGGTACCGGCTTATTTTTGGGAATTGGACCGGCAGCCGTTATGGCAGGTCCTGCCGTTGTCTTCGGTTATGCAATAGCAGGTTTCATCGCCTTTCTAATTATGCGGCAATTGGGAGAGATGGTGGTTGAAGAACCGGTATCAGGAAGCTTCAGTCATTTTGCGTATAAGTACTGGGGAGCCTTTCCAGGTTATGCATCGGGATGGAATTACTGGATCTTGTATATCTTGGTGAGCATGTCGGAGCTGACCGCCATAGGCATTTATGTACAATTTTGGTGGCCTGAAATCCCACTTTGGGCATCCAGTTTGTTTTTTTTCCTCGTCATAAATGCCATTAATCTAGCCTCTGTGAAAATATACGGAGAAGCTGAGTTTTGGTTCTCAATTGTTAAGGTGATTGCCATTATTGCGATGATCCTTTTTGGCACCTATCTCCTAATTACCGGGAAGGGCGGAGAAGAAGCAAGTATTCGTAATTTATGGAATGATGATGGTTTCTTTCCAAAAGGTCTGTTTAGTATCGATGAAGGAGGGAATTACCAAGGTTTACTTACGGCTATGGCTTTGATTATGTTTTCTTTCGGAGGCCTGGAATTAATTGGTATTACAGCAGCAGAGGCAGAGAACCCCGAAAAAAACATCCCAAAGGCAACCAATCAAGTAATTTACCGTATTCTAATTTTTTATGTCGGTGCCTTACTGATTTTATTTTCCTTGTCTCCATGGCGAGAAATTACGACCGGTAGCAGTCCCTTTGTTGCTGTTTTTGACACTTTAAAGGGTTTTGAATTTACAGTCTTAGGTAAAACGTTCTCTTTTACAAGCATTATAGCCAATGTGTTAAATATTATTGTACTCACTGCAGCATTATCTGTTTACAACAGTAGCGTTTATAGCAATAGCAGAATGCTGTTCGGATTGGCGAAGCAAGGCAATGCACCCCGATTTTTGTCGAAGCTGAACAGAAACCACGTCCCGATAATGGCTATTTTAGTTTCGGCTATCTTTGCTGCTATTTGCATTGTTATTAATAAACTAATGCCCGAGCAAGCATTGGGGATTCTTATGTCTTTAGTGGTGTCGTCGTTGATTATCAATTGGATTATGATAAGTATTACCCACTTGTTTTTTCGTAAAGCAAAAAATGTTGAGCAGCTAAAATCAAAATTCCCAACGTTCCTATATCCTTTTACAAATTATATCTGCCTATTGTTCCTAATTGGTGTGCTCGTTATCATGTGGCTTACGGGTATGAAAACGCCCGTTGAACTGATTCCCATCTGGTTAATACTATTATATGTGAGTTATTTGGCCGTAAAAAGAAATAAACAAAAAACCACCGACAGATTTTAGGTGTTTTAACCTAAAGCAATTATAGATCGATGACCCTAATATATTGCATAGAAAATAAAGGGATTGCACGCAGATTAAGAATATTATTTATTCTTGCTTTTTCTATCTTGTCACAGCCTATCGAAGCGCAAGAGAAATTAGAAAGAGAATACAGGATAGCGGCGGAACATGTGCCTGAAAAAGCAAAATCCTTTATTAAAGCTACTTATTTGAATGCAAAGGCAAAATGGTATAGAGAAGAAGGTCTAAGCGGTTTTACGTTAGAAGCAAAACTTAAATGGAAGGGACAGCGACACAGTGTAGAATTCGACACATTAGGGAATTTACAGGATATCGAGATAGGCATTAAGTTTGAAGAGGTTGAAGACATAGCCAGGAAGCAAATTGAAACCCACTTACAAACTAACTTTCAACATTATAGAATTGTCAAAACACAAGTACAATTGAAAGGCTCTTCTGCTCAACTTCAGCGAATCGTTGGTAATCAAACCAGGGAAACTACAGAAGAACTCATAATAAATTATGAACTTATTATAAAAGCGAAAAGCAGCGAAGATAAGATCAATAGCTTTTACGAAATTCTTGTTAATAAACAAGGTGAGGTAATTAAATTGTCTAAAATTGTAGAACGTGCCGTAAATCATCTCATATTCTGATTATAAAACACAAATGAAGAACCATTTCCTGTTCGGGTATTTCTTTTTATTTTGCATTTCATCTTTACGTGGGCAGGATCGCTACCAATTAGGGGTTATTCCTCAAATTAATAATGAATTTAGCTTAGGTGACCGATATGAGCTAAATTCAAAAGTAGAGATACGACAACTGTTAAAAGATGGTCCTTCAAACCTTACTGCACAAAAAGGATTTCATTTTGAAAGAAGCGATTTTGAAACAATATTAAACAGAAAGCTAAGCCCTTTAGACGGAGTGGGTGTGGGGTATCTCCTTCGAATTGAAGAAGGAAAGTTAGTCCATCGTTTCATTCAACAATATGCTCATGTTCAAAATAAAATAGGCTTTCGACTTGCCCATCGTTTTCGAAGTGACCAAACCATAACCGATAATGAATGGTCGTTCAGAATCCGGTACCGACTAAGTTTTGAAAAGCCATTAGAAGGTTTAGAGATAGATCCTAAAGAGTTTTACTTAAAAATTAACAACGAATATCTTCCAACCTATGCGAAAAAAGAACTGGATGTAGAGATTAGACTGCTTGCCTCGCTTGGATATAATTTATCTGATAAAATGAAATTCGAGACCGGTTTCGATTATAGAGCTGAAGATATAATAGCAAAAAATACGGAACACCAATGTTGGCTCAATTTGGGGTGGTTTCATAGCTTTTAAACTATTCGACATCTTGGTTGTTTAAAGCAAGTATGAAAACAACTGAAATTGAATGGTTACTTGAACCTAACGATATGATGAGCTTTCTCGTTTCGATCATTTGTGGTAGTATCATCGGACTCGAACGCGAATACAACAATAAATCAGCCGGTTTTAGAACCATTGTATTAATTTGCCTCGGTTCAACAATTTTCACGATCGTTTCAAAATATGGTACCGGAAGTGATGATCGTATTTCTGCAAATATTATTACAGGTATTGGCTTTATAGGCGCGGGTGTTATATTTAAAGATCGACTATCGGTACTGGGCCTCACTACTGCGGCGGTTATTTGGACGGCGGCGGGAATAGGTATGGCGGCTGGAATCGGTTACCACGCTTTAGCTCTGGCGCTTACGTTGGTTACTATTGTAGTTTTGTCCTTGTTTACCAAAATTGAAAATCTAATTGGAATGTACCATAATCGTAAGTTGCTGAATATTGACTTTTGTGATGGCGATCTTCGGCATCTTCATTATGTTGAGCATTTTTTAGAGGAAAGGCACATAAAGTATACAAGAATTTCGTTGCGTAAGCAAAATGAAAGATTATTTGCTATATTAGAGGTACAAGGAAGTGACAAAAAATTAAGGTATTTGGATGAAGAAATAATTCAATTGCCTTATGTACGAGCCTTTAGCTAACCATTAACCATTACATAGTAAACCTAATGAGCACCATTTTAAACAAGGAGGAGTCGGTTCAGTTTCTATCAAAGCTGGGAGTGCCGGAGGGACTTATCCAAGTGACCGCTCACGGTGGTGGCACTTTACATGAGACCTTATTTAGACTTCGACCACCTCATACAATATACGCCTCGCAAGACACCATTCCCTATAAACAGTTAGCGGTTCTTTTCGAAAAAGGGCGCCATGCAATAGCTTACGATTTAATCATGCGACGCTATATTCGTTTCGACTTAGCCTTTCCCGATACTGTTATCTCCTGTTATAAGAACGTTCAGAATGTTCTGGCTGAAGAATTAACCCGATTAGTCGCTGGCGGTTTACCTAAAACCATTTTTGAAAAAGTATCCAATTTGTTAGGCTTCAAATATACAGAACTCCTTTGGGTACATTACATCAATTTTGAACTCATATATCTGTCGGATTACAAAAATTGGCTCGATGATCTCATCATGAAAATCGATATGCACTTGAAAGAAAAATAGATGCACTTCCTCTATCTTATTTCTCAAATATTCATATATTATTGTGAAATAATGTGTATATAATTTATATTAGCAACGTCAACTAAACAAATCATTAACAAAACCAAATAAAGAAATCTGTAAATACCAATTAACATCTCGAACGTCTTATTTCTTACGATCTAAGGAAGATGTTCATTTCTGCTTGAGTTCGATAGTAACGGTTTAGGAGCACACATTCTCCGAACAACCGCCGCTGAGAGTTCACTGGATTTCTTTTTGATTGCATTCTTATGGGGATTTTAAGTTTTTTAAATAGAGAAAAGCGAATAGAAAGTTCAACATCGGCTATTATTTTAGGAATTGTATTATTAAAAGAAGCGACAATGGTACTTGATGAGGTGCTATGGTTACTTCAAAGTGAATTTAAGACCAAAATGGTAGAGCATGAGCGAGGAGAGGAAATGATGGTATTAACGATTGCGGATTATCAAATAGTTATTGCACCCATTTGTGGCAATATTCCGGATGATGAGGTGAATGAGATTGCCAGGTACAATTATTACTGGCCGAACGCCATAGAAGAAACAGCAGAACATAACGGTCATATTATTATATCGCTTATAAATGCGGGAAAAAACGCTTTAAAGGAAAATCTATTGTTCAGTAAAGTTGTATGTGCTATCTTAAAAAGCAGCAACTCTTTAGGTTTTTATATGGGAGGAAGAACACTTTTACTAGAAAAGGACTTTTATTTAAATAATGCTATTGGTGCCTCAGAAGACCGCCTGCCACTGTACAATTGGATTTATTTTGGCCTCAGACAGCTTGGAACAAAGCAATCCATCTATACCTATGGTTTGTCTGATTTTGGAAAGCAAGAAATGGAGATTATAAATTCCGAAAAGACATTTGAAGAATTAAATGCGCTTATGTATAATATTGTACATTATGTCTTGGTTTCTAACGTACATTTGAAAAGCGGCGAGATGGTTGGCTTGTCTTGGAATGAGAAGTTTACTATAAGCAAATCTAAAGGCAAATTTGTTCATGGCACCACACTTAAAATTTCTTATTAAAGATTCTTTATTACGCTAAAATAAAACCAACCAGTTATTGTTTCCCTACATATAACCAAGGTAGCGTCTATTCTCAGTTACCATGAAACCGTTCTCCCCCCTCTTCCCAATACATTAAACGCTCTAAATTTGAGCCCTTTTTGAAAGGAAACGGGTTTTGAATATACCTTACTTTTTTCATTAGGTTCCGTACCGTCTGTTGTATAGCGAATAATTAAACCTGGAAGCTGAACATTGGCATACACTGTGTTTTCAATCTTTTTTAACCCAGGTGTCGGAATTCTATACAAAAAGCCTCCTTTGTAAAAGTCTAGACGAGGCAATTCCCTTTTGCCAACGGTATTAAGAAACACTGACCAAGCGTATAAATACGAGGTTTCCGCTTTCTTCGGCTCAACATCAACGGCCCAACTAGGATCGGGTGCCCAAGCCCGCTCAGCTAAACCTAACAATTTCGGTAACAGCAGATATTCCAAACGATCTTTATTGACTATTTTTTCGCTCCATAATGGCGCCTGAATTCCGACAATATTATCCTTGCCGAATTTTGTTAGCCGTTCCATTTTTACAAAGTGGTTAGCGGGAAGAGCTCTTCCTTTTTCGTCTTCTACCTGATTTTTATAATAGTTGTACGGAATGAATCGAAAAGGTTTCTCCAGATCAACATAGCCACCCCAATATTGCCCGATTTCGTAAAAGCTAGGGTTATAAGCCAAATCAAGATACATGTTGGTAACATTTGTAAGCACAACTTGGTAGCCTGCATTGGCCAGTTTATAAGCAAGGTCTTCATTCCCGGCTAAATTATTCCAAACATCTAAATGAAAGTTATTTTTGGCGAAACGCTGTTCCACAATCATCTTTTTCTTTCCCTTCCCGTCTGCTACCTTACGCAACCCGGCTTCTTCCCAAGCAGAGAGGTACAATGCTTTAGTTGACAAGAACCTCTGCAACTTATTGAAATAATAATACCATAAATCGTCTACCGATTTTATTGTCGGATCGTTGGCCATCAACTTTCTAACGGCAGGAGATTGCTCCCAAACCCCGGAAGGCACCTCATCTCCGCCGAAATGGATGGTCTGAAGAGGCATTCCAGCCTCTTTGTGCATATTGATCAACTCATCGCTTACTTTTTCCAAGAATGTATAGGTTGATGGCAGAGCAACATTTATCACATTATCATTGAACCCTTGAACCGAACGATAATCTGAATGATCTTCCAAGTCATGCAGCAGGTATTTTCGTCCCTCTTCTTCCTTACCTTGTGCTTTAAAATGTTCATAACGGGCTTTCATCGCTTTAATAGCTGCCCGCGCGTGTCCGGGTGTCTCTATCTCAGGTATTACGCGGATGTGTCTAGACTTAGCATATCGTAAGATATCTATATAATCCTTTCGGCTGTAATATCCGCTCCCTGCTGTGTTCGTTTTAAAAGGACCGGAGCCATAGGAGGGAAGAAGGTGATCCAATTCGTTTAAGGTGTGGCCTCTGAACGCGCCGACTTCTGTGAGTTCGGGTAGGCCGGGAATTTCTAAGCGCCAGCCTTCATCCTCAACTAAGTGAAAATGAAAAACGTTCAACTTATACAGGGCCATTAAATCTAAAAGCTTAAAAATTTGCTCTTTCGGTTGAAAGTTCCGTCCAACATCCAACTGGAAAGCCCGATGTTTAAATCTTGGTCGATCTATTATACTAACACAAGGTAAGCTAATATTTTTTTGCGTACCCTTATAATATTCCGGTGCTATAAGCGTCTTAATGGACTGTATAGCATAAAACGCTCCCCTAGGATCGCCCGAATAGATGCTAATGTCATGAGGTGTTATGGTAAGTTCGTAAGCTTCCGGCGTGTTGAGCGCCTTCTTTTCAAACCGTATCGTCGCTTGGTTACGGCTATTAGTTAATATCGCGTTACAATTCAGCAATTTACATAGTTCTACTAAATGCTCTGCTTCCCCTAATATGCTAGAGTCAGCATAAATTTTCAACTCTTCATTAAACGTAAAGCTTCCCGGTTTTCGGTAATAACTTTCCGGAGTCGGAAACACAGGCGGAATCGACATGCTGTCTACGGATACAATCTTGGTATTTTCTTCATAGATTTTGGCATTCAGTGCTATTTCCTGCTTTTTAATATATTTTGGTGTGTCCAATGCTAAAGACAAACTAACTCCCTTGGTGGAATCAGGATTAAATACTGCATAAAAACCATTTGGAAAATCTGTAATATTGCGGATCTTACGTGAAAGCACTTGCATAACGATCGAATCACCGGGTCTAATCTCCGGGAAAGTGGAATCGGGAGCAATTGAAAAGACATCACCATTGATGTGCGCTATTTCAACGTGATTGGTATCGCTATCACTCAATCGTAAAGAGCCCATATTAAAAAAGAGTTTCCAATTCCCCTGTTTTAATGAACGCTTACCCGTATTAATAATGGTGAAAGCTGATTCACTTTCTGTGAGTTTTGCAGAGGAGCTTTCAAGTATTTTCCATTTTAGCTTTAAGGGTTTACTTTCTTCTGTTATACTTTTGCTATTCGAGCAAGCGAAAAAAAGAATTAACCAAAGCCAAAGGAATTGATGATTAATCTTCATATGTTAGCTTTTTGTGTTTAAATATCGGATTAATCTTCAATAATAAGATATTATTAATCGATTTTCATCTGTTTTCACCTGGTATCGATGATATTACGGATACGTACGTTATTCACTTACCTATTGCAGCCGATTGAATGTCCTGTTCAGCAAGTTCTATTGCTCGTTCCAGTATTTCGTCACGTCTTTCTTTTAGCGCCTCAAGTGTAGGTTTCACCTCTATATCAGGTATGACTCCTACTAAATAATGTTTACTACCTGTATTCGTTTTTACCAACGTTCCTGAAAAGCGTAACCTATAACCATGGGGCAAGAGCAAAATATTAACAGCTCCATCTGCACCCGCGGTAGCTTGACCAATAATAGTTCCGAGTTTATGATCCTTTATTACGCTAAGATAGGTTTCCGACACACTTATTGCATTAGCATCCGTTAGAAAGTATGCTTTTGCTTTCCACCTTTTTTGCGCCGGATGAATTAAATGCGTCAGTACTTTATAGTGCACATTCTGATAGTCTGGATAGAGAATTTGTGGAACATAAATGCGATGACCTATAATTTCTGAAGTAGTAAGCTGTTCCTGAATTTGATTAAGCATTTGAGCTGAAGAAATCGTTGCAGGAGGATAGCCCCTCATATCGAAAATGATCGCCTTTGCCTCATCCATTTCTTGCAGAATATAAGGGTTTGTTCCAAACTTATCAGAAGTAAGATCAACATAATATAATGCTTTATTAATCCACCCTGTTGCTCTTTGATACAATGAGACAGAATTGTTTTGAGGCGCTCTCGACATTTCACTTCTTGGAATTTGAATCCTTTTCTCACCTTCCGCCGTTCGTAGTTTCATTTTTAACGAACTGTGTTTCGGGCCGTTGAATAATATTGTTAATCCTTTTGATCGTTTCCACTGTTGAGATCCAGATATTAAATCTTCTTTTTCTCTAAGATACTCCATTGCGGATCGTCCGTTTATATTCATAATTTCATCGCCTATTTGCACGCGTTTTGAAAGATCCTGATCCATCACCATTTTAACGAAAATCCTGTTGTCTATGGATGTCGCAAGTAGTGGTACACTGGCTGTTGCATCATCTTTTGTTTCATTATAAAGGTCCACATACATTTGCCCGTCGTTTAAGGGGACGGTTAATAATTGAAGGGTGCTTAAGAAATCCTGTTTATCAACATCAAAAAATGCTTTTTCGAGCGATCGTTCAAATATTGAATCGGGAGCAGCAGAAGCTTCTTTCCAGTAAGGGAAGGAATGCTTGAGTACGTTCCATGCTTGAATAAGACAAGCTAGTCGTGTTTCAATTGCTTTTTCATCCTGACCTAAGAACTTTACGCTTGCCTTCTTTTGAAATCGGTCAAGCGTAGCGCTGTCAACAACCGGGTAGGTATGTATACCATTACTATATAATGAAAGCGGAATAAGGACACTGATATCAGACACTAGCTCCTTCCTTATTACTTCACCTGCCTTAATTTCCCTATTAAAGAGCGGCTCATGACGTACTTTTCCTATCATAAACGCATATTTCGTACGTTCAATATTTAAATCCCCTGAAAAATCAATTAATTCTGCTAAATCGAGATCTATAGGAATTAACTTGTTGTCGGAATTATGTATAAATAGTTGCGGACTATTTATTTGTACATTTTCGACGGATGGATCAATGTAACATCCAAATTGTATAAGGGGTAAGTTTCTGTCGATCGTTCCACGAAATATGAAACTTTCTTTCACTTCAGCAATTGCTTTTCGTTCTGTATTTAGTTCCTCTAGGTCTTCCGACGATAAACAAGGGCCTGCAAATAAATTGTCTTTATAATTGTCCGACGTCGGTTTAGCTGTAATATCCAAGGTGAATACAAAAGGCTTCCCTTTGTATTTCTCCAATTGAAGTACTTTTGTAACCGAAAAGTAACTTAAGGGGCTTTTGTTTTGGTCGTATTCTATTTTACTGTTTACCCGTATACTTCTAAAAGGGACGGACATGTTTGAATTTAGGCCGAAGCCCTGATGCTGCCAATAAACTAATCGATCTTTACAATTATTGACCGTATCTGTTAACGTAAAGCTATCGATTTTGTCTGAGAAATCAATTTTAGCTTGGGGCACAAGTGGGCAAAATAAAGCACGCAGTTCCGCTATTAATTCCTTGTCGTTCTTTACCGTGAGCATACGCTGTATTCCGTATATGGCTATTGCATTCCAACAAGAATCGTTTTGCAGTTCGTCGGCCGGATAAAAATACCTAACATATCCAAACAATTTGCTGAAAGCCATCAAATTTCGTTTTTGCTGTTTACTTGGTTGCGCATAAGCAAGTGGGTGAAGTTGGAAACAAAGGATAAAAAGGATTAACAACCTATTCATGGTTCCTCATTTTTAGCAGTAAGGTGATTTTATGACAAGTTTATAACCTATTGATAACTAATACAAAAAAGCGGAGCAGAATTAACATTTTATAACATTTCGACGTGATGCTTTGTCTTTCTTCCGGTTACTTGCAAAATTTATCACGAAAATTCTATATTCGTTTCCTTGGATCAGTTTCTATGGCTTTATGAATAAAAATATCGAGAAACTCTATAAAATAGCGGCTAAAGAAGAACGAAATATTATTGGCCTTATGTCAGGAACTTCCTTTGATGGGCTCGATATTGCGTTGTGTCAATTCAAAGGTTACGGACCGGAAACTCAGGTGAAGGTGTTGCATTTTGTAACAAAGGATTATGACACTGCTTTTAAAGAAGACTTAAAATCAGTGTTTGCAAAGAAGATGGTCGACTTAGAGAAAATCACCTTGTTAAACGCTTATATCGGCCGCTATTATGCTTCGCTCGTCTCTGCTTGTTTAAAAGAATGGCAGCTTGAAGCTGACGACATTGATATTATTGCCAGCCATGGTCAAACTATTTTTCACGCACCGAAGCATATGCATGGAAATCAAAAGTATGGCAACGCCACGCTCCAAATAGGCGATGCAGATCATTTAGCAGTAAATACCGGTATTATCACCATTAGTGATTTTCGACAAAAACATATTGCAGGTGGTGGGGAAGGTGCCCCATTAGCTGTGTATGGGGATTATTTGATCTTCTCTCACCCGAAAGAGAATAGAATTATGCTTAATATAGGGGGGATCGCAAACTTCACTTACTTACCAGCCAACTTTTCGGAAAGCGGCTTTTCGACGGATGTAGGCCCCGGTAATACATTAATGGATCAATATATTCAGCTTAAATTTCCTGGAAGATATTATGATAAAGACGCGACGATAGCTTCTGCCGGAAAGATCAATGAAGGCCTTTTGAAAGCTTTATTGGACAACGACTTTTTTAGAGCCCCTTTTCCGAAAACCACGGGGCCAGAGCTTTTTAGTTTGGCTTATTTAAATCGGGCAATTGAACGTTCAGAGCAGCAAGGTTTGAATGATTATGATATCATGGCAACGCTTGTACAGTTTTCGGCAGAAGGTATTGCACAGGCAATCATTTCATCCATAAAAAAAGGCGAGAACTATACGTTATACCTTAGTGGGGGCGGTATGTACAACCCTTTGTTGGTAGATCAAATTGAGCGACTCTTAAACAAAAAAGCAAGAACGACGAAAGAGCTGGGAATTAATCCCGATGCAAAAGAGGCCGTCCTGTTTGCATTATTGGCTAACGAAGCCGTTGCAGGGAGGCAGACCCATTTTGAACAGATGGGTGGTTTACCCGCTGTATCTATGGGGAAAGTTAGTTTTCCGTATTGATCCACAGGAGCTTTAATCTGGGTATACATGGTTTTACAGAAACAACTTGAACACAAAAAAAGTGAATGCTTGTGAAAAAAAGCAAATTTATCTATGTTTGAAAAACTTAACTAAAAGCAGAAGTAAAGGAGTTTGTGTAATTTTGATGCCCCTGTCATATGCTGCAATGCGTAGTGCTTATAGTTTGATCCCAGCTAAAGATTTGTGAAGAGTTTAATTAATGTAACATGTTAAATCAGAATTCGTTACCTAAACAGCCTAGCTGGCTGCTTTCTTATTGGAATGTCGGCGTTTTGTTACATTGCTCAGTTTTTCTTTTTCTACTTGAATCGTATTTCTATTGGTTAAAATTGAAAAGTGCTTATATAGAGGGAGGTATTATTCAAACGTTATTTTGGTTGGGGTGCCTTTTATTTGCTTTTAGCCATGTTTTTTTAGTTATTATGGACGCTTGGTCGAGATTTCAAAATTACAAAAGAATAAAAGACCATCTCTATGTACACGGTTTTACCCCTAAATTAGCCAGACACTACAGCGGCTCCAAATGTCAGCGAAATGCAGTACTTGTTGCTGCTGCTGAATTAGGTCTTCGGAACCAGGTAGAGGTTTATTATAATAAAATAGGAATTAAGTGGTTTCATTTCATACCTCAGTTTATGGTACGTGATCCGTTCTTCCTGTTTAAAAGATATTTCTGGTCGCGTACATTTATGGAGAAGTATTATGAACCGCGTTTCAACTTCCGCGACTTAGGTAATACATTGAATAAAAACATGGTCTATAATGCTTATAGGAAAGAATCTGTCTAAATCTTATCGCTCAAAAATTGCACTAGATAATGTCAGTATACAGGTTGCCCCAGGGGAGATTTGCGGGTTGTTGGGACGTAATGGTGCCGGGAAAACTACACTTTTTAAAATATTAACCGGTTTGATCAGGGCTGATAGCGGTGAAATAATTCTTCAATCACCTCGATCCAAATCTATTGGTGCCATCATTGAGAGACCTGGCTTATATAACTATCTGAACGCCTATGATAATTTGAAAATATTTGCCGGCATACAAGGTGCCAAAGCTGATCCCGACAGCATTCGGGATTACCTTTTAAAAGTAGGCCTACCTACAGATCGAAAAGATCCTGTAGGTAATTTTTCCCTAGGAATGAAACAGCGGCTAGGCATTGCTATTGCGCTGGTAAACAATCCGGGCTGTTTGATTTTGGACGAACCTTTTTCCGGGCTAGACCCTTTCGGTGTGGCATCTCTTATTGACCTTATTCTATCGTTAGCCCAATATGAAAAAATTGCCATTCTTTTATCTTCTCATCTCACGAGTGAGTTAAGTAGGTGTTGTCACTCGTTATATATAATGGACAATGGGAAAATTGTAAATTCAGGTACTACAAAACATTTAATCAGTAAATACATTTATAGCTATTCAATATTAGCAAATAATATCGAATCTTCCGAAGTACTTAGGAAGTATCAGACCGTCTTTGGCGTTAATGAAGTGAAAGTAGTTTGCAATAGCGGGGAAATTACCGGTTTGTTGAACGAATTGTTAAGTGAAGGAGTACAAGTCACAGCTTGTATTCCGGATTTAACCCTGGAACAATTAATAAAGGGAACTCTATGATGAAATCACTTTTCAGTGCCGAATTGTTGAAAATTGTGAAGCAAAGCAAAACCTATTATGCTTTGGGAGCCATTATATTAATAGAATTGCTGATTCTGCTCATCGCGTACTATCAGGGAAGCACGGTCTTGGATTTGCTTCTAGAGTCATTAAAGCAATCATTTTATTTTGAGGGTTCATTACTGAACGGTAACCTCATTATGTACATCGTTCTTAATTCACTTTGGTTCAATGTGCCATTAATTCTCATGATAATTACGTCTGGTTTTCTTACTGATGAATATAAAGACGGAACACTGCAGTCTGTTATGTTGCAGGCAGTTAGAAAAAAGCAGTTCATTTTAGTCAAATATGCAATGGCTATCTTGTTTACAATCCTTGTGATTACTTTTATGATGTTAACGACTTTCGCCTTTGCTTATGCAATTTTCGGTAAAGGAGATTTAATCGTTTATATTAACACCTTAAATTTTTTCGAATCGGGAGATGCTTTTAGACGAATATGCTTTTCATTTATTTCAGGTGCAATTGCTATGATTTTCTACAATGTTACAAGCATGACCCTTGCTATCCTGATAAAGGATTCTTCAAAGACATGGCTTGTATCTGCACTATTTCTTGTTATTACAAATCTACTTTTAAAGGTAGACTTTGGCAATGCAAGTTTCAATAATTTGTTTTTTCCAAAACTGATAGATACATGGCAACAGCTTTTTGTATATGAACTTGACTGGACACGTATTATTGGCAACAACTTTTTGCTCATATTGTACAGTTTGTTAATGGTCTTAATCGGCACATACATTTTTAATAAAAAAGATATCGGATGATTCGCGTTATTTTTGTATTGTTTTTCTTATGGTTAGTCAAACCTATTTTTGGCCAAGAAATAGACACAGATCTGCTGACCATAAAAAAGAGGATGGATGCCGTTCAACAATTCTCTGCAACCGTGATCTTTGATTTAGATGTACCATTCATTCGTATGCCCACTAAATCTGCAAAAATAACTTATTCGAAAGGGGAAAAGATGGGATTTTCCTCAACGGATTTCGTTATGCTACCAAAGCGTGGGTTGGATTTTTCAATGTCGGAGATTTTTAAATATCCGTTTATAACCGTCGACCGGGGTACGGAGAAAAGAAAGGGTTTGCTTTTGAAAGTAGTTAATGTGATTCCCACCGACAAACGCTCCGATTTAGCAATGGCTACGCTATATATGGATGTTCAAGCGAAACGTATCGTGGAATCAGAAATAAATACACGGAAAGACGGTTCTTATATACTATTAATGAGCTACGCCAGTAATAAAGATATACTTCCTAATTATGTCGAAACAACGTTTGCTATCGAACGACTCAAAATACCGTTTAACTTTATGGGAAAGGACACAAAAATCGATCGAAAGAAAATGAGAGCGATGGAAACCAAAACAGGAAAAATAAAAATGCAAATAAAGGATTACCGCATTAAACAACATTGACTTCTCCTCTGTTTGGAACCCATCGCTCTTTTGTTCTAAAGATCCAACTTTCCTTCAATCGAGTCGTCCAGCGTTTTACCTAGAATTGAGCCGACTGACTGCTTCACAAATGCCACAGCATTACCATGTTTATTATCCCAATAATACGCTTCTGTAGGCTCAACTTTGATAACCGTTATTCGCGGGTCGTCTTTTCCTTCCGTAAACCAGGTTTTCAGTAAGGGATTCCAAAGTTCATTAATTTTCTCTCTGTCGTTAACAATGGAAGCTAAACCATAAATATTCAAAAAGTCGGCATATTTTGAGCCTTGAAAAAGTAAATGTACGAAAGGATCTCTTTGAACCTCTTCATTTTTATGACTATCGCTTGCACTTAAGAACCAAAGGTTTCCATCATCATCAACTTTTTGCACCGCCATCGGCCTAATAGATAAAGGAACGCCTACTTTATTCAAGTCTGTGCAAAAAAAACAAGCCTCGGCTATATTTACCAGCTCTTTAACCTTTTCAATAGCCTCTTTTCCGTGTAAATCTTTTTTATTACT
The DNA here is from genome assembly GCF_044784325.1 of Olivibacter sp. EAT-5. Lineage (NCBI taxonomy): Bacteria > Pseudomonadati > Bacteroidota > Sphingobacteriia > Sphingobacteriales > Sphingobacteriaceae > Olivibacter > Olivibacter sp. EAT-5. The sequence goes on along the minus strand of NZ_CP173028.1, from coordinate 4,831,258 downwards.
TTCTTCTTGTTGCTTATTGATACTATCCATAACTTATTGCTTTTTTAGAGTAACGAATAAATCTTCACAAGGTTTAGATTTCTCGCAATTATTGATTGGGCATCTACGAAACATTCGCGTTTTTAAGCTGTTAGTAATATACTGAGGTTTGGCTACCTTTATTTTTTAATAACCGGTATCCAGCCGAAACAGTGGCCTTCCTCTCCAACGTGGGAGGGGGGCTTTTGTACTTGACAAAATCAGTAGCCCTGTGCGAAACCTTCTCCCCGCAGGAGTATCCGACAAAGGAAACGGCAACAAGTATTTTACATATGGATGTCATAATTAGCTATTTCGGTAACTAGGACCCTGTTTTGATCAAAAAACTTTTACTTTTGCACGGAGCTTGAGCTATTGACTATTTTGTGTTATGAATCATTCTTCCCTTAAGAGCTTGTCCCAAAAGCCTTCTTTTATTATTGCAAATTATGTACTGCTGACTTTCTATGGATATTTTTCGATCGGACTAACATTGGCCGTATTACCGATATTTATCCATCAACAACTGGGTTTCAATACCGTGATAGCGGGAGCGGTTATCAGTATACAATATATAATGACTTTTCTTATGCGTGCATACGCAGGCCATATTGTCGACAACCGGGGGCCGAAACCTGCTGTAATTGCTAGCATGATTTGTTTCCTACTTACCGGCATTCTCTTAATAACATCTTTTACCTTAGCGGATAAACCGCTCTTAAGTCTATCTATTCTTATCATATCCAGATTAGTAACCGGATGTGGAGAGGGCATGGTAGGAGCTAGCCCCGTTAACTGGGCCATGCTTAGAACCGGAGAGAAGCATACAGCAACGGCTATTTCTTATAATGGCATCGCCAACTACAGTTCGATGGCTATTGGGGCTCCTTTGGGAGTCTGGATGGCCGGTTATGTTGGCAATTGGAGCTTAGGCGCCTTAACCATAGCGACCGCAATAATAGGCCTCCTTACAGCTGTTAGAAAACCTGCACTTAAAGGTGATCAGGATACTCCCCGAAAACCATTTTTGAAGGTGCTACGTACAGTTAGCCCATATGGAAGTGGATTGGCCTTAGCCGGAATGGGATTTGGTACGCTATCTACGTTCATCACACTCTATTATGCCTTTAATAGATGGAATCAAGCGGCTATCTGTATCACGGCATTCAGTTTATTCTTTGTTTTAGGTCGATTGTTATTTGCAAAAAGTATAAATCGATTTGGAGGGCTTCGGGTCGCTATTGTAAGTATGGCTGTAGAGAGTATGGGCTTGCTAATTCTTTGGTTAGCTACGAATCCTCATATTGCTGTGTTAGGAGCATCATTTACCGGTTTAGGGTTCTCGCTGATCTTTCCTGCTCTAGGAGTAGAGGCGGTAAGTCGTGCCTCTGCATCCAACAAAGGATCAGCTTTAGGGGCTTATGGCTTATTCATCGACATTTCGTTAGGTGTGACCGGCCCTTTAATAGGCTTAGTAGCTAAAGGACTGGGGATGAACTATATTTTTCCTTTCAGTATGGCTATGGTATTAATTGGCTTGGTAACTTGTGTGATACTGAAAGAAAACACTGGTCGGGAAATAGATACCGCGATGGACTTAACGACGGATAACCCTTAAATATTCATTTTCCAAGGTAAGCTTTAGGCTGCCTAAGTTGTAACATTCGATGGTAATATTACTCCAAAGAAAAATTTAATGCGTCAATCACATGAACAAAATAGCGGTAATCGTTAAAGTATTTTTTTTCAGTTGTTTTTTGTTTTTTCATCCTATAAAACAATCACTCGCACAACACTATCAATATGCTGTTAATCTTAATCAGACGAAGGAGGATAAAGTCGAGGTTTCTCTCATTCCACCGAAATCACAAGATAAAGAAGTCATATTTTCTTTTCCAAAGATTATTCCAGGCACCTACGCAATAAGTGATTATGGCAAATTTATCTCAAATGTAGCGGCATTTGACAGACGGGGTAAAAAACTTCGCGTTGCACGACTTAATGACAATCAGTGGAAAATATCAAAAGCTAGACGTTTGCATACAATAAAATACACCGTAAATGACATTTTTGATGCTGATACACCACATGATATTTATCCAATGGCTGCTACAAACATTGAAGAAGGGAGAAACGTCATAATCAATGCTCCGGGCTTTTTTGGATATTTAGAACATCATACGAAGATTCCCGTTCAAATAACCATTGATAAGCCCAATAATTTCTTTGCATCGTCAAGTAGCCTGCCCATATCATCAAATATTCAGCAAGATGTGTTTAAAATGGAAAACATTGACGATCTTTATGATACACCCATTATGTATGGAATTGCTGATACTGCATCATTGAAAGTAGGCAATTGCGACGTATTAGTTTCAGTTTATTCTCCCAATAAACAAATTCATGCAAAAGAGATTATATCCTGGCTTGGCGATTTACTTAGGGCGGCAAAAGGCTATTTAGGAGGTAAGCTTCCAGCTGACCGTTACGCGTTTCTGTATTATTTTAAAGACCCAAAGATAAAACACTCATTTAAACCGGGACTTGCAGGGGCTTTGGAACATACCACATCATCATTTTACTACCTTCCGGAGTTGCCGGCCAATCAATTAAAAAAAATTGTGACAGACGTGTCGTCACACGAATTTTTTCATATAATAACCCCTTTAACTATAGCATCGAAGGAAGTTAAAGAGTTTAATTACAGCCATGTTGCCCTATCTAAGCATTTATGGCTATACGAAGGCACTACTGAATATACAGCTCATCATGTGCAGGTTAAGTATGGCCTTAACTCTGAGCAGGAGTTTTTAGATAAATTATCGGAAAAAATTGTTGATTCTCGAAAAAATTACAATGATAAGTTGTCATTCACAGAACTAAGTAAACACGCGGCAAGCACTTATGCCAATCAATATGGTAACGTCTATCAAAAGGGAGCATTGATTGCCGCTTGTCTAGACATCTATCTTTTACATCTATCAGACGGCGGATACGGTTTGAAAAACCTAACTCATGACCTTGGAATACGTTTTGGAAAAAATAGCTATTTTAATGATGACCAATTATTTGATGAAATAGAGAAATTAAGTTATCCTGAAATTAAACAATTTCTCATCAGGTATGTTCAGGGAACGGAACCCATTCCATACGATTATTACTTTGGGTTAGCCGGTATACAATATACTTCTGATCATACAAGGCTTTTAATTCCTAATGAGCAGGCAGATACAAACGCACGTCATATACGGAAGATATGGCTGACTCCTCAAGTAAACTAGCATAAGGAGAATAAATCTATCATAGATAGAATTAATGAACACCGGAAAAAAGACAAGTCTCCTAACTTTACTTAAGCCATATAGGCTTTTGCTCTTATTATTGATGCTTCTCGCTTTGATAAGTAACGGTTTAAACCTATGGATTCCCAAAATAATAGGTGAAGGTATTGATGCTTATAACAATCAAAGTTTTTCTTACTACCAAACATTTATACGTTTCGGCTTGGTGGTTTTCATTGTTTTCATCTTCTCTTATTTGCAGATCATCATACAAACCTTTACCTCTGAACGTGTCGCAAGAGATTTACGAAGGCAAATAACAGAAAAAATTGCCGCGCAGGATTTTTCTTATATTAAGGCTGCTAATCCATCAAAATTGCTGACAAACCTTACCGCCGACGTTGATTCAATTAAGTTGTTCATTGCCCAGGCGGTTGTCTCCATCGCCTCCTCAATTTTTATTATAATAGGCGTTAGCATTTTATTGTTTACTATAAAGTGGGAATTGGCACTGGCGGTTATCGCCATTATACCGATTATCGGCGGAACATTCTTTTGGATACTCCGAAAAGTACGGGTACTTTTTATCCAAAGTAGGAGTGTAATCGATCGATTGAACAAAACAATCAACGAAAGCATTTTGGGCGCTGCAATTATAAGAGTTGTCAATTCCCAACAACTCGAGTATGATAAATTCTTAGCTAGTAATCAGCAAGCGAAGCATTATGGACTTTCTATTTTAAAGCTTTTTGCAAGTCTAATTCCGGTTATCGTATTTACCGCCAATATGGCAGGTTTGATTATTTTGTTACTAGGAGGGCATTTTGTTATCACCACAAGTATGAGTCTTGGTGATTTTGCTGCCTTTAATAGTTATTTAGCGCTTCTTATTTTTCCAATTTTAGTAATTGGATTCATGAGTAACGTGATTGCACAGGCTACGGCTTCTTATGATCGGATACGAACGGTTTTGGAGGCGCCTACGAATAAGAAAAACGGCAATCTAAAAGAAGGCGTAAATGGAGAGATTTGTTTCCAATCTGTCTACCTAAATATTGAGCAGAAACCGATACTAAAAGATATTTCATTTTGCTTAAAGCCGGGATCAAAAACAGCTATTATTGGCCCCACTGCCGCAGGAAAGACGCAACTGCTTTATTTGTTAATGGGGCTCTCAAAGCAAGATGCAGGAACGATCACATTCAATGGGCATTCAATAGAAGAATACGAAGAAACGTATTTTCATGATGAAGTAGGTTTTGTTTTTCAAGACAGTATTCTGTTTAATATGAGTATTCGCGAAAACATCGCCTTCAACAAGACCGTAACTAATGAGTACTTGCAAATGGCCGTTAAAACTGCTGAGCTGAATGAATTCGTAAATAGTCTGCCGAATAAGCTGGACACCATGCTATCAGAAAGAGGTTCGGATCTGTCAGGTGGGCAGAAACAGCGCATCATGTTAGCAAGAGCATTATCGCTCCATCCTCAGATATTACTTTTAGACGATTTTACAGCACGTGTAGATAGTTTAACGGAGAAAAATATATTGAGAAATATCAACGAAAACTATCCAAATTTAACGTTGATCTCCGTCACACAGAAAGTCACAACCGCCGAGCATTATGATCAAATTATACTGTTAATGGAAGGTGAAATTATCGCCATCGGAAAACACCAAGAATTAATGCGCTCAAGTCCCGAGTATGTACAGATTTTTACCTCACAGCAAAGTACGAGCGATTATGAACTATAACTTACATGATGAAAGTGGATCCGGTAAGCGGGAATCGTCCATGGCCGCTTTGAAAGGCATTTTTGGTCTGGTTATGCATGAGCGAGGGAAACTGATATTGGCTTTTTTGGCTATGTTAATGAATTCCTTTCTGAATCTACTGAGTCCATTCTTTATTGGGTATACGATTGATCATTATGTGGTAACAAAACAGTACCCTGGAGTACTACTGTTTTCGGGTATTTTGCTGATTATGTACCTCATACTGCTCTTAACCAGTTACCTTCAAACAAAACTTATGGGCGGTGTTGGGCAGCGATTACTATTCACGCTACGTAATGCTGTATTCAACAAGTTGCTACAATTACCGATAGCCTTCTTTAATCAGAATAAAGCAGGCGATCTAATCTCCCGCATTAACAACGATACCGATAAACTTAATCAGTTTTTCTCTCAGGCCCTCACGCAGTTTATCAGTAGCATGGTCATTATGTTTGGTGCCGGCGTCTTTCTGCTGATCATTAATATTCAGTTGGGCTTAGCCGCTTTAGCACCAGCCTTATTCATTCTCATTTTTACCAAAGTTGTATCTCCCTGGGTAAAAAAACGGAATGCGGAAAGCCTGAGAGCAGCAGGGGATATGAGTGCGGAAATACAGGAAAGTTTAGGGAACTTTAAAGTTATCATTGCCTTTAACCGTCGTGACTACTATAAAAAAAGGTTTCAAGAAGTCAATCAACAAAACTATCGCACCGCCTTCCGAGCGGGTTTAGCTAACAACATCTTCTTGCCTATTTATAGTTTTTTTTCTAGCATAGCACAGCTAATTGTCTTAACATACGGAATCTATCTGATTAGCGTGAACGAATTAACGATTGGACTATTAGTAAGCTATCTCGCTTATGTAGTTAATTTTTACAATCCATTGCGACAACTGGCCTCTTTGTGGTCAAGTTTTCAGGTTGCCATGGCTGGTTGGGACCGAATAGCTCGGATATTATCGTTGGAAACCAATTTAAACGTAATACCAAGCACTGGCACTAATTCGAAAGACTGTTTATTGGAGTTTAACAATGTCTACTTCTCTTACCCAAATGGCAAGGAAATTTTGCATGATATCAATTTTAAACTATTACGTGGAAAGACGTATGCACTAGTAGGACCAACGGGAGGTGGGAAAACGACTACAGCATCCCTAATGGCACGTTTATATGACCCCACAGAGGGACACGTTTTTCTCGATGGTCAGGACATTAGAGCATACAGTTCTTCAGAGCGGTCAAAAAAAATTGGCTTTATTCTGCAAGAGCCGTTTTTGTTTACCGGCACGGTAGGCGAAAATATTCTTTATGGAAATGAACTGTATGCGACTTATGACAGCACAGCGTTACATGAATTGATCAAGGATCGAGGATTAGAAGACTTAATTGCTGTTTTTGAGAGCGGCTTGGATACGCCTATTACATCCCAGGAAGATGGTATCAGCTTGGGGCAAAAACAGGTGATCGCATTCATTCGTGCGGTACTCAGAAATCCTGACATTCTTATACTAGATGAAGCGACAGCCAATATTGATACGATTACAGAACGATTGCTCGAGAAAATCCTGAGAAAACTGCCAGCGCATACTACTTTAGTTATTATAGCACATCGATTAAATACGATTGAAAATGCAGATGAAATTTTCTTCGTTAACTTAGGAAAAGTCACCCCTGCAGGTTCATTTGCAGAGGCTGTAAATCGCTTGTTGAACGATAAAAAAAATAGCTAGATCGGGCTGAATCCAACTATCTGCTTCATTTTTCATTAATTGTCGAATTGTGCTTAAGAATTTTTAGATCGGCAATATGATCGGTTAATCGGGACGAGACATAAATATCAAAAACAAACATCAGCGCACCACATAAAATCAATGCAATAGCAACCCCCTGTTTTCCGGATTCCGGTTTGGCGCGTAGTAATAAAAATAAGGCCAATACAGCAACACACATTTCAATAACTACCCTCGTTCTACTCTCTTTGCGGAAAACTTCTGCCTTCCTTATCTCCATATCGTAACGGATGATCTCTTTTGTTTCTTGACTAACTTTCTTTAACGCATCTTTGTAAAATCCTATTCCGATACCGGCAAACAGAAATGAAAAAAGTACGATTATAAGTATAAAACCAAATGAAAACGGCGTTTTTTTTACCGTAAGAAAAAAAACGCTAAGCACTAAAACTATCAAGTTTAATAAAAGAAGCTTAGTTCCTGTATCGAGTACCGTTTTGTAATAATCTACAATTGCTTCCATAGCTTTCGTTTCGTTCGACTTCTTACAATATTAATCAACAACTTTTTTATATCCAGTGAAAATCATTTTTTGAAGAGCATGTCTGACAATGGACTGACTAAAGCAGTAAAGATAATTTTTTTAATCTGACTATTTTATTTGAAAAGTCAAATAGTTAAATTGCAATGTTTTTTATTAGGTTACCGATTATGGAAAAAGAATTGTCCTTATTTCACCAGTCCTCGACTGCAGTTCTTGATGAGTTAGATTCATTCAAGTTTCGTTTCTCTGTACATGAAATGCAAGATTTACATGAAGCTGTTATGTTGAACAGTCCCATAAGAAGTGAATTTTTCTATATTTTCGTCGTCAAAGCAGGCGAAATTTACTTTAAGCTGAATCGAAAGGAATATCACGCAACAGCAGGTGAGTTATGTGTTATTCCTCCATCCGCTTTGATTGAGGTGTCTGCCATTCTGCCAAAGAGTGAAGCCATTGGTATTGCATTCTGTCCCGATTTTTTCTTAAGTCTGGGTCTTCATTACAGCCATCCGCAGATTCTCGAAATTTTCGCACCTGAGCCATCTCCCATCATAGCGGTAGGAGCAGACGAATTGACAACATTAGACTGGCTACTAAAACGGTTGAAGCAAATTAATTATCCAAAATCCGATCATTTGTTCCAAGAAGAGGTCTTAACCAATACGTTTTCACAATTTATATATGAACTGACTCAAGCCTACCATCGGAATAAGGTTGGAACACAGATAAAGCTTCGTCGCAAAGAGAATCTGGTGCTTCTTTTTTTTAAAGAAGTATCAAAATATTACAAAAAGGAGAGGGGAGTTCAGTTTTATGCAAACTTATTATTTATCACACGTAAATATTTAAGCAAAACAGTTAAACAGGTTACCGGAAAAACACCTGGTTTTTTTATTGACGAGGCCGTAATAAAAGAAGCAAAAATGCTACTGGCTGATCCTAAGTTAAGTATTAGTGAAATTGCTCAATCATTGAATTTTGCCGATCAATCCACTTTCGGAAAATTCTTTAAAAAACAGGTAGGATTGGCACCGACCTCATTCAGAATATAGTCAATTTAGGCGTCTTTTAGACTAAAAATAGCGTCAAAAGAGCCTTTATAGTCTGTTCAAACTGTAAGATATTTGAGTAAACTTTAAAAGAGAATAGAGATATGATTTACAATAAAAACATTCGGGAGAGAATTATCGATACAGCTGTTGAACGTTTTAATCACTACGGCGTTGCCAAGACAACAATGGCTGAAATTATACAAACCGTTGGTATCTCGAGCGCAACAATGACGCTTTATTTCTCAAACAAAATCGAGCTAATTGCCGAAATTGTAAAACATACTTTGCAAGAGGAACGCGAACAGATTAATCGGCTTATCCCCAAGGGTATGCGTGTTTTACCTTCAATTTATAAGCTCCTGGAAATAAGAGAAAGAACGAGGGGTAAGTATAACCACACACAACTGATTTATGGTTATGATGGGGTGTACTCGGGTTTACCCGAATCTGTTTTGACAATGATTAAATCCGCAGACGTAAAGCAGCTTACCCTCATTTTAAGGAGGGGGCTTAGAAGCGGTGAGCTCAAAGATTTTCCATTACAATCCATTGCGACACTATATGCTGAACTATTGTACGGACTAAATTTAGGTGCTAACGCGCGAGTTTGCAGGATGACATTGAGCGACTGTTACAATCCGGAAGAAATCGTAGAAAAGCAAAAGGAAATCAGTAAAATTTTCATTAATGGATTACGTCAACCAGTAAACAACTTTTCTTTGACTTAATTTAAAGTTCTTTATGCAATATTTAGAGAATATGCTTTTTTTGCCTACTTTCGCAGCCTTGCAGAAACAATGGTTGTTTCTGTTTAAATATTAAGCAAAAATGCAAAAATTCAATGAATTAAAGGAATTGATTGCTGCAGCAGAACAAGATGCGGTAGCTTTCTATGAAAAGGGAAACAAGGCTGCGGGTACTAGATTACGTGGAGCATTACAGCAAACAAAAACCTTAGCGCAAGATATTCGTAACGAAGTTACCGCTAAGAAAAACGAAAGCAAATAAGTATTTTATTCAGCTCTAGGCCCGATCACTTGCAGTGATTGGGCTTCTATATACGTCCGATCTTCTTGTTGACTCCTTATTTAGTTCATTATTAAAAGACGCGTTCAAACTCCGCCTTACGCGCGTCACAAGTCGGACAATTATAATCTACTAACAAATCAAATGAGGTTCCCGGACTAATCGAATTTATCGAGTCACCATATAAGGGATCATATCGGGTAAAGCAGTGCTTACATTGATAAATTTGCGCAGGAGCATCGTTCTTTTTACTATTTACTTCCTTTTTTGGAGTAACAGAAAGCCGTAATGTACTATGCATCTCATAATAGACATTACACAATCGGATCAGAAGTTCACCTAATTCTTTTATATCACCGGCACTTCCATAATTAACAAATTCTTTGGAATTCGGGTTGAAGTTAGATGTATGCATTACATGATATAACGTTTCTTCCGAAATTTCTTTTTGTATGATAATGGAACCAAAAAGTCCTGTCTGCTTACTGATTTTAATAGCAAAGCAAAGTTTCGACGTCCGGAGATCAGCCTCTTCAAATGCCTTTACCAGCAACCACTTTAGCTCTTTTGCCTCGTCTGAACGATCTTCCAGTTGCCAATTTAACTCATTGGAGGCATGCCGTACATTGATACGATATTTGTTTAACAACACACTCCATCGAATCCTGTAGGATGGAAGGATATTCTTTATCAAAATTGTTTTCCAAGGTGTTGTATATAACTGGCCTATTCTACAATCCATGCACAAGGTACAGATCTCGATTAAAAAGTCTACAAAAAAATTTTCCCACCTTCTGTATATGCCTAACCAAAGCTTATGTTCACCATAATAATTGATCCCCTCATAAAAAGGAAGATGAAAATCGGTGTGCGTCATGGGAAGATCATAGTACTGCGTATGAAAATCCGCCATTCTGTTTAGCATTTGCACAAGCTGATCCCCATCTGCATTCGGCTTATTATAAAAAAGATGATCGTTATCCATGATAATAAGCTCCAATAGACGACTTATCTCCGCGATATCAGCTGAATAAATAAGAGAAGGCCAAGGATAGATTTTATTTGTTTTCGGAAAACGAACGTGTAAATACCAGTGGTTGCTAATATCCGAAGAAATGAAGTTAAAATTCCCGGTAAAAAAAGGAATCAGGTTTTGATGGCGATCAACGATATTAATTTTCAATCTGGGATGATAATTGAACGAATCCAAGATGTCCTTGTAAACACCTTCCCTTAACCATCCGATAGGAGCAAAGACTTCCTCTGTAACGTACGAACTGACGATGTTTGGATAATCATCTCCATTTACCTCCATGATGGTGTTGGGGATATTGAGCCGGAGATGATGCAAATGTTCAGTAGCAGCGCTAAAAAGTAATTGTTGGCGATTACCGAAACTAACGGTCTCGATTCCGAGTTCTTGGAGAACTTTAAGAACACGCAATAAATTGCCGGCAGAAATGATTCCTCCCGGCAAGTTTATTTTGACGATATATTGTTCCTTTGCTTTCATTTGTTTTATATTATTGCGTGCATTTCAAGCACCTCGGAGAGTATCCTCTTTACCTCCGGCTTACACGATCCACAGCCTGATCCGGCACCTGAGTTAGTACATAGCGAATTCAAATCCCGGCTTCCTTCGTTGATTTTCTGTTTTAGATTGCCTTCGCCAACATTATTACAACTACAAACTAATTTACCAATTACCGGTTCTGCCGTTTTTCCGCTTCGCAATAACTTCAGTCTTTGTTCACCCAGTTCTAATTTCTTTTCTATTAAATCTTTGTACTCCAAAAATTCCGATTTGTCACCTATCAGTATAGTACCGACCAAGCGGTCTTGGTAGATAACACATTTTTTATAATAGCGCTGGGCCCGATCTGTAAAAGTCACTTCCTCATAGCCTGGCTGCCCGCTCGGCGCGGTTGGCAGGCCAATACTGCATAGATGAAAGCCGTGAATTTTGATGATGTTCATAAATAAACTACCCTGGTAGATACGCGCAACATCGCCATTTAGATAGTCGGCTACGACGTTCGCCTGCTGCTCGGCAGCGGCTGTGATACCGTATAGCGTATCCTCGTATTCTGCAATCTCTCCAATGGCGAATATAGCGGGATCATTCGTTTCCATGCGCCCATTTACGGTTATTCCACGTTTATAGGTCAAGCCGCAATCTTTTGCTAATTCAATATTAGGTGTGGTACCTATTGCGAATATAAGGGCGTCGCAATCAATCTTCCGTCCGCTTTTTAAGCCCACACCCGTTAAATACTTGCTCCCGTAGTATAGTTGAATTTCATCTTCATAATAAATGTCGCAGCCTTGATCGACCATTTCTTCATGTAATAACTGGCTCCCCAGTGTATCAAGTTGCCTATTTAGGAAACGGGACACACGTTGAACAATCGTGACGCTTAGGTGTATACTTCGCAACGATGCTGCCATTTCCAGCCCTAACAGTCCACCTCCTACAATAACAACATGTCCATTTGGTGGTAAATAGCTTTTGAATTCATCTGCATCGGAGCGGCTACGCATCGTAAATATTCCCTGCAAAAGCGGAACCCCCTTGGGGAGCGTTGGTCTACTTCCAGTTGCTAAAATAAGTATATCATAGCGTGTTTTTACACCTCTCGAATCTGTTACCTTTTTTGATTCACGATCTATCCCCGTGACGGTTATCCCTTTAAGAAGTGTTATTCTGTAATCTTTCTCTTCCTCTTCGCTCATCTTCAACAACTGCTCCCAGTTTTGTTCACCGCTAATGTAATCCGGTAACATAACCCTATTATAGAATGAGGTGTTTTCCTTGCTGAAAACGATAATTTCGTCGATCTGATTTTTTTCACGATAAGATTTAATAAAACCAAATGCCCCAGCTCCGGCTCCAACGATCACAATGCGTTGCTTTGGTTTGAAAAATTTCTCAATACGAACGGCGCAAAATTTAAAATCCGGTTCTTTTGAAATGGGATCTAATAGATTATTCGTTAAATTGTTGGTTCGATTAAGGTCACTGTTCAATATTTTTCCCCAATGCATTGGCAAGAAAACCACACCTTTTTTTATCCCTTTATCTAGTTTACAAGGCACACTTGTTTCTCCTCTACGCGACTTTACATGAGCAATATCGTTTTCCCTTAATCCCAATTCTCGCGCATCATCAGGATGTATACTGAGGTAAGCCCGAGCTATGTGCTGGTTTAATTTGTTTACTTTTCCGGTTTTGCTTCTTGTATGCCATTGGTCGCGTATTCTTCCTGTCGTGAGAATAAAGGGATAATCGTCGTCGGGCTTTTCACTTCCTAATGAGGTTGATGCAGCATAAATTTTTGCTCGTTTATTATTGGTATAGAACTTAAGGTCTGTGAAAAGGCGGGGTGTTGACTTTTGTTCTGTGTATGGCCACTGGATACTTCTATTGCTCCTTAAGATATCATAAGTCAATTCGCTGATATCGATATTCATTCCTTTTGTTAATTGGGCATGTTCTAGATAAACAGCTTCAGCATCAGGGAAATCAAATCCTTTGAACTGCATTTTTTTTGCAAATCGGCAAAATATCTCTTGGTCAGATAAGGCTTCACCTGGAGGCCTATTTACCTTGGGGAGGTAAGTAATGCGACGCTCGGAGTTAGTCATTGTTCCTTCCTTTTCGCTCCAAGCGGCAGCAGGTAAAATCACATCTGCATACGCAAGTGTTTCCGATTTACTACTTATTTCCTGTACTACTACAAATTTCGCATTTTTGAGAGCTTGCTCTGCTTTCCGCACGTCCGGCAAGCTGATTAGCGGGTTCGTGCAACTAATCCAAATAGCCTTCAATGTACCTTCATTGAGCGCATCGAACATTTGAGTAGCGGTAAGCCCGGGCTTTGAATCAATTGTTTTTCCTCCCCAAAAGACCTGCAAATCTTCTCTGTGTTGCGGATTATTTAGATCCCTGTGTGCCGGAAGTAAATTAGCTAAACCACCTACTTCCCGTCCACCCATAGCATTCGGTTGGCCGGTAAGCGATAAAGGACCGGAGCCAGGTTTCCCGATTGTACCTGTCAGTAGGTGTAAGTTCAGTAAACTGACGTTTTTATCGACCCCCACGACGCTTTGATTCAAGCCCATTGTCCACATACTTAAAAATGCATTGGCAGATCCAATGTACTCAGCGGCCCTATAGATATAGTCTTCACTGATACCACATATATCCGATGCCTCACTGACGGAAATTGTCAAAACTAGGTCCCTTAATTCTTCAAAACCGTCAGTATGCGACTCAATAAAGTTCCAATCCACTTTGCCCGCCTCGATGAGGAGTTTTGCAATGACATGGAATAGTGTAACATCTGTACCCGGTTGTATCTGCAAATGCAGATCAGCTATAGCGCAACTATCAGTAACACGCGGATCTATGACAATAATTTTAACAGCTGGATTGTTGGCTTTGTGTTTCTCAACTCTACGCCAAATGATGGGGTGACACCATGCTGGATTCGCCCCTGCAACCAAAATGCAATCACTTAACTCGATATCATCATAACACACCGGTACACTGTCTTCACCTAAAGTCATTTTATAAGCCGCAACGGCGCTACTCATGCATAGTCTCGAGTTAGTGTCAATGTTGTTGGTTCCAATAAAGCCTTTCACTAATTTATTCAGCACATAATATTCTTCGGTTAGAAATTGGCCTGACGCATAAAAGGCAACACTGTTTGGACCATACTTTTTTATGAACGTTTTAAATACTGCGGCCGTGCGTTCAAGTGCAGTGTCCCAATCTACACGCTGTAAAGGCATATCTTTGTGGTACCGCATTTGAGGAAATAGTAAACGATCAATTTGATCATTCACGGTATGATGAAGATTCATACCTTTGCTACAAAGTAAACCTTTATTTGAAGGATGGCTCTCGTCGCCTCTTACACGAATAGTTCCATCCGATTGTTTTTCAATGACAACACCACATCCCACCCCACAATAGCAGCAGGTGCTTTTTAATTCTTTTGAACTGTTCTTAGCATCTTTCATGTAAGATTGATTAAGCCTGTATAATCAATTCTGTGTCTTCCACCAAACCTGATTTCGATTTTTTAAATGGGGTAGCGAAAATCACGAAAGCCACACCGAGAATAATAAAGCCTATATATTGGAAAGCTTCGGTATAGGTGATCTGGTTTGACTTAAAAAGGAAGCCGAAAAACATTCCGCCCGCATTACCACCGGCCCCTACAATGCCACTGATAAGTCCAACATTCTTCTTGTTTACAAACGGTGTGATGGCATATGTAACTCCGTTTGCCATTTTTAAGAATAGCGCAAAGGTCAACATGGAGACGATAGCAAAAAGAAATGATCCTGCCTGAGCAAACAACAGAACACCAAGACCTTCCAATAGCAGTACGAGGCCAAGCAGCACCCCTTTACCTCTAATTCCGTAAGATAATCCCACTTTATCCGCTGCTATCCCTCCTAAGGCGCGTGCAAATAAATTCATAAAACCAAAGATGCCTGCCCAGAATCCTGCACTACTTTGAGAAAGAGAAAACGCGTCCACAAAATGAAGTGCCGCAACGTTATCAAAAGTTATCTCCATACCAAAACACATCGCATAAGCAAGTGTTAATGCCCATATGCGCCAATCTTTTAAAACTTTCCAATCCGTTTTATGATTTTGTTTTGTATGTCGATCAATTTCATCAAAGTTACCGGCAGGCGTATCTTTGGTGTATCGCCAATAGAGAAAAGCGACGATCAACATCAGTATACCGGGAACAATCATCGCGTAACGCCATGCATACGCCGGCCCGTAACCAAACCCAACAATACAGGCAAATATCAATGGCATAACCATGTTCGTTACCCCTCCACCTAAGTTACCCCAACCGCCTGTAATGGCATTTGCAGTTCCTTTAATATTCGCTGCGAACATCATACTGGTATGGTATTGAGTGATGACAAAGGATGCGCCGATAACCCCGATAGCTAAACGAAATAGAAGAAAGGTCTCATAAGAACGCGCTAATCCAACCGAAAACACTGGCACGGAACCGATTATAAGAAGCCAGACGGCAGTTTTCCGAGGCCCTAGGACATCGCATAATCGACCAATAATTAAGCGTGCTATGATTGTAGATGATACGGAAGCAATAATGATATTTCCGACCTGTTCTTTTGTAAGCCCCATTTCATCCCTGATAGTGGGCATTAGCGGAGCAAGACCAAACCATCCAAAAAAGCAAATAAAGAACATAAGCCAAGTTATGTGGAAGGTGCGCATCTGTAGTCCTTTTAGACTGAACAAGGGCAGTTTTTTTAAAGGTTGGAGAGTCGAGGCTTTCATAAGCATAATGTTAAATTGATTGTTGACTAAAAAGCGTAAAATGAAATTAAATCGTTTTTTTTAAGTATTCGATTCGCACGATGATGACGTGCTATACCATCGGCAAATAGACCAAGTCGTACATCACCGGAACCATTGATTGGGATAGGAGCTAACTTATGTTCCTCAGAAAATTGAACAGGAAAAAAATCGTCGAAGGTTGACTTTCCAATCCGATCACATGCCAACGGAAACTTAACAGAGCTAGTTGGTTTGGAATTTAAGAAAGGTCTAATAAACAATATATAGGTTGTCAAACACGAAAATGGATTCCCAGGTATACCAAACACCAAACAGCCACCGGGAAGTTTTCCGCACCATAATGGCTTTCCGGGCTTTATCGCTACATGATGAAAGAGCAATTCTGCTCCGAGTGTTTTCATAACGGTTGGCACCAGGTCGCGATCACCGGCAGAAACCCCACCGTTAACGAGCATGATGTCACTATCCATGCGTTCCATAAAACCTTTATACAGATCCGCTTCAGCATCTTTAATATGCTGAATGGATTCAGGTATAATGCCGTCTTTAGCCAATAAAGCCGTTAAGAGATATTGGTTACTATTTCGTATTTGCACTTCATTTGGACTTTCTTCCGGTCCTACAATTTCGTCGCCCGTTGTAAAAACGCTGACCTTCGGTTTACGGAAAACCACGGGATTAGTTACACCAAGTGTGGCCAATAAACTTATTATAGAAGGCGTTATGTAAGTATTGGATGGGATAACCACTTCGCCACTTTGCAAATCTTGTCCGCGTAAAGCAATATTTGCATGGCTTTTGATCTTTTCATGATGAACAATTGACGCCTTGTTTGCGACATATAGTAAATCTTCGTTACGCACGATCGTATCAGCAGAAGATGGCACTGCAGCCCCTGTCATAATTTTATAGCAATTTCCATGGGTTAATACCCCTTTACTAGCACTCCCTGCATAAATAACCTCCTGAATGTTAAAATTTTGCACACCGTCTAAATAATCTTGAAAACGAATAGCAATACCATCCATGGCTGCCCGATTATAGGGAGGATAGGGCCTGTCAGCTCTTACCTCTTGAGCCAAGCGATAACCCGAGGCATCAGAAAGACAAATTGTCATCTGATGGAGTTTTTTTGTGCTTGAGGAAATAAGCCGTAAGGCGTCTTCGTATGAAATCATGGCTTCTCGTCGCGTTTAATAACTTTTGATTTTCGCAACCCCTTGTTATACGATTTTATACGTAAAGAGAGGTTTATCGTGATCAAATTTAGCATAAAAAAATCCATATACGCAAATTTTTACGTAAATTATTGTTTTATATTAAGTAAATATACTTATTTTTGATAAGTCAATTGAAAGTAAAGCACTACAGTTGGCAATTAAGGGGTTCAATATAAATAAAGAAGTAGGATGAAAAGACCGAAGATTACATTGGTGGGTGCGGGTCCCGGAGATCCGGAATTACTAAGTCTTGCGGGTGTTCGCGCACTCGAAACAGCGGATGTTGTTTTGTACGATGCGCTGGTTAATCCCGCAATCTTAGCATACGCAAAAAAAAATACAAAAAAAATATTTGTTGGAAAGAGAGCAGGGTGTCATTCCTATGTTCAAGACAATATTAATAAAATGTTAGTTGATTTTGCCAATAGCTATGGACATGTAGTACGTTTAAAAGGTGGCGATCCTTATATTTTTGGACGTGGAAGCGAGGAGCTTCAATTCGCCAAATCGAAAAATATTGAAACTTCCGTTATACCGGGAGTTTCCAGTGCCATCGCAGTTGCGGAATTAGCAGGCATTTCGCTTATAAATAAAAACGGTTCTTCTGACTTCTGGGTAATTACCGGTTCAACAAAGGATGGGGGCTTATCAAGGGATTTATATCTTGCCGCCAAATTAGATCAAACCGTTGTAATATTAATGGGAATCCAGCATATAGAAAAGATTGTTGAGCTTTATAAAATGGAGGGCAGGGGCAGTTTACCCATAGCGATTGTCCAAAATGGCTCACTGGATAATCAGCGCATGTTTTTTTCTACTATTGAAACGGTTCTACATGAGATTGCTGATAAGCAAGTTCTAACACCGGCAATTCTTGTTATCGGGAAATCGGCGGCAATCGAGCGGTGTTAACCCGTTGCTAATCGACTCTCTAAAACTTCTTCCACCGAAAAGGCCGCAGCCTTCAACATCCGTACGCAGGGATTTATGACAACAAGCTTGTATTGATCTTCCGCTAATCTGTCTTGTATTTCCATTAACGTATAACAATCAACACCGCCGCCAAAATCGTTTACAAGGACAGGTGTCTCTTGATGCCGATAGATACTAATAATAGTTGCCATGAATCTTAAGGCATCTATATTTATGTGTTTAATTGCCATTGCAGCGTTTGAAGAAGCTACCGCATGAATTTTTTCAATCATTTCTTTTACAGATGGATAAAAAAATCGGGCATCACATACCCAAAAGCTTTCATTACGGTTTCGAATGGTTAAAGGGAAATGGTTCTGTCCTGCAATTCTATTAACCACGTTCACACCGGGAATAATCGATAGCTGATATCCGATCCCTTTTAGATAGCAGACTATCGACCCTTCCTCCTCACTGATGTCGGTATCATTACCACTAATGTGTACAATGTTGCTTGGCAGTCTATCCGGACGGGCTGACAAATAGCTACGAAGTTCATTTATATGGAGTTTAATACTGTTTACAGGTACCAGCTCATTGATTTCATCCGAAATAGCTGAATCGACCACCAAAAATTGTGCTTCGGCAATACATTTCGCCGCTTTTACGGTAAGAAAGCGAAGGTCTTCGGCATCCTTTATGAGTGTGTATTTCATAACATCTTATTTTTAAGTAAAAATACGTAAAATATTTTGCTTTTCATTTGCTATTTTAAAAATATATTCCTTTTTTTGATAAAAATTAAGTTGATATACGTAAAACACCTCTGGTATGAAAATTATTATCGTTGGAAACGGCATGGTTAGTTACAAGTTTTGCGAGAAAATACGTAAAAAATCAAACAGTAACCACATCGAAATTACCGTTTATGGAGAAGAACATCGTCCCGCGTACGATAGAGTTCATCTGAGTGAATATTTTTCGGGAAAATCAGCCGACGATTTGCTGTTGGCACCTACCGGCTGGTACAATGAACATCATATTAAATTGGTGACTGGGGAGTTGGTTACCGAAATTGATCCGACAAAAAAGAAAATAACCACTCATAAAGGAACAAGCGATAGTTACGATAAACTTATACTGGCAACCGGTTCATCTCCTTTTATCCCCCCTTTGCATGGAATCGATAAAACCGGCGTTTTTGCCTACCGAACTATCGAGGATTTACAACAGATGGAGATCTACGGCAAAACGGCAAAAAAAGCAGTCGTCATAGGTGGTGGCCTGTTGGGATTAGAGGCAGCTAAAGCCTTGCTGGATATGGGACTGGAAACGCATATTGTGGAATTTGCAGACCGCTTAATGCCGCGTCAATTAGATGTAAGGGGAGCCTTCATATTGCGCAATAAGTTATCAGCGCTCGGCTTACACATACATACGTCAAAAAGCACCAAGGAAATATTAGGAACCGACAAAATTGCTGGACTTGCCTTTGCAGATGGAAGTATATTGGATTGTGATATGTTGGTTATTTCCGCCGGGATAAGACCCCGGGATGAATTGGCTTCTAAAAGTGGGATACAAACGGGCAGCAGAGGTGGAATTTTGGTAGATAACCATTTGCAAACCAATTTCCCGGATATCTATGCGATCGGAGAGGTGGCATTACATAATGAAATGATCTATGGATTAGTAGCCCCAGGTTATGAAATGGCCGAAGTCGTAGCTTCCAGGCTATGTGGGGACTATGACAAATCATTTACCGGCTTTGACATGTCAACTAAACTTAAATTAATAGGTGTTGATGTTGCAAGTTTTGGAGACGCACTGGATCCAGAAGAGGAGTGTGTTCCCATTGTTTTTGAAAATAAAGCGAAGGGTGTCTACAAAAGAATTAATGTAACAAGAGATGGTAAGTATCTTAAAGGAGGAATTCTGGTAGGCGAGGCGGATTCTTATAACATGCTTTTACAAATTGCACAAAACGGTTTGCCTTTACCGGAAGATCCTGCTGATTTGATTCTGGGAAGTCGCAGTGCGGGACAAAGCAGTGGACAGGGCGTCGATTCCTTGCCCGATACCGCTCAAATCTGCTCCTGCGAGGGAATTAGCAAAGGGAACATTTGTGAGGCGATTGCAAAAGATGAATTGACTGATTTAGCAGGAATAAAGAAAGCCACGAAGGCCTGCACAGGATGTGGCGGATGCACACCCCTGGTGGCTGATCTTTTAAAATCTGTTTTGGAATCTCAAGGTAAGGTTGTCAAGAAAACACTATGCGAGCACTTTGCCTATACAAGACAAGAACTATACGACCTCATTAAAATTCAAAATATAAAGAGCTATAGCGAGCTTTTGGGTCGTTATGGCGAAGGTGACGGATGCGAGGTCTGCAAACCGGCAGTAGCATCGTTGCTTGCCAGCATATGGAACGAAGTTATTCTTAAACAAAGCACCATACAAGATACGAACGATCGTTTCTTAGCCAATATCCAGAAGGGTGGCTCTTATTCGGTAGTACCGAGAATACCTGCAGGGGAGATTACGCCGGATAAACTACTAGTAATTGCGCAGGTAGCAAAGAAGTATAACCTCTACACGAAGATTACCGGTGGGCAACGTATAGACCTATTTGGCGCCCAATTACACGAGCTTCCCGCCATTTGGGAAGAGCTTATTGCAGCCGGTTTTGAAAGCGGCCATGCTTATGGAAAGTCGCTAAGAACCATAAAAAGCTGTGTCGGATCAACTTGGTGCCGATTCGGCGTGCAGGATTCAGTTGGTTTTGCCATAGAAATAGAAAATCGCTATAAGGGTTTACGAGCGCCTCACAAGTTAAAAGGAGCGGTTTCCGGTTGTATACGCGAGTGTGCAGAAGCTCAATCCAAAGATTTTGGAATTATTGCAACAGAGAAAGGATGGAATTTATATGTCTGCGGCAATGGTGGAGCAAGACCGCAGCATGCGCAATTGCTGATTGGAGATATTGATAAAGATAGTTGTATACGCTATTTAGACCGCTTCCTAATGTACTACATTAAAACGGCTGAACCGCTCACACGTACGGCTACTTGGTTGAACAAGTTAGAAGGCGGGCTACCTTATCTATATGATGTGGTCGTTAATGATGTGCTGGGTATAGGAGCTGAACTGGAAGTTGAGATGGAAAGCTTAATTGCGAACTATGAATGCGAATGGAAGCATGCTGTCGAAAACGAATCAATAAGGAGACGATTCAAACATTTTGCTAATAGTGACGAAGGCGATCCTTTCCTGCAATTTGAGGAGCTTCGCGGACAACGAATTCCTACTAACTGGAATGTTATTGTGTAACGTTTAAAATGAATAAAAATGCAAAAAATAGATTATTTGAGTTATAAACCATCCGACGAACAACATGTAGATCATTGGTTGAAGGTTGGTACCAGTGATGAGTTTCCGGAAAATGGCGGGCTCTGCTTCAAGCACAGAGAGCTCCAGATTGCCGTATTTAATTTCACTAATCGGAATGAATGGTATGCGTGCCAAAACCTTTGCCCTCATAAAATGCAGATGATTTTATCGAGAGGCATGATCGGCTCGCAGCAAGGAGAACCTAAAGTGGCTTGTCCCTTTCATAAAAAAACCTTTTCATTGAAAACAGGCGAATGTCTAAACGGAGACGAGTGCCATATAACCACCTTTCCTGTCAAAGAGATCAACGGGGAAATATATGTTGGGTTAATAGAAAGAGCAGAACATGCAATTCAGCAGGACCTGACAGTATAGCAACATAAATTCCGGATTATGGATTATAATAAACCAACACAAATCGCTGCAAGTATGATTCAGGCAGGCGTTGATAAGCTTATGTTAGCGAGTAGAGACTTGCTAATCAGGAGTGTGTTGTCCGGTGCTATTTTAGGCTTTGGTACAACCTTAGCACTAACGGCTACGACACAAACCGGACTCGCCATCGTAGGTGCAGCATTATTTCCGGCTTGTTTCATAATCATCGTCTTAATGGGGTTAGAACTTGTGACCGGTAGCTTTGCCGTGCTTCCCATGGCTTACATGGACAAGAAAACAGATGCGCTATCGGTACTCAAAAACCTACTGTTGGTTTTTCTCGGCAACCTACTTGGTGGACTTCTCTACGCCTTTCTCTTTTGCCTATCAACCACCCAATTTGGGCACGAGGAAAAGAATGCGGTGGCACTACTCATTGTAAAACTTGCTGAAACGAAAACCTTAACTTATGCTTCTTACGGTTTTGACGGCCTCTTCAGCGCCTTCACTAAAGGTGTCCTCTGCAATTGGATGGTTACAACCGGTATCGTATTGGGCATGAGCTCAACATCTTCTACCGGAAAGATCGTCGCATCATGGTTGCCTATTTTTATATTCTTCGGACAAGGTTTTGAGCATGCAGTTGTAAATATGTTCTTAATTCCAGCCGGCATTATATTGGGCGCGAACGTTTCTTTTGCTGACTGGTGGTTATTCAATCAACTCCCGGTTACATTCGGCAATTTCATAGGCGGCATCCTATTTACGGCACTTCCACTGTATTACTCATTTCATAAAAAAACAAAACAAACCAGCGACATTGAAAAAAGGTACCCATCCTCCAAGCGAATACAAACGGAGGTAAAGGAAGAACAGTTTTCATAAAGCAGCGTGGTGTATGATAATAACGCAATATTCGTAGCTTTGGATAATACAAACGAACGCCAAAACATCGTGCGAATATATACACAGCATAATCAATTCAGCAGACTAAGAGCGTATTATCTTCTAGCGCTTAGCATTATAGCCTTAAGTATTATCATAGGGCAATTTTTAGTACAAAGGCACTTAAGGGAGCAGGAAAGTGATGCACATATCGTCAACATGGCGGGTAGGCAGCGGATGTTGAGCCAAAAGATAAGCAAACTCATTTTACTAACAAATAGGTTAAACACAAAAGAACGTGACAGCCTTCTAAAAGAGCTCGCTTCCGCCAACACGGAATGGATCGAGAACAACACCAGCCTACGCTACGGAAATGAAGCGGCAGCCATACCAATCAGTAAAAGCAAAGCGATCAACAGACTTTTTCTTGAAAATCAACCTGTTTTTGATAGCATTTATTTTGCCAGCAACCGTATTTATTCTCGGTTGAAAAATGGCGATAAATCTAGCTATCCATTTCTTGAAAATGATATGCGAACTGTTTTGAAACATGAGCCCATCTTTCTTCGGCATATGGATTCAATCGTGTACACCTATGAAAAACTTGCGTCGGGAAAGATCGTGAAATTGAAACGAACGGAGTATATACTCTTTGGTATTTCTCTCCTTATAATCATATTGGAAGTACTGTTGATTTTTATACCTACAACACGAAAAGTAAATGAAACACTCATCAAACTAATCAAATCTGAAAGTGATGCCCAGCAAATGAGCAAGGAAATCGGGGCTCTTTATGCTTCACTGGAGGAATCTTATGAACGCATATCAGGCATTACCCTACCCGTTGCGCCCCCCCGTCTGATTGCCAAATCAGATAAAGGCGGAAACCTTTACTATGTAAGCGATTATTATTTACGCAGCTTCTCTCATGAAGAGCAACGATATAAAACTATTGCCAATTTATTCGGTTTAGCAGGAGAAGCCGCAGATGACTTTAATGACCAATTGATCGATGTGGTATCAAATTTAAAAAACTGGCATAAAGAACTGGTTTACAGCGATAAGTCAGGCGAGAAACGGCATATGGATATACATATTATACCGATATATAATCAAGAAGGCGAAGTAGATGTGCTACAGGTTTTTGCTGCTGATATGACGCCGAGACGATTAGCCGAACAAGACATGTATAAAAAGGACAGGGCAGAAATAGAGCGGAAAGTTAATGAACAGAAATTCAGATCTATCCTGGTATTAGAAGGACAAGAAGAAGAGCGAAAACGTATCGCCATGAATATACATGATGGCATCGGACAAATGCTTACTTCGCTTAAGTTTCAAACTGCTTCGATCGACCTTTCCAAAACAAAAGAAACTGAGCAGAAATTACTGGATATAAATAAACTTATAAAAGATATCATTCAAGAAGTACGTATCGTTACATTCAACTTAAAGCCGCCTGTGTTGAGTGATTATGGTTTGGTTGCCGGATTGAAAAACCTGGTTCAGGAAATAGATAAACTTAGCAATAATCGCTTAATTTTTGAAAATATAACTGATTTCCAACAAAGGCTTTCGCCAAAAGTAGAAAACAACATATATAGGATTGTGCAAGAGGCTGTGAACAATGCTATTAAATACGCGAACTCACCGACAGTGCTCGTGTCTTTAGAGCATAACACAGATGAGCTTGTTCTTACAATAAAAGATACCGGTGTGGGTTTCGAAAGTAAATCCACCGATCTATTTCACGCAGATTATGGACATGGCTTCCTAAATATGCAAGAACGGGCCACTTATATTAATGGGAAGCTATTGATCGAATCAAAACCTGGATTAGGGACAATTATAAAGCTTTTTGTACCTTTGAAAAATAAACCAGGAAATATAGCTATATGAGTAAAATTACGGTGCTTTTAGCCGACGATCACATTTTAGTGCGTAATGGAATCAAAGCAATGTTGGAGGCAGATGACGATATAATGGTTATAGGCGAAGCGGATAATGGTATGCAAGCGATTCAACGTGTACAGGAGCTTCAGCCTGATTTAGCTATTATGGATATTCGTATGCCTGAAATGAACGGTCTGGAAGCATGTGAGGCTATTACCCAAAACAAGGAAAACACGAAAGTCGTTATGTTGTCTATGCATGATACCGAAGATTACGTACTCGAATCTTTACGGGTTGGCGCATGGGGGTATTTGCTTAAGGATACTGATAAGAATGAGTTCATAAAAGCACTAAAACAAATCAACAATGGTATCCGGTATTACAGCGGTTCTGTATCCAATGTATTGGCCAATCAATTGTTGGGAGGAGCTGGAAGTAGTAGCATACGGGTGAACGAAGCGGTTGAAAGTAACACCGATATTTACGGCCTCTCTAAACGTGAAAAACAAATACTTGGTATGGTCATAAACGGTAAACATAATAAAGATATAGCTGAAGTACTTGGGAAAAGTGTGCGCACAATTGAAACACATCGTTTTAATATCATGAAAAAATTAGGGGTAAACAATGCCGTCGACATGATTAATAAGGCTATGAAGGAAAACCTAATATAAACACGTAATTTTACTTGATTTGTTTTATATATTACGTATATTTACGTAATATATAAAATCTTATGCGAGTTGTATTCCCTTTATTTGTTTTTCTGTTTCTAGTTTTAGATACGCAAGCGCAAATCACGGTAAGCGCGGAAATTCGGCCACGAGCAGAGTTTCGGGATGGCTTTAAAAGACCCCTAAATCAAACTGAGCGTCCTGCCTTTTTTATAGAACAACGTTCCAGAATTTACCTGAGTTATAGTAACGAGAAAATGGATCTCGTACTGGTTCCACAAGATGTGCGCATTTGGGGCAATACGGATCAAGCGGGTAAGACTGATCCGTCGTTGACAAATTTTCAGCAGGCTTGGGCCGGATTTAAATTTAATGGCGCGCAGCGCTTTTTAGTTGGGCGAATGGAATTAGACTATGATAACGCACGTATTCTAGGAAATCTTGACTGGGCTCAGCAGGGCAGAAGTCATGACTTGCTTAAATATGAATATAATGGAAGCAAAAATCGCCTCCACATTGGCTTAGCCTTTAACCAGGACGCAAATAATCCCGAACCCACCAAATTAAGTGAAACCTATTATCAGGGATTAAACAACTACAAATCACTTCAATTCGCCTGGTTTCATCACGACTTCAAGCAAATAAGCACCTCTATTATTGCTTTAAATGAGGGGCGGCAACATGCACCGGACACCGGTTACTTTATGCAAACTGCGGGTTTCAATATGCAAGCATCATTCGCTCCTTTTGTATTTTATGGAGAGGGGTACTATCAAACCGGAAAAAATAAAGACGGTTTTTCAAAACGCGCTTTTTTAGCCTCCTTACAACTGTCTTTTAAACCTACGGGCACTTATAAGATAGAACTTGGAAACGATTATCTTAGTGGCGACAAACAAAGCTCTAAGACAAATGAAGCCTTTGATCCACTCTATGGAACCCATCATAAATTTTACGGCTATATGGATTATTTCTATGTGGGGAGCGGCCATGGCAATAAAGGGCTAAATGACTTATTTTTGAAAGTAAACTGGATCAAGAAAAATTGGACAATATCTATGGATGGGCATCATTTTTCGGCGGCCTCCGCCATAACGGATGAAGAAGGAATCCCTAGATCACGCGATTTAGGCACCGAACTGGATTGGACCTTTTCCTATAGTTTGGCAAAGGAGGTTAACTTAAAAGGTGGTTATTCGCACCTATTTTACACCTCGAGTATGGCGATTATTAAGCAGGCAGGCAGCCTACATGGACAATCATCATGGGCGTGGTTAATGATCACATTCAAACCGACACTTTTTCAGGATGCACAACACTAAATATATAATATGGCCGAAAGCTTGTTATCCGTATACGATCGGGCACATTTAGTTCGAGTATTTGTAAAGGGAGGCATGATTGCCCCCAACTATCTACTATCAGTTCTACGTGCAAGTGAACTGGCGAACAACGATTTCATCCATTTCGGATCTAGGGAAGATATATTGTTTCCGGTCGAACAGAGTAGACTGCCTATCGTAGAACAACATTTAACAATGCATCAAATAGATTTCGAATACGGAAAGCGGGATGCGTTTCAAAATATTGTCAGCAGTGCCATTGCGCTGGATATAACGGCTAATACCTCTTGGTTAAATCTGGAAAAATATCGTTTCATATTGGAAAGCTTCCATTTTGTGCCCCGGCTTAAAATTAATTTATCGGATCCTAAACAGGCTATGGTTCCCCTCTTTACAGGGCATTTAAATTTCGTCGCTTCTGAATATACGGATTATTGGTATTTATACCTACGCAGCGAACAAAATAGACACGAGCTCGAAAAATGGCCTACATTAATTCATTCGTCGGACCTTCCTAAACTTAGTAAATTTATTGAGAGCAAATGGCAGAAAAATCCGAAATTACTACTGCCCGATTTAATCGTAGGTTTGGCGGAGTATCTAAAACTGGATAGTATTGTAAGCAATGACGAACTGAAATTGCCGGACACATTTTTTCCCTATTATGAAGGGCTTAACAATGTTGACGAAACCAACCTATGGCTTGGCTTATATTGGCGTAACAATAGATTTGATATCGAATTTCTAAAAAAATCCTGCACATTATGTATTGAAAGTGGTATTCCGTTTATTTATATCAGTCCATGGAAATCTTTTGTGATTAAGGGAATAAAGTCTACGCACCAGTTAAAATGGGAAAAGTTAATGGGACAAATGGGGATTAATATGCGACATTCCAGTTTAGAGTTAAATTGGCACATTCCGGTACTAGATGAAGAAGCGTTACTATTAAAGAGATACCTAGTTCAAGAGCTTGACCAACAGGACATATGTACCCATGGTCTTACATTTACCATTGAAACGGCTGAAGACAAAAGATGGTTTACAAGTATTGTCATACAAAAAGACAATATATTAAGCAGCCATCATTTGGCAGCATATAATGTGTTATATGCCAAGGGCTTTAACCCCAACAGTACCATCTATTACAGTTACGCAAAATTAGTGGGTAAGGAAATTTTACCAGCCTTGCTTATTGAATTAAGTAAACTCTATTATAAACGGTTCAGAATATAAAGGACCTAGCTGCCCTTGATTATTCATCCTGTTATGCTTAATTAATGATATGTAACATTCTTAACCGGTTGTAAAAATTTGTGCTAAAAAAAAATTATTTTTGATAGAGGCTTCCTGTGCTATAGGCAAAATAATAACAATCTCATAGGTTTTGTGGCGGCGGTCCGACAAGCTGTTGAAATATTTTGCAGTTCACTTTCGGTTCAAATCCAACTTGTCGATGTAGCCAAATTGGAGAAAAGCTAACGGAAAACTAACTGAAAAAGAGTATACAGTGATGTTGAATTGCCTTGACGTGCAGCCATTTAAAAAATATTTTTTGCATGAAAGAATTACCGATATATTTAGATTATTGCGCAACGACACCCTGTGATCCAAGAGTTTTGGAGAGGATGCTGCCTTATTTTACTGACTATTTCGGCAATGCTGCTAGTAAAGACCACCATTACGGATGGATGGCAAAAGATGCGGTCGAATTAGCAAGAGAACAAGTAGCTGATCTAATTGGTTCAAAACCAAATCAAGTGATATTTACTTCCGGTGCTACGGAATCTGTTAATTTGGCATTAAAAGGACTGATGGAAGGAACTAACCGAAAGCGCAGCCATATCATAACAACAAAAGTCGAGCATGAGGCCGTGTTAGATTCGTGTAGGTACCTCGAGCAGCAAGGAAATACGATTACATATCTCGACGTTGATAAAGAGGGGGGGCTTTCGCTTGAAGCATTGGAACACGCCATTACGCCCGAAACGCTTGCCATTTCAATTATGTACGCAAACAATGAAACAGGCGTGGTTAATCCGGTAAAAGAAATAGGCGCTATTGCACGGAAACATCAAGTTAAGTTCGTATGTGACGCTACACAAGCCGTAGGGAAAATCCCCGTTGATGTTCAAGCGGATGAAATCGATCTGTTATGTTTTTCGGCACACAAAATATATGGACCTAAAGGAGTAGGAGCACTTTTCATTAACGAGAAATCACAAAAGCCACTTGTTTTTAAGCAACAGCACGGAGGATCTCAGGAACGGGGTCATCGCGGTGGCACATTGAATATACCAGGCATCGTTGGCTTTGGTCAGGCTGCAGCTATATGTAAAGAGGAGATGAATGACGAGGGAGCTCGCCTACAATCGCTTCGAAATCGTTTTGAGGAATCACTCCTGGAAAAGGTAGCAGGCTCCACTGTCAATGGAAGAATAAACAGGTTACCTCATATAAGCAATATACGGTTCCCCGGGGTGGATGCAGAAAGATTATTACTGAAAGTTTCCAAATATTTAGCTCTAAGTCGTGGCAGCGCCTGTTCGGGGCTAATGCAGAAAGAATCGCATGTGTTAAAGGCGATGGGTTTAAGTAGGGAAGAAGCCGGCCAAGCGATTCGCATAAGTTTGGGTAGGTTTACAAAAATGGAAGACGTGGTATATGCTATTAACGTATTAACCGATGCTGTAGAAGAAGCATTATCGGGAAATGGATTAAGCGTATTAAAACCGCTAACTTTATAAATTTCATGAAAGAAATAAGGCAAATCTTAAGAGCATATGATATAGCTTGTCAAAAGGGACAGCGTGTAGCCTTGGCGACGGTTGTACACGTCGACGGATCCTCTTACAGAGGGCCAGGTGCGAGGATGCTGGTGAGTGAAGATGGCACCCTTACCGGCGCCATTAGTGGCGGTTGCTTAGAAGGAGACGCTCTACGAAAGGCGCTTATGGCTATTGCGGAACAAAGACCGCTATTGGCAACCTATGATACGAGCGACGACGAGGATGCTATTTTTGGTATGGGGCTAGGCTGTAATGGTATTATCCGCATATTGATTGAACCTATCAATACAAATGATGATGCGAACCCAATTGAACTTCTGAGAAAAGCCGCAGACACGCGAGAACCAAGCGTGATCGTTACTTTTTTCTCCTTAGACGACAAATGGAATCCCTTACAAGGAACATATTTGCTGATGAAAAACAATAAGATGGTTGTTAAGTCCGGCGCACTACCCCTATCAATTGATATTTTCTTACATGATATCAATAAAACACTTGAACATAAGCATACGTATCTTGTAAAATACAACATTTCGACGACGTCTTCAAACCACAAAGAACTCACGGCAATTTTTGAATATTTAGCTCCCGATATTTCCTTAGTGATCGCGGGGGCGGGAAATGATGTTTTTCCGTTAATAGACATGGCTGAAGTGTTAGGTTGGCAGATTACATTAATCGACGGCCGACCGGCTTATGCAACAGCATCACGTTTTCCATCCTGTCATCTAATTGTTGCTGATGCCGATAAGGCATTGCATGAGGTTTTATTAGATGACAGGACAGCTGTCGTCTTAATGACTCATAACTATCAATATGACAAAAGCTTGCTAAACTCCTTACTATCAGAAAACAGAGTACCCTATATCGGCATGCTGGGTCCAAAAAAGAAAAAGCACAGCATGTTAACGGAATTACGTGAAGCCGGTGCCCATTGGCAAGAAGAGGCTTTAATTCATTTGTATAGCCCTATGGGGTTGAATATAGGCGCAGAAACACCGGAGGAGATAGCGCTGTCTGTAATTGCCGAAATAAAAGCTATTTTTGCTAGGAGAGATGGCGGGTCTTTACGGGATTATCCCGGAAAAATCCATAACCGAAACGATGAGATTGTCATATCGGATAACAAGCAATTTATAGGATAGTAATCAAAGGTGAAAAATATACAGAATGGAATTATTTTATTAGCGGCCGGTTCCTCTCAACGCATTGGTAGGCCGAAACAACTGCTATCTTATCGTGGGAGTACTTTGGTTCGCCGGAGTGTTCAGATTGCTGAAGCAACGAATCCTGCTGCATTAGTCGTCGTGTTGGGTGCAGCTGCAGATCTCGTAAAAGACGAAATACGAGGACAAAAGATTAACCTTGTTTATAATCCCGATTTTAAAAACGGAATTGCCTCCTCCATCCGGTGTGGAGTTGATTATCTCTTAAAACATTATGCGACAATCGAGAACATAATTATTATGGTATGTGATCAGCCTTATGTAAGCAAGAAACATATAAACAGACTGATGGAAGGGCAGCGAAAAACAGATGCAAAAATAGTTGCGAGCTCATACGCGGATCAACTGGGCGTGCCTGCTCTGTTCAATAAAACATTGTTCAAAGAGCTGACTCTCTTAACAGGAGATATAGGAGCAAAAAAACTCATCCAAAAACACAGAGCAGAAGCAATAGCCATTCCGCTGTCGTACGGTGAAATAGATGTGGATACAGAAGAGGCTTACACACGTCTAATTGCCTCAACGATTGAAAAAAAGCAATTAAAACAGCGAAAAAAATGATAGTTGATAGATACAATAGGGTACATGATTATTTGCGGATATCGTTAACTGATAGATGCAACCTGCGCTGCTTTTACTGTATGCCCGAAGAGAGTTACGACTTTGCGCCGATGAAACATTTAATGTCCGCAACCGAGTTAGAAATCATAGCTGGTCATTTTGTCCGATTAGGTGTAAATAAAATTCGACTTACGGGAGG